>NZ_FMPG01000038.1 GCF_900097965.1 Staphylococcus caeli
CACGCTCTGAGAAAGCAATCGCGCATGATTTATTTATTTCACCTTCAACTGTTCATCGTCAAATGAAAATTATTGCCCAACAAGTTAAACCAAAAATATCAGATACACTGCCAAATCATTTGTCTTTTGATGAGTTTAAATCAACTAAAGATGTTGAAGGAGCTATGAGTTTTATATATTGTGACGGAAGTACACACGAAATATTAGATATTTTACCAGATCGACGAAAAGGTGAACTTGAAAAATATTTTAGTCGATTTCCTCTTAAAACACGGGCACGTGTTAAAACCATATCCATTGATATGTATAAACCGTATATAAAATTAATTAAAAAATTATTCCCAAACGCTAAAATTATTATTGACCGCTTTCATATCGTACAAGCAATTAATAGAGAAATTAATCGTTGTCGTGTGTCAGTTATGAATAGCAAACGAAAGACAAACAGACCTGAA
>NZ_FMPG01000036.1 GCF_900097965.1 Staphylococcus caeli
CTGATTGTTGTATCGTCACTTGTTACGTCATTCACCGTTGGTGCTTCTGGTGCTGTCGTATCTGTAACTGTTGTTGTTGCTTCATCCGACACGTTTCCATCTTTATCTGTTGAAGTTACGTTTAACGTTTCCCCACCTTTAAGATCAACATTCGTTGGAATATCTATTGTGTAGTTTCCTTCATCATCTGCTGTTCCTGTTGCTGTTGTTCCATCTGGGAACGTCACTGTTACTGTTGAACCTGGTTCTGCTGTTCCTGAAATTTGTGTATCGTCACTTGTTACGTCATTCACCGTTGGTGCTTCTGGTGCTGTCGTATCTGTAACTGTTGTTGTTGCTTCATCCGACACATTTCCATCTTTATCTGTTGAAGTTACAACGATATTTTCATCGCCTTTTAAGTCAACATTTGTTGGAATATCTATTGTGTAGTTTCCTTCATCATCTGCTGTTCCTGTTGCTGTTGTTCCATCTGGGAACGTTACTGTTACTGTTGAACCTGGTTCTGCTGTTCCACTGATTGTTGTATCGTCACTTGTTACGTCATTCACCGTTGGTGCTTCTGGTGCTGTCGTATCTGTAACTGTTGTTGTTGCTTCATCCGACACATTTCCATCTTTATCTGTTGAAGTTAC
>NZ_FMPG01000033.1 GCF_900097965.1 Staphylococcus caeli
CTGTAATCGATGCATTAGCAACAGCAAAAGAAGTAAGCGAAAATGGCAATGCGACAGCTGAAGAAGTGAAGACAGCAACAGATGCATTAAACACAGCAATGAAAGCGAAAGACACACAAGATGCATCAGATAAGAAAGCTGCATCATTAGATGCCTTGAAAGCAGCACAAGCACAAGGCAACGCAATCAATGAAGGAGAATATACACCAAATAGTTACGCGCCATTGAAAGATGCGTTAACAGCAGCTCAAAATATCATCGATAATCCAGACAATCATACGCAAGCAGAAATAGATGAAGCAACAACAGCAATTCAAGATGCGTTGGATCAATTAAGCGATAAAGCAGATAAAGCTGAGTTAGACGCAGCGATTTCAGAAGCCGAAGGCTTAGACTTAGATAACAATGATACGGAAGATAAAGCTGTAGCGGATGCATTAGCAAGAGCACAAGAAGTGAGCAAAGATGATAACGCAACAGCCGAAGAAGTGAAGACAGCAACAGATGCATTAAACGCAGCAATGAAAGCAAAAGACACACAAGATGCATCAGATAAGAAAACTGCATCATTAGATGCCTTGAAAGCAGCACAAGCGCAAGGAAATGCGATTGATGAAGATGGTTATACACCAAATAGTTACGCACCATTGAAAGATGCATTAACAGCAGCACAAAACATCATTGATAATCCAGAAGATCACACGCAAGCAGAAATAGATGAAGCAACAACAGCAATTCAAGATGCGTTGGATCAATTAAGCGATCGAGCGGATAAAGCTGAGTTAGACACAGCAATCAAAGAAGCCGAAGGCTTAGATTTAGATGAAACGGATGCGGAAGATAAAGCTGTAATCGATGCATTAGCAACAGCAAAAGAAGTAAGCGAAAATGGCAATGCGACAGCTGAAGAAGTGAAGACAGCAACAGATGCATTAAACACAGCAATGAAAGCGAAAGA
>NZ_FMPG01000032.1 GCF_900097965.1 Staphylococcus caeli
AACCTTCCTCCAAATCAGACAAACGTTTCAAATTCTTTTCTTCATCATCGGTCATAAAATCCGTATCCTTTACAGGATATTTTGCAGTTTCGTCAATTGCCGATTGTATATCCGATTTATATTTATTTTTCGGTCGAATCATTTGAACTTTTACATTTGGATCATAGTCTAATTTCATTGCCTTTTTCCAAAATTGAATCCATTGTTTTTGATTCACGTAGTTTTCTGTATTCTTAAAATAAGTTGGTTCCACACATACCAATACATGCATGTGCTGATTATAAGAATTATCTTTATTATTTATTGTCACTTCCGTTGCACGCATAAAACCAACAAGATTTTTATTAATTTTTTTATATTGCATCATTCGGCGAAATCCTTGAGCCATATCTGACAAACTCTTATTTAATTCTTCGCCATCATAAACATTTTTAACTGTTAATGTGAGAAACAACCAACGAACTGTTGGCTTTTGTTTAATAACTTCTGCAACAACCTTTTGTGACTGAATGCCATGTTTCATTGCTCTCCTCCAGTTGCACATTGGACAAAGCCTGGATTTACAAAACCACACTCGATACAACTTTCTTTCGCCTGTTTCACGATTTTGTTTATACTCTAATATTTCAGCACAATCTTTTACTCTTTCAGCCTTTTTAAATTCAAGAATATGCAGAAGTTCAAAGTAATCAACATTAGCGATTTTCTTTTCTCTCCATGGTCTCACTTTTCCACTTTTTGTCTTGTCCACTAAAACCCTTGATTTTTCATCTGAATAAATGCTACTATTAGGACACATAATATTAAAAGAAACCCCCATCTATTTAGTTATTTGTTTGGTCACTTATAACTTTAACAGATGGGGTTTTTCTGTGCAACCAATTTTAAGGGTTTTCAATACTTTAAAACACATACATACCAACACTTCAACGCACCTTTCAGCAACTAAAATAAAAATGACGTTATTTCTATATGTATCAAGATAAGAAAGAACAAGTTCAAAACCATCAAAAAAAGACACCTTTTCAGGTGCTTTTTTTATTTTATAAACTCATTCCCTGATCTCGACTTCGTTCTTTTTTTACCTCTCGGTTATGAGTTAGT
>NZ_FMPG01000030.1 GCF_900097965.1 Staphylococcus caeli
TTCTTAAAACGCAAATATGAGCAAAATAAGGGTACATCTTTCTGACATTTAACTTGTATTCAAAAGACATATTACCTAAGTTGCTAAAGTCATTTTAAATACAATCACTTGTACTTTTTAAACATAAGCCAGAAAAACAATATAGCTCTTTTATATATTTTTCTAATTTGATTGGAACTCCCTAAAATTTATATAACTTAAAAAGTTAAATTGTTTAGTTCATTTTTTGTTCATGACCAGTGGCGAATTTTTTAGACACTGCCCAGTTACATGCAAATTAAAATTTTCATAATTTTTTATAGTTCCTAACAGGGTTAAAATTTGTATAACGAAAGTATAATATTTATATAACATTAGTATAATAAAGCATTTTAACATTATACTTTTGATACTCGTTTATCGTCGTCATCACAATAACTTTTAAAATACTCGTGCATAATTCAACAGCTGACCTCCCAATAACTACATAGTGTTATCGGGAGGTCAGCTGTTAGCACTTATATTTTGTTATTATTCTTCCTCGATTTCGTCTATCACTTTGTGATTAATTTCTCTTTTTTCTTGTTCTGTTAAGTCATAAAGTTCACTAGCTAAATACTCTTTTTGTTTCCAAATATAAAAAATTTGATAGATATATTCGGTTGGATCAATTTCTTTTAAGTAATCTAAATCCCCATTTTTTAATTTCTTTTTAGCCTCTTTAAATAATCCTGAATAAACTAATACCTGTTTACCTTTAAGTGATTTATAGAATGCATCAAATACTTTTTGATTTATTAAATAATCACTATCTTTACCAGAATACTTAGCTATTTCGTATAACTCTTTATTGTTATTTTGTCTTATTTTTTGAACTTGAAATTGTGTGATTTCTGAAATACCTGTTACATCACGCCATAAATCTAACCATTCTTGTTGGCTAATATAATATCTTTTATCTGTGAAATATGATTTATTTACTGCAATTAATACATGAAAATGAGGATTATAGTCATCTCTTTTTTTATTATATGTAATCTCTAACTTACGGACATATCCCTTTATAACGCTACCTACTTTTTTTCTTTTTATAAGTTTTCTAAAAGAATTATTGTAACGTTTTATTTCATTTTCTAATTCATAACTCATTACATTAGGTGTAGTCAAAGTTAAAAAGATAAACTCCTTATTTTCTTGCTGCTTAATATATTGCATCATCAGAGATAACCCCAATGCATCTTTTCTAGCTTTTCTCCAAGCACAGACAGGACAAAATCGATTTTTACAAGAATTAGCTTTATATAATTTCTGTTTTTCTAAAGTTTTATCAGCTACAAAAGACAGAAATGTATTACAATCTTCAACTAAATCCATTTGATTCTCTCCAATATGACGTTTAATAAATTTCTGAAATACTTGATTTCTTTGTTTTTTCTCAGTATACTTTTCCATGTTATAACACATAAAAACAACTTAGTTTTCACAAACTATGACAATAAAAAAAGTTGCTTTTTCCCCTTTCTATGTATGTTTTTTACTAGTCATTTAAAACGATACATTAATAGGTACGAAAAAGCAACTTTTTTTGTGGTTAAAACCAGGCATATCAGTAACTTAAGGGCAACTAGCCTCACCGGCAATAGTTACCCTTATTATCAAGACAAGAAGAAACTCGTTTTCAACTCGTTTCTAAACCCCCTCAAAATTTTTGAAGTCACAAAAATCAGTACCTCGCAAATCAATAAAAAAATACAAGGCTATTTATTACTAAATCATACGGATATAATACAATCACTAATTAATAAAAGGAGTTAATTTCATGCCTTATTTATATTTAATACTAGCAATAGTCGGAGAAGTAATAGGTAGTGCATTCTTAAAATCATCAGAAGGATTTTCAAAATTATACCCAACACTAGCAACATTAATTTCATTTATCGTTTGTTTTTATTTTTTAAGTAAAACTATGCAACATTTACCTTTAAATATCACTTACGCAAGTTGGGCAGGTTTAGGCTTAGTCTTAACTACAATCGTTTCAGTCCTTATTTTCAAAGAACAAATAAACTTAATAAGTATTATCTCAATTGTTTTAATTATAGTTGGTGTTGTTTTACTAAACACATTCGGATCATCACACTAATTGCTTTATTCCAATTGCTTTATTGACGTTGAGCCTCGGAACCCTTAACAATCCCAAAACTTGTCGAATGGTCGGCTTAATAGCTCACGCTATGCCGACATTCGTCTACAAGTTTAGTTAAGGGTTCTTCTCAACATCAATAAATTTTCTCGGCATAAATGCGTGGTTAAATTATGTATGTAACTATCCCATGAATAAAAATATAATCATGCAATGATTACCTCTTACTTTCATTCACAACATATTCAATACCTTGGTTCTAGACATCTGAAATAATACAGATTTTTGAACATAATAAAATTCGTGACTATCTTAGTTAAACTTTAGTTTAAATTAAGATTTTTATTTTTAATTGTCCGAGGGCGCACTTACATACCAAAATAGTATCTTGCTAAAACCAAAATTTGCGTGTGATAATCCAATAGCCTTATTTTGCATTTTAAGGGGGTATTTAGAGCAAACTCTATATTTATATATTTTTATACCTATATATTTATATATGCTTCTTAAAACGCAAATATGAGCAAAATAAGGGTACATCTTTCTGACATTTAACTTGTATTCAAAAGACATATTACCTAAGTTGCTAAAGTCATTTTAAATACAATCACTTGTACTTTTTAAACATAAGCCAGAAAAAC
>NZ_FMPG01000028.1 GCF_900097965.1 Staphylococcus caeli
GTTTTATTATAAGTATACGGCACAGATATCTCTCCTTAATTATGGTTTCGTCGCTTATAATTATAGAGATATTTGTGCTTTTTTTGTATTCAAACATAAAAAAAACGATTGATGATTTTACTCACCAACCGTTAAAAGTGTACAGCCAAAAAAAGAAACCCCGATACGACAGGATTTCTAAACTCTGTTGATGTCTTATGATGTTATTATAGTACCGGTGGTCGGGATCGAACCGACACTCCAAGAAGGAACGGGATTTTGAGTCCCGCGCGTCTGCCAATTCCGCCACACCGGCTTAATTGTTATCATTTAATAATTTCAACGATCAATTCATATGACTTTGAAATGGCATAAATATATTATATAACTTTCATCTTTTGTCGTCAATAGATTTTTGTGATAAAGCCGGTATTCATTGGTTTCTTAACTATAAATTAAGCTCAGCTAATATTGAAATATGTCACTATTTCATTTTGAAAAATACCTGTCTTTAAAAATAGTATTAAGTTGTTCGTAAACGATTATTCACCTCTGAACAACCTAAGTAAGACATTTATTTTATTTTAATAGCATTTAATCATTTATTAATTCATTTTCTCGTTCATGAATCATTTGGGTAATTTCGTTGTATTCATTCATTACTGCCACTTTGGGTGTATGACTGAGTATTTCAGTTTCATTTAACTGCGCATAAGTCATGATAATTATGACATCTCCTACTTCAACAAGCCTAGATGCAGCACCATTCACGCATATCTTACCACTACCACGTTCACCTTCAATAACATACGTTTCAAAACGAGCACCATTGTTATTATTTACTATTGCTACCTTTTCATTCGCTAATATATCCACTGCTTCTAATATATCTTTATCAATCGTAATACTACCAACATAATTTAAATTAGACTCTGTAACTCGAGCTCTATGAATTTTTGCATGCATCATTGTTCTAATCATCAACTTTTTACTCCTATACTTATTCATTAAAGATTATATTCTAATTAACTGTTTAAAGATATCACAAAGGCACTACCAATACTAAATTAACAATTATGAAAACAATAAAAAATCATAAAAAAAACTTCCCTATTGGAAGAATAAATGGAGCGGAAGATAGGACTTACACCTATACCTCATTCCGGGAAGGAATGTGTTCTGAGAGTTGAACTACTCCCGCAAAATAATATGGAGCGGAGGATAGGACTTACACCTACACCTCATTCCGGGAAGGAATGTGTTCTAAAAGTTGAACTACCCCCGCAAGGGATATAATAAATGGAGCGGAAGATAGGACTTACACCTATACCTCATTCCGGGAAGGAATGTGTTCTAAAAATTGAACTACTCCCGCATTAATTTGAAGGCGGCAACCGGATTTGAACCGGTGATAAAGGTTTTGCAGACCTCTGCCTTACCACTTGGCTATGCCGCCAATAAAAAACTGGGCTAGCTGGATTCGAACCAGCGCGTGATGGAGTCAAAGTCCATTGCCTTACCGCTTGGCTATAGCCCATTAATATAAAGGGCGGATGATGGGAATCGAACCCACGAGTGTCGGAACCACAATCCGATGCGTTAACCACTTCGCCACAACCGCCATGGCAGGGGCAGTAGGAATCGAACCCACATCAAAGGTTTTGGAGACCTCTATTCTACCGTTGAAATATGCCCCTATTAGATTATCAAATAAATGGTGGAGGGGGGCAGATTCGAACTGCCGAACCCGAAGGAGCGGATTTACAGTCCGCCGCGTTTAGCCACTTCGCTACCCCTCCAAAAGATGGTGCCGGCCAGAGGACTTGAACCCCCAACCTACTGATTACAAGTCAGTTGCTCTACCAGTTGAGCTAGGCCGGCTTGCTTAAAAATGGTTCAGGACAGAGTCGAACTGCCGACACATGGAGCTTCAATCCATTGCTCTACCAACTGAGCTACTGAACCATAATGAAAAATGGCGGTCCCGATGGGATTCGAACCCACGATCTCCTGCGTGACAGGCAGGCGTGTTAACCGCTACACTACGGGACCTTTAAAAATAATTGCGGGAGGCGGATTTGAACCACCGACCTTCGGGTTATGAGCCCGACGAGCTACCGAACTGCTCCATCCCGCGATAATAATATTAATGGCGGAGGAAGAGGGATTCGAACCCCCGCGAGCCGTTAAGCTCCTGTCGGTTTTCAAGACCGATCCCTTCAGCCGGACTTGGGTATTCCTCCAAAAATATTAGCTAAAAATAAATTATATTCAATTATTATAAAAATGGCGGAGGAAGAGGGATTCGAACCCCCGCGGGCCGTTAAGCCCCTGTCGGTTTTCAAGACCGATCCCTTCAGCCGGACTTGGGTATTCCTCCAAAATTATATGGACCTTGCAGGACTCGAACCTGCGACCGAACGGTTATGAGCCGTTAGCTCTAACCAACTGAGCTAAAGGTCCTAAATATAATTTACAACTAATAATTAGTGGCGGTGGAGGGGATCGAACCCCCGACCTCACGGGTATGAACCGTACGCTCTAGCCAGCTGAGCTACACCGCCGTTGTATTTTAGTTTGTATCAAATATGGTGGAGACTAGCGGGATCGAACCGCTGACCTCCTGCGTGCAAAGCAGGCGCTCTCCCATCTGAGCTAAGCCCCCATATATGTATTTCAGGAAATCGGGAAGACAGGATTCGAACCTGCGACCCCTTGGTCCCAAACCAAGTGCTCTACCAAGCTGAGCTACTTCCCGTAAATTAGTGCGCCCAATAGGGGTCGAACCTATAACCTCTTGATTCGTAGTCAAGTACTCTATCCAGTTGAGCTATGGGCGCATAATTTTCATAGGATGATGCCGAGGACCGGAATCGAACCGGTACGGTGATCTCTCACCGCAGGATTTTAAGTCCTGTGCGTCTGCCAGTTCCGCCACCCCGGCAAAAATAATGGAGCAGAAGACGGGATTCGAACCCGCGACCCCGACCTTGGCAAGGTCGTATTCTACCGCTGAACTACTTCTGCATATGCGGGTGAAGGGAGTCGAACCCCCACGCCGTAAGGCGCTAGATCCTAAGTCTAGTGCGTCTGCCAATTCCGCCACACCCGCGATATTTAAATAATGATGAGCCATAGTGGGCTCGAACCACTGACCCTCTGATTAAAAGTCAGATGCTCTACCAACTGAGCTAATGGCTCATTTAAATGGTGCCGGCCAGAGGACTTGAACCCCCAACCTACTGATTACAAGTCAGTTGCTCTACCAGTTGAGCTAGGCCGGCTTAAAATGGTGGAGGATGACGGGTTCGAACCGCCGACCCTCTGCTTGTAAGGCAGATGCTCTCCCAGCTGAGCTAATCCTCCATATAAATTGCCTGGCAACGTCCTACTCTTGCGGAACGTAAGTCCGACTACCATCGGCGCTAAGGAGCTTAACTTCTGTGTTCGGCATGGGAACAGGTGTGACCTCCTTGCCATTGTCACCAGACAATGAAATGTATAAAGTTATACATTCAAAACTAGATAGTAAGTAAAATCTGATAAACCAAACAAAACAATTTAAATTTGATTAAGTCTTCGATCGATTAGTATTCGTCAGCTCCACATATCGCTATGCTTCCACCTCGAACCTATTAACCTCATCATCTTTGAGAGATCTTATAACCGAAGTTGGGAAATCTCATCTTGAGGGGGGCTTCATGCTTAGATGCTTTCAGCACTTATCCCGTCCATACATAGCTACCCAGCGATGCCGTTGGCACGACAACTGGTACACCAGAGGTATGTCCATCCC
>NZ_FMPG01000026.1 GCF_900097965.1 Staphylococcus caeli
GTTACCATGCTTCATTATTTATAAATGAATTTCAAGATATAATTAATAAGGTAGATGATTGGATTTAGTTTTTAGATTTTGGGAGTGAAAAAACAATGAGGACTGAAAAAGAAATTTTAAATTTAGTTTCTGAATTTGCTTATCAACGAAGCAATGTAAAAATTATTGCTCTCGAGGGTTCAAGAACTAATGAAAATATAAAAAAAGATAAGTTTCAAGATTATGATTTTGCTTTTTTCGTATCAGATATTGAGTGTTTCACACATGAAGAAAGTTGGTTAAGTTTATTTGGAGAATTATTGTTTATACAGAAACCAGAAGATATGGAATTATTCCCACCTGATTTAGATTATGGTTACAGTTATATAATGTATTTTAAAGATGGCATAAAAATGGATATTACATTAATTAATTTAAAAGATTTAAATCGTTATTTTAGTGATTCTGATGGTCTTGTAAAAATTTTAGTTGATAAAGATAATTTAGTAATTCAAGAAATTGTTCCAGATGACTCAAATTATTGGTTAAAAAAACCAACAGAACGAGAATTTTATGATTGCTGTAATGAGTTTTGGAGTGTCTCAACGTATGTAGCAAAGGGTGTTTTTAGAAGAGAAATATTATTTGCTTTAGATCATTTCAATAATATTTTACGTCCTGAATTATTAAGAATGATTTCTTGGTATATTGGCTTTAATAGGGGTTTTGATTTTAGTTTAGGAAAGAATTATAAGTTTATAAACAAATATTTAACTGATAAAGAATTCAATATGTTTTTAGCTACTTTTGAGATGAATGGATATAGAAAGACATACCAATCTTTTAAGCTTTGTTGTGATTTATTTAAATATTATTCAAATAAAGTAAGTTGTTTAGGAAATTATAACTATCCAAATTACGAAAAAAATATTGAGAATTTTATTCGTAATAATTATGAGAATTAATTTTATTAGCAACCACCATTTTTGGTTGCTGGGGCTTTAATGGTTTTGAACTTAGTGGCTAGCAATTAGCCACTATTTTTGTGCAAACAAAAATACATAAAGGGCATGGGATTAATCCCATCAAGCCGGTATATTCAGAACGAAGTGGCTAGAATATACGACGCTTGCCAAACCACAATATTACTTGAGAAAATATAGATTATATTATAAGCTATATTTATGAAAAGGAATATTTTTCGATAGAAAGGTGGTGGGACTTGTGAACGAACAAAAAGATAATTTGGCTAGCGATTTTTCTAACGATAAGGTCAAAAGACCAGTTAGAAAAGAGCCAAAACAAATATCGTTTAGAGTGAGTGAACAGGAATATTCAAAGTTGAAACAGTCGGCAGAAACTTTGAATATGACAGTGCCTAATTTCGTTAAGAAAAAGGCACAAGGCAGTCGATTAGTGTCGCCAAAATTAGACAAAGAAACGCGACAATCGATTGCCAAAGATTTAAGTCATTTGGGTAGTAATGTGAATCAGATTGCTAAGTGGTTTAATCAAAACAAAGATAAGGCTACACATTTACCAGAACAGAAATATCATGATTTAGAATTGCAATTTGATGATGTTAAAAAGGAGTTGCATAGGATATGGCAACAACTAAATTAGGCAATACGAAGTCGGCAAGTCGTGCTATTAATTACGCAGAAGAACGTGCAGAAGAAAAAAGTGGTTTAAATTGTGATGTTGATTATGCCAAATCGTATTTTAAGCAAACTAGGGCGTTATATGGCAAAGAGAATGGTGTTCAAGCACATACAGTCATTCAATCTTTTAAGCCTGGCGAAGTAACAGCTAAAGAATGCAATGAGATAGGTTTAGAATTGGCTAAAAAGATTGCACCAGATTATCAAGTTGCAGTTTATACGCATACTGATAAAGAGCATTATCACAATCACATTATTATTAATTCCGTGAATTTAGAAACGGGCAAAAAGTATCAGTCGAACAAAGAGCAACGAGATTTTATAAAAAAAGCAAATGATCAGTTGTGCGAAGAACGTGGTTTGTCTGTACCAGAAAAGACGTCAGAAATAAGATATACGTTAGCAGAACAAAACTTGATAGATAAAGATAAATCGTCATGGAAAAACGATATAAGAATGGCAGTTGAAGAAACAAAGGATAACGCAGTAGACTTTGAAGAATTTAATACTTTGCTAAAAGAAAAAGGTATTGAAATCACGAGAGTAACAAAAAACAACGTAACGTATAGACACATTGAAGAAGACAAAAAAGTGCGTGGGAATACGTTGGGCGATTCTTATGACAAAGGAGTGATTGAAAATGGCTTTGCAATCGAGAAATTCAGACGAGAACGAGAAGAAGAAGAACGAGAATACGATGAATATGCAGACACGTTCAAAGTCAATTGGGACGCAGTCGCAGAAAATTCAGAAGACCTTAGAAAACGAAGAATTGCAAGAACTGAAAAAACAAAACAAGCTAGTAATAAAATATATTTCAGAGATGAAAGAACAACAGGATTTGAGAGAAAAGGAATTGCAGGCAATCAAGTCGAGTTTGAAAAAGACGACGGAGGACTTTCAAGGTAGAGGTAGAAAAGTCCATAATGATTTTGTTCGTTTGCTACAAGAAAATTTAAACAAAGTAAATACAAAAGATATTGAGATAGAGGTTCGAAAAGATGTTTATGGCGTTCGAGAAGAAATTCATTCGATGTTGCGTGAAGTTAAAGAATCACATGAACATTATCAAAAAAGACAAAAGCAATTATTTACTGGTATTGGTGCAATGTTATTAGTGTTTATGCTTTTTGCTTTGATTATGACGATTGGCAGAGATTTTATGGGCTTTTTACATGTAGATGTATTACAGAATGCCATAGCAAGCAAAATAAAGGCTTCTGAGGGCTTTATTTCAGTTTTATGGTACATTGCTTATGGTTTACCTTATATACTCGCTATAGGGCTATTTATTTGGTTGTATGAGTGGATAAGAGCAAGATTCCATGATTAAACAAAGTATGATCAGGCTTTTATGCCGAGAAAACTTTTTGTTTTAAAGAGTCCTTAAATTAGACTTAAAGCGACAGCGGTCGATAGCGTCAGCTATTAACCCGACCGACTGACAGCTTTTAGGATTTTTAAGGACGCAAACTTTAAAGCAAAAAGGAAATTGGAATAAAGCAACAAAGGTTGTTAGATAAAAAAATAAAGACTTAGTCTGATTAGACCAAGCCTTTTGTTAGTGTTATATTAATAAGCAAATAAAAAAACAAAAAAAGAAGTCGCTCACTCCCTGACCAAAGTTTGTGAAAGCGACTTACCCAAAGAAAAACATTAAGTTGTTTTTTAAAGTTTGTATATCTAGATATTAAACGATATTAGTTTATTCTTCAAGATATATATTCGGGTGAGCGACTTCTTAAATTAAAATAAGGAGTCGATTTTTTGTGAGTAAAAAAGAACAAGAGAAATTATCAAATCAAAGTCTAGAACAAAGAAAGTGTAATTTTTCGTTAACCGGATACTCTAATAGCCGGTTAAGTGGTCAAACTTTGGGAAAATCTCAACCCAAATTAAGTTTTGATGCGATGACAATCGTTGGGAATTTGAACAAAACTAATGCTAAAAAGTTATCTGATTTTATGAGTGTAGATCCACAAATACGACTTTGGGATATACTTCAAACAAAGTTTAAAGCTAAAGCACTTCAAGAAAAAGTTTATATCGAATATGACAAGGTAAAAGCAGATACTTGGGATAGACGTAATATGCGTGTTGAATTTAATCCCAATAAACTCACAAGTGAAGAAATGCTTTGGTTAAAACAAAATATTATCGACTACATGGAAGATGACGGTTTTACAAGATTAGATTTAGCTTTTGATTTTGAAGATGATTTGAGCGATTACTATGCAATGACTGATAAAGCAGTTAAGAAAACTGTTTTTTATGGTCGTAATGGCAAGCCAGAAACAAAATATTTTGGCGTTCGTGATAGTGATAGATTTATTAGAATTTATAATAAAAAACAAGAACGTAAAGATAACGCAGATGTTGAAGTTATGTCTGAACATCTATGGCGTGTAGAAATAGAATTAAAAAGAAGTATGGTTGATTACTGGAATGATTGTTTTAATGATTTACACATTTTGAAACCTGAGTGGACTACTTTAGAAAAAATTAATGAGCAAGCTATGGTTTATACTTTGTTGCATGAAGAAAGTATGTGGGGAAAGCTAAGTAAGAATACTAAGACTAAATTTAAAAAAATGATTAGAGAAATATCTCCAATTGATTTAACGGAATTAATGAAATCGACTTTAAAAGCGAACGAAAAACAATTGCAAAAACAGATTGATTTTTGGCAACGTGAATTTAGGTTTTGGAAGTAAAATAAGTTTTATTTTATAAAAATTGCTAATTCAGTATAATTAATATTTACGAGGTGATATAACGTATGAAAAAATCAGAGGATTATTCCTCCTAAATACAAAGATTTAAAATTTAGGAGGAATTTATATATGACTTTTAATATTATCAAATTAGAAAATTGGGATAGAAAAGAATATTTTGAACACTATTTTAACCAGCAAACTACGTATAGCATTACTAAAGAAATTGATATTACTTTGTTTAAAGATATGATAAAAAAGAAAGGATATGAAATTTATCCTTCTTTGATTTATGCAATTATGGAAGTTGTAAATAAAAATAAAGTGTTTAGAACAGGAATTAATAGTGAGAATAAATTAGGCTATTGGGATAAGTTAAATCCTTTGTATACAGTTTTTAATAAGCAAACTGAAAAATTTACTAACATTTGGACTGAATCTGATAACAACTTCACTTCTTTTTATAATAATTATAAAAATGACTTGTTTGAATATAAAGATAAAGAAGAAATGTTTCCTAAAAAACCGATACCTGAAAACACCATACCGATTTCAATGATTCCTTGGATTGATTTTAGTTCATTTAATTTAAACATTGGTAACAATAGCAGCTTTTTATTGCCTATTATTACGATAGGTAAATTTTATAGTGAGAATAATAAAATTTATATACCAGTTGCCTTACAGCTTCATCATGCTGTATGTGATGGTTACCATGCTTCATTATTTATAAATGAATTTCAAGATATAATTAATAAGGTAGATGATTGGATTTAGTTTTTAGATTTTGGGAGTGAAAAAACAATGAGGACTGAAAAAGAAATTTTAAATTTAGTTTCTGAATTTGCTTATCAACG
>NZ_FMPG01000029.1 GCF_900097965.1 Staphylococcus caeli
GAAATCGTGAATGATTTGGAAAAGGGTTTATACCGAAAACGTATGTTGAGTTATGGTGGATTGCTTAAACAAAAACATAAAATTTTAAATTTAGACGATGCCGAAGATGGCAATTTAATTAATACAAGTGACGAAGATAAAACAACAGAAGAAGAAGAAAAAGCACATTCAATTACTGCAATTTGGAATTTTGAAAAACAAAATTATTATTTAAAAGATTTGAAACGTTAGCTTAAAAGCTAGCGTTTTTTTATGCTTTTTTGCCTTTGCGGGAACTATAGCGTTCAACCTGCATGGTTGACTAGTTTTACTATGAAAATTTTAATTTGCATGTAACTGGTCAGTGTCTAAAAAATTCGCCATTGGTCATGAATAAAAAATGAGCTAAACAATTTAACTTTTTAAGTTATATAAATTTTAGGGAGTTCCAATCAAATTAGAAAAATATATAAAAGAGTTATATCGTTTTTCTGGCTTATGTTTAAAAAGTACAAGTGATTGTATTTAAAATGACTTTAGCAATTTAAGTAATATGTCTTTTGAATACAAGTTAAATGTCAGAAAGATGTACTCTTATTTTGCTCATATTTGCGTTTTAAGAAGCATATATAAATATACAGGTATGAAAATATATAAATATAGAGTTTGCTCTAAATACCCCCTTAAAATACGAAATAAGTATATTGGATTATCACACGCAAATTTCAGTTTTAGTACGATATCATTTTGGTATGTAAGTGCGCCCTTGGATTTAAAAATAAAAGCCAACCCAGATAAAGTGGATTGGCTTTTTCTTTCATATGGTCTATTTATTTTTCTTTCGACGCTATATCGTCGATGTAATTCAAAAAAGTTATGGGCTATAAATCTACATCACTTTTTCAAGAATGTAGTAGCAATATTCAAGACAAATTAATTTTTATAACTGCTCGGAATATCTCAAGCCGTTTCTTTAATTTTGAAATAAAAAATCGACGAAGGTCGATTATGGTTTTGCACACGTCGATTTATCCGACGTATAAGTGCGCCCTTACGGGATTTAACTAGATTATAGCGACGAAAAACAGACATGTAAAGAGATAACTATTGTGATAAAGTTTGCTAAAAGGGAGTATTTTATAAGTGGATAAAATTAATTACTTTTTAAAAGCATTAGTATTAGCAATTATGCTTCGTTGTACAATGAATTATTTGCTCCCAACACCTGAAAAGTTATCTTTTAAACTTTTAGATGGACTTATCTTTGGTGTGTTAGTGTATCTTTTAATTATTTGGTTTATTGATATTTTTAAGAAATCTTCACAAAGGTAGACCACGCATTTATGCCGAGAAAATTTATTGTGCGTTGAGAAGAACCCTTAACTAAACTTGCAGACGAATGTCGGCATAGCGTGAGCTATTAAGCCGATCATTCGACAAGTTTTGGGATTGTTAAGGGTTCAGAGGCTCAACGTCAATAAAGCAATTGGAATAAAGCATTAATGTCATCGATTACTTTTAGGAGTAATAAAGAATAATATTATAATTATTGTTATTGCTATTACTGAATATATGATATTAGCAGAATTAGGAATACTAACTAAATTTAGTATTATTCCACCTATTAAGAGAATTAAGACTATTAATCCTGCTAGTATAGAGGGTTTTTTCATTTTTTCGACCTCCGTTTTTAAAAAATAATTTATTGTGATACGCTTAAAAGGTAACATCTACATTTATTATTTGAAAGGGGTCATTCTTTTGAGAAAAGCTATTGTTACTTTATCAAGTGCTGCTTTACTTTTAGGTTTCGGGGGTACTTCCTTTGTAGAAGCTAGTGAAGTAAATAATGCTAATGAGATGGTTCAAAGTGCACAGGAAAATGGTTCGAATAATCCAGATGGTATAAGTTTGGAAAATGTAAATGAGCAAGAGTTAACACAATTTTTGACTAGCGTGGAAAATATTCCTGATTCTGTATTAGAAAAGGGGGATAAAGCAACGAATGATTACATACAAAAAGAAAATTCTAATTTGACCACTTCAGAACGTGGGGCTGTGGGATGTGCGTCTGCTATAGGATTGGCGATAGCTAGTAATGCATTTTCTGCTGCTAAAATTGCAAAAGTTAAAGATGTTCTTAAAGCTGCTGGAGGGGCAAAAACATTTGCTCAAAAATTAGTTCCAGCTTATAAAGAAGCTCGTAAATCAATGTCTAAAAAAGATGCAGCTGTTTCTGCTGTAAAATCAGCTGGAAGTGCGGCTGGACCTCAAGCATTATCTGCAGCTATTGGATTCTTTAGTGTTGGACAGGTATATAGTGACTGTTTTGAGTAGATAAAAAGACTCTCCAAATTTGGAGAGTCTTTTTATGTTTTGGAACGAGTTGAAAACGAGTTTCTTCTTGTCTTGATACTATATAGAAATAACTCAAAGATATAAAAAGTTGCTTTATCGTTGTTATGACAGTGTTTTTATGTATTTTTGTGCGTGAAAGAAAAAATTGACATAAAAAAGCTCCAGTAATATGATTAAGTTACGACGCTTAAATCAATACTGGAGGTCTTTTTATATGCAATATAATACTACTAAATGTATAGACGAAAATCAAGATAATAAAACATTAAAAGATATGACGAAAAGTGGGAAACAACGCCCATGGAGAGAAAAGAAGATAGATAATGTAAGTTATGCAGATATACTGGAAATCTTAAAAATTAAAAAGGCTTTTAACGTAAAACAATGTGGTAACGTCTTAGAATTCAAGCCAACTGATGAAGGTTATTTGAAATTACATAAGACATGGTTTTGTAAGTCAAAATTATGCCCAGTTTGTAATTGGAGGCGTGCTATGAAAAATAGTTATCAAGCTCAAAAAGTGATTGAAGAAGTGGTTAAAGAAAAGCCAACTGCTCGTTGGTTATTTCTTACTTTATCGACTAAAAATGCAATAGACGGTGACCACTTAGAACAAAGTTTAAAACACATGTCTAAGGCTTTTAATAAATTAAAGATGTATACAAAAGTTAAAAAGAATTTGGTGGGTTTTTTACGCTCAACTGAAGTAACAGTTAATAAAAATGACGGTAGTTATAATCAACATATGCACGTTTTATTGTGTGTTGAAAATGCGTATTTCAGAAAAAAAGAAAACTACATTACGCAAGTTGAATGGGTCGATTTATGGCAAAAAGCATTACAGGTTAATTATCGACCAGTAGCAAATATTAAAGCGATCAAACCAAACCAAAAAGGTGATAAAGATATTCAAGCAGCTATCAAAGAAACCTCTAAATATTCGGTTAAGTCATCTGATTTTTTAACTGATGATGATGAAAGAAATCAAGAAATCGTGAATGATTTGGAAAAGGGTTTATACCGAAAACGTATGTTGAGTTATGGTGGATTGCTTAAACAAAAACATAAAATTTTAAATTTAGACGATGCCGAAGATGGCAATTTAATTAATACAAGTGACGAAGATAAAACAACAGA
>NZ_FMPG01000025.1 GCF_900097965.1 Staphylococcus caeli
TTCGCTTAGACATTCAGAGGATAAGCGAAGATGATTTTGAACTTTGAGAATTTAATTTTATTCTACGAGTTTAAACGAGTAGATCATAAAATTAAATGAACATATAGCAACCATATTTTTGGTTGCTGGGTTTTGAACTTTGGGACTGATTTATTCAGTCCCTTTTTGCGTTAGCAAAAACATAAAGGGTTTGGGATATAATCCCAACAAGTAAGTATATGGGTACCATATACGTAGCTTGCCAAATCTCTCTCATCAATGCTATGATGAGGCCGTAAAGTTGTTTATTTAATTGGTGCCGACAATTAAATAATTCAACATACGGGCGTTTTTTAGGGTGGCGCAAATATTAAGCGCCAGACTAAAAACATGATAGCTTTAGGGGGCAAATTTGACGGCACATTTTTTGCCGTCGCCCCCTAAACTTGATGAAGAGAGGTGCGATTGTTGGCTACGGAGAATAGACGAGAAAGCAAGCAAATAAAGTTCAGAGTGACGCAAGAAGAATACGAGCGACTTGAACAAATGGCAGAAACGTTAAATACATCTGTTCCAATGCTTGCGAAAGATGCAGCGCAGAAAAAACGTATAAAAGCACCATTGATTGATAGACAAGGTGCAATTGAAATTGCGAAAGAATTAAGGGCAATTGGAACGAATATTAATCAGATTACAAGAGCAGTAAATACAAAAGAGTTAATTGATTATGACATAGGAAACGCGTTATTGGACGAATTAGGCGATTTAAGAAACGAGATGAATAAACTATGGCAACAATTAAGATAGGCGTTACAAAAGCTATGAATAGACTTATAACGTATGCAGAGAAGAAAGCAGAAATACAATCGGGTGTGAATGTTGATGATGAGTTTGCTAAAGAGCAGATGAAAACAACACGAATGATGTTTAATAAAAACGACGGACGACAGGGTTATCATTTGATTCAATCATTCGATCCAGAAGATAACATCACACCGGAAGAAGCCAATGAGATAGGTCAAGAATTAGCAAAAGAAGTTGCGCCAGACCATGAAGTAACGATTTATACGCATACAGATAAAGACCACATTCATAATCATATATGTATAAATAGTGTGAATATGAATACAGGAAAAAAGTTTGTGAATGATAGAAATAAACTTTATGAAATGCGCCAAAAAAATGATGGATTGTGCAGACAAAGGAATTTAAGTATAGCGAATGAGAAACAAGCACAAATAAGATATACGCAAGCAGAAAGAGCAGTTATTGAAAAAGGTCAAATCAGTTGGAAAGATGAAATTAGACAAGCGATTGATAAGGAAAAATTAAATGCAAATAGCTTTGATGAATTTAAAGATAATATGCAAGAGAACTACGGTATTGAAGTTAAAGAACGTGGAAAGAATATCAGTTTCAAACATCCCGATAAAAAAGCATTTGTTAGAGGTAAAACTTTAGGCAATGCTTACGAGAAAGGAACGATAAACAATGAGCTTAACAGAGAGAGTGAACGAACAGAACAACAGACGCAATCAGATAGACCAAAACAAGTTGTTAGAACAAATGAAAGACCTAGAGGCACAGATAAGAACGTTGAGAAACGAGCCGATGTTACTAGAATCGAGCATTACTCAAGAGATAACGGCGATACACAAAGCGTCGGACGAGATACTAAACCAAATCGCAAAGGCGCAAAAAGAAATAGCAAGCGAGAACGAGACTTCCGTAGAGCATTTGAAAAGCATAATGAGCGCACTGCAGAACTTAATGGACGAGCAGATGAAGAACTTCCAGACAGAGAACAAGAAAATGTTAGAGACAATCAAGCCGACATTGGAGAAGATAGAGCAGAGCCACAACTCGAAATTGAACTCGATGGACCAGAACTTCAATAGCATGGTTACGCATATACGTCACACAAGCAATATGAACAATCTTAGAAACCATTTAATCAATATTGGAGGTTCAAGTATCTTAACAACGATATTAGTCCTTATTTTGCATTTTATAGGGGTTATATGAGCCACATAAACGATTAAGCACGTTTTATGCCGAGAAAATCTATTTGTCGATGAGAGCCCTTAATTAGACTAAAAGCGCCAGCGGTCGGATAGCGTCAGCTATCAAATCGACCGATGGACAGCTTTAGGATTATTAAGGAGCGCAGAATCGTCGGCAAATAGAGGAATTGGAATAAACATATAAAGGGAGTGATTGGAATGAATGATGATACAAAAGGATTAGTAGTTAAAGAATTAGAATATATTAATGGTTCGGTTGAAGAGTTAAAAGCTTTTTTGGATAGATATGATGATAATGCCACAAATGTTAAGGCAATGAAATATTTAATTGAGCATTACTTTGATAATTTCAAAGTAGATAGTATTGAAATAATCGGTAGTGGTTATGATAGTGTGGCATATTTAGTTAATAATGAATACATTTTTAAAACAAAATTTAGTACTAATAAGAAAAAAGGTTATGCAAAAGAAAAAGCAATATATAATTTTTTAAATACAAATTTAGAAACTAATGTAAAAATTCCTAATATTGAATATTCGTATATTAGTGATGAATTATCTATACTAGGTTATAAAGAAATTAAAGGAACTTTTTTAACACCAGAAATTTATTCTACTATGTCAGAAGAAGAACAAAATTTGTTAAAACGAGATATTGCCAGTTTTTTAAGACAAATGCACGGTTTAGATTATACAGATATTAGTGAATGTACTATTGATAATAAACAAAATGTATTAGAAGAGTATATATTGTTGCGTGAAACTATTTATAATGATTTAACTGATATAGAAAAAGATTATATAGAAAGTTTTATGGAAAGACTAAATGCAACAACAGTTTTTGAGGGTAAAAAGTGTTTATGCCATAATGATTTTAGTTGTAATCATCTATTGTTAGATGGCAATAATAGATTAACTGGAATAATTGATTTTGGAGATTCTGGAATTATAGATGAATATTGTGATTTTATATACTTACTTGAAGATAGTGAAGAAGAAATAGGAACAAATTTTGGAGAAGATATATTAAGAATGTATGGAAATATAGATATTGAGAAAGCAAAAGAATATCAAGATATAGTTGAAGAATATTATCCTATTGAAACTATTGTTTATGGAATTAAAAATATTAAACAGGAATTTATCGAAAATGGTAGAAAAGAAATTTATAAAAGGACTTATAAAGATTGATTATATAATATATGAAAAGCTATTATAAAAGACATTAGTATTAAATAGTTTAAAAAAATGAAAAATAATAAAGGAAGTGAGTCAAGTCCAGACTCCTGTGTAAAAACATTGTATAGCATTTTACACAGGAGTCTGGACTTGACTGAGTTTATGGAAGAAGTTTTAATTGATGATAATATGGTTTTTGATATTGATAATTTAAAAGGATTTCTTAATGATACCAGTTCATTTGGGTTTATAGCTAAAGAAAATAATAAAATTATAGGATTTGCATATTGCTATACACTTTTAAGACCTGATGGAAAAACAATGTTTTATTTACACTCAATAGGAATGTTACCTAACTATCAAGACAAAGGTTATGGTTCAAAATTATTATCTTTTATTAAGGAATATTCTAAAGAGATTGGTTGTTCTGAAATGTTTTTAATAACTGATAAAGGTAATCCTAGAGCTTGCCATGTATATGAAAAATTAGGTGGTAAAAATGATTATAAAGATGAAATAGTATATGTATATGATTATGAAAAAGGTGATAAATAAATGAATATAGTTGAAAATGAAATATGTATAAGAACTTTAATAGATGATGATTTTCCTTTGATGTTAAAATGGTTAACTGATGAAAGAGTATTAGAATTTTATGGTGGTAGAGATAAAAAATATACATTAGAATCATTAAAAAAACATTATACAGAGCCTTGGGAAGATGAAGTTTTTAGAGTAATTATTGAATATAACAATGTTCCTATTGGATATGGACAAATATATAAAATGTATGATGAGTTATATACTGATTATCATTATCCAAAAACTGATGAGATAGTCTATGGTATGGATCAATTTATAGGAGAGCCAAATTATTGGAGTAAAGGAATTGGTACAAGATATATTAAATTGATTTTTGAATTTTTGAAAAAAGAAAGAAATGCTAATGCAGTTATTTTAGACCCTCATAAAAATAATCCAAGAGCAATAAGGGCATACCAAAAATCTGGTTTTAGAATTATTGAAGATTTGCCAGAACATGAATTACACGAGGGCAAAAAAGAAGATTGTTATTTAATGGAATATAGATATGATGACGAAACTATAATGGGTCGTATTATAGAAATTAATGCTAGATCTGAAAAAATATTTAATAAACTAAAAGATGAAAAATAATATTAAGTATAGCTACTTAGATATTGTACATGGGGGATAATGTTGATGAATGGAATAGCTAAAATATTAGAGTTTTTATCGAAGCCAATAAATTTTACTATATTAATTGCTTTCTTTTTAATTAGTTTAATTTTAACTTTAATGAATTTTTTGCCTAAAGTAATTTTGGATAGATTGCATATTACTTGGTTTTTGTTTAATTATAGTTTTGTCATTTTCATAATTTTAATTGCTTCATTTTTCTTTTTGATTGTTCAAACTGGAGCGATAGTAATAAAAAAGAGAGATGATAAAAAGTTTGGAGAAAATTTAAGAAAAAATAAAGATAAATTATTTGAAGATGAAGAGGCTTGGAAAATATTAATAGTGTTATATAATAGTCATCCTCAAGCGCGTGAGTTGCCTTATTTAAATCAAAAAGTTAAGTTATTACAACAATTTGGTTTGATTACGCCGGCTGTTAATAATTGGCGAACTGATCCGTTTAATCCAAGCATGCCATATATATTACAACCTGAGGCTGAAGAAAGAATAAAAGAAGAATTGAAAAAAAGCGCTGAGTTTTAGAACTCAACGCTTTTTACATATCGACCCCACTAACTGAGATTTATAGTGCATTTTTTTATTACGTTTGCGCACTAACGCCAAACGACAGATAGGCTTTTTCCTAGTTAGTATAGACATCAACCGTCCATAAATGTCTTAGAATATTCATGATTTTTTTACTTTGCACCGAATATTTAGAGCCAAGTCTTCGATATGTATTAATAAGTTATAACATATGAAAAAGAGTTTAACAAAGAGGTTTTGTTATATTATACTGTGAAAGCACTTCCTGTGCTAGAAAGGAGGTGTCACATACAGTGATTGTTTGTTTGTTTGTATTTGTACTAAAGAATATCATTTGTCCAATTACTGTTGGATATGTTCTTTATTTAATGACTAAAGAACGTAAATGATAAAAAGAAACCCCAGCATATGCTTTGGTCGGCATGCTGGGGTTTTCACATACAATGATTTATCTGTTTGTTTGTTAACTTCAGTATATTACTTATGATATTTTTTGTAAAATTTTCGTTTTTATTATCACGTATTTTGGGTGTTTTTCCTAGGGGGGTACTACGACCCCCCTAGGAGTGCATTGTGCATTGTGAAAAACCATGAGTATATTATTGACTTTATGCGCATAGATATGTATATTGAACACATAAGCAATTTTGGAGGTGTTTTTTGATATTGGAGAATAAAAAAGAGAGAAAAAGATTAAATATTACATTGCCACCAGAGCTAATTGAGGAATTAGAAAAAGTGAATAAAAAATATAAAATAAATAAGTCTAGTCAGATTGAAACGTTAATCACTAAATATTTAAGAAAGGAGTATGGTGATTTAGGATAAAAAAAAGAACCTTGCCCCAACAAGATTCTTTTTGCGATGATGTCATGACCTGACATGTTTTGTTAATCACCAATATAATACCATGGCTAAATACACTAAATCAAGAACGTGGGGTATGGTTGTTTACCCAGAATCAGCCCCCGAAAATTGGCAAGAATTATTAGAGGAAACTTTTATGCAATTTGCAGTTTCTCCTTTGCATGATAAAGATACAAATCCGGATGGAGAAATTAAAAAACCGCATTGGCATGTAATCTTAATATGGGACGGACCAGTTACTCAAAATGCAGCAATGAAAATAGCTGAAAAAGTAAATGCACCTCAACCTGTTAAACTAGAAAGTGTGCGTGGTGCATATAGATATTTCACTCACATGGATAATCCTGAAAAATATCAATATGATGAAAAAGATATAAAATTATATAATGGTTTTGATATATCTTCTTATGTGTCATTAACAAAAGAAGAAAAGTATGAGGCTATTGGAAAGATAATGGATATAATTAACGATAATGGAATTACAGAATATATAGATTTGTTAAACATACTTAGAATGAATGACTATAATTTATTTAAAGTTGCTTGTGATAACACTATATTGTTTACAAATGTTGTACGTTCGCTTAGACATTCAGAGGATAAGCGAAGATGATTTTGAACTTTGAGAATTTAATTTTATTCTACGAGTTTAAACGAGTAGATCATAAAATTAAATGAACATATAGCAACCATATTTTTGGTTGCTGGGTTTTGAACTTTG
>NZ_FMPG01000024.1 GCF_900097965.1 Staphylococcus caeli
AATTAAACCTTGATGACACAGAAGAAGGCGATTTGATTCATACAGATGATGACGAAAAAGCCGATGAAGATGGATTTTCTATTATTGCAATGTGGAATTGGGAACGGAAAAATTATTTTATTAAAGAGTAGTTCAACAAACGGGCCATATTGTTGTATAAGTGATGAAATACTGAATTTAAAACTTAGTTTATATGTGGTAAAATGTTTTAATCAAGTTTAGGAGGAATTAATTATGAAGTGTAATGAATGTAACAGGGTTCAATTAAAAGAGGGAAGCGTATCATTAACCCTATAAACTACGTCTGCCCTCATTATTGGAGGGTGAAATGTGAATACATCCTATTCACAATCGAATTTACGACACAACCAAATTTTAATTTGGCTTTGCATTTTATCTTTTTTTAGCGTATTAAATGAAATGGTTTTGAACGTCTCATTACCTGATATTGCAAATGATTTTAATAAACCACCTGCGAGTACAAACTGGGTGAACACAGCCTTTATGTTAACCTTTTCCATTGGAACAGCTGTATATGGAAAGCTATCTGATCAATTAGGCATCAAAAGGTTACTCCTATTTGGAATTATAATAAATTGTTTCGGGTCGGTAATTGGGTTTGTTGGCCATTCTTTCTTTTCCTTACTTATTATGGCTCGTTTTATTCAAGGGGCTGGTGCAGCTGCATTTCCAGCACTCGTAATGGTTGTAGTTGCGCGCTATATTCCAAAGGAAAATAGGGGTAAAGCATTTGGTCTTATTGGATCGATAGTAGCCATGGGAGAAGGAGTCGGTCCAGCGATTGGTGGAATGATAGCCCATTATATTCATTGGTCCTATCTTCTACTCATTCCTATGATAACAATTATCACTGTTCCGTTTCTTATGAAATTATTAAAGAAAGAAGTAAGGATAAAAGGTCATTTTGATATCAAAGGAATTATACTAATGTCTGTAGGCATTGTATTTTTTATGTTGTTTACAACATCATATAGCATTTCTTTTCTTATCGTTAGCGTGCTGTCATTCCTGATATTTGTAAAACATATCAGGAAAGTAACAGATCCTTTTGTTGATCCCGGATTAGGGAAAAATATACCTTTTATGATTGGAGTTCTTTGTGGGGGAATTATATTTGGAACAGTAGCAGGGTTTGTCTCTATGGTTCCTTATATGATGAAAGATGTTCACCAGCTAAGTACTGCCGAAATCGGAAGTGTAATTATTTTCCCTGGAACAATGAGTGTCATTATTTTCGGCTACATTGGTGGGATACTTGTTGATAGAAGAGGTCCTTTATACGTGTTAAACATCGGAGTTACATTTCTTTCTGTTAGCTTTTTAACTGCTTCCTTTCTTTTAGAAACAACATCATGGTTCATGACAATTATAATCGTATTTGTTTTAGGTGGGCTTTCGTTCACCAAAACAGTTATATCAACAATTGTTTCAAGTAGCTTGAAACAGCAGGAAGCTGGTGCTGGAATGAGTTTGCTTAACTTTACCAGCTTTTTATCAGAGGGAACAGGTATTGCAATTGTAGGTGGTTTATTATCCATACCCTTACTTGATCAAAGGTTGTTACCTATGGAAGTTGATCAGTCAACTTATCTGTATAGTAATTTGTTATTACTTTTTTCAGGAATCATTGTCATTAGTTGGCTGGTTACCTTGAATGTATATAAACATTCTCAAAGGGATTTCTAAATCGTTAAGGGATCAACTTTGGGAGAGAGTTCAAAATTGATCCTTTTTTTATAACAGGAATTCAAATCTTTTTGTTCCATTAAAGGGCGCGATTGTGTGAGAAGCGATCTGCGTCCGTTCTGCAATCGGGCCATATTGTTGAGGAAAGTAAACACATATATTTACGTATATTTATAATGCAATTGAGATTGTGAAGGATTACACTTAAACTAACGGGGCAGGATAGCTTAACAAGGAATAGGAATTTAAACGGTAAAATAGTTAAGGAAGGCTGTGTGATATATGAAAGTTTCTTTAATTGCTGCGATGGATAAGAACAGGGTAATAGGTAAAGAGAATGACATACCTTGGAGAATCCCAGAGGATTGGGAGTATGTTAAAAATACTACAAAGGGATATCCAATTATATTAGGAAGGAAGAATCTTGAATCAATCGGAAGAGCATTACCTGGAAGAAGGAATATTATTCTGACAAGAGATAAGGGGTTCAGCTTTAATGGTTGTGAAATCGTCCATTCAATAGAAGATGTTTTTGAGTTATGTAATAGCGAAGAGGAAATTTTCATTTTCGGGGGAGAACAAATTTATAATTTGTTTCTACCATATGTTGAGAAAATGTACATTACAAAAATTCATTACGAATTTGAAGGAGATACATTCTTTCCAGAAGTGAATTATGAAGAGTGGAACGAAGTATCTGTTACACAAGGAATAACAAATGAAAAAAATCCTTATACATATTATTTTCATATTTATGAGCGAAAAGCTTCTTGAACTAACGGGGCAGTTTAGTGGAAGAAAGTTTGAAACATTTTGTTTAAGTCAATCGTATTAATATAGAGTACAATTTTGAATCTGTATTTTTAAATTTAGTCCCGACCATAGAAGAGAAAAGGGGTGTATAAATTGAAAAGAACACGTCTAAAATTTTCCCTAATTGTTGGTTTAGTAGCGTTTATCTTAACATTTTTAGTTACTTTTTTAATTGAATCGCCGTATCCTTTTTGGGCAAGTCTGGTTGTAGGATTTTTAATATTTGAAATTAGTTATTACTACTTCTTTAACAAAGAGAAACGTCAGTACGATTTATGATAAAACAAAAGTATTAAACAATAGGGTGCGTTAGTGAAAGATAATCAATTCGTTATTTAACTAACGGGGCAGAAGAGTTCAAATAATGACAGCTTTGTTAGGGATGATGGTTAAATTAATAGGGGTGTTAAAATGGGAAATGACAAAGAAAATCCGAAGCAATTAACATTTTATGAGTTACAGAGCTACCTAGCACTAAAATACAAAGAAGGACGCACTTCATCTGCTTTGTTTATGAAACTAGTAGAAGAAATTGGCGAGGTAGCAGAGGTACTAAACCAGTTAGAAGGGCGAAAGGCAAACACGGGGAATGCTTCTTTAGAAAAAGAGCTTGTTGATGTTATCCATTACGCTGTTGCCATTGCAAGCATAAATCATATTGATCTAACAAAGGCCATTATTAAGAAGGATAAACAAGCTGCAATTAAATATAATCAATCTCCAAATTTAGAAGAGTTTTTAGAAGAAGAAATTAAAGTAAATTAACATAAAAAATACTTATGAAAGAAGAGGAACATTCCTTATTGCACTATAGGGTGCGTTAGTTTAATAATAAATAAGTGATTTTAGGGTTAAGAACTTATTTATAGTTATTCCATTAACGGGCGCGATTGCTGAATAAAAGATACGAGAGACCTCTCTTGTATCTTTTTTATTTTGAGTGGTTTTGTCCGTTACACTAGAAAACCGAAAGACAATAAAAATTTTATTCTTGCTGAGTCTGGCTTTCGGTAAGCTAGACAAAACGGACAAAATAAAAATTGGCAAGGGTTTAAAGGTGGAGATTTTTTGAGTGATCTTCTCAAAAAATACTACCTGTCCCTTGCTGATTTTTAAACGAGCACGAGAGCAAAACCCCCCTTTGCTGAGGTGGCAGAGGGCAGGTTTTTTTGTTTCTTTTTTCTCGTAAAAAAAAGAAAGGTCTTAAAGGTTTTATGGTTTTGGTCGGCACTGCCGACAGCCTCGCAGAGCACACACTTTATGAATATAAAGTATAGTGTGTTATTATACTTTACTTGGAAGTGGTTGCCGGAAAGAGCGAAAATGCCTCACATTTGTGCCACCTAAAAAGGAGCGATTTACATATGAGTTATGCAGTTTGTAGAATGCAAAAAGTGAAATCAGCTGGACTAAAAGGCATGCAATTTCATAATCAAAGAGAGCGAAAAAGTAGAACGAATGATGATATTGACCATGAGCGAACACGTGAAAATTATGATTTGAAAAATGATAAAAATATTGATTACAACGAACGTGTCAAAGAAATTATTGAATCACAAAAAACAGGTACAAGAAAAACGAGGAAAGATGCTGTTCTTGTAAATGAGTTGCTAGTAACATCTGACCGAGATTTTTTTGAGCAACTGGATCCAGGAGAACAAAAACGATTTTTTGAGGAAAGTTATAAATTATTTTCCGAACGATATGGCAAGCAAAATATTGCTTATGCAACAGTTCATAATGATGAGCAAACCCCTCACATGCATTTAGGTGTTGTGCCTATGCGTGATGGAAAACTGCAAGGAAAAAATGTGTTTAATCGTCAAGAACTGTTATGGCTACAAGATAAATTCCCCGAGCATATGAAAAAACAGGGTTTTGAGTTGAAGCGTGGTGAACGTGGCTCTGACCGTAAACATATTGAGACAGCTAAATTTAAAAAACAAACTTTGGAAAAAGAGATTGATTTTCTAGAAAAAAATTTAGCAGTTAAAAAAGATGAATGGACTGCTTATAGCGATAAAGTTAAATCAGATTTAGAAGTACCAGCGAAACGACACATGAAAAGTGTTGAAGTGCCAACGGGTGAAAAGTCCATGTTTGGTTTGGGAAAAGAAATAATGAAAACAGAAAAGAAACCAACCAAAAATGTTGTTATATCGGAGCGTGATTATAAAAACTTAGTGACTGCTGCGAGAGATAACGATAGGTTAAAACAGCATGTTAGAAATCTCATGAGTACTGATATGGCGAGAGAATATAAAAAATTAAGTAAAGAACATGGGCAAGTTAAAGAAAAATATAGTGGTCTTGTAGAGCGATTTAATGAAAATGTAAATGATTATAATGAGTTGCTTGAAGAAAACAAGTCTTTAAAGTCTAAAATAAGCGATTTAAAGCGTGATGTGAGTTTAATCTATGAAAGCACTAAGGAATTCCTTAAGGAACGTACAGACGGCTTAAAAGCCTTTAAAAACGTTTTTAAGGGGTTTGTAGACAAGGTAAAGGATAAAACAGCACAATTCCAAGAAAAACACGATTTAGAACCTAAAAAGAACGAATTTGAACTAACTCATAACCGAGAGGTAAAAAAAGAACGAAGTCGAGATCAGGGAATGAGTTTATAAAATAAAAAAAGCACCTGAAAAGGTGTCTTTTTTTGATGGTTTTGAACTTGTTCTTTCTTATCTTGATACATATAGAAACAACAAGTTTTTATTTTTATAGTTTACATCGCGTTTAAAGTGTTGGTGTGATTGGCTTTATAAGGTTAATGAACCTTTAAAAATCCTTGCACAGAAAAATACCCTATGTTATTGTTTAAGTTACCACACAAAAACAAATTTACATAGGGGGTTTCTGTATTAATTATGTGCAATAATAATAGCATTAATTCAGATGAAAAATCAAGTGTACTAATCGACAAAACAAAAAGTGGAAAAATAAGACCTTGGCGAGAAAAGAAAATGGCAAATGTAGATTATTTTGAACTCTTGCATATTCTTGAATTTAAAAAGGCTGAACGTGTAAAAGATTGTGCAGAGGTACTTGAATATAAAGTGAGTTATGAAACGGGAGAAAAAACGTTATATCGTGTGTGGTTTTGTAAATCTCGATTATGTCCAATGTGCAACTGGAGGAGAGCAATGAAGCATGGTATTCAGTCACAAAAGGTTGTTGCAGAAGTTATCAAACAAAAACCAACAGTTCGTTGGCTTTTCCTTACGTTGACCGTTAGAAATGTTTATGATGGTACTGAATTAAATAAAAGTTTATCGGATATGTCAAAAGGTTTTAATCGTATGATGAAATATAAGAAAATTAATAAAAACTTAGTTGGTTTTATGCGAGCGACAGAAGTAACTGTAAATAATATAGATAATTCTTATAACCAACACATGCATGTGTTGGTTTGTGTAGAAAGCACTTATTTTTATAACACTGAAAACTATGTGAATCAAAAGCAATGGATTCAATTTTGGAAAAGAGCTATGAAATTAGATTATGATCCAAACGTTAAAGTCCAAATGATTCGACCGAAAAATAAATATAAATCGGATATACAATCGGCAATTGACGAAACTGCAAAATATCCTGTAAAGGATACGGATTTTATGACCGATGATGAAGAAAAGAATTTGAAACGTTTGTCTGATTTGGAGGAAGGTTTACACCGTAAAAGGTTAATCTCCTATGGTGGTTTGTTAAAAGAAATACATAAAAAATTAAACCTTGATGACACAGAAGAAGGCGATTTGATTCATACAGATGATGACGAAAAAGCCGATGAAGATGGATTTTCTATTATTGCAATGTGGAATTGGGAACGGAAAAATTATTTTATTAAAGAGTAGTTCAACAAACGGGCCAGTTTGTTGAAGATTAGATGCTATAATTGTTATTAAAAGGATTGAAGGATGCTTAGGAAGACGAGTTATTAATAGCTGAATAAGAACGGTGCTCTCCAAATATTCTTATTTAGAAAAGCAAATCTAAAATTATCTGAAAAGGGAATGAGAATAGTGAATGGACCAATAATAATGACTAGAGAAGAAAGAATGAAGATTGTTCATGAAATTAAGGAACGAATATTGGATAAATATGGGGATGATGTTAAGGCTATTGGTGTTTATGGCTCTCTTGGTCGTCAGACTGATGGGCCCTATTCGGATATTGAGATGATGTGTGTCATGTCAACAGAGGAAGCAGAGTTCAGCCATGAATGGACAACCGGTGAGTGGAAGGTGGAAGTGAATTTTGATAGCGAAGAGATTCTACTAGATTATGCATCTCAGGTGGAATCAGATTGGCCGCTTACACATGGTCAATTTTTCTCTATTTTGCCGATTTATGATTCAGGTGGATACTTAGAGAAAGTGTATCAAACTGCTAAATCGGTAGAAGCCCAAACGTTCCACGATGCGATTTGTGCCCTTATCGTAGAAGAGCTGTTTGAATATGCAGGCAAATGGCGTAATATTCGTGTGCAAGGACCGACAACATTTCTACCATCCTTGACTGTACAGGTAGCAATGGCAGGTGCCATGTTGATTGGTCTGCATCATCGCATCTGTTATACGACGAGCGCTTCGGTCTTAACTGAAGCAGTTAAGCAATCAGATCTTCCTTCAGGTTATGACCATCTGTGCCAGTTCGTAATGTCTGGTCAACTTTCCGACTCTGAGAAACTTCTGGAATCGCTAGAGAATTTCTGGAATGGGATTCAGGAGTGGACAGAACGACACGGATATATAGTGGATGTGTCAAAACGCATACCATTTTGAACGATGACCTCTAATAATTGTTAATCATGTTGGTTACGTATTTATTAACTTCTCCTAGTATTAGTAATTATCATGGCTGTCATGGCGCATTAACGGAATAAAGGGTGTGCTTAAATCGGGCCATTTTGCGTAATAAGAAAAAGGATTAATTATGAGCGAATTGAATTAATAATAAGGTAATAGATTTACATTAGAAAATGAAAGGGGATTTTATGCGTGAGAATGTTACAGTCTATCCCGGCATTGCCAGTCGGGGATATTAAAAAGAGTATAGGTTTTTATTGCGATAAACTAGGTTTCACTTTGGTTCACCATGAAGATGGATTCGCAGTTCTAATGTGTAATGAGGTTCGGATTCATCTATGGGAGGCAAGTGATGAAGGCTGGCGCTCTCGTAGTAATGATTCACCGGTTTGTACAGGTGCGGAGTCGTTTATTGCTGGTACTGCTAGTTGCCGCATTGAAGTAGAGGGAATTGATGAATTATATCAACATATTAAGCCTTTGGGCATTTTGCACCCCAATACATCATTAAAAGATCAGTGGTGGGATGAACGAGACTTTGCAGTAATTGATCCCGACAACAATTTGATTAGCTTTTTTCAACAAATAAAAAGCTAAAATCTATTATTAATCTGTTCAGCAATCGGGCGCGATTGCTGAATAAAAGATACGAGAGACCTCTCTTGTATCTTTTTTATTTTGAGTGGTTTTGTCCGTTACACTAGAAAACCGAAAGACAATAAAAATTTTATTCTTGCTGAGTCTGGCTTTCGGTAAGCTAGACAAAAC
>NZ_FMPG01000031.1 GCF_900097965.1 Staphylococcus caeli
TTTTTTTTTAGAACAGTTATGATATAGTTAGAATAGTTTAAAATAAGGAGTGAGAAAAAGATGAAAGAAAGATATGGAACAGTCTATAAAGGCTCTCAGAGGCTCATAGACGAAGAAAGTGGAGAAGTCATAGAGGTAGACAAGTTATACCGTAAACAAACGTCTGGTAACTTCGTAAAGGCATATATAGTGCAATTAATAAGTATGTTAGATATGATTGGCGGAAAAAAACTTAAAATCGTTAACTATATCCTAGATAATGTCCACTTAAGTAACAATACAATGATAGCTACAACAAGAGAAATAGCAAAAGCTACAGGAACAAGTCTACAAACAGTAATAACAACACTTAAAATCTTAGAAGAAGGAAATATTATAAAAAGAAAAACTGGAGTATTAATGTTAAACCCTGAACTACTAATGAGAGGCGACGACCAAAAACAAAAATACCTCTTACTCGAATTTGGGAACTTTGAGCAAGAGGCAAATGAAAAACAAGAAAATGCATTATCTGATTATTATTCTTTCAAGGACTAGTATAACATAAAATCGTCTACAAATAGACAAAAAACCTGCACGCTTAATGTAGATCAAAAGCTTAACGCAAATGAAATAGATTGACCTCCCAATAACACCACGTAGTTATTGGGAGGTCAATCTATGAAATGCGATTAAGCTTTTTCTAATTCACATAAGCGTGCAGGTTTAAAGTACATAAAAAATATAATGAAAAAAAGCATCATTATACTAACGTTATACCAACATTATACTCTCATTATACTAATTGCTTATTCCAATTTCCTATTGGTTGGAACCAACAGGCGTTAGTGTGTTGTTGAGTTGGTACTTTCATGGGATTAATCCCATGAAACCCCCAACCAACTCGCCAAAGCTTTGGCTAACACACACGCCATTCCAACCAATAGTTTTCTCGGCATAAAGCCATGCTCTGACGCTTAAATGCACTAATACCTTAAAAAAACATTAAAGTCTAACACACTAGACTTATTTACTTCGTAATTAAGTCGTTAAACCGTGTGCTCTACGACCAAAAGTATAAAACCTTTAAGAACTTTCTTTTTTCTTGTAAAAAAAGAAACTAGATAAATCTCTCATATCTTTTATTCAATAATCGCATCAGATTGCAGTATAAATTTAACGATCACTCATCATGTTCATATTTATCAGAGCTCGTGCTATAATTATACTAATTTTATAAGGAGGAAAAAATAAGTGGTTATAATGAATCGTTAATAAGCAAAATTCATTATAACCAAATTAAAGAAGGTTATAATGAACGAGAAAAATATAAAACACAGTCAAAACTTTATTACTTCAAAACATAATATAGATAAAATAATGACAAATATAAGATTAAATGAACATGATAATATCTTTGAAATCGGCTCAGGAAAAGGGCATTTTACCCTTGAATTAGTACAGAGGTGTAATTTCGTAACTGCCATTGAAATAGACCATAAATTATGCAAAACTACAGAAAATAAACTTGTTGATCACGATAATTTCCAAGTTTTAAACAAGGATATATTGCAGTTTAAATTTCCTAAAAACCAATCCTATAAAATATTTGGTAATATACCTTATAACATAAGTACGGATATAATACGCAAAATTGTTTTTGATAGTATAGCTGATGAGATTTATTTAATCGTGGAATACGGGTTTGCTAAAAGATTATTAAATACAAAACGCTCATTGGCATTATTTTTAATGGCAGAAGTTGATATTTCTATATTAAGTATGGTTCCAAGAGAATATTTTCATCCTAAACCTAAAGTGAATAGCTCACTTATCAGATTAAATAGAAAAAAATCAAGAATATCACACAAAGATAAACAGAAGTATAATTATTTCGTTATGAAATGGGTTAACAAAGAATACAAGAAAATATTTACAAAAAATCAATTTAACAATTCCTTAAAACATGCAGGAATTGACGATTTAAACAATATTAGCTTTGAACAATTCTTATCTCTTTTCAATAGCTATAAATTATTTAATAAGTAAGTTAAGGGATGCATAAACTGCATCCCTTAACTTGTTTTTCGTGTACCTATTTTTTGTGAATCGATTATGTCTTTTGCGCATTCACTTCTTTTCTATATAAATATGAGCGAAGCGAATAAGCGTCGGAAAAGCAGCAAAAAGTTTCCTTTTTGCTGTTGGAGCATGGGGGTTCAGGGGGTGCAGTATCTGACGTCAATGCCGAGCGAAAGCGAGCCGAAGGGTAGCATTTACGTTAGATAACCCCCTGATATGCTCCGACGCTTTATATAGAAAAGAAGATTCAACTAGGTAAAATCTTAATATAGGTTGAGATGATAAGGTTTATAAGGAATTTGTTTGTTCTAATTTTTCACTCATTTTGTTCTAATTTCTTTTAACAAATGTTCTTTTTTTTTTAGAACAGTTATGATATAGTTAGAATAGTTTAAAATAAGGAGTGAGAAAAAGATGAAAGAAAGATATGGAACAGTCTATAAAGGCTCTCAGAGGCTCATAGACGAAGAAAGTGGAGAAGTCATAGAGGTAGACAAGT
>NZ_FMPG01000023.1 GCF_900097965.1 Staphylococcus caeli
TAATTTGTTTTATTATAAGTATACGGCACAGATATCTCTCCTTAATTATGGTTTCGTCGCTTATAATTATAGAGATATTTGTGCTTTTTTTGTATTCAAACATAAAAAAAACGATTGATGATTTTACTCACCAACCGTTAAAAGTGTACAGCCAATATAAAACATTCAAAAAAATTGGACTGATGAGCAATACAGCTCACCAGTCCAATTTTCATTTTTACATACTATATACTCAATGATTCAAGGATTTTTCATATTATGTCGCTGCGACAAACCATTTAATCGCACGATGAATTGCTTGATCCCAATAAGCATAATCATGTTCGCCTGGTCCATCTTCAAATATATGTGGTATTGCTTGTGCTTTTAAATATTGCACAAATTCCTGATTATCTTTATATAATTCATCTTCAGTTCCACACATAATGAGTAACTCTGGGATTGTTTTATGTTGCGCCACTGCTTCATCCACTAAGTAATAAGGATCTAGCACAGTACCTGTAACCTGTGCATCCTCACCTGCAATCGCTACACCTGAAAAATCATGCCAATCATATGTCATTAATGTCTGTGCATTAAAGGCAGCGGACAATGGACATGCTTTGGCAAAACGTTCGCCTTCTAGGAGTGCATATTTGATTGTACCGTAGCCTCCCATAGAATGACCTGCTATAAAATTATCTTCTCTTTTATGAGATAATGGCAAAATTTGATGTGCATAATCAAAAACTTCAAGTATATAATCATAATATTTATGACCATAAGCCATATTGGTATATGCACTATGATCTGCGTTCGGCATAATTACCGCCAGTTGATGTTCATTTGCGTATCGTTCTATGCTTGTATATCGCATATAGGATGTCTCATCGCTTGATAAACCATGTAACAGCAATAATGTTTTTAATGGTTTTGGTTTAACAGATACATCGAAGTAACTAGGATCTTCAGGTAAAATTGCTAAAAATTGATGATGCATCCCAATCGTTTTCGAATTATAATTTATTGTTAACATTGCCAAAGTTAATCACAACCTTAATTAATTCATAGTTTGAGCTTTATGTTTTTTCGTTTTATTTGTTCTATTAGATGGATCTAATCGTTTTTCTAAAAATCTTAAAAATACATCTATTAAAATCGCAATTAATGCGATTGGTATCGCACCCGCTAAAATAAATGTTGTACCATCTGTTGCATTCGTACCACGGATGACAATATCACCTAATGTTGGCGCACCAATAAATGATCCAACTGCTACAACACCTATCGCCACAACTAGTGCAATTCTAAGACCACCTAATATAACTGAAAGTGATAATGGCAATTCAATCATGCGTAACACTTGGTTTCGAGTCATACCCATGCCTTTACCTGCATCTTTAATATTTTCATCAACGCTCACTATACCTGTGAACGTATTTTTGATAATTGGTAAGAGTGCATATAAAAATACTGTTACGACAACGGTTGTAGGACCTAATCCCATAACTAGCATTAAGATTGCTAACATCGCAATGACTGGTACGGTTTGGATAATATTAGCAATTGTAATAATTGTCCATGATAGTTTTTTATATCTAGCAATGACGATGCCTAATGGAATACCAACAATCGCTGCAAATAATACGCCATATACAGACATTAGTAAATGTTTAATGAACAAATCCCATAGGTAGCCAAAGTTTACTGAATAATATTCAATTAATTGTTGTAATAAATTACCTTCCATTACTTGTGACCACCTTTCTTATCATTTTCAAAATAATTGTGTTCTTTCAAGAAATTTTCAGCGACGATTGCTGGTTCTTGCCCTTCGCCATCTGCTTGATAATTAAGTTTCTGCATTTCTTTGGTTGAAACTTTATTATGCAATTTTTCTATAGTCGATTTTAATTCTGGGTGTTTTTTCAATAAATCATTTGTTGCAACCGTACTAGCATCATATGGTGGGAAGAAATGTTTATCATCCTTCAACACCTTCAAATCATAAGCAGCAATACGACCATCTGTTGAATAACCAACTGCTACATCTAAATTTTTAGAATGTAACGCATCATATACAAGACCAATTTGCATCGGTCTGACTGTATTAAATTTAAAGCCATATTCCTTCGTGAAACCTGGGTAACCATCACCTTGACGATTTAACCATGAGCTATCGACACCTAATTTCAATTCATCACTATGTGCTTTTAAGTCAGAAACTGTATTTAAGTTATATTTTTTAGCAGTTTCTTTAGTCACCATAAATGCATATGTGTTGGCAAAGCCATATGAATCAAAGAAAGTTTGATCAAATTTCTTTTGGAAACCATCTTGAGTCGCTTTCATAGCCTTTTTAGGATCTTTAATTGGATCTTCTTGTAATGCACCCGTTAAGTCTGTACCGTTATAACGTGCGCCTGAAAGATTCGCATCTCCATTAACCAATGCATTATGTTGAATCGTACTCGATCCTAAGTTATTGATTAACGTTGGCTTCACTTTACCATTTGTGTCATGTTCTATAAGTAGCCTCAACATATGAGACATAATTTGTGATTCACTCGTTGCAAGTGCTGTAATTTTAACTTCATTACCTGAACTATTTCCACCTAAACCTGGTAAACTACATCCAGATAACACTGTTAGACACAGTACAAGAACGATACAATATTGTTTTATTCTTTTCATAATGTCCTCCTTAAATTATCTGGATACTTTTAACCCTTTAGGTACTGCCCATTTTTCAACTAATGATAATACTACATCTACAATCAGTGCTAAAGCAGTAACTAGGACAGCTGCACTAACAATCATTAATGGGTCATATAAGTTCAATCCGTTAAATACAAAGTCACCTAAACCACCTGCGCCAACATAACTCGCAAGTGTTGCCCAACTGATAACGTAAACGGATGATAAGCGTATACCACCTAGTATCAATGGCAATGCTAATGGTAATTCCACATCTTTCATTAATTGAAAGCGTGTCATACCCATACTTGTAGCTGCTTCTTTAATATTGCTATCTATATTTTTAACACCTAAGACCGTATTATTTAATATCGGTAAGATGACATAGATAAATAAAGCTACAATCGCCGGCACCTTACCTACACCAAATATAGGAATCATTACCGCTAATACCGCTAAGGTTGGAATCGTCTGTAATACGCCTGCAATTGTTAGAACTATATTAGATGTTCTTTTCATTTTGGATAGTAAAATACCTAACGGGACTGCTACCACGATAGCAATGAGCAAAGCGATCATTGAGATATAGAAATGTTCAACCGTCTTAGAAATCAGCTGACCACCATATTCCTCTATAAATTGTTTCATTATTTATCAGCTCCCACATGATCAGACGCTTCTTCAGGTTCTACAATCGCCTCTTGCGAATCGCTGTTTCCTTCTTCATCATCAACTTCGCCCCAAATACTGTCATACACGATATCCACTAAGTTTGCTCTTGTCACCAATCCAATAAGTGTTTCTCCATCGCTATCCACGACTGGTACATTTCTTACATTTCGTTTTAAAATGGTACGTACTGAATCTTGTAATTTACTATCTATTCTTACTCTATAAATATCACGTTGCATTGTATCAATTAATTCTTTGTTTGCACGTAAGTCTTGGTTAATATCTTCAATATCTAAGTAGCCAAGTAACCTACTATTATTACCTACGACAAAAATTGTATCCACACGACGTTCACGCATAACTTTAACCGCTTCATTTAAGCTACTATCAGCATGTACAGACACAGGTTTAATCATGGCGTCTTTAACTGTACGCATATTCGGTCTATCTTGAATTAATCTATTTTGTCCGATAAAGTCACGCACGAAATCATTTTCAGGATGTCGTAAAATATTATCTGGTGTATCGAATTGTACAATTCGTCCTTCTGACATAATACAAATTTTATCAGCTAATTTAATCGCTTCATCCATATCATGTGTAACAAAGATGAATGTTTTGCCTAATTTTTGCTGTAGCTCTTTGACTAAGTCTTGTAATGTATCTCTCGTAATAGGGTCCAACGCACCAAAAGGTTCATCCATTAAGATGATATCTTGCTCAGCCGCTAACGCACGTACTACACCAATACGCTGTTGCTGTCCACCTGAAAGCTGTGAAGGATATCTATCTAAATATTCTTCAGGTAAATCTACTAATTTGATTAATTCTTTTGCTTTTTTCTCTTTCTTTTCTTGAGACCATTTCAACAGTTTAGGTACTAATACGATATTTTCTCTAATGGTCATATGTGGCATCAAACCAATTTGCTGGATTACATAGCCAATTTTTCTACGCAATTCTACTGGATTCATTTTGCGCACATCTTTCCCATTAATCGCAATTTGTCCCTCTGTTGCTTCTATCATTCTATTTATCATTCTTAAAGCAGTCGTTTTACCACTACCACTTGTACCAATAAATGCTATAAATTCACCAGCTTCTACATCTAGTGATATGTTATCTACGGCTTTTTTTCCGCCACCATAGACTTTTGATAAGTTTTTAATACTTAACATACATCCATTCCTTTCTATGTACATATTCAGTTTCAAATATTTCTTAATAAATTAATATAGGGCTATCTGTGGATGTCATACAAATCCTAAAATAAGTAAAAACATGAGCACACATAGCCCTACTTTATGTTTCTGTAATAAATCAAATATTACAAGTATCATACTTGGATTTGAAATTGTTACCCTATATATAACAAGATACATCAATAAATGAAAATAAACAATTTATAACCGAATACTTAGTTTCACGTTCCATTCTAAAAACCTTTTTATTCAATCGTTTCAAACTCAATTCAAAAATTTATTTACGTTTTATCCCTATATGATGTCCTAACTCAGATGGTGGCGTTTGAATTGACGCAAAACGCGCATAATTATTAATAGATTGTTGAATCGTGTGCGGGAATGCTTCAGGTCTGTTTACTGCTGTACTCATGCCCATAAGCATCACTTCATAAGTCGCACATTTTTCTTCTGTTTCATCCGTTAGTGTCATGAACACATGCAATCTTTTGGCATCATAATCAAATAGCTCAACTGTAACATTGATATTTGTACCTTCTTTGATTTCTTTTAAATACATTACATGATTTTCCAACGTAAATACCGTGTACTGTAATCGCTCAATCGTTTGTAAATCTAATCCCAAATCAGCAAGCCATGCATCCGTTGCATCGCTGAACACACGATTGTATTCCGCATCATTCATGTGACCATTATGATCTACCCAATCTGCTTTCACCTTTGTTGAATATTTATATACTTGTTGTGTCATATTATAGCCCCTACAATTGTGTCTTCTTTTTCATTGAAGGTGTGTCTTCTGGCCAATATTCTTCTGCCAGTTGTTTTACCTTAACTAAGAATTCATTACGTTTTTGATCAAGCTCTGACATTGTTTGGCCTTGTGATGCTGCTTCACAACCATTAACAACGTCGTCATATAAATCTTGCGTTAATTCAGGTGCAATTAATTTTGTCCATGGTTTTTTCAATGCTGGTCCAAACTGTTTCAACATATGACGCATACCACCTTCACCGCCTGCTAAGTGGAACGTCATGAAAGGACCAAATTGCGCATAACGCAAACCTGCCGCATGAGTAAATGCTTTATCTACTTCTTCGGTAGTTGCAATGCCATCATTGACAATATGCAGCGCTTCTCTCCAAAGCGCTTCCATTAATCTATCTGCAACATGTCCTTCAATTTCATGTCGAACATGTAGAACGTCCATACCTATACTTTCATAGATTTCTTCTGCCCTAACAGATGTTGATTCAAGCGTTGCTTTTCCTGCTACAATTTCTACTAATGGTAAAATGTATACCGGATGGAAGGGGTGAGCCACAAATAGACGTTCAGGATGTTGTAAGTTCTGTTGTAATTCTGATGGCATAATACCTGATGTACTGGAACCAATGGTAGCATCTGGCTTTGCATAAAAATCGATTTCTGTTAATACTTGATCTTTTAGCGATTCAATTTCCGGAACATTTTCCTGAATATGATCTGCATCTTTAACTGCTTCTTCTAAATATGGTGTGAATGTTAAGTTATCCAATGAAGCACCTTCTGCCAAACCTAATTGCTCAGCATATGGCCAATTTTGTTTAACTTGTTTGAGCATTCTTTCATATGCACCTTCACTTGGATCAGTTGCAATAACTTCATGCCCGTGTGCTAACATTCTTGTAATCCAACCACTACCTATAACGCCTGTGCCTACAACTGCAAATTTCATTATAATCCTCCTTGTGGATCTCTAAGTTGATATTTTTCACGCGCTTCGGCTGGCGTCATCGGTTCAATATCTAAACCTTTGAGTATTTCTACTGCTTTTTCTACCAATTCCTCATTAGTCGCTTTTACACCTTTAGCAAGGTATAAATTATCTTCTAAACCAACGCGAACGTTCCCTCCACGTTTCGCTGCTTCTTCCACTGTCGGTAACTGCATTCTTCCAATGCCAAATGCTGACCAATGCGCATGTTCAGGCAATCTCGTCTTAAAGTATTCAATTGTTTCAGCGTCATTTTCAGCGCCCCATGGAATACCTAAACAAAATTGGAACATTGGTTCTCCTTCAATTAAACCTTCATTGATTAATTGTTTGGCAAAAGAAATATGTCCACTATCAAAGCACTCTAGCTCAGGTTTTACACCTGCTTCTTTAACAAGTTGCGCTTGTTGTCTCAACCAATCTGCTGGACTTAAATACACTGCGTCACCCATATTTACACTACCGCAGTCCAATGTACACATTTCAGGCAATAGTGTACCAACTGGTTCATGACGTTCTTCCGGTGTTTGCATATCCGAACCTTCTCCTGCAGCATACGGATTTTCCAAATTCGGAATAAAATCTCCGCCGCCACCTGAAGTAATGTTGATAATAATGTCTTCATCTGCTGCTCGAATTAAACGTACTGCTTCTTTGAAGAATTCGACATCATGACTAATGCCACCCGTTTTAGGATCTCTCGCATGAATATGTGCGACTGTTGCACCCGCACGTGCACATTTTATAGCAGAATCAGCGATTTCTTGGGGTGTAACAGGTACATTTGCATTCTTTTCCGTCGTTTCACCGGCACCTGTTAAAGCTGCCGTTAGCATAATTTTTTTCATAGTTATTAACCTCCACCAGAGTTTTTTAACACATCGATTAGTGTACCAACCAGACGGTTTGCTTTCAACCTAGATAATTATAAAAAATAGGAATAATCAACTTTATATAGTTGGTTATTCCTATAATAACAACACTTTGCATGAATATCACATTTTATCATTCTTTTATATTTCAATTATGATTAAACGTTGTATTGTTAATTAGTTCCATTTTTCGTATATTCTGTTAATCGATTCAATACTTTTTCGCGCATAGTTTCATCAATTGCATCTAAACCGAATATTTCAGAAAGCCACAATCCATCTACTGCAAGCCTAATGATTGTTGCATCTACTTTGTCTAAGCCATCATTTTCTATATTGTGCTGCCATTCTTGATAAGTGTCCTGCAATGGCGATAGTAGATGACTATTTATGCCTTGTGCAGCAAGCATACCTGAAGTAATCGTTCCATTCTCATCACGATGTGCTCTTGTAGCCTCAATGAATGCACGAGCCCATTTCCCTTGTTCGCCCATATCAGTTTGTACGTGTTCATTAACGTTATCGCGATATAATTCATCAGCGTGATCTACGAGCCCTTGAATAAGTGCAAACTTATTTTTAAAATGATACAGTAAACCACCTTTACTAACCCCTGCTTTATTAGCAACGGCATCTAACGTTAAATATTCACTACCTTGCTCATCAACAATTGCTGCTGCTGCTTGTAATAACTGTATACGTTTGGAAGTTCTTGGCATTGATACACCTACTTTCTATAGCGACGTCCAAAAGTATCGACGTTCGTATGATTTATTCTTGTAAACTATATATGATAAACAATAAAATTGCCCCTTACGCTTTAATTAAGGCGTCATACAGTTATCATTTTCATATTAGATATATGCTTCTTTTTCTAAATAGTTGAGTCAACGCATGTACAATCAACGTTCAATTTTTAACCCGTTTATTATTTATCATCCATGCCTTTTCCATCTAGTATATGATCAATATATTTTTCTGCACGACTCTCTCTAGTTGTTGCTCGTTTAGCTTGCCCAATATGATACATATATTGTCTTTGTCTACCTGGTGTTAAATTGTAAAATGCTTCTTTAAGCTCAGGCATAGCATCTAATTTTGCTTGCAACTCCTCAGGCATATCATAGTCTTCTGTTTTTTTCATCGGTACTTTTTTACCAGATTTTTCGATACGTATCGCTTCCTCAACATACCACTTAATTTCATCACGACGACGTTCTATTTCCTCTAAGCTCTCAAAACGCAATTGTCTTGCAGCTTGTACATTTTTAGTTTGTTGAATCAGGGATTGGTACGGATCTTCCATAATCGCCCCTTTTTCAAATAACAATGCACAATAGTGTTTAAAGTCTTGAATGATTACTACATTTTTATTGTCTAATGTGTAACATGGATGCATCCATTTATAATCTTCAGTTAATTCTGTCTCTCTGATAATTTCACGCATAACTTTAAACTCATCTTGCCATTGTTTGAGTCGTTCAATAAATGCATTGACCTTGATATGGTCTTGTTGATTTACCACGGTAAAACACCCCTTCATAATTATTATTTGTACCTATTCTACTATGAATGAATGTAATTATTCTATAATTTATTATTTTGTAATTTCAAAACATTTTTCACAATTCTCTTAATAAGTTAAAAAAAGAAGTGGGATAGAAATCCATTTCTCTAATAAAGATTTCGTAGTCCCACCCCGGCAAGGATGACTAGGGTTGAAATGTTTACCTGAGCTGAAGCTCATGCATAAGTCTCACTAACTTAATAAATTAAAGCAGTGAGACTTTATATTTTTAATTCAGTCATCTACTGCCTAATTTGATAAGAGCCTGAGATATCTATTTATGTCCCAGGCTCTTCGTACTATACACTCTTCATAATCGATGAAATAATAGTTTCTATGTTACGAAGATACGTTTCTATATTTTGCTATGTTTTTCAAACTAATAATTAGTATTAATGCAACGAATGCAATAGCTGCACTCACATAGGTCACGGCAAAAACATCAATTTTCGAAACAACAAGACCACCGACAATACCGCCAATACCGATACCAGCATTCAAACTAGACATATTCCAACTCATGACCTGACTTGTGTCACCTTCAACATGTTCGATAACTCCACTTTGCACTGCTGGATTAGTACTCCATTGCATGATATTCCAGATAAAGATCACAATAAATATGAGCCCTGCCCCTGGCAAGAATATATTTAATATCATCATCATTCCAATGAATATAATTGTAGCAATCGTCAGCCAACGTTTACTCGTAAGTTTATCAGAAAGGTAGCCACCCATTGATGTACCAATCACACCTGCGACACCATTAATTAGCAAGATGATGGACACAAACGATAAGTCGTGTCCACTAGATAATAATAGTGGATTAATATAAATAAAAGTGACTGAATTGGCTACCAATAATAAGAAAGTAATCATCAAATATTTTACAATTTCAGCGGGTCTAAGTATTTTAGAATAGTGATTGTTTCGTTTTTTCGCACCATTTTCTATGGCGGTACTTTGATTTTGTGGTTGCGGTACATAGAAGTACATCAACATGCCAACAATAATACTAACACCGACAATAAAGAGAAAAGTGTATCTCCAACCTACCCAATCTCCAATAATAGTACCAATCGGAACACCAAACACATTCGCACCACTAAAACCTGAATAAACAATCCCTATCATTTTTCCACGATGTTGTGGTGCGGTTAATAAGGCTGTTAGCGCCAGTATTTTCACGACTATAAGCGCTGCTGCCGCAGATGAAATTATTCGACCAAACACCAAGATTGAAAAATTAGGTGCTGCTGCAATAATGACATTTCCAATAATAAATACGAGTAAAGCCCCCAGTAATACAGGTCTTGGTGAAAAACGATTGGTGAGTTTCACTAGTATAGGACCAGCGATGGCGAAAGTAATCGCATATAAAGTAACCAATTGTCCAATAATTGCTTCAGAAACATGTAAATCATTACTCATTAGATTCATGATACCAGCAACCATCATTTCCACCATACCAACGATAAAGATGCTTAATATAAAGGTCGCAATTCTCATAACTGACATCGATGCACGCCTCCTTTTTAACAAAAGTATATTTATATATAACTATTATATTATAAACCATACGTCAACACGTTTATAGTAAAGGTTTGACGTCTCTATTTACCAAATCTTTTAAATACGCTATAAAAAAAGGATAGCACCCTCAACTCGGATACTAACCCAAAAAAAATAATTATCTTTAAATTACGATTCTGATTGATTCATATGACGGCCAATCAATTGGTCACGATGGTTAAAGAATTGTTTATAGCTTAAGTACGTCGCAATTAAAGCGGACATAATGGTCGCAGTCGTATGTATAAATACAACCATCAGTTGAAATTTAACTGCTTCTAATGGTTCAACACCACCGATAATCAATCCTGTCATCATACCCGGAATCGACACAATACCATACGTTTTAACAGAGTCAATTGTAGGTACAATCGCCGTTTTGATACTTGTACGAATTGTCTCTTTTGAAGATAACTTCGGATTTGCACCAAGTGCCAACTTAGACTCAATTTGACTCATTTCTTCCACAAATTCTCTATCTAGATTTTGATAAGCTAAATTAATGGCAATAAGACCATTACTTCCAAGCATACCTGCAATTGGTATCACTTCATTCGGCTTAAATTGAATCGCTCCTGTCAAGATGACCCCCACCAAAGGTAACGCTACACCTACAAATATAGACACAAAGGATATCCAGAACACATGGTGCATTACCGACGAAGCTCTACTCATCGTATTCCAAGAAGCATTGACGATTATAATCAATACAAAAATCATGAGCAACCATGCTTGATCTACACCAAATATAAAATGTAATAAATAACCTAAAATAATTAATTGTACAACTGCTCGAATCGTTGCAATAAGTAAATCTTTGATAATATGTAATTTTTCTTTATAAGAGACGATAATAGGAAACAATAAGAGTAACCCTGTTAACGTTAACGCAGTTGTACTCATGATAATTCCGCCTCCTCATCAATTTCACCATCGACGATTCTAATTTTCTTTTTAAAATGTCTATTACTTTGATCATTACTATGTGTAATCCATAATATAGCTACACCTTCGTCAGCTAAACGAAAAATAAGTGATTCAATCTTTTCACTGTTATGAACATCCAAGGCACTCGTAGCTTCATCTAATAATAAAACTTTAGGCGTATACATTAATTGTCGTGCAATCGTAATACGTTGACGTTCTCCACCTGATAGATGTTCTACTCTCGTTTTAAAATTATAGTGTCCTAACCCCACAGCTTTTAACATTTTTTTAGCTTTCCTCCGATCAAACTGATCACCACGTATTTCTGCAGGAAATGCTAAATTCTCACCTATCGTAAAGTCGAATAGATCACTTTCTTGCAACAGGTAACTGATATCCATGCGTAATTGTTCAGGATTAATCTGTGCGTAGGGCTTACCTTGAAAATATATTTCACCGCGTGTTGGGCTAATTAAATCGTTAATGAGTCGAAGCAAAGTACTTTTGCCACTGCCAGAAGGTCCAACTATTGCAATTGTATCTCCTGATTCAATGCTCAAACTGATATTTTTTATAATGTCACGGTTATCGACCGAGTAAGATACATTCTTCAGTTCTAACATAATTCTCCCTCCAATTTTCAACATATTTAATAGTATTCCCTAAATACACACTTTTAGATGCCCTTTAAACGAAAACTATTACTTGCAATTACTGAGTCAAAACAATACCTATAAATGAAATAAGATTATTTAAAATATGTAAGGAAATTGATACCGCTAAATTCATGCCACTTTTAATATAGACAAATGCTAGTCCTGCAGCAATGATAATATAACTCCCCATCTCAAATGGCGATGAAGCACTTAACATATGCGCGCCTGCAAAAAGTATGACGGACAATATCGTTGCGACGGTATATGTAATTTTCTTCCCTAATTCATGAATGATTAAATGACGGAAAAGTAACTCCTCAATGATTGGCGTTAAAATAACGATGTCTATAAATAAAAATGGTAACATCAATTTATTTTCGAACATTTTCTCTAATAGTTGTTGATTCTGTGTTTCACTATATTGTAATGATGGCGGTAAAAATTGTATCAACCAATCATATAAAGAAATCATAACTAGCGAAACAATATACGTAAGTATAATGGTTAAAATAAACTTGCGCACGACTCTCATACGTTTGATTGCGAGCGGTATTAAGTGATCTCTAATATGCATGCTATAAAAAGATAATAGTATGATGATTTCTGCAATTACACTTCCTATAATTAAAATACTTTCATCACTTATAAATCTTTTATTGTTATAACCAAACATAAAAAATATGCCAAAAACAAGCGCAAATAATATAATTGGTATCACATTACTTGCGATTAAATAAATAGGTATCAACCAAAAATCTTTTTTTACTATATGCTTACTGCGCCATATCGAACTATGTGCATGGTTCACAGTTGAATGATTTAAATGTTCTGTCATGTCGCACCTTCCTTATTTGTATATAAGACAATATATCACGTATATGTAAACTTATATACTATTTATAAAATATTTTATCACTACACTTTTCAAAAAATTGAATTTGTCGGTTACACACAATCAATCTATACACTTTTATTGTAATAGTTATATATAGGTGTACTATGATAAGTGAATGGGGGGCGTATTTATGACTTTATTAACTATATTGCAATTTATTGTAAATGTAATTATCGTATTATTTTTAATGAGCATGCTCATAATAGGCGCAATATTATTATTCAAAGATAAACATCAAACACAGCATAGTGTTTTACGGAATTATCCTGTACTTGCACGTATTCGTTATTTTGGTGAAAAAATCGGACCAGAATTACGACAATACCTATTTTTACCAGATACAAAAGGTAAACCTTTTTCAAGAAACGACTTCACGAACATCGTTATATCCGGAAAATATAATTCAAGAATGACCAGTTTTGGAACGCAACATGATTACGAAGATGGTTTTTATATTCAAAATACAATGTTTCCATTACAGTCAAATGAACTTCGTATTGCACAATCACCAATGATATCTACCTTTGTTTATAAAATCGATAATGAGCGTCTATTTAATCGAGATGAACATCGAGAAAAGACCGAGATTGATCCTTATTATTTAGCTGAAGCTGACCAAATTGTACTAGGAGCAAATCTGAAACACCCTTTTAGGATAAAACGACTTGTTGGACAATCAGGTATGAGTTATGGTGCATTAGGTAGCCATGCAATCACTGCATTATCCAAAGGTTTAGGTCAAGCCGGCACTTGGATGAACACAGGCGAAGGTGGTTTGTCACCACACCACCTCGCTGGTGATGTTGATATTATTTTCCAAATTGGTCCAGGATTATTTGGTGTGCGTGACGAGAAAGGTCATTTTGATCAACAAGCTTTTCTCGATTTAGCAGAGAAGACTCAAGTTAAAGCGTTTGAACTCAAATTGGCACAAGGAGCAAAGACACGTGGCGGACACATGCAAGGAAATAAAGTTACAAAAGAAATTGCCAAGATAAGAAAAGTAGAACCGTGGGTGACAATTAATTCTCCTAATCGTTTTGAACATATTAATTGTGCAGAAACTTTATTACAATGGGTTGCTGAACTGCAAGAAACAGGTCAAAAACCAGTTGGATTTAAAATTGTCATCAGTAAAGTTTCTGAAGTTGAGCAGCTCATACGAACTATGATTGCTACACAACACTATCCAAGTTTCATTACTGTAGATGGTGGCGAAGGTGGGACAGGAGCTACATTCCAAGAATTAGAAGATGGAGTTGGTTTACCATTATTCACTGCATTACCAATACTTACAGGGCTATTAGAAAAATACGGCATACGAGATCGTATTAAAATCTTTGCTTCTGGCAAACTTATCACACCAGATAAGATTGCCATAGC
>NZ_FMPG01000010.1 GCF_900097965.1 Staphylococcus caeli
ATGAATTATGATGTTTGATTAGCTCATAAAATACTAATTTGTGTTATCTCTAACACTTGTTTTGAACCAACAATTTAATGTTGCGTTCGGAATTAACGTTGACATATTGCAATTCAGTTTTCAATGTTCATTTCTTCAATCACAAGAATTAATTTTACTCGCTTTAGCTTTCAAAGTCAAGCGTTTTTTAAAATTCTTTTTTAGTGTGTTTTGTATTTCTATTTGTTGTTTGTCGATTTGTTTCGTCCGACAAGTAAATACTATACACGCTTACTGGCCTTTTAACAACGGTAAAATTTACACTTCTATATCTAGTTACTGCGACTTCTTCACTATAAATCATACTTTATAAGTATATCAGTTTACAAAATACGTGTTTAAGGCGATTTTTAACCCTAATTATTCTGGACAATAGATTTTTTAACTCCAAAACCATACTTTAAAATTTTTTCATTCTTTTAACTTTATTTACAAAAAAAGCTCCCTATAATTAGGAAGCTTAATCACAACATATATACCTTGTTACTTTACGCTACATTTCGGTTCTACCCATAATCGCTTTGGATAACGTCACTTCATCTGCATACTCTAAATCTCCACCAACAGAAAGCCCTTGTGCTAATCTGGTTACTGTAATTCCAATAGGCTTCACTAATCTAGAAATATACATCGCCGTTGACTCTCCTTCTAAGTTGGGATTCATCGCAAGTATCAATTCTTTTATGCCTTCATCTTTTAATCTACTAATTAGACTTGGGATATTGATATCTTCTGGTCCAATACCATCCATGGGAGATATAGAACCATGTAGAACATGATACAGTCCTTTGTATTCACGCATTTTTTCCATTGCGATTACATCTTTATCATCTTCAACGACACAAATAATAGATCTATCTCTTTGTTTATCTTGGCATATATAGCACGGATCTTGCTCCGTGATATGACCACATTCGCTACAATAGGTAAGTTCACGTTTAACATCTACTAAGGCCTTAGCAAATTGTACAACATCGTCTTCTTTCATATCTAATACATGAAACGCCAGACGTTGGGCTGTCTTCGGCCCAATGCCTGGCAGTTTCATGAAACTGTCGATAAGTTTTGAGATTGGTTCTGGATAATGCATAAAATCACATTCCAGGAATGTTTAAGCCTTGCGTATGCTTACCTAAACGTTCTTGTGTAAGTTCGTCAGCTTTATTCATCGCTTCATTAGTAGCTGCAATCACTAAGTCTTGTAACATTTCGATGTCGTCAGGGTCTACCGCTTCTTCTTTAATTTCTACATCTAACACTTCTTTATGTCCTGAAACAGTTACAGTGACCATACCGCCACCAGCCGTACCTTGTACTTTTTCTTCTTTAAGTTTTTCTTGCTCTTCGCCCATTTTCTTTTGCATTTTTTGCATTTGTTTCATCATTTGTTGCATATTTCCGCCACCGCGCATAATATATATCCTCCTTAAAACTTCTCATTCAATTAATTATTGATGCTTCTTTGGTTTCATTATACATGCCTTTTTATTCATTGTCATGTATCACTCATCATCTATTACATTAACAGTACTCTCGCCAAATAAGTCTTTAGCCTTTTGAACCATGTCCACTTCTGCAGGGGACTCATCATTAACTGTTGCATCATTGCTCGCTTCATCTGATGATGTGTTTTTTCTGTTTTGAAGGTATTCTGACCTTACACGCATCCACTGATCTGCAGGCACACCGACAACCTTTACAGTTTTATTTATAATATTACAGACTACATTTTCAATGTTTTCTCTTTTTTCATCGTCTTTATTAACAATCTCGCAATGTATTTCCTCTTCTAATTTAATCAATACATGTGTTTCACTGGCAGCTACAGGCTCAGAATTCTGCAATAAGCTTACTAATGATTTCATATCATTACTTTTAGCATGGTCTACAACTTCTTGCCAATGGTCCTTCAATTGTTTGATATCATCTTTATTGGCTTTATCTAAAACTTTGGCAATTTGTTGCATAGAAAAGGCATTCTTCGATTGTCCACCTTTATTCGATGGCCGTTTGGTTTGTTGCGTCACCGGTGTTGCTGTAGTTACACCGTTGGCCTTAAGGGATTTGAGTTCACTCTCCAATTGTTCCATTCTTTGTAACAAGACGTCATTATTCGGTTCCGCTGCAACTCCAGTTGTAGCTACCGTTTGAACACTTTCCGGCTTCTCTTTGATCATTTCAGCCAATTTCACTAATAACACTTCAAAATGCACACTTTGATTCACACTAAATCTAATTGAAACGAGTGTATCATTAATAATATCTATCATTTTATATAGAACATCTAGTTCAAAATGCATCAATGCATCGAATTCCGATTCTATATTTGAAGTTTTGTTCATAATCGTATCTCTAACAAAATAAATCATGTCATTAATCAGTCGATTCACTTCTTTACCTTGTGAAATAAACTGATGATATGTTGAAAATGCACTTTTCACGTTGCCTTCAACAACTTCTTCAAACAATTTATTCAATGCTTTTGCATCTACACTCCCAGTGACATTCAAAGCATCTTCTAATGTTAAATGATCATCACCAAAAGCAATTGCTTGGTCCATGATACTTAACGCGTCACGCATACCACCTTCAGATGCTTTCGCAATAAATGTTAGCGCAGCAGTATCATATTCAATTTCTTGAGAATCAGCCACAAATTTCAATCTTTCAACGATTTCATCTTGGCTAATCGCCTTAAAATCAAACCTTTGCGCTCTTGAAATAATTGTAGGAGGTATTTTATGCGGTTCTGTTGTTGCTAAGATAAATATTGCGTGTGCCGGAGGTTCTTCTAATGTTTTTAATAAAGCATTAAAAGCCCCTGTCGTTAGCATATGTACCTCATCTATAATATAGACCTTAAATTTTGATTCGCTAGGTGCGTATTTTACTTTATCTCTAATATTTCTAATTTCATCAACACCATTATTACTAGCGGCATCAATTTCAATGACATCAGAATTCGTCCCTCGTGTAATACCTTTACATATCGCACATTCATTACATGGCTCCCCATCTGAACGTTCGAGGCAATTAATCGCCTTCGCAAATACTTTTGCAATACTTGTCTTACCTGTACCTCTAGGACCACTAAATATATATGCGTGAGATTGTTTTTCTTTAGAAATTGCATTACGTAACGTTTTTGTTACATGTTCTTGACCCACAACATCTTCAAAGCTCTGAGGTCGGAACATTCTATATAAAGCTTGATAATTCACCTTCGCACCTCCCATTGCATTCAGTGACCATTATATCACTGTACTTTCCTTTTTGAATATCAATTAAAAGCATCCGAATAAATCACTTTGCCGTGTGGTTGCTCAAGGAGTTGATCCCATAAGAATTTAACCATAAAATATTTAGATGGCACATCAAACGGGCAGTCAATATTATAATCCTCGGCTTCTTCATAGCCGAATTTCCCATAATATTTCGGATCACCTAAAACAATAATCGTTGTATAGTCTTGAGCTTTTGCCCGTTCTTCTACAGCTTGTATTAAGGCTTTACCTAATCCCTTATTTCTATAGTTCGGCAATACTGATAATGGCGCCAATGCTAGAGCCGTATATTCATCTGTATCATTCACAATTTTAATTTCTGTTAGCATAATATGCCCAACAACATCTCCATCATCATTTTTAGCGACAACTTCTAACTCATAATTATATTCTGGAGCTTTTCTTAACTTTACAACTAACTCTTGCTCGTCATGATTGGATTCTTTCACTTCAGCAAACGCTGTTTCTATAGCTTCCAAACTTTTGTCGTAATCATTTTCAGTCAAAGTACTTAGATATATTTGCATAGCTACGCCCCCCTTAATGTTATAGGTAAAGAATTTTTAAGTTCAGTTATCTATTCGTAAAAATAATACATCAACTATCAATATTCCATCTAAGTGTTGACTATAGTTTAATACAAAAAAAGAGTGACTGCTATCAAAAGATAAGTCACTCTTCATATATGGTCGTTCATTAATTATAAAATAAAAACCGTGCACCTTCGCATCGAATGCGTATCACAAACGTTACCAAAGTCGACAGCTAAATCTCGGCGACCCTACGGCACATATGATAATCCACTTAATGCTGCTTCCGTCAGGACCTGACATGGTTCATGGGTTCATATTGCATAGGACCGAAATCTTCAAACACTACGTGCTTTGGGCAGACTTCACAAAAACGCACCCTCAGCAAAGGAGTTAAGTCTCGCATAAAGCGGATTTCGAGTACAGGGAACCGCTACCTCCCCACCTAGCACGGCAAGATATATCATACTATAATCTCACTTTAGAATGCAAGCATAACATTCTACTTCACCAATTACGTGTTTATGTCCATTCACATGATAGTCAATATTCATAGCAGCGTATTATAATTTATGTCGTCTAGAAAAATCATTGAATTTAAATTCTGTAGCTAAATGTTTCGAAATATTGTATTGAAACTTTGTTGTATCTTTTAAATGTACGATACCACGCACAGTTGCAGTATAAGGTGGTACGATATCTCCAAAAATTTCATATTCTCGATCACTGAACGCTTCAAACGTGATAGATTTATTAGAATAACTAATCTCCATGTCCAACTCGTCTTCAATGTACTGATACAAGGACTGAGTGGCAATTTCCATCGTAACATTTGGAATGATATCTTCTATTAAGTAATCTTCATCTATAATTTTCACTCTATCATTAATTTTTCTTGTGCGAACAATATGGCATAGTTGCGTTTGTGCTTTTAGATCCAAGGCTACTTTTACATGTGGTACATCACTCGCATTCAAGCGTTCCAACACTTTCACTTCCGTCTCATGTTGTAATCCTAATCCTTGTTGCACTTCTCTAAAGCTTGTTAAATCTGCAAAAGGAAATTCTGTTAGACCTTGATAAATCACAATTGAACCTTTTCCTCTAATTTTCTGAATCATGCCATCTCTAACTAACAAATTCAACGCTTTACGTACTGTTTCCCGCGAAGCATTATATGATTCCACCAACTCATATTCCGAGGGCAATTGCGCACCATACGATATTCGCGATTCAATGATGTCTGTTCGTAATGCTTCATATATCGTAATAAACTTTTTTTGTGTCATGTGCGCTCACTGCCTTTTATAAATTATTGTGCCACTACGATACTTCCAAAACCATCTATAACACCATTCACAACTTCACCATTTTGAATGATGACTTCACCGTCTACATCTAAACTTTCTGGTATTACTACACCTTCTTTCGAAAAGTTTGCGATGACCAACCAAGTTTCTCCATTATGATGACGTTTATAAATAAATAATTCTTTGTGATCCATAAACAGAGGCTCGATGCTACCATACGTAACAATGTCATGTTCATGACGTAATTGAATTAAATGTCTATATGTTTGTAGTATAGATTGTTCATCTTCCATGGCTGCTTCAACATTTATTTTATCAAAATTATTAGGGATATCAATCCACGGTTCACCCGAAGTAAAGCCAGCATTCTCACCAGATGTCCACTGAACAGGCGTTCTGGAATTATCACGAGATTTTTGTCCAAGAATAGTCAAAATTTCTTGCTCATCATATCCTGATGATTTCAATTTGTCATATGCATTTAACGACTCAACATCACGATATTGACTAATATCATCAAACCCTGGATCTGTCATACCAATTTCTTCACCTTGATAAATATATGGTGTACCTTGCAACATGTGCAACACTGTTGCTAGCATCTTAGCACTTTGTTTACGTAGTGGTTCCGTCGTATCATCACCAAAACGTGTAACGACTCGTGGTTGATCATGGTTGCACCAAAATATTGCATTCCATCCACCACCTTCATAAATACCAAGTTGCCATTCCATTAAAATATCTTTTAATTTATGAAAATCTAATTTAGCATTTGACCACTTTTCACCGTCTACATAGTCGACTTTGAGATGATGGAAATTAAAGACACTACTCAATTCTTGACGTTCAGGTGCCGTATATTTGATACAGTGCTCTATTGTAGTTGATGACATTTCGCCAACGGTCATTAAGTCCTTATCACCGAATGTATGCTGATTCATTTCATGCAAATAATCATGCACGCGTGGCCCATCCGTGTAAAATTCCTTTCCAATCTTCTCAGAATTTTTAAATTCACCTTTTGAAATAAGGTTGATAACATCAAAACGGAAACCGTCTATACCAAAATCAATCCAATGATTAATCACATCATATAATACGCGTCTGACTTCTGGATTATCCCAGTTTAAATCCGCTTGTGTCACATCGAATAAATGCAAATAATATTCATCCGTCTTTTCATCATACTTCCAAGCATTACCTCCAAATTTCGATTCCCAATTCGTAGGCGGTTCTGAATCTGCAGATCGTCTAAAGAAATAATAATCTCGATACAGACTATTTTTATCTGCATATGCTTGTTTAAACCATTCGTGTTCTGTTGATGTATGGTTGATGACGATATCCATCATAATTTTCAAATTTCTTTTATGTGCTTCAGCCACTAATGTTTTTAAATCTTCAATCGTTCCAAATTGCGGATTCACTTTAAAATAATTACTAATATCATAACCATTATCATTCATCGGCGACTCATACACTGGCGTTAACCAAATATAGTCCACACCGAGATATTGCAAGTAGGCTAATTTTTCTATAATACCTTGCAAGTCACCTTCACCATTCCCTGTCGTATCATTAAATGATTTAGGATAAATTTGATAAACAACAGACTTTCTCCAATCATTTTGTTGCATATTGAATGACCACCTTTATTTTTACTATTATTAAAAACCCGCTAAGTAATATTAGCGAGTTCAATTGTATTACTATTCTTTAACCATTTCTTTAGCTTTTTCTTTACTAAATCTTGAAAGGAATACAGTTAAAATTGCAGGTACTATAGCTGCTATAGCTGTTACAACTAAATATATGCCCCAATACTCACTTTTTATCGAAATAAATGCTGGAAGACCACCGACACCTACGCTACCTAATACACCAGTAGCACCAAGTACGGCACCTAAGACACACGAAGTTGATATCGCCGCTATAAATGGGTATTTTAATGGTAAATTCACCCCGAATAATGCTGGTTCTGTAACACCTAAGAAACCAGATATACTTGAAGTTACTGCTAAACCTTGTTCTTTACCCATTTTACGTTGTCTGTATACGAACCAAGCACCTAATGCCGCGGAGCCTTGGCAAATATTAGAGATTGCAAGAATCGGCCATAAATATGTATAACCTAAACTACTACCCATTAGTTGGAAGTCGACGGCTAAGAACATGTGATGTAAACCTGTAATAACTAATGGTGCGTAGAACAAACCATAAATAGCGCCACCTAACCAGCCAGCATGTTCAAAGACAAATGTGATGCCATTGGTAATACCAGTTCCAAGCCATAACGCGACTGGACCAATAACGATAAATGCTAAGAAACCAGTGACTAATAATGCGACTGGACCAACAACCAACATTTTAATCGAATCGTGCACATATTTATTTAAGAATTTCTCAATCTGAGCTAATACATAGGAAGCAAGTAAAATCGGCAATACTTGTCCTTGGTAATTCAATTGTTTGATTTCTAGACCAAAGATATCCCACGTTGGTATATTACCTTTGGCTATATCATATTGCGATACAAGTTGCGGGTTCATTAAAATCAACCCTAAGACCAAACCGAGTATTTGACTCCCACCAAACACACGCATACTACTCCAACCTATCAATGCTGGCAAGAAGATAAACGCCGTACTCGCAATAACATTAATGATATTCGAAATATCTCCTAATTGTGGAAACTGTTCAACAAGTGGCTTCGCACCAAACAAATCCTTCATTGTAAGTACATTATTAATACCCATTAGTAAACCTGCAGTTACAATTGCAGGTAAAATCGGTATAAAAATATCTCCCAATAATTTAATTAATCTTTGTATCGGATTACCTTTTTTCGCTGCCGCTGCTTTCGCATCATCTTTAGACACTTCACTTACGCCCGTCTCTTGAATGAATTGTTTGTATACTTCATCTACCGTGCCAGGCCCAATAACAATTTGATACTGATTATCTGCCTTAAACTGCCCCTTAACTAAATCGTTATTGCTCAATCTGTCTTTGTCTACTTTATCATCATCTTTCAAGACAAGTCTTAGACGTGTCACACAGTGCGTTGCTGCGTCCAAGTTGTCTTTGCCCCCAATTGCGTCGACGATATCTTGCACATCTTTCTTTTTAACAGCCATGATGAACCACTCCTTTATTATTAAACTTTAAATATTAAAGAAAGTATAACTTGTCTATACAAGTTTTGTAAAGGTTTTCATAAACATCTTTATTTCCTTAATTCTTTCATAAAAAATAAATTTATTAGTTTTTCAAAATGGTTACTTCTCTGTTCCTAGTAATGTATTGAAGGCGCTCATGTTTCAAAAACACATAAAAAAAGCAAGCACTCAACTTGTCGTTGAATACTTGCTATATCTATATCATTAGTCTTGGTATTTTAAATATAATGGCGGAGGAAGAGGGATTCGAACCCCCGCGAGCCGTTAAGCCCCTGTCGGTTTTCAAGACCGATCCCTTCAGCCGGACTTGGGTATTCCTCCAAACACAATAATTATCATATTATAGCCCATTATAAAAGTCAATCAAAACTACAATTTTACACAAATGTTTTTTCAGAAATATATTCATCTACTGCATTCGCCACTGCACGTCCTTCTTGAATAGCCCAAACAACAAGACTTTGACCTCTTCTTGCATCCCCCGCAGCAAAAATATGTGGTTGATTTGTTCTGAAGTCTTTATTATCCGCTACAATTTTATTGCGCTCAGTTTGAATATTAAATGCATGCGGTACCGTTGTTTCCGTACCAATAAACCCAATGGACAGTAGTACTAAATCTGCTGGCCAGTGACGTTCAGTACCGTCAACGACAACCATACCTTCATCTGTCTCTTCTAATATTTGAGTGTATACGCCTTTCACATTACCTACACGATCAACGTCATAACGCATCGTTTGCACACCATATGCACGTGGCTCGAAACCAAATTTAGATTCATACTCTTTATGTGCATAATCCATCTTGAATACAGGCATAGCTAGTGGCCAATACGTATTTTCATCAAACTCAATCGCTTCAGGTTGTTTGGTATATTTATTAAATTGAACGATAGATTTACAGTTTTCACGTAAAGCAGTTGCCACACAATCTGCACCTGTGTCTCCTGCACCAATAACGACAACATTTTTTCCTTCTGCAGAAATCGAAGGCACTTTAATCTCACCATTTAAATATTGTGTCTGTTCAGTTAAATAATCCATTGCAAAATGTATCCCGAATCCCATGCGACCTTCCAAAGGTAAATCACGCGCATTTTGAGAACCAGTACATAAAATGATGGCATCATATGCTTCATTCAGTGCTTCTCTACTAATATCTACGCCAACTTCAGTATCAGTTTCAAAACGAATACCAGATTGTTGCATAATATCAATTCTGCGACGAATGACATCCTTGTCTAATTTCATGTTAGGTATGCCATACATTAGCAAGCCGCCCGCTTCATGTGCACGTTCATATACAGTCACATTATAACCCAACTTATTCAATTCATCCGCTGCCGTTAACCCTGCAGGACCACTACCAACAATCGCCACAGATTCATCCCGTCTATGTTTCGGAATCGTCGGTTGAACCCAGCCATTTTCATACGCTTCATCGATAATTGTTCGTTCGATACCTTTGATAGCCACGGATTCACGATTAATCTTCATCACACATGATTGCTCACATGGCGCTGGGCATACACGACCTGTAAATTCTGGAAAATTATTCGTTTTACTTAAACGTTCATACGCCGTTTTAAAATCTTGTCTATATACTAAGTCATTCCACTCAGGTATATAGTTGCCTATTGGACAACCAATTGTTTCTTTACCAAAGGGTTCTCCAGTTTGGCAGAAAGGCGTACCACAATCCATACAACGTGCACCTTGTTGCGCCGCCTCATCTTTTGTAAACCTTTGTTGAAACGCATCATGATGCTTCAAACGCTCAACCAAAGACAATTCATGTAATTGTTGTTTGTCATAATTCATAAATCCTTTAAATTCACCCATGACAATCCCCCCTTTATGATTAATATACGGCAGTTCGTTGTTGCTCGGGCGCCAATACTTCACGTTTGTCATTAAATGCATTCAATAATGCTTCGTCTAAGACATCCGTTTGATGTTTTTGTAAATCTATTTTCTGCATCATTAATTTATAGTCTTTTGGAATTACTTTTACAACTTTTTTAGCTACATTTTCAAAATCTTCAAGAATTTTTTTCGCTTTGAAACTATCAGTATATCGAACATGCGCTTCTAGCATATCTTTCAACACATCACGTTCTGCGTCTACTGTTATTTCGTCAAAATCAAGACTCGCTAATTTATTTTCCTGTTTAAATTGCGCTACATCTGATGGGAAAATGTAACTCACACCGCCACTCATACCTTGTCCGAAGTTTTTACCAACATCTCCAAGGACGACGACTCTACCACCAGTCATATATTCAAGCCCATGATCACCAATACCTTCAACAACAGCATGAACACCACTATTTCGAATACAGAAACGTTCACCTGCTTTACCATTGATATAAGCCTTACCATGAGAGGCACCATAGAAACACACATTACCCACAATAATCTCGTCTTCGCGTTGGGTATTCGGTGCATTGACGATGACTTTACCACCTGACAATCCTTTTCCTACATAATCATTAGCATCTCCAGTATGATGAATCGTTAACCCACTTGGTGTGTACGCTGATAAACTTTGACCGGCATGGCCAGTTGTTTCTGCAAAAATTGTATCCTCAGGCAGTCCTGCTGAACCGTGTGCACGTGTAATCATACTTCCGGTAATAACGCCGACATCACGCTGTTCATTTTTCAATTGGTATTTACCTTTAAATGATAGGCCTTGAGCAATTGCTGTTTGTGCTTCTGGATATAATTCTGTTAAATCAAACCCTTGTTCTAGATGATGATTTTGTTCAATTTTCTTAAATCTATCACCTTCATGTTGGTACAATAATGCTTCAACATTCATTGCCGCTGCTTTAGGGCGACGACTCGCTAAATTACTTTTACGACTTAACAAGTCCGTGCGACCTACCAACTCATCTACGGATTTCAAACCGAGTTCAGCTAATATTTCTCTTAATTCCTCAGCAACAAAATGCATAAAATTCACAACATGCGCTGCTCTACCTTTAAATAAAGCACGTAAATCTTGATTCTGTGTCGCAATACCTACTGGACACGTATCTTTATGACATACACGCATCATAATACATCCCATAACAACTAAAGGCGCTGTTGCAAAACCAAATTCTTCTGCACCTAGGGCACACGCATACGCGACATCTTTACCAGTGAGCAATTTACCATCTGTTTCTACTTTCACACGTGATCTCAAATCATTCATCATTAATGTCTGATGCGTTTCAGCTAGACCAATTTCCCATGGTACACCAGCATGTTGAATACTTGTCTTTGGTGACGCACCCGTTCCACCGTCATAGCCACTGATGACAATTTTATCTGCATATGCTTTAGCAACACCTGCTGCTATAGTACCCACACCTGTTTTCGACACGAGTTTAACCGTAATATTGGCATCTTTATTGGCATTTTTTAAATCATGGATTAATTGCGCTAAATCTTAAATAGAATAAATATCATGGTGCGGCGGTGGTGATATTAAGCCAATTCCTGGTGTTGAACCCCTTACTTCAGCAATCCATGGATACACCTTTGTACCCGGTAATTGTCCTCCTTCCCCCGGTTTAGCGCCTTGCGCAACTTTAATTTGTATTTCTTTAGCATGCTGTAAATAATCACTCGTTACACCAAAACGACCAGATGCTACTTGTTTGATTGCACTCGAGCGATTATGGCCCGCTTCATCTACTATAAAGCGTTGTGGATTTTCTCCACCTTCACCACTATTACTTTTACCACCTATTTGATTCATTGCTTCCGCTAATGTTTGATGCGCTTCTTCCGAAATAGAACCATAACTCATTGCTCCAGTATTAAAACGTTGGACAATTTCACTTGCTGGTTCAACCTCATTAATATCAATCGGTGTTTGTTTCTTAAATTCCATCAAATGACGAATATGATCTGTACGTTTATGATTAACTTCATGCGAAAATGCTTTGAATTTCTCATAATCATTTAAACGACATGCATGTTGCAATAAATGTATGGAAGTCGGATTGAAAGCATGATATTGCCCTTGTTGACGCCATTGAAATGTACTGCCAGACTCAATATATTCACTCTTAGGTGTTTGTCTAGCTTTATTCTCTTGATCAATCATTTCTATAGAAATACCAGATAACTTTGTCTGTGTGCCAGTGAAATATTTATCAATGACCGCATCTGATAATCCTACCGCTTCAAAAATTTGTGCCCCTTGATAACTTTGAACGGTAGAAATACCCATCTTAGCCATAACTTTAATGACCCCTTCAGACAATGTGTCAGTATAGGTTTGAACATTTTCAGAAATATCCCCAACTAGACGCTGTTGATTGACCAATTGTTCAATCGTGCGTTGTGCTAAATAAGGCACAACGGCATTGGCGCCATATCCTAATAGACAAGCTACATGATGCACTTCTCTCGTTTCGCCCGATAATGCCACGATACTTGTCTTCATGCGCAACCCTTCTCGAATCAATAACTGATGAATATGACTGACTGCCAGTAACATTGGCATAGCATAACCTGAACGTTCAACCAAACCACGATCATCTAACACAAGCACTTCTTTGTTATTTTTTACAGCTTGAATTGCTTTATCCCCAATTTGTTCTAGCGCCGTTTCTAAATCCCCATTGTAAATAGTAGCTATATGTGCTACATCCAAATGACTTTGTTCAATTGCTGTTAATTGTGCTTCCGTTAAGACAGGACGCTGCAATTGGATTCTCTTCAATACCGTTTCATTAGGCTGCAATAAATTTCCTTCGCCACCTAAATAGGATAATTCGCTTGTCACAATTTTTTCACGGTATGCATCAATAGGTGGATTCGTAACTTGCGCAAATAACTGTTTGAAATAATTGAATAATGTTTCATCTTTTTCATTAAGTACGGCAATTGGTACATCATACCCCATCGCACCAATAGGATCTTTCTTGTTCTCGACTAACTCAGTTAAGTACTTATCCATTTCTTCTTTTGTATAGACAAACTGTTTCTGTAACCGTGTTAATGTAGCATTATCCCAATTAGATGGCTGATACTTGATGTGTTCTAAATCTAAATTCACTTTAAACTGACTTAACCAACTTTCATATGGCAGTTCATTTGCAATACGCGCTTTCAATTCATTATTTTCGATTACTTTATGTTCATTAAAATCTACGAGTAATAGTTTTCCTGGATTTAATTGACCTTTAAAAGCAACCTGTGATTCCGGGACATCAACCACACCGACTTCAGATGAAAATACAATATAATTATCTTTCGTAATCGTGTAACGTCCAGGCCTCAAACCATTTCTATCTGTCAAGGCACCAATCTTATCTCCATTACAAAACGAAATCATCGTCGGACCATCCCACGGCTCCATCAGATAACTATAATATTCATAGAATGCACGGATATTGGTATCATTCGCTTTATTGTAAAGCCATGGTTCTGGAATCATTAACATAGCTGCACGTTCAGGCTCCATTGCCAATGACAAGAATTCCAAAGCGTTGTCTACAATAGCCGAGTCACTTCCATCTTCATCCACAATCTCTTTGACTTTATCTTTATCGTCTCCAAAAATCGTTTCGATGAGTTGATTTTGACGGGCACGCATCCAATTGACATTACCTTTAATTGTATTAATCTCACCATTGTGCATTAATAATCTGTTCGGGTGCGCACGTTTCCAACTTGGGAACGTATTAGTACTAAAACGAGAATGTACAAGACCTAATTTTGAAACATAGTCCGCATGATTTAAATCTTGATATAAAGCTTTAATTTGATCAGAGCGCAGCCACCCTTTGTAGACAACCGTTCTATGAGATAAACTCGTAAAATATAAATCTAATTGCTGTTTTTGAGCATAATATTCAATTTGTTTACGTGCTAAAAACAACGTACGTTCAATGAGTGAAACATCATTTAATGCAACGAATACTTGTTGGATATAAGGCATTGTTTCAGCTACATGTGCTGCAATCGCATGTGTATCTACCGGCACATCTCTGTAACCAAGCACTGTTAACCCTTCTACTTCAAAATAATTATTGAATTGCGCCTCGTGTTTAGATCCTGCAATTTTTTCATTTGTAAAAAACATCCCTACCGCATACTGGCCTTCTTCCGGCAATTCAAAATCCACATGTTGCGCAAAATAACTGTAAGGTACTTCTGTCATGATCCCAGCACCATCACCTGTAACACCATCTGCGCCAATACCGCCACGATGATCTAATCTGCGTAACATTTCTAAGGATTTTTCTACGATGTCATGCGTTCTTTTATTGTCCATATTGGCATAAAACCCTATACCACAAGCATCATGTTCTTCACGGCTATCATATAAGCCTATTTTTTTACCATATTCGAGCATGTGTTTCACCTCTTTTACGAAAATTCTGAATATTAAATGAGTAAGTAAACTATATAGTAGTAAATTAATCTGTTCAATATATAAATTAGATGATATCATTCTAATTATTAGAACAATTGTAAAATGAGGGGATTTTTAATGGAAATCAAACAACTAAAATATTTTGTTGAGGTCGCGAAACGAGAGCATTTATCCGAAGCAGCGCTCGAATTAGATATTGCACAATCCGCAATAAGCAGACAAATTACGCAATTAGAAAAAGAATTGCACACCATATTGTTTAGGCGCGAAGGTCGTAATATATACTTAACTGATGATGGCAAACAACTATTTTCAGAAGCCACTAAAATCATTGATCAACTCGACAAGACCGTCCGTTTATTTCACAACCAATCTGAATCGAACCATTTCACCTTGCGTATTGGGTACGTTGAAAGTTATGTTTCTCAAGTGCTCACTTCACTCATTCAAGCCTTTGAAAATGAGAGTCGCTCTATCATCGAACCGATGCTTATGGAAGAAGATGAAATTCTAAACGCACTGATGACTGACCAGATAGATATCGGTCTTACCGAACTTACTCAAAATATCAAACAAAGTAAGGACATTTATGTTAAAGCGTTATTTGAAGAAAACTTCCATATATATGTTCCTAAAGATGATCCTATTACCATGGCAACCAATCCACCTCTAAAACAATTTTCCAATAAATACCTTTATGAACTTTATTCATTGCCGGTAAATATAAAACAATTATTAACTCAATTCATCAAGACGCCTATACACACAATTACCCATCCACATCTTGCACAATATTTATTGAACAAAGAACGTGGTTATATCATTACACCTTCTTATCATCTTTTAGAAAGAAGACCACAAACATGGACAGCTATCTCATTAGAACACACAGAGTTGAAACGTACAATTTGCAGTATCGTTAGGCAGGATAATCAGAAAAATGACATACAACTTTTGCAATCTATGATTGAACAATTATTGAGTAGGAATGCCACATATCATTAAAGAGATGTATTTGAATTTTTATAAATCTTTGAATTCATTTTCTAAGGGGCGTATAATCGCATTGTCTATAAAGAGAGAGGATTGAATGCGTTTGAAATCAACTAAATCATCATTAAACAAGCCCTTCAATTGGATTATTTTTATTTTTTGCATCGTATTCGTAGGTTTGTTTATGTTTACCTTTATGAATGCAAAATTTTATAACACACCAATTGGGCAAATCACACAAATCGACAATAAATCCACGTCTCAAATCACGGATGAACATCACAATAAGGATGTTAAACATAAAGAACGTCTACACATTAAAATATTAAATGGAAAGTTTGAAGGCAAAACTGCCAAAATCGATCACGAATATACAGCATCCCAGGCAGATAGTGAGTCATTTTCAAAAAACAATAAAGTGTTACTGCATATCGACAACAATTTAAACGGTGCCTACATTACCGAAAAGAAGCGTGATAGCCTCGTCGTTGCAATCACAGGTCTTTTTTTATTAACCGTCCTACTTGTCGGCAAAAAGATTGGGCTACAATCCATACTGTCGCTAGTAATAAATACCGCAGTCGTACTTTTAGCTATTTTTATTCATAATCAATCACCTAGTATCAGTCTATTTGGTTTAATGAGTATTGGTATTGTTATTTCGACAGCACTGACTTTGGTCCTTGTCACTGGTTGGCGCTGGCGCACACTCATTACTATTGTAAGTACATTACTTGGCACTTTTATTTGTGTGGGCATAACACAACTCGTCATACAATTTACAGGTGGTGCAGGCCTAAAATTTGAAACAATGAGCTTTTTAACATTACCACCTAAAGAAGTATTTCTCGCATCCGTAATGATCGGGTCGCTAGGTGCAGTTATGGACGTTGCCATTACAATTGCCAGTGGCATGGCAGAAATCTTACGTAGAACGCCTGATATTAGCATGACGCGCTGGGCATTGGCCGGTCGTAATATAGGACAAGATATTATGGGTACTATGACCAACATTCTGTTATTCTCCTATTTGTCAGGCAGTTTACCAATGTTATTGATTTATCTTAAAAATGCTAATACGATTACTTACACTGTTTCGATGAATTGGTCCTTAGAAATTTCCCGGGCAATTACTGGTGGTATCGGCATTGTACTAACAATACCAATTACGATCATGCTCATGCAATTATGGTTTAAATTGAGAGGTGCAACACAATGAGTGCAATTACAATCTTAGGCATCATTTTATTTATACTAATGTTGGTTTTTGGTGGTAAAAAAGGCTTAATTTCATATTTAACTTTATTTTTAAACTTCATTATTTTATTTATTGCAATTATACTCATAATATTTGGTGTCCCTATCTATCTAGTGACTTTGGTCTTCTGTATCGTTATAGCAGCATGTAATTTATTTGTGTTAAACAGCTATAATACCAAAACCAAAGCCGCATTTTATGCAACTATTTTAACAACAATTATATTAATTGCAGCTATATACTTTTCAGTTTCAATTGGCCATTTACAAGGATTTACAACCGAGCAACAAGATGAAACGTACATTTTCTCCATGAATATCGGTGTAGACATGATCAAATTCATGGTATTTACAATTGTATTAGCTGTCATTGCTGCTGTTATTGATTTAGCAATAACAATCAGTTCACCTATGTATGAGTTAAGCGAAGCCAATCCCAAGTTAAGCCAGCGCGAACTATTCCACTCTGGTATGCGCGTAGGTCGTGAAATATTAGCAACTTCTGCCAACACCATCTATCTCGCATATTTTGGAGGACAATTAACGTTATTCTTTTGGTTCTTCAAACTCAATTATTCCTTCGGGCACATCATCAATTCGAAAATTTTCGCTCAGGAATTTATCTCTATTTTATTAGGCGGTATTGCAGTGGCCATTAGTATTCCCATTACAGCATGGTTAACTGCGCTTTTAATCAAAAAACAGAAACCTACACAAAGCATGTCAAATGTTCATAATTAATTAAAAAGAACGCTTATGAGGTCAATTGACACACTTCGTTATACAAGCAAGGCATTCCTAACCCCTGTTTATATAACGAAGCAAACATCAGCTGCCACATAAGCGTTTTATACTTTTTTCATACTTAGCGCTTATTTAATTTATTCAATTCTCCACTAAAATAAGCACGTTCTCCATGCACAACAAAATCTAATCCCTGTGCATCTTCTACTTCATCAATTTCTAATTTACTAAATATACCAATTACTTTAGCAATAACAAACGTCATTAGAGCACTAAAAACAATTGTGATTACTACCGCTATCAATTGATTTATAACAGGTTGAAGGCCGCCACCAAATAACAAGCCATCAGCAATGTCTTTATTCACATAATGAGACTGAAAAACCCCCGTTAACAGAGCTCCAACAATACCTCCAACACCATGGATTCCAAATGCATCTAAAGCGTCATTGTACTGTAATTTTACTTTAATATAATTAATTGCAACATAACAACAAACACCGCCAATAAATGCAATTACTATTGCACTTGTATATCCAACAAATCCTGCTGCCGGTGTGATCGCAACTAATCCTGCAAGTACACCAGATAACATACCAATAATGCTTGTCGTTTTTTTCATAAAATATTCAATAATCAACCAACCGAATGCACCTGCACAAGATGCTAACACGGTATTCACAAATGATACCATCGCTATCTCATTAAATGTGAGTGCACTTCCTACATTAAAACCGTACCATCCTACCCAAACTAATATGCCACCAATCAACGTAATAATGAGATTGTGTGGTGGTCGTTTATCCAAATTTTTACCGGCACCAATCATAACGGCTAAGACTAATCCAGAAATACCCGAAGTGATATGTACAACTGTACCACCAGCATAATCAATGGCACCAAGCATATCAATCCAGCCACCACCCCAGACCCAATGCGCTACTGGGCTGTAGACACAAACAACCCACAGAAAAACAAAAACTAAATACGGAATAAACTTCATTTTTTCTGCTATCGAACCAGAGAGGATAGAAACAGCAATCGTACAAAACATGAGTTGAAATAACATAAACAATGCAAAAGGGATATGTTCTGCTATACCTGATTGCGTTTCAAATCCCACATGCGACAAACCAACATAGCTAAAATCTCCAAAAATCACATTACCAGTCCCAAAACTGAAACTAAACCCTAATAAAACCCAAGCAAAAGTTACAATAACAATCGCAGACATACTCTGCATCACAGTATTCAAAACATTTTTAGACTGTACTAAACCACCATAAAACAAACTTAGCCCCGGCGTCATCAACCAAACTAATAGCGTACAAAGAAATAAAAATAACGTATCATTCATATCCATACAATCACTCCTTGTATGGGAGCATAGCGTCGATTGTTATGGATTGCAAAAATGCGTCATGTAAAATAACACTTTGCGTTAGATTTCCTGACGCATTGATTGTTTAAATTCAAATTTTATGACTTAGTATATACACTGGCCGATCTTCTAATGTCGTATGCCCAATGTTTTCATAATCACATTGTTGGTAGAGTTGATGCGCTCTCTTGTTATCCGTATTAACCGTTAGTACAATTTCATTAATATTCGTGAAATGTTGTTTAACATAGTCAGGTAACGCTTGAATGACTTGTTTGCCCAAACCCTTACCTCTACTATCAGCATCAATACTAAATGACCTAAAAAATATAGCATTCTTATTATTGGAAAAAGGCGATACACCGCCCCCTTCATGCAACGTAAAAAAGCCCACACAACGCTTATTACCATCAAATACAAGTGTTGGATGACGTTCAGGATCCTGTTCAGCCAACAAAATATTTTCGACGGGTGTCTTTGTAAATTTCCGATCCGCTTCAGTTATTTTTATACGCTCAATTGCTTCTTTTAATTGAGCATAATAAGGCATCAATTGAATTGTTGTATTATTTTTCAAATATGATCGACTGGCTATCCATGTTAGAACTGCTGGTGCAATCTTGTGTTCCTCTTTTTTATCAATCCACTGGATATCTGTAATCTCCTGATTCGCTTCTATACGACTCCAATCAACCTCTGCCGTTGTATAATAACAATTCAATTCTGTTTGCATGTTTTTTTGCGGATATGCATCACCTATGACTGTATCTATATATACCAAACTACTTTCTGGTATATCCAACTGCAACTCTTCTCTAACCTCCCTACACAACGCTGCGGTATAACTTTCACCGTCATCTATCTTGCCACCTGGAAAATAATATTTCTCTCTATTTCTCGCTTGAACAAGCAATAACGCATCCTGTCGTTCCACTACGAGACATACGCATTTAATCATAAGTTCCCCCCAATTCTTTGTACGTACTTCAATTCTTTCTGCAAACTATTTTTGTATGTATAACGCTTATGTTATCATAACTTATTGTTCACACATACTAGTAATAACACTCATCCATAAAGACCACTCAGAGGTAACATGACAAATGTTATACTTATAACACGACAATACTTTTTATAAAAATGGAGGATAGACATATGGCTAAAAAAACAAAAATAAACCGCTTATCGAATACGATTAACTTTGTAGGAATCGCAGTTGAAGGCTTTAATTGGTATGCATATCAATCTAAAAATAAAAAACTTATATATGCTAGTATTGCAATTACAAGTGTCGGCGCAGTACTCGACTTTTACACTGCGTTAAAATCACCGCGTAAATTTGCAAAAGTGTTTTCAACTTTCACGTTAGCAAGTACGCTTTTCTCAACTGTTAAACGTTTAAAGTCCATTCGTAATGAAGCTGAAAATAGAAGGTAGCACATGCTTTGAGCATATTAATGCTATCTAAATGAATATGAATTCATACAAAAAAGACTTGCATGACGGTAATTTACTTCAAACCATATTGCAAGTCTCTTTATATTTTACTTATTAATGAATATATTTATATGAACGTGCTTCTGATGCAGAAATCGTTCTGTATGTTACGATGCCTGGCGAAGCGCTATAGTTCATTTCAGAAACTGTTATCGTTCCATTTGAATTTACAGATTCAACATATGCAACGTGGCCATAGTATCCTAGGTCAGATTGTAAAATAGAACCAACTGTAGGATTGTGATCAATTGTATAACCATCAGCAGCTGCACCTGTATCCCAACTGTTGGCATTCCACCAATAAGTGCTGATACCTTTACCAATTTGAGCGCGTTTATTAAATACATGCCATGTACATTGACCCCAATCATATAAATTAGAATGATTGAAAATCGGTGTTCTGTAACCAGTATTCGTAGATGTTCCTGCTGAACCTGAACCACCTGTTGTTGCTTTACCAGATACTTTTAACTTTTGACCTGGATAAATATTAAAATTCGTTAAACCATTTAAACTCATGATTTTTTGATAAGTCGTACCATATTTTGCAGCAATGGCAGATAAGGAATCTCCACTTTTAACTGTATATGTTGTTGTACTACCACTTGTGCTTGAAGAAGTATTTGTACTTGTTGAAGAAGCAGTACCAGAAACTTTTAATTTTTGACCTGGATAAATGTTAAAGTTCGACAGACCATTTAAACTCATGATCTTTTGATATGTTGTCCCATATTTTGCAGCGATACCTGATAATGTATCACCAGATTTAACTGTATATGTTGAACCTGTAGATGTACTCGTCGATGTATTCGAACTTGATGTAGTTGTTGAACCCGAAACCTTTAATGATTGATTCGGGAAAATGACGTTTGACGTTAGGTTATTAAGTGACTTTAACTTAGCCACTGAGATATTAAATTTATTAGCTATTGACCATAGTGAATCTCCACTTTTAACTTTATAAGTAGTTGCAGCATCTGCATTCACTGTAGAAATTGCCGCTAAAGCGCTTGTCCCAATTACAGTTGCAATAATTTTTTTACGCAATTTATGTAAACCTCCCATATTTATATCTATTTTACGTACTTCCTCTATATTCACCATTTCATTATACAACTAATAATTCCACTTGAGTATATTATTTATATGACATTATTATTACAAACGAGAATAATTCGCTCAACTTTGTATTTAATTACATGAAAGTTAAATTTTCCCAAATTAATATACGCTATTAATAAGCTTTACCATCGTATGCCTAGTGTATTGTTAACAACAACGGATTCAATTTTCAAATAACTTTTTGTATAATTCATCCACTAAAATTCTGTAATATAACTTTGAATACATGCATTACAAAACATATTTACATTTAATTCATACTCACTTAATTACATATCTTTGAAAAGGGTAAGCATATACATATAGATTTTTATAAAATGACATATATTGTTGCTAAAAAATGTGTCATCTTTTAGAGTATGCAAGACATTTAATTTTCAGATTTTTCAAACTATATATATAACTACGGGGGTATTTTTTTGACAAAACAAGACCATACGAATGAAAAAGACTTGCGCATCCACAGTAAAGTTATCAGTGAAGGCGTCAGTCGTACACCTAATCGTGCTTATTTACGTGCATTAGGCTTTGAAGATGAAGATTTCCAAAAACCAATGATTGGCGTTGCAAGTACATGGAGTGAAGTCACTCCATGTAATATGCATATAGATGGCCTAGCACGCGCTTCAAAACAAGGTATTAGTGAAGCTGGTGGCTCGCCGCTTATTTTCAATACAATTACCGTTTCGGACGGTATATCTATGGGGACTGATGGTATGCGGTTCTCATTACCTAGTCGTGAAATCATTGCCGATTCTATCGAGTCCGTTGTCAGCGCTGAAAATTTAGATGCTCTTGTAGCTATTGGTGGTTGCGATAAAAATATGCCCGGGTGCATGATTGGCATCGCACGTCTAAATTTACCAGCAGTCTTTGTTTATGGTGGTACAATATTACCCGGAAAATTAGATGGTAAAGATCTTGACGCAGTATCTGCATTTGAAGGCGTCGGCCAATATAATAATGGAGAAATAGATAAAGAAGCATTGCATAAAGTTGAATGTGCCGCTTGTCCTGGTGCTGGCGCTTGTGGTGGTATGTTCACAGCTAATACAATGTCTTCAGCAATTGAAGCAATGGGAATGAGTCTTCCAGGAAGCGCTTCTCATCCAGCTGTTTCTACAAATAAATCCAAAGACAGTCGCGCTGCCGGCAAAGCTGTTTATAAGCTTTTAGAAAAAGGCATTTATCCAAAAGATATAATGACCAAAGAAGCATTTGAGAATGCGATAACTGTCGTGATGGCTTTAGGCGGTTCAACAAATGCAATTCTACATTTACTGGCTATTGCACATACTATTGATGTAGATTTGACGTTAGATGATTTTGAAAAAATTCGCAAACGCGTACCACACATTGCAGATTTAAGACCAAGTGGTAAATATGTGATGGCGAACCTTGATGAAGTCGGTGGTATTCCAGCTGTAATGAAATTATTACATGACAAAGGATTGATTCATGGACATTGCTTAACGGTTACTGGTCACACTGTAGCTGAAAATCTCGCTGACCAGCCAGATTTGACTGATAACAAGACTATCATTGATTTTGAAAATCCAAAGCACGAAACGGGTCCACTGGTTATTTTAAAAGGAAACCTTGCTCCTGAAGGCGCTGTAGCCAAAATTTCAGGTCTTAGCGTTACTTATATTCATGGTCCAGCACGAGTCTTTGATTCTGAATCGCAAGCCACTGCCGCTATTTTAAATGATTCAATCAAACCTGGAGATGTAGTGGTCATTCGCTATGCTGGCCCTAAAGGTGCACCAGGTATGCCAGAAATGTTATCTGCTTCCTCTATATTAGTTGGTAAAGGCTTGGGCGAATCTGTTGCCCTTCTTACTGATGGACGTTTCTCTGGAGGATCTCATGGACTCGTAATTGGTCACGCAGCTCCAGAAGCACAAGTAGGTGGTCCAATGGCATTATTAAAAGAGAATGACATGATTAAGATTGACGCTCATGCACTCGAGATTAGTGTTGATGTTGATGAGACTGAACTTGAACGTCGTCGTCAACTATGGGAGGCCCCACCACTAAAAGCGACTCGTGGCACATTAGCAAAATATGCAAAACTTGTGTCGTCGGCTTCTAAAGGTGCCATTACCGATTAGCAACTAAAAAATAACAAATTTAAGCAGCATGATGTGCGATACGCGATATGCGTATTTTGTCATCATGCTTTTTAAAATACAAAAATACTAGCATTCAAGACACTTTTGAATTCTAAAATGTATTGTTTTGTATATTTCATCCAGTTACGAACAGTTTTTAACGACTTAAGGATTATCAAACACAATTGAGCGCAATTATATTAAAGTAAGGGTAACAAAACAAATCGAGGTGAATGACATGAGCGTAATCATCGATATCATCAAAAAAATCATCGGCTTATTCAAAAAATAATTTCTAATAATTATTTAAGGACTTGATATCTTGTATATCAGGTCCTATTTTTCGATTCAATTATTCATCCACTCACTTTTTAAAATACCCATCTTGATTGCATCGTAATATTGGTCATTGACTTGACGCGCCTGTCTTATTCTAGCCTCTTCTTGCATACCAACTTTTAACGCTAATTTAATCATCCTAACATTGCCAGACCACGTAGAAATACCCAACCTATGTATGAAGTCATTGCCAAACAAATAGTCTACCCAACATTGAAATACTTCACTACCAATACCACTTTCCCAATAATCACTATCATAAATAACAATACCAATTTCTAACCAATTTGTTTGCTTATCTACCCAATATGAACCAACTGTACCGATGAACCTCCCATCTATGATAATAGCTAAAGTACCTTCAACATTTGGATAAATAAAACGATTTTGTTTCGTTTCCTGCAAAAACGTGGTCTTTTGCATATGAGGTTCTTTAATATATGGCCCATTCCATTTTTTTGCGGCTTGCATCGGTTCTTCATACTTCCAATAGTAAATTTCATTAATCAGTGTATCTGTCAGTGGCACTAATTCACCTTTTGAAAATTGAATCATATTCTCACCCCTATTTTGTTAGATTTGACTATGATTATGCAATAACTTATTAAAAAACAGGAACTAAATCAAAATTTTGATTTCAAGTTCCTGTTCATGGACTTATCATTAATTGGTAGCCGAATTATCTTAAAGTTTTAGAAAAATAGTGATTTAATCACTCTGAAAAATGACCCTAATAAATCAAAGAAATCTCCAGTCATAATAGTAACCTCCTTCACACATATAGTTCACAAAAATTATGCATCAAATTGTTCGTTGCGTACTAAATCTTCAGCAATACCATGCCAGAATTGTTGCAATTCTTCAGTTGGATGATTTGAATCTGTAGCATCCTGTCCGACAAAATCCACGTGGTCCCAACCATGTCTGATTGGCGTCACTTGCCAAATACCTTTTTGAACTTGATCTGTGGCTGCTGTATGCGCCTGATTAAATGGATGTTGTGATGAAATTGTAGAGATTAAACCATCATTTTCACGCCATTCTTTTTCTGTCGCTTTACCAATCACATTACCTGTAACAGTGAATGGTAAAAACATATTAATGTCTGACTTTTGCTTGCCAAACAATGTTGGTCTTGTAGATTCACCTGTATACGTTTTATAAACAATATTAGGGTTTAATGAAGTGTTTTTATTTAATTTAGCTGCACCTTCACGTGTTAAGTCATAGAAACCATTATCCTGAGTCTTCCATAGTTTACTATTTTGAACTCGCTTCACATAATTTGTGTATGATTCGCCTTCTTTTTGCTTAAGGCCCCATTGTCCTAAGCCAAAATCTACTCTAGAGTTTTTATTGCCTTTGAACTTAGCATAATCAAACGCTAACTGTCTTACAAAAGCTTCATTGCCCAATAGGTCTGCAGCGTGTGTTCCATTATGTGCGCCACCTAATGTAGTGATCGAATTCACCATGTTATCGTGATTTCCTTGGTATAATGGTGAGATTTCACCGCCATGTGCTTTTTGATATTCTATTTCTTCTTTATTACCATTACGCAATAGTTCTTCTAGCTGTCTAACTGTTTGTCCACCCATACTATGTGCCACTAAATGTACTTTTTGACCTGGTTGCCAATCTTTATAAACACCTTCATATGTCTTACCATATCTATCATGTCCAGTTTTAGCAGCATGGGCTGCACCGTAATCTACTCTTCCACCTTTGATATAGTAATATAGTTCTACCGCACGGTCATAGTTACTACTTAATGCACCAATACTCGCTTCATAAGCTTCGTAACCATTACTTTCTAAATCTTGGCGGATATCTAACTTATCTCCACCCCAATAGTGAGAAAGTACTGCAGGATTGTTATCATCTGTAAATCCATTAAATCCATGTACTAAGATAATTGGATCTTGATTTTTATATTGACCTTGTTTTGCTTTTTTATTCGGTTGTTCAGCTGATTTTTCAGCCGTTTGTTGTGTTTTTTGATTTGGTGTTGCAACAGCATTATCCTTCAAAGTTTTAAGTGATTTTTCAGGATTTTGTTTACGCTCTTTATCCGTTTCTAAATTTTTATCTACAGTTTCATTTTTTAGTTTATCCAATGAAACTGTTGTTTTATCTTGTTTTTCTGCAATAACTTTATTTTTAGCTGCTTGATTGTAATCCGAATCTAATTCTGCTTCTTTTCGCGCTTTATCTTTTGCATTATATTCCGGGTCTACTTCCGTTTCTTTTTGCGCTTTATCTTTCGCGTTATATTCCGGGTCTACTTCCGTTTCTTTTTGCGCTTTATCTTTCGCGTTATATTCCGGGTCTACTTCCGTTTCTTTTCGCGCTTTATCTTTCGCGTTATAGTCTGGGGCTATCTCTGCTTCTTTTCGCGCTTTATCTTTTGCATTATATTCCGGGTCTACTTTCACTTCTTTTTGCGCTTTATCTTTTGCATTATATTCCGGATCTACTTCTGCTTCTTTTCGCGCTTTATCTTTCGCGTTATATTCCGGGTCTATTTCCGCTTCTTTTTGTGCTTTATCTTTCGCGTTATATTCCGGGTCTACCTCTGCTTCTTTTTGTGCTTTATCTTTTGTGTTATAGCCTGGGTCTACTTCTGCTTCTTTTTGCGCTTTATCTTTCGCGTTATATTTCGGGTCTACTTCCGTTTCTTTTTGCGCTTTATCTTTCGCGTTATATTCCGGGTCTACCTCTGCTTCTTTTTGTGCTTTATCTTTCGCGTTATATTCCGGGTCTACTTCTGCTTCTTTTTGCGCTTTATCTTTTGCGTTATAACCCGGGTCTACCTCATTATTATTAACATTTGGTTGAGATTTCACTGATTGTTCGTTATGTAAGCTTGCATTTGTCGTATTTTCTCCATCATTTGCTTGTGTTTTATCATTTTTAACCGGAGTTGCTTGATCATTCACTAAATTTTCTTTTTCGTTATCCCCCAATTGATTCCCAGTCAATTGTTGTGTTGTTGTCTCTTGAACGTTGCTTTCTTCTGCCGCTTGTGCTGTTCCTACACCTAAAAACAATAATGAACCGATTAGAATAGAAGAAGCGCCGAAAGTAAATTTACGTATACTGTATTTGTTTTGTTTCTTTTCCATATTTCAACACCTCTGATTTCATGATTTTTACACATCAAATTTTTAAAAATTAATTAGATGAAAAGATTTACGAAAAAACGTGGTAGCAATTCAAAAAATTTACCAATTAGAGCTTTCATACGAGCCAACCTCCTACTTTGAGAAAACGCTTACATTTACTCAGAAAATTTTTATCTACCAAAAGATTAAAATTAACGGCCAAAAATACTTTTTAGCTTCTAAAATTTAAAATCTTTTAATAAATAATTTAATTAGATTTTACTAAATAATCGGCTTCACGTCAACAATCAAACGCAATTTGATTTTGTGCAATAAAAAATACTCACCGATTTGAACGGCGAGTATTTTTAAATAAATTGCACTATAAAAATTAATATAATAACAACAGGTAAAACGAATTTTACGAGATAATACCAAGGCATAAATAACTTGAATTTATCATTACCGAAATGCGTTTTTAAATCATCTTTATTTAATAACTGCCCCACAACTAATGTTGTACCAAGTGCACCTAGAGGCATTAATATATTAGATACGAGAAAATCCATATTATCAAAAATAGTACCAGCAGCAAATTGAACACCTTTCAAAATACTAAATGATAGTGTTGCCGGGATACTAATAACAAAAACTAATAAACTCGCGTATAACGCAACTGGTTTACGTTTAGAATTATCGTTTTTAGTAAAGTTTGAAACATTTAATTCTAATAACGAAATCGATGATGTGAGCGCAGCAAATAAAAAGAGTATTAAGAAGATAAGATAAAATTCTTGTCCCATCGCCATTTGATCAAAAACTTTAGGTAATACTTTGAACAGCAAACCAGGTCCTTCAGTTGGTTTATAACCAAACGCAGCAATTGCAGGGAATATAGCTAAACCAGCTAATACCGATACCAGAATATTCATTGCCACAATAGACACTGCTGAAGTTTTAATTGTCATTTCTTTAGACGCATAACTCGCATACGTTATCATACCTGTCGTTCCTAAAGACAACGTGAAGAAAGACTGTCCGAGTGCGAATAATACGCCTTCCATAGTTATATCTTCTAATCTTGGTTGTAAGATATATTTTAAGCCTTCATAAGCGCCATCCAATGACAGTGACTTAATAACAATGATAATTAGAAAAATGAACAGAAGTGGCATCATAAATTTGGATGCTTTTTCCAAGCCTTTTTCTACACCCATCATCACTATTACCATTGTAAGTAGTATAAACACACCTTGTCCTGCAATAGTAAGCCACGGATTACCAATAACCGCTTCAAATTGTACTGCGCTTAATGTATCATTGCTAAACGTTATAATTTGTAAAGCCACATTAAAAATATAAATAATAATCCAGCCACCAATAACACTATAAAACCCAAATAAAATAAAGACAGCTAAATTACCGTTCCAACCGATAATATTTAACCACTTTTTCTGTGTTAACTTTTCATAAATTTTTGTCGTATATGTCTTACCCATTTTTCCGACAGTAAATTCCATAATTAATAGTGGTAATCCCACAAATATTGTAAACACGAGGAACATTAATAGGAATGCGCCACCACCATTCACACCCGCCATATATGGGAATTTCCACATGGCTCCAAGCCCTATTGCTGAGCCCGCACTTGCTAAAATAAAACCTGTTGATGATTTCCATTGTGATTGTTTATGCATTATTCTACATCCTTTATATATCAAACAGCTTTATCACGTTAAAGCGTTTTAGTGACATAGCACTTACTATAACATTTTTCCTCAAAACTCTCAATCAATTTTTTATTATTAGACTTATATCTCTTTATGCTCAACATCTATAATAGATGATAGATTTTTTGAACTTTTAATGACTTTTCACTCAATCAATACTTCAAATATTAAAAATTGTCTGACATTTTATTGAATATCCATTTATTTTGTGTTAAAGTAGCATGTGTTTTGTACAAGACAAACTCCTTAAAATTGAGGTAAATAAAATGAATAAACTCATACTAATTTCTGGTCTAATGCTATTTTCATTTTTCTTTGGGGCCGGAAATTTAATATTTCCACCTATGTTAGGTTATACAGCTAAAGAAAACATGTGGGTTTCAATGACCGGCTTTGCAATAACTGGTATTTTACTACCATATCTAACTGTAATTGTCGTCGCTTATATGAATGGCGGTGTTGAAAGTATAGGTAAAAAAGTACATCCTATCTTCGGTACTATTTTCGCTATTTGTATCTATCTATCAATTGGTGCTTTATATGGTATTCCACGTGCAGCTAATGTTGCCTATGAAATAGGTACAAACCATATTTTACCGGTACATAATCATTTCACTTTAATTATTTTTTCACTGATTTTTTTCTTAATTGTGTATCTTATCGCATTATATCCAAATCGAATTGTAGATAATTTAGGAAAATATTTAACGCCGATTCTCATCATTATTATCGCCGTTTTATGTATATTAGTGATTGTAGATCCAGAAGGCTCCATTGGCCAAGCAACTGGTGAATATGCTAAGACTCCACTCGTATCAGGTATCTTAGAAGGCTATTTTACAATGGATTTAGTAGCCGCTTTAGCATTCTCTGTCGTTATCGTTCAAATGTTTAAAATGAATGGGGTCAACGACCAACAAACACTCGTTAAAAACGTAATTAAATCCGGATTAATTTCTGCAGTGTTATTATTAATTATCTACTTTGCGCTTGCTTATGTCGGTGCAACGACAAGCCATACAGGATTTAAAGATGGTACAGGTATCTTGACATTCAATTCTTTACGCGTATTTGGTTCTATCGGAAACTTACTATTTGGTATTATCGTTATCCTTGCTTGCTTAACGACTTGTATTGGCTTGGTTAACGCTTGTGCTGCCTTTGCAATGAAAAAATTGCCTCGAGTTTCTTACAAAAAATTCGTTCTACTTTTTTCACTATTAGGGTTCATAGTTTCAACGTTAGGTTTAGAACTTATTTTACAAATAGCAGTACCTTTACTAACGTTTATTTATCCTACATCTATCGTGCTTGTACTCATTTCGTTAGTAAGCATCTTCATACCGTTTGAAATGAAATTCGCATTCATATTGCCAACGATAGTGACACTGTTAATTTCGATATTACAAATATTTAATGACTTTAAGTTATTCCAACCATTGATGTCTTTATATCAAATGTTGCCATTAGCAGATATTCAATTAAGTTGGATTGTACCTTTCATTATTTTACTGATCATTGGCTTAGTCATTGATTATTTCCTGGAAAATAAAGCTGTAGACGTGAAGTAATGTCTTTCCTTGTAATGTCTAAGTAGTGTTTAATTTGCTATGATAGTTATAAAATAGAAAATCATTTTACAAAGAATGGGGTTATTACATGGAAGCTTTCAAATCATTTTTGGATTCAATCGATAATGAAGCACATAAAGAAAAAATGGAGTCTCTGCTAAAATGGGTGGCAAAAACTTTTCCAAACCTTGAAACAACAGTAAAGTGGAATCAACCGATGTTTACTGACCATGGTACGTTCATTATTGCTTTTAGCAAAGCAAAAGCACATTTTTCAGTGGCACCTGAAGCAAAAGCATTAAATCAATTCACTACCAAAATTGAAACTGCTGGTTATTCACAAACAAATAATCTGTTTCGAGTTAAGTGGAGTCAAGATATAGATTTTTCATTATTAAAAGCAATTATTCAATATAATATTGATGATAAAGCTGAATGTGCGACATTCTGGCGTTCTTAAATCAACACCACCAGTCTAAATTGCACAAATAAAAAACTTTCGTTCACCTTAAATATGGCTGAGCGAAAGTTTTTTATTATATCTATTTTTAGATAAATGTAATTAAACTTACTATTAAAAGGAAAATTGCGACTACAAAATACATGTATCCAATTTTATTAGACTGCTTTTTAAAAGTAACAAAACCTAGTACTAACATTGTTGCGGATAATACAAGCGTCGAAACACCATTATGAACTTGTACAAGGTTAAAAATGAACAATAAATTTAAAATGAGTAATATTAACGAAATGACTAATAAAATTTTATCTATTAAATCCAACTTCCGTCTTTGTGATTTCATTTGAAACACCCGTCTCATTTATTATTTTCTCCTACAAATAGCATTAATAATCTTCAAAAAATGCAATCATATCTTGTTCAACATCTTCGCGACCGTCACCATGCGTCATCAAATGTTTAGATTGATCATACCCTTTAATATCTTTGTCTTCATGTTGTATATGATCGTAGATGTAATGCGCGCTTGTTTCGTAAGATGCATCGTCTAGCTTTCCATATTTTATAGCAATGGGTGCTGTAATTTGTTCTAGTCGCGACATAACGTTTTCTACTAATAATTGGAATTTATCAAGCTCTGTACTGTAATGCTCTATTTTCTCTAGTTGTGTCACCACTTCTGATTGCGCTAAACCGACCAAACTTCCCATACGTTCCCCATAATCTTTTAACCTGCCTGCTAAACCTGCATCACTTTTTCGATAAGGTGTAGACATAACAGCAACTGAATGTACATCCATGGTTTCAGCTAGCTTCAACGACAAAATGCCACCGAGCGAAACACCACAAACACTTATATTGGTATATCCTTTTTCTTTTAAAAATTCATACCCTGCAGTCGCATCGGCTAACCAGTCATCAACATCGTAAGACATTAATTCATCAAGCATGAGTCCATGTCCTTTATATGCAGGTACATAACATGTAAATCCAACTTTATTTAGCTTTGTTGCTAACAATTTCATATCTCTTACTGTTCCTGTAAAAGAATGCAATAACAAAATGGCTTTATCTGCCTGTTCATGTTCTAAAAATATCGGATTTGGTGCTTTCACATTAATCATCATCTGTCACTCCATTATTTATTTTCCGCTATTAATTGTAATAGAAAATCACACATGCTACAAAATTTTGATTCTAGATTCATTTCATCATTACAAAAATACTTTCTTAGTAACGATACATGATTGTTTTCATTACTAAGAAAGTATATTGAAATAAAATTATCAAATTTATTATTTTTGGTTAAAGAACTGCAATTCATAAATGGATTCATCATTATAAACGTTGAAGCTATCAATAATGCCATTTAAGTATAGCACTTGCGTCTTTCTACTTACATTATGCTTGTATGATACTTTCACATTTAAATCTGATTGATAACCATTCTTCTTGATTGTTTTTTCAATTTCACCAAAAACATCTCTGTTAATTGGCAGCAAGTAACCTTCATTACTCGGTAAAATATTGATATATTTTTCTTGCAACACATTCTGATTACCAATGTAGATTTCTATTTTTATATTTTTCGCAGATCCACCACCTAAATTATATAATTTTAAGTAGTCTTGTTCTGAGTCACTATCAATACCCACGTTTTTCAGTTGTAGTTCATCTTTGTTACGCTTAATCAATATTTGATTAAAACCCAGTGCTGGCAAGAAACCTATTTTCATTTGGTATAATTGTATACTTACCGACACAAAATAAAATAATGCCATAATAAAGGTCCCTATAGATCCTATGGCTGATATAATATTAATCATCTTTTCAACCTCCATCTCTATATTGAGAAATTGGAAAATATGATTGTGTATTTAAAATTTTAACAATTAAATATATTTAAATCCCTAATATTCCTCACTGCCATGTCTACCCGATTCACATAAATATATGCTTATCCATTTTTCTATAATCGAAACAACATCTTACTCATCTTCAACATAACGCGCATCACTTGCAGTATAACCAAAAATAAACACACAACAAGACATCAAAATCATAGCCAAAATCGCCGTATTCCAACTATTAGTAACATCATGAAGCAAACCAATTAGAAATGGCCCTAAAGCCGCGATAAAATAGCCTATCGCTTGTCCAAAACCAGATAAAGCAATGCTACCATCACTAGTTCGCGCACGAATGGAAAATAATGTCATGCACAGGCTAAAACATGCCCCCATTGCCAAGCCCACAATAATAATTCCAATAATTAACATTGGCAGTGACTGACTAAAGAATAAGCCAAATCCTGCTAAAAATAATATTGTAATGATGACAATTAGCATACGCTGACGTTTTAATTTAGACGCAATAATAGGAAAAATAAATGTCATTGGCACCTGAGCAAATTGATTCAACATCAACAAATATCCTGCCATATCATGATTAAGACCTCTATCCACAAGAATAGAAGGAACCCATGCTACCATTGAATAAAATATCATAGATTGAAAGCCCATCGTCAATGCAACCATCCACGCTAATTTAGAATGAACGATATTAAATTTACTACTCGTTTCAACTTTGACACCTTTAATAGTAGTTTTTTCAAGAGTTGCTCTATTTTTAACACAGATAATCCAAAGGCACAGGGCTATGACAGCAAATGTCATCCAAAATGATAGGGAGAGTTTAAATCCAAAAGTTGTAATTTTTGAGAGTGGATAACTCATCCCACCACCTAATCCTGCCGTAAAATTCATCGTAGCACTATAAATTCCTGTCATTAAACCAATTTGCATAGGAAAGTACCACTTAACATAGCTCGGCAGTACAACATTACCGAAAGCAATCGCAATACCCAGCAATATTGTCCCAACAATAAACAGGTTGAAATCACCTACTACACGTATTAACAAAGCCAATATCAATAATAGCATTGCATAAAAAATCGTATATGACATAGTAAAGCGTCGCGTAACCCTAGATACAAATGGTGAAACTATCGCAAATATTAAAAGTGGAATTGTTGTTAAAATTCCTGCCACACCATTACCAATCGACAAGTTTTCTTTGATTTCATCAATGACTGGACCAACTGAAGTTAGCGGTGCTCTTAACGTTGATGCAATAAATATAATTGCTATCACAACAATCCAACTATTATTCACTTTATGATTTTGGAAATTGTTAAGCATGTTATACCCACTTTCTTATTATGATTCTATACTCATATTTCAACTTATTATAAGTATAAACTAATTTTTATTTCAGTCATCTACTATCTAATTGAAAAGAATTTGAGAAGTCCATTTTTGTTCTAGGACCATACCAAACTTGAAAACATGCATGATATTTTGAAAATAAAAGAGAAACATGCGACAATGAAAATTACTATTTTTTAAAAGGAGCGTTTAGCATGACTGAAATTTGTTTTATTCGACATGGGGAAACCGACTGGAATACTTTAGGCAAACTACAAGGACGCACAAATATTGCATTAAACGACAATGGAATCCAACAAGCTGAAGCATGCGCTCACTTTTTGAAAAATTCCAAATGGGATTTAATTATTACAAGTCCCTTAGCAAGAGCGCATAAAACTGCTGAAATCATACAACAAAATTTGGATATCCCACTCATTAAAATGGACACATTTATCGAAATTGGTTTCGGAGCTGCAGAAGGACTGACTATCGAAGAACGTATATCACTTTATCCAGATAAGGTTTATCCAAATGGGGAAACTGATGATGCTGTCACTCAACGCTTCCTCGACGGACTCTTAGATGTAACACAACAGTATACAAATCAGCGCATTCTCATTGTATCTCATGGTGCTTTTATAAAAGCTATATTCCGTCATTATTCAAATGGGACAATGGGTAACAATGCTAGTAAAATAGCAAATGGTAGTTTCAGCACGCTCAAATTTGAAAACAATCACTTTACAATACTGAATTACAACGAAACGCCACACCTACCTTTATAATTATTCAGAAAATTAAAGCATACGTGGAACAGAAATTAAATTTTCTATTAAATCTTTCATAGTCTCACACCGTAATAGCTGACTGAATTGAAAACGAGTCTAAAACATCTATTGATGTCCCAGACTCGCTCTTTACGATATATAATCAATTTCTTCGTTTTGGATACACCACTCCAAAGCATTTCGTTCTAATTGCCTAACATAAGCATCTTTACCGTCACAGTAACCTTCTATATCATTTGGGAATTTTTGAGCTAAACTCTCTTTTAATACGCCATAATCGCGTGCAGTATTTACGTGTGCTTTCAAATAATCTCTCACTGCCAAATGACGTACTATTTCGTGTTGTGCATCTTTTTGAAAAATATGCACATGGTGTGTACGTGGATTTTCTCCTTTTTTAAAAAAACGTCTTCCTTTAATCCCATTTTCACCTAATGATTTGTAACCTAAGTCAGCCATCGCTTCATTATATTGATCTATGACATGAACATCTTTCACAACTGGTAATATATCGATAACTGGTTTTGCTTTTAAACCCGGCACAGATGTACTACCAATGTGATGGATTGCCATGATTTCTTTTCCTAATATAGCACATATGTTATTCGCTTCTTTTTCGAATAGTTTCGGCCATTCATGTTGGTATATTTGAACCTCAATTTTCATCATTTTGCACATCCAATCTCTTTTTAAAATTCTATTTTCGAATTTCTATACTTAAAGGATAAACAATATAAGCAAAATTAAACAAACAAAACCCCCACATCCAAGTGGATTTGGGGGCAAATTTCAAAATAAATTTATTATAATATTATTTCTGTTCTTTGTTTTGTTTACGTCTTCTTAATAAAAGTAACGAACCTAGACCTGCAAATAATGTTCCAAATAAAGTCGCGTTACCTTCTTGTTGTTTACCAGTTTCTGGAAGCGATTTTTCTTTATCCTCATGTGATCCATGTTCTGAATCTCCATCAACATTTGGAGTCCCACCTTCATGTGCATCAGCATCAGCGTCGGCATCAGCATCGGCATCAGAGTCTGCGTCTGCATCCGCATCGGCATCAGAGTCTGCGTCTGCATCCGCATCGGCATCGGCGTCTGCATCAGAGTCCGCATCAGCATCGGCATCGGCATCAGCGTCTGAATCTGAGTCCGCATCGGCGTCCGCATCAGCATCGGCGTCTGCATCGGCATCGGCGTCTGCATCCGCGTCAGCGTCCGCATCAGCGTCTGCATCGGCATCGGCGTCTGCATCAGCGTCGGCATCGGCGTCGGCGTCGGCATCGGCGTCAGAATCCGCATCAGCGTCCGCATCAGCGTCCGCATCGGCGTCAGAATCCGCATCAGCGTCCGCATCAGCGTCCGCATCGGCGTCCGCATCCGCATCCGCATCAGAGTCTGAGTCTGCATCCGCATCGGCGTCTGCATCCGCATCAGAGTCAGCGTCCGCATCGGCATCAGCGTCAGCGTCCGCATCAGCATCAGCATCAGCGTCCGCATCGGCGTCCGCATCCGCATCCGCATCCGCATCCGCATCCGCGTCAGCGTCAGCGTCTGAATCCGCGTCCGCATCTGAATCGGCATCGGCGTCCGCATCTGAATCGGCATCAGCGTCTGAATCCGCATCAGAGTCTGCATCCGCATCGGCATCAGCGTCGGCATCGGCATCAGCGTCTGCATCGGCATCGGCGTCTGCATCGGCGTCCGCATCCGCATCGGCGTCGGCATCGGCGTCGGCATCAGCATCGGCGTCTGCATCGGCGTCTGCGTCTGAATCAGCGTCGGCATCAGCATCCGCGTCTGCATCGGCATCGGCATCGGCATCAGCATCGGCATCGGCGTCCGCATCCGCATCCGCGTCTCCATCCTCGCCATCTCCATCGGCAGAATTGTCTTTCAATTCAATGAAATTAATATAACTAACCTCACTTCTATTTCCATAATAATCACTTGCATAAAGATCCACTGATTGAATTAAATCTTTTCCGGTATTTGGTTTCTCTTTTGATACCACTTTGATAATATATGAATCTCCATTAATATTACCAAAATCTATGCCCACGCCATTATTGTAAGGTGTTTTTAAGAATTTATTCGTAACATCTTCTAAATTGTCTACATCATTGAAATAGCTTCCATTTAAACGTTCTCCTTTATTCACTTTATATATTTTCACTTCAGAATTAGAATTAATTTGAGCGGAACTATCACCATTCTTATCTTCATAACCATTAATATATACTTTAGTGTTGTATGAAACCCTTTGTAACGGGTTAACATAAATCGTTTGTTCATATTCCTTTGTAGTATAATCATAATGTGTAAAGGCAGATCCTATATTTGCCGGTCCTCTTTGCTCATATGGATTGTCATAAATTACTCTAACTATCTGTTCAACTGTTTGTGAACCCGTAGTATATCTTAATGTTTCAGTTGAACTATTACGCACTTTATCTCTATCGATGTATTGCTGTAAATTGATATTACCACTGATATTACTTTTCCCACTAACAAAATCAGTGAATGTATACGTGTATGTTTTATTAATTGGATCATAAACACCTGTTGCCACAATATCTCCATTACCATTTACAATATTTGGAGCACCTGTATTGTGATGATTTAAATCATCACTTACTGTATTATCAGAGGCAATAATTTTGAAATAGTCTCCTGCATTAAGTCTCTCAGTTGTATTAAAATTAACATTAAATTGGTAGTTTTCTACATTAATTGGACGTACTGTATTATTATTATCCACTGTAATCTTACTGTTAAAGTTTAACTTATTAGATACATCTTCTCCTGAAGCCACACTACTTTCTGCGTTTAATGCACGCACACTTCTTCTTAATATATTGTTACTTCTAGTTGTAGCTTCCGCCTTGTCATTTTGATTATTAAGGTTTGTTAATGGCATATTATTAGAGGCATCATCATTTGTAGCTGCTTTGTCTGCGATATTTACTGTCGGTTGCTCTGAAATGTTATTATTTGTAGTCGATTGTACTTCTTTTGCTATTTCTGGATCATTTATAGTTGATGATGTTGACTTAGGCTGTATGGCATTTGTTACATTCGCACTTTCCTTTTCAACATTATTTGACGGTACTGAAGTTTGCTCATTTGATGAGACATCAGCCTTCCCATTATCTTGAGGTTGCTCTGTGGCTACTTCTGTTGATGTCGTATCATCACTTTTCTTCGTAGTTTCAGGTGTACCTTCAGTAACCTTGTCTACTGATGAAGTCACTTCATTTTTTTCATATTGTGCATTCAATGTTTCACTTTCTTGCATTGATGTTTTTTCTGCACTGTCCACTGATACATCTTGTGTTTTTTCATCTGACTTTGCTAAATCAGCATTTTGTGCAATATTTTCATTTTGTGCTGTTTCTGAAGTTGTAGTATTTTCATCATTTAAATTTTTATTATTGTCATTGTTTAAATTATCATTTGTTGCCGATTCCTCTTCTTCAGATGACGCTTGCTTAGCATCCGATGTTTCTAGTTCATCCGCTTGCGCTTCATTACCTAATCCAAAGAGTAGTGTAGCCCCTACTAAAATTGAAGCTGTCCCAACTGTAAAGCGTCGTATCGAATATTTATTTAAGTTGTTTGAAATAAAATCGTATTTTTTATTCAAATTATCCCTCCTTAACGTACATAACATTATACAATAGATCTTAAAAAAACAAAGTGTTTTTAGTTAATTTATAAAAAAATTTTACAATGGCCAATTATAATATGACATTTTCAAGTAATAATACATTTAATATCAATAATAAAATGATAATGTGATATATTATATTCCCCTTTACAACTTTTATTAATTCTTTAAACTATAGTAGATAATAATAAATATTAAATAGAGAGGGTACGCTCATGCAAATAAAAGTTATTACCGAAATTATTGATGGTACTTTAATAGATGGTCTTGAACATGAAAACAATGAAATTAAAGATTTTGAAACGGTATATAAATTTGTAAAAAATAAACAAACTGCTTATTTTTCCCCCAATAAAACAACTTGGTGGAAAGAACTTGGTAGAAATAAAAACGCACCTGACGGAAATGATTTAATTGATAGAAATAATGGTGAGATTGGCTTAATTATTACTGAAAATTATATCAATGACTTAAAATATAAAATCCCCCAAATTATCGTTACTGATTCTGTTAGAGCTTTAAAAATGCTAGCTGTGCACATTAGAAATCAATATAAAAACCCACTCATCGCGATTACAGGATCCATGGGAAAAAGTTCTACCCGTTTGTTAATCAGCGCTTTATTACAAAACTTTCATGTTTTAGAAAACCGTGGCAACAATAATGTTCGCGCTGCAATTTACGCCAACATGTTGAAACTCATTCAACAACCTGATTTCGCAGTCATCGAAACCTCACTCAATGCAATTAACAATAAGGAAAATACTGCTATAAACTTGAAACCAGATATTGCTATTGTGACAGGTATTGGTGCTGCACATTTTTCAACTATCAATTCTATTAAACAAATCGCAGAATTAAAAGCACGAATTTTCAAAGGATTAAACTCAAATGGGGTAGCGATTATTAATGCTGACACAATGTATGCGGATTATTTAAAAGAGGAAGCTTTAAAGCAAACTACTCAGGTACAGTTCTATAGCAAATCTAAAGAAACAGCATCCGACATTAACGTCACGCAGATTTCATATCATAAAGGACATATTGAATTTTCGTTGAATGATGTTCAAGATCCCTCCATTTATAAGATTAATACCATTAGCGAAGGTATGATTTCAAATTCATTGGCTGCTATTGCAGTATTGAAAACACTAAAGATTCCTATCAATAAAAATTATTTGGCATCATTCAAGCCATTTTCTAAAATATTAGCAATGAAAGCAGTACACACGCCTACCCATTCACTCACATTACTCGATGATACACACAATGCATCTTTGCCAGCTATGCTTAATGCAATCGCAGCATTTAATAGTCAAACACAATTTTTCACTGGTAATAAAATTATCGCAATTGGAAAAATCAATGACTTAGGCCATAAATCACGAGAAATTCACAACGAACTTGTAGACGTGCTTACACAATCAAACGCAGATTATATCTTATGCTTAGACGATGATTTGCGGCCAGTTGTGAACAAAGTGAAACACAAACACATTACTTGGTATCCTGATAAGGATTTATTACTTCATGATTTAAAATTTTTATGTAACAAGGATTCTCTGACATTGTTAAAATCTTCCAGTGGCGGCACTGAATTTCCTGAAATTGCCAAAAAGCTTCCCATGGAATTGCAACGATTTTCCATAAATAAACACGTAAATGATTTATTTGCCGTTATGTCTGAATTAGGTAAAAGCTATGTAATAGTAGATAACAAAACAAATGCAATACTAGAGAGTTATAATACACAATCTTCTATGACTATTGAAGGTATGGGACCGTTATTATATTATTTGAAATGCATGGATGAGAAGTTGGATGACTATAATGTTGAAATGCAAGAGTGGCCAACAAATAATAAACACTATTGTACTGGGAAACGTGTAACATTATATGAACTCCTAGAAAGCATGACCTCGTCACCACATCCATCTGAAATATATGAACTTTCAAATCAATTGTTCAAGACATTCTCAGATAGAAAACACTTTATTCAAGAAAAGATTAAATCACTAAGACTAAATCAAACAATCGCTACAAATTTAACGGGACGTTTTAGAATTAAAGAACGACAAAGCTATACAGTTTATGACTTGTTGAATATCTACCAACACTATAAATATGATTTATTTAGATTTAACAATTCTTTTATTTTAGGATTAAATTACAAGAGTGGATTTATCCGAGGAGAAACGACAACGATTATATTTACTTCTTATACTGAAACAGACGAATTGAAAGGCAAGATAAATTAAAAAACGGACGAAGATATGAAATCAATTTCGATTTCGATATCCTCGTCCAATTTTCGTTTATTGATTATATTGATATGAAATTTAACGATTGAACACTTTTTGATACTGCACATAACCAGAAATGTAATGTTCAATATCATCAATTCTTACTCGATAACCATGATGCTTTATAAAGAATGCATTTAGAATTCTCTTAGGATTTTTAAAGTACATTGCAATTTCAGGATAGAAAAACCCTGTACGTTCATAATCCGCACGTATATGAATAACTTCTAAGAACTTAGCTTCATCTAACAATTCTTCTACGATATGTGCGTACCCAGTATTTTTCGCTTTTTCCACTAAATGATACGTTGCCATCAACATTTCTAAAAATGTTGGATATGTCGTTTCACGTTGTTTCATATAATCTAAATAACCACTCACATTTTGAATACCAAAACGATAATATTTTTCTGCTGGTTCAATTTGAACTAGCTCATTCGTGCAATATCCTAGCCAATGATCGTGATACTGCCAATAATCATTAGCGATAAAATATTCAAACAACAATTTCACTGTATCCAGCCATTCATGATTGCCGTCAATTTGATAAAGTCTCAATAAAGCAAGTGCCGCTTCGCCATCATAATAAACGATACGTTGCTGCTCCTTTATAGATAAGTCAGGATAATTCAACACGTGCACTGTCGAACCTGTTTCTTGATCAATCATTGGCAAAATACCTTTTGCTACTTTTTGAGCTGCATTTAAATAGGAAGTATTATCTGGATTCACTTTCAAATACTCACAAATGGCAAATATAAATGCTGCATTTTGACCAAGTTTAATTTCATTAGCACCATTCGTATCGTCGTAAATATATCCTACGCCATCGATGTCATATAAGTAATGATTTATGAGGTAGTCCAACGCTTTTTCTGTAACTGAAATATCTTCACCTTGATAATGAAGTCCTTCTATCAAAGCATAAGTGGATGAAGCATGTCTTAAGTTATTATAGAAACTGATGTTTTTATCAAAATGTGGGAAATAGCCATAATTATATTTGCCATTATCATTCATCATATTCTTTAAAAATTGGGTGCTCCCTATCAGCAAGCGATCAATTTCTTGGTGAACGTCACTCACTTCTCGTAAGTTCTTCGTTAATCCTTTATCTCCAAGCGTGTATACCGCTTCCCCATCATGTATAAATCCTTGAGTGTAGAATTTAATAACTTCCTTACCTTGATAGAAATTATATGTATATTTTTTAGTCTGATTCGTATATTTCTTTAAATAGTTATTAATGTTTTCTTCTGAAAAAACAAATCTCGATTTGTCATTTTTGTCAGGTCTAATAAATGCATTCGCATTAATTTCTTCAGGTAAAAATGCTAAATTCCAATATTTGTCTAAAGCTATTCCAAAATCTATGTAGTTTCTGCGTGTATTGACCATATCCCAAACAACATCATCAAAAAGTACAGTTTCTGTTTCAGTTACAATATCTACTTTTATCCAAGTTGGATGAACGCCCGTCTTTTTCCTGAATTTTTCACACTGTTTTACTATATCTCGCTCTAAATATCTCGCATTTTTCAATAATTTAACTGTCGCCTTGATATTTTCTTTTCCTAAACTTAAAAATGCATATTCAAAAGTACGCGTATTTTCCGCTACTTTTTCAATTAACGCTTTAATTCTAAACTCTATATGCATAAAATAACCTCCACTGTGGATATATAATTACAAAGTACCAAAAACATATCGTTCAAAGCAATGTTTATTTTATTAAAAATTTATATTAATCACTAGTTCAAAATTTTTAAAATAGTGTTGAACTTAATTTTGGGCATAAAAAAAAGACGAGTTATACTCGTCTTTTAGCCGTTATTATAATTTAACAACGTTAGCTGCTTGAGGACCGCGATCGCCTTCAACGATTTCGAATTCAACAGCTTGTCCTTCTTCTAATGATTTGTAGCCTTCTTGAGCGATTGCTGAGAAGTGTACGAATACGTCGTTTCCACCGTCAACTTCGATGAAACCGAAACCTTTTTCTGCATTAAACCATTTAACTGTACCGTTATTCATATTAAATTCCTCCACTTGTGCTTTTGCACGAATATTTGTAATCTGTCTTAAAAAATCAAAAGGAGTAAATTCAAAAGAATAAAACTACAAATCAATTTCACGAACTAAATTACTTAATACCTATTATAGCGTGTACTTATATATTTGTACACCCCTAATCGCAAATAACTTTTATTTATTCAATCACCCTATAATAATATTGAAAGCAATCTTTTAAAATATATTCGTTTAGTAGATTTTCCACAGCATGCTTAAAAACAATAAAAAAGAAACCGAATAGTCAGCTATCCGATTTCATGTTTCTATAATTAATTACATTGCTTAATTTTCGTTTTTTGTATGATCTTGACCATGTAACATCCAACGTACATTGTATTTATCAGTAAACGCACCCATTTTACCGCCCCAGAATTGTTCTTCTAAAGGCATTTCAACGTCAACAGTATCTTTAACACGATCGTACAACGCTTCAACTTCTTTAGCATCATCTTCATTATTAATATCATAATCAATTAAAAGTGAAATACCGTTGTTAATTTTTTGTGCTCTTCCAAAAGAATCAGAAGCAAGAATTGTTGTACCCGCAATATCAAATTGTGAATGCATTGTTGCATTATCCGCATCTTCAGGACTCATATTGAATTGTGCTGCTTGCTCTTTACCAACAGGTAGTCGTGTAATATTTGTTGCGCCAAACACTTCTTCATAATATGCTAATGCCTCTTTTGTATTTTCAAAGTTTAAATATGGAAAAATTTCAGTCATTGTTACACCTCATTATTAAATTTGTACTTACATTGAATATTATTACATAAGTCTCAAAATAGTGGTAATTTTAAGACAGTGTTGCAAAACCTATTCTACATATTCTCCAAGTTTTCAAATCTTTTTTCTTAAAAAGTTCATTATTTTACTTATATATTTAGAATAATCTTTGCCTTTTTTATCTTTGACTTTATCAGAAATTTTATATAAACCGTTTTCTAATTTACCATTTTCTATATACTTACTTAGTGTTTTCTTTAGTTTTTGTTTCATTATTTTCATTCTCCTAATTTAAACTATAGGTTTAATAATCACTATCGAACTTTGATTATACTACCTAACTAATCATTATAGCTATAATTATGAGCACAATAGATACTACCATTGATGTGATTAGAAACGGTGCCAAACGATCAATCATTTGCTTATATGCTCGGTCGGGTGCATTGGCTTGTTTTAATTTGAACATCTTTACCGCTAAATAAAGCGCCTCAACTAGATTAATAATCATTACAATACTAAATAGTATGATTGCCATCCTATTATTCCTCCTAGTTAAATCATTCTCTTTTACCTTCATTTTCCTAAAAATATGATATGTGTTATCTTATACGCAACATAATCTATTTTAAAAGACTGGAGCGGTTTGATATGAGCTTATTTTTAAAAATACTAATCGGCATTCTTTTTGTCAGTATTGCTTCTTGGAATAATACAATATCCACGCAGAAGAAAGTCAATAAACGTGCAGACAAACAGGGCACAGAACCCATGACAGGCAAACAGTTTCGCTTCATGCTTTTCCTGAATATCGTAATGACTACAGGTTTTTATATTCTATTAATTACTACTGTTTTATAAGCTGAAAATGATTCTACAATTGCTAAGGAATAAATACGTCACTTTCACTATTCTCCGGATAATAGTAGCCATTAGGAATAGACTGGAGCTCGATCAAACTATTCCATGGAGACTTCACATAAACACTACTGCTACCTTCTGTATCTTCATATCTAGAATTATCATGCTTTTCAGATAAAGCTGTGGCGCCTGCATTGACTGCCTGATCGATTGCCGAATCCATATCTTCTACGAATAACGAAATGTGATTATAGCCATTATCTTCTAATTCGAGTGGTTCTTTTTTTATTTTCACTCTCTATTTCAAACATTTCAATATTAGGTCCGTTCCCAATGACTACCATACGTTGCTTAACAATAGCTGCCCCTTTGGATAGACCTAACATACGCTCTACTTCTGGACCTTTCCTAGGCTCATCATCATATGTTAAGCCGTCATATGCATATTCTGCTCCAAATGCATTTTTTAAAAATGTAAATGCCTCATCAATATTAGAAACTGTCATTCCAATATGGTTAATTCCACGAATATTACTCATCATCATTCCTCCAAATAATCTAGTGCTATATCTATACCCGTCCAAAATTCATTTTAACAATTTATGATTTCCAACTTTTCTGAAGACGCAAAAATCCCCCTTATGATAGCCATAAGAGGGGTATGATTTTAAAAAATTAAATTGATTTCAGATACTCTTCGCCTTGCTTTTTGTCATAAACACCTTCTGTTTTCGCAATAAAGATTGTCGCAACAGAGTTTCCTAATACGTTTACACATGTTCTAAGCATTTCAAGTATTCTATCTACACCGATAATCAAAGCAAGCCCTTGTGGGTTCAACCCAACTGAACCAAGTGTTGTTAATAATACAACGATCGAAGCACCTGGTACACCGGCCATACCTTTTGATGTAAGCATCAGCGTGATCATTAATAAAATTTGTTCACCAACACTCAAATGAACACCGTATAATTGTGCAACGAATAATGCCGCGATAGACTGATACATCGCTGCGCCATCAAGGTTAAATGAATAACCCGTTGGCAATACAAACGATGCAATGTCTCTTGGTACACCGAAACGTTCCATTTTTTTCATAACTGTCGGTAATACTGCCTCTGAACTTGCAGTTGAGAACGCTAACATTAAATCGTTCTTTAAAAGTTTCATAATTTGTGTAATCTTCACGCCACAAACTCTTGAAACAATACCTAATACAATGAAGATAAAGAACAACATTGCAATTACAACAGTTAAACATAATTTGAATAATGGAATTAATGCTGATAATCCAAATGTGATGATTGTCGTAGTAATAAAAGCAAATACTGCAATTGGTGCTAATAATAATACTTTACCAATCATCCAGAATACAGCTTCTAATGTTCCACCTAAAAAGTCTTTAACTGGTTTTGCTTTTTGACCAATAGCAGCTAAGGCTAATCCGAAAAATACTGAGAAGAAAATGACTGGTAATAATTCACCAGAAGCAAATGCTTCAAAGACATTTGTCGGTATAATATTTACAACAGTATCAATTAAATGATTACCATATGTAGATTGTTCTGCTGCTTTTGCAGTTGATTCATATTTTGAAATATCGCCTTTTGGTAATAAGTCAGGATTTAATCCAACACCTGGTTTAAATAAATTACCAAAGACTAATCCCATGAATATCGCAAAACTTGTCATAATAACAAAGTATAATAGTGTTTTTCCGCCATAGCGTCCAATCGTTTTAGTGTCGCCAACATTTGAAATAGATAATGCTAAAGAACAGAATACGATCGGTACAACTAACATTTTAATTAAATTTATAAATACATCTCCGAAGGGTTGTATATAGTTAATTACATCTTTATTGCCATGCAATATACTCCCTAAAATTATCCCTAGCACCAATGCTATGATAATTTGTGTCGGTAAGTTTATTTTTTTGATAACTTTCACTCTCGTTCATCCCCTTATTCACGCTAGCACGATTAAATGCTAGTTTTTCACAAAATATAGTTTATCACAAACAAAATTCTACTTATATATTAATTTTACATCATTTATAAGTTATTTATGATTTTTTCTTTCATTCGATTATTATATCAGAAAATTATGTTTTTGTATCTATAAATTTTAACGTTCACAAAACCAGTCGTGACAAGGGTTTGAAGCGTTTTCTTTTAGGAATAAGAAAACGCTTTCTTAATTGCGAACAAAATCGTCGTTATTGTTATATTACACTTATTTTTTAGGCAGTTATCTTATTATCATTCCTATGAATGAATAATTATGAATATATTGGAAAAGTTTTTTCAGAGAAAATCGAATAATATGATTAGTACATTTGCAATTTTGTGTAAATTTTAATGACGTACATAAAGAACGCCCACCTTTAACTTTAAGATGGGCATATTTTCTATTTATTCTATAATTTCCACATCTCTAAATTTCACAAGTAGTCGCTTTATTCTTTGGCTATCCTGTCGCTTTCAAGTTCTCTCATTATTTACTACGCGCTTTTTTATTATCACTATAGACAATAAACCAAAGTGAAATATTACTAATTGCTAATATCGCTAATATATAATCGTGGTTATGAATAAACGAAATTAAGAAAAATGCACAGCTATTAATGAATATCATGATACTGAATAGCTTATCTTTCATAATTTACCTCCAAATATCGGTTCGAAATGTCTTAGAATTTGTGATTTAAATTTTTAAAGTTAATCCATCAAACCAAATATTACTGTAACTGCTACTACTATTCCCAGAGTAATAAGTATTGGGGTCTCTTCTTTATCTATATATTTTTGGTAAGTTTGTTCATCAATTTTCTTCTTTTTAAATTTATACCATACAAATATAGAATACAGTGATTTAAACATTAATATACAAAATGAGATTAACAATATAGTGAATATTATTATTTTTAATATACTCATTTTTAAGCACTCCTATTCTGTAAGTCCAGTCTAATTGCTGTATTTCACTTTTCCAGCCAAATCTGCGATAGTTTGATCATTACCCGGATTAATCGTAACTGTCTCTATATTTTTTTCAATTGCTCTCGTTGTTGCTTCCTTCATATCGGCATCCGCTTTTGCATCTCGCCAATCATATGGCACATTTTTATATACATTTATCGTTCCATTACCATTACTGCTATATGTCACTGATCCACCCGCACGCATAGGCGCTTCCAATTTCACGACATCTTCCTGATATGTAGCACTATCTGACGCTTGTGGATTTACTTTTGAACCTTTTGGTATTTGTTTTACATTCAAAGTGTTCATGCCATCCATATTATTTTTTAGTGGCCCTAACTGATTCCACACACGTGCATATTCAATTTCATTCGTACTAAAATCATCTAATATACTTTTATCTTCATTCGTTGCTGGTTCAGTCTTTTGACTAGATTCATTTTGGTTTTTATTATTTGTATTTTCATTATTAGTCTGTTGATTTTTTTGTTTATGGTCGCTTTTATTTTTCTCTTGTTCAGTTGTTCCCTTATCAGAAGTGCTCGCCTTGTCAGTACTTTCACTTTTTTCTTCAGATGCTTTATTTTCTGGTGTCTCATTACTACAACTTACTAGTAAAATCGATAAACCCATTGTCAGCGTAGCAAAAATCATTTTCCTCATTACAACCGTCCTCCATAAAATTTTGATTAATTTCACATTAACATACTTTCAATCGCGTAAAATATATCTATGTTAATTGAAACTACAATTCATCTTCCTTTTTATCATCTGGAAAAAGAAATCCTAATAAAAATGCTATAGTGCCCAGGATAACTCCGAGAATAAGCAAACCATTTAGCTCCTGATCTTTAAAAATATGAATAAGCTCCAATTTACCTAAACTGCCCCAGATTCTATTATGTCCAAAGTGCCAGCCAGTATAATTTAGTAAAATAGCCACTAATACAATACTAATAAAAACAAATAGTCCATCTTTCAAACCGTTAATTAAACGTTTAATTGTGACCTTCCTCTCTATATCAATCTTTTTAATTTCTAACGATACTTAACCTTAAATATATTGTGCATAACTTAAACCTACCGTATCACAGTCTAATTAAATGTTACAGTTGTTGCTGAAAATCTGTCGACGAATATTGTTTGGTAAAATCTAAAATTCATGTTGTTACTATATTGAAATAATGATATTTTGTTGTTAACAATTAATTTGAAAAAGAAAGCAGTGTTTCTATGTCATTTATAATCTATCCACTTCTATTTGGTTTGCTCTTCGCTTTACTTAAGATTTCAGATCTATGGTACAGCAAAAAAGTAGCTAAAACTCAAAAAAGCGACTGGCGATTCAGCCCTCACTTAATATGGATATTATTCTTAGTCGGTGTTGTTATCGGTATTGTGTATGTGCTAATAACTAAGTAATTGTCTCGTTGAATTATGTCATTGTTGAAAATAGACTATTGAAGAATTTAGTTTTCAAAATTTCAAAACCCACAAAAAACCCCTTAAGCCTATGCCTAAGGGGGTTCATCATTCTATACTATTATTCCCACTCGATTGTACTTGGTGGCTTAGAAGTTATATCATAAACTACGCGGTTTACGTGATCTACTTCGTTGACAATACGGCTAGAAATCTTCTGTAAGACTTCCCAGTCGATGCGAGCAAAATCACTTGTCATACCGTCAATCGAAGTGACTGCACGGATACCTACAGTGTGGTCGTATGTACGGTAGTCTCCCATAACACCAACCGATTGGATACCTGGTAACACTGTGAAGTATTGCCAAATCTCACGTTCAAGACCTTCCTCACGGATGACCTGTCTTAAAATCGCATCTGATTCACGAACGATTTCAAGTTTGTCTTCCGTGATTTCACCAAGTACGCGAATACCTAATCCTGGACCTGGGAACGGTTGTCTCCATACTAAATGTTCTGGAATGCCTAACTCGATACCTAATTCACGCACTTCATCTTTAAACAATGTATTGATTGGTTCGATTAGTTGGAATTCCATATCTTCTGGTAAACCACCCACATTATGGTGTGATTTAATCGTTTGGGCAGTCTTCGTACCTGATTCAATAACATCCGTATATAGTGTACCTTGCGCTAAGAAGTCTACACCTTTTAATTTAGACGCTTCGTCATCAAATACATAGATAAATTCATTACCGATAATTTTACGTTTTTGTTCAGGGTCAGATACACCTTGAAGTTTGCTCATGAAACGCTCTTTCGCATCCACACGGATAATGTTCATGTTAAACCCTTCACCAAACTGCTCCATAACCATGTCGCCTTCACCTTTACGTAATAGGCCATGGTCTACAAAGATACATGTCAATTGGTCATCAATAGCTTTGTGCAATAATACGGCAACTACAGAAGAATCAACGCCACCACTCATCGCGCAAAGGACTTTACGATCTCCAACTTGGTTACGAATTTTTTCGATTTCAATCTCAATGAAGTTCTCCATAGACCATTCACCTGTACAATCACACACACGGCGCACAAAGTTACGTAGTAAATCATTACCGTACTCTGTGTGACGTACTTCTGGATGGAATTGTACGCCGTAAATACGACGTGATTTGTCTTCGATTGCTGCGTAGTTTGTACTTGGACTATCTGCGATTACTTCGAATCCTTCTGGGATTTCAATAACTTTATCTGAATGACTCATCCAAACATTTTGTTCTTCTGGTAAGCCAAAGAAAAGCTCATCTGTTTTCGCGTTAATAATCGCTTTACCATATTCACGCTCGTTGGCACGCTCTACTTTTCCACCTAATAGTTTCGTAGTCAATTGCATACCATAACAAATACCTAAAATCGGAATGCCTAAATTATAAATCTCTGGGTCAATTGTGAAAGAATTTTCTTCATAAACTGAATTAGGTCCACCAGAAAGAATAATACCTTTAGGGTTCATTTGTTTAATCTCTTCAATACTAATCTCGTGATCATGCAGTTCACTGTAGACACCCATTTCACGAATACGTCGTGTGATTAATTGATTGTATTGGCTACCAAAGTCTAAAACAAGTATGAGCTCTTGCTCTTTCGCCATTTCCATAATTTATATATCTCCTTTTAACTTAGAATGAATAGTTTGGTGATTCTTTAGTAATTTGTACGTCATGTGGATGGCTTTCTGCTAATCCTGCAGGACCCATGCGTGTAAATTGAGCTTCTTCTCTTAATACTTCTAAGTTTCTAGAACCAGTATAGCCCATACCAGATCTTACACCGCCCATAAGTTGATAAATTGTATCTTGTAATGGTCCTTTATATGCGATACGTCCTTCAATGCCTTCAGGAACGAATTTCTTCGGTGCTTTGTCTTCTTGGAAATAACGATCGTTAGAACCACTTTCCATAGCGCCTAATGAACCCATACCTCTATAAACCTTGTATTGTCTACCTTGGAATACTTCAGTTGCGCCTGGACTTTCTTCAGTACCGGCAAGTAAGCTACCTAACATTACTGCATGTCCACCAGCAGCAAGCGCTTTGATAATATCACCAGAGAACTTGATACCACCGTCAGCAATAATTGATTTACCATGTTTACGTGCTTCTGTCGCACAATCATAAACTGCTGTGATTTGAGGTACACCTACACCTGCAACGACACGTGTCGTACAAATAGAACCAGGTCCGATACCTACTTTAACCACGTCTGCTCCTGCTTCATATAAGGCTTTTGTACCTGATGCTGTAGCAACGTTACCTGCGATGAGTGTAACTTGTGGGAAAGTTGCTTTAATATGTTTCACTTGTTCTATAACACCTTTAGAGTGACCATGTGCTGTATCGATGACTAATGCATCTACGCCTGCTTCAACTAATTTTTGAGCACGGATATCTGTATCTTTCGCAATACCAATTGCAGCACCTACTAACAAACGACCATGTGCATCTTTAGCAGAATTTGGGAATTCAAGCACTTTTTCAATATCTTTAATTGTAATAAGTCCTTCTAAACGACCATTTTCAACTAATGGTAACTTCTCAATTTTGTGTTTTTGTAATAATTTTTCAGCTTCATCCAGTGTTGTGCCAACTGGTGCTGTCACAAGATCTTCTTTCGTCATCACGTCTGAAATTTTAATTGAAAAATCTTCGATAAAACGTAAGTCACGATTCGTAATGATACCAACAAATTGTCTATCTTCTTTATTATTAACGATTGGCACACCAGAAATTCTATATTTACCCATTAATGCTTCCGCTTCAAATACACTTTCTTCCGGAGTTAAAAAGAATGGATTAGAGATAACGCCATTTTCTGAACGTTTTACTTTTTGAACTTCATCCGCTTGGTCCTCAATGTTCATATTTTTATGAATGACACCAAGTCCACCCTGTCTCGCCATTGCGATAGCCATTTTAGATTCAGTTACCGTATCCATCCCTGCTGAAATAACTGGAATATTCAACTTGATGCTCTCTGATAATTGCACACTTAAATCTACTTCTTTCGGTAACACATCTGATTCTGCTGGTAACAATAACACATCGTCAAAAGTTAAAGATTCTTTTTCAAATTTATTTTCCCACATAGCTTACAGCCTCCTAAAATTTGTATTACTACTTTATTATTTCATAACCTTTGTATCTTGTTGCTGTTTAATGCCGTTAAAAAAGAAATTCAAAATAATTGCTGAAATTGCGCCGAGTACAATACCATTTTGCGTTAGCCATGCAAACTGCTCACCTAGTGCCTTAAATGCTTGTGGTACTGCACTTATACCCGTTCCTAGTCCAACTGATACAGCAATAACTAGTAAATTATTTTGATTTTTAAAGTCTATATTACCTAATATACTAACACCATATGCCATAACCATGCCAAACATTGCTATCATCGCGCCACCTAATACTGGTAACGGGATCATGTTCGCCAGTGCTCCCAATTTCGGAATACACCCACAAATGATTAATAAGATAACCATACCGTAGATTACCTTATTCTTTTTAGCACCAGATAGTGATACTAAGCCTACATTTTGTGAATAAGCCGTGTACGGAAATGCATTAAATATAGACCCTAAAATAATGGCGATACCTTCTGCTGTATATCCTTTTCTAAAATCTTTACGCTCTAGCTTTTTACCTGTAATTTCACTTAATGCATGATACACACCTGTAGATTCTATTAGACTGACTAAGGCCACAATAAAGAATACTAATGTCGCACCAAAGTCAAAGCTAAATGTTGAGAATCTGAAGGGTTGTGGTAACGAGAACCAGTGTGCTGTCCCTACTTGATTCACATCAACAATTCCAAATAAAGCGGCTAACACCGTACCCACTATGAGTCCAATCAATATGGCAATAGATTTTAAAAATCCAGCCGTAAAGCGTTGAACCACAAGAATTACAATTAATGTGATTACACCTAAGATAATATTTTTAGGGTCTCCATAATGTTTATCGCCTTGTCCGCCAGCTAAATAGTTCATTGCGACTGGCATCAAATTAATCCCTATAATCGTTACGACACTTCCTGTCACAACAGGTGGGAAAAATTTAACCAGATATGAAAAGAACGGTGCGATAATCACTACCAAGATACCTGATAAAAATAAAGAACCATATAAATCTGCAATCCCTTTGGTTTGACCAATCAATATCATTGGCGCAACTGCAGTGAACGTACAACCTAATACAATAGGAAGACCAGTGCCAGTACCTTTCCAGACTTGTAAGAAGGTAGCCACACCACACATGAATATATCAACCGTTACTAAAAAAGCGATTTGTTCTGGCGTAAAGTCTAAACTAGTACCTACAATAATTGGAACGAGAATCGCACCTGCATACATTGCTAATAAGTGTTGTAAACTTAAGATAAATGTCTTCATGCTTCATCCTCAACAAACGATACTTTATTTCCACTTAAAGAAGCGACCTTACATAATGAGGAAACTGTTAGTCCTGCTTCTTCTAATCGTTCTCTGCCAGGTTGAAAACTTTTCTCTATAACAATACCGATACCGACCGTCGTTGCCTGAGCTTGTTTCACAATCTCATTTAATCCGAGAGATGCGTCTCCATTTGCTAAAAAGTCATCAATAATTAGCACGCGATCATTTTCATCTAAGAATTCATCTGATACGACCACTGTACTTGTTGTATTTTTAGTGAAAGAATGAATTTCTGCTTGATAGACCGCTTTCTTTAATGTACTTGGCTTTGCTTTTTTGGCAAATAGACATGGAACATCAAAGCGCATCGCTGCCATAATTGCAGGCGCTATTCCCGATGCCTCAATCGTCAAAATCTTAGTAATACCTTCATTCTTAAATTGTTCGTAAAACGTTTGTCCAACATCATACATTAATCTTGCGTCGATTTGATGGTTTAAAAACCCATCCACTTTTAAAATCTTTTCATCAATAACTACACCGTCTGCCGCTACTTTCTGCTTCAACAAATCCACTCGAAAACCTCCTCATTTTTTGTACAAAAAAAATCCTAAACTAACTTAGTTTCAGGATCTATGAGTGAACGTGCAATACTAAAAGCAGTGTAGCTCCAAATTACAAATAGTACCGCTAAAGCTAATTTTTTTACATCCATTTCCCTCGTTAATGTAAAAAAATTATTTTAAAGATATTATTTGTGTGGCATGTTCTAAAAAGATATAGTAGACCCTTTTTAAAACACCAATTTGAATTGCCTAAGTATTGTATTGGTTACCCATAGTCATATCGTTAATGGCGACATGGTAGAAACTTCTAAAGCCGTATCCTTTAGATTATATGAGTTAGATAAATTATTAACTGATGATAGCAAATTTCACCATTATTTTCAATACGCATATTGACTGTAAGCGCTTTACATTTATAATAAAATTATATTTAGAAATATTTCATTGCTTCTAAAGGTAACAAAATGTCGTTTATCACTGTCTTAACCTTCATTATATAATGCATGTATATTCGTTTTATATAATATCGCACAGGGTAAAGACATAGTAATCAATACATCAACGAACGGAGGAACATTAAATGTCAGAATTTACTATTGTACAGAACAAAGAAGAAATCATTGATGCAATTAATGCAAAGCGAGAGGCCGGTTACAAAGACTCTGAAATCTCAGTAATTAGTAAAACTAAATTGCACATGGATGAATTACACGATTCTGAAGTAAACTTAACTTCAACAAGTGGTTCATTTAGCGATAAAATGGCAAAAGTGTTGACTGGTGAAGACGGTGAAGAAGTAGTCTTATCATATTACAAATTATCCGATGACGAGAAAGCGCGTTACAAAAAAGAGATTTTAAACGATAACTTCCTTGTAGTTGCTACTAAAGATACTTCATCACATGAAGAGGTAGAACAAGCGAACGCTGCTTATCAAGATGAAGCAAATACTAAAGGTGGCCATTATGCAGAAGAAACTGATGGACCGAAGTCTTAAACAATAACTTAATTTTCACTAAGGACATTAACTGAAGCAGTTGATGTCCATTTTTATACCTTAAACTAAAAAGATAGCTTACAAATTTTACTATTATGTTATAATGAATCAATAATTTTTGGGGGTGTATTCATGGAATTCAAGACAATAACATCAATTGACGACCCACTTTTCGAGGCTGCGTTGAAGTTATATGATAGTGAATTTGATATAGGGCTAACTGAAGATGCACAAATTTTCAGACAGTCTTTAAAAAACGAGCATACAAAAGATGATTATATATTTTTAGTAGGTCTCTCCTCTGGTGAAGTCGTAAGTTTAGCAACTGCACATTATGAAGCTACTACAAACTCTGCTTTTTTAATCTATTTAATTACAAGCGCGACCACAAATCATGACGAGGTCATCACACTAACACTAGATCGCATTCAACTAGAAATTAATCGATTGTCCAATCAACTACACGCACATGACGTTAATTTTATTATGATGGAAGTACCAAAAGAACCCGAAGATATTTCCGAATCACAAATACCAATATTAAATACACGACGTCAGTTTCTATACGAACACGGCTTTGAAAAACAATATGACATTGACTATTTAGCTCCTAGTTTACAAGGCTATTCAGATGGTCGACCGATGGACCTTTTTATTAAATCTAATATTGAACTTACCAAAGACATCTACGGGCCGAGTATAAAATCTAATTATATCCTTAAATATGTTTTTGCTAACCGAATTTCAAGAAGTATCATCTATCCTTTACTCGTAGAAATGGGCCTGCGAAAATGATGACAAGCACCACTTGAAATCACTGTTAAAACAGTTTAAACTAACATAGAGGTAAGACTGACGTTTCACTGACCGAAGACAAACGCCAGTATACATAAATCAATTAATGAAAGGACTTATTTCTATGTTAACCAAAGAATTTGCACAACGTGTGGAGCTAAGTGAAAAACAAGTCCGTAAAATCGTTCAACATTTAGAAGAACGCGGTTACCAACTTAGTAAAACAGAATACCGTGGCCGTGAAGCTACAGATTTCCAAGAAGAGGACATTGAGCTTTTCCAAGATATCGCAGAGAAAGTTAAACAAACAAATAGTTACGACTTAGCTTTCGAAGAATTAGAGAAAGAAAAAGATTTTTTACAAGTATTAGTCAAAGATGACGGTAACCATTTACCTACAGATCAAAATGTTTCCAAACTTATAGATGATTTACATTCTGAAATACAAAAAATGCGCGATGAACGTCATATGTTAGGTCAAATGATTAATCAAGTGCATCAGCAACAACAAGAATTACATGAAATGCAAAATCAAATCACTACAAAACTAGATGCCAACACAGAATCATTGAAAGCAATTCAATCATCAACAGACGAAATTAAGTCTACACAATCTGTAATTCAAGATTCACAAAGAGAACAATCAGAATTAGCGAAAGCAAACGTTGAAACGACACATGTTCATACAAACCAACAAACAACTACGAAGTCAGATGATTCGCTAACAGAATCTTCTACAGAAACAGCATCAAAGTCTAATACAACTCAAACACAAGCTGGCAACCAAGCTAATGTAACAACAAGTGATGACCTTTCTAGTCAGACATCAGACAATAACACATCACAAAAACAAACCGAAGCAGCTGAAATCACACAAATTAGTGAACAACCAACTGATAAAGCATCTACAGAAACAGATACAACATTAGAAAATAAAGGCAACACTGAAGTAGAAACAAACAAAGCTTCTACAACTGCAACAGATGATACAACGATTGCAGATGAAGTGACTGAGCCAAGTACTCAAACTGAGACGCCTAACTATGCTCAATCTACTTCAACTTCTACAGAAAATGAAGCACCTAAAGAAGAGCGTAAAGGATTCTTCGCACGTTTATTTAATTTATAAACATAATACCCATAGTACTCTACATTTTTAACAAACATATACTGTCGTACAAGTTAAAGACTTGGCGGCAGTTTTTTCTATTTCAACATCCACTTGTTAACGCTTTTCCGCTAATTATTTTCAGAAAATAAAGTCATTTAAATTTCACAAATTTTTTGAGCCCTAGACTTGAATATTATCGAAATTACTAATATCCTTAGTATGCATATCGGATTTCAAAAATAAGCAAAGGTAGGTCTTTTTTTATGTTATTTACTATTCTTAACATCATTATTTTTGTGGCCTTCCTCATCGGATTATATGTAATGGCAAAAAAACATGTTTCATTCCCTAAACGTGTCTTTTCAGCATTAGGGATTGGTATCGTTTTCGGTATCGCGATTCATTTAATTTATGGTGTGGACGCAAAGGTTACGAAGCAAACGATTGATTGGTTTAGCATTGTAGGTGATGGCTATATTGCATTGCTACAAATGATTGTTATGCCTCTTATATTTATATCAATAGTTTCAGCATTTACTAAAATTAAAATTGGTGATAAGTTCGCTAAAATTGGTGTTTATATTTTCATTTTCTTAATAGGTACTGTAGCTATATCAGCCGTGATCGGTATCATTTCTGCACTAGTTTTTGGTTTAGATGCTTCTTCTATCGACTTAGGTAGCGCCGAAAGTTCAAGAGGTAGTGAAATTGCGAGTCAAGCAAAAGATATGACTGCAAATACATTACCACAACAAATCTTAGAATTATTGCCTAGCAATCCTTTCTTAGATTTCACGGGACAACGTACAACTTCTACAATTGCAGTCGTTATCTTTGCAGCATTTATAGGATTTGCTTTCTTACGTGTTATGCGTAAACAACCTGAAAGTGGTCACATACTTAAACGTGGTATTGATGCACTATACAATTTAGTAATGGCTATCGTTACATTCGTATTACGTTTAACGCCTTATGGCATCTTAGCAATCATGACTTCAACTGTTGCAACAAGTGACTTTGGCGCAATCTGGACTTTAGGAAAATTTGTTATCGCTTCCTATGCGGCATTGATTACAATGTATGTGATTCATCTTATTATTGTCTCTGGCATAGGTTTGAACCCTGTGACATTCACTAAGAAAACTGCTGAAGTGTTACTATTCGCCTTCACTTCTCGTTCAAGCGCAGGTTCTTTACCATTAAATGTACAAACACAGAAAAATAGATTAGGCGTTCCAGATGGCATTGCTAACTTTTCCGCTTCATTTGGACTCTCTATCGGGCAAAATGGTTGTGCCGGTATTTATCCAGCAATGTTAGCCATCATGGTTGCCCCAGCTGCTGGCGTCGAAATTAATTGGCAATTCATCCTTTCTGTTATCGGGGTTGTTATTATTAGTTCCTTTGGAGTTGCTGGTGTTGGTGGTGGCGCAACATTCGCTTCCATCATTGTATTATCAACTTTGAACTTACCGGTAGCACTAGCGGGGGTCTTAATTTCTGTAGAGCCGTTAATAGACATGGGTCGTACTGCACTTAATGTCAATGACTCAATACTTGCTGGTACTGGTACGGCAAAATTAACAAACAACTTGGATAAAGATGTTTATAACGACAAAACATATGCTGAAATCACAAATTAGTAACAAATAAAAGTTGGCACACATAAGTTTCTACACGCTCAATTCACGAGTCATGTAGCATGTGTGCCAACTTTTTAATTTCATTTTTTCAATTCTAGTCCTTACGCTTAATATCTATCATGAATTTTATATAATTGAATAAGAACACAATGATCAAACTTAAAGACAGTGACTTAAATAATAAATTTAACCATGTGCCATCGGTTGTTAAATAATATGTTAGTATACTGCTGATAATAAATGCTAAAAATATGAGTCCCAGCTTAAGTAACATCGCTCCCACCTCTTCACATTCAGTTTAGTGGGAAAGAATCACTTTTTCAATTTAATTTTCACAATTTTTTTAAAATTCAACGTAAGTATTCACTAATTTTTAGGAACCAACAGTTGATGGACCAAATATTTTGCGTTTAATTTCTTCACCAGTCGGGGTACCTGCAAGGCCACCTATACCTGTCTCTCTTAAGGAAGCAGGAAGGTTTCGCCCTACCTTATCCATCGCTTCAATGACTTCATCCACCGGAATTCTACTTTCCACACCTGCTAATGCAAGGTCTGCCGATATCAATCCATTTCCTGATCCTATTGCATTTCGCATAATGCATGGTATTTCTACTAATCCTGCGACAGGATCGCACACTAACCCTAACAAATTGCTGATAGCGAGTGCCATTGCATGACCACTTGCTTGCGGTGATCCACCAAAAATTTCCACAGCAGCCGCTGCCGCAATAGCTGACGCGGACCCGACCTCTGCTTGGCACCCACCAATAGCGCCAGCTACACTTGCATTATTAGCAATTACTTTACCACATAAAGCTGCCGCAAATAGGAAATCGATCATTTGATTCATTGACAAATTATGTGATTTTTCTAGTTTAAATAATATGCCTGGAATGGTGCCGGAAGAACCTGCAGTTGGTGTCGCACAAATAATACCCATCGCAGCATTGACTTCATTCGTTGAAATCGCACCTTTCAATGCTTCTACCATTTCATGCCCTGAAAGTGGATGGGACGTTTCACTATATCTCGCTAATTTCACTGCATCCTGTCCAGTATATCCTGTTACACTCTTCACGCCTTCTCCTGACAAACCTTTTTCTAGTGCATCTCTCATCACATCAATATTCTGTTTCATAAGTGCTCTCACTTCATCTCTTGAAATACCTTTCAACGACATTTCTTCTTGAATCATTATTTCGGAAAATGTTATATCATGTTCCACTGCATAATCTATGATTTCTTGCATCGAATTAAACATGTGACGCCTCCTCTAATTTATATAAGAAAAATTCAAGTCATTATATTTCTCATTGATTTCGGTTAAAATTGCTTCAGATAATTGCTTGTTAAGATGTAACGCAAGCAAACATTTATCTTTATTTATAGTTTTTATTTCTTCATTAATATCGATATCATGTTCAATCAAATCATTAATTAAGTGATTAATGACTGCTATATTTGCTTTTCCATCTATGACGAGTATTGGTAGGCCATGATTCATGAGTATACACAAACCATTGATGTGAATACTCTTAATTTTTATCGTTCCACCACCTATAGAAATTCCATTAATCTCTACGTGACGATCAGACCCATCTAATTTCACTAGTGCACAGTTAGGATGTTCACCTAAACTTGTACCGGTTTCTTCAATAATTTCAACATCTATCTGTTGTTCTTCTGCAATATCAATGGAATGCTTGATACGTTCATCAAACGTATTGTATCCCATTGCACCTCCCACTATGGCTAAGTCTGTGCCATGTCCTTTATGCGTAGAAGCAAAAGATTCATAGTAATGTATTGTAATGCTTTGCGGATTGGTTTGTAATATTGTTCTTGCTGCATTTCCAATTTTCACTGCGCCTGCTGTATGTGAACTCGAAGGTCCCATCATAATTGGCCCAATTACGTCAAAGGCGCTTTGGTAGTCCTGCTTTCTAGCCATACATATCTCTCCTTAATTTGCATGTTTTTTTACACGCGGTAAATTAAAATTCAATCGTGTCATGTTAAATTTATTCAATGTCTTACCAATAACAAGACTTAACAGTATGCTTACAATCGCTACAGTCACAATCGTTACTACTGCACGTATCGGTTCATTAAAACCAAATAAGACAATTGCTCCGGCGATTGGTGTAGCCATACCTGTCACATTTATAACAAGTCCACTAAATGTCACGATACAAGCATTCACAACGCCAATAATTGCATTCGTACCATAAAGCTGGAGTGGATATTTCGCTATAATATCGATTTGCGTTAATGGCTCAATTGCCACTGCAAATGCCTTTGAAGCATTACCTATTTTCAACTGTCGGAACATGATAAAGTTCACGAATGAACTTCCTGTACACGTCAACGCCCCTATCGCCATTGGCAAACCAGTCAATCCTAGTAAACTTGTCAATACCATTGAACTTAGTGGTGTCATACCAGTTACTGGAATGATTAACCCTAGTATTGTAGCGAGTACGTAAGGATTATTATCACCAACCGCAGTCACTGCACTACCAATTTGATGCAAAAGTGCAATCACTCCGGGACTCATGATACTTGCCAATAAAAATGCTACAGCAGGTGCAAATAAAATCACCGTAATCAAATCTAAACCTTCTGGTACTTTTTTCTCGATAAATTTAATTGCAAACGAAATGATATACGCTGCTAAAAATGCCGGTAATAGTTTAAAATCATGCAGTACGAGTCCTACAATCACTGCAAACACTGGAGAAACACCCAGTTTCAAACACGTTAAAAATCCAACTGCCACACCACTTAAACTCCCAGCCAGATCTCCTATTTCTTGTAAAAACTTAATATCAAATACACCACCAATTGCGTAGCTTAGAAAAGCTTGCGGCAGAAATGTAGCACAAGCAGCACCCGATAAAGCTTGAAGACCTTTTTTACCATAGGGAGCAAAATTCAAAAATAAAGTCATCGCTAACAATACAATTAATAAAGTTCCCACACCTAAAATAATATCCATTTCATATAACCTCTTTCTATTCCGTTTAATTGCATTTTTAAATCTTCGTCGACTACATAATAAAATTTTATGAAAACTCTTACAATATGAATATTTAGGTTTTTTCGAACTTTTTGTGAATGTATTCACAAAATAATGAATTCGGTTTCTATTTCAATTACCTCTATAATTTTCTACTCATAACTTTAAAATTTTTCACAAAAAATACCCCTCACCAAATCAACCATGATTTAGCGAAGGGTTACTATATTATTTCTACATATGATTTTTCTATACGTATTAACGCGATTTAGTATACACAGTAATTGTTAGAATTCTGGTTTGAAAGGTCCCCAAGTAATTTTATGTTTACTATCTAATGGGAGACCTTCAACACATTTTGAAACATCGTCAAACCATTTTAAAAATGCTGGTTCTTTGTCCAATTGTGATTCAATACTATTTTGTGTCACATCATGCAAATACCAGGTCTTACTTTCAAATTCATACTGCACTTGAGCGTAGGCCAAGCGTGTTAATCCCGCGTTATTATAAACACAATTCACTTGTTTCACCACATTAGGTGCTTGAGTGACGAGACTATTTGAAATCACACGTTTATGCATTGCATTATCTAAGTCATTCCACATTCTTATTTGACCATTCATTTGGAAAAAGATATCTATGGACGGCATTTTATCGTCAAAAGACACGAGTATAAAGATTCGTTCTGCAGTATGATCTACTGAATTAATCGCACCAACAATAAGTTTACGTGCTACTTTCTCCCAATAAGCTTGCGCTTCGTCAGGGGTAAGTTGACTATTTGATGTATAGATATAGTTATCTTGATCATAACTTTTTTCTGTATTACTTACTTTCTTTCTAAACCATCGCCCAAATATGTTCAACGTACTCCCCCCTTTTTCGTAAAACATTTCAGCAAACCTACTAGAACAGCTTTATTGAAAAATAATTTTCATTATTAAATAGCCATTATTTTTTTATAAATCCTGCTTTATTCAGTTGCTCTAACATATCTAGTCTTTGTTTTGAGCTCATAAACTGCGCAATTTGTTGCGACCATGTTTCTTTACGTTCCCCATTTGTACGTGCACTATAATAATCACTCACTGTTTTATCAAATGCTTCTATTTCGTGACGTTGACTTTCTTTATCGTGATTATAACGATTTTGATGGAAGACATGTTCTAATGGTAAGCGAGGTTTAGCACTACCATTTTCATCATCGGCTGGAACGCCCATCGCCATACCAAATAATGGGAAGGTATGCTCAGGTAAGTCTAAAATCTTTCTAACTCGCCCAACATCATTTCTAAGTGAGCCTAAATAAACAATACCGTAACCCATATCTTCAGCTGTCGCAGCAATATTTTGTGCTGCTAATGCCGCATCAATCGTTCCAACAAGTAGACCTTCCGCTGATTCGAATGAAGTTTCCATGTCATAATCAGCATTTTCATTAATAATGGCATGTCTATAATAGTCCATTATAAAGACAAAAAGATAACCATTTTCAACCACATAAGGCTGACCTGACACTTCCTTCAATTGCATCTTAATTTCTGGGTCATTGATACCAATAATTGAGTATGTTTGTAGGTAACTTGAAGTTGAAGCGCTTTGACCTGCTTCAACAAGTTGTTCTATTCGCGTTTCTGGAATAGTTTCTTTTTTAAAATTTCTAACTGAATGGTGTTTTTAAGTAAATTGTACACGTAATCAGACATCTTATCCGCTCCTCTTTCTATATGTAACCCAAGCTTAACAAATTCATATAGCAAATACCTTCTTTATGTTTTACCCATTTTTTTACATACTTAAAATCTTTCTAAAAATTATTTTAAATTTATTCAGTGAGACCCCTATTTGTTAAAAATTTGAATTAAACTTACATAATTAATATAAAAGTGTAATTGCGGTTATACTTAATAGGAAGAAATTGCACACAATAACTGAAATTAAACCATTGCCATCATCGATATATCCTTCAGTTGCAACAAAACACACAATTTGGTGCATGACGTGTTACATAACTTTTATTATTTTAAAAATAAAGGGAGTGATTACTATGGAAATAAGTGCAAAAATCAAAGTGTTACGCGAGCAAAAGCACTGGTCTCAAGAAGCATTAGCGGAAATACTAGGCATTACTAGACAGAGTATCTCACAGTGGGAGCTAAATAAAGTTTATCCAAGTATAGATATATTGAGTAAAGTGAGTGACCTTCTTGATGTTACTTTAGACGAACTCATCAAAGGAGATAAACAATTCAAAAGAATAATTATCGATACCTATCAACAACCCGTTAACGCCCTTAAGAAATCACACCCTATGAACGGTTGGGAATTTTTAGCGAGATTCTGGTGGCTGTTCTTTCCCGTCGCCGGTATGATTTGGTGGATGATACAATCCTTGAATTAGTATAACCTTGAAGTTGGGGCATACGATTGGTCCATTGTTGCTGCATTTCACTTCGCGTACGGTTTTAAGTACGTTAGAATGATAGTAATTGAAAGGTTGTGATAACTTATGAATATAAAATCACCTACTAACGCGAGAAAAGAATTCTATGAACTTCTAAAACAAGTAAATGACAATAATGAGCCTGTATATATCAACAGTTCTAATACAGAAAATAATGCAGTAATTATTGGTCAAAAAGATTGGAACAGTATTCAAGAAACTTTATACCTCGAGTCGACTGGAACGCTAGATAAAGTCAGAGCAAGAGAACAAGATCAAAGTGGTCATACAAATGTAGATGACATAGATTGGGACAACCTATAATGAATAATTATATAGTTGTCATTAAAAATTCTGCAAAATCAGACTTAAAAAAGCTCAAGCAATCTCAACTTAAAAATCAATTTTTAAACATTATTGAAACATTGAAAAAAGACCCTTATTCACCTACTCAATCTTTTGAGAAATTGCAGCCAAAACATTTAGGTCGTTATTCAAGACGTATCAATTATCAGCATAAAGTTGTTTATACAGTCGACGAAGACAAAAAAGTAGTTATGATTTATTCTGCTTGGTCTCATTATGAATAATTATTCTCAAAAACTTTACTATCAAAATCGTAACTACCATACAACTTAATTAACTTTCACAAATAGCCTTTCTTCTCATTTCAAATGTTTAGTTGAGAATTGAAAGGCTATTTAATATATATACAGTGTTAATTTTTGTAGAATCTTGTACAATTAGTAAAAGGAAATCGTCTCCATTTCTAGATTAAAGTTATCATTGTACACCAATTTTTTAGCAATTCACTTATCATAGCATCTTTGTTGACTAACAATTAGGGAAATGCAATAATAGATTACGAAGATTAGAATTATTATAATTAAGAAATGGAGTTATCCACTTTATCTAATTCTAATTGAAAATACATTAACACATAATAGGAGGATGTTTTTATGTCATTAATAAATAAAGAAATTTTACCATTTACAGCTAACGCTTACGATCCACAAAAGGATGAATTTTTAGAAGTTACAGACGAAAACTTAAAAGGTTCATGGAGCGTAGTTTGCTTCTACCCAGCAGACTTTTCATTCGTTTGTCCAACTGAATTAGAAGATTTACAAAATCAATACGACAAATTACAAGAATTAGGTGTAAACGTGTATTCAGTATCAACAGATACTCACTTTGTACACAAAGCATGGCATGATCATTCTGAAGCTATTAACAAAATCCAATACACAATGATTGGTGACCCTTCTCAAACAATCACACGCAACTTCGATGTATTAGATGAAGAAGTAGGTCTTGCACAACGTGGTACGTTTATCGTAGATCCAGACGGCGTTGTACAAGCAGCTGAAGTTAATGCTGACGGTATTGGTCGTGACGCTAGCACATTAGTTCACAAAATCAAAGCAGCACAATATGTACGTCAACACCCAGGAGAAGTTTGCCCAGCGAAATGGGAAGAAGGTTCAGAAACATTACAACCTGGTCTTGACTTAGTAGGTAAAATCTAAGGAGGCATTGATTTAAATGCTAAATGATCAGCTTAAATCACAATTACAACAACTACTTCAATTGATGGAAGGCGATGTCGTTCTCAAGGCAAGTTTAGGTGACGACGACAAATCAAAAGAGCTTAAGGCTTTACTAGATGAAGTATCTGCCGAGTCTTCTCATATTTCAATAGAAGAAGCTGACTTAAAACGTACACCTAGCTTTTCAGTAAACAGACCTGGTGAAGATACAGGTATTACTTTTGCTGGTTTACCAATGGGTCACGAATTTAATTCTCTTGTGCTCGCTTTACTACAAGTTAGTGGGCGCGCACCTAAAGAAGAAGCATCCGTTATCAATCAAATCAAAGCGATTGATCGCCCACTGAATTTTGAAACGTATATTAGTTTAACGTGCCAAAAATGTCCAGATGTCGTTCAAGCTTTGAATTTAATGAGTCTATTAAACCCAAATATTACGCATTCTATGATAGATGGTGCCATTTTCAAAGAAGAATCTGAAAACATTATGGCAGTTCCAGCTATTTTCTTAGACGGTGAAGAATTTGGTAATGGTCGTATGACAATTCAAGATATTTTAACAAATCTTGGTAGCCAAGCAGACCCAAATGAATTTAACGACAAAGCACCATATGACGTGCTCATCGTTGGCGGCGGTCCTGCGAGTGGTACGGCAGCAGTTTATACTGCGCGTAAAGGCTTGCGTACAGGTATTGTTGCCGATCGTATCGGTGGCCAAGTCAATGATACAGCTACGATTGAAAATTTCGTTACTGTAAAAGAAACGGATGGCCCTAAATTCGCTTCTGCACTAGAAGATCATATTAATCAATATGATGTTGATGTGATGACTGGTGTGCGTGCCGATGCACTCGGAAAAACAGATGATGGTATCAACATCACTCTAGATAATGGGGCTCAATTGACAAGTAAGACTGTTATCATTTCAACGGGTGCACGTTGGCGCAAACTCGAAGTACCTGGCGAAGAAGCACTAATTAATAAAGGTGTAGCATTCTGCCCACATTGCGATGGTCCTTTATTTGAAAATAAAGACGTTGCAGTAGTAGGTGGCGGTAATTCTGGTGTCGAAGCTGCAATCGACTTAGCCGGTATCGTTAAACATGTTACATTGCTTGAGCGTAACGCTGAGCTTAAAGCAGATAACGTGTTACAAGATCGTTTAAATAGCTTATCTAACGTTACTATTATTAAGAATGCCCAAACAACTGAAGTCCTTGGTGATAATGCTGTTACAGGTATTAAATACAAAGACAAAGTTCAAGGTGACATAAACACATTAACGTTAGACGGTATTTTCGTTCAAATCGGATTATTACCAAATACCGAATGGTTAAATAACTATGTAGAATTGAACGAAGCCAATGAAATTATAATTGATCGTAAAAACGCGACAAATATCCCGGGCATTTTCGCTGCTGGGGATGTCACAGATGATCGAAATAAACAAATTATCATTTCTATGGGAGCCGGTGCGAACGCAGCACTAAATGCGTTTGACTATATTATCAGACACTAATCCCATAACATCATGCATTATTAAACCAAGCAGGTTATTATAACTTGCTTGGTTTTTTGTCGTTTTTTCAAACACTACCCTCTTTCCAACATTAAAGAATTCTTTTATAGCTTTTTGTTCAAAAGATTGTGCGTTTATTTCTGAATCCATCATTCAAATCAATAGCACGACATGATACGCTTAAGTTATAATTTTTTATAAGCGCGTTTAGAAATTCTGTAATGTTATACTCGACGATTACGATTAAAGGAGCAGTTTTATTTTATGAAAAAAAGAATACTATTTTCGTTAGTTCTAGTACTAACTGTTATACTTGCAGCTTGTTCCAATGGCGATTCAGATGATGACAATAGCTATAGCGAGAAACATGCACCTACTAATGTTAAAAAAATCACTGAGCAAGATATATTCAGTTCGGATAAAAAAGGTGAGCAATTAAGCGAAGACGAAGCAAATCAGGCAATCAAAAAATACTTAGATGTAAATTCAGATATTCTCGACAACAAATATTTAATTCAATATAAGCTTGATAAACAAACGGGGACAGATACTAAAATCACAGATAAGCAAGCCAAGCGCTTATCAGAACTATCACATAATGCAGTTAAAAATGATGTCCGTTTTGAAAAATTTGTAAAAAATAATACTTTACCAAAAGGTTATAAAGAAAATGTAGATCGCATTATTACTTATTTTAAAGCATTAAACAGTACAATTAGTAACGCGGATGAAGATATTGAACAATTAGACTATCAACCGCAAAATGAACTCAATGTCGTTGATGTTTCAACAAAATATGCTGGTGACGTAAACGGCAAACAACAAGATAAAATTAAAAAATTCTTGAAAGAAAAAGAAATTAAGACTGACGCAGTTGATAAATAAGTGACAACTTTGTGTCTCTTTTCATATCATACTTAGCATGCTAATCAATTTAATTAACAACAATTGGAATAAGTTACAAAATGATTACATGTCACCTTTCCATGATGACAAAGGGCTTTGCGTCTATTCGAGCACCCTCTATGTTCACCAATGACTTATTTCTGTAAAAAACCTTACTTAATTGTAAGGTTTTTTAATACAACTTTCCTTTTTTTCTTAAAGTGACATTTGTTATCATAAATTTAAGTAATAAAACAAATGCATCGAAGCACAGCCACTCAATTATTTTAAGGAGGTCACCTTTATGATATTAACTATATTAATTGGTGCAATGGCTGCTATCTTCATAGCTTTTAATCTCTTTGAGAAGAAAGAAAAATATGGCGTTGTTTCTTTTAAAACAATCGCTCTTAGCGTTACTTACGTCATACTTGCCGTTATTGTTGGTAGTTTCCTAGACAATTTCAATACACTATTCCAAGGATTTCATGATAGCTTAACAGCAGCCAAAAAATATTAACCTGAACCGTAAACATGACGGCTCAGGTTTTTTGTTTAATATTTACTTTTCTACCTCATAAGGTACACAATTTTCTATTTTTCTATCAATTACTGTTTCTTCAGAATCATAACCCAAATAGACTAGACAACATCGAATAACCACTTGATGTGCCACAATTACAATAGAGGACATGGAATCATCGACTACTTCATTAAAGAATTGTACCACACGCTCCATGACATCGCTATAACTCTCTCCTTCAGGTGCTTTCTGTGTAAAACTATGACGGAATGAACTGTAAGCTTCATCTTCAAAGAAACGACTATACTTAGTATTCTGCTCAATGTCCGTCACCATTTCACCTTCAAAAATTCCAAGCGAACGCTCTCTTAATAATGGCGTCATACGACTTGGTATCGAATTATTAAAAATTGCATTGAACGTTTGACGTGTTCGCAATAAATCCGAAACATATGCACAATCGATGGTCTTATTTTCAAAATACTTTTGCAACGATTGGGCGGCTTGTTCTCCATTTTCCGTTAAAGGGACATCTAGTTGTCCACAAAAGTAATTCTTACCGTTCTTCTTATCATAATTTGACTGTGATTCTCCATGGCGCACTAAATATATTTTCATTTTTATAATCTCCATTTCTTTCTAAATATGATTTAAGTTGTGCTAACGCAATCTAACAATAGTGTAATATTAAACTTTACACTAATATTTCCCCAATATTCATTGTTATCATTTTAATTGAGGTGAAATCAATGAATAATCAAACATTTCAACAAAATACACAAAGCGAACGTGTACTAGCAGCTATATGCTATCTCAGTATTTTTTTCGCACCACTCATTGTTCCTATTGTTGTGTGGATTTTCGCAAGTAAACAAACGTCAAATCATGCAGCTAAATCGTTAGTCTATCACATTATAACGTACCTAGGACCAATATTTTTAATTATCAGTGCTGCCATGAGTGGTGTCTTATTGAATCATACTTCTACAACATTAACTGTTATCAGTATTACGATTGCAATCATTTTGCTAATACTTACAATTTGGTACACAATTAAAAATGTTTATCGTGGAATTATGGTACTTATTTCTGAAGATGCCTTTTTCCGTCCATAAATAATGGCAAATCACTCACATGAACCTTAGTAAGTTAAATTTAATCGAATTAATTTTTGACAAAATTCGTAACATTTTAAGTGCAATGTATACGAATACAATCTAATCCTTTATTCTTAACATTAAAGGAGACAGAGAATATGAATAAAAAATTTACAATATCTATAATTAGTATTTTAGTAATCATTGGTGTTGCATTCACTATTTTCATGATGGTATCTGGTCAAAAGAGCACATACTACGGCTATATGTCTAATAGCACTACTGCTGAAAAAGTAGTAAGCGAAAAAGATGGGCTTGTAACTAAAAATGTAAAAATCGAAGGTGACAAAGATTTCAAACCTAAAAAAGGCGACTTTGTAAAACTTGTATCTAAAGATGATGGTAAAACATTTTATAAAAAAGAAGTTGTAGAACATGATGATATCCCTCATGGTTTAATGATGAAAATCCATGAGATGAAGATGTAATATAATAAATGAAAAATGGAAGGCACATTTTTGTGACCTTCCATTTTTTCATTTATTTTTTCTTATCTTTAAAATAGAGCAGCAACTCGATTAAAAAGACGATAATCAATGAAAAGCCAAATAGTGGCATCAAAATACCTAAAATGACTAGTCCAGTCACTAATGGGATTGACATAGGTTTCTTAATTCTTTTTGGAACCTTAATATTCGTTGATTTCATTCGCTTAATCCATGATGTGAGCCCAAGACCTATTGCTGTTAATAAGGCAATACATACAATTAAATTAATAACTTTATTTGCTATACCAAATAAATGACCTTCATGTAATGGAATACCCCATGTAAACCATTTTCCAATAATGCCATATTCTTGATATTCCACTGTTCCTAAGGACTTACCATTATATTGATCGATATACAATGTCTGTTCCTCATCCGGTGATACATCTAAACCAGTCACGCCCGTATTGCTTCCCTTAGAAACAGTGAATGCCGCTTCTTCGCTTGTCGGATATACGACAGAGAATGGCTTACTAATTCCATCTTTTTGCGCATTCGACACAACTTTATCTATTGAAATTTGTTTTTCAATATCTGTTCGTGGCATCTCACCACTTCCATGATGTGCAGATTCATTCTTAGATTCAGGCTGCTTGTTATTTCGTGTAGCCCAAGGAATTTCATTTACATCCGATTTTGGTGGGTTAATTGCTAGCTCTGACTGCCCTAATTCACCTGAGTTATCCATGACATTTGCTATTTTCGCCCCCATATAACCAGACCATGGCAATCCAGTTAACACTAACACAAATACTGGTATCGCAATGATTATCCCAAGCACACCATGCCATTTTTGAAATTTTAAATTTTTAGTTTTATTCGTAATGAGTTTTTTCTTAATAAGCATATAAGAACCAGACAATATCATAAAAATTGTCCAACATGCCGTCAATTCAACTAGGTAATTAATAATGGTATTTTCTGTAAACAGAGAACTGTGTATATTTCTTACCACATTCGCATATGTATGTTTGGCATTCTGATCTGCTACAATTTGATTATTATGATCTAAAAACACATAACGTTGATTACCAGCCATATCATCTAATGTAATTCTCTTATTATATGGTTCTTCTAAAATACTAACTTTACTTATGTAAAAACCATCAAATTTATCTTCTACTTGATTCACAGCTTGATTCAACGACTGATGTGTTTTTACTGAACTATCTCCAAAAAATTCATTTTTATAAACATTATTTTCTACTTCTTGGAAAAATAAATACCCTATACCCGAAATCGTTAACGTAATGAGCAAAGGTGTAATAAATAGTGCCGCGTAAAAATGAAGTCTTTGTAATGGATTAAAAATATTTTTCAAGATTTATCCTCCTCTCCCCAGTAATATTATAAATAAATAGCAAAATTATTATGTAGATAAATTGTGAATATTTTTAGAGTTTATTGATAATATTATATGAAATTTTCAAATTACTATATAAAATAAAGAGCCTTTTCAAAAATGAAAAGACTCTTTTGTTTGATCAACTACTTTTACTTAATAACAAATTTAATGATAGCCCTATTAAAATTGATCCAACAGTATAATCAAAGATTGCCTTCACTTTTCTATTTGTGAAAAGCAATTTAATATATTGAAAAATATAAACACAAAATACAAACCATAAAAGAATAACGGTTGTGACAATAGCGCTTAATACTGCAATTTGCCCCGTAACCGCATCACCGGTACTTAAAAACTGCGGTAAGATACTTATGTAATATAGCAACGCTTTAGGATTTAAGATTGTGCTAAAGAATCCTTGTCTATAAGAAGTTAAATAACTGACATTTTGAACTTTCATTTGTGAAGTCGAAAAGTTCATACTTTGCCTTGCACTAATAATACTTCTCATACCTAAATAAATGAGATATATGGCACCCATTATCTTAATTGCTAAAAACACATAATACATGTTAGCTAAGATAAATATAATGCCAAAAATTGCTAACAAGGAATAACAAACATGACCCGTTGTAATACCTAAAGCTGCCATAGCTCCGTTCCCCTTACCAGATGTAATAGAATTTTTCATAACTACAAAAAAGTCTGGTCCCGGGACAATAATAATCAATAATGTAATTGTAATAAATGCTACTAATCCGTCCATAAAATGCACCCCTATTATTTTATTCTACGGTATTTATTACATACTATAATTACAATATCATAGAACCGACATTTTATATAATTCAAAAAGCATTGACTGCAAAAAAATTACTATATAATTATTTACCTTTTTTATTGAACTGTATTCATCAAATATGCTATATTAAAGATGTAGTTGGAAACCGACTACTAGTCTTTTATATTCATGAACATATTACTCTTAAGGCGACACAGATGTGTCGTCTTTTTTTGTTCATTAGATCTAGTTAAATCAATATAACTCATAGCTAACTTACTAATTTTAATCCAATAGTACTACCCAATATCACTAAAATACACAACACACGTTTAATATCTTTAGATTCATGGTAGAAAATCATACCAATTAACGCGCCACCCACTGCTCCAATCCCTGTCCATACCGCGTATGCTGTACTCATTGGAAGTGACATCATGGCGATAGATAACGCAATAAAACTTAGTCCAAAACAAACGACCAATCCAAAGACTGCGCGCATTTGACGTCGTTGTACATAGGCATTCAAACAAGTAATACCCAACATTTCAAATATGCCAGCTATAACTAATAAAATCCAAGCCATTATACTTCCTCTCCTCTATGAGATGTTACTAACTTCAGACTAATAACACCTGCTAATAATGTTAAAATCAAAATAATTTTCGTAATACTGAACGGCGCTGCAAATACAAAAAAATCAAATAATGTAACACCAGTAGTTCCTAAACCAACAAATACTGCATACGATGTTCCAACAGGTAATACTTTCGATGCATCAATAAGTAAGTAAAAACTTAAAAATATTGCAATTATTGTACATAACCACTCAATACCTGATGTCGCATGCGTTAATCCAATCACCCATACTACTTCAAACATAGAAGCAATAATTATTTTCACCCAATTCATAGTTATTCCTCCTTTATAAAATAAAAAGCCTGGGAGATAGTATAAATCACTATCTCCCAGGCTTTTATCCTTCCGTGTCACATATAAATATGTGGCTTTCTCTCGGTCCAGACTAATCTATATGATTACGGAACCCTAGAAAGCTTTATTCGATTAATTAAATTGTATCAAATTACACTCATTGTGGCAATAATCCGCTTAAAAAATCTAGTTTAAAATTATTCTTAATAAGAAAGCGCTTTATACTGTATACTATAGTGTATTTTTTTAATTTCTGCTAAATATTTAAGTGTTTTCCCTCTACATTTTATGAATTTTAATGTATAATAGTCATCAGATTATAATAATTATAATCTGATGAACATAAAAATGATATCTATTCTCATTTAACTATTTTAGATGTAGAATCGAAATTTAATAAAAGCGAGGGATTGCAATGCAACTATTAAATTATAAAATGCACAATGATGAACTTATCGCCACAGTACTATCAGACAAAAAACAATTATTTAAATATACATTTGATATCGCAACACCAGAATATGAAATATTAGACGTACTCGAAGAGATTAATCACTATGTTGATAATGGTCAGCATCCATTAGGTTGTTCTTTATTGAAAAATTATTCCCACGAGGACGTGAGTCACAATATTTTATAAACCATATTGCACACAACAAAGATGAGTATAACTGTTCACATTTAAACAGTATACTCATCTTTTAATTTTGTATTCTTATATCGAGCCATACCAGTTTTTAATCTTTTAAAGCCAAGTTGTTCATAAAAAGGGTTATTCCCTGTTGTTGAAATCAAATGCACACACGATAAGTCCCCTAAATATTCAAGCATTTCACTTACGAGCTTTTTACCAATACCTTTTCCTTGATAAGCAACATCTACAACTACATCGTATATAGCGGCATTAAACACATCGTCTGACATAGCCCTTACAAATCCAATGACTTTCCCATTGTTTCTCGCTATGACAACGTGTGTTGCTTTACTAAAGATTGTCACAACTTTATCTTGGTCATGCTTAAGCCAATTATTATTATGATAAATTTGAAGCATATCCTCTATATCTTGCTCATTAAATCGTTTATCGAATACAATATCCATCTATCCTCACACCCATCTAATCATGTCATATTATTAAAGCCCGGATCTTTACTAGACCCGAGCCATTCATTTCTCTATATTATATATTTACATGTTAAATAAGTCATTAAATGATTCAACCATTGTTGGATGTGTGTATATATTCGTTTTTAATACTTTGTATGATAATTTTTGATCTATTGCTAACTTCACTAAATTAATAATCTCTTCAGACTGCAAGCCATATAAAGTTGCACCTAATATTTCTTCAGTATCTTTATTGACCACGGCTTTGAATAAACCTCTTGGGTCATTATTAATTTTATGTCTAGGGATAGTATTTACTGGTATTGCATTTTCAATGATATTATAACCTTGCGCCTTCGCTTCTTCAGTTGTTAATCCTACACGAGCTAAAGGCGGATCAATGAATACAGTATAAGGTACAGCCCCACGATTTTCCGTAGAACGTTCACCATTTCCAAATAATTGGTCTTTCACAATTCTAAAATCATCTAATGAAATGTATGTGAATTGCATACCACCTTTAACGTCACCTAATGCATAAACATTGGTTGCCGTCGTTTGCAGATGTTCATCTACCTTAATTTCACCATGTTCACCAAGTTGAATATCTGTGTTTTCAAGATCTAAATCTGTATTAGGTTTACGACCAGTTGCTAATAATACTGCATCGGCTTCATAAGTACCGTCAGTTGTATGAACTACTGTGCCAGCATCAGTATCTTCAAATTTCTCTGTTTGTGCATTTAAGATAATATTAACGTTTTTGTCTGCTAAATCTTTTTTTACTTCTTTAACAATATCTTTGTCTTCTCTCGGCATAATATCTTCGCCGCGTTCTAATACTGTAACCTGTGTACCGAAGTTCGCAAACATAGATGCAAATTCTAAAGCAATGTATCCGCCACCTACAATGACTAATTTCTTAGGTTGAAAATCTAAATTCATGATACCGGTAGAATCATAAAGATGTTTTGAAGTTTCTACACCTCCAATTGGTGGGATCACAGATTTTGCACCTGTATTGATAACAATATTCGGTGCTGTTACAGTTTCTACAATTTCATCTTGCTCATTTAATAAATTCACTTCATGGTTCGATTTAAATTTAGCTGTATAATCAAGTACTTCTATATTGTCATCATCTGCTAAATTATGATAATTTTTGTTATTTAACGCCGTCACAACGCCTTTTTTTCTGGAAAATGCTTGGTCAAATGAACCATGTTCCAATCCTTCATGAACAAGTGTTTTTGAAGGGATACAACCAATATTAATGCATGTACCACCATACATTTCTTTAGATTTTTCAATAACCGCAACTTTTTTACCTTGTGTTGCAGCAAACTTCGCGAGTGTTTTGCCACCTTTGCCAAATCCTATAATCACTAAATCAAATTTTTTCATGAGAATCCTCCTTTAATACTTCGTTTAATACATCATGAATCGAAACATTTTTATAATAATCAATTAATAAGGCTTGTTCTCTTTGGTGAAAGCGAGACATTGTCTGCCCTATTTCCCGGGAAATTTCACAATCACTGCCAGCGTCGCCTGTAAATAACCGTCCGTCAGATCTTTCCTCGCTGAAAAGCACCAATAAATCCGCAAGATTCACACGCATTGTCTGCGCATTCGCTTGATAACCACCATACTTACCTCGACTAGCATTGAGAAATTGTTGTTCAGTCAGTCTGCGTGTAACTCTACGCAACTGTACTGGGTTTACACAAATACGTGTCGCCAATTCATTACTGCTATAACGCTCCTCCGAGTGCTTTGCTAAAAACGTCAGAAGGTGCACTGCAATATTAAATTCCAAATTCATGAACATCACCTTTTTAATTGTAACTTTTATAATTACATTAAAACATATTTACAGTTCTTTGAAAAGTGTTTTGTTTGATTACGTTTCAATTTTTATAAAAAAAGTGAGCGAAAAATCCATTCACTGGTTTCTCTACTCACTTCAATCTTTCATTATAAAATAGCAGCGCGAATCGATATACCATGTTCCATATAGGCCTTTAGACAACTTAACATGTATACCCAGCCTTCTTTTTGACCTAGTATTTGCTCTACCTCTGTTGAATCAAAATGCTTTTCTATTGTTGTAACTATTGTATTTTGGCCCATATCTTCAAAATGGATTGCTACTGGATGTGGTCCCCACGTAAATTCAATCATGTTATTCAGATCAATACGCTCTATCTGAACATCTAGTTCTGCATCATATTCTTTGTATCGCAACGTAATTGATTTGCCCTCTTCCCATCTTTGGGAACTTGAAGAAAACCAAAACCCTCCAATCTGCTCAGGGTCTATAAACGCTTCAAACACTCGTTCTTTTGGAACATTAACCTGCATTTTTGTCACTATATCCAAATCATCCATCCCCTTTCTATTATGATTTACAATATGAATTTTACATATATTTATCGTAATATGCACATAACTCACTGCTAAAAACCAATTTATCGTTTATTAAAATATGACAAATTGTGCAATACAAATTTACAAAATTGTAATCAATATATAATTATTAAAACCATAAGTGTTCTGTTATACTGTCATAATTGTAACTATCAATAACAGGAGATTCTTATGAAAAATATCATTAATACTTATTTATATTATCTAATTATGTTGATCATTGTTGGCATTCTCCTTGCTTCGCTCTATTTTCTATATGTATGGAAAAACGGTCAACCAGAAAATCAGGATCACTATAAAAATTTTACAGAACTTAAGTCAGATACTAAGGAACACCGTGACTGGAAAGTCAATGCTAAGACAACAAACAATAAAGATATACTTGTAACTGCTATCCATGGTGGTGGCATTGAACCAGGAACATCAGAATTAGCAAAAATCATTTCTAAAAAAGGTGACTTTAATCTATATAGTTTCGAAGGCTTATTAAAGACTAATAATCAAAAATTGCATATCACATCTACTCGTTTTGATGACCCAAAATTGATTAAAATGACAAATGAATCAAATGAAGCTGTCTCTATTCATGGCATACAAGAACAAAAGAAAGTTGTCTATATCGGTGGCAAAGATAAAGCAATGGCTAAATCCATTAAAAAAGAATTAGAAAAAGAAGGCTTTAATGTTGAAAAAAGTCCGCAATATGTAAATGGCGACTCTAGTAATAACGTTATTAATAAAAATGATACTGGCTCAGGCGTCCAACTAGAAATTTCAACACAATACCGCAAATCATTTTTTGATAACAGTAGTCTTTCTAGAAAAACACGAGAAAATACAAGTAACTACAAGCAATCTATCTATGATTTTGCTGAAGCTGTTACAAAAGGTGTAAAAACACAAACACATAAAAAATAATATAGCGGCTACACAAACTAGAATTTCTATAAAGTAACAGAAGTTCTAGTTTTTTAATTTCAAAAATCTTTACAAATTTACTTGCTTTTTTAAACTATAGGTATAAAATACAGTTGATTAAAATCGTAAAGGAAATGACCAAATGAGCATATTAAATAAGCCTTTATATTTTTACCTATTACTTTTTATTACCACAACTTTGATTGGCTCAATTCTGCTATATTTACCAGTTACAGGCAACCGTCACCTGGATTTTATAGATGCATTTTTCACTGCCGCGAGCGCTTTTACAGTAACTGGATTAGTCACGGTTGATGTATCGTCACAATTTAATTGGTTAGGCGACCTCATAATCATGTTATTAATTCAAATTGGTGGGTTGGGAATTGTCACAGTCACACTTTTAACATTTATCTTAATCAATAAGCACATCAGCTTAAAAAGTCGCTATCTAGTTATGACAATGTGGAATATTGATACGCCTGGTGGTATCATTCGTCTAATGTTGCAATTTGTCTTGTACAGTTTAGTTACCGAAGCGATAGGTACATTATGCATTGCATTATCATTCGTGCCAAAATATGGTCTTGGTAAAGGACTATTTTTGAGTATTTTCACTTCAATTTCAGCATTTAACAATGCAGGATTCGCTTTGTTCAAAGATAACTTAATGAGTACAGTAAGCGATCCAATTATCACAATTACAGTTCCTTTATTAATTATAATGGGCGGGCTAGGACCTCTCGTTTTTCTAGATTTAGCAGTATCACACAAATTAGCGAAGCTCAAGTTACATTCTAAAATTGTCTTAAGTACATCATTAATACTCATCGTAGTGGGAACTGTTATTTTCTTCATTTTAGAAAATCATAATACATTAAATCACTTTTCACTTTTGGAAAAAATCGGCACATCATTTTTCCAATCTGTAACAACACGAACGGCTGGCTTTAACTCTGTTGATATGGGACAAATTACTGCTCCCACTTCCATGATAATGATGTTATTAATGTTTATTGGTGGTGCACCTGTAAGTTCGGCAGGTGGAATCAAGGTGACAAGTTTAGTATTAACATTACTTTTTATCAAAAGTACGTTACGCAACGAAACTCATGCATCTATTTTCAAAAAATCTATACCAGATCGTACGTTGAGAATTGCCGTTACAATTTCACTTTCTGCAACTATCTATGTACTCAGTGTATCGTTCATTCTAAGCATGTTAAACCCACATACACCTTATACAACCGTGTTATTCGAAGTAATTTCAGCTTTCGGCACAGTTGGTTTAAGTATGAATTTCACAACTGAATACGATACTATGACCAAAATTATTATTATTGTTACGATGCTTATTGGGAAAATTGGTATCCTGACATTCATTCAATTATTTATAACTGAAAAGAAAGAATTGTTCTATTACGCTAAAGATAACGTTCATTTATAAATAGAAAAATAGCACTCTAATATATTTAGAAACACATAAAAAACCAAGTCTGTGGCATTAATGATGACCCAGACTTGGTTATATTTTATTATTCGGTTTCATTATTGTCTTTATCTTTAAAAATTGAAAAGATTGCCAACATAGCAAACCAGACACAACCTATTGCCACATTCGCAAAAATAAAGGCAAACATTGAAAACACCATAGCTATAAGTGCTTTTATTATTTTCACTTTGTCCACATCCTTAAAACTTAACAAGAGATTGTTCTTAATTTTCTTATTTAATATTTTTACGTTTCTTAAGAATTGCCGAAGTAATCGCTGATAAAATAACAATCGCTACAAGAATATAAAATGCTATCATATTTGGCCCATCAATATTCATACCACCACTAAAGCTACCATCCGCACTATATTTCCAAAATATATTACTAATAAATAAAATGATAATCCCAATAGATGCTAGTACGCCAATAACTTGCGATATCACATAAAATTTGCCGCTATCTTCATTTTTATTCATTATTTATTCCCCTTTCTACTAGGCAATATTGTAATAATTCATTTATAATATCTTAATTATTAATATAATGTCACAATTTGTACTTCATTTCAAATAGATATAGTACAATATACTTAATAAAATCATATTCATAAGGAGAATTGTAGATGAAAAAATTAATATGCTTAATATCAGCTTGCTTTTTAGTATTATCTGCATGTGGAGAGCATGAAGAAAAAAACACTGCAGACAAAAAAGAAACACAAAGTGACAAAGATAAACAGAAGAAAAAAGAAAATAAAGACCAAAAACGTGAAAAAGATCAAACTAAATCAGAAGATACAACTAAAGAAACACAAACTAATGAAACGCCTGTGGAAACACAAACTGAACAAACACAAGACAACACATCATCAGAACAACAAAATACTGCCACTTCTAATACAGAACAAGCAACTCAAGAAAATGTACAAGCAACTCAAGCATCAGAACAAAATCAAAAACAGAACATTGATTTAAATAATATGCCCGCTACCGATTTCAGCACAGAAGGTATGTCTGAGCAAGCACAACAACAAATCCAAGAATTAACTCGCCAAAAAGACTTTGAAGGGCTTCCACAAGAAACATATAATGATAGAGTTTCAGAAATAATGAATAATGAAATGAATTAAAAAACTGCGACCTTGTTCATATGAGGTCGCAGTTTCTTGTTATATATCAGTAAAAACACTTGATAAAATTGCAATCAAGGCAATAAATAACACTAAAACTAATAACGTATCAATTTTTCTTTGATTACGATATTTAGGTGGTTTTCTAAATTCTTTAATTGCGATTAGTCCCGCAATTACCACTAAAATCAAGCACACCAAATGAAATACCAATGACAGTATTGCCATTTTAATCACCTCAACTTTATAATTTAAATCTTCTGTGTATTCATGAACGTATTAATTTTAAAATTATAAGTCGATTAGTCTACGCGTAGTCTTTCTATTCCATACCCGCTTTATGAAGTTAGCAACCGTGGGACTATTTGATATTTCACTTATGCATAAATAATAACTACTCTGGTCGTCGTTGTTTTTCAATTGCCTTTGCCACTTGCCTTTCATTTTCAGAATCACTTTCAGATAAATGTTTTACAATATTTGAAAAATCATTTTCTGACTTATTCTGACTCAATTTATAAGCAGCTTGTATTTCATTTACTTCTATTTCGAATCCAACAATGCCTTTAACTTGTTGCTTCGTGTTATCTGATAGATTATCCCAAGTAACACCCTTTTCTCGATGTGACTCATACTTATCTAGTAGTATTGCTAGATCTCTTTCAAGCGCTTCTTTAGACAATAACTTGCCATTGCCATATACATGCACACTTTGGTAATCCCAAGTCGGCACATCTTCATTTTCGTACCAAGTTGAAGATATATAGCTATGTGGCCCTTGAAAAATCACTAGTACTGCTTTATTATCTTCTAAAGTTTGCCACTGTTTATTACCTTTTGCCAAATGACCAGAAACATAAAGTTGATTTTCAGTTTCATAAATATTGACTGGAACATGAGTCGCAATTGGCTTATCTCCATCATTGGTCACAACTGTAGCAAAGGTATGTGCTTTAATAAAACGTTTTATTTCCTCATAATCTTTCATTTCATAATATTTAGGAATGTACATAGATAACGCCCCCATCTTGTCAGAAAATCTTTATTTTATCTAGATATTCGCTAGGCCTTCTAACTCTTCATGGTATGCTTTAGATAATTCACGACATGAAATAACTTTACCTACTTCATTAAATTTAAATATTGCATATACCTCTATATTCCCCATTGAATTATCAACTTTTTCTACTGCAACATCATATCTTAAAAATATACTTCTCTGTTGCTCATCAATGAGCATGTCGTTAAATTTTTCAATCGATAATGATTTCACAACATCTTTTAACTTTTGAAGATGGTCCTTAAATTCATTTAAATTTAAAGTATCATGATCTGTTTCTTGAACATAATTTTCCGCAAAGTAATCATCTATCTTTTCTATATCTAGATTAATTAGTATATCTTGATATAAATTTTGAATTTTCGTTTTTAAATCGCTTGTATTCATGCTCATACCTCCAATTTTATCTACTAAATTACACCTATATCTAATATAGTGTATTTCTATTCACCAATAGTTTATGACACTGCGCATTTTATCACAACTAATTCACAATCTTATACGACTTCAAATTACATAAAACTCACAATGTTGTCATTAGAATATTATATTGTTTCATATGTTATTTTTTTGTGTTTTACTTGCTATATCGGAGGTGAAAAACATGGAAAATAACAATCACAATGTGCTTTCATCATTAAATTAATTCAGCGTATTTTTCGCATCTTTCTTACTACCTATTGTCGTTTGGGTATATGCAAAGAAACCTGTTAAAACTCATGCCAAAAAAGCATTACTTAATCATATCGCTATAGCGATATTTTATTTTCTAAGTAGTCTTGCTTTTATATTTTCCAAAGAAGTTTATGAAAAACCTTTTGATAATCAAGACATGATTTCTAATGTTTCAATAGGTATCGGATTAATATTCGGTATAGTCATCATCGTACTTTTTATTATCAATTTAATGCGTGGTATTAAACTTTTACTCAAATAGTCATTTCGATTAAATCAATAAAATAATTCCTGAGGGGCTTTAAAATGAATATTTCTAAAAAAGTAATAATTACACTATCTAGTATTTTGGCAGTCATCGTAATTATATTTGTCGCTTTATTTTCATGGAAAATATATGCCGAAAATAATAGTGATAACGCTAACGTTAGAGATTACACACAACTTAACCCTCTCATAAGACCCGTAGATTATTACGTTCAAGTCAATGATTCAATTAAGAAGAATAAGAAGAATGAGGTCGGTAAATATACTTATAAAATAGAATTGTTTAATATGAAGCAATAAATGATTATAAATAAAATTGCTACAACATGATTAACATGACCAAATTCGGTAATAGCAAATTAGCCCTCCTACTGAACAATGTCTTCTTGTCTATGTTATATTGTAAACAAAGAATAGAGTTGCTTACTATATTTTCATGAGAACAACGTATCTTAAATCTTAAAGGAGGATATTTATGTCTAAAGCCTTATATATGCACCATACCATCAATCTATTATTGATGATAGCTTTTATTATATTTCAATTTTTAGGAACTAGGAGTACAACTATTTCAATCATACTATTAGTATTGATGTTACTTAATATGATTGGATTTATTAGAGCAAATAGTAAGAATGTGAAAGAAAAAGGCGTAACCATTGAAGATCAACAGAAATTCAAACATAAGTAATAGCCCTTAACAATACAAGAAAGGAAGACTTAACTATGAAATTCATATGTTTTAATGCGATGACTGAAAAAGGATTAAACAAAAAAGTGAATGAGTTCTTACAAGAAAACCCTTATATAGAAATCATTAAGTTCGACTATCAAGTTGGCTCGAGTAGTTGTGGTGTAGGTATTTTATATAGTGAAACAAAAAGAATGTAGTTTCATTTAAAAGGAAAAATAAAAAAGCTCCCCCGGAGGGCAGCTTAAAAGGGATGAAGTACTGGAGGGTACTTCGTAACACTATCTTATATCACACAATCAGATTGTTCAATGCTATTTACACAAATAAAACAAAAATATTACATAATAACAATTTGAGATTATAAACAATACGATTTATATCAAACTCAATTTCTTATATTGTGTATTATTTCAAAATTTGAAGATAGTTATCATACCTATACCTCCCCCATTATTTCCATCCCTTACGCTTAATCTGCCTATATGTAAAAATACTAAAGATAATGACAAATAATCCCTGCGTAATTTTTAGTATAATTGAACTAAAATCGATCACACTTATATTAAACACTTCACCCAATATAGGTGTAATAAGATTGAAAATAAATAGAATTAAACAAATCGCTAAAATAATTTGTTGAGATTTCGGCATCATTTTCACTCCAATAATTTATTTTGTACTTAATTCTTGTTGTTAAAATAAAGCTTTTATGTATCCTTTTCTAGAAAATAGTTGCCTATCTCTTTTCTTATTTTTAAAATAAACAGTTATAAACATATTACTTATACATCCTAATATACCTACAATTAATGCTCCCCCAATATTAGTACCCCTATATAAAATACTACTAAAAACATCAATATGCCTGTTACGACACTAATAATCCAAGTCGGCTTCTTTAGTCTCTCCATACTCTGAATGACTCCTTTATGTTATGCTTTAAGTGAATATTGCAATCAATACAATATTATAATAACATAATTAAAACTCACCATTACTAATTCTCACTAATAACATCATTTAACATTTTTGCTAAAGGAGGAATATTATGAGCCTTCCAATCGCTATTACCTTAGGAATCATTTTCATACCTATATACGCTTATTTTTGGTCTTTTATACTACGCTGGGATAATAGTCGCAGAGCAAGACGTTATGATTTTCCAATAATGTCTAAGAGAAAATATAACTATTTGCTACTTGCACATGGCATTTTTGCAACAATCTTAGTTATAGGCGCCATATATATGAGTTACTTTAAATAATTGTTAACAATATCTACTAAAAAGGAGTTCACAATGGAGCTATTCACAGGAATTATTATCAAAACATTAGATATAATTGTGGCTATAATTAGTGTTTTCTTAGATGAAACTTCTAAATATTTAGGTAAATTCTATAATCACTTTAAACGAAACAAAAATGATAAATAAGCGCAACAGTCATGTTTTAATCTAATAAACGTACATTTTTTAAGTATTTAATCAAGTGAAAGAGAGGTTTCATTAAATTGAACAAATTACTATATATCCATAGCTCAATTAACCTTTTACTAATGATCATCTTATTCACGCTAAATTTAACAAATACAGGCAGAACAGTAACATTAGCAATTTTATTTATCCTTGATACATCATTATTATTAAGAGCAAACAAGAAGCAAGTTGAAAAAGATGGCGCTACTATAAATGACTGTAAGAAGAAATAATATAACTTAAATTGGAGGAACTTTATGAAATTTGGTAAATATAAAATTGATGATATCTATATACTAATGATTATATTTGGTTTGATTTTTTCTTTTTTTGTACCGCTTATGTTATTTCAAGTCATAATTGCTTTGTTTATTGGTATTGAAAAAATAGAAAAGTGAATTTTCACTTCATTTTACTCTGAAACATAACTAAGGAGTTGAATTATGCTGAGGACTCATGTTGGAGAAAGTACGACTTAACAATGAAGCAAATTGAATAAAATAAACAGTTAGAAGCATTTCAACTTAGTAATTTAAAATAACTGACTTCACCTTGATATGAAGTCAGCTTAATATATTGATTATAAAATTCTTCTCACATTTTCTACAGGCATCATATTAAGCGGAGACTCTTTTACTACATCATTCTCTTCTGGTGCATGTATAACTGTATCGTTCCCTATATAAATTGCTACATGACCAGTGCCATTGTAAAACACTAAATCTCCTGGTTGAATTTCACTTTTTGAAACTTCTTTACCAGCATTAACTTGCTCAGTTGTTACCCTTGGTAAGTCAAATCCTATTTTTTTGTATAAACCTTGTGTAAGTCCTGAACAATCTAATGCACCATCCGCTTGATTAGCATTAGACATTTGAGAGCCTCCCCACTTATATGGTGTTCCTAGTTGTTCTTTTGCATATTTAACCAATTCTTGTTGATTTTGATCTAGAGTATTAATAACTGGGGCTGTATCTTGACTATGTGTTGTATCAGGAGATGGATTAGGTTTAACATCTGGATCTGGTTTTGTTGGTCCATTCATAACTTCTTGAACAGTTCGTTCAAAATCTTTTCTAATACTAT
>NZ_FMPG01000011.1 GCF_900097965.1 Staphylococcus caeli
TAATTTGTTTTATTATAAGTATACGGCACAGATATCTCTCCTTAATTATGGTTTCGTCGCTTATAATTATAGAGATATTTGTGCTTTTTTTGTATTCAAACATAAAAAAAACGATTGATGATTTTACTCACCAACCGTTAAAAGTGTACAGCCAGAAGTTAAAGAGGGACTAGAGGCTTAATATAAGATAATATGTTCAAATAAAAAAGCAAACCTTAAGCTATAATGGCTAATAGGTTTGCTTTTTATGTATTATATTTTTTTGATGTTTCTAACAGATGCGTAGCAATGTTCGCTATTTTTAAAATAAACAACGCGTGATTTCGAATCAATCGATTCTATATTGTGTCTATTTACCACAAAACTATTGTGACACCTGAAAAAGCGGTCATCTAATTGGTCTAATTCTTTAAGGTTACCGTAAAATTCAATTTGACGATTATCTAGATGTGCTATCAAACGATGGGATTTAGTAGATGACTCAAAGAACATGACATCATCATATTGAACATAAATAGAATTACTACCACGTTTCAATTCAATTGTCTCGACACTACTCTCTTTAGACAATAATTTAAGTCTTGATTCGGACGTCTCTAAACAATCTATAATTCTTGATTTTAATTCGTCTGGATCATCTTTGAAAATGAAATCCATTGCTGCGACCTTATAAACAAACGTTAAGTAAGTTAATTCACTATGACTGGTAACAAAAATAATATTACCAACTGGATCATGTTTCCGAATTTCACTTGCAAGCTTAATACCATTGATATCCGCTTCAAGTTGAATATCTAGGAAGTAACAACCAATGTCATTAAGGTTTTTTGAACGTTCTAAGATGTCATAAGGATCAGCTGTAGCAACTTCGATTTCCATCGGTTTTTCTTCTATCATGATGTAGTTATTAATAATAGAAACCATATGCTCGCGTTGTCTTTCATCATCTTCACAAATGAATATTTTCATAGTTACACATCCTTATGAATCTGTATTTAGTATTTCTACTTTTTGAATAAAGTAGTTGTTATCTATCGTTGTATCTAATAAAACATTCGTAGTAGCATCCGTCAACTCTTTTAAAGTTGATAGACCCAGGCCACGATTTTTCCCTTTAGTTGAGAAGTTCTCTTGGAATAGCGTATGCACCTTAGGCATATCAGGCTCACATTTATTCATGACGATTAACATGACGCCGGCATCCTCATTTTTAATAAACGCAATACGAATTAGTGGGTCGTCTTCGATTTTCTCCGAAGCCTCAATCGCATTATCCAATAAGATACCAATAACTCTGCTTAAATTAATAATCGGCATATCAATTTTGTCAATAGGCTCTGGTACTTCTATGCTGATACGTATATTTTTTTCTTGCGCTTGCAATATTTTGGTTGTTAACAGGCCTTTAATTTCACGGACATGCAAGTTTTCAATGCTATTAATTTTGATGGCATTCATTTGCATACTATCCTGCATAGGTAAAATTTCAGATCGAAAATATTTTCTAAGACCCTCCATATCTTCTTCTCTAATGAAGTCAGATAAAGTCGATAAAATATTAACATAATCATGTCTAAACTTACGCATTTCATTATTAATTTTCTCTATTTGCAACGTATATTTATAATAGTTTTCAATTTCCTGCATATTTCGTTTATATTGAATTTGACGAACAATACTGAAGGAAATAGTAATAATCAGAATTGCAGTAGTAATGATAACAATTGCATATAAAATTGAAATGAATTTAGCGTCGCCGAATGAAACGTTTTGATTTGGTATATAAATGTAAATTAAACCTAAGATTGTAAGTAAAAAAAGGCTTACTAAAATTAAATATACTTTATTTAATGATAAATATGATTTTGTTAATTGTTTAATGAAAAATTTTGAGATATAAACATAGATTAATGAAAATAGAGTATATGTAATTGCAAAAAATATTGAAAAATTATATTTCACAACAATAATATCGACAATTAAACTACTTAACCACAGACTACTGAAATTCGCCATATATATAATAAAGAAACATATTAAAACAGATACAATACCAATGAACTTTCTTTTAATATACATAAAAACTAGACTTGCAATGAATAAAAAGACAATTGCATGACTATTTATAAATAAGAATAAAACAATAGAAGGAATTATAATTCCAATAATTGAAATATAATCCCTTTTTGTAAACTTAATCTCATTTAAAACTTTAATGTTAAAAAACAAAAGTATAGCTTGAAGTAATGATAAAAACAATGAAATAAAAAACGCCATATTTTACACACTTTCTAAGTAACTATTATTCGTAAAGTTTTGTTAATTCTTTTGGGATTTCAGGCTCGTCAGCAAATGCAGTACATGGTCTAACTCCTGACATTGCACCGATTACAGAAAAGAATTTAGCGATTAATTTAAAAATAGATTCTAAAATATTCATAATTAATAATCCTCCTTAGGGAAAAATATTGGAAATTGTAAAATTGATATAATTGTAATACCTAGTAACATTAATTGTTGATATGGTTTAGGTAGAAAGCATGACACTATCAACAATATTACAGTTACCATAATTGTTTTGGTTTTCTTTCCTCTTTTTAGTCGGTCAGGTATTGGTTGCTTTTTAGTAGCAGCCGGTGCGTATATAATCAGTACAATTAACCCGAAAAAGGCTAAACAATACATTAATACACTTGACACTTGTATATACCCGACAAACCAAGGAAGTAAAACAAAATAAAACAGACTTTCCAAATAACAAAGTAAAGAGTTTTTAGCATGTGCACCATGTGCAAAGTGCCTGATTAGAAAAAACGATAAATGTACAGTTAGTGTGTATAAAAATAAATGGCATAGGATTGAAACCCCGTAAATAACAATTGTTTTTAAAATATTGCTGACGAAAACTTGCATGCCGAGACGCATTTTTAAATATTCAATTCGGTCTAAGCCATTTCGTTGTTGTAAGCGCCTAGCAAAATTGTCTATTTTATCATCAATAAATTTTACCATGTTGGTTTCTCTCCTTGACCGTATTATACAATTTAAATTAAGTTTTATGCGTCTTATTGCTTAACTGTACATTTTGAATTCCTAACTGTATAAATTACTTATCTGACTAATCTGACTAATTTTATCATATTTTTGAAAACAGTTAGGAAGGATTTGTGACGAGTTAGGGAATTTTTTACGAAAAATTAATAAATCATGGTTAAATGTACTTGTATCACAAAGAAGTGATTACATTTTACAAATCGTTTAATCAAAATTGTTTGAATTCTGGTTGAATGATGACGTTGATTAGACTTTTGAGCAGGGGTCTAGTTAACACACTAATTATGTAACTGTACTTTCTTCGTATAGTTGTAATAGTTACAAATTTAGTTCTCGTTTTTCAATTAATTGATTACAAACAAGAGGAGGCTGATGTAGTGACAAACCATTTCTCAGCAAGAATTAGTGATTTCGTAAAATAATACTTTCAGGTACACAACGCGCTTAATGTAATTAAGCAATCCCTTATTTGAATTTAGAGAACCTTCCCAGTCTCTTATTCAAATACCATTTTAACATTGTCTATAACAGAGACAATTTAAAGTTTAAACATGTAAGCTATCGTAACATCATTCAATTTATCATTTTAATCGGTAAATTCACTAAATTTTTTCATAATTAATAACATCCCCAAAAAATAGATAGAGAAATAACTGTAAAAAACATTCCCTTAATAATAAGTTATAAAAACCGTGAGTCCCTCCCAAGCTCACGGTTTTTTCTATTACTTATATAAATGGGGACGTAAATTTTTAAATACAGGTATTGCTTCACGCTGTTTGGCTACTTCGGATATTTCAATATCACATGTGATATGATCAGGTTTATTACCAAGTTCTGCAACTACTTCGCCATTGGGATTTATGACAACTGAATGTCCTGCATATTTTGTTTGTCCATCTTCACCGCAACCATTACATCCTATAATATACATATCATTTTCAATTGCGCGTGCTTTTAATAACGCTAACCAATGATTTAATCTCACTTGTGGCCACTGTGCAACATAGAATGCAATTTCTGCATCTTTACGTGCTGGATAACGCAATAATTCTGGGAAACGCAAGTCATAACAAATAATTTGAGTTGCTTTAATACCATTAGATAAATGAAATGGTTCTGGAACTGCATTTCCAGGGTTTAAAAAGTCAGGTTCATTTAACATAGGAACTAAATGTATTTTATCATAACTGCTGATTAAATGGCCTTTTTTTGAAACTGCAAAAGCAGTATTATAAACTTTTTCTTTCATAGCATTAGAAACCGATCCTGCAATGACATCAACTTGATATTGAATGGCAAGTTTGGAAATAAATTCATAACTTCTTGATAATTGAGTATCCGATAATTCTTTTAATTGTGGCAAGGCATAGCCATTATTCCACATTTCTGGTAACACGACGACATCAGTCTCAGACGTCACATAATTAGAAAACCATTTTTCAATTGTTTCTTCGTTTAATGCCACATTTGCTGGTTCAACTTTAAATTGGAAAATCTCAATATTCATTTCCATCACCCTCATTAAATTATTAAATTAAATATACTAGATATTATCATATAATTCAAAATACATTCCTTAAAATAAAAAAGCAATGATTACTCATCGCTTTCTTAAATACTACATATTATTAATATTTATTTTCTAACTAAGAAACGTTCGTTTACATCATGAAATGCTTTATCTCCCGCGTCTTCACGAATATTACCAAATGGCATTTGTGCTACAAGTTTCCACGAAGTAGGAATATCAAAAGCTTCTGCAACAGCTACATCAACAAGTGGATTATAGTGTTGTAATGAAGCACCAATTCCTTCGGTACTTAATGCAGTCCAAATTGCAAATTGATGCATAGCGTTCGTTTGATTAGACCAAATCGCAAAGTTTTCAGCATAATTTGGCATTTGATTTTGTAAACCTTCAACAACGGCTTCATCTTCATAGTACAAAATCGTACCATGTGAATGTTTAAAATTATCAATTTTATCAGAAGTTGGTTGGAAATTACGATCATGTCCCATTGTATTTTTTAAGGCTTGTTTAGTAATATCCCAAAATTTATCGTGCTTTTCTTCCAATAATAATACAATGCGTGTAGATTGTGAATTAAAAGAAGAAGGTACATGTTTGATTGCATGTTCGATAATGTTTTCTACTTCTTTGTCAGAAATTGAAATTTCTTTGTCTAGACTATATATTGTTCGTCTTGTTTCGATTGCATTTTGTAAACTTTCAAGGGCTGAAGCTTTTTTATTAAATAATCCCATGGAAAAACTCCTTATCAATAATTTATTTTGTATATTTAGTATAATAATTATACTTGTATTTGTAAATAGGTATTAACTTAATTTCAAAAATATTAATATTTCCTTTCAATAAACCGACTTTTAATGAAATGTTTTAGTATTTCTTATATACTAAATATGAATAAAAGAAATACTAAAATGGAGGTGAGCCCATGAAAAAATATCACACACATAAGTTTTTAATGTCTAGTTTCGCAATTGTAATAAGTACAGCATTTATTTCAAAAACAACGCAAGCATCTGAAGATGATATGTTTGCTTCAAAAAATAATCAATTAACAAATTCAGTTCAATTGAATGAAAAAGTCCCATTTAATAAAACAAAGTCGATGATTGAAGACGATTTAAATCGTTCTAAACTATCTTCGATTGATTTTTTAACATCAACTAATAATAATACAATGGAAGAAAGACCAACTAATAATACTGGAGATGACGGAGAAGATACAGGAGACACCGACAAGCCAGACACAGGTGGAGGATACGAGAATCCAGACAAGCCGGATAAACCCGATACAGGTGAAGGATCCGAGAATCCAGACAAGCCGGATAAACCAGATACAGGTGGAGGATCTGAGAATCCCGACAAACCGGATAAACCCGATGCTGGTGGAGGTTCAGGTAATCCCGATAAGCCAGATAAACCAGATAAACCAGATAGACCAGATAAACCAGATAAACCCGACACAGGTGGAGGAAGCGAAACACCAGGAAGTGGCGGTGGTTCAGGCAATCCAGGTCAGCCTAACAAACCCGATAAGCCAAATAATGGTGGAACAGGCAACTCAAATCCATCTGGAAATCATGGTGGGAATCAAAATGGTACAAACCCAGCTCCCAATCCATCACAACCTATTCAATCAGGAACAAATCATACAGGACAACAACCTTCAAATCATCAAGGAAATAATAATAGCGATAATGGTAATAGCACGAATAGCCAAGGATACACACAACCAAATAATGGCAGTACAAATCACCAAACACGTCCATCCAATGAGCGTCAATGGTTAAATCGATTTGATCAAATGTCTGCAGGTTCATTTAAATATAATCCGTTTATTTTAAATCAAATCAAACAATTAAGCTCAAATAGTGAAAATGTATCAGATAGAGAATTATCCAATATACTAAGAAAGCAAAATTTTTCTGATAATCGATTTTTAAATGAATTACAAAAGGGTACAAACTACTTTAAATTTCAGTATTTTAATCCTTTGAAAAATAGAGATTACTATAAAAATTTAGATAGACAAGTTTTAGCATTGATTACAGGAGATATTGGGTCAATGCCAGATTTGAAAAAACCGGTTAGTAAGGATTCATCTGGAAAATATGAATATCATTCAAGTAGTGACGAAGAAATGACACAAACAAAAGATAAGTCATCAACTAATGCTATGGATATTAAATTTGAACGCGCACTTTTTGCATCAATTACAGCTATGCTCATTATTTTCATAGGTGTTGTTTTAGGATATATTGTAAATCGTAAAAAAAGAACAACAAATAACTTAGAATCATAAAAAAGGAAGCATGTATGCGACTATGCATACGTGCTTCCTTTTATGTTTAAAGTATGAAATGAAATATAAACGACGTGGACTCTTGCATTTGCTTTAATTTTTCAGGACCTACTAATACTTGGATAATGACAACGAAGCCATTTTGCATCATGTGAACCAAAATAGGAACCCAAATTCTTTTGGTTAGGGTATACAATCCAGCAAAAATAAAACCCATACCAAAGTAGATGACAAAAAATGATGGGTCTGCATGTGCAGCACTAAAAATTACGGAGCTTACAATTGCAGCTATCAAGAACTTAATTTTTTTATTAGCGTGAATGATTTGATACAGTTCGCCAAATATTACTTTTCTAAAAACAAATTCTTCTAAAATAGGGCCAACAACTGATATTAAAATAATGAAAAGTGGGATTTCTTGTGCCACTTTCATAAGCCGTTCAGTGTTAGGACTTGTTTGTGGTCCACCTAATACATACATATTAATCATGCCAGCAATAATTTGATAAATCATGACTGCAAAATATCCACCTAGTACCCATAGACCGATAAATGTTTTTCTTGTTTTGGGTTCTTGTTCTAATCGTGTAGGATTAGAAATAAATATATTTAGAATAGATATTAAAATGGCTGCAACAATAAATAGCCCGACTTGTGTATAAATATTTGCGAAAAGTAGTTCTTTCTTGCTTAAATTGTCAAACAAACCAAACATATGTAATAAAATGACACCAAATTGTGCTAGACCGTAAATAACTAATGTCAATATGGATATCCATAAACGAGACATAATAAACCTCCAAAATATTATATGATGTTTCATTTTATCGTAAAAAAGAGATTTAGACAAAATTAAAGGGCGATGGTTTTAACTTGAAATGTTGACCAACTTTGATTATTATAGAAAATAGATTAGCACTCACCAACTTAAAGTGCTAAACATTTTATACTTTGAAGGAGGAACTAAAAATGTTAAAGCCATTAGGTAACCGAGTAATTATTCAAAAAACAGAGCAAGAGCAAACAACAAAAAGCGGTATTGTATTAACAGATAGCGCGAAAGAGAAATCCAACGAAGGTACGATAATTGCAGTAGGTGCAGGACGTATTTTAAAAGATGGTTCTCGTGTTGCTCCTGAAGTTAATGAAGGTGACAATGTGGTGTTCCAACAATATGCTGGAACAGAAGTTAAACGTGGTGACGAAACATACTTAATCGTTAACGAAGATGATATTTTAGCAATTATTGAAGCATAAATAAATTTTAGACACATATAAATAAAACGAGATATAACAAAATATGAAACACATCATGGAGGTATAAAAGTTATGGCAAAAGATTTAAAATTCTCTGAAGATGCACGCCAAGCGATGTTGAGAGGCGTAGACAAATTAGCAAATGCTGTTAAGGTTACAATTGGACCAAAAGGTCGTAACGTTGTATTGGATAAAGAATATACTTCACCATTGATTACTAATGATGGTGTGACAATCGCAAAAGAAATTGAATTAGAAGATCCATATGAAAATATGGGAGCAAAATTAGTACAAGAAGTTGCTAATAAGACTAATGAAATTGCTGGGGACGGTACGACAACTGCTACTGTATTAGCACAAGCTATGATTCAAGAAGGTTTGAAAAATGTAACGAGTGGTGCCAATCCAGTAGGTTTGCGTCAAGGTATCGACAAAGCTGTTGAAGTAGCTATTAAAGCATTACATGAAATTTCACAAAATGTAGATAATAAAAATGAAATTGCTCAAGTAGGTTCAATTTCTGCTGCAGATGAAGAAATTGGTAAATATATTTCTGAAGCAATGGAAAAAGTAGGTAATGACGGTGTTATTACAATTGAAGAATCAAGTGGCTTTAACACAGAATTAGAAGTTGTAGAAGGTATGCAATTTGATCGTGGTTACCAATCACCATACATGGTTACTGACTCAGATAAGATGGTTGCTGAACTTGAAAGACCATATATCTTAATAACAGACAAAAAGATTTCTTCATTCCAAGATATCTTACCGTTATTAGAGCAAGTTGTTCAATCTAATCGTCCAATCTTAATTGTTGCTGACGATGTTGAAGGTGATGCTTTAACGAACATCGTACTTAACCGTATGCGTGGTACATTTACTGCTGTAGCTGTAAAAGCACCAGGTTTCGGTGATCGTCGTAAAGCAATGTTAGAAGACTTAGCTATTCTAACAGGTGCACAAGTAATCACAGATGATTTAGGCTTAGAGTTAAAAGATGCCACATTAGACATGTTAGGTACATCGAATAAAGCAGAAATTACAAAAGACAATACAACTGTTGTTGATGGTGATGGCGATCAAAATAGTATCGATGCACGTGTGAGTCAAATTAAAGCACAAATTGATGAGACAGATTCTGATTTTGATAAAGAAAAATTACAAGAGCGTTTAGCGAAATTAGCTGGTGGCGTTGCTGTAATCAAAGTTGGTGCTGCAAGTGAAACAGAACTTAAAGAACGTAAATTACGTATTGAAGATGCATTAAATTCTACTAGAGCAGCTGTCGAAGAAGGTATCGTTGCTGGTGGTGGTACTGCATTGATGAATGTGTACGATAAGGTAGCTAAAATAGAAGCTGAAGGCGATGTTGCAACTGGTATCAATATCGTATTAAAAGCCTTAGAAGCACCAGTACGTCAAATTGCTGAAAATGCTGGTTTAGAAGGTTCAATTATCGTTGAAAGACTTAAAAATGCAGATGTAGGTGTTGGTTTCAATGCAGCTACAAATGAATGGGTGAATATGTTAGAAGCAGGTATCGTTGATCCTACGAAAGTAACACGTTCATCACTACAACATGCTGCAAGTGTAGCCGCAATGTTCCTTACTACAGAAGCAGTAGTGGCAAACATTCCTGAAGACAATAATAATGACGCTCAAGCAGGTATGGGCGGAATGCCAGGTATGATGTAAAAGTAATTGATGGTTACTACAACTTTGATAAAATAAAATATTTTATTGACGCTATCCATTGGTTCATTGAACTTTTGGATAGCGTTTTTATGTTTTGAATTTTTAGCTAGAAAATTGATTGTAATACTAACATCAATTAAAAGTTTTAAAATAAACAAGTAAAGTTTTGGGCAACTTTGTATTTTTTCTATTTAAAAACGAAGAATTTTGCTATGATTAAATTATCATTTTAAGGAAGTGAATAAATGGATAGAAAAACAAATTATTTTCACCATGTAGATCATAGAAAATTTCAAAATAGCTCTAAATATACACTTTGGACTTCGTTAATAATTACAATCATTTTTACTATTATTGAGTTTGTTGGAGGAATTGTTGCTAATTCATTAGCATTGCTTTCAGATTCATTTCATATGTTAAGTGACGTATTAGCATTAGGTTTATCAATGGTTGCTATATATTTTGCAAGCAAAGCACCTACTCAAAAATATACTTTTGGATTTTTAAGATTAGAAATTATAGCAGCTTTTCTTAACGGTTTAGCCTTAATGGTTATCTCTTTATGGATATTATATGAAGGTATTGTAAGAATTATTCATCCGCAACAGGTTGAAAGTGGTTTAATGGTATTTATTGCTAGTATTGGACTGATAGTAAATATCATATTAACACTGATTTTAGTCAGATCTTTGAAGAAAGAAGACAATGTCAATATTCAAAGCGCGCTGTGGCATTTTATGGGAGATTTATTAAATTCTGTAGGTGTTATTGTGGCTGTAATTTTAATACATTTTACTGGGTGGTATATTATCGACCCAGTGATTAGTATCATTATATCTTTAATCATTTTAAATGGTGGTTTTAAAATTACGAAAAATGCATGGAAAGTCCTTATGGAAAGTGTGCCGGATGAATTTCAAACAGATGCCATTATAGATGATATGAAATCAGTTGAAGGTGTCATTGATGTCCATGAATTTCATTTATGGAGTATTACAACGAACCATAGTTCATTAAGTGCACATGTCGTTTTGAGCGATAAGTATATCCAGTCTCCTTATGCAACGATAAATAAAGTATCTGAGTTATTGAGAAATAAACATGGTTTGGAACATGTAACACTACAAATTGAAAATATTGATTTAAATCATCTCAATGAAGCATATTTTAAACAATATCAGTAAGTAATTTGCGAGTTTAGTTTAGTATTTCTATATAAAAAGATAAATACTTTATATAATATGAATGCATTAATGCAATTTAGGGTAATATAGAAAAGTATAATTAGTAACGGTTCTTATACATGATTTAATATTTTTTTCATTTTTAATATGAAAGGGAGCTAAATTATGACAAAAGCAACAGTTTATGAGGTTATTGATTCGGGTGTTCATTATTTAATGTCAGCATACGATAATTGGAATAATGAGCAGTTACTCGATGACAAGATTGATGCATTCCCCAACACAATCCATTGGCAGTATGGACATGTATTGACGATTTTCGAAAGTGCATTCTCACTATGTGAACAGAATGAAGTTGATATTGTGAAATATACAAGCCTATTCGGATATGGTACATCACCACAACAATGGGGAGATGAAGATGTCCCTTCTATAGACGAAATATTTAGTTACTTAAAAACATTACCGGATCGTGCTAGAAAACTGACTGACGAACAGTTGGAACTAGAGCTTACAGAGACTATTGCAGGCTGTAACACGTTAAATGAATTACTTGTACTCAATGCAATTCATATACCACTACATGCAGGAAAAATTGAAGAAATGTCACGTATATTAAAACAACAACAATAATAATAAAAAACGGAGATTGTCCATTTTAGACAATCTCCGTTTTTTATGAAAATTTATTTATTTTTGTAAGTCCGCAATTGCTTTAGCAATAGAATCGAATACGTGTGGTATATCTTCTTTTTCAATACAGCTAAATGCGATACGAATATCTGTACTATTTAATGCAATAATACCTATTGAATATTCATTGATAAGATGTAAACGTAATTGTTCTGGATCAACGTTGTTTACTTTTAATGCCATAAAATAGCCAGAATTAAAATCATATGCTTGCCAATATGAAGTGTATTGTTTGTCATATACGACTGATTTAGTGACTTCATATCTTGCTTGTAATGTATCAATATTCTGTTGGATTTCTTTATTAAAAGTATCAGCATTTTCTAATACATATTTGACTGCGCTCTGTGAAGGCATTGGTCCACTAGAAATATTACTTCTAATTAATCCTTTTACTTTAGCTTCTAATACTTGTTTAGTTGTCTCATTTGATACACCAAAGCTAATAAATCCAACACGGAGTCCCCATGCAAAAAATTCTTTGGTAGCACCATCCAAACGAATTGGCAGCACATTATCCATGTGTAAATTTGTTAATGCAGTAAATAAGGATTGTGTATATACATCTTCGTAGAACAAACCGTAATAAGCGTCATCTACGAGTGCAATGACATTTGTACCACGTTCTGCTAAAGATTTAATAGCTTCAACAATAACTTTCACTTCATCTTTAGTAGGTGTGTAACCAGTAGGGTTGTTTGGGTAATTCAAAATGAGCATGACTTTGTCTTTTTTATAATTTTCAAGAGAAGAAATTAAATGTTCTGTTGTAAAATGACCATCTTCATCAAAAATATCATAAGTATCAATTTCAGCACTGTGTCTAGTACTATATACAAGTTTGTAATTTCCCCAATTATGTGTAGGTAATAATATTGTATCGCCACTATCTACGAACATATCTGCCACTAATGATAAGCCATGCGTTAAAGCATTGGTTAAAATAGGTCGTGTCATGTCTGTAGCCGTTAAATCAGGATTTTCTTTTAACATTTTTTGTTGCCATAAATCGCGTAACGACTCGATACCTTGTGGTGGTGCGTAAGGAAAGATTTCATCTGGCTCAAGTTTAGTAAATACATCATTTAGTGTATTTGCATACATTTTGCCATGTTTGTGTGTAGCCATACCAATCGTAGCATTATATTTCGTAGATTTAGCTTCTGCAGACTGAGATAAAATTCCTTTTGGATAGTACATTAGTTTACCTAAATCTGATAGCATATCAGCAATTTCAGGGTTTGATTTAGATAATTGTTCATTTAAATCTAAGGCTAAAGGATTCATATTGTAGGTCAACCTCTCTTTACTTTTTCAGTGATACTTATATATTATCTTGAAATAGCTTAAAATTAAAGTATCGTAACTATATTGGACTTAAATTTTAAAAAATCTGCACATTTTAACGAACATACGTTCTGTTTTATGTTAAAATATAGTCAGGCCATCGAAATCCTGCATGGTACTTTTTTCTGTGGGAGGTGTAATATGATATCGTGGTGGCAAGAAATGATTACAACTTTATTAACAGGTAGCTTACTTGTTGTATTCCGTGTTTGGTTAGAAAGTAAATGGAAAGACAAATAGGTGGCCTTACACAAAAAACCCCAAGTCTGATGGCGCAGACTTGGGGTTGTGTAATATAATTCGTGGATACAATTACAATTTTATCATCATCGTTATAATTCTGCAAACAATAAATTGAATTGTGCATTATAGATCACGTTGATTAATTTATTTAATAATAAGACATATAACATAGTGTTATCCATTGCATGGTAATAAAACTTAAATTTCATATAATGATACAATGTAGATAATAATAAAAACTATTAATTTCATCATGTCATGCTTAGCATAAATCTAATAATTTGATACAATGTAATTGTTTGAGGTGAAAATATGAAACATTTAACGAAAATATTTGTAATTATTGCGATTGTCTTGTTTATTGTTGGCTACTATTTACAAGCTACGGGCCAAGAAGATTCAGGAATTAAATTGCTGATTGCTGCTATCATGTTTATGATTTGTGCTTTTATTAATCGAAATAATAACAAACGTAAACGAAATAACAAAAACCAATAATTAAAAATGAATTAGATACTCTTAATCTGTGATTGATGAAAGCACCTTTTAAAGTAAACACTCTAAATAGTGGGTATTTTAAAAGGTGTTTTTCGTTTTTTTAAATCGATGCAAAACACAACGTAAATATTAAAAAGTATACAATTAATTGTTATTTTCCTCTTTACAAGTGTGTATATATTGTATATATTGTGCATATACAGTTGTAGGGGAGGACGTCCATGAAAATACTTTTGAAAAATAGTAGTGAACGACCCATTTATGAACAAATTAAGCAACAAATTAAAGAGAACATATTAAAGGGATATGTTGCACCGGGTGAACATTTACCGTCAATGAGAGAATTGGCGCATGATTTAAGTGTGAGCGTGATTACTACGAAACGTGCTTATGAAGATTTGGAAAAAGATGGTTTTGTATTCACAATTAGGGGCAAAGGCACCTTCGTGAAGCAACAAGATAGTTCAATTTTGAAAGAGAAACAGTTTATTGTGATTGAATCTCTGGCGAAATCTATTAGTAAAGAAGCAAAGACCATTGGCATGTCTTTACCTGAATTACAAGAAATCATAGAGCTGATTTTTGAGGAGGGTGAAGAATGAACGCAATAGAATTGAATGCTGTGAGCTATCAGCATAAAGAATTCAAATTAAGCGATGTTTCTTTTCAAGTTCCTCAAGGATTTGTGACAGGTTTTATTGGCGCTAATGGTGTAGGTAAGACAACAATTATTAGATTAATTATGGATTTAATTGAACCAGATAAAGGTGAGATTCATTTATTTAATAAATCTATGAATGAACATGCTGTCGAGATTAAAGATAGAATTGGGTTTGTTTATTCAGAATTATATCTAAATGAAAAGTGGACTGTAAAAAAAATTGAGTCATACATAGCTCCCTTTTATAGTCAATGGAATCATAATCGTTTTCTCTTTTACTTGGATAAATTTGGTTTAGCTTTTAATAAAAAAATCAAAACCTTTTCAACTGGGATGAAGATGAAATTGTCTATCGCAATTGCCTTTAGCCATCATGCAGAACTCTTTATATTGGATGAACCAACTTCGGGGTTGGATCCAATTGTTAGAAATGAAGTCTTAGATATTATTCAAGCAGAGTTAATTGATGAGGGTAAATCAGTGTTTATATCTACACATATTATTTCAGATTTAGAAAAAATTGCTGATTATCTCGTTTATATTAAAGATGGAAAAATTATCTTGGATCAATTTTTAGATAATATTTTGAATCAATATCAAATAGTGAAAGGTGACGTCAGTCAGTTAGACGATGAACTTAAATCATTATCGTATTATGTTGAAATGAATAAGACGGGTTACACGGTACTTACAACACATGCGAAAGTGTTTAAAGAATTGTTTGGTAATGAAGTTGCAATTACAAAGCCAACAATAGAAGAACTGATGGTTTATCTTGAAAAAGGTCATCACGATGTGAGTCAGCATGTAGATGGGGAGGTCAGTACGTGAAGCATTTACTGATTAGAAATATTAAGTTACGTAAATGGACAATTATCATTTACAGTTTGTTATTACTGATTTCTCCGCTACAGTTAATTATTGAAAATAACTCTATTTATACAAAAGTAATATATTCTACGGTAGCAATGTTGTTACTATTTGTATCGGTACTTGATTCAGGTCATGTGTTTCGTTTGAATGCTAAACTTGGACACCCAATGGCATATGATTTTTTTGGAAGCTTACCCGTATCGAAAAGAGATATGCTTAATGCAAATTATGTAACAATGATTATATTTACGCTAGTTGGGGCAGCTATATTATCCTTATTTAACATTCCAAATTCTAATGTTGCGGCTAGTGAAGTCAAATTTAATTTGACATTACCTTATTCCTATATTGCAATCAATTTTTTTGCAATTCCGATTGCATTTAAACGGTATGTCGAACAGAAAACCGATTACATTTCTTATTTAATGTATTTATTGGTAATGCTTATTATAATACCAATCGTTGCAGTGCTTTTGGCATTAGCGGCGGTAAGTATATTTAAAGTTCAGATTACAATTCTTGATTATGTTGAACCTGCTTTTAATTATGGGTTCTTAGCTTTGAGTATTGTTTTCCTTGTCATGAATTACTGGATTCAATATAAAAAATTATTTAAAAAATAAAGGAGGCGCATTTATGCAATTAAAAAATATTACAAAAACGTATGGCGATAACACTGTACTCGATAATATTGAATTTGATTTTGGTCATAGCCAAATTGTTGGCTTAATTGGTAAAAATGGTGTCGGAAAGACAACACTTATGAAAGTTATGAATGGAAATATCATCAATTATAAAGGTGATGTCAAATTAGGTAGTAAAGAAAATATTGGTTATTTAATTGAACATCCTAAACTATATGATAATAAATCAGGATTATATAATTTAAAACTATTCGCTAATGTATTAGGTAACGGTTTTGATAAAAAATATGCAGATCAAATCATCGATGCGTTTGGCATGAGACCTTATGTTAAGAAAAAAGTGAAAAAATACTCAATGGGTATGAAGCAAAAGTTAGCTATTGCAGTTTCTTTAATGAATAAACCTAAATACCTGATTCTAGATGAGCCAACAAATGGTATGGATCCAGATGGTTCGATTGATGTACTTAAGACAATTCAATCATTGGTAAAACAATTAGAGATGAAAATCTTAATCTCAAGTCATAAACTTGAAGATATTGAATTGATTTGTGACAGAGCAGTTTTCTTAAGAGATGGAATATTCGTACAAGATGTTGATATGAAAGAAGGAGCACCTTCAGATTCAACAGTATTAATACTTGATAACAAGGATTTCGAAGCGGGTGTAACATATTTAAACGAACACTTTGATGTGATTCAAACGCAAGAAGCAAGTGGTGAAGTAATTATTAAAGCACAAAAGAGTTATCAAGATGTGCTTAAAGGGTTAGCAAGCAAAGACATATTCCCTGAATTTATTGAAACACGTAAAAGTTCTCTTCGTGATACTTACTTCAATATTAATCAGAAAGGTGGCCAATAATGAATAGTTTACAACTTGTAAAATATGACATGTATAGCATTTTTAAGAGCCCATTAACATACTTAGCAATACTTTTAACATTAATTCCAATGATTGGTTTCACAATCTTATTTGTCCAACAATCAGATAAAATGAATGGAAATACATTATTATCAATCGGTAGCTGGTTCTTTTCTATTATGGGATTACTCTTTGTAATTAAAACAATTACGAGAGATATTTCTCAAGGTACTATTCAGCTTTACATGAATAAAACATCAAGCCGTGTGGGTTACGTAGTAACAAAATTAATTTCAATTATTTTAATTGCAATATTGATGACTGCCTTACTTGTTGCAATTGTACTTATCATCCAAGGTTTTGTAGACGGAGAAAATATTAAGACGAAAAAGATTTTTGATTTACTATGGTTCTTTATGATGTTCCATTTATTCTTTGGTTTATTATTATATCTATTCTCATTAATTGTTCCGAAGACAGCGCTTATATTTACACTAGGTATTTTCCTTGTACTTATAGTGCCATTCGCAGAACCATTTTTACCTATGATTCCTAAAATTGGTGATAATATTCAAGATTCATTAAAATATATTCCATTTAGTTACTTAACATCTAAAACAACTTCAGGAAGTTATACATTTACTAATTGGCAATGGTTTATTACATCGGCATCTATCGTTATATTATTTGTTGTAAACCTATTCTATTCAGCTAAGAAAGATATTTAACATAATTATAGTTAACCGATAATGTAATAAAAATAAAGATGTATGAATGTGCGGTTACTACAGCATGATTCATACATCTTATTTTATGTGTTATTTTGTAATTAGTTTTTCGATTATAGAATCATAAACATATTTCCAAAGTTGTGAATCTGTTTTATAGCGATTGGTCATAATTTTATGAGCTTCTGCTGATTTGTCTTCAAATGTCGGATCAGTTTTATCAGGGAGATTGGCACGCGTTTCGTCAACGAAATGTTGGACTTGTCTCGCACGTGGTCCCCAAACTGTTTGTTGCTCGTAATCATCATTTAGAAATACAAATATAGGGATTGAACGAGAAGTACCGTTTGTTAAATATTGATCTATGAGTTTAGTGTCTTCATCACGGTGAAATGCACGAACCTCTAAGTTTAAAGCTTCACTGATATGCTTCAATACAGGTACATTCATCATGGCATCCCCACACCAATCTTCTGTTATTACTAAAACCTTTGAATAACTTGATGATTTAAGTGTTTCGATTCTATTATCATCTTGCGGTAAAGAGAAAGAGTTGTATATTGTTTCTATATTCTCTTTGTTTTGAGTCATTGCCTCGATATATTGATCAAGCGGTTGACTGTTTTTGAAATAAGTTTCTAAACTTGTCATCATATTTCCCCCTTTATTTTATTAGATATTATTATATCAATTTTTTTATATTAAAGAAAATTTTAAATACTTTGAAAAGTTATGCGCTTTTCAACTGAGTTTTGAGATGAAAGTCAAATTTGTCTATGCTATATTGATTAAGTAATGGAGATGATGATAAAAGTGATCATACGAAATCTAAGTAAAGTAATAGTGTGCGCGATTTTTCTTATTATGGGTGTAGGTACGTTATTATTTGTAAATTATACTAAAAGTGAACACTCTACGGATTTATCATATTTATCGATTGATGATATGAGGTTAGATTCGAAAATTGATAAAAGTAAATATATAGCGAATGATGATGTGTTTTTAAAAAAATATGGTTTGTATTCGAAAAAGAATCAGCCTAATTTAGTATTTAAAGTAAATAAGTCAAATAACAACTTAAAAGCTATGACATTGACAAAAAATCAAGATATCAAGACTAACTTCAACGGGGAAATTGAAGGTAATGTTCAAGATGCGATACAAGAGTTGGGTGAGCATTACCACGAAAAACATCTAAGAAAATCTTATCGACTTATTACTTATCAAGATAAAAAGAATGATATTAAGTTATCTATTGTGCACAAACATGATAAAATAAAGAAAATTGAAATTTATAAAAAATAAAAGTAACAAAATTAAAGAATGACAAAGAATGAAAATTTGTCATTCTTTAATTTTGCAAAAGATAGGATATCGATTCTAGAACTTGAATGGCGGTAGATATTTTTGGATAAAATTACGTTCTTAAATGAATTAGAGCAAGAGCTAAGTGGCTTACCTAGGTCTGAACGCGACAATGTCATGTATGAATATGAACAATACTTTTTTGAACAAGAAAGTGATGGAAAAAATGAATATCAAATTATTGGGGCTTTAGAATCACCCAAACAAATTGGCAAAGAGATTACTGCACGGAATGCAATAGATACTGCTGAGCATCTTACAAATGCGAGAACCATTTTGAGAGCGATAACGGCTTCATTGGGCATGAGTATTTTGTCCTTAATTATCATTTTAATACCGATGATTTTTGTCGGTGGTTTTATGTTAATTTTATTATTTGCAGCTTTACTTTTTTTTCTGAGTCCAATTTTACTCCTAGTTCATGGGTTAATGAATCATATGTTAAGTATGGCTATTAGTAATTATTTATTCGCTCTTTCCTTCACAGGTTTAGGTATGGTACTATTTGTGACAATTGCTAAACTAGCTGAACTTGTTTATCGTTTAATACTAAAATATTTACGTTGGAATATTCGAACAATTAAAGGTAGGGCAGATAAATGAAGAAATTATTTATAGTCGGTTTAACTTTATTTGTTGTCTGTTTTCTTTTAGGTTGTATCACATGGTTTGGCTTTGAAAAACAAAGCAATAAAGTTAATAGCGTTAATAAAACATTTGATGATAATAAAATTGATTCATTGAATATTAAAAATGCTGGGGCAAAAGTCAATGTTGTTAAAGGTGATCATTTTGAAGTTCACTATAAAGGCATAAATGAAGTTGACATTAAACAGCAGAATAATGAACTTGTGATTGAAGACACAAAGAAAAGAGTGGATTGGTATGGATTGAATTTTAATCCATTTAGAAAGGTTCGTCCTCAAATGGAAATTACTGTACCCGACAAAAAATTAAAGCAATTGAAAGTTTCTAATAACAGATTTGGGTTACAACTAAAAGCATTAGAAGTTGGAAATGTTGATATTAGCACAGCTGGCGACACCATTTTCCCTTCTTATATTGATAGCAATAAAATTGATAATTTGAAATACAAATCTGAAGAAGCACCTATTCGAATAAAAAATAGTTCAGTAAAAAATGCTTTAATTAAAACAAAACGTGCTGAAATTAAAGGTAGTAATTCGTTGATTAAAGATGGTGTGTTATCTGTAAGAAAAGGAAGTCTTAATTTAAGTTCCATGGATATCGATTCTGCTTTTAAGGCATCAAGCAAAAATGGAGATATTAATATGTCTTATAATAATGAACCTAAAGATGTATTACTGAAGCTTAATCCTGAAGATGGCCAAGCAAATGTAAGAAATAAAAGTTTCAAAAATGATAAGGTTGGTTCCGGAAATCATATCTTAGAGTTATATACATTACATGGAGACATTAATATTAAATGATTTTGAAAACTGTCTGAGATTTTTGCTCAGACAGTTTTTGATTAATGACTTTAGTCAGTTGAGTACGTGAAACGTACGAAACAATAACCCACCTGCTATGCAGGTGGGCAATATAAGTTATACAAAAAATCCCTACGATTAAGTACAATATAGGTGTTCAAGCCAAATAAAGTACGAAAGTAGGGATTATGATGGCTAATAAAGCAAAAAGTTTAGCCCATACAAAATGTGTAAATACCATATTGTATTTACTCCAAAGTATAGAAGAAAAATAATATATAATCAATATCGCTCATCGTTGATAGAGATTATACAATTACTTTGCAAATATAAAGGTGTTGAGATCATTGAAGGTCATATGATGCCTGATCATGTTCACATACTTGTGAGTATCCCACCTAAAATTAGTGTGTCGAGTTTTATGGGATATTTAAAAGGAAAAAGTGCATTGATGATATTTGATAAACATGCAAACCTGAAATATAAATTTGGAAACAGACACTTTTGGGCAGAAGGATATTATGTCAGTACCGTAGGATTAAATGAAGCAACAATAAAAAAATATATACAAAATCAAGAAAAGCATGATAAAGCAATAGATAAATTGAGTGTTAAAGAATATGAAGACCCTTTTAAGGGTTATTAAAGTAAGTCAAATGCCTCTTTAGAGGCTAGCAAAAGTGGCAATGGCATTTTGGCTTGGACATTGAAAATGAAAAAGCCAGCGCCTTTAGACGCTAGCCGGTAAAGCGGGCTTATAGCCCAAGAGCAAACCACCCGTTTTACGGGTGGTTTTGATTTTATCTATTAATATGTTGCGAAAGTCAAATCGGTATCTATTTCTCCACTAAGTGTTTTGATCTTTAATGGTTCACCGTCAAGCCATTTTTGAAAATCTATTTTTGTAGGTGCCTTATTTTCTCCAAGTGTAATATGTGTTATTAGAGATTGTGGTTCATACATACTTGTGTGTATCGTGCCTGACCAACTTTTGAATAGTTTGCTATAAATATCGTATTTTGGATTATTGAATAACGTAAAGGCATCCTTTTTATCAAGTGGAGAAGTAGTTTGGTTTACGAGACGTTCCATGCGTTGGATGGATTCTTTCGTGTAATTTCTGTTTTCATGAGTTAATATTTTGAAATGGTTTGTACAAGTATGATCATAGCGTACTTCAATTGAACGTGGTGTAATTTCAATAATTGCATGATTTAAATGTTTATCCATAACAATATAACTAAATGAACTTCTATGTGGTATTTCTTTCAATAATTTAATGGCTTCGGAAACATCTTTACAGTATTGTAATATAAGCCTACCAATCATATAGCAAACGAAACCATCACCTGGATGTTTACGGTGCATAAAGTTATACCCCATTGCTAATCCAGCTTCATTCATGCCATCCATGCGCCCTGTAACCCGTGATGTAGGACCTATTTGTGCTAAACCGCCGTCATTGGGTTGGAATAATAAATAACGACCATCATATGTTGCTGGATGGTAATCATAATTACGAACCATATAATCTTGACCTAAATACACGGTGCAGCCACTATTTTTAAGTAGTGTAAAACGGTAATGTGCGAAGTTGAGTATCATTTGACGTGTAGGTAAATTAAGTACTTCTTGCATGCCTCGGAGTTCTTCCCATATTTGAGGTGCATAGGTTTGGAAAATATCATAAGTTTCTTTGATATGTATATCAAAACGAGGCATACGTTTTTTCCATTCTTTTTCTCTATTTTTTAATAAAGGCGTTTGTTGCATCCATTGTGCTGTTTGAACGCCGAGATCAAAGTGTGAGCCACGATGAGTGAGAATATCAGATTTTACAGTTTGCATAATAAAAACTCCTATTATTTATATAATCTTACAAAAGTGTAACTTTATTGTAATTTGTATTTAATTGCATTATTTCTTATCAGAGATTAATATAAGGGTAACAAAGACAATTAGCGATGTATACTGCGATTATTTTAATGGGGTGAATAAATTGTCATCTATTTATAACAAAGTAAAATATGCTTGGGATTATTGGTGGGGTAACTAAAACTTTTAGCGAATGAAACCTAGAGTGGCTAATATCTTCGGATGTTAGCCATTTTATTTTTTAAATGTAAAACTTAATGATATTATTAATATGCTAATTAAAACATTGAAAAATGGGTATATATTTAATGATGTAGTTAAATATGCTATCATAAGTAGTAGATATGTTAATAAATTATTGAGGTGAAACAGAATGTGGAATTTTATTAAAGGTTTATTTAAATTTGTATTCGGTACAATTTTAACTGTATCATTAGCAGCAGGTATTGGTGCAGTTGTATTTGCTTACATTTTCAAAAAAGATTTTGAAGATATTGAAAGCAAAACAAAAGAAATTATTTCAGATATTGAATCTAATAATTAATTTTAAACACATTGTTGTTTGATGATAACTGTCAACAAAGTCTTTTGACTTTGTGGCAGTTTTTTTATGCAATTTTTAAGATACGTGAAAGAGTTAGGCGTAGTTTAGAATGATTTATTTTGAATTAGCTATCGGATTCCTGTGAAATTCTAGTAATGTCTAAAAGTGAAAGTTTCTCGATATTAGCACGTTGCTTAGAGTATCCCTCTAAAGACATTTGAATCATATCTATGTTTTTAATTTTTAATGTAATATGCTCTAACCACCCGGATTGATAATATTCGATATGTACAAACGCATTTGAATGTAATGCATGGTGAAGCTGAATATTTAATTCATTTAATTGATCGTCAGATAATATGGGACGATCAATTTTATTTTGATCAGTAAGATACTGCTGTATTGCTTCAAATTGTTCTGGTAAAGTAGCGAACGGTGCCCATTTCACCATACCTCGTCCTTGTGGGATATTTGGATTGAGTTGGTCTCGAGGAATCTTTCTGTAATCTGTTTCGTTTGTTTTTAAATTAGTCATGTATCATCACTCCAATCGTTATTTCTATTATACGAACGCACGTTCTATTTTGCAAGTGGATAATTCTTTATATTGTCTTTTGTCATAAATCTTTATTAAAATGAAATTATCATACTATGGAGGGGTTTACATGACAACAACAGGTTATATTGGTACGTATACGAAAAAAGAAGGTGAAGGTATTTACCGTTTTCAACTAGATGAACATACTGGTAAAGTAATAGAAGTTGAAACGGGTTATGAACTTGAAGCATCAACATATGTAAACCAGCATCAGTCATTTTTATATGCTGTTACAAAAGAAGGCGATCATTGCGGTGTTGCTAGCTTGAAAATAGAAGCGGATGGCACACTAACGCTGATTAATAAATGTTTGGCTTCAACAGCTGGTAATGGTTGCTATGTTTCAGCATCACCAGACGGAAAATATATTTTCGAAGCCATCTACGGTGCAGGTTTAGCACGTATATATGAAGCTAATCCAGAAACAGGTGAAGTTGTACGTCTTATCCAAGAGCTTGCACATGACTATCCTACTGGTCCATCTGAAAGACAAGACAACCCACACGTCCATTATATGAATACAACACCGGATGAAAATTATGCTGTGGCAATGGATTTAGGAACAGATAAGGTTGTAACGTATCAATTTGGAGATGGAGGATTTACCGAATATGCTGTGATTGATTTTGAACCAGGAGATGGTCCAAGACACATTGTATTCCATGAAAATGGGAAATATGCGTATGTCGTGCATGAATTATCTAATATTGTAAGTACGTTAACATACGAAGATGGTAAGTTTACCGAAATTGCACGTCATACAACAATACCAGAGAATTTTGATGGTGATACAAAACTATCAGCGGTAAGAATGTCACAGGATCAAAATTTCTTATATATTAGTAATCGTGGTCATGATAGTATCGCAATATTCAAGGTGAGTGATGAGGGGGCAACAATTTCACTTGTGGATATAGTAGCTAGTGGTGGAGAATTCCCACGTGATTTTAACATTACAGAATCAGATAATTATTTAGTATGTGCGCATCAAGAAGGTGATTATGTGCTGACGGTGTTTAAACGTGATAAAGTGACAGGTAAATTAGAGGAAGTAGATCGCAGTCATACAGCACCAGAAGGCGTATGTGTTCAGTTTTTAAAATAAAGGTGAATATTCACTTATAATACACTAAATTATGTATTAATAAGATAAACATCAAGCCCGATAGTTACTTAGCGTAATTATCGGGCTATTTTTGATGAATTAATAAAACATACGTACAGTTATCAAAATAAAAAACCGGGACATCATCATGCCCCAGCTTCGTAAAAAGCAAAGTTAATTTATTATTTGTTAAAAAATGTTTTAATATATTTGAATTTGCCTTTATAGGGTGGGAATAACAAGCTTGATTCAAGTCGTGTTGATTTGAAAATATATGATTTGTTATGACTAAATGTCTCGAAACTATATTTACCATGATATTGACCAATACCTGAAGCGCCAACGCCCCCAAAAGGTAAGTTTGGATTGGCGAGTTGCATTAGTGTGTCATTAATCGCGCCTCCACCAAATGAAATTTCATTGAGGACGCGTTCTGTTATATTTTCATCTTCACTAAATAAATATAAACTGAGTGGTTTAGGTTTAGATCGAATTAAGTCAATGGCTTCATCGAAATCATCATATGTAATAATTGGTAAAATAGGACCAAAAATTTCATCTTCCATAATTTTAGCATCGAAAGTAATATCATCTAATAAGGTAGGTGCAATATATCTATCATCTGCATCAACTTGACCGCCAAAAGCAATTTCAGTTTGATGAACACCCAATAAGTGGTTTAAACGATTAAAGTGTTTCTTATTAACAATGCGTCCAAAATCAGGACTATCTTGAATTGACTTTCCATAGAACTCGGTCACTGTTTTTTTAAGTGCAGTAATAAGTTCATTTTTCACTTTACGATTAACCAGAATGTAATCGGGTGCAACGCATGTTTGTCCTGCATTTGTAAATTTACCAAAGCTAATACGCTCACTAGCAACTTTAATATTTGCCGTTTCGTCAACAATCACGGGTGATTTACCACCAAGTTCTAAAGTAACTGGTATTAAATTTGAACTCGCTGCTTGATAAACTATGCGTCCCACATTTTCGCTACCCGTGAAAAAGATATAGTCGAAAGGTAAGTGAATGAGTGACTGCGTAGTCTCCACATCACCTTGGCATACACTTATATATTCAGGATCAAATACATCTTCGATAATATTTTTTACGACATCTGAAACATTTGGTGTATATTCTGAAGGTTTCAAGATTGCTGTATTTCCAGCTGCAATGGCTCCTATGAGCGGTTCAATGAGTAACTGGAACGGGTAATTGAAAGGCCCGATAATCAATACAGTACCATAGGGTTCTTTCATAATATAACTTTTGGTTGGAAACATATAAATAGGGGTATTAATTTGCTTACGTTTTGCCCAATTTTTTAGCTCTTTCCGCGCATTTTTAATATTTTTTAAAGTAAAACCAATCTCTGTAGCATATGCCTCGACTTTATTTTTACCTAAATCTGTTTCAAAGGCATTTAGTAATGCTTCTTCATGATTTTTAATGCTTTTACTCAGTAGTTTCAGTTGCTTTTTTCTAAATTTTAAATCTTTGGTTACGTGTGTATTAAAATACTGCTTACTATTGTGGAAAGTTTGTTCTATTGAATTCAAATAGATTCCTCCTAGTACGATTGGATATCAAATATACATGGATTGATAAAAAGAGGCTAGGACATCCATGTATGTCGCAGCCTCAATTGTTAAGTTGGCAGTAGCTGACTGAATTAAAAATAGACTTTATATAAAGTTTTTCAGTTCTGTCAGCATTTTGCCTAGAAGAGATGAAATATTGAAAAGTTGCATTGTAGCAGAGTATATCAATTTCATACTCATCATAACATAAAATTTTTAATTAAATATATTTGATTAAATGTTTAGAAACGATTATTTAGTCAAAGCTTCTGTGATTTGTGGAACAACTTGTTTTTTACGAGAAACAACACCTGGTAAGAACGCAGCATTATTTTCAAGTGCAACATTGAAAGCAGAACCTACTTTATCTTTTTCAGCACCAACGACTAAGATTTTTGAGTCACTATTGATAATATCAGTCACAACTAGTACGAATAGGTCATACTTTTCATCAGCGCTCGTTTCAAGCATAGCTTTTTCAAGTTCTTCTTGACGGGCAAACACTTCATCAATATCGACTGTGTTCACTTGTGCAATACGTGTAGTATAGTCGCCCATATTAAATGATTTCGCATCCATTGTTAAAATATCAGCAGCCGATTTATCTTTAGTAGAAGCACCGGCTTTTAACATATCTAAGCCATAAGATTCTAAATCAACGTCGGCAATTGTTTTTAATACTTCAGCTGCTTGTACATCTTGTTCTGTACAAGTTGGTGATTTGAATAGTAAGCTGTCGGAAATAATTGCAGAAATCATTAATCCAGCGATTTCTGGTTTGATTTCAAAACCACGTTCTTTGTACATTTTATATAAAATTGTCGCAGTACAACCGACTGGTTCTGCACGGTAATATAATGGCACTGCTGTTTCAAAATTTGCAATTCTGTGATGATCGATAACGTGTTGAACAGTTGCATCAGCAATGGAATCCGCACTTTGTTGGAATTCGTTATGGTCAACTAGAATAACATTTTGATCTGATAAATCATCATTCAGTAATTCTGGTGCACTAATATTAAAATAATCTAAAGCGTATTGTGTTTCAGGACCTACTTCGCCTAAACGGTATGCTTTTGCTTCGTGATTTCCTCTTAATTGTTCAAAATCTGCCATGATAATTGCAGATGAAATTGCGTCAGTATCTGGATTTTTATGTCCAAAAATATAAGTTTTTGTCATTTCTAAATTCTCCTTAATTCTATAGTTATTGTTATTATTATTTTAGCACGATGTAGTACTGTTATTCTACTTCAGCACCTAGTGAATTTTTAAAATGTTCCAATGCCCAATTGTGGCCAGAAGGGTTGAAAGAAGCAACGCCTCTGTGTGAAATGGTCATCGCGTAGCCTAAGTTATAGGCGCTGATTGCAGTATGTAAGATACAAATATCTGTACATACACCGACAATTTCTAAGTGTTGAATATTGCGTTCGCGTAACATGAGATCTAATGATGTCCCACAGAATGAATCGTAACGTGTTTTGTCTAAATAGTGGACATGATCGTTAAATAGAATATTTTGATAGAGGTCGTTAACTTTTCCATAAAGTTCTCTACCAGGTGTACCAATGATATTATGCGGTGGGAATAATTTACTTTCTGGATGGTACTTGTTTTCTTCATAATGTAAATCCATCATAAAGAAAATGTCTGATTGTTTATTGTTGTATGCTTCAATTCTTTCAACAATGTAATTTTCAATTTGTTGTCCAGGTAGCCCGCATGTTAATTTACCATTTTCTGCAACAAAGTCATTTGAATAATCTACGACGATTAATGCACTATTTTTCATAAGATAAAAACACTCCCAATATTAAATATAATAGTAATTATAGCTTAAGTAGGCCAATCAATAAAGGTATAGAAATTGTGTTTAAACATTATTATAAATGTATATTATAAAGTAATGGATAAGAAAGGGTTGGACTTATGATTATTAATGCAAAACAGTTTGGACTAAAAGGCAACAGCAAATATAAGGATACACATGCAATGCAAAAGGCGCTAAATTACGCAAAAAAACATAAAGGCACAACGATTTATATACCTGCAGGGGAATATCACATTCGTAAATCTCTCGTAATATATAGTGACACAACATTACAATTAGACGAAAATGCAGTATTAAAGCGAATGGGTAAAGATACGCTATTGAAAAATGGACGCCGTTTCAAGTCTTATTATGGCTATGATGGTAATAGTCATATACACATTGTGGGTGGCACATTTGATATGAATGGATATCAATTCCCATACAATAATACAGCGATGTGTATGGGGCATGCAGAAGATATTCAAATTATTGATGTGACATTCAAAGATGTGGTTGGAGGACATTGTCTTGATGCATGCGGTATAAATGGATTATATATTAAAAATTGTAAGTTTATTGGTTTTCATGATTCTGATGGGTCAAGATTTTTCTCTGAAGCCGTACAATTAGATATACAAGTACCAGGTGCCTTTCCTAAATTTGGAGCGACAGATGGGACAATTACTAAAAATGTAATCATAGAGCATTGTTATTTTGGAAATTCAGATACACCAACAATGCAGCCGTGGAATCGAGCGATTGGTTCGCATGCAAGTCGTTTTGATCAATATTATGAAAATATCCACATTCGATATAATACATTCGATGAGATGAAGCACTATGCGTTAACACCACTTAAATCAAAAGATACATACATCCACCATAATACCTTTGATAATTGTGTAGGTGGTATTCGATTTTTGGCGGTAAAAGACGGTAAAAATGCCAAAGATCTAAAAGGTGTTGAGAGAACAACTCAAGCTGGGAAAAATTTGAATATATATGAAAATACATTTCTCGACAAAATGGAAAAAGATGCAATTCATGTACAAAGTTATAACCTAGTCAAACATGATGGTATAGTTATCGCGAGTAATCATTTTTCTAATAAAGCGCAAAGTCTATATTTACAAGATATCAAGAATTTAACGTTGGCTAATGTTATAACTGTCAATCTTAAAAAAGTCAATGCAGGAAGTTAATATATTAAAAAAGTATTAAAGCAAAGTTTAATGAAAACGCTTTAATATTGAACTTCATTTTGAATTTAATTATGTTATACTCTAATAAATTATTATGAATATTCAGACAATAATTGGAGGGGGAAGCATATGAAATATTCAAACAGAGGGGAAGACCAACGTTCAAATTACTTGATGTTTTTCTCGAATAAAAACGAAGGGAAATCGTACAATGTTGGTCAATTTGTAGGACTATTGTTAGGACCATTATTGTTTGCGTTAACGTTATTGTTCGTACATCCAGATAATTTATCAGGTAAAGGTGTTTTTGTATTAGCAATCACTTTATGGATTGCGACTTGGTGGATTACTGAAGCGATACCTATTGCTGCCACAAGTTTATTACCGTTAGTATTATTGCCAGTAGGTCATGTATTAAATCCAGAAGAAGTGTCGGCACAATATGGTAATGATATCATTTTCTTATTTTTAGGTGGTTTTATATTAGCTATCGCTATGGAAAGATGGGAACTACATACACGTGTAGCTTTAACAATCATTAATACATTAGGCACAAGTACTGGAAAAATATTATTAGGATTTATGATTGCAACAGGTTTTTTATCGATGTTTGTTTCAAATACTGCGGCCGTTATGATTATGATACCGATAGGGTTAGCAATTATCAAAGAAGCGAATGAATTAAAGGACCATCAGGTGAAATCGGAAAGTATTTCAAAATTTGAACAATCATTAGTCCTAGCAATTGGTTATGCAGGAACGATAGGTGGATTAGGCACACTCATCGGTACGCCACCATTAATTATACTCAAAGGACAATATCAATCTGCATTTGGGGAAGAAATTAGTTTTGCAAAGTGGATGATTATTGGTGTACCAACCGTTATAGTCTTATTATTCTTAGTTTGGGCTTATATTCGCTATATAGCATTTAAACATGATATGAAAGCTCTACCAGGTGGACAACAATTAATTAAGCAAAAACTTAATGAATTAGGAAGAATGAAATATGAAGAAAAAGTCGTATTAATCGTATTTTTACTGGCAAGTTTTCTATGGATAAGTAGAGAATTCTTGCTGAAACACTGGTCTTTTACTTCCGAAGTTGCAGACGGTACGATTGCCATGTTTATATCTGTCTTATTGTTTTTAATTCCAGCTAAAAATAAAACCAAACATAAACCGTATTATAGATTGGGAAGTTGCAAAAGACTTACCGTGGGGCGTTTTAATCTTATTTGGTGGAGGTTTAGCTTTAGCAAAAGGTATTTCTGAAAGTGGATTGGCCCATTGGCTCGGCGAACAATTAAAGCTTATCGAAGGTGTCAGTCCATTGTTAATTGTTATTGTAATTACAATTTTTGTTTTATTCTTAACGGAAATTACTTCAAATACTGCAACGGCAACAATGATTTTACCAATATTAGCCACACTTTCGGTAGCAGTTCATGTTCATCCGTTACTGTTGATGGTGCCAGCAGCTATGGCAGCCAATTGTGCCTATATGTTGCCCGTAGGTACGCCACCTAACGCCATTGTATTTGGCACAGGGAAAATTAGTATTAAAAAAATGGCATCAGTTGGGTTCTGGGTCAATATATTGAGTATTATCGTCATTGTCTTAATCGTATATTTCTTAGTTCCACCTGTCTTAGGTATTGATGTAACACAACCGTTACCATTAAAGTAAGCGAAGCCTTTAAATAAATTAAAACCAGTCGTATCCTTCAATAACAAGGTGTACGGCTGGCTTTTTATTTAAAAAATTAATTCAATTTATTGAAAGAACCAATTATAGTTACTTGAAAATCTAAAGTATTTAATATTTTAATCACTTTCGATAAATCATCAGAAATTGAAGTGTCTGCTTGCACAAAAAAGTGATACATGCCGAGTTGTGTTTTTAAGGGTCGAGATTCAATCCAAGAAAGATTGATGTTAAATAATACAAATGTATTTAATATGCTAGCCAATAAACCAGGTTTATCAAATTTTGGTGTAATCAACAACATTGTGTCACTTGCATGCGGTATATGCTTTGGCTGATTGCTAACTACTAAAAAACGCGTAACATTATGAGGGAAATCTTGAATATTTTGAGCAATAGGTTCATAACCATATGCTTCACCACTACCTAAAGGCGCAATGGCACCAACACCGTCAGCAATTTTTTCTAAACTTTGGACAGTACTATCTACATAATCTATAGCAAAACCATGCGCTTGTATATATTGACTAGTTTGACTAATTGCGGGTCCAATAGAGTAGACCTTGGAAATGTCATTAATCGTAGCGTTTTGATTACCATATAAGGCAAACTGAATGTCTAAATGGAGCTCACCTTGGGCATAGATATTTTGTTGCGTAAGTGAGTCAGCAACAATATTGATTGTGCCTTCGATAGAATTTTCAATTGGGACTATTGCGATACTATCGTTATCATTGGAAACAGATGCGACAACTTCATAGAGATTGGATTTGGAAGTATATTCTACTTCAGACTCTGATTTGTATTGTGTTGCAGCTAAATATGAAAATGTGCCTTTTGGACCTAAATAATAAAGTTTCATTTGATGTTCCCCTTAATTAGCAATGTGGGTAGAAATTTAATGGAATGGACAACCTTTAGTCTCCGCTTTTTTGTAAAAGAAGTTTGGTTCTTTTATTTCATTATTGTATCCATGGTGATAATTAGATACTAATGTTGGAGACAACGAAGGGGCTAACCAAGACCATTTGCCAGTGACGTCTCTACCTTGTTTTGATTCGTTTAATTCAAATCGTTCAAATTGTTTGGATGCTGTTACATGATCGACAATTGATACGCCTTCATTTTTAAATGACTGGTAAACAGCATCATTTAATTCAACAAGGGCACGATCTTTATTGAAAGAATTATTTCTTAGTGTATCAAATTCAAAGGCATCTGCAACACTTTCTAATAAATTATAACGGTATGTGTCTGTAAAATTTCTGACTGCTATTTCATTGACCATATACCAGCCATTGAATGGAGCAGTAGGATAAGTAATACCACCAATTTTTAAATCCATACTGGAAATAATTGGTACAGCATACCATTTTAAACCTAATGCTTCTAATTTGGGAAAACGATGATGGCGAATCGGTACCTCTTTAATTAAAGAGGATGGATATGCGTAATAATTCATTGTGCCATTTGGCATTTTATAGATTAAAGGTAGAACATCAAAATCGGTATGTTCACCTTGCCAACCCAAATGCTGAGCAAGTTGAGTCACTTTAATTTCTGATGGATCGCCACAATCATCATAACCTGCATATCTAATTAATTGATTATTATAAATCTGTGGAGGATTATCTTTTGAAAAAATTGTAATATAAGGTTTGATTTTCCCATTATTCGTTGCAATTTGAATATGCTGTTCTATAGCATGAATAAACTCATCTTCGTTTTGTATGTGTCTTGCATCTGCTACGGTCAAAGACTCCCAGAAAAAACGGCCAATACAACGGTTTGAATTACGCCAGGCCATTTTAGCGCCATAGCTCAATTCTTCCGTTGTATGGTCATATGTCCCGGTAGCCTGTATATCAGTTTCAATTTCTTTAAGTCTGTCAACTATGCGCTCTTTATCATAATTCAACTCATTATACATCGTTTTTATAAAAGATTTAGCTTCTTCTAACATATAAACACCTCAAGAAATAGTATAAATCATTTTTATGAATTTATAACGTCAAAGTGTGCAAATGTCATTAGTTTGTCGCACAAAGTGACACATTTTAATCAAAATTGAGAATAAATTTAAAAAGGGAAAATCAATAGGATTTTGAAATGGATTTAACACTGTTTAATGTGCTAATCATCTTTCTTTTGTGCTAAACTAATGGAAAAGTTGATTGGAGAGATGGTTGTGTACCAATATGAAGACGATACATTAGTATTGCATAATGATTTATATCAAATAAATATGGCAGAAAGTTATTGGAATGACGGCATTCATGAACGTATGTCCGTATTTGATTTATATTTTAGAAATATGCCATTTAACAGTGGTTATGCAGTGTTTAATGGTTTGAAACGTGTGATTGAATATATCAATAGTTTTCATTTTTCAGAATCAGATATCTCGTATTTAAAATCTATTGGTTATCAAGAGGATTTCTTAGGATATTTAAAAAACTTGAAATTTACTGGTAATATTCGCTCAATGCAAGAAGGAGAACTTTGTTTTGGCAATGAACCATTACTTAGAGTTGAAGCACCACTCATTCAAGCACAATTAATTGAAACAATGTTGTTAAATATAGTGAATTTCCATACATTGATTACTACGAAGGCAAGTAGAATTCGACAAGTGGCACATGATGATATGTTAATGGAATTTGGAACGAGACGTGCGCAAGAAGCGGATGCAGCTTTATGGGGCGCAAGAGCAGCTTATATAGGCGGATTTAATTCCACAAGTAATGTACGTGCTGGGAAATTATTCGGGGTGCCAGTTTCAGGGACGCATGCCCATGCAATGGTACAGACATATGGTGATGAATACATTGCTTTTAAAAAATATGCTGAAAGACATAAGGATTGTGTATTTTTAGTAGATACATTCCACACTTTAAAATCCGGTGTGCCGACAGCAATTAAAGTTGCGAAAGAACTAGGAGATGCGATTAACTTTGTGGGTATTCGTTTAGATTCAGGCGATATTGCGTATCTATCAAAAGAAGCGCGCCGCATGTTAGATGAAGCAGGCTTTCCAAACGCTAAAATTATAGCTTCAAATGATTTAGATGAACAGACGATTACCAGCTTGAAATCTCAAGGAGCACGTGTAGATGCTTGGGGTGTAGGTACAAAATTGATAACAGGTTATGACCAGCCAGCCCTTGGTGCAGTTTATAAATTAGTTGCCGTTGAAGACCAAAATGGCTCATATGTGGATCGTATCAAGCTATCCAATAACGCGGAAAAAGTGACAACACCAGGCAAGAAAAATGTATATCGAATTATCAACAAAAAAACCAATAAAGCAGAAGGGGACTATATCACGTTAGAACATGAAGACCCATATCAAGAGTCTCCTTTAAAATTATTCCATCCAGTCCATACGTATAAAATGAAATTTATAAAATCATTCATTGCTAAAGATTTACATCATGACATTTTCAAAAATGGTCAATTGGTTTACGATCTGCCAAGTGAAACTGAAGCACAGCAGTATTTAAAAGAAAGTCTTTCCTATTTATGGGATGAAAATAAGCGTCATTTAAATCCCCAAGAGTATCCAGTTGATTTAAGTACGTTATGTTGGGAAAATAAACACAAACGCATCTTTGAAGTCGCAGAACATGTTAAAGAGATGGAGGAAGAACATGAGTAATTTACAAGATATTGTGGTCAAAGAAATGAAAGTAAAACCTACGATTGAAAGTAAAGATGAAGTACGTCAAATTATTCAATTTATAAAGCACTATGTTCAATCTCATTCATTTATTGCATCATTAACGTTAGGTATTTCTGGTGGTCAAGATTCTACTTTAGCCGGTAAATTGTGCCAATTAGCAGTAGATGAATTAAAAAGCGAAGGTAATGATTGTAAATTTATTGCAGTAAAATTGCCATATGGTCAGCAAAAAGATGCGGCAGAAGTAGAGGATGCATTAGCATTTATTAAACCAGATGAAGTCGTAACAGTGAATATTAAACCAGCAGTCGATCAAAGTATACAATCACTATATGATGCTGGAATTGAACTTACTGATTTTCAAAAAGGAAATGAAAAAGCGCGTGAACGTATGAAAGTACAATATTCTATCGCGTCCAATAAACAGGGTATTGTGGTTGGTACGGATCACTCAGCAGAAAATATAACAGGCTTTTTCACTAAGCATGGAGATGGTGCGGCAGATATTGCACCGCTATTTGGATTAAATAAAAGACAAGGTAAGCAGTTATTGATTTATCTAGAAGCACCTAAGCATTTATACGAAAAAGTACCAACAGCGGATTTGGAAGATGATAAACCACAATTACCAGATGAAGAAGCATTAGGTGTGACATATGCACACATTGATGATTATTTAGAAGGAAAATCCGTTCCGAGTGAAGCGAAGGCAATCATTGAAAAACACTATATAAAAAATGCGCATAAACGAGAGTTAGCATATACAAGATACACATGGCCAAAAAATTAAAGTAGTTCGATAAATTTTTAGTGACAAAAGAAATTGTAATTGATAAAATTACTTGAATTTAACGTAAGAGAAAGGATAATGGTCATGTCAGTGATAACTTCTAATCCATGGTTAATGGTGTTAGCAATATTTGTTATTAATGTCGCGTATGTGACGTGTCTTACGATGCGTACAATTTTAACGCTAAAAGGTTATCGTTATGTAGCGGCAATCGTGAGTTTTTTAGAAGTACTTGTCTATGTTGTTGGACTGGGCATGGTGATGTCGAGTTTAGATCAAATTCAAAATGTGTTTGCTTATGCATTAGGATTTTCAATCGGAATTATAGTGGGTATGAAGATTGAAGAAAAATTAGCGCTTGGTTACACAGTAGTCAATGTAACATCATCAGAATATGAATTAGATTTACCAAGACAATTGAGAGATTTAGGATATGGTGTCACACATAACACTGCATACGGAAGAGATGGTAAACGGCTGATTCTACAAATACTTACACCGAGACGATTTGAGTTTAAACTTATCGAAACAATTAAACAAATTGATGAAAAAGCATTTATCGTTGCTTATGAGCCTCGTACGATTCATGGAGGATTCTGGGCTAAAGGTGTCAGAAGTAAAAAACTTAAACAATACGATACGGATGAAGTTGAAAGTATATGAAGAAACAGCAAAAGTTTAAAGTCGCAGAGAATGAAAGTATACAAGATTGTTTACAACGCATGCGCGAAGCAGGTTACAGTCCTATAAAAAGATATGAGAAACCAGTCTTTAAAGAAAATGAAGATGGTAGTCATGAAGTATTTAAGCAAGAAATTGAATTTGTTGGTAAATTAATTGAAAGTTAATTCAGTAACCGTTATGGATTTATAAATCTTTAACGGTTTTTGATTTGTATGAAAAAATTTCCTCATAAGCTTTAAAAGGTTTATACTTTTTAACGTAATTCTGTTAAACTATAGATGAAAAAGTTAAACACGAACTTTTGTGTTTTAATTTGAATAAATGTACATGTTTTGAGTGCAATGAACAAAAATTTATGTGTGATAGGAGCTTATTTCAATGATAGAACGTTATTCTAGAGAAGAAATGTCAAATATTTGGACGGATCAAAATCGTTATGAGGCATGGTTAGAGGTAGAAATTTTAGCTTGTGAAGCGTGGAGTAAATTAGGTGACATTCCTGCAGAAGATGTTAAGAAAATACGTGAAAATGCTAAGGTAGATGTAGAACGTGCTCTAGAAATTGAGCAAGAAACACGTCATGATGTTGTAGCATTTACAAGACAGGTTTCTGAAACATTGGGTGAAGAACGCAAATGGGTTCATTATGGATTAACATCAACAGATGTTGTAGATACAGCGTTAAGCTATGTCATTAAACAGGCTAATGACATTATTGAAAAAGATCTAGAACGTTTTATTGAAGTGTTAGCTAGAAAAGCTAAAGACTATAAATATACATTAATGATGGGACGTACACATGGTGTGCATGCTGAACCTACAACATTTGGTGTGAAAATGGCACTTTGGTATACAGAAATGAAACGTAATTTAGAACGCTTCAAGCGTGTGAGAGAAGAAATTGAAGTTGGTAAAATGAGTGGTGCAGTTGGAACATTTGCGAATATTCCACCTGAAATTGAAGCGTATGTATGTGAACACTTAGGTTTAGATGTGGCACCAGTATCAACACAAACTTTACAACGTGATCGTCATGCATATTATATTGCAACACTAGCTTTAATCAGTACATCAATGGAAAAATTTGCTGTTGAAATTCGTAACTTGCAAAAAACAGAAACGCGTGAAGTTGAAGAAGCATTCGCAAAAGGTCAAAAAGGTTCGTCAGCTATGCCACACAAACGTAACCCAATTGGTTCTGAAAATATAACAGGTATTGCACGTGTTATTCGTGGATATGTAACGACAGCATATGAGAATGTACCGTTATGGCACGAGAGAGATATTTCACATTCATCAGCAGAACGTATAATGTTGCCAGACGTGACAATTGCCTTAGATTATGGATTAAATCGTTTTACAAATATCGTAGATAGATTAACTGTTTTTGAAGATAATATGTTAGCTAATATAGATAAAACGTTTGGTCTTATTTTCTCTCAACGTGTTCTATTAGCACTAATCGATAAAGGATTGGCACGTGAAGCTGCATATGATAAAGTACAACCAAAGGCTATGGAATCTTGGGAAACGAAGACACCGTTTAGAACGCTTATTGAACAAGATGATACAATCACTGACTTATTATCGAAAGAAGAATTGGATGCATGTTTCGATCCAAAACACCACTTAAACCAAGTTGATACAATTTTCCAAAGAGCTGGTTTAGAATAATTTAATTTTTCAAGTAAAATCATTATATTTTAATGTATTAGTACGTTAAACTGAGATTAAATTGAAAAATACAGGGGTTGTTTTAAATGCAAATAGAAAAACTAAGAGGAAAAGCATTAGACGAGCTATTTGATGCAATTCTAACACTGGAAAATAGAGAAGAGTGTTATGAATTTTTTGATGATTTGTGTACTGTTAACGAAATTCAATCGTTATCACAACGCTTACAGGTTGCTAAAATGATAAAACAGGGTTACACATATGCAACTATCGAGCAAGAATCAGGTGCATCGACAGCAACAATTTCTCGTGTGAAAAGATCGTTGCAGTGGGGAAATGATGCGTATACGATGATACTCGATCGTATGAACATTGAAACGATAGACAAATAATTTACAAGTTTAACCAAAAGAACGACTCGATTTAAACATCGAAGTCGTTTCTAAGATGCCAACAAAGTGCTGAACTTTGTTGGTATTTTTTGTTGTACATGTTACGAGTAAACTGACATACTCATTATGCAAAGACTAGTGCATAGTATTATTCAATAAATAGACATTTTGTTAGACAGTAAAATTGAATCTGAAAGTAAGTAGTGTGTAAAATAGTTTGATTACAATTAAAAATATTTTGTAACATATTGGGAAATATGATTGAATAAGTGTGAAGGTATTTTATATAATAAAGGGGGATACATGTGTTCAAAAGAATAATGGTAATTATAATCGCTTGTTTAATAATTTGTGCGCTTACTATAGTTTCAATAATAGCGTTTAACAATGATTATAAGCCAACAAATAAATATGTGACAAAACCTCAAAATGCACTCCCTTTTCACAATAAAACACAAGGTGTCACACATGTGAATGGTCATGTTCTTGTAAATAGACAAATTGCATTACCACCTAGCTATAAACCAGGTGAAGATAAAGTTGCTAAAAAACAATTAAAAAAATTAATCAAGGAAAGTCGTAAAAAACATTTAGATTTGATGATTACTAGTGGGTATAGAAGTTATCAAGATCAAGAAAAAGTTGTAAAATCATTTGAGAAAAAAGATGGTAAAGCGAAAACAGAAAAATTTGCTGCTAAACCTGGGCATTCTGAACACCAAACAGGCCTTGCATTTGATGTGGGAACTCAAAAACCTATGGAAGATTTTCATGAGGATTTTGAACATACAAAAGAAGCGAAATGGTTAGCAAAACACGCATCCGATTATGGATTTATTATTCGTTATCCTAAAGGTCAAGAAAGTGAAACGGGCTATAATTATGAACCGTGGCATTTAAGATATGTTGGTCCACAATTAGCTAAAACAATAGATAGAAAAAATACAAATTTAGAACGATATTACCACCTTATGAAAAAAGGGTGATACTTTCCTAAAACATCTCGTAAATTCGAGGTGTTTTTTTCTTCAGGATTTTAGAACTCATTGTATAAAAATGATATAATCAAATGTATGCTAAAAGAAGGAGTAACATATCATGCATGACATAAAAACATGGAAACATATTTTTAAATTAGACCCTGCTAAATCACTCAATGACGATGATTTAAGGAGAATATGTATGTCTGGTACAGATGCCATTATGATAGGCGGAACAGATAACATCACGGAGAATAATATTTCGCAATTGATGCATAGGATAAATAACTATTCAATACCGCTTGTTTTAGAAATTTCCAATGTCGAGAGTGTTATCCCTGGATTTGATTTGTATTTTATACCTACAGTTTTAAATAGTAGTGATGTAAAATATCATAATGGAATGCTCTTGCAAGCATTAAAAACATATGGGCATTTAATTGACTTTAGTGAAGTCGTGTTTGAAGGTTATGTTGTACTTAATCCAGATTGTAAAGTTGCAAAAGTGACGCGAGCAAATACCAATTTAACTGATGAAGATATTGAAGCGTATGCTCAGATGGTCAATGATATGTATCGATTGCCAGTAATGTATGTCGAGTATAGCGGCACATATGGTGAAACAGGTATGGTGAAGGCAGCAGCAGATATGTTAACAGAAACACAATTATTTTATGGTGGAGGCATTAGTACATACGAAGAGGCACATGCTATGGCGACTATTGCTGATACCATAATTGTTGGAAATATTATATATGAAGATATGGATAAAGCTTTAAAAACAGTTGAGATAAAGGAGACACATAAATGAATGCATTAGTAAATAACATGAATGATGAACAGAGCCAAGCAGTACGTACTACAGAGGGGCCATTATTAATAATGGCGGGTGCTGGCTCAGGAAAAACACGTGTGCTAACACATCGTATTGCGTACTTACTTGATGAAAAAGACGTGTCTCCATACAACGTATTAGCGATTACTTTTACAAATAAAGCAGCAAAAGAAATGAAAGCCCGTGTCGAAACGTTAGTAGGAGAGCAAGCACAAGTATTATGGATGTCTACATTCCACTCTATGTGTGTACGCATATTAAGAAGAGATGCTGATCGTATAGGTATAGAACGAAATTTTACAATTATTGATCCAACAGACCAAAAATCTGTAATTAAAGATGTTTTGAAAAATGAAAATATAGATAGTAAAAAGTTTGAACCGCGAATGTTTATTGGTGCAATTAGTAATTTGAAAAATGAATTGAAAACACCGGAAGATGCACAAAAAGAAGCAAATGACTATCATGAACAAATGGTTGCAACGGTATATAAAGGCTATCAAAGACAATTATCTAGAAATGAAGCACTCGACTTTGATGATTTAATTATGATGACGATACGTTTGTTTGAAAATGTACCAGACGTATTAGAATATTATCAAAATAAGTTCCAATACATTCACGTAGATGAGTATCAAGATACCAATAAAGCACAGTACACTTTAGTAAAATTACTAGCTGTTAAATTTAAAAATTTATGTGTGGTAGGAGATTCTGACCAGTCTATTTATGGTTGGCGTGGCGCAGATATTCAAAATATTTTATCGTTTGAAGAAGACTATCCAGAAGCTAAAACAATTTTCCTAGAACAAAATTATCGTTCAACTAAAAATATATTAAATGCTGCGAACGAAGTTATTAAAAATAATTCTGAACGTAAACCCAAAGGGTTATGGACGGGGAATACGAGCGGCGATAAAATTCATTACTATGAAGCAACGACCGAGCGAGATGAAGCGGAATATGTTGTGCGTGAAATTATGAAGCATCAAAGAAACGGTAAAAAATATCAAGATATGGCGATTTTATATCGTACTAACGCACAATCTCGTGTTCTTGAAGAAACATTTATGAAGTCTAATCTGCCATATACAATGGTTGGCGGTCAAAAATTCTATGACAGAAAAGAAATTAAAGATTTGCTAAGTTATTTACGTATTATTGCAAACAGTAATGATGATATTAGTTTAAGACGTGTCATCAATATCCCAAAACGTGGCATTGGTCCGTCATCAGTGGATAAAATACAAGCATATGCGGCACAAAATGATTTAAGTATGTTTGATGCGTTAGCCGAGGTAGATTTCATTGGTTTATCAAAAAAAGTTACACAAGAATGCATCACTTTTTATGATATAATGCAAAATTTAATTAAACAGCAAGAATTTTTAGAAATTACCGAAATAGTTGAAGAAGTGTTAAAACAAACAGGTTATCGCGAAATGTTAGACCGCGAACAAACTCTTGAATCAAGAAGTAGATTGGAAAATATTGATGAATTTATGTCAGTTCCAAAAGATTATGAAGAAAATACGCCATTGGAAGAGCAATCACTCATTAATTTCTTAACAGATTTATCTTTGATTGCAGATATTGATGAAGCACAAATTGAAGATGGTATTACACTCATGACTATGCACTCAGCAAAAGGGCTAGAGTTCCCAATTGTATTCATAATGGGTATGGAAGAATCATTATTCCCACATATTAGAGCAATTAAGAGTGATGAAGAACACGAAATGCAAGAAGAGAGACGTATTTGCTATGTTGCAATCACACGTGCTGAAGAAATACTTTATCTTACACATGCAACTTCTAGAATGTTATTTGGTCGTCCACAATCAAACATGCCTTCAAGATTTTTAAGAGAAATTCCCGAAGATTTATTGGAAAATGAATCTAAAAGTAAAGCGAAAACTCAAACACAAGGTCAACGTTTCCAATCTGCTACGAAACAGCCTACGAAGCGTCCACACAGTCAGCGTGCAACGTCGTCTAAGCAACAACAAGTGGCTACTGACTGGAACGTAGGAGACAAGGTAATGCATAAATCATGGGGTGAAGGTATGGTAAGTAATGTTAAAGAAAAAAATGGTTCTGTAGAATTAGATATTATTTTCAAATCGGAAGGGCCAAAACGCTTACTCGCACAGTTTGCACCAATTAAGAAAAAGGAGGAATAGTTTGTGGCAGATATACAGGCACGTGTAAATGAGTTACATGAATTGTTGAATCGTTATGGATATGAATATTATGTGCTCGATAATCCATCGGTTCCAGATAGTGAATATGATAAATTGCTCAACGAACTTATCGAAATTGAATCAAATCACCCAGAATATCGAACTCCAGATTCTCCCACTGTTAGAGTAGGTGGTACTGCACAATCTACATTTGAAAAAATTAATCATGATACGCCAATGCTCAGCTTAGGAAATGCATTCAATGAAGCTGATTTGAGAAAGTTTGATCAGCGTATTCGAGATAATATCGGTGATGTTGAATATATGTGTGAGCTTAAAATAGATGGCTTAGCTGTGTCATTGAAGTATGAGGATGGGCGCTTTGTTCAAGGGCTAACACGTGGTGATGGAACTACGGGTGAAGATATTACAGAAAATCTTAAAACCATCCACGCCATTCCTTTGAAAATCAAAGAATCAAGAACATTCGAAGTTCGCGGTGAGGCCTACATGCCAAGGCAGTCATTTTTTAATCTAAATAAAGCAAAAGCTGAAAAAGAAGAACAACCATTTGCAAACCCGAGGAATGCAGCAGCCGGTTCACTACGTCAACTTGACTCGAAACTTGCTGCTAAGCGAAAGTTAAGTGTATTTCTTTATAGTGTGAATGATTTTACTCAGTTTAATGCAGATACGCAAAGTGAAGCATTAGACGAATTAGATGAATTAGGTTTTAAAACTAACCAAGAGCGACAAAGAGTGGCGACAATAGATGAAGTGTTGGCATATATAGATAAGTGGACTGAAAAACGTGAAGACTTACCATATGATATAGATGGCATTGTTATCAAAGTGAATGCTTTAGAACAGCAAGAAGCGCTTGGATTCACTCAGAAATCACCACGTTGGGCAATTGCATATAAATTTCCAGCTGAAGAGGTTATTACAGAATTATTGGATATTGAACTTAGCATTGGAAGAACGGGTGTCGTGACACCGACTGCTATTTTGGAACCAGTCAAAGTTGCTGGGACAACTGTTTCGAGGGCATCATTACATAATGAAGATTTAATACATGACAGAGATATCCGAATTGGTGACAGTGTTGTAATTAAAAAAGCAGGCGACATCATTCCTGAGGTTATCAAAAGCATCGTTGATAGACGTCCTAAAGAAGCGCTTGTTTATCATATGCCTACGCATTGTCCAAGTTGTGATCATGAACTTGTGAGAATAGAAGGCGAAGTTGCGTTACGTTGTATAAATCCAAAATGTCAGGCGCAGTTAGTCGAAGGTCTCATTCATTTTGTGTCTCGACAAGCAATGAATATAGATGGATTAGGAACAAAGATTATTCAGCAACTTTATGAACATAAAAAAATTAAAGATATTGCGGATATTTTTTATTTAACAAAAGAAGACTTATTGCCACTTGAGCGTATGGGTGAGAAAAAAGTTGATAATTTATTAAATGCTATAGATAAAGCAAAATCAAACTCACTTGAGCAGTTGTTGTTTGGCTTAGGTATTCGACATTTAGGTGTCAAAGCAAGCAAAGTCCTTGCTGAGAAATATGAAACAATGAATGCTTTATTTGAAGTGACTGAAGAAGAACTGATAGCAATTCATGATATTGGTCATAAACTCGCACAATCTGTGGTCACTTACTTAGCAAATGAGGACATCCGGGCACTGATTGATAAATTGCAGTCAAAACATGTTAATATGACTTATAAAGGGATTAAGACAAGTGATTTAGATGGTCACCCTGATTTTAAAGGAAAGACGATTGTACTGACCGGTAAGCTATATCAAATGACTCGGAACGAAGCATCGGATTGGTTAACTTTGCAAGGGGCTAAGGTCACAAGTAGTGTTACTAAACGTACAGATTTAGTAATAGCAGGTGAAGATGCAGGCTCTAAGTTAGCGAAAGCAGAGTCATTCGGTACAGAGGTTTGGACTGAAGAAGATTTTGTGCAAAAACAAAAAGAAATAGAAGGGTAAAGGAGATAATACATGAAACGAGCGATTATACTTTTCATTTCAGCAATTTTTGTGTTATCAGCATGTGGCCAAAATGATGAAAAATCTAAAGCGCCATCTAATGACAAGGCTCAGGAAAAAGAATCTGGTTCTGTAAAAGAAATTGCTACTGACAAAAATGTTCAAGGTGATGACTATAGAACGATTCTACCTTTTAAAGAAAGCCAAGCCCGTGGTTTGTTACAAGATAACATGGCAAATAGTTATAATGGAGAAGATTTTGAAAATGGTCTTTTAGACTTAAGTAAAAGTGTATTTCCAACAGACGAATATCTATATCAAGATGGACAATATTTAGATAAAGACATGATTAATGCATTTTTAAGTCCGAAATATACTAAATCTGAAATTGACGATATGGATGAAAGTGAACGCAAAGAGAAAAAAGCTAATGAAAACCTAGGATTAAATCCGTCACACAAAGGTGAAACGGACCCAGAAAAAATTGCTGAAAATTCACCCGCATATCTGTCCAACATTTTAGAACAAGATTTCTATGGTAGTGGTGATACCAAAGGCAAAAAAATTAAAGGTATGACAATCGGTTTGGCAATGAATAGTACGTATTATTATCAAAAAGAGAAAAACGGCGAAACATATAGTAAAGATTTAGATGATAAAGAAATTAAAAAACAAGGTAAACAAATGGCGGGTGAGCTTTTATCTAGATTTCGTGAGAATAAAGGATTAAAGGACATACCAATTCACTTTGCGATTTATAAACAATCCGGTGAAAATTCCATCATACCAGGTGAATTTATAGCGGGTACAACGGTAGAAGAAGGTAAAACGCGTATAAATGATTGGAAAGATATTAAACAAAAAACAGCCTTATTACCATCTGAAGAAGCTGGAAAAATTGATGAAAATCTAAACTCAGATTTCAAACAATTCAATGATAATTTACAATCATACTTTAATAACTTTACACAAGCAGTAGGTACCGTTAAATTCGATAACAAAAAAGCGAAGCAATTATCCGTAGATGTACCAATTGATTATTATGGTAAAGCAGAAACAATTGGTATCACACAATATGTGACTGAACAAGCGGAAAAATATTTCGATGGCATCGATGCATATGAAATTCATATTAAAGATGGCAATAATCCAAAAGCACTCATAAGTAAGACGAAAGATGATAAAGAGCCTCAGGTTCACATTTATAAAAATAATAACTAGAGATAAATGAAATATGAAGTATTTATGGCCTTAATTATGAATTAAAATCAAATATCAAAATAAAAACGCTGTATAGTGTTCACACATTTGTGAACAAGCTATACAGCGTTTTTAGCGTATATTAACTAGTTATTCTTTGATAATTTGTTTCACTTTTTCTAAATCACGTTCGACAAAATCACCAGGATTTTTCGTTAATTTACTAACGACATAAGTGACAATTACACTTGCAATAAAGCCAGGAATGATCTCATACATGCCAAATATTTCATTAACTGATGCAAGTGGTTTAATCCAAGCAATCCAAATAATTACGACAAGAGCACCTGTAATCATACCAGATAAGGCACCTGCACGAGACAGTCCTTTCCAATAAAGTGAGAATATGACTAATGGACTGAATGCTGCACCAAATCCTGCCCAAGCATTACCTACAAGATTTAAAATTGTATCATTTGGTGACCAAGCAATCCATATGGCAACAATGGCAACCAATAATACAGATAAGCGTCCAACCATTACAAATTCTTTTTCGTGCTCACGTGCTTTGTCTTCACCACGAATCAATTTATAAAAGTCTTCTGTCAAAGAACTTGAAGTTACAAGTAATTGAGAAGAAATCGTACTCATAATTGCTGCCAAAATTGCTGCTAATAAGAATCCACCAACCAGTGGGTGGAATAAAATTTGACTCATAACAATAAACAGTGTTTCAGGGTCTTCCAACTTGATTTGACGCTCAGAAACGAATGCAATACCTGTGAGGCCGACTGCAACAGCTCCAAGCAAACCAATGACCATCCAACTGATGCCCAATCTTCTTGCTTTAGGTAATAGCTTGTGTGTTTTTATCGACATAAATCGTACAATAATATGAGGTTGTCCAAAATAACCAAGTCCCCATGCAAATAATGAAATAATACCTAAAACAGTTGTCCCCTTAAATAAATTCATGTTTGTAGGTTTCATCTCAGCAACTTGTCTAAACGTATCTAAACCGCTCAGTTCAATAAGCGCCACGATAGGTACCATAACCATCGCGATAAGCATGATTACACCTTGGAAAAAATCAGTAATGGAAACTGCTAAATATCCTCCAAAGAATGTATAGAATATGACAATCGCTGCAACGATGATTAGTCCCCAATGGTAATTTAGACCAAATGCGCTTTCAAATAATTTACCGCCTGACACAAATCCTGAATGCGTATAAAGTGTAAAAAAGACTACAATAATTAATCCTGAAATAATTTTTATGTAATTATTGCGATCATCTAAACGATTCTTGAAAAAGTCAGGTAGCGTTATCGCATCACCAGCTAATTCTGTATACACACGAAGTCGTGGTGCAACAACAAAATAGTTTACATATGCACCAAGCGATAGACCAATCGTAATCCACATCGCAGATAAACCAGTACTATATACTGAACCTGGTAACCCCATAATCATCCAACCACTCATGTCAGATGCACCTGCTGAAAGTGCAGTTACATATGGTCCAATGCTTCTGCCACCAAGCATAAATTCACTTAAATTACCTGTAGATTGTTTGTAACCATAATAACCGATAATCAGTAAAATTATAAAATACACAACAATCATAATATAAGTTTGCCAACTCGCTTGAACCTGATTGGCTAATGACGTGCCTAAAGTCAGCATGTTTATCATCTCCCTTTGTTTTGAAAAATTAAAATATACTACATGAATGATTATACAATGTAATTTATAAATAGAGTAGTATTATTTTTAAAAGACTAACTAAAATGTTTTTAAAAACATATTGTTAAGCGCTTACAATTATTAAGTGAATTGTTACACAAAATATAAAAATCAATGATTTATTATGCATATTATGTAAGTTGATAAAACGATGGATTGTGAACAATGATTTTACAGTGATTGCTATAATCAAAATATAAAAATAAAATAACAGCATAATTTATTGTTATTATTGAAATACTTAGATTTTTCGGCAGAATTTTGGTACAATTTTGTAATGAATGAGTAAAAAGGAGGCTTTTATTTAATGGCTAAAGTTACACGAGAAGAAGTTGAACATATAGCAAATTTAGCTAGACTTCAAATTACTGAAGATGAAACGACAGAAATGCAAAATACATTGGAAAGTATTTTAAATTTTGCGAATCAAATAGATACAGCAGAAACAAGTGAAATTGAACCAACTTATCATGTTTTAGATTTACAAAATGTATTACGCGATGATAAAGCAATCGAGGGTATTCCTCAAGAGCTTGCATTAAAAAATGCTAAAGAAACTGAAGATGGACAGTTTAAAGTACCAGCTATCATGAATGAGGAGGACGCTTAAGATGACGATCCGTTATGAATCAGTAGAAAATTTGATTAATTTAATCAAACAAAAAGAAATTAAGCCATCACAAGTAGTCAGTGATATATATGATGCAATCGAAGAAACGGATCCAACAATCAAATCGTTTCTTGCATTAGATAAAGAAAATGCACTTAAAAAAGCGCAAGAATTAGATGCGTTACAAGAGAAAGACCAAATGGATGGGAAATTATTTGGTATTCCAATGGGAATCAAAGATAACATTATTACTGAAGGCGTTGAAACAACGTGTGCAAGTAAGATGTTAGAAGGTTTTGTGCCAATTTATGAATCGACTGTAATGAAAAAATTACATAACGAACAAGCGGTTCTCATTGGTAAATTAAATATGGATGAATTTGCTATGGGTGGATCTACTGAAACATCTTATTTCAAAAAAACAGTAAACCCATTTGATCATAAAGCAGTTCCTGGTGGTTCTTCAGGTGGTTCTGCAGCTGCAGTTGCGGCTGGTTTAGTTCCATTTAGTTTAGGTTCAGATACAGGTGGTTCAATTCGTCAACCAGCAGCATATTGCGGTATTGTTGGCATGAAACCAACTTATGGTCGTGTATCACGTTTTGGATTAGTTGCATTTGCATCTTCTTTAGACCAAATCGGTCCAATGACGCGTAGCGTTAAGGACAATGCTTTAGTATTAGAAGCTATTACAGGTCTTGATGAAAATGACTCAACAAGTGCACCTGTTGATGATGCGGATTACACTTCAGATATTGGAAAAGATATTAAAGGCTTGAAAATTGCACTTCCATCTGAATATTTAGGTGAAGGTGTATCTGACGAAGTGAAAGCATCTGTGAAAGAGGCAGTTGAAACACTAAGAGACTTAGGTGCAACTGTAGAAGAAGTATCATTACCAAACACGAAATATGGTATTCCTTCTTATTATGTTATTGCTTCATCAGAGGCTTCATCTAACTTGTCTCGTTTCGACGGCATTAGATATGGTTACCATTCTCCAGAAGCAAACTCATTGGAAGAATTATACAAGATGTCTAGAAGTGAAGGATTTGGCGAAGAAGTAAAACGTCGTATATTCTTAGGTACATTTGCATTAAGTTCAGGATATTACGATGCATTTTATAAAAAATCTCAAAAAGTTAGAACTTTAATTAAAAATGACTTTGATCGTATTTTTGAAAACTATGATGTTGTCGTTGGTCCAACTACACCTACAACTGCATTTAACATAGGTGAAGAAATTGATGATCCACTTACTATGTATGCGAATGACTTACTAACAACGCCAGTAAACTTAGCAGGATTACCAGGTATCTCAGTGCCGTGTGGTCAAGCTAATGGTCGTCCAATTGGTTTGCAATTTATAGGGAAACCATTTGATGAAAAAATGTTATATCGTGTCGCTTACCAATATGAAACAAAATTTAATTTTCATAATGAATATAAAAACCTATAAGGAGTGGAAATCATGCATTTTGAAACAGTTATTGGACTAGAGGTCCATGTTGAGCTAAAAACAGACTCTAAAATGTTCTCTCCAGCGCCGGCGCATTTTGGGGCAAAAGCAAACTCAAATACAAACGTAATTGACCTTGCATATCCTGGTGTATTACCAGTTGTTAATAGACGTGCAGTTGATTGGGCAATGAGAGCTTCAATGGCACTAAATATGGATATTGCTACAGAATCAAAATTTGACCGTAAAAATTATTTCTACCCAGATAATCCAAAAGCCTATCAAATTTCTCAGTTCGACCAACCAATTGGTGAAAATGGTTATATTGATATCGAGGTTGATGGAGAAACAAAACGTATTGGTATTACACGCTTACACATGGAAGAAGATGCTGGGAAATCTACGCATAAAGATGGATATTCTTTAGTAGATTTAAACAGACAAGGTACACCGTTAATCGAAATTGTATCTGAGCCTGATATTCGCTCACCACAAGAAGCGTATGCTTATTTAGAAAAATTACGTTCAATCATCCAATACACGGGTGTATCTGATTGTAAGATGGAAGAAGGTTCTCTACGTTGTGATGCCAATATTTCATTGCGTCCATACGGTCAAGAAGAATTTGGTACAAAAGCAGAGCTTAAAAACTTAAACTCATTTAGCTTTGTACGTAAAGGTCTTGAATATGAAGAAAAACGTCAAGAAGAAGAACTTTTAAATGGTGGAGAAATCTTACAGGAAACACGTCGCTTTGACGAATCAACAGGTAAGACATTGCTCATGCGTGTTAAAGAGGGGTCAGATGATTATCGTTACTTCCCTGAACCAGATATCGTACCTCTTTATGTGGATGAAGCTTGGAAAGAACGTGTGCGTCAAACTATTCCAGAATTACCTGATGAAAGAAAAGAAAAATATGTTAATCAATACGGACTACCAGCTTACGATGCACATGTGTTAACACTTACAAAAGAAATGTCAGATTTCTTCGAAGGTGCCATCGCTGAAGGTGCAGATGTTAAATTAACGTCTAACTGGTTAATGGGCGGCGTCAATGAATATCTAAATAAAAATCAAGTCGATCTTTTAGATACTAAATTAACACCAGAGAACTTAGCTGGTATGATTAAATTAATTGAAGACGGTACGATGAGCAGTAAAATTGCTAAGAAAGTGTTCCCAGAATTAGCTGAAAATGGTGGGGATGCGAAACAAATCATGGAAGAAAAAGGCTTAGTTCAGATTTCTGATGAAGCTACACTTCTTAAATTTGTAAATGAAGCTTTAGACAATAATGAACAATCTATTGAAGACTATAAAAACGGTAAAGGTAAAGCAATGGGCTTCTTAGTTGGACAAATTATGAAAGCATCTAAGGGTCAAGCTAATCCGCAACTCGTTAACAAATTATTGAAACAAGAATTAGATAAAAGATAATTAGAAAGTCACATAGAGCCTGGGACATAAATAGATGTCTCAGGCTCGATTCAATTAGGTTGTAGATGACTGAATTGAAAATGTAAAGTCTCACTGCTTAATTCATTATGTAGTGCGACTTATTCATGTGCTTCAGCTTTGGTAAACTTAACAATCTTAGTCATCCATAATAGGGAGTGGAACTACGAAATCATTATTAGAGAATTTGATTTCTTCTCCGCTCTCTTTTAATTGCGTGTCTGTTTAATATTTTCTTTGAAATCTAGCCTAAAATACTTTTATCCTCTTTGTAAATCATATAAGATAGATAATGAGTATATGAAGTCGAGGGATAAATTATGAGAAAAAGAGCTAGAATCATTTATAACCCAACGTCAGGCAAAGAACTATTTAAACGTACATTACCTGATGTTTTAATAAAATTAGAAAAAGCGGGTTTTGAGACAAGTGCATATGCAACAGAAAAAGTTGGCGATGCGACAACTGAAGCAGTGAGAAGCTTAGACCAAAATTATGATGTATTGATTGCCGCAGGTGGTGACGGTACATTAAACGAAGTCATCAATGGTATTGCTGAGAAACCAAACAGACCTAGTATAGGCATTATTCCTATGGGGACAGTGAATGATTTTGGCCGCGCATTACATTTACCTAGTGACATTATGAGCGCAATAGATGTGATCATAGAAGGACATATAACACGTGTAGATATTGGGAAAATGAATAGCCGTTATTTCATTAATTTAGCAGCAGGTGGTCAATTAACACAGGTCTCCTATGAAACACCTAGTAAATTAAAATCAATTGTCGGGCCATTCGCATATTACATTAAAGGATTTGAAATGTTGCCTCAAATGAAAGCAGTTGATATCCGAATTGAATATGATGATAATGTATTTCAGGGTGAAGCGATGCTCTTCTTATTAGGATTGACGAATTCTATGGCAGGGTTTGAAAAATTAGTCCCGGATGCGAAATTAGATGATGGTTACTTTACATTGATTATTGTGGAAAAAGCTAACCTTGCTGAATTGGGGCATATCATGACATTAGCTTCAAGAGGTGAGCATACAAAACATCCTAAAGTACATTATAAAAAAGCGAAAGCTATAAGCATATCATCGTTTACTGATATGCAATTAAATGTTGATGGAGAGTATGGTGGGAAACTGCCAGGAAACTTCTTGAATTTAAAACAGCACATCGAAGTGTTTACACCGAACGATGTTAAAAATGATGAAATCGTAGAACAATAGTATACAAACAGATTAAGAGACGAGGTTAGGCAGTCATCAAACACCCTAACCTCTTTTAATATGGGGTGAAAGCATGAATGCAATTCAAAAAAATGAAATTCTAGAAGGAAAAGTCATAGATTTAACGCATGAAGGTCATGGTGTGGTTAAATTTGACCGTTATCCGATTTTTGTACCGAATGCCTTAATTGACGAAACGATTGATTTTAAAGTAATTAAAGTAAAGAAGAATTTTGCAATTGGTAAACTCATCGACATTAAAGAACAAAGTAAAGACCGAATTGAACCGCCATGTGTCTATTATGATAAATGTGGTGGATGTCAGCTACAGCATATGACTTATGAGGCACAACTTGAGATGAAAAAAGCGCAAGTGGTTAATTTGTTTCAGCGTAAGGCAGGCTTTAAAGATGCGATTATTCATGACACGATTGGCATGGATAACCCATGGTATTACAGAAACAAGTCTCAAATTCCAGTAGGAAAAAATAATGAAAATAAAGTCATTACCGGATTTTACCGTCAACGTAGCCATGATATTATCGATATGGATGAATGTTTAATTCAAGATCAAATACATCAAGAAGTAATTAACAAACTAAAAGTATGTTTCAATGAATTAAATGTGAGTGTATACAATGAACATAAGAAACAAGGTTTAATGCGCCATGTTGTGATTAGAACGGGTCATCATTCCAGAGAACTTATGGTTATCTTTGTAACTAATGGCAAAAAATTCAAGCAAAGTGATATATTAACAGAACGTTTGAAACAACATTTTCCAGATATTGTAAGTATTAAACATAACGTGAATGATACGCATTCAAATGTCATTATGGGTCAACATTCTTATACACTATATGGCAAAGATGAAATTATTGACACTTTATCTGATGTTACATTTAAAATAAATGACCAATCATTTTATCAAATTAATTCCGTGCAAACGGAAAAATTATATCAACGTGCGATAGACTATGCAGAGTTACAGGGCGAAGAAACAGTACTAGATACGTATTGTGGCATTGGTACAATTGGGTTATATATGGCGCCTCAAGCGAAACATGTGTATGGAGTGGAAGTCGTTCCAGAGGCGATTGCAGATGCGCAACAAAATGCGACCATAAACCAATTTGAAAATACTACTTTTGTCTGTGGTAAGGCAGAAGAAGTTATTTTAAAATGGAAAGCAGAAGGAATCAAACCGGATGTTGTAATGGTTGATCCACCTAGAAAAGGCTGCGACGAAACATTTTTAGAAACGCTATTAACATTAAATCCTAAAAAGATCGTCTATATCTCTTGCAATCCATCTACGCAGCAGCGTGATGCACAAGTATTAGCTCAACAATATAAACTTACACAAATTACACCTGTAGATATGTTTCCACATACAACACATGTAGAAACTGTAGCTCAATTTGAACGACTTTAATGGGAAACATCTTATTAATTGAGTTGTGATAAAATAGTGTTAAATATATAGTTTTTGTAAAATTAATTAATATTTTGTTGGGCGATTATTTCAATATATTGCAAATCGAGAAAGTTTGTTAAAGTTCAATTACAAGCGACTTACTTTCATTAAAAGCTCTTTATCAGCGGTGGAAATCGTTGTATACTCTAGGTAAGAATTGAATGATGTGGAGGGCTGGCTAATGTTTAAAATTGATTTGTTTTCTAGTAAGAAAGCACTTGAGGGATTTATTTTATTTCAATTTGCAGTTGTGATGATTAGTATATTATTGTTTTATAAAATGGCGTATACGATGACCCATGTTATTGAACAAAACATCATATTAAATATTGTTTACGGAATTATAGGCTTTACGCTTGTATACTTCTTACATGAGATTATTCATAACGTAATGTTTAGGTTATTGTCCAAAGGTAATAAACCTACGTATAGATTTAGACTAGGTATGATTACGACACATATGCCCAATGTGTATTTTAAAAAATGGCAATATATCACGATTATGTTAGCACCATTAGTCATAATAACAAGTGCCTTATTTTTACTATTTTCATACTACGCATATTCATCTATCATCTTTATTGCATGCTTCCACATTGGCTATTGCGTGATGGATATGTATTTCTTGACAGGAGTATTAAATAAAAATGTGCAATTAATTGAAGATACAGATGAAGGTATAGTGTACTATACGCAATCGCCTACACATGGATTTCAAACTGAAATAGAATAAGATTAATTGAATGACACATCAACTTAAAGAGTTAGTTGCTTAATGATAGAATATTGATTGCGCGTTTCAAACAATATTTTAAAATAGTTAAGCACTAGCTCTTTTTTTGAGCAAATTTTAAGATATTGTTCTAAGTTCCATGTAATATATTAACGAATAGAAGTCAAAATGACTCAATAAAGTTGTAGGGAGGTGAACGTAATGTCAGAAAGAAGAATAATTCACATTGATATGGACTACTTTTTCGCACAAGTAGAAATGCGAGACAATCCTAAATTGAAAGGTAAGCCAGTTATTGTTGGCGGTAAAGCAAGTGGGAGAGGTGTTGTATCTACAGCGTCATATGAAGCAAGGAAATTTGGTGTACACTCTGCCATGCCGACTGCGCAAGCACATAAACTTTGTCCCAATGGTTATTATGTAACCCCTAGGTTTGAAGCTTATAAAGCAGCATCAGATAAAATTATGAAAATATTCAAGAGTTATACAGAAATTGTAGAACCATTGTCATTGGATGAAGCTTATTTGGACATTACACACCTTGTAAGGCAAGACTTACCAGCATCAAGCATAGCTCAATATATACGTAGAGATATTTACGAAGCGACGCAACTCACCTCATCTGCGGGTGTATCTTACAATAAATTTCTTGCTAAACTGGCGAGTGGCATGAATAAACCTAATGGCATTACCGTCATTGATTATCATAATGTGCATGAAATATTAATGAGATTAGATATTGGTGATTTTCCAGGCGTAGGTAAGGCTTCTAAGCAAAAAATGCATGAACAGGATATTTATACTGGTCAGGACTTATATGATCAAAGTGAGCGCGATTTAATAAGGCTATTTGGTAAACGTGGTCATGGACTTTATAATAAAGCAAGAGGTATCGATCATAATCCGGTTAAATCTACGAGAATTAGAAAATCAGTAGGTACAGAGCGAACATTTGCAACGGATATGAACGATGATGAAGCGATTTTGCAAAAAGTTTGGGAGCTCAGTCATAAAACAGCAGAGAGACTTGCAAAGTTACAGAAATCTGGAAAAACGGTAACAGTTAAAATTAAGACATTTAAATTTGAATCATTGTCTAAACAGCGTAGTTTACGTGATCCTGTACGATCAGAAACAGATATTTACAATATTGCTTATGATTTGTATACAGATTTAAAAGACCCTGAAATACCTATTCGGCTTGTAGGTGTTACAGTGGGTAATCTTGAAAAGGCGACATATGAAAATATGACGATTTATGATTATATCTAGATAAAAGTCATTAAAGGAAATATTGCGACAACTATCAATCTTTATCTTTTAATGTTTTGCCATAAACGCGAAGCATACTTTCTAAATTATCATAATGTTTAAGTAAGCGAAATGTTATCATAGCACAAGCTTTAGCATCATTAAGTGCATCATGATGTCCGTGAAAATCTAAATTGTAATATTGCATCATATAATTCAAACCATAACGATGATGATTTACTGTTCTTCTCGCAAGTTGTAGTGAACAAAAATAAGTCATATCAGGCGTAGTAAATCCTGACGCTTTAATACTTGCATGAAGCACGTTCATGTCAAATGCAGCATTATGTGCCACCACGGGTAAATCATTAATAAATTGCATCATATAGGGAAAGACTTTATCGAAGGTAGGTGCATCGTTTACATCTTCGGGTTGGATACCGTGTACGGCAATATTTTGATGGGAAAAGTAATCTTTTGGATTTACTAATGTGTAAAAGGATTCTGTAATTTGATGGTTTACCACCTTCACCATTCCGACAGAACAAATACTTGTGCGCTGACCATTGGCAGTTTCAAAATCTAAAGCAATAAAAGCATCTGAGTGCATGATGTTAGTGTCCTTTCTATAAATGAATATGCTATGACTTTAAAGAAATAATTTCTAACCGTCAAGCACGAGAATTGTATACAACGGATAAGGGCATTAATATCCATATATAATTAAATGCTACATAAGTAAGACGCATGCTTATTAATAGGCATGCGTCTTTTTGAGACAAAACTTAAGTTATAAATTTATTACAATGGCATATTATGCTTCTTCGTCAAATGAACGGGCAGCTAATTCTTTTTCATAAAGATAAAGCGTATTGCTATCATCACCGATACGATTTAAATAATCAATGTGTGTTTCAAACATTGCTTCTTCTTCAACTTGTTCATCTAAGAACCAATTTAAAAATGAAATGGTTGCATAATCTTTGGCTTGATTTGCTAAATCAGAAAGGTTATAAAATCTGCGCGTTACATCTTGTTCTTGTGCCAAGCCATCCTCAAACGTTTCTAAAATACTGTTGAATTCTGTTTTAGGTGCTGGGATTGATGCAAATAATGCATGGCCACCACGATCATTGATATAATCATAGATTTTTTTACCGTGGAATCGTTCTTCTTTTGCTTGTTGAATATAGAAATTCGCAAAACCTTCATATGAATTGTCATCGCAATATGCAGCCATTGCCATATATGCATGTGCAGCAAAGAATTCGTGATTCATTTGTTCATTTAAAGCATTTAATAATTCTTCATTTAACATAAGTAATGAGCCTCCTATACTTTTTTTATAGTATAGCAAAACGATATGCAGTAGTAAATCATGTGTTCTTTTCAATGGGAAATCCAGTCATAATTTGAATTGAGAATTGTTTGGAATACAACACAATCATGTTATAATATTTGAGTGATAGAGTAGAGGAGGAACTAAATGAGACATTGGACTGCGACACGCTTAGCAAAGTTGGCGAGACAGGTGAGTAAAGTTGCCGGGAAAAAAGGTACAGACTTGCCAGGTCAAGTTGCTAGAAGAGTGGATAAAAATATATTAAGAAAATTAGCATCTCAAGTAGATGAGATTGTATTTATAAGTGGTACAAATGGGAAGACTACGACTTCTAATTTAATCGGTCATACATTAAAAGCCAATGATATTAACATCATACATAATAATGAAGGTGCCAATATGGCTGCAGGTATTACATCTGCGTTCATTTTGCAAAATGAAAAAAATACTAAAATTGCAGTCATCGAAATAGATGAGGGTTCTATTCCACGAGTACTTAATGAGGTTACACCGACAATGATGGTCGTAACAAATTTCTTCCGTGATCAGATGGATCGCTTTGGTGAGATTGATATTATGGTTAATAACATTGCTAAAGCTATTAGTAATAAAGGCATTAAATTGCTATTAAATGCGGATGATCCATTTGTGAGTCGGTTAAAAATTGCGAGCGATAGCGTGGAATACTATGGTATGAAAGCACACGCACATGAGTTTGAACAAAGTACAATGAATGAAAGTCGTTATTGTCCAAATTGTGGTCGATTATTACATTATGACTATATTCATTATAATCAAATCGGACATTATCACTGTGAGTGTGGTTTCAAACGTGAAGATACTAAATACGAAGTGTCGTCATTTACGTTAACACCATTTATTAATTTAAATGTTGGTTCAACGACATTTAATATGAAAATCGCAGGTGATTTCAACACTTATAATGCGATTGCGGCATATACGGTATTAAGAGAATTAGGACTGAATGATGAAGCTATTCGTCTTGGCTTTGAAACGTATACTTCTGATAATGGACGCATGCAGTATTTTAAAAAGGGCAATAAAGAAGCTATGATTAACCTTGCTAAGAACCCAGCAGGTATGAATGCAAGTTTATCCGTTGGTGAACAATTAGAGGGAAGTAAAGTCTATGTTATGAGTCTGAATGATAATGCTGCAGATGGACGTGATACGTCTTGGATATACGATGCAGATTTTGAAAAATTAACGCGACAAAACATTGAAACGATTATTGTAACAGGTACAAGAGCAGAAGAATTACAATTAAGATTAAAATTAGCTGGTGTTACAGTACCGGTCATTTTAGAAAAAGATATCTATAAAGCGACCGCTAAAACAATGGATTATAAAAATAGTTTTACAGTAGCGATACCTAATTACACATCACTCGCACCAATGTTGGAACAACTTAACCACTCGTTTGAGGAGGTCAAATCGAAATGAATGAATTAACTGTATATCATTTTATGCCTGATAAATTAAATCTATATAGTGATATTGGCAATATTATCGCATTAAAACAACGTGCCAAGTTACGTAATATTGAATTGAAAGTCGTTGATGTGAATGAAACAGAGGGTGTAACACTTGATGATTGCGACATCTTCTTTATTGGTGGCGGTAGTGATAGAGAACAAACTTTAGCGACGAAAGAACTCAGTAAGATAAAGGACATCTTGAAAGATGCAATTGAAGATGGGATGCCAGGACTCACTATTTGTGGTGGCTATCAATTCTTAGGCAGTAAGTATATTACACCTGATGGTACGGAATTAGCTGGTTTAAACATCTTAGATTTCTATACAGAGTCTCAAACAGATCGTCTTACAGGTGATATTGTTATTGAAAGTGAAACGTTTGGAACAATCGTTGGTTTTGAAAATCACGGAGGTCGAACGTACCATTCATTTGGTACGTTAGGTCAAGTTACACATGGTTTTGGTAATAATGATGACGATGCTAAAGAGGGTATTCATTATAAAAATCTGTTAGGTACCTATTTACATGGGCCTATTTTACCTAAAAATCATGAAATTACAGATTATTTATTAGAAAAAGCATGTGAACGTAAAGGTTTCGCTTTTGAACCTAAACAGGTCGACAATACAGAAGAAGAAGCAGCAAAACAAGTGATTGTTGATCGCGTTACCAAAAAGCAAAAATAATAAAAAACGCGTTCTTGTTAACAAGTGCAAAAAGGCACTATGACAAGAACGCGTTTTTGTTATGGTTGAAATCAAGTGTTATGCAAAACGATGGTCTAATATACGATAAATTAAGAGAATCTCATATATAATGTGGCTTTTGAGTTGGTTATCGTCAAATTCATCTAGACCTTTTACAGACATTTTAAGTAAAGAGGCATGTTGTTGTTTACGTTCGAAATGTCCTGTCGTGTAAATCAAACTTATACTTTGGGCAATACTTAATATTGCCATTTTTTCTTCATTCGTAAAAGTGATGTTGGTATCTTTAGGTAAATATACTAAGTTTGATAAATGTGTAATGAATAACCGATTAGTGTGCGCACGAGTTGTCAGTGATTTAAGGCGATACCATTCTGAATCATGATGTTTATGATAACTAAGTTCATCTTTCTGATATGACAATAAAGTTTCAACTTTTTGATTTAAATCAGTGAGGTGATTCAGTTGATGATAAGGTGCGCCTTTGGTGAATTTACCTAGTAATAATTGACGCATACGAAGCTCAAACAGTGTGTACATTTTTGATTCGGTCAAATTTATGGTTGATTCTACTTGGTCATAATATTTGGGTGGTAAGATAATAAAATTGACCAACACTGCCGTTACGAGACCGATGATGGCAGTTAATAGTCTTGAGAAGAAATTGAAGAAGTATGCCTCATGTATTCCGGGTATCATTGCCATGGCTGTTAATGTGGCTACAGTTGTACCGACTTGTAAATTCAATTTCGTACATAGAATAATCGTAAAGGTTGCACTAAAAGCATAAGCAAAAGGAGATTGATCTCCAAATATAAACGTGAAGACCACTGAAAATAGCGCACCTATAATCGTAGCGGGTAAACGTTTATAGCCTTTTTTTAAAGAAGCCTTTGCGGTTGGTTCGATTGTTACGATAGCGGTTAAAATTGCGAAAATTGGATTTAAATTAAGGGCTAAACAAAATAATGCCGTTAAAAACGTCGCTAAACCGGTCTTTATCGTACGTGCCCCGATAATGCGTTTGTACCATATGTCTTTCATATTAAAACTCCTGTTATACGTATCAGCATGCTTAATTCACGAATTGCTTTAGAGTGATGCGATTCATTTAACAACATGTTAAACTATACGTGTTAAAATTTTCTAATTTATTATATCAAAAAAAGTCTGCTATAATAAGTAAGAATATAAATTTCAAAAAGGAACGGGATAATATGATTGTAAAAACAGAAGCAGAATTAACAGCATTAAAAGAGATTGGCTACATATGTGCACTTATCAGAGATACAATGCAAGCTGCCACTAAACCAGGCGTAACAACTAAAGAATTGGATGATATTGCAAAAGATTTGTTCGAAAAACATGGTGCAATTTCTGCACCCATCCATGATGAAAACTTTCCTGGTCAAACATGTATTAGTGTTAATGAAGAAGTAGCGCATGGTATCCCAGGTAAACGAGTGATTCGTGAAGGAGATTTAGTAAATATAGATGTATCTGCACTGAAAGATGGCTATTATGCGGATACAGGCATTTCATTCGTCGTAGGTGAAGCGGATGATCCATTGAAACAAAAAGTCTGTGATGTTGCACTAGAAGCATTCGAAGCAGCAATGACTCGTGTTAAACCAGGTGCGAAATTAAGCCAAATTGGTAAAGCAGTCCATGCAACTGCACGCAAAAATAACCTGACAGTTATTAAGAATTTGACTGGTCATGGCGTGGGCCAATCATTACACGAAGCACCTAACCATGTGATGAATTATTATGAACCTAAAGACAAGACATTGTTAAAAGAAGGTACTGTCATTGCGGTTGAACCATTTATCTCTACAAAAGCAACATTCGTCACAGAAGGTAAAAATGAATGGGCATTTGAAACAAGCGATAAAAGCTTTGTTGCACAAATTGAACACACAGTCATTGTGACAAAAGATGGACCAGTATTAACTACTAAAATAGATTAGATAGTGTTTCGGTCTAAAGTCCTAATATAAGATGGTTCCGGAGCCTATACCTAAGGTTCCGGATATTTTTTATAATAGAATCTAATCCAGCATGAGGTGATTCTATGAATTATATTACGTCTTATTTAGAAAAAGTAACTAAAAACTCTGTATATACAAGTTTAGTAGAATATAGACAATATTTAGATAAAAAATTAAGAAGTATTGAAATGTATATTAATTATTTAATTGAAAGAAAAGTTTATGTTGGCAATTTAATTGACAGCTTAACACTATCATTAGAGAATAAATATATTGACATGATAGATGAAACATACATTTATTGTGCACAAAAGATTGAACACTCAGAAATTGAAAGTATAAAACAACAATTAAATGAAATGGAAGCAGATTATGCGCGAATTGAAACGGATTTATCACAAAGAGCAGTTGAACGTGCCAATGTTGAAACTGAATGTGATTTAATTGAACGGATCAGTTTAGTCGCTTGAAGAAAGGTGGCGAAACATGACTCATAAGTATATATCCACAGAAATGCTTATTGTGTTTACAGCATTAATGATTATAGCCAATTTTTACTATATTTTCTTTGAAAAAATTGGTTTTTTACTTGTGTTATTATTAGGATGTATTTTAGTTTATGTGGGTTATATATACTTTCATAAGGTGCGTGGGTTACTTGCATTTTGGATAGGTGCATTGCTCATTGCGTTTACCTTACTTTCTAATAAATACACAATTATTATATTATTTGTATTTTTACTTGTACTCATCGTAAGATATATTATTTATAGATTTAAACCACTAAAAGTTACAGCTACGGAAGAAGAAGTAGAATCACCAGAATTTATCAAACAAAAATGGTTCGGTGAACAACGTACGCCAGTATATGTATATAAATGGGAAGATTTACAAATACAACATGGTATTGGTGACATCCACATTGACATGTCTAAAGCAGCGAATATTAAAGAGAACAACACACTAGTGATTCGTCATATTGTAGGAAAAGTTCAAATCATAGTTCCTTTAAATTACAATATTAATTTGCATTTCACAACATTATATGGCAATGCATATGTAAATGAAACATCATATAAAGTTGAAAATAATAATATTAAAGTGGTTGAAGAGACTAAAGCAGAGAATTATGCAGTCAATATTTACGTTTCATCATTTTTAGGTGATGTTGAGGTGATTTATAAATGAATCACTACTTTAGAGCCATAGGTTCAATGCTCATTTTGGTATATAGTACATTCTTTGCAATATTCTTTATAGATAAAGTGTTTGTGAATGTTATGTATTTTCAAGGTATGATTTATACTCAAATATTTGGCATACCAGTATTACTATTTATAAATATATTGGTCGTATTACTGTGTATTATAGTAGGATCTGTATTGGCATATAAAATCAACCAACAGAATCATTGGCTGAAAGACCAAATCGAACGTTCTATCGAAGGACAGACGGTAGGCATCAATGATCAGAATATTGAATTATATAATGAAACGATTGATTTATATCAAACCCTGGTTCCATTAAATCAAGAAGTACATAGATTGCGTATGAAGACACAAAATCTAACTAATGAATCATATAATATCAATGACGTTAAAGTGAAAAAAATCATTGAAGATGAACGGCAACGGCTAGCACGAGAATTGCATGACTCGGTAAGCCAACAGTTATTTGCTGCCAGCATGATGTTGTCAGCGATAAAAGAAACTGAGTTAAAGGCGCCCCTTGATCAGCAAATACCAGTATTAGAAAAAATGATACAGGATTCTCAATTAGAGATGCGTGCGTTACTTTTACACTTAAGACCAATTGGACTAAAAGATAAATCTTTAGGTGAAGGTATTAAAGACTTGGTAGTTGATTTGCAGAAAAAAGTACCTATGAAAGTAGTGCATGATATAGAAGAGTTTAAAGTGCCTAAAGGTATTGAGGACCATTTATTCCGCATTACTCAAGAAGCAATATCTAATACGTTACGACATTCTAAAGGTACAAAAGTGACGATTGAATTGTTTAATAGAGAAGAATATTTATTGTTACGTATACAAGATAATGGTAAAGGGTTTAATGTTGATGATAAGGTTGAACAAAGCTATGGACTGAAAAATATGCGCGAACGTGCGTTAGAAATAGGTGCGACGTTTCATATTGTTTCTTTACCAGATGCAGGCACAAGAATTGAGGTTAAAGCACCATTAAATAAGGAGGATTCAAATGACGATTAAAGTATTATTTGTTGATGACCATGAAATGGTTCGAATAGGTATTTCTAGTTATTTATCTACACAATCAGATATTGATGTAGTAGGGGAAGGTAAGTCAGGTAAAGATGCAATTGAAAAAGCACATCAACTGAATCCAGATTTAATCTTAATGGATCTACTTATGGATGATATGGATGGTGTTGAAGCTACTGAACAAGTAAAAAAAGATTTACCACATATAAAAGTAGTAATGCTGACAAGTTATATTGAGGATCAAGAAGTGTATCGTGCATTAGATTCTGGTGTAGACAGTTATATATTAAAAACTACGAGTGCAAGTGATATTGCTGAAGCAATCCGTAAAACATACAATAACGAGTCTGTATTTGAAGCGGAAGTATTAGTGAAAATGAGAAATAGAATGAAACAACGTGCAGAGTTATATGAAATGTTAACTGAGCGTGAAATGGAAATTCTATTATTGATTGCTAAAGGCTATTCTAATCAAGAAATTGCGAGTGCGTCTCATATTACAATTAAGACTGTAAAAACACATGTTAGTAATATATTAAGTAAATTAGAAGTTCAAGATAGAACACAAGCGGTTATTTATGCATTTCAGCATAACTTAATCCAGTAAAACCTTATAAGATAAAAATGCCCACGGAATATTTTAATGTTCCGTGGGTATTTGTAATTATAAGTCTAACGCTTAACCTTTATTGATAGATGTATCGTTATCCTGTTTATCATCATTGTCATTGTCGCTTTCAGTTTCATTGTTAGCGACTGAAGTATTGCGGTTATGTTCAATATCATCTAAAGTTTGTTCTTCTGGTGTTTTACCAGATACAACTTTACGTTGATGGAAGATTGCATTGATTTCAGCACCAATAATAATAATAAATCCTGTAATATACAACCATAACATCAAGATGATGATACCTGCGATACTACCGTATGTTTTAGAGTAATTGGCAAAATTCGAAATGTAAATGGAAAATAAGAATGAACCACCTAAGAATACAATTGTCGCAAAAATGGCACCAGGTATAACTGACATAAGTTTAATCTTAACATTTGGCGCCAAGGTATATAATACGATAAAGGCGATTAAAACAACGATAACTGGTAATACGAAACGTATTACATCAAATACCCATTTTACTTGATCACCCAATCCAATTGGACCAAATAATAAATCACCAATTTGCTGACCAAATGTTGGTAAGACAAGTGCAACTGGCATAACCACAATCATGGCTAAAGTAAATAACACACTGTATAACTTAGCTACGACAAAGTTACGGCTATCTTCGACATCATAAGCAACATTAAAGGCATTCATTAATGCAGTCATTCCGTTTGAGGCAGACCAAAGTGCCATAATTAAACCGACAGATAGTAAACCGCCACTGGCATTGTCCATAATGTCACCAATGATACTAGAAACTTGTGGTGCATAATCATGTGGAACATGTTCTTTGATTAAATCTCTAATTGTCGATTGTTTGACTCCAACAACTGGCACGATTGATAATAAGAATAGTAACATCGGGAATAAAGATAACATGAAATAATATGATAACTGTGCAGATAGGCCAGATGCGTCATCTTTACCGATTCTGTACACTAGATAAGAAAAGAAATTCGAATCTTTCGTGTATTTTGCTGGTTTGTTAATGCGTGATACAAAGAACGCTTGATTGTCTTTCTTTGGTGTTTTTGATTTAAATTCATCAGGCGTAATGTATGTACGGTCACGTTCGATTTGCGAACCGTTTTGTTCATTGGATTGTTTATCTTCTACTTCGTCATTCTTTGCTTCATTGAGAAAATTAGAAGTTGTTTTATCTTTTTTAGACATATCAAATCTCCTTATGTATTAAATTTTTTAATATACCTTTAAATATACTTTAAATTGTAGGTAAGGTAAATATGTGTTGTATGATTATTTATTTGAAAATGAAAAATAGCAGTACATAAAAGGGGACAGGACTGAAATCAACTTGATTACTTTGATTTCGATTTCCTGCCCCCACATGTATGTTAGATACCTATTAGTTTAATTATGAAATAGCAAAAGATATCTAATTCAAACCCTTAAGTTCAGTATTAACCATTTAAACGATTGTTTTTACGTTCAACAAACGTATTTTTAGCATCTTTTAAAGTACGCTCTAATTCAGGATTATTGCGTCTGATTTCTTCAACAACATCTTTCCAATAAAAGACTTCATCTTTAATGTTATTAATCGCTGAAGGTTTTTGTGAGCGTGTACCTTCTTTTCTATCTTTGATTGATTGTTTTAATGATTGACGCGTTGATTTGTCAGCAAGTGTAGCTACGCCTCCGACTACTGCACCTAATAAAATTCCTGGAATTAATTTGTTTTGCATGATGTGTTACCCCTCTCTTAAATTAGCATCTTTAATTATAAAATTGATTAAATTATCACAAGATGATTGTACCATTTTATATACGCCTTCGAAATTATTTGTATAATAAGGATCTGGTACATCTGTTTCACTCATATCACTAAATTCTAATAGTTTGTACAATTGACCTTTAAGATTTGGATTAATTTGTTTAATGTTATCAACATTACTTTGATCCATCGCAATGATATAGTCGAAGTCATCATCTGACTCAAATAATTCACTAATCATGCCATTAAAAGGTATATCATGTTCTGTTAGAATCGCTTGAGTACCCTCATGAGGTGGTTCGCCTAAGTTCCATTGACCAGTACCTCTAGAGGTCACCTTAATATCTTCTATATTTCTATCTAATAATTTTTGTCGCATAATAGCTTCGGCCATTGGTGAACGACAAATATTACCTAAACATACGAATGCTACTGTAATCATTTGTGTACCTCCAAGTTTATATAGTCTTCATTCCCATTTTAATGCTTTTTTAATCATTTCAAAAGGGAAATGGTGGTAAAAGTTTTACAAGATACACAAATTTGATAGAATAAATTGAAAAAGAGGTGAATAACGTGGCAAAAACAATAGAGCAAATGATAGAAGAAATTCGTGATCGTTTAAATCTTGTGAATCAAAGTTTAATTGATCCAGATAAATATAAATCTGCCGATGAACAAGAAATTCGTGAAATACATGAATATGTGACATCGAAAGCGTCATTCACACCAAGTGAAGCGTCAGCGATTGCCGATGCACTTGGTCAAATTCGTAAATAAAAGGGGGAACAAGTTAATGACACAATTACAAGATAAACTTCAGCAATATGCGGAATTATTGGTTGGTGTAGGCATGAATGTTCAAAAGGGGCAGCCAGTTTTCATTCGTTCTAGTGTAGATGCTTTAGAATTAACACATTATATCGTAGAAGCGGCATATCAACGTGGAGCATCTGACGTGAAAGTAGACTACAGTGATGACCGTTTAACACGTTTGAAGTTTGAATATGAATCACAAGATCATTTTCAAAATAATGAAGTAAAAGCATATGATGTTGAAAAACGTATGGACTATGTACATAGAGGAGCAGCTAATTTGGCGCTCATCACTCAAGATCCTGATTTATTAAACGGAATAGATAGTGATAAATTATCAACATATCAAAGACAATATTCAACGGCATATAAGGATTATATGGAAGCAAGTCAGAAGAACCAGTTTCCATGGTGTGTTGCGGCTTATCCATCGAAAGCATGGGCGAAGCGTGTTTACCCTGAACTTTCAATTGATGAGGCTTATAGCAAATTTATCGATGAAGTATTGGATATTGTACGTGTCGATGGTAATGATCCAGTTGAAAATTGGAAAAACCATGTCCAAAATTTAAGCAAACATGCGCAACGATTACAGAATAAAAATTATAAGGCTTTACATTATGTATCAGAAGGTACTGATTTAGTCATTGGCTTACCAGAAGGACACATTTGGGAAGATGCGACGAGTTATACAAGTAAAGGTCAGGCATTTGTTGCTAATATCCCAACTGAAGAGGTGTTTACAGCACCACATCGTTTAAATGTAAATGGTCACGTCACAAATAAATTACCATTGAGTCATAACGGTAATATTATTGATGGCTTTACTTTAACGTTTAAAGATGGTGAAGTTGTAGATTTTAAAGCAGAACAAGGTGAAGCAGTGTTACGCGATTTACTTAGTACAGATGAAGGTGCACGTAGACTTGGTGAAGTAGCACTTGTGCCAGATGATTCTCCAATTTCAAATCGTAATACTATCTTTTATAATACGTTATTTGATGAAAATGCATCTTGCCACATCGCTTTAGGTTCAGCATATGGATTTAATGTTGAAGGTGGTACAGAAATGACTACTGAGGAAAAATTAGCACATGGCTTAAACGATTCACTTGTGCATGTTGACTTTATGATAGGTAGTCCGGATTTGACTATTTATGGTATTACACAAGATGATACTGAAGAACTCGTGTTTGAAAAAGGAAATTGGTCAAAATAGAATAATCTGAATCTAATGGTAAATTACGGTTCATTATAAATCTGATGACATACATTTATTTGGATAAAGAGAAAAGGAAATGATTATATTATGGGGAATGTAAAACGTAAATCAATGTCTGAATCAAGAAGTGTTAAGGAAAGACAAGTCTTCCCGCAAGATACCAACCATTTACATACAATGTTTGGTGGGATGTTGATGGCAAATGTTGATGAAATTTCTGCAATAACAGCGACTAAACATAGTAATTCGCAAGTAGTAACGGCATCAACGGATTCAGTAGACTTTTTAAAACCAATAAAAACAGGAGATATTGTGTCGTATGAAGCGATGGTAACCTATGCAGGTAAATCATCTATGGAAGTATGCGTACAGATTATCATTGAGGATGTTGTAAAAAGTGAGCGCCATTTAGCAGCATTGAGTTTTTTAACTTTTGTGGCATTAGATGAAGAAGGAAAACCACAAGACGTTCCTGAAGTTTATCCTGAAACGCAAACAGAGATGTGGTTTCACGATACTGCACCTGCACGCGTTAAACGAAGAAAAGAGCGTAGACAAGAAAGTAAACAGACGATTGAATTCTTATCAAATGCACAAAAGATAGAATAAAATATTATATAAATCAATATAAGAAACGCCATAGATCATTGTTGTCTATGGCGTTTCTTAGTTTATATTATGACATTGTATAAATTTGATGCATTTTACGTTCTTGTTCTTTGAAATTAGTTTGAGGATAATACATGTTTTTCACAAGAACATTAGGCCCCAAACAATTAAATGCGGAACAATGACAATTTAATGATTGTGCTAATGGAGATGCAAGCCATTGATTAAATACATCAGGGAGTTTGTCATTTTTAATATTTGAAATTGTACCATTTTCATCACCAAAGTCAGTGACAATAACATTTCCTGTAAATACATTCACATTCAATCTATTTCTACCATCAGGATCGTTACGCATAGTTACATTAGGTGCTTCTCTCAAGCGTTGTAGTAACGCTTGATCCTGTTCATCATTAATGCATGGATATATTGGTAATGTACCAAAAAGCATCCATAAATCGGGATCACGAATATCTAGCAAATGATGAATTGCAGTTTTCATTTCTTTTAAAGAAAGTACTTCTAATTGACTTGCAAAATCGGCAGGATACATTGGATGAATTTCATGACGTTGACATTTCATATCATGAACAATTTCGTTATGTATCTTTTCCATATGTGGAACGGTACTTTGATTCAACATTGTCTCTGCAGAAACAAACATACCTTGGTCCGATAAAGTGCTCGCATTTAATAACATTTGGTCATATAATTTTAATTTTGCTTTAAGCGGAGGCTGTTTGTCCATTGCACCAAATCCAACTTCTGTAAATTCATCAATAGTTCCCCAATTATGTGAGATATGCATAACATCGATATATTCAGCAATTTCTAAATATCTGTCTAAAGGTAATGTAAGATTTGAGTTCATTTGAACATATATGCCACGATCAAACGCATATTTTAACAGTGGTTTAACCACATTTCTAATCGATTTTTTTGAAAACATAGGTTCTCCGCCTGTGATTGACATGGTTTTTAAATCTGTCACTTCATCTAGACGACGATAGATTAAATCCATCGGTAATGGGTCTGGGTCTGTCGTTTGCAAAGTATAACCAACTGCACAATGACTACAACGCATATTGCATAAATTAGTCGTAGTAAATTCAATATTACTTAATGTTAAACGATTGTGGTCCCGCATATCATTATACGCTTCCCACGGGTCGTTTGTGATTGAAATTGGCTTTTTGACATTCGACGTATGCAAATTCAACATAATTTTAAACTTCCTTCTAATTAACTTTTTTCTTTATGGGTAATGATTACTGTACGTTTAACTTTGATATAGAAAAGTGGATTACATAAGTTCCCTTTAAATATATGCAATCCCAATTCACTAACGTCATTTGAAATCATTTAATATCTAGTCTTTATAAAGATTTCCCTATAATATTATTAAGACTATACCAAAATTTGTCAAATCCGTGTTAGGATAATACTATCATATAAAAAGGAGTCATTTTTAAATGAATGAAAATCAAACCATTGAGCAAATTAGAGCGAGATTAGAAAAGTTTATTGAAGATATCGATCATGTGAATCCAGATGAAGTAAGAGTAGAGGATATAGATGAGTGGATTGGTTTGCTTGATCAACTTGAAGAAAAAGTTAAGACAGTTTCTAATTCATCTGAAGCATAATTAGTAAACTTTATAGTTAAATATGATGTTTAATCCTTTGAAATTTTGTCTATATAAATTATAGAACTTAAATAGAGAAAGGTGATTCATAATGGCTAAAAAAGTAGCAATCATAGCAACAAATGAATTTGAAGATAGCGAATTAACAAGTCCGAAAGAAGCAATTGAAGCAGCAGGACATGAAACAGTCGTTATTGGTGACCAAGCAAATAGTGAAATTGTTGGTAAGCACGGTGAAAAGGTTACAGTAGATGTTAGTATTGCAGATGCGAAACCTGAAGATTACGATGGTTTATTAATACCAGGAGGATTCTCACCAGACCATTTACGTGGAGATGCAGAAGGAAGATACGGTACTTTCGCTAAATACTTCACTAAGAATGATGTACCTGCATTTGCCATTTGTCATGGCCCACAAATTCTTATCGATACAGACGACTTAAATGGCCGTACATTAACTGCAGTATTAAATGTACGTAAAGATTTAACAAATGCTGGCGCACAAGTTGTAGATGAATCTGTCGTAGTAGATAAGAATATTGTTACTAGCCGTACACCAGACGATTTAGATGATTTTAATAGAGAAATTGTAAATCAATTAGCAGATTAATAATATTAGAATTAGTTATATTAAACTAATAAAATAGAGTGATGACTGGAAGAACAATTGGTTATATACTGTAAGTAAGAAAATTACTAGGCAGTGTATTGAAAACATTGTTTTTCCAGTTTTTTATTGCTGTGATGGATGTGCATTATTAAAGAATGCGAGGCGTTTGGTTAGCATAACTGATTATTGTAATACCTTACACTGAGTATTACATACACCCTTGGACTGATTTTTGCAATAAGCTATAGCTAAACGTTTAAAGTATTGATACACTCACTTATAATGATATGAGAGCAACATAAAGGAGCCACCGCATGAAAAGAAGCGATCGTTATAATCAAAGTACCAGACAAAACAATAAAACAGATAACAATAAATTTCAGCATAACACGTATTTTAAACCTGTGAATAAGCCACCAAAAAAGAAAAAAGGTAGTGGATTGATACTTAAATTACTTGTTCCTATTATTATAATTCTGGCCATATTTATAGGTGTAATGTACACATTATCTCTGAGAGCAGATGTTGATGATTTAAAGAGCATAGAAAATAAAGATTCTTATGTTTCAGCTTCAGCAATGCCTGAGTATACAAAAGGGGCTTTCATAGCCATGGAAGATGAGCGTTTTTATAAGCACCATGGTTTCGACGTAAAAGGCACATCACGCGCACTATTTTCGACATTAAGTGATAAATCTGTACAAGGTGGTAGTACAATAACGCAGCAAGTAGTTAAAAATTATTTCTATGATAACGAACAGTCCTTTACAAGAAAAGTAAAAGAATTGTTTGTCGCACATAGAGTTGAGAAGAATTATGATAAGAATGAAATATTGAGTTTTTATATGAACAATATCTATTTCGGTAGTAATCAATATACAGTGGAAGCTGCAGCGAATCATTATTTTGGAACAACTACAAATAAAAACAACACAAGTCTACCACAAATAACTGTATTACAAAGTGCCATACTTGCAAGTAAAATCAATGCACCAAGTGTCTATGATGTTAACGACATGTCTGATAATTTTATTAATCGTGTAAAAACAGATTTGGAAAAAATGAAGCAACAAGGTTATATTTCAAATGATCAATATGAAAATGCTATACAAGAACTCGGTGTATAATACAAAATAGATAGTTTTTTAACAGGCGTAGTGCTAAAACCAAAATAATGGTTTCGGTATTGCGCCTTTATTTATTAGAATGGAACTCTTAATTATTAGAAAATAGAGATAGAATTGATTAAACTAGTCACTATAATTCCATTCATTAACAATATGCGTTATCCTAAGAAGTGGAGTGAAGTACATGCCTAAAATAACTAAAATAGAAGTTCAAAAAAAGAACAAAGAACGCTTTAATTTATATCTTGATGGTGCATTTGAGATGGGCATCGATATTGATACATACGTTCATTTTAATTTAAAAAAAGATCAAATTGTAGACGCGCAAGAAATGGAAAAAATTCAAAATTATGATCAATATAGACAAGCAATAAACGCTGCAATTCAATATTTATCTTATAGAAAAAGAACAGACCATGAAGTCATACAACATCTCCAGAAAAAAGAAATATCTGAAACTGTTATCGCCAAAGTAATTGAATATTGTCACGCACAGCGTTTAATTGACCATGAAGATTACGCAAATAGTTTAAAAAACACAATGATATTAACTACAGATAAAGGTCCTGGAATCTTTAGACAGAAAATGCGAGATGCAGGTGTAGAACAGCACATCATTGATAAATATGCAGACAAATATGAATCTGAACAACCGTTAGAAGATATTGTTAAAGTTGCAAATAAAATATTAAAACAAAAAAAAGGTCCAACTGTTAAAAGAAAAGAAAAGTTAACACAATCACTCTTACAAAAAGGTTATTCTTTTGAAATTATAAAAGAAGCAATGAGTGAAATGGATTTTGAACAACCAGCCGAAGAATTAGATAATTTATTACAACAAGAATTAGAAAAAATATATAATAAGTATTCTAGGAAATATTCAGGTAGAAAATTAATAAATAAAACGATTGAAGGTCTTATGAGAAAAGGTTATAAATATGATAATATTAAAGATAAATTAGAAGAAAGTGGTATTGCCGATGGAACAGAAGAAATTGAGTGAAATGAGTGAAGTAGAATTACGTCACGAGATACAAGTGTATAAAGAAAAAATGAGAAAAGCTGAAATGAATGGCATTTATAATGAGTTTGATGTATATCAAAGTAAAGTCATTATTGCAGAAAGTTACCTTGTAGATAGATCGAAAATTGAAATAGGTAAAATATATAAATTGAATGACGGTACCGATAACTATTTTAAAGTAGAACGTTTAAAAGGTGTTTTCGCGTGGGGCTTTAGAATTAAAAGTTCAGAACCTGAAGAAGGTTTGCCAGTTGCATTATTAAAATTGTAGAAGGATGAAGATAGGATGGGTAGTTCAATTATATTAAAGTTACTTAATGTAACGCATTATTATAGAAATAAAAAATCAAAAAAATGGTATCAACCGTTTGGTTATGATGCTGAAGATATAGAATTGAATAATATAAACCTTCATATCTATCAAGGTGAAGCCTTAGGTATTATTGGTGAAGTCGATTCCTCTAAGTCGTTAATTGGCCGTTTATTAAGTGGCGAAATAAAGCCAGATAAAGGTAAAGTCGTAAGTAAAAAAGATATCTTTTTTGCGGATATCGAAGATAAAAATTTACAATCACGTACGGTAAATGACTATGTCAAACATGCAATCACTTTATTTCCGTATAAAATTGAAGCGCATAAAGTTGATCAAATTATAAAATTTGCGCATCTTCAAGATGATATGGATAAGCGAATTAAGGATCTTTCAAACGAAGCATATGCACGCTTGCTGTTTACACTTGCAAGGACTTCACGCGCTAGTATCATTATTATGAATCAAATATTAACTCACTTAGATGACGAATATTTTGATAAATTAATATCATTTACCCATGAATACATAGAAAATAATTTAACTGTTGTCATGATTGATGACTATGTTGAACGCATTTCAAAGGCAAGTAATTATATTGCATGGGTGTCGCATGGTCAACTTAGGATGGAAGGGTCTTTAAGGCAAGTGTTACCAGTTTATAATGAACACGAAAAAGATCGCCAATCCTTAAAAAGTGACGAAGAAAGAGCTAATTTTGATGTTGACTGGAAAAAAAGTAGAACCCGAATGCCAGAACTAACTTACAATTTTAAAAGAACAGAACGGTATAATCATGCACAACCACCTGTAGCACTCGTGCGATTTTGGACTTTATGTATTGCATTTGTACTCGGACTTGTTTTAATGGCTTTGTTCATGTTTAATAATATCGGGAAAATTGAGATCGGTAAGAATGAAGATCAAGCTTCTATTCAAAATCAACACAAAGATCCATACGAAGAAAAATTAGCTTATGGTATCGTTCTAGATAAATCTATTCAATTAGAGAGTATGACAAATAATAAAAATATCGATGCAGAACGCTATGCTTTCATGACAATCACGGGCGAAAATACCAAAAGTTATCGTGTAACTGTAGATAATAAAAATTATAAAGTTTCCAAAAACAAACTGCGTTATTTTGATCCAGCGAGTCTATTTGAGGAGCATAGTGCAAGCGCATTGGCGCCATATATGCATAAAAATTATAGTAACTATAATGAATTTTTCAATAGTCACCTACATAAAAAGCATAGTAAAGTGACAGATTCACTTGTTCCTGAAGAGGGTAAAGATGATCGTTTCGTAGTTCCAATTGTGCAACAACCGATTTCAATGTTATTCAATGATCAAAATAACCTCATTGGTTTTACAATCCCTATTAAAGATAAGAAAGCATTGAAAAATAAATATGATATTGATGGTGATTTTTGGATTACTAAATCAGGTGAGGGTTACTTCATTGCAGATCTAAAAAATAAAAAATGGATTTATATTGAATTGTAGGTGTAAAAAATGATAGATAGTATGATTAACTATTTCACAAAAACACCATATCTTATGCGACATGCGTATCATCACTTAAAGTCTCAGTGGATATGGTTGGTAACACCATTTATTGTAAGTTTATTAGCGTTATTGACAACGATGGTAATATTTAAAATGAATGGAACCGAGGAAATAAAACAAGCACAAGGTTATTTTAAACTTACTGCTGCTACTAGTTTTCTGTATATTTGGATTGCAATATTTTGTAGTTATAAAACATTTAAAAGTGAGTATTATACGGGTAAGTTATTTAATTTAAATCCAATTTTCCAGAATATAGTAATTGCACTTGTATTGTGCCTAACAATGTTAATTTCATTAATATGTATTATTATTGCTACCCCAGTAAATATAGAAAGCTCAATATATTCAACGTTATTTTTTGCTATTATGTCGGTCTTTTTTGTGGTAATCGTATCTACATTATTGGGCCTATGTTCAATTTTAAACAGAAAAGTGGATATGGTTTACTATGTGGTTTCATGTGTTATGTTTTTTATTGTTCCAATCTTGTTTATACCGAATAGTAACACAACACTATTGACGCATATTCTGATGTTAAATCCTATGTATTACTTAATTGAAGGTTTTGCGCAATCGGTGGTTTTAGGTGTTTTAAGTTTAAATAATATTCCTTACCACTTATACTATTTACTATTTTTAGCACTACTTTGTGTATTTATATATGCATTATATAGAGTTGTTGCGCATAAAAAATATGTATTAGTAAATACTCAAAAAAACGAAGATACACCTAAAGACGATTCAGGACAACATACCTAAGTAAAATAAAAAGAGAATATAAAAATGGAGGAAAACGCTACATGGTTTTCCTCCATTTTTAGTTATGTTATTTCGCAAATAATTTATGTTGCAATTTCTCTTCACTAAATACCCAACCAATGTATGAATGGTCAATAATCATATTTTCGTCTAAATGTGCTATTGCTACAAATGAATAATGTCCATTTTTTAAATAACGTAAATCAATCAGTCTAATTTCAGTGGTATCATCATCTAATTTTCGCGATTGCCAACGATAGATAGACGAAAAATTAAGAAATGTTTTAATGTTTTTATCATACTTTACATAGTGCATTAAGTCGTTGCTTGGAAATGGGTGACGCTTAGATTTATCACTAAAAACGACGTTTCTACCATAACTTCGACCAACATAATCGTGTTCTTCAGTTTGTACGGCAACACGCCATTGCATAAAGCGCATTGTTGGTGCCACAAATACTTTTACCGGATTATGTTCTTGTTTAATTTGTTTCAATGCTTGTTGTTTAATAATCGCTTGCATTCTAAAGCGAATCATATAGTATACTACAAGGATACCTGCGATAGGGAAGAATACAAGGTATGGATGTATTCCTACCATCCATAAAAGTATACCAATGCACCAAATTGTAAAAATGATTGGATCAAATGTATTAATGACACTTAATTGAATCCATTTATTGGTTATTGGTCTTAACGCTTGAGTTCCATAAGAATTAAAAATATCCACAAATACATGTAAGAAGACGGCTAGTTGAGCCCATAACCAAACATGTGTTGGATCTACATTCTTAAAAAAAGTGAATATTAATAATGTAATCAACAACGGCCATAAAATCGTGAAAGGGATTGAATGTGTTATTCCCCTATGATTTGATATATAAGTAGCGTTATCTTTCAATTTAAGAACAGTGTCACTATCAGGGATTAATGAACCGACTACTAACGTTGTTGCAGTGGCAGCGAATGAACCTGCCATAGCTGGGTCTTGGGTAGCTAAGGCGGTGAGTCCGATACCCATGACTATATGTGTTCCTGTATCCATAAGTATTCACTCATTTCTAATCAATAATATATTTATTATAAGCTAATCTGCGGAATATTAAAAATAACATACTGTCTTTTCATATAAAAATTTTAAACCATAAAGGAAAGTGATGCACCAAATGTATAATCAATCAACATTCAAAGAAGATTTAGTATCATGGTTCGATAAAAATCAACGAGAAATGCCTTGGAGAGAAACGACTAATCCATATTATATTTGGCTAAGTGAGGTTATGTTGCAACAAACTCAAGTTAAAACAGTAATAGATTATTATCACAGGTTTATACATAGGTTTCCTACTGTTTCTGATTTAAGTGAAGCACATGAAGATGAAGTTTTAAAATATTGGGAAGGACTTGGTTATTATAGTAGAGCAAGAAATTTTCATACAGCGATTAAAGATATACATGAAAATTATAATGATCGAGTGCCAGATGTACCAGAAATATTTGGAGCACTCAAAGGTGTAGGGCCTTATACTCAAGCAGCAGTGATGAGTATTGCTTATGATTTACCACTTGCTACTGTAGATGGTAATGTATTCAGAGTTTGGTCAAGATTAAATAACGATACACGTGATACAAAATTGCAAACGACTAGAAAAGCATATGAAAGTGAATTACAACCATATGTACAAAGTGATGCTGGTACGTTTAATCAGGCGATGATGGAATTAGGTGCATTGATATGTACACCGAAAAATTCATTGTGCATGTTTTGTCCAGTACAAGCGCATTGCGAAGCATTTTATAATGGTACGGTAGAAGAATTACCTGTAAAATCAACTAAAATTAAAAAGAAACATATCAAACAACATGTCTTTATTATTAAAAATACAAAAGGTGAATTTTTAATAGAAAAACGTAAGCAGAAACTTTTGAATAATATGTGGGAATTTCCAATGTATGAAGCGCAATCAACGCAAGATATTAATTCAACATTAACAACAAATATTGAATTTACAAGTTCACCAGTTTACACTTTAAAGCATCAATTTACACATATAACTTGGGATATGGAAGTTTTTTTAGCTACTGAAATTATTGATGGATCCAATATTAGACTACCTGAACAAATGACTTGGATGCATTTAGATGATAAAGAAGCTTATAATTTTCCCGTAAGTATGACTAAAATTTATAAATTTTTAGCTCAGCACACTTAGGCTCGTTGTATCAGTGCGTATTATGTTATAATTCTAATTGTGAAATTAATAAAAGGTGGTGTGGAGCATGGTCAAAGAATCCATACCTAAAGAAGGTCAGACCATTAAGATTCAAAGTTATAAACATGATGGTAATATTCACCGTGTGTGGTCTGAAACTACTATATTAAAAGGTACGGAAGATGTTGTTATTGGAGGAAATGATCATACACTAGTAACAGAGAGTGACAGTCGCACGTGGATAACTAGAGAACCAGCAATTGTCTATTTTCACTCTGAATACTGGTTTAATGTGATATGTATGTTTAGAGAAGATGGAGTATACTATTATTGTAACTTATCATCTCCATTTGTATGTGATGAAGAAGCATTGAAATATATTGATTATGATTTAGATATCAAAGTATATCCTAATGGTAAGTATCACTTATTAGATGAAGATGAATATGAACAGCATATGCGTCAAATGAATTATTCTTCTGATATCGATGTGATTTTAAGAAGAAATGTAGATATCTTACAACAATGGATTGAGCAGAAAAAAGGGCCATTTGCACCAGATTTTATAAAGGTCTGGCGTGAGCGATATAAAAAGATCAGAAATTACTAAGCACATTTAATGTTTTTATCTATGAATTCGTTTATAGTGTTATGCGTGTGAAAAATAAAGAATGATCGAAACAAATCAATCGTATAGACAGATGTAGGATAAATAAGCAAAGTATGTACGAATAACAGCCTCGTTGATACGTCAACGTAGGCTGTTTCATTTGCTAATAAGTGTGTGGGGAGGATAATTTTTATGATTCGGAGATATTTACATTTTGTAAAACCCTATAAATGGCGAATCATTGCAACTATTTTAGTGGGGATACTGAAATTTGGTATTCCAATGCTCATTCCATTATTAATTAAATATGTCATTGATGACATTATAAATAATAGTGCAATTTCAATTGAAGAAAAATTCACGAGATTAGCGATTGCATTAGGCATAGCAATCTTTATTTTCGTCATCGTAAGACCGCCAATCGAATTTTTAAGACAGTATTTAGCACAATGGACAAGTAATAAAATTTTATATGACATACGTAAAAGACTTTATGATCATTTACAAGCGCTCAGTGCGCGATTCTATGCAAATAATCAAGCGGGGCAAGTCATTTCAAGAGTGATTAATGATGTTGAACAAACAAAAGATTTCATTTTAACTGGGTTAATGAATATATGGCTCGACTGTATCACTATTATTATTGCACTTTCTATTATGTTTTATCTAAATGTGAAATTAACATTAGCAGCTCTAATTATTTTCCCAGTTTATATATTAACTGTGTATTTCTTCTTTGGCCGCTTGAGAAACTTAACACGAAAAAGATCACAAGCACTAGCAGAAGTACAAGGGTTTTTACACGAACGAGTCCAAGGGATGTCAGTGATTAAAAGTTTTGCAATAGAAGATAATGAAGCGAAGAATTTCGATAGACATAATCAGAACTTCTTACAACGAGCGTTTAATCACACAAGATGGAATGCCTATTCATTTTCAGCTATTAATACTGTAACTGATATCGGCCCACTTATTGTCATCGGTTCAGGTGCATTTCTAGCAATCAATGGCTCGATCACTGTAGGAACACTTGCGGCATTCGTTGGATATCTTGAACAATTATTTGGTCCATTACGCAGACTTGTATCGTCATTTACGACATTAACGCAAAGTTTTGCTTCCATGGATCGTGTATTCCAATTGATGGATGAAGGTTATGATATTAAAAATAAAAAAGGTGCCTTACCACTTGAAATTAAAGAAGGTCACATTGAATTAAATGATGTGAGTTTTAAGTATAACTCCGATGAAGCTACAATTTTGAAAAATATTAATTTAGAAATCAAGCAAGGTGAAACAGTTGCATTTGTCGGTATGAGTGGCGGAGGTAAATCAACACTTATCAACTTAATTCCGAGATTTTATGATGTGACAGATGGTGAAATTAGAATTGATGGTACAAACATCAAATCTTATTTAACCGGAAGTTTACGCAATCAAATTGGTCTCGTGCAACAAGATAATATTTTATTCTCAGATACAATTAAAGAGAATATTTTACTTGGACGTCCTGATGCAACAGATGAAGAAGTGATTAATGCTGCAAAAATGGCAAATGCACACGACTTTATCATGGAATTGACGGATGGTTATGACACTGAAGTAGGCGAAAGAGGTGTTAAACTTTCAGGTGGTCAAAAACAACGTGTCTCAATTGCACGTATTTTCTTAAATAATCCACCAATTATTATTTTAGATGAAGCAACAAGTGCATTAGACTTGGAAAGTGAATCAATTATCCAAGAAGCACTTAATGTATTAAGTGAAAATCGTACAACACTCATAGTCGCACATAGATTATCAACGATTACTCATGCTGACAAGATTGTTGTTGTAGAAAACGGAGAAATCGTAGAAGTTGGTTCACACAAAGCATTGTTAGCCAAAAAAGGTGCTTATGAACATCTATATAGTATTCAGAACTTATAATACGTTGTGCTACGAAACATAGATATTTTTTCAATAAAATTTAATGCAGTCATTAAAAATGAAACCACCACCTCGTGTTGTTGTAACACAGGGTGGTGGTTTTTGAATTATAGGTCGAAATCTTCATTCAAAATGTCTATTTCATTATCGTTATTATGATACGAGAAGAAACTGATGCGTAATCTATCTAAGTGTTCAAGCGTGTAACGGTATTCTTCTATAGCAGCAATAATTTGCATCATATTAGCGTAGGAATAAACGGTTTGATATGGGTTTTTTATAATTTCTTTTTGGAATGCATCCATCAAATTTTTCTTTTGTGGATTTTCGATTTGACTATCAAATTGCCCAACATCATATTTTGCTTTTTTGGATAGACTTATAAATATTTGTTCGTGATAAGCAATTAATGTGTCGATTTCTAGTTTTATTTGTAATAGTAATTCATGATTTAAACTATGCAAATCATTTTGATATCTATTCATTTTTTTTAAAACTTCATATGCATGTCTCGTACTTCTAACAACTTCTTTGAAAAGAATTTTTTTACGGTTTTGTGCGTAAATTTGTTTTTTAGTAAAGGGACGTTCTTCCTCATAGTAAACAAAAGTTTGCTCGAGCTTTTTAATACGTCCACCAATTACACCTCTATCTTCTTTAATGTGATGATATTCAGAAGTATCGTTAAGCACTAATTTAAACCATACAAAGATATCAGAGCATATATTTAGAGAGTTATAATATATTTTTGATTCGAATTTCGGTGGTAAGAATAATAAATTTACAACTGATGAACTAATTACACCAATCATTACTAAAACAAATCTATAAAATGCAGAAACATAAAAGTCTCCTGTGTGCTGACCCATAATAATTAATGCCGTTACACTTGCCAATGTAGCAACATGTGCTAATTTGAATTTGAAAAGTATAGCGATTAATAGTACTACAGTCACACCCATAATAACAACGTTATCTCCAAATACCGTAACCATTCCAACAGCAAGCAAGGCACCAAAAACATTACCTATAGCTTGGTCAGAAACGGTTTTGATTGATCGGAAAACGCTAGGTTGCATCGCGACTACAGCACTGACACCAGCGATTGCTTTCAATCCAGCTTCGTTCGGTAAGAGAGAAGCGATAAACAAAGCAAGTATTATGGCGATACCTGTTTTGAGAATACGGGCTCCTAATTTCAAATGTACCGCTCCTTAATATTTAATAATTGTATTTATATTTGTTATACAATTAATATCAGTAAAATTCAAGTTTATTTCATTTGACTAAAGGCATAATCTACTGCTTTAAGTGTAGTATCGATATCATTTTCAGTATGTTCTGTAGTTAGGAACCATGCTTCAAATTTAGAAGGTGCTAAGTTAATGCCTTGATTCAACATTAGTTTAAAGAATTTAGCAAATGCTTCACCATCTGAATTTTCAGCTTGGTCATAGTGCACAACTGTTTCATCTGTAAAGTATAGGGTTAAAGCACCGTATACTCTATTAACAGTAGCAGTAATATCATGTTTTTTAATTAATGATAATAAACCTTCTTCTAAACGTTGGCCCAATGCATCTAATTGTTCATAGACACCTTCTTGTTCTAATACTTCTAACAATGCAATACCACCCTTCATAGAAAGAGGGTTACCAGCCATAGTACCAGCTTGATATGCAGGGCCTAGTGGTGCAACTTGTTCCATGATTTCTTGTTTGCCACCGTATCCTCCAATAGGTAAGCCACCGCCAATAATTTTTCCGAAGGCAGTTAAGTCTGGATATACTTGATATAAATCTTGAGCGCCACCGTAATGGAAACGGAATGCTGTGATAACTTCATCATAAATAACTAAACTTCCATTACTATGTGTTAATTCATTGACTTGCTCTAAGAATCCAGGCTGGGGTTTAACCATACCGAAATTCCCAACGATTGGTTCTACGAGCACAGCTGCAATTTCGTCTCCCCAATAACTTATAGCTTCTTTATAAGCATCTATATCATTATAGGGTACAGTGATCACTTCTTGAGCAACGCTAAGCGGGACGCCTGCAGAATCAGGAGATCCAAGTTGTGATGGGCCGCTACCAGCTGCAACTAACACCAAATCAGAATGACCATGATATTGACCAGCAAATTTAATGATTTTATTACGCTTTGTATAAGCACGTGCGACACGTATTGTTGTCATTACAGCTTCTGTACCGGAGTTTACAAATCTTATTTTTTCTAAAGAAGGAATAGCATCACGCAATTTTTTAGCAAATTCAATCTCTAGTTCAGTAGGTGTTCCATACAGTATACCTTGTGCGGCTTGCTCTTGAATGGCTTTTGTAATGTGAGGGTGCGCATGACCAGTGATAATAGGGCCGTATGCTTGTAAATAGTCGATATATTTATTACCATCTACATCAAATAAATATGCACCTTGACCAGAACGCATCATTACTGGTGCACCACCGCCGACTGCCTTGTAAGAACGAGAAGGCGAATTGACACCGCCTAGAATATATTCATCAGATAATTTCTGAAGTTTTTCACTTTCAGTAAATTTCATCGTTATCAACCTCTTTTTATTTAATATTTTCGTCTATTATCGTATCATAAAATTAATAATAAAAAGAAATAGGGTGGGTAAAATGTTGAAAAAAGGAGATCAATTTCCAACTTTTGAATTAGAAAACCAAAATGGAGAAGTAATAACTAATGAATCAATAAAAGGTGAAAAAGCAATTCTCTATTTTTATCCGAGAGATAACACGCCTACATGTACTACAGAAGCTTGTGATTTTAGAGATAATTTAGATCTGTTTAATTCATTAAATGTAAATGTGTACGGAATTAGCGGCGATAGTAAAAAGAAACATCAAAACTTTAGTAAGAAATTAGATTTGAATTTTGATTTACTAGTGGATCAAGATTATAAACTTTCTGAGAGTGTCGGAGTTTATGAATTAAAAAAATCATTTGGTAAAGAATCAATGGGGATAGTGAGAACAACTTTTGTGCTAGATGAAACCGGTAAAGTTATAGATGTAATTGAAAAAGTTAAAGTGAAAACACAGATAGAACAACTTAAGGAAATTTTGGGGTGACCGATTATGAAAGCAGTTAGTTTGGTTAGATTGGGAGAATTAGAAAAAGATTTGATTGAAACTTTTCCAAATATTGAATTCATTTTTACAAATGGTGTATCAGATATAACGGATGAGGATAAAAAATCTATGAATATACTCTTTGGATATGATGGAGAAGTGAATGAAAGGTTTTTAAGGAATTGTCCACATCTCAAATGGATTGCATGGTATGCAACTGGTGTTAATAATTTACCATTACAATATATCAAAAATAACAATATTAAACTTACTAACGGCAAAGGTGTTCACGCGAAACAAATGTCAGAATTTATATTTGCATACATTTTGAATGACTATAAAAATATGAAGACTTCTTATATAAATCAAAAAAATAAGTTTTATGATTCAACATTGACTGGTACACGAGTAAGCGGAAAAACAATATTGTTTTTAGGTACTGGTAAAATTGCTAGTTATACTGCAAAAATTGCAAGTGTTATGGGCATGGAAGTAATTGGTATAAACACTACCGGTCATGTCGCGCCAGATTTTACTACTACATATGCAACGAAAGAGTTGGATGATGTATTACCTATAGCAGATATAGTTGTCAATACACTACCTGAAACAAAAGAAACGATACATTTACTTAAGAGTCGTGAATTTGAAGTGATGAAAGAAAGTGCATTATTCATCAATGTTGGAAGAGGAACTATTGTAAAGGAAAGTATATTGATAGATGCGTTAAAACAAAATCAAATCAGACATGCCTGTTTAGATGTTTTTGAAAATGAACCACTTGCGCCAGAAAATGAACTATATCACTTAGATAACGTTACGATAACTGCTCACATCACTGGTAATGGAAGTGAAAATAAAATGGAAGTAACTGAAATTTTCAAAAAGAATTTGGATAGTATTCTCAATAAAGGTGATCTAATTGAGAATGAAGTTAATCCTGATAGCGGCTATTAATGAGTATTGTGTGATTAACATTGACATTTTCTCACGGAAACAGTTATATTAATATTAAGTAATAATAATTATTAAATAGAAAGATGGTGAGGAAAATGAGTGCAGAGATGGAAAGCGTAGAACATCAATTAGAAGATTCGATAGCTTCATTAAGAAACAATGGCATACGAATTACACCACAAAGACAAGCAATTTTAAAATTTATGATTGCTTCGCACACACATCCTACAGCTGATGAAATTTATCAAGCACTTTCACCTGACTTTCCAAATATAAGTGTTGCAACCATATATAATAATTTACGTGTATTTAAAGATGTTGGGATAGTTAAAGAATTACCATATGGAGATGCTTCAAGTCGTTTCGACTTTAATACGCAGAATCATTACCATGTTATTTGTGAAGATTGCGGTAAGATAGTTGATTTCCATTACCCACAACTTGACGAGGTTGAACAATTAGCTCAACACGTAACAAATTTTAATGTAACGCATCACCGTATGGAAATTTATGGTTTATGCAAAGATTGCCAAGATAAAAAGTAATAATCGATGTGAATTCACAGTATAATAAAAAAGACTTGTCTGTAGGCAAGTCTTTTTTATTATTTAGACTAATTCATATATTGAAAGTTTCGGAGTAAATGATATTTATAAAGTATGGGCGATTAAAGCATGTTCTATGGATTAAATTAAGTTATAGAACAATGTAAGTAATGCACGCGTGTTTACACAAAATATACGTTTACTACATATAAATAATAATTAGTAATATGGGAAGTAAAATTTAACTTAAAAGATTGTTGATTATTATTGACGCGCTTGAATAATCTTGATATTATATAAAAGTCGTCAAAACACGACATGCAAAAAAGAGCAACGTATAATATGAAAAAACAAAAGTGTAAATTTGACACTTGTTAAAGTTATTTAAAGATTATAAAATGTTAAACGTTGAGTTGAAAAACAAAACAATCTTAATAAAAAGCAAGAAAATTTATTATTGACTTAACAAAAACTTAATGTTAGAATAAATTCTTGTAACAGATTAATGAACATTGAAAACTGAATTGCAATATGTCAACGTTAATTCCGAACGCAACATTAAATTGTTGGTTCAAAACAAGTGTTAGAGATAACACAAATTAGTATTTTATGAG
>NZ_FMPG01000014.1 GCF_900097965.1 Staphylococcus caeli
GTTTTCAACCGACACGTTCGTGTTGAAAGTCAAAAAAGATTAAGTTATTAAGGGCGCACGGTGGATGCCTTGGCACTAGAAGCCGATGAAGGACGTTACTAACGACGATATGCTTTGGGGAGCTGTAAGTAAGCTTTGATCCAGAGATTTCCGAATGGGGAAACCCAACACGAGTTATGTCGTGTTATCGATATGTGAATACATAGCATATCTGAAGGTAGACGCGGAGAACTGAAACATCTTAGTACCCGCAGGAAGAGAAAGAAAAATCGATTCCCTGAGTAGCGGCGAGCGAAACGGGAAGAGCCCAAACCAACGAGCTTGCTTGTTGGGGTTGTAGGACACTCTATACGGAGTTACAAAAGAACAGATTAGACGAATCATCTGGAAAGATGAATCAAAGAAGGTAATAATCCTGTAGTCGAAAATTTGTTCACTCTTGAGTGGATCCTGAGTACGACGGAACACGTGGAATTCCGTCGGAATCCGGGAGGACCATCTCCCAAGGCTAAATACTCTCTAGTGACCGATAGTGAACCAGTACCGTGAGGGAAAGGTGAAAAGTACCCCGGAAGGGGAGTGAAATAGAACTTGAAACCGTGTGCTTACAAGTAGTCAGAGCCCGTTAATGGGTGATGGCGTGCCTTTTGTAGAATGAACCGGCGAGTTACGATTTGATGCAAGGTTAAGCAGTGAATGTGGAGCCGTAGCGAAAGCGAGTCTGAATAGGGCGTTGAGTATTTGGTCGTAGACCCGAAACCAGGTGATCTACCCATGACCAGGTTGAAGTTCAGGTAACACTGAATGGAGGACCGAACCGACTTACGTTGAAAAGTGAGCGGATGAGTTGTGGGTAGCGGAGAAATTCCAATCGAACCTGGAGATAGCTGGTTCTCTCCGAAATAGCTTTAGGGCTAGCCTCAAGTGATGATTATTGGAGGTAGAGCACTGTTTGGACGAGGGGCCCTTATCGGGTTACCGAATTCAGACAAACTCCGAATGCCAATCAATTTAACTTGGGAGTCAGAATGCGGGTGATAAGGTCCGTATTCGAAAGGGAAACAGCCCAGACCACCAGCTAAGGTCCCAAAATATATGTTAAGTGGAAAAGGATGTGGCGTTGCCCAGACAACTAGGATGTTGGCTTAGAAGCAGCCATCATTTAAAGAGTGCGTAATAGCTCACTAGTCGAGTGACACTGCGCCGAAAATGTACCGGGGCTAAACATATTACCGAAGCTGTGGATTGTCCGTAGGACAATGGTAGGAGAGCGTTCTAAGGGCGTTGAAGCATGATCGCAAGGACATGTGGAGCGCTTAGAAGTGAGAATGCCGGTGTGAGTAGCGAAAGACGGGTGAGAATCCCGTCCACCGATTGACTAAGGTTTCCAGAGGAAGGCTCGTCCGCTCTGGGTTAGTCGGGTCCTAAGCTGAGGCCGATAGGCGTAGGCGATGGATAACAGGTTGATATTCCTGTACCACCATAATTCGTTTTAAGCGATGGGGGGACGCAGTAGGATAGGCGAAGCGTACTATTGGATTGTACGTCTAAGCAGTGAGATTGAGTGTTAGGCAAATCCGGCACTCTTAAGATCAAGCTGTGATAGGGAGAGGAAATTGTTTCCTCGAGTCGTTGATTTCACACTGCCAAGAAAAGCCTCTAGCTAGAATTGTGGTGCCCGTACCGCAAACCGACACAGGTAGTCAAGATGAGAATTCTAAGGTGAGCGAGCGAACTCTCGTTAAGGAACTCGGCAAAATGACCCCGTAACTTCGGGAGAAGGGGTGCTCTTTAGGGTTAACGCCCAGGAGAGCCGCAGTGAATAGGCCCAAGCGACTGTTTATCAAAAACACAGGTCTCTGCTAAACCGTAAGGTGATGTATAGGGGCTGACGCCTGCCCGGTGCTGGAAGGTTAAGAGGAGTGGTTAGCTTCTGCGAAGCTACGAATCGAAGCCCCAGTAAACGGCGGCCGTAACTATAACGGTCCTAAGGTAGCGAAATTCCTTGTCGGGTAAGTTCCGACCCGCACGAAAGGCGTAACGATTTGGGCACTGTCTCAACGAGAGACTCGGTGAAATCATAGTACCTGTGAAGATGCAGGTTACCCGCGACAGGACGGAAAGACCCCGTGGAGCTTTACTGTAGTCTGATATTGAAATTCGGCACAGCTTGTACAGGATAGGTAGGAGCCTGAGATACGTGAGCGCTAGCTTACGTGGAGGCGTTGGTGGGATACTACCCTCGCTGTGTTGGATTTCTAACCCGCACCATTTATCATGGTGGGAGACAGTGTCAGATGGGCAGTTTGACTGGGGCGGTCGCCTCCTAAAGAGTAACGGAGGCGCTCAAAGGTTTCCTCAGAATGGTTGGAAATCATTCATAGAGTGTAAAGGCATAAGGAAGCTTGACTGCGAGACTTACAAGTCGAGCAGGGTCGAAAGACGGACTTAGTGATCCGGTGGTTCCGCATGGAAGGGCCATCGCTCAACGGATAAAAGCTACCCCGGGGATAACAGGCTTATCTCCCCCAAGAGTTCACATCGACGGGGAGGTTTGGCACCTCGATGTCGGCTCATCGCATCCTGGGGCTGTAGTCGGTCCCAAGGGTTGGGCTGTTCGCCCATTAAAGCGGTACGCGAGCTGGGTTCAGAACGTCGTGAGACAGTTCGGTCCCTATCCGTCGTGGGCGTAGGAAATTTGAGAGGAGCTGTCCTTAGTACGAGAGGACCGGGATGGACATACCTCTGGTGTACCAGTTGTCGTGCCAACGGCATCGCTGGGTAGCTATGTATGGACGGGATAAGTGCTGAAAGCATCTAAGCATGAAGCCCCCCTCAAGATGAGATTTCCCAACTTCGGTTATAAGATCCCTCAAAGATGATGAGGTTAATAGGTTCGAGGTGGAAGCATAGCGATATGTGGAGCTGACGAATACTAATCGATCGAAGACTTAATCAAATTTAAATTGTTTTGTTTGGTTTATCAAATTTTACTTACTATCTAGTTTTGAATGTATAACTTTATACATTTCATTGTCTGGTGACAATGGCAAGGAGGTCACACCTGTTCCCATGCCGAACACAGAAGTTAAGCTCCTTAGCGCCGATGGTAGTCGGACTTACGTTCCGCAAGAGTAGGACGTTGCCAGGCAATTTAAATTATTCCACAGTAGCTCAGTGGTAGAGCTATCGGCTGTTAACCGATCGGTCGTAGGTTCGAGTCCTACCTGTGGAGCCATATGGCCCCGTGGTCAAGCGGTTAAGACACCGCCCTTTCACGGCGGTAACACGGGTTCGAGTCCCGTCGGGGTCATTACATATTGGAGAATTAGCTCAGCTGGGAGAGCATCTGCCTTACAAGCAGAGGGTCGGCGGTTCGAACCCGTCATTCTCCACCATTCTTAATTGAATAGCTTGGAGGGGTAGCGAAGTGGCTAAACGCGGCGGACTGTAAATCCGCTCCTTCGGGTTCGGCAGTTCGAATCTGCCCCCCTCCACCATTTATGGGCTATAGCCAAGCGGTAAGGCAATGGACTTTGACTCCATCACGCGCTGGTTCGAATCCAGCTAGCCCAGCCATTAGAGCCATTAGCTCAGTTGGTAGAGCATCTGACTTTTAATCAGAGGGTCAGTGGTTCGAGCCCACTATGGCTCACTTTTAAGTACTTTTCATTATGAGGAGTACTTTTTTTATGTATTAATAAAAAAATGTTTATACATTTATATGAAAGAAAAATACTAATTACTTGTAATATAAGGGTTATATTTGAATTATAAATCATTATATTGGGTTTATATGTAAAACACTGAATTTGATACTTTCTTAGAAATTAATGTTAACTTGAAATGTCAAACTTTTTAGATTATTCTAGTATCAGATAACAACAAAGGGGTTTTATAAATGAACAAAACAATTGAAATTATTGGTGCGCCGGCTACATTTGGACAAAGAAAATTAGGGGTAAATCTTGGTCCAGATGCAATTCGTTATGCAGGATTAGTAGCGCGTATAAGTGCAATAGGACATGATGTAAAAGATTCAGGGAATATACAACTACCTGAACTAGATCTGAATAAGTTTAATTCGGAGCAGCAGGGCTTGAGGAATTTGGATGAAATTGTAGAAACATCTACGAGATTAAGTGATGCAGTTTCTAATAGTATTGAAAATAATCATTTTCCACTGATTATAGGTGGAGATCATTCTATTGCAATTGGCTCTATATCAGGTATTAGTAAGCATTATAAAAATTTAGGCGTTATTTGGTATGATGCGCACGGTGATTTAAATGTACCTGAGGAATCACCATCTGGTAACATACATGGTATGCCGTTACGTGTCTTAGTAGGTGAAGGTGATGAGCAATTAGTTAATATTTCTAATTATACGCCAAAGGTTAAACCAGAGAATATAGTACTCATTGGTATGAGAGACTTAGATGTCGGTGAACGTCGTTATATTAAAGAACATAATATTAAAACATATACAATGGCCGAAGTAGATAGATATGGCATAAAACAAGTTATGGAAGAAACGATTGATTATTTGAAAGATAAGACGGATGGCATTCATTTATCACTTGATGTCGATGCATTAGATCCGGTTGAAACACCAGGGACTGGTACTAGAGTATTAGGTGGTCTGACTTATAGAGAGAGTCATTTTGCAATGGAATTATTGCATAATTCAAAATTGATTACTTCTATGGACTTAGTTGAAGTTAATCCATTGATAGACCATAATAATGATACAGCTGAACAAGCCGTTGGTTTAGTTGGAAGTTTCTTTGGAGAAACATTGTTGTAGAATAATTATTTGTAGATATGTGTTAGATTTCGAATTTGAAAATTAAAATAAGTCTATGAGGTTACTTTATTCTATATACTTAATTTTTATAAATGGATTTAACCATATTTAAATATATCAATAAACATTCATTAATTATGATTTAAAAATCGAGTCTGTAAAATCTATTTTAAAAATTTAGATTTTATAGGCTTATTCTTTTTATTTTATGCAAAAAAATTAAATACTAAATATGACAGTTAGTGTTATGATTGGTATAATAAATAACATGGGAACAGATAACCGGAGGAGATGTTATGGATTTATCCAACTTTTTTGACAATTGGAGTACAGTGAAAATAATAACTAGCGTACTCGACTTACTCATAGTATGGTATGTACTTTATCTTCTCATTACAGTTTTTAAAGGTACCAAAGCGATTCAATTATTAAAAGGTATTGTAGTAATAGTAATTGGACAACAAGTGAGTAAAATGCTGAATTTAACGGCGACATCCCGTCTATTTGATTTAGTTATTCAATGGGGTGTATTAGCATTAATCGTAATTTTCCAACCAGAAATTAGACGTGCATTAGAACAATTAGGACGAGGCAGTCTTTTTAAACGTTATTCAACGAATTTAAATAGTGATGAAGGTAAGTTGATTGCTGCAGTTACGAAGGCAGTACAATATATGGCAAAACGTCGCATAGGCGCATTGATTGTTTTTGAAAAGGAAACAGGATTGCAGGATTACATTGAAACGGGTATTGCAATGAATTCAGAAATATCACAAGAATTATTGACCAATGTATTTATACCTAATACACCATTACACGATGGTGCGATGATCATTCAAGAAAGTAAAATCGCAAGTGCAGCAAGTTATTTACCGCTTTCTGATAGCGCAAAAATTGCTAAAAGTTTAGGTACACGACATCGAGCGGCAGTTGGTATTTCAGAAGTATCAGATGCTTTTACAGTTATTGTATCAGAAGAAACAGGTTCAATTTCTGTCACATTTGATGGTAAATTGAGAAAAGATATTTCTAATGAAGCGTTTGAAGAATTATTAGCTGAACACTGGTTTGGCACACACTTTCAACAGAAAGGTGTGAAATAATATGTTAGAAAGCAAATGGGGATTAAGATTAATAGCCCTTGTACTAGCGATTGTTTTCTTTTTATCAGCAAATAATATGTTTGGAAATATTTTTGATGCTGATAATTTAAGTCAAAAATCTTCTGAAACAATACAAGATATACCAGTTCAGGTTAAATATAATAGCAAAAATTTATACGCGAGTGATGTTCCTGATAAAGTTGATGTTGAAATTTCAGGACCACAATCACAAGTGTTAAAAGCTGAAAATGGGGAAAACATTAAAGCAGTATTAGATTTAAGTGGTGAAAAAGCTGGTAAGCACACTGTTCAATTTCAAGTTAATGGTTTGAATAAAGATATTGATTATACTGTGAAACCTAAAGAAGCGACAGTTTCTCTTGAAAAGAAAGTTAGTAAGACTTTGAAAGTTGAACCGGATGTTAGTAATAATGATTTAAATGCTAATTATAAAGTGAGTGAGCAAAGTGTTACGCCAAATACAGTTAAAGTTACTGGTGGTCAAAAACAAATTGATAAAATTGCTTACTTAAAAGCAACATACAAAAATAAGAGTAAAGTTTCAAAAGATACAACCGATGTTGCAAAAATCACAGCATTTGATAGAAATTTAAATAAAATAAATGTTTCAATACAACCTAATGAGGTAAACCTTAGTGTTAAAGTTGAAGACTATAGCAAAAAGGTAAAAGTGAAAACAAAAGCAGTTGGTTCACTACCTAATGGTCAAGAAATTGATAATATTAAAGTAAATGATGAAGAAGTTGAATTTTATGGAAACAAAGATGACTTGGCTGACATAGATGACATTACTGCGAATATAGATTTAGAAGGTGTGACAGAGTCAACTGAGAAAAAAGTGAAATTTCATGTTCCAGACAAAGTTACAAAAGTAAGTCCAAGTGATACGACTGCAAAAATTACGATAAAATAGAGTTTTTTTAATAAAGGAGATATATATAATGGCAAAATATTTTGGTACAGACGGCGTAAGGGGCGTTGCAAATAAAGAATTAACGCCAGAACTTGCGTTTAAACTAGGACGCTATGGTGGCTATGTTTTAGCTCACAACGAAGGTGAAAAGCATCCTAAAGTACTAGTAGGTAGAGATACGCGAGTTTCAGGTGAAATGCTAGAAGCTGCGCTAATTGCAGGTCTTATTTCAATTGGGGCTGAAGTTATGCGTTTAGGTGTGATTTCTACACCTGGTGTGGCATATTTAACGCGAGAAATGGAAGCCGAACTTGGTGTTATGATATCTGCTTCTCATAATCCTGTTCCAGATAATGGTATTAAATTCTTTGGTTCTGATGGGTTTAAGTTATCAGATGAACAAGAACAAGAAATTGAATTACTTTTAGATCAAGAAAACCCTGATTTACCAAGACCAGTCGGAGAAGATATTGTACACTACTCTGATTATTTCGAAGGTGCACAAAAATACATTAGTTACTTAAAATCAACAGTGGATGTTGATTTAGATGGGATGAAAATAGCCTTGGATGGCGCCAATGGATCAACATCATCATTAGCACCGTTTTTATTCGGTGACTTAGAAGCGGATACTGTAACTATTGGATGTAATCCAAATGGTTATAATATCAATCAAGATGTAGGTTCAACACATCCTGAAGCACTTGCAAAAGTTGTTGAAGAATCAGAATGTGACTTTGGTTTAGCCTTCGATGGAGATGGTGATAGATTAATCGCTATAGATGAAAAAGGTAACATTGTTGATGGAGATCAAATTATGTTCATTATTGGTCAAGCGATGAGTAAGAATCATGAACTCAATAATAACATGATTGTCTCAACAGTAATGAGTAACTTAGGATTCTATAAAGCATTAGAAAATGAAGGTATTCAGTCTAATAAGACGAAAGTTGGCGATCGCTATGTTGTTGAAGAAATGAGAAGAGGCAACTTTAATTTAGGTGGCGAACAGTCTGGTCATATTGTACTAATGGACTATAACACGACAGGCGATGGCTTGCTTACAGGTGTACAGTTAGCTAGTATTATTAAAATGACTGGTAAAAGTCTAAGCCAATTAACTAGCCAGATGAAGAAATATCCGCAATCACTTGTTAACGTACGTGTTACTGATAAGTATCGTGTCGAAGAAAATATTGATGTTCAAGAAATCATGACGAAAGTTGAAGTGGAAATGAATGGTGAAGGTCGTATATTAGTAAGACCTTCTGGTACAGAACCACTTGTGCGTGTCATGGTTGAAGCTGCAACTGATGAAGACGCGCAACGTTATGCAAATACAATTGCTGATGTAGTTCAAGAAAAAATGGGTCTAGATAACTAGAAATATTTTACGGTTAATGATGAAAATCATTAGCCGTTTTTTATTAATGACTTTAGTCAGTTGAGTACGTGAAACATACGAAACAATAAACCACCTGCTATGCAGGTGGGCAATATAAGTTATACAAAAAATCCCTACGATTAAGTACAATATAGGTGTTCAAGCCAAATAAAGTACGAAAGTAGGGATTATGATGGCTAATAAAGCAAAAAGTTTAGCCCATACAAAATGGATGTGTAAATACCATATTGTATTTACTCCAAAGTATAGAAGAAAAATAATATATAATCAATATCGCTCATCGTTGATAGAGATTATACAATTACTTTGCAAATATAAAGGTGTTGAGATCATTGAAGGTCATATGATGCCTGATCATGTTCACATACTTGTAAGTATCCCACCTAAAATTAGTGTGTCGAGTTTTATGGGATACTTAAAAGGAAAAAGTGCATTGATGATATTTGATAAACATGCAAACCTGAAATATAAATTTGGAAACAGACACTTTTGGGCAGAAGGATATTATGTCAGTACCGTAGGATTAAATGAAGCAACAATAAAAAAATATATACAAAATCAAGAAAAGCATGATAAAGCAATAGATAAATTGAGTGTTAAAGAGTATGAAGACCCTTTTAAGGGTTATTAAAGTAAGTCAAATGCCTCTTTAGAGGCTAGCAAAAGTGGCAATGGCATTTTTGCTTGGACATTGAAAATGAAAAAGCCAGCGCCTTTAGACGCTAGCCGGTAAAGCGGGCTTATAGCCCAAGAGTAAACCACCCGTTTTACGGGTGGTTTTGATTTATACTAAAATAAAAAATACCTGAGATAAAATTCAAACATTATCTCAGGTATGCTTTAATTATAAAATATTATATTCTTTAACGATTTCTTCTGTTAACTTATCATCGGTTTTTGCATATTCTTTTAAGAACGCTTCTACACCATGTTTGTTGATGTAGTCATTTTTCTCAACTGTTTCTTGATCATTTGTATCATCATATTTTAAAAGTAATGCAGCCGTTTTAACTAGCGCGTCATGTTTTAAATTATTTTGATATAAGTAATTTAATGGTTTTATGATTCTGTCTTGTGGTCCAATTTTGCGTAATGTACCACGACCAACTCGTGTCACTTCATCAGATAAGTTTGGATTTTTAAAACGATCAATAATTTTATCAACATATTGTGATTGCTCACTATCTGTAAAACTAAATTGTTGTGTAATATACTTGCTTGTTTCTTTTAATACTTTTTTCAATCCATCGTTTATTATATCATCATTAACAGCATCTAAAACAGTAGGCTGACCGTAAAATCTACCAGCATAAGCGAGGTAAGCATGACCCGTGTTAACTGTAAGTAGCTTACGTTCAATATAAGGTGTTAAATCATCTACATATTTAATATGATCTAATTCAGGACCAAACCAGGCATCTTTTTCAATAACCCATTCGTAAAAGGGTTCAACGACAACATCTAGTAAGTTATCGTTTGTTTGTAAAGGTACGATGCGATCTACTGCAGAATTAGCAAAATGAATATGCTCATCAAGTGGACCAGTAATATCTAGAATTGCTTCTTTTAACGTGTTTGTTGCCATAATAGCATTTTCACACGCAACAATATTTACAGGTGTTTGCTTCTCTTTTAAATAGGGTGCAAATGATTTAGCAATAATAGGAAGAATATTAACGCCAACTGCCGTCGTAATTAAATCAGCTTCTAAAACTGCTTGTTTCAAACTGTCAGAAGGGCCACCAGAATTTATCGCATCAACGTTGTGAACACGTGTTGTTGTCTTAGCTTCATCTGCCAAAATAACGTCATATTCATGATGCTCGTCTAAAGCGTCTATGATTTCAGCATTTACATCAGCAAATGTTACTTTCACATTGTTATCTGCAAGAATATATCCGATGAAACCTCTACCTATGTTTCCAGCTCCAAAATGTAATGCTTTCATTAAGCTTCAGCCTCCTCAAAGACTTGTTTGATTTCTTCAGCAGATGCTGCATTGATGATGCGTTCAACATTTTCTTCTTCACTAAACGTTATCGCAATTTTTGAAAGTAAGTCTAAATGCTCGCCATCTTTACCAGCGATACCAACAACAACTTTAACTTCTTCGCCGTCCCAATCAACACCTTCAGGGATTTGAATTAGTGTTAGTCCTGATTTCAATACACTAGTTTTAGCTTCATCTGTACCATGAGGGATTGCTAAACCGTTACCCATAAATGTAGATACAAGTTGTTCACGGTCTTTCATCGCTTGGATATAATCTTCTGTTACGGCACCACTTGAAACTAAGGCATTACCTGCTTTTTCAATTGCTTCATTTTGGTCTTTTAGTGATTGATTGATAAAAATATTTTCATTACTGAATAATTCGCTCATTTTACTTCACTCCATATTTAATAATTTTTGTAGTTGTGTCAAATAACTTTGTTTCAATAAATCTTGAATTTGCTCAGGTTGTTGCATAAATGTATCGATATTGTCTAAATGTTCAACCATAGTTCCAGAAAGATCACTAACCATTGTTGATAAATCATCATCAGGGGGAATAAACATATTTAACAAATATCGTACAACCAGATTGTCATTTTGATTACTTTTCAGCACTAATGGCTCATTTAAAATAGTGATTAATATTAAAGGTTGCTTGATTATGTCATGTTTTAAATGAGGTATCGCAATAGGATAAGGTTCGAGTACAAAGCTTTGCCTTTCCATATGCGGCTTAATAAGTTCAGCGAATGACTGAGAATCTGTTATGACTTGTTGTGTTAATAGTGTATCTGTAAGATATTGTTGTAAATTTGAAACAGATGCACATTCGACTGTAACTGCATCAATCAGTTCTAATCCTTTTTTGATAAATGTAAGTTTAGCGTCAGGATTAACGATTATTCGGTTTGCTTGTACAGGTTGCTCATTATTTAATTGGTATTGCTGCGTGTTTAAAAAAGCAGCAACATGATTTACGTCAGCATCAGGCAACAGGGGATTCACTGTGATGTATGCAGATTGAATATCCAAATCTACCGTTGAAATAATGGCATCATATTGTGATGTATCTAGTGAGTTTAAATCACCCACAGATGCTTGTGTTGTCTTCTGAATTTCACTAAATGTTTGTTGTAGTCGTGTGGCTAACAGTCTACTTGTACCAATACCACTACTACAAACGACTAACACATTGTAAAAAGGGGTGCCTTGGCTTTGAATCGCACCGCCAAAGTGCAGCACGATAAAAGCAATTTCGCTATCTGGAAAACTAAAATCTGGCCACGTTTGTACTAAAGCGCGTTGTACACTTTCAAACAGTCGTGGATATTTATGTTGAATCATTTCAGTCAAAGGATTATACGTTTCAATATTCGCATTTAATCTATTAATAGCAGGAATAATATGCAGCTTTAAGCCTTCTCCTAATGTTTCAGTTTCTTTAAATGATTGTTGAGAAAAATGGGCAACAGATTGAATGAATTTTTCAATTTTAGCCTCATCTTTACTATCTTTAAATACTTCAACAGATTCTTTACGTTTCGCACCTCTAAGATGAATGGTAATAAACGTGACTTCAGCCTGATTAAACTGTACTCCGTATATATGCTCAAGATGTAAGGCAAGCGCCTGTGCTACTTCATGCTCAAATGAATCTTTGACGCTTTGATATATGTCGTTATTTAATGAAACGTATTGTCCATTTAACATGCGATCAATGCTTAAAACAATATGGACCGTTAAAGTTAAATAACTGGATTCAGTCAATGAATAGGGGAGTTGATCTAAGTGATCCATTAAAATTCGTTCAATTTGGAAAATCTTATCCATGTCGACCATTGCTAACTGTGATTGATTAATAGATTGGTAGACGAAATGATTTTCGATAACGGAATAAACACTAGTACTATTTAAATTATTGACCATTAATTGACTTAATAATTCTCTTTTCTTTGACTCTGGACCCAGTAATTGAATACCTTCGCCACGTTTCTTTTGAAGGTTTAATTGATACTGTGACAATTCAAAATCAAGTTCATCGAGTAATTTTGTTAATGTTTGATTAGATACACCAATTTCTTGCGCTAAACCATACTGTTTTATGGGTGAATTTGCTTGAATAAGTGCGTATAAAATAATTACCTTTTGCTCTTCTTGTGATAAATCTATGGTATTTTCATGTAACAGCGCATGCTTTAGTGAAGTCAATGCAGTATCGCTTGTATCGAGTTGAATGCCTTTTTTAGTCACACGTTCTAGCTGAATGTCAAACGTTGCTAAGAATGATTCGATAGATTTTAATTCTCTATGAACAGTACGAGAGGATACAGCTAGATGTTGAGCAATGTCATAAATTGTGACATATTGACCGTGATACTTAATTAGCATTTCGATAATTTCTTTTTCACGTGTACTCAAAAACATAGCCATACCCTCCCAGTATTGTTCTATATAGTGATATTATTTATGATTTAAGGTTTTCTAATAATTCATCATATCTTGGAGAATTTAAGAAATTGTCTACAGAGATATGAATTGCATTTGGAACTTGTTTGATGGCTCTGTCTGTAAGTTTTTTCTGTGTAATAACAAGTTGCGCATCGCTTGGTAATTGATTGATTGCAGTATTTGTTACATCTACATCTTGGATGCCAGCTTTTTTAAATTTATTACGTAACATGCTTGCACCCATGGCACTTGAACCCATACCAGCATCACAAGCGAAGATAACATGATTTACTTTGCTGTAATCGTGTGCATCTACATTTTCAGTATCATAGTTATCAAGTAAGTCTTCTTCTGATTGTTCACTATTAGTAGCTCCTGAAGCAGTAGCACCATCAGACGCTGTATCAGTGTTATTCTCTTTATTCCCTGTTAACTTAGAAGATACACTTGATTTTTTACCTTTTGTTGCTTCCATTTTTTCAGTAGCAGCTTCTAAATCTTCTTCTGGTTCTTTCGTGAATTTTAAAATGAGTGCTGCAACTACAAACGAAACAATAGCAGCTAATAATACACCAAGGACCATGTGTAAGAACTCACCCTTAGGCGCATTCAACATGTAAACGATGAAAGAACCTGGCGAAGCAGGACTCTTGAATCCGAAATCTAGAAGTGAATATGTTGCCACTCCTGTCATACCACCTAAAATAACAGCTACGAATAATAAAGGACGCATTAATACGTATGGGAAATAAATCTCGTGGATACCACCTAAGAAGTGGATAATACCAGCACCATACGAAGTCGCTTTAGCAGTACCTTTACCGAAAATCATGTAAGCAACTAAGATACCTAGACCTGGTCCAGGGTTCGATTCGATTGTATAAAGAATAGATTGTCCAGCTGATGCAGCTTGATCTGCACCAAGTGGCGTAAACACACCATGATTAATTGCATTATTTAAGAATACAATTTTAGCTGGCTCAACAATAATACTTACAAGTGGAAGTAAATGTGCATGTACTAATGCTTCTACTGCAAGTGAAAGTATATGCATAATAAATTCCATAATTGGAGCTAAAATTTTAAAGCCAACAATTGTCATAATGAAACCAACAATACCCGCAGAGAAGTTATTAAATAACATTTCGAAGCCTTGTGGTGTTCTTGGTTGAATAAATTGATCTGTTTTCTTCATGATCCAACCAACAAGTGGACCCATAATCATTGCGCCTAGTAACATCGGTGTTTCAGGTAATGCAACGATTACACCCATTGTTGCAACAGCAGCAATAATACCGCCACGCATTTCATGGATTAAACGTCCACCACTATATGCGATAAGCAAAGGAATTAAATAAGTAATCATTGGACCAGCTAATTGACTTAAATCTTTATTTGGCCACCAACCACCGTCAATGAAAATGGCAGCGATAAAGCCCCATGCTATAAATGCACCGATATTCGGCATAATCATACTACTTAAAAATGATCCGAAAGCTTGAACTTTACGCCCAATGCCATTATTTTCTTTAGTTTCTGTCTGTGACATAGTATTGCACCTCTTTTTCTCTTTTTATTTATATATTTATTGTATGAGTGGATAAGTGAATAAACAATATAAAGTAATTTCAAATTTGTCACAGTCTTTTTGACAAGTTTGTGAATGCTTTTATTATAGAAGATAAATGTAATTTACATAAGTAATCCGAAAGAAAATAGCAGTATCAGTTTCTTTGCCAATTAGGCAGTGGTTGACTGAATTGCAATGATAAAATCGCAATGCTTAATTCATTAAGTTAGTGAGATTTATACCTGAGCTTCAGCCAAGGTAACCTTTTCTATAATAGTCATGGTTGCCAGGGGGACTTCGAATTTTTTGTATGTAAATTTATTGTTAATAAATTGTTTGCATTCCGTGTGAGGTACATTGTACAATTAGTAATATTGAAAGAGAGGAGGATAGGAATAGTAGTAGGTCAATTAAAGCGCCTGTACAAGTGATTTACAATTTGTTCATGATTTAAGGTTTAAAACAGAAACTTTAATAGACATAATTGTGGAGACTTGTAGACGAGGAGGATAGTTATCGAACCATCGGCGGATGCTATCCCGGATGTGGCTCATTCGTGAACTTATTAAGGAAAACATCAGGGTAACTTGGTGCACAAAGTTAATAAGATAGCCAAAACTAAATAAATGAACATATGGTGAATGAGATAACCAAACAGATTAGAATTAGATTCAATTTCTATTAATTAGAATAGGGATGAGTCTGTCTTTTAACGTTTATATAATATTGAACAGGTTCAAATTCGCTAGACGTTCAATAATCTCTTCGCCAAGTCAATTGGAGGAAATTATAAATGTGTGGAATTGTAGGATATATCGGTCAAGATAATGCGAAAGAATTATTATTAAAAGGTTTAGAAAAATTAGAGTATAGAGGTTATGACTCTGCTGGCGTCGCAGTAGTGAACGAAACAGGTACTTCTGTATTTAAAGCAAAAGGTCGTATTGCTGAATTAAGAAAAGTAGCAGATAGCGAATCTACAGATGGTAATGTGGGTATCGGTCATACGCGTTGGGCAACACATGGTGTGCCAAATCATGAGAACTCTCATCCGCACCAATCAACAACTGAACGATTTACTTTAGTGCATAACGGTGTTATTGAAAATTATGAAGAGTTAAAAAATGAATATTTATCTGATGTAACATTTATTTCTGAGACAGATACAGAAGTAATCGTACAACTAGTTGAATATTTCTCAAACACAGGTTTAGCAACTGAAGCGGCGTTTACAAAAGTTGTATCATTATTAGATGGTTCATATGCGTTAGGCTTAATTGATAATGAAGATAAAGATACAATTTATGTTGCTAAAAATAAATCACCATTACTTATTGGTGTTGGTGATGACTTTAATGTAATAGCTTCAGATGCGATTGCAATGTTACAAGTGACAAATCGTTATAAAGAAATTCATGATCATGAAATCGTTATTGTAAAACGCGATGAAGTTATTATTAAAGATCAAGAAGGTAACGTTCAAGAAAGAGATGCATATACTGCACAAATTGATGCAGCAGATGCTGAAAAAGGCGTTTACGATCATTATATGTTAAAAGAAATTCACGAACAACCTGCAGTAATGCGTCGTATTATTCAAGAATACCAAGACGAAGAGGGTAACTTGAAGATGGATCCAGAAGTAATTAAAGATGTTGCAGAAGCGGATCGTATTTATATTATTGCAGCAGGTACAAGCTACCATGCAGGTTTAGTCGGTAAAGAATTTATTGAAAAATGGGCAGGTGTGCCAACAGAAGTTCACGTTTCTTCAGAGTTTGTGTATAACACACCATTACTTTCTGAAAAGCCATTATTCATTTACATTTCCCAATCAGGTGAAACTGCAGATAGTCGTGCCGTACTTGTAGAAACAAACCGTTTAGGCCACAAATCATTAACAATCACAAATGTAGCTGGTTCAACTTTATCACGTGAATCAAATCATACGTTATTATTACATGCAGGACCTGAAATTGCTGTAGCATCAACAAAAGCTTATACAGCACAAATCGCGGTATTATCTATCTTGTCACAAATCGTTGCTAAAGAGCACGGTAAAGACGTTGATGTAAGTTTATTACGTGAATTAGCGAAAGTGACAACTGCAATTGAGTCAATCGTTGATGATGCAGATATAATGGAGCAAATCGCTACTGATTTCTTAAGAACGACACGTAATGCATTCTTTATTGGTCGTACAGGCGATTACAATGTAAGTTTAGAAGGTGCATTAAAACTGAAAGAAATTTCATACATTCAAGCAGAAGGATTTGCTGGTGGTGAATTAAAACACGGTACGATTGCTCTAATCGAAGAAGGTACGCCAGTCATTGCACTTGCGACTCAAGAAAAAGTAAACTTATCTATCCGTGGTAATGTTAAGGAAGTTGTAGCACGTGGCGCGCATCCATGTATAATTTCAATGGACGGCTTAAATAAAGAGGGAGATTCATATGTGATTCCTCACGTTCATGAATTATTAACACCGCTTGTTTCAGTAGTTGCATTACAATTAATTTCTTACTATGCAGCGTTACACAGAGACTTAGATGTGGATAAACCACGTAACTTAGCAAAATCAGTAACAGTTGAATAATAAAGTACTGTTCTAGTTTAAGAGTAGTTATAGGTATCAAATGAGAATTTGATGCCTATACTACTCTTTTTTTAGAAATAAAGAACAAAATATTGTTAAACATAAGCAAGGTTTATTATGATGAATGCATGTATGAAAAAACTTTCATTGGGAGGCTAATTATATGACTAAACCTAAAATTTATACTATGGCATTTGGAAAGGTATACGACTTATTAATTAAAAAAGTTGAGAAAAAGGATAGAACAAAGGCTGAAGCAGATGAAATTATTCGTTGGATGACAGGCTATTCACAAGCACAATTAAATCAAATAGTAGAAGATGGCACCGATTATGAAACCTTTATCACACAGGCGCCTCAACTCAACCCTGATAGAACTAAAGTCACAGGCGTTATATGCGGCATACGTGTTGAAGACATGGATGAATCGGTTATGAAAGAAATTAGATATTTAGATAAGATGATTGATGAACTTGCTAAAGGAAAGTCATTAGAAAAAATATTTAGGCAAAATAAGTAAATTCAATAGAACAAGTAGAAACTGTGTGATTGTCGATGCCGGTAAAGGGGGTAAAATATGTTAATTGATTTAAACAATATTTCTCGTAGAAAACAAGGCAAAGATATTATAAATAAGGTAAGCTGGCAAGTAAGCGAAGGTGAAAAATGGATGTTGTATGGCTTGAATGGTGCGGGGAAAACAACATTGCTAAATATTCTTAATGCATATGAACCACATACTTCCGGAAATTTAACACTTTTTGGAATGCAACCAGGAAAAGTAGGTTATTCTGCTGAAGCAGTAAGAGATCATATCGGGTTTGTTTCTAATAGTTTGATGGATCGTTTTCAAGATGGAGAAATAGTTAGAGATGTTGTAATAAGCGGTATATTTAAATCTATAGGTGTATTTAAAGAGGTAGAACAACATCATGTCGAAATGGCACAATATTACCTAGAACAGATGGGTATGCAAGCATTTGAAAATCAATATTACGGCTACCTTTCGACTGGAGAACGTCAAAAAGTGTTAATTGCTAGAGCGCTTATGGGTGACCCGAAATTGCTTATATTAGATGAACCAGCATCTGGGTTAGATTTCATCGCACGTGAAGATTTGCTACAAGCATTACATCAATTGTATCAACAGCAACCAAATCTTGCTGTGATTTATGTGACACATTTTATTGAAGAAATAACGCAAGATATAACTCGAGGATTTTTATTAAAAGATGGATATTGTTATAAAAATGGAGCAATTGAAAATATAATCAACAGTGACATGTTAAGTTCATTTTTTAATAGAGATGTTAACGTAACGTATCAGAATCAGCGTTATTCATTATTTATCAAACAGTAATGCGTTGCACAATGGCGAAGATAATGACATAATTTAAGGCGACAAGATTGATGGAGGGTTTATAAATGGATAATATTAAAGCAATATTTTTAGATATGGATGGAACGATATTACATAAAGACAATCGCGTTGATGAAGAAACCGCAGAAGTAATTCAACAACTCAGAGATAAAGGTTACAAAGTGTTTCTAGCTACGGGTCGTGCACATAATGAAATACATTATCTAGTACCTGATTCATTTGAGGTAGACGGTATTATTAGTTCTAATGGCACTTTAGGTACGGTACAGGAAGAAGTGCTTTTTAAACATAGCTTAGCTTTTAATACTGTTGAAAAAGTTGTTGAACGCGCACAACAGCAAGAAATCTATTATGAAGTATTTCCATTTGATAGCAATCGTATCGTGCTTAAAGAAGATGAACCGTGGGCGCGTGAATTATTTGAAGCAAAGTATCCTCCTGAAAATGTCGGTGATTCTGAGTGGTCTTCACGTAAAGCATCACTAATAGATAAGGTTGATTGGGAATCATCCATTCCTGATACTTCATTTTCAAAAATATATTTATTCTCACCAGATATCGATAAAATTGCCGATTTCAGAGAACAATTAAAGTCGGAGCAGCAAGATCTCCAAATTAGTGTTTCTAATTCATCGCGTTGTAACGCTGAAACGATGGCATACAAGATTGATAAGGGAACAGGAATTAAAGAAATGATTGAACATTTTGGTATAAAGCAGGAGCAAACATTAGTCATTGGTGACAGTGATAATGACAGAGCGATGTTTGCATTTGGACATCATACTGTAGCAATGAAAAATGCGAGACCAGAAATTCAAGCCTTAGCAAAAGATGTTACGTCACTGACGAATGAAGAAAATGGTGCGGCGAACTATTTAAAAGAACATTTTTTAAATTAGTATAATCAAAAAACAAGCGGGGACATTAGAAGTGTCTCCGCTTGTTTTGTTTGACTATAATTTTTTATTTATTTGTCTTGTTTTGTAATGCTGTCTTTAGTCTTTGATGCTTCAGCTTTCAAATGTTCAGCTTTATCATGAGTTGTTGATTTTGATTTTTCAGTATCATGTTTCACACTGTTTTTTACTTTTGAAGCTTTAGAGCGTGAACTTTTTGATTTAGTTTGAGCATTTTCAATCTTTTCACCATCACGATTGTAATATTGAATAATGGCTAATAAGTTAATATAGTAAATCGCTAATCTAATTATGATTACTATGATTGTAACAATATTTATAATGGTTAGGGCAACAGTTTGAGAAATGCTACCAGTAAATATAGATACTAATTGACTAACTGGATTAGCAAGGATAATCACGATTAAGTTTAATAGTAATAAACCGAGGTAGAATTTGAACCATGTTTTTTTACCATTTTTAATTCCTTTGAATCCACGTTTCACAGAAGTCCAAGCACCATTGCTAGGTTCTTTCACAAATGCTAGTGTATAGTTCACAATAAGAATTGCAAAGAACCAATATAAGAATGATTGAATGAACAATATAAGTGTAGCTGCAACAATTTGGAGCGTTAGTGAATAACCTAACGCGTGATCTGTACTGCTTAATGGCCCCTGAAGTGCTGAGAATAATTGAACGAGACCAAGATTAAGTACTTTAGATACTAAAATATTTAGTACTAATAAAAGAAGAATAAATATTAAAGTAATTAAAGCTAATTTGATAGCTTTTAAGTATTTTCCTTTTTTAAATATAGAGAATAAATCACTGAATGTAGATTTATCTTTATTGATAGCATTATCTATTGTGTAGATAGTTCCAGCAATCAATGGATATCCTACTAATACAAATACCAATATTGGTATGAGTATTGCAAGAACAACTAAGAATATTATGCCTCCCATTGGTTGTTGCATTGCTGAGGCCACCATAACTTTATACATCGCTAGTTGTACAGGCATGAACGTTAATACGGTCAATGCGAATAATATAATGAAACTTACAATTGTAAATAGTAAAATTTTAGCATTTTGCGGTTTTGCATTTGATAATGCTAATTTATGAAAATTGAACAAATTTTAAGCACTCCTTTTTAGTGATAAACATACGATATCAAAAAATTGAAGATTTTAAAATAAATAGGTAGCAAAATCGCTATAAAATGTTAAAATGTCCTAATGAGAAAAGGTGAAAGGAGAAATCATCATGAAATTTGCAATTATTACTGATGTTCATGGCAATTTTGACGCATTGGAAACAGTGTTGGATGATATTGATAGAAGAGCAGATATCAATAAAATTATAAATCTTGGTGATAACATTGGCGTTGGGCATGAGACGAATAAAGTGTTGGATGAAATCTTTGATAGAGATGACATGGAAATCATTGCAGGAAATCATGATGAAGCGGTCATGTCAATCGTAAATGATACGCCTTACCCTGAAGACTTAAAGGATAAATTTTATGAACATCACCAATGGATAGAAAGTCATCTTGATGAAGATTATTATGATAGGTTGAATGCATTACCACGTGTTATTGAAAAGACATGTAATAATAAGAAGTTATTATTTATTCACTATGAGATACCAAACGATCACTTAGAGACGCCGATTGATGGTCAACCATATAGTCCAATTGTTGAACCTAATGAAGAGAATATGAAGACGTTGTTTCAAGACAAAGAGGCAGATTTAATCGTATTTGGTCATAATCATACAGTGCATTTGTTTGATGATAAATCTACAATATATTTCAATCCTGGATCTGTTGGGCTTAATAATGGCAAATATGCAGTTTATGGGATTGTTACGATTGATGAAAATGAATTTTCTATAGAGCGCGTAAAAATTCCTTATGATAACGAAGAATTTATAAGAGGATTTGATGAAAAACAAGTACCGGCAAAATCACTGATATTTGATAAATTTTTATAATTATAATAAAGACTAATATGAAGTAAAAGCTGATTTTTTTCTATATTTAGAAAGCAATCAGCTTTTTTTGTGGCAATGTACTAGTTAATAGTTCTTAGTGATTATGAGCGTGATGATGTTCATGTTTTTTATAAATTGAAGCACAAAGTGTATCATTTTCGTGTTGGTGTGCATTTGTTTCTAATTGAATCGTCATATGTTGAATGTTTAAGTGTTGCAGTTTGTGTTCTAATTTGTTTAACAAGTGTTCACCTTGTTCCACTGTCATTTGATGTGGTACCACGGCGTGACAACTCAAAGCATTCATCTCATTAGAAATTGTCCAGATGTGGCAATCATGTACGCTTTGAATGTCTTGCTCTTCAGTAATAGCTGAAACAACTTTATTTAAATCGACATCTGTAGGTGTACCTTCCATCAAAATATTAAGTGAAGATTTTGTGATCCCCCAGCTACTTTTAATGATTAGTAATGAAACAATGATGCTTGCAATAGGGTCTGCAATTGTTAAATTGAGTGTCCAAATAAGTATTGCTGCTATAATAGCACCAACAGAACCAAGTAAATCTCCCATTACATGAAGAAACGCACCACGCATATTAATATTATGAGATGTATCGCCACCTTTAAACATTAATGAGGCAACTACGATATTTACAATGAGTCCTATGACACTAATAATAAACATTTCAGTAGATTGAACATCTACAGGATTAAAAAATCGGCCAATTGCTTCAATAATAATTATAATACCAATAACAAAAAGGGTAATACCATTGAATAAGGCAGCTAATATTTCAAAACGTTTATATCCGAATGTTTTATGTTTGTTAGCATGTTTTTCAGCATAGATAAAGGCAAGTAATGCTACTCCTAAAGAAATTGTATCACTAAACATGTGTAAACCATCTGAAAGTAATGCCAAACTATTGGCCAAAAACCCACCAATAATTTCGACAATCATAAAGGCACCAATAATTATAAAGCTAATAAGTAAAATTTTCTTGTTGTTCGTGTGTACGTGGCCATGTGCGTGGCCATGTGCGTGGCTATGGTTATGATGTTCTGACATATTAACGTCCGCCTTTCAGTGTTTGTTTATGTTCAGCATGATGGATAGCTTGAATCAATAAAGTTGTAACGTGTGTATCATCTATTGAATAAATCATAGATTGACCATTGCGTTTTGCCTTAACCAAATGTGATTGTTTCAGAATCCGTAATTGGTGAGAGACATTTGACTGGCTTAATTCTAAAGTATGCGCAATATGACCAACACTACACTCTTGTTGTATTAATAAGTGCATGATTCGTATACGATTCCCATCGCTCAATGCTTTGAAAATATCAGTTACATGATCCAGTGTTTGTAAATTTAAGGATGGTTCCAACTGCTTAACCTCTCTTCTATATTAATATATGAACATTTATTCATATATTAATATGTTTGCTTAAAGATGTCAATCACTTATATTGCTTGTTTTAATAATGATTAAAAGTGGTAATGACTTAGAAAATGATAATAAATAGGGGGGCTTTTTAGATGCGCACATTAATTATTGGAGCAAATGGTGGCATTGGCAAGCATTTAGTAAAACAACTACAAGCAAGTGGTGATGATTTTGTCGCAGGAGTAAGGAAAACGTCTCAAGTACAATCATTTGAAAATGAAGGTATCGATAGTTTACTAATAGACGTTGAAGCGGATGATATTGCAACACTTACTGAAAAATTTAAAGGCTTTGATAAGGTTGTATTTTCTGTTGGATCCGGAGGCAATACAAGTGCTGATAAAACAATAACCGTAGATTTAGATGGTGCTATCAAAACAATAAAAGCTAGTGAAGCGAGTGGTATAAAACATTACGTTATGATTTCAACATTTGATTCTGATCGTAGTGCATTTGATGCTAGTGGAGACTTGAAACCATATACGATTGCAAAGCATTATGCAGATGAATATTTAAAAAAAGCAAATGTAACTTATACGATTATACATCCAGGCGCCTTGTTGGATGAACAGGGTACAGGGAATGTTGAACTAGCCGAGAAGATTACAGGTGGTGGATCTATTCCAAGACAAGATGTCGCTACCGTGATAAAAATAGTACTATCCAAGAAAGATGGTACTAATAGCGAATTCCAAGTAGTTAGTGGTGATTTACCAATAGCAGATGCAGTTGCCCAATTTCATAAATAACCTTATTGAATTTCTACAACGGTAGAACGTCATAAAACTACAGGACCTATTATAGTGAAAATTTGTTATAATAGTAGATATCTTTGGGGGTTAACATGAAAATTTCGAATACAAAAATATATGAGCAAGTAGCGGATATCATTTTGGAACGTATTAGAACGGATGTTTATCAAGTGGGCGATAAACTTCCATCTATACAGAAGTTAAGTAAGGAATATGGTGTAAGTGTTGCTTCTGTAAGAGAAGCACTTAACGCATTAAGAACCATTGGTATTATTGAAGTTAAACAGGGTTACGGAACGTTTATTAAACAAAAAGAACCTACTTTTTTCGAATTTGGTGATAAGTTTACATCTGTAAATCAAATCACAGAGTTGTTGGAATTAAGAGAAATTGTTGAAAGTGCAACCGTAGCTAACGCATCGTTAAAACGTGATGAAAATGATTTAGTAGATTTAAGAACAGCTTTGAAGGAAATGGGTGAAGCAATTACAGACGGAACATCTGGTGAGAAGGCCGATTTGGATTTTCATTTAGCAATTGCTAAGGCTGCACAGAATTCATTATTAGTGGAACTTTTAAATAATATTGCTGAATTAATCCGTGACTCGATGAAAGAAACTAGAAAGCTGTTTATCTATAATAAGGAAAAAACAATGCATAAACTACTAGAAGATCATGAAAAAATATATCATGCTATTTTAGCTCAAGATCGAGATGTAGCTGTTGAAACAATGCAGCATCATTTATTAGAAGTGAAAGACACTATTTTAGCAAATTTTAAAGAGCAATAAATAATAGGCAAAAACGCTTTTTCATAAAATGTGTGACTGATTCTAGAGTAGAATGTGAGGATACTTTAGAGCTACACATCGGGTGAAAAGGCGTTTTTATGTTAACGTAGTATATAATATAATGGACAATAAAAAGCCCAAACCTTCAGTAGTTTGGACTTCTTTGCAAATTTTTAAATTTGTAAAAGTAATCAGCAGTTACAAATTATCATAATTAATACATTACCTTATATGTAAAAACAGACAGCGTTTTGTAAAAAACACTATACTTAATTATAAAATTAAAACATAGAATTTTGCAATAGGGGAAACATTAAAAATTTACATCAATCAAATAATTTTGCTATTTAATGATGTATCATGTTATGCGTTATTTATTTTGAACTACCAATTCAAAATCAGCATTGATATAATAAGAAGAGATTTTATAGATTTGTAGTCACTTATACTTAGTATAGTAATGTGTTACAATCATACTAGTAATAAAATCAATGCATAATTATAAATTTAAATCACTCATATAAAAATAAGAGACAATAATAAATAAAGATTAATATTAACAACTTTAGAATTTGGAGGTGCGATGCATGCCGTTATTTGTAAAGCCAGTGTTCCATGAAAAAATATGGGGTGGCAATCGATTAAAAGATTTTGGATATGATTTACCTAGTGATACGATTGGAGAAGTTTGGGGTATTTCAGCGCATCCAAATGGAAGATGTGAAATTTTAAATGAGCCATTTCAAGGGCAAACATTAGATCAAGTTTGGGATAATCATCGTGAATTATTTGGTGATTTTCCGAGCCAAGAATTTCCATTAATGACGAAAATAGTAGATGCTAAGTCATCCTTGTCGGTACATGTACATCCTGATGATGCTTATGCCTATGAAAATGAAGAAGGCCAATATGGCAAGTCAGAATGTTGGTATATTATAGATGCTGAAATTATCTATGGATTGAATACAGATTCCAAAGAAATTGCTTTGGATAAAATCAATGAACAAGATTATGATACGTTATTTAATAGAGTGAAAGTTAAACCAGGTGAGTTTTATTTTATTCCAGCTGGCACAATACATTCTATAGGTGCAGGTGTTCTCGTTTATGAAACAATGCAATCTTCAGATGTTACGTATCGCTTGTTTGATTATGATAGAATTCATGCTTCTGGAGAAAAACGTGAGTTGAGTACGAGTAAAGCGAAAGAAGTTATCGAGATTGCAAATGAAAATATCAATATACCAACTGATACTGAAATTATAGAAAACCATAAGCGCACACAACTTGTATCGAACGACTTCTTTACTATAGTGAAATGGGATATTTCGGGTACACTAAACTATATGAAACCAAGAGAATTTGTACTCGTATCCGTACTTAAAGGTGAAGGACAAGTTATTATTGATGGTGCAGTATTTGATTTGAAACAAGGACAGAATTTTATTCTCACTTCTGATGATTTAGATACAATTTTTGAAGGTGATTATGAGCTAATTATTAGTTATTTATAGACAGAAAAATGGAGTGCTTTAACATGTATAAATTTTTATATGTCTCATTAATTTGTGGATTATTAGCAGGGGCAGGTATATTTTTAAAAATTGAAATATTTCCTTCTGTAACAGTTCCAATTATTCTCGGGTCGATAGGTATTATCGCAGCATTAATTACCATACCTGATAAAGAAATCAGTCCTATGCTAAAGTTAGGTGGCGTTTTAATTAACTTTATGCCAATTATGGGTGCCTTAACTATCGCACAATAACGAATGGATAGTATCAACTCAGTATCTTTACTTTATAGTAAATGATACTTTTTTTTTGGTTTAGTAGGGGAGCAAGAAGGTTACACCACTCTAAGAATAGTTGTGGACTGCTTAATATTCACAATAAATCAATTGGAAATTATGGTAAAATAATATGTAAATTGGGGGTGCCAACATTGGAAAAAGTAAGGGGTCTTATGATGACTTTAATTATTGCAATGGTAGCTACTATTCTAGGGAGCAAATTTCCTGTAATTGGGGGAGCTATATTTGCAATTGTTATTGGTATCATCATTAATAATTTAATTACAATTCCCAAAAGATATGAAGCAGGTATAAAATTTAGTAGTAAAAAAATATTACACTATAGCATTATTGTCCTAGGATTTACATTGAGTTTTCAGTCTATAGGTTCCATTGGTTGGAAGTCACTACCAATTATACTGATAACTTTATTTGCGGCGTTTATTATCGTGTTTATACTCATGAAAATTTTTAATATTGATGAGCATCTGAGTATTTTAATTGGTGTAGGTACTTCGATATGTGGAGGTTCAGCGATTGCAGCAACAAGTCCTGTAATCAAAGCGAAGGAAAGTGAGGTTGCCTTTGCAATTTCAACGATTTTCTTATTTAACCTGATAGCTGTATTTATCTTTCCACCACTTGGACATATCCTGCAAATGGGACAAACTACATTTGGATATTTTGGTGGTACAGCGATTAATGATACATCAAGTGTCATCGCAGCAACATCTAACTATGGTAATACAGCATTAGAAACGGGTGCAATAGTTAAGTTGACACGTACGTTGATGATAGTCCCAGTTGTTTTATTTTTTACATACAGAACGATTCGAAAAGAACGCGCACAACAAACGCATACATCTATCGCAAAAATCTTCCCGTGGTTTATTGTATGGTTTGTCATCGCATCGATAATCAGCACGATTTTTAATTTTCCATCTTCAGTAATTCATATATTTCAGCAATTATCGATGTTTTTAATTACAATGGCAATGGCAGGTATCGGTTTGAATGTCGATTTCAAGCAATTCAGACAAGCAGGTTTGAAACCAATAATGCTTGGATTAGCGACATGGGTCGTAGTTATTATTACTAGTTTAATTACAATGAAGTTAATCAACTTATGGTAATGTTTGTTCTATATGTTGATTTTGCATATAATGAAAGAATAGAATTTTTATGAGATAAGGAGTATCTAAATGGCAGAGGAAACAAATTATTTTTGGTTAAACTGCGGTTATAATCGTTGGAACCATAATGAACCAATGGTGGGGCAAACCACTTTATTTGAATCAGGTGCTCAATTTAATCCGTCACAAGGCTTTCGTTCTTTCAAACAAGCCAAAGCGGGAGATCGAGTAATCTTTTACCAAGTACAAATGGATACTGGCTTATTAGGATATGGAGAAATTACGAGTGTTCAAACAGGTGCTCAAAATAAAATTCGTGTGCATTTTCAATTACAATCACAATTGATACCTTTAACAGCAGAATATTTAAAACGCAGCGAACAACTTGAATTTAGAATGAGTAATATGAAGGAAACGTTGTTCAATCAAATCACGCAAGAAGAATTTGATCTTATCGTGAGCTTAGGTAAAGGGGAAACCAAAATTCCAAGGTACTTCTTTGTGTCAGAAGAACAAGAATTTGAAACAGGATCGTATAATACAATTTATACGCACACATATAACGGTATAAAAAGAAATGGTTATCATTTTTATACACAACTTGAAATTGGTGACCAAATCGTTTTTTATAATAAGAAACGAGAGCAATCTGTCATCGGAGTGGGTGAAGTAAGTAAGCATATTCACGAAAAAACACCGATTCCTGGTAGAACCAATAGTACTGCAATTGAGGTATATTTTGAACGAGAAATAGAACCTGTATCATTGAGTACACTTAATAAACATCCGAAGCTTAAAAATCTTTATTTTTTACAAGAAAATGCAAAACAAGCGATTGCAAGTATGTCAAAAACTCAATTTGAATCAATTTTGGAAATGAGTACCAATGATGGCATGAAGCCACAATTTGAGGCTGTTCAAAGTGATCAAATGATCGAGCAATCGTCTGAAGAATTAAAACCATTTATTTTATTGGTTGTCGATAAAGGTGAAGGTTTGAAAGCAGCCGAAGACTTATTACAAAAAACGAATGCGAATCCTGTGATTACTTCTGGTCACCCAGATTTCACTGAGGATATGTTATATGGTAAATATTTACCAAATGAAACTGGCGCACTGTATTATAGAGAGGGATTCATTACTAAGCTAATGCCACGTAAAGACAAACAATATTTAGTGATTGATAATTTTAATCGCATTGATCCTGATATATTCCAAACTTTTATAAATGTCTTAGAAGGATATGAAGTTACACTTCCACGCTATAATAAAGATGGTTCTATGGTAAAATGGTCTAGGAAAAAAGACTCGTTTTATCACTTTAATCCTAATTGGCATATCATAGGCGTAACATATGATACGTTAAATGATATTAAAGAAAAATATACAGAGCAATTTTTGAAATATACAAGAATTGTAAAAGTGAATCAAGACTAACTATAATTGATAAGTAGACAATCAAACTGTCGGCAAAGACTATAACTTTGTTGACAGTTTTTTTGTCTTTTCTATGAATTCTGTCTTAAACTAGGGTTGCTATCTTAAATTTCTAAATTGGAAAGTAAACAAATGATTTATTTTGTTTGAAATGGGATATAATAGATTAAGAACAAATATAAAATTATAATTAATAAATGAATATATAATATAAGGAGTGTTGGCTATGCCAATTATTTATTATGATGGAAATTGTGTGTATTGTTACAATTATGCAATTTGGTTAATTCAAAACGGACTTTCAACACGTTATCAATTTGCGACATTACAAGGTGAGTCAGCGCAACATTTAATGGAAAACTATCCTGAAGCGCGTCAAATTGACAGTGTGATACTGCAAGAAGGCGACACTTTGAAATTTAAATCAGATGCGATTGCGAGATTAATTACATCTTTAACAAATTATAAATGGCTAGGTATTTTATTACATCTAACACCGAAAGTATTGAGAGATTTTGGATATCAATTGTTTGCGGATAATAGAAATCATATGTGGAAAACACATTGGCATAAACCTAATGATTATGAGCAATCATTTTTCATTGATAACTGATTTTTTACGGAAAATATGGAGGAAATAAACATGGGAAATATAATAGTAATTGGAAGTGCTTCAATTGATTTAGTAGTTAAAACAGATATTTTACCTAATGCTGGAGAAACAGTAATGGGGAATACGTTCTTCACTAATCCAGGTGGTAAAGGTGCAAATCAAGCAGTTGCAGCTGCACGTCTAAGTGACAACGTGTATATGATTGGTGCAGTAGGTGATGACGATAACGGAAAGGCGATTATTGATAATTTAAATAAAAATAATGTTGATACTACGTTTATGGATACTATTGAAAATGAAAAATCTGGAACAGCGCATATCACATTATATGATAACGATAATCGTATCATTGTTGTCCCTGCAGCCAATAATCAAGTAACACCTGACAAAGTATTACCTAAACTTGAACATTTTGCGAAAGGCGATATCATCGTTTTACAACATGAAATACCAGAAGAAACAATTAAAGCAGTAGTGGATTATGCGACGAATAACGACATGAGGGTCATTTTGAATCCGGCACCATATCGCAAAATAGCACAAGAAATTATTGATAAAGTAACATGGCTTACACCAAATGAAATAGAAAGTGATTTGTTGTTTGAAGGTCGTGTAGAACAAGCACTTGAATCCTATCCACGTAAATTAATAATCACACAAGGTGCAAAGGGCGCGCTTTTTTATAGTGAATCACAACAGCTCATTCCTGGATATGAAAAAAAAGTTGTTGATACGACAGGTGCGGGAGATACATTTAATGGTGCACTCGCAGTTGCATTAAATGAAAATAAATCTTTAGAAGAAGCAGTGAAATTTGCAAATTTAGCAGGAAGTTTCTCAGTTACTGGATTAGGTGCGCAAGGAGCTATGCCATATAGCATAGACCTAGAATCATATAAGGGGGATTTGTTATAATATAGATGGGTCATTGATTGGCGATGCAGATTAAAATAATTATAATTTAGGGTGCTGTTTCGCTTTACAGATTATAATAATTATTATATAATAATTAATGTAATCAAGGATTTGAATTGTCATTCAATGATAATATCAATTTTGAAGGAGAGATTTACATGGCAAAAAGTAATGAAGAAGTAGTAAAAGTTTTAAATCAACAAGTAGCAAACTGGACAGTTGCATTCACCAAATTACACAATTTTCATTGGTATGTAAAAGGACCTAATTTCTTCTCACTACACACTAAATTTGAAGAATTATATGATGAAGCAAGTCAATATATAGATGATCTAGCTGAGCGTATATTAGCGGCTGGTGGTAATCCAGTGGCAACATTAAAAGAAAGTTTAGAGCTTTCAATTATCAAAGAAGCGGGCAAAGGCTACAAAGCTGAAGAAATGGTTGAAGAATTAACGCATGACTTTGATAATGTTTCTAAACAGTTAGAAGAAGCAATTGAAGTTGCTTCAAACGCAGAAGATGATGTAACAGAAGATATGTTTATCGGTATGCAAACAAGCATTGATAAACATAATTGGATGTTGAAATCATATTTAGGTAAATAAGACTTACTTAAAATAGATAAAATTTTTCAGATACTATTCCATAAATTCAGACTGTCGACAAAGTTCATAGCTTTGTTGACAGTTTTTTTGTAGCAAAATTTTGTGCCTAAATTCAACACAAATAGTAATGAATTCATGTGTTCTCCTAGGTGTCTATAGAACTAAGTGGAGATTTTTAATAGTAATGAGCAATATGTATCATACTATGCACATTTAACGAAACATGTTACTTAAGTAATTTAAAAATGAAATAGCCCCCACCTTTATAAAGTAGTGACATAAAAGGTAGGGGCTTATTACATATCAAATTATAATTAGTTAAAGATTATTCAGCAATTTCTAACGCAACTTCCATCATTTGAGTAAATGAGTTTTGGCGTTCTTCGGCAGTTGTTGCTTCATCACGTAGAATATGGTCACTAACTGTAAAGATACCTAATGCTTTTTTATTAGCATAAGTTGCATTTAAGTATAATGCTGCTGATTCCATTTCAATACCTAAAATACCCATACGTTGCCATCTTTCATTAAATGTTGAATCGGCATTGTAGAATGTATCTGAAGAAAGTACATTACCTACGTGTGTAGTTGCTCCGATATCATCAGCTTTTTGTTTAGCTTTTAATATTAAATCGAAGTCTGCTAATGGTGCATAGTGACCAGGAATATTGTACTGTTCTACATAACTAGAGTTTGTAGATGCACCTTGTGCAATAATGATGTCGTATAAGTTGACGTCTTCTTGTAATGCACCACAAGAGCCTATACGAATAATCGTATCTACATCGAAGAAGTTGTAAAGCTCGTATGAGTAAATACCAATACTTGGAAGTCCCATTCCTGAACCCATAACAGAAACTTCTTTACCATTGTATGTGCCTGTGTAACCAAACATATTACGGACTTCATTGAATTGTTCAACATTTTCTAAATAGTTATCGGCAATATATTTTGCACGAAGTGGATCGCCAGGCATTAATACAGTCTTTGCAATTTTTTTACCATTAGGTTGAATATGAGGTGTTGCTTTTGTCATAATCATCTTCTCCTTTAAATTCTTTATCAAATTAAAGATAACATTTGTTTATTATTTTTGCGAATTTTTGTAGTATAGAAGTAAAGAGAGAATATTTATAAAGATATGAATTTAATTTTACTATATAATTATAAGTGGAATATAACATCATACTAATATAGATAAAAATTAGGAGGATTTAATATGAATTATGCAAAATATATAGATCATACATTACTTAAACCGGACGCAACAAGAGCGCAAATTGATAAAATTATTGAAGAAGCAAAGGAATTTAATTTTAAATCAATCTGTATTAATCCAACGCATATTAAATATGCTGCACAACAATTAAAAGAATCTGAAGTATTAGTTTGTACAGTTATTGGTTTTCCATTAGGGGCTTCCACTACTGAAACAAAAATGTTTGAGGTCGAAGATGCAGTGAAAAATGGTGCTTCAGAATTAGATATGGTTATCAATGTTGGCGCATTAAAAGATGGTCGTTTTGAAGATGTACAAAAAGATATTGAAGGCGTCGTTGGTGCTGCTAATGGAAAAACTGTGAAGGTGATTATTGAAACATGTTTATTAACGGATGAAGAGAAAGTCAAAGCATGTGAATTAAGTAAAGCAGCAGGCGCAGATTTCGTTAAAACTTCTACAGGTTTTGCTGGTGGAGGCGCTACACCGGAAGATGTGAAACTAATGAAAGAAACTGTTGGAGATGCTTTAGAAGTGAAAGCTTCAGGTGGTGTAAGAAACCTTGAAGACTTCAACCAAATGCTTGAAGCAGGTGCAACGCGTATCGGTGCAAGTGCCGGTGTGCAAATTATTCAAGGGCTTGAAAGTAACTCTGACTATTAATAAAAGATGAACACTACTCGGAATGGATTTTACATTTTATTTGAAAATAGGGGAGGCCAACTCACATGAGAATGGTAGATATTATTGAAAAGAAACGTGATGGTCAAGCTTTAACACAAGAGGAGATTGAATTCTTTATCACTGGTTATACAAACGGAGACATTCCAGATTATCAGGCATCCAGTTTAGCGATGGCGATTTATTTTCAAGATATGAATGATGATGAACGTGCTGCTTTAACTATGGCGATGGTAAATTCGGGAGATGTTATTGATTTATCAAATATCAACGGTATCAAGGTAGATAAGCATTCTACAGGTGGTGTTGGTGATACAACGACGTTAGTGCTTGCACCTTTAGTTGCAGCTGTAGGTGTGCCAGTAGCGAAAATGAGTGGACGTGGACTTGGTCATACGGGCGGTACGATAGACAAGCTGGAATCTGTTGAAGGGTTCCATGTAGAAATCACCGAAGACAAGTTCGTTCAATTAGTCAATGAAGCGAAAGTTGCTGTTATTGGTCAAACGGGAAACCTTACACCTGCAGATAAGAAATTATACGGATTACGTGATGTTACAGGCACTGTAAACTCGATTCCGTTGATTGCTTCATCTATTATGAGTAAAAAAATTGCTGCGGGTGCCGATGCTATTGTTTTAGATGTTAAGACGGGTAACGGTGCGTTTATGAAAACAATTGAGGACGCAGAAGCGTTAGCACATGCAATGGTTCGTATCGGTAATAATGTTGGCAGAAATACGATGGCAATTATTTCAGATATGGGACAACCACTTGGCAATGCAATTGGTAACGCACTTGAAGTTAAAGAAGCAATAGAAACGTTACAAGGCAAAGGACCAGAAGACCTCACGGAATTAGTTATGACATTAGGTTCACAAATGGTTGTTGTTGGTGGTAAGGCAAATGATTTAGATGAAGCGCGTAATTTATTAAAACGTGCCATTGAAAATGGTTCGGCATTAGAAACGTTCAGAACGTTTTTAGAAAATCAAGATGGTGATGGATCTGTTGTCGACGATGTCTCTAAATTACCTCAAGCAAAATATCAAACTGAATTACTTGCAGAATCGTCCGGCGTTATCACTGAGATTATTGCTAACGAAGTAGGTGTTGCTTCTATGATGCTTGGTGCTGGAAGACAAACGAAAGAAGATGACATTGATTTAAGTGTTGGACTTGAACTGCATAAAAAAGTGGGCGACAAAGTAAATGCAGGCGAATCATTATTGACAATTCACAGTAATCAAGAACAAATTGATGACGTGAAGGCGAAGCTTTTACAAAGTATAACAATCAGTGAGTCAGGTGACGCACCAACATTGATTCATAAAATTATTACTGAATAGGAGAGAATATTATGACTACACCATTTAAACGTGTGCATTTGATTGTAATGGATTCAGTAGGTATTGGGGAAGGACCTGATGCAAAAGCATTCAATGATGAAGGCAGTCATACATTGAAACATACACTCGAAGGGTTTGAACAATCATTACCTAATCTTGAAAAATTAGGACTCGGTAATATAGCACCGCTTCCTGTGATAGACCGTGTTGAAGCACCACAAGCCTTTTATACAAAATTAAGTGAAGCTTCAGTTGGAAAAGATACGATGACAGGACATTGGGAAATCATGGGTCTTAATATCATGCAACCATTTAAGGTGTATCCTGATGGATTCCCTGAAGAACTTGTTAAAGAAATTGAAACAATGACGGGTCGTAAAGTTGTTGCTAACCGTCCAGCTTCAGGTACACAAATTATTGATGAATGGGGCGAACATCAAATGAAGACTGGGGACTTAATTGTCTATACGTCTGCCGATCCTGTGCTTCAAATTGCTGCACATGAAGATGTTATTCCATTAGAAGAATTATACGATATTTGTGAAAAGGTTAGAGTACTTACTAAGGATCCAAAATATTTAATTGGTAGAATTATTGCACGACCTTATGTTGGTGAACCTGGTGCGTTTAAACGTACTTCGAATCGTCACGATTATGCTTTGAAACCTTTTGGTAAAACGGTTATGAATGCACTGCAAGACGGCGGTTATGACGTGATTGCCTTAGGTAAAATTAATGATATCTTCGATGGTGAAGGTGTAACTGAATCAATTCGTACAAAAGATAACATGGATGGCATGGATAAGTTAATTGAAACTGTACAACGTGATTTTACAGGCATGAGTTTTTTAAATCTTGTTGATTTCGATGCGCTATATGGACATCGTCGTGACAAACCTGGTTATGCCCAAGCGATTAAAGATTTCGATGAGCGTTTGCCTGAGCTAATGCAACAACTACAAGACGATGATTTAGTGATTATTACTGCAGATCACGGTAATGACCCTACGGCTGATGGTACGGACCATACGAGAGAATATATTCCAGTTCTGATGTTCAGTCCGAAGATTAACAATTATCATGAATTGAGTACAGACAGTACTTTTAGTTCTTTAGGCGCTACGATTGCTGATAATTTTGGTGTGAAAATGCCAGAGTTTGGTAAAAGCTACTTAAAAGAAATGGGTATTGAAAAGTAGTGATATGTTTAAGATTGTTATTTGGAATTGTATTTGGTGGCGCAGGAATATTACATTTTACACATGAAAGAAATTTCAGGTCTATCGTACCAGCTTATTTACCATTTAGAACCGCTGCGGTTTTAGTTTCAGGTGTTATTGAAATGTTATTCGGTCTGTTATTGTTAATAAAACAGCCTACAAATTTTTTGAAGTATTCCATAATTGTATTTTTATGGGCAGTATTACCTGCAAATATCTATATGGCACGTAAACAGCTTCCTTTGGCGGGGCATCATTTGCCTAAGTGGGTTTTGTATACACGGATACCTTTACAATTTTTAATGATTAAATTAATTAAAAAATTATAATCATAAAAAAGAGATCGTACATTTATAATAAATGCGTACGATCTCTTTTTATTATTCAATAATTTTACAGCGAATACTTTGTTGCAGGGTTATTTATTTTCACCATATATATCATGCCATTCGGATTTTTTGTCTAAAAATGCTTGTGCAATTTCTTTAGCACCTTCTAAAGAATGGCTTGCAGCCCAACCACATTGCACTTCATTACATGCTGGCACTTCAGTCGCGTTTAATACATCTTGAATTGTTTGTTCAATAATGTGTAATACATCATTATAATCATCATGATTGATAAATGAAACGTAAAAACCAGTCTGACAACCCATTGGACTGATATCTACAACTTTATTCGAATGATTTCTAATATTCTCCGCCATTAAATGTTCCAATGAATGCAAACCTGGCATCTCCATATGTTCTTTATTAGGCTGTTTGAAACGAATGTCATATTTATGGATGACATCGCCATTTGCACCTTCCATTTTACCAGCTAATCTAACAAATGGTGCAGCAACAATTGTATGGTCTAAATTGAAACTTTCAACGTTCATTTTTGGCATAATATATCCTCCTAATCATTATCATGAACTTATTGTAACAATCCAGACTATGATTTACAATTTAGGGAATTTATAATAGATAACGACTTGAAGCTATTTTTACAAATTTCAGAAAATTAATGACAGAATCCAATAAACCCGATAGAATAAGTAGTAATTAATTTAAGTTTTGTACATTTAATACTGAGACAAAAATAGTTGTCTCAGATGCTTGTTCAATTGGCAGTAGAAGACTGAAGTGAAAATGCAAAGTTTCGCTGTTTATTCATTAAGTTAGTGAGACTTACGTATGAGCTTCAGCTCAAGTAAATTTTTCAATTTAAGTCATCATTATCGGAGTGGGACGTCAAAGGGACTGTTAGAAAATCTGACTTCTGTCCCATTCCTATTTAATCAACTACTTATTGCACTTCATTTCATGCTTTCTATGAAAGATATGAGCGAAATTAAGTGATTTAGGGGGAAGTGAATCATTTATGGAAAATAAGCAAATAATTTTAGATTATATAGAAAATAAAAAGTATCAATACGTGGAATTGAGTCATCAAATTCATCAGAGACCAGAACTCGGTAATGAAGAAATTTTTGCTTCGAGAACATTGACTGAAATACTTATTCAGAACGATTTTGAAGTAGAAACTAATATTGCTGGTCATGCGACAGGATTTATCGCAACCTACGATTCAAAATTGCCAGGTCCAACCATTGGTTTTTTAGCAGAATATGATGCATTACCAGGTTTAGGACATGCATGCGGACATAATATTATCGGCACAGCGAGTACATTTGCGGGTATCGCACTTAAACAATTATTGCACGAAATTGGAGGGAAAGTTGTCGTTCTTGGTTGTCCTGCCGAAGAAGGTGGAGAGAATGGAAGTGCTAAAGCTACTTATGTGAAAGAAGGCATTATTGATGATTTAGACGTTGCATTGATGGTTCATCCAGGGAATGAAACATATCGTACGATTGATACACTTGCAGTTGACGTGCTAGATATTAAATTCTATGGTAAAAGCGCACATGCCTCTGAAAATGCAGATGAAGCTAAAAATGCTTTAGACGCAATGATTTCATACTTTAATGGTGTAGCTCAATTGCGTCAGCATATTAAAAGTAGCCAACGTGTGCATGGTGTGATTTTAGATGGGGGTCAAGCAGCTAATATTATTCCTGACTTTACTCATGCTCGTTTTTACACACGCGCAACATCACGTCACGAATTGGATAAATTAACTGAACGGGTGGGGCAAATTGCTAAAGGTGCAGCTATTCAGACAGGTTGTGACTATAAATTTGGACCTATTCAAAATGGCGTCAATGAATTTATAAAGTCTTCTAAGTTAGATGATTTATTTGCTAAGTATGCGACAGAAATGGGTGAAGCAGTCATAGATGATGACTTTGGTTATGGTTCGACAGATACGGGTAACGTAAGTCATATTGTGCCAACGATACATCCGCACATTAAAATAGGTTCTCGAAATTTAGTAGGACACACACATAGATTTAGAGAAGCAGCTGCAAGTACACATGGTGACCAAGCATTGATTAGAGGTGCGAAAATATTGGCACTTATGGGATTAGAATTAATTTCAAATCAGGCATTACTAGATGAAATTATCGAACAACATCAATTTATAAAGGGGCATAAAAAATGAAGAACGACCGCTCACTAAGACCTAAATTAACGTTGAGTGATCTTTATGATACACAAATTGTTTATACATCTAGACCTTCTTATATTTCTAATCCATGGTTAGAACCTGAAGAACATCAATCAAACTTTTTGACTGGTAGAGAACTTATTATAGCGAACCATATGCCGGTGATTGTGCATGAAGCCAGTGTAACAGATAAATTAGCGTTATTATTTGAAGCTGTTGGTAAATCAATGCCGACCAATGTCATTCGTTTTAAAGATCAAAAAAGTTATGAACAAACATTAAAAACACTAGCCACAAAAGAAGATAAGAAAATTTATTTTCAGTATATTCATGGGGATGACATACTGACAAAAGATTATTATGCGTTGGATAAAGATGTGTTTGTGGCACTAAATAATAAATCACGTATTCCGGAATGGACGAATAATCAATACCTACCTAAAAGAGAAGTTGTTGAAATAAATGAATTTGCTGAAGCGGTATCAAGTTGGGAATTTCCATTTGTACTAAAGCCAGGGGATGACTTACCTACGGCTGGCGGATATGGAGTGATGATTTGTTATAATGAAGCAGATTTAACAAAAGCTAAGCAACGTATTGAAAAAGCTAAAGACCAAACGGATACAATGATTATCGAACAAAAAATAGAAGCGGTTGCTAATTATTGTGTGCAATTTGCATATTCTGAGCAAGAAGGTATTCGATACATTGGTACTTCAGATCAAATTACAGATGATTATGGTTATTATAGTGGTAATGAAAATGCAAAAGATGTACCAGAAAAGGTAATTCAAGCAGGTCAAGAAATCATGGAAATTGGTGTTGCAAACGGTTATTTTGGTGTTGCTGGTTTTGATTTACTGTTAGATGAACATGGAGATGTTTTTGCAATTGATTTGAATTTTAGACAAAATGGTTCAACGAGTATGCTATTGCTTGAACCTATACTACAAGAAGGGTACCACAAGTTTTTCAGTTATGTTGCACCATGTGACAACCAACATTTCTTTAATATAATTTTAAAATATGTACGCAAAGGTGTGTTATTTCCATTATCATACTATGATGGTGATTGGTATGATAATGAGTCAGTTGCATCACGGTTTGGATGTATATGGCATGCGAAACATAAAGCAGAAGTTGAAAAACTAGAACAACAATTTTTACAAGAATTACAGCAGAATCATGAATTTAGCTAACAGTTAGTTGTTTGAAAAGGGAGTAGAAGTTGTAAATAGTGGAAATGCGAAATTATAGTATCTTTTGAATTGTCATAATTATTAATGCTAACTATTACTTTATTAACTAATGTAAAATTCGTTGATTGACTAGAACTATACAGTCATTTATATTTTATAGGTAGGTAATTATAATAAATGAATTGAAGGTGTTAGTATGTCTTACAAAGAAAGTTCATTTTATCAAGATATTTTAATTAATGAAGTATTTTATATTGCGACTAAATCAAAACGTTTAATTAGACAAACAGTATCTGATAAAGATGTCGTTATTGCATGGACAGATGAAGCAAAAGCTAAAAATTATTTTAATAAAGAAGGTATTGAGTTTGATAAAATAAAAAAACTTGATATCGATCGTTTTGTAACTTATGAAATTGATGATGTGTTTAATGAAAATGATGAAGTATTAATGAATCCGACATCAAAAAAAGATGGTGAGTTAATCAATATCGTAAAGGCTTCGAATGAATTGATGTCAGATTTAGATAACATTCGTTTAAAAGAATTCGTTAAAGATGTTGCAAAGGAAGACGCTGTATTTGGCTTAACCAATAAAGATGTGAAACAATTTTTAATGATTAGTGATGAAGTACATCAAAAACCTAATATCATGCCTGTTTGGAGCATTAAAAGTAGAGCTGAAAAAGTTAGAGATGAGGACTTTGAAGAGTGTGACATTATCGAAATAGAAGGTGAAGTATTTGCTGAGTGGTTAGATACTCTACGTGATGATGATCATGCAGTGGCTATCGATTTAAAATCAGGTGTAGTTGGGACAGTAGTACCAGCACAAAAAGTCATCAATCAACTTACATTTTAGAGCTTAACTATTTTTTATAACTTATATATTCATGTTTTAATAATTATGTTCAAATAAAAAGACAAGCGCTGGAGACATCTATTAATGTCCTTGGCGCTTGTCTCTTTTTGTACGAATTTATAAATGAATCGAACCTAATGCACCAGAAAAGGCACCGTGTTCAATATAATAAGGCTTGAAGCCACGAAGTACAGTATAATCCTTAACCACTTCTTTTAATAAATCATTATTGTGGAAGGAAGAACCGATATAGGCTACATGCTCAGTTTGTTGTTCTCTTGCAACTGTGATTGACATCGTTGTAATGACTTCACCAACTACCCCGATTACAGAGGCTAATTTATCAGCATCGGTAAAATCCTTGTCTAAATTATGTAACACATGCCCAAAGTTTGCTGCTGTTAAATCACCTGAAATAGGAGGTTCACTATCTTTGTAAATATGTTTTACTTTTAAATCAATGATGTCACGATTGCCATGTTGAGCAGTATCAGTGAGCGTCTGATAATCATTAATACCAGTCAATAAATAGCCAAGTCCTTGAATCATACCACCACCAGCACCTATACCACCAACACGCTGTTGTTGCTTGCCATCAGTATAGTGTAGAGAAGTACCAGTACCAACATTTGTAAATATGTAATTATCTAGATAATGCCCCTGTTCCTCGAGTAACATTTCTAAGCCTTTAGCGGCAGCATCAAATTCTACGAATACTTGTGCTTCGCAGTTTAGTTTCTCATTAATTCGTGCTGCATGTCCTCCTGTAAGGCTAATATTACTGCAGTCTTGTTGATTGAGCCATGCTATAACATCATCAATTTCTGTCGTTAATCGAGTATTATATGTACGTTTGCCATCGTTTTCTTGGACAATTTTGATGAGCGTACCTCCGGCATCGATGCCAATCTTCATCGTTTATTCCTCCTAAGTTATTTTCATTATAACTAATAGTATAATAAAATGGAGGAAAATCAAATATCAATTTAAAAGGAGCATAATGATATGATGCAATTAAGTCCATTTATCAAAGTTGATGATGTGAAAGAAGCAATCAATTTTTATAAAAATGCTTTTGGTGGAGAGGTTAATGTTTTAAATGAAAAAAATGAGCAGTGGTTACATGCGGAGTTACACATCAGTGAAACGGTAATCCTACATATATCTAGTACATATGGCCGCGAGTGGCATAACGATAATACAAATATCATTTTGACTTTTGATCAATTAGAAACACAACAAAGTGTTTATGATGCATTAAGTGAATTCGGTGATCCACATATGTCAATTGAAAAAACTTTTTTTGGTGCAATGCATGGCCAAGTAAAGGATCGATATGAAGTAAATTGGCTTATGAACTGTTTTTTGAAATAAATAGGTTTTTATAGATTATACTTAATAAAATAGTGGTATTAATAAATTATTAAAACGTTTTAAAAATAGGGGATAGTGAACATGTTCATTAAGAAAAATTTTGAAAATATTACAGTACAAGTATATGAGCCGCAGTACAAGGATGCACTTTATGATTTTAAATTAAGTGAAAGACAACAAATTTATTCTTCATTACCAAAAGATGTATTACAAGACGCAATTGATGATGAAAATCGAATTGCGAATATCGCACTAAATGAACAAGGTGATGTAATTGGATTCTTTGTATTGCATCAATATTATCAACATGAAGGTTACGATACGCCAAAACAAGTCATATACGTACGCTCGCTCTCAGTAAATGAAGACTTTCAAGGATATGGCTATGGCACAAAAATGATGATGTATCTGCCTGAATATGTTCAGGCTTTATTTCCAAACTTTAATCATCTGTATCTTGTCGTTGATGCTGAAAACAAAGGGGCATGGAATGTTTATGAACGTGCAGGCTTTATGCATGCCGCAACGAAAGAAGAAGGTCCAATTGGTAAAGAGAGATTATATTATCTAGATTTAGACTCAAAACATGTGTCATCTTTAAAATTAAAGCCCAACACGGATGAGCAACCATACAATATTCATATTATTGATTTAATGAAAGATAATCATAAAGTGGGTTTTTTGGCAATTGAACGTCATGAACATCGTATGAATATTTCATCAGTAGAAGTAAATAAAGAAGAACGCCACAACGGTATAGCCGAAAGTGCTTTGAGACAGTTATCTACATATGTAAGAAAACATTTTGATGGCGTAGAATTAATTACTATTACATTATATGGTGAAAATAATGAGTTAAAACCACTATGTATCAATAGTAATTTTGTAGAAATTGATGCAGCAGATGATTATATTGTTTTTGAAAAATATATAAATTACTAAATCTGATTGCGAAATCAGTCATTGTCATTTATAATTTACATTTGTTATTATTACTTATGTTAAACTTAGTATTGATTTGTATAAATGCCTTTGAAAGGAAGAATGAATAATGAGAATTCAAGATTATACTAAAGAGATGGTTGATGAGAAATCATTTATCGATATGGCTTACACGTTATTGAATGAGAAAAATGACACAATGAATTTATACGATATCATTGATGAGTTTAAAGCACTTGGTCATTATAAGGACGATGAAATTGAAAATAGAATTGTGCAATTTTACACAGACTTAAACACAGATGGTCGCTTTTTAAACGTTGGCGAAAATATTTGGGGTTTACGTGATTGGTATTCAGTAGCTGATATTGAAGAAAAAATTGCGCCAACAATTCAAAAATTTGATATTTTAGATGATGATGACGAAGAAGATAAAAACTTAAAACTGCTTGGTGAAGATGATGCGGATGACGATGATGATATTCCAGTAGTTACGGATGATCAAGAAACTTTGAATGATCCAGAAGATCCAGAAGAAGATGACGTCGATGAAGATTTAAATGAAACAGATATCGTTATCGATGAAGACGATGAAGATTTAGATGACGAAGAAGAAGATGAATTTGATGAAGACGAAGAAGATATCGAAGAATCTGAAAAATAATTCTTTGAGATTTAATTGACTTTTTTCGTGAACATGATAAAATTTTATTCGGGCTCCTTTAAATAGGACGACGTGTAAAAATATTATACGCTCCCCCTTACAAACGTGTGAGAGGGAGCGATTTTTTTATTTAATTTACGATATCAAATGGATTTGAATTTTTTGATTTATAGTAAATATTTGTTCAAACGTTTTATACATATAAAAGACTCTAACTACATATGTAAAAAGTTTGTAACATAACGAATGAGCCACTGAATTAGTAAATGTCAATCAACTGTATTGAATGAAAATACTGTTTTAATAATAGGAGGCAGACACATGACAAAATTTATTTTTGTAACTGGTGGAGTAGTATCTTCATTAGGTAAAGGTATCACGGCAGCATCTTTAGGAAGATTATTAAAAGATAGAGGTTTAAAAGTAACAATCCAAAAATTTGATCCGTACTTAAATGTTGATCCAGGTACAATGAGCCCGTATCAACATGGTGAAGTATTTGTTACTGATGATGGTGCAGAGACAGATTTAGACTTAGGACACTATGAAAGATTTATTGATATTAATCTTAATAAATATTCTAATGTGACTGCTGGAAAAGTATACTCACATGTTTTGAAAAAAGAACGTCGTGGTGATTACTTAGGCGGGACAGTACAAGTTATCCCACATATTACAAATGAAATTAAAGAACGCTTACTATTAGCTGGTGAAAGTACCAATGCTGATGTTGTTATAACTGAAATAGGTGGGACAACGGGTGATATTGAATCGTTGCCATTTATTGAAGCGATTAGACAAATTAGAAGCGATTTAGGTCGCGAAAATGTGATGTACGTTCATTGTACGTTATTACCATACATTAAAGCAGCAGGTGAAATGAAAACAAAGCCAACACAACATAGTGTAAAAGAATTGCGTGGTTTAGGTATTCAACCTGATTTAATCGTTGTAAGAACAGAATACGAATTGACTCAAGATTTAAAAGATAAAATTGCATTATTCTGTGACATAGACAAAGCAAGCGTTATTGAGTGTCGCGATGCTGATTCTTTATATGAGATTCCATTACAGTTAAGTAAACAAGACATGGATGACATCGTTATCAAACGTTTAGAATTAAATCCGAAATATGAAACACAACTTGATGAATGGCAATATTTATTAGATACAGTGAATAGTCTAGACGGTAAAATAACAATAGGATTGGTTGGTAAATATGTAAGTTTACAAGATGCTTATTTATCTGTAGTTGAATCATTGAAACATGCTGGATACCCATTCAAGAAGGACATCGAAGTTAGATGGATTGATTCAAGTGAAGTAACAGATGACAATGTAGCAGAAATATTATCCGATGTTGATGGTATCTTAGTTCCAGGTGGATTTGGTTTCCGTGCAAGTGAAGGTAAAATATCTGCAATTAAATATGCGCGTGAAAATAATGTTCCTTATTTTGGTATTTGCTTGGGTATGCAATTAGCAACGGTTGAATTTGCTAGAAATGTACTAGGACTAGAAGGTGCACATTCTGCAGAACTTGATCCAAATACACCACATCCGATTATTGATTTACTACCTGAACAAAAAGATATTGAAGATTTAGGTGGTACATTGCGATTAGGGTTATATCCTTGTCACATAAAAGAAGGGACGTTAGCTAACTCAATTTATAATGAAACTAATATTGAAGAACGTCATCGCCATCGCTATGAATTTAATAATGAGTATAGAGAGCAGTTGGAAGCTAAAGGCTTAGTTTTCTCTGGTACAAGTCCGGATGGTCGCTTGGTAGAAATGGTTGAAATTCCTGAAAACGACTTTTTCGTCGCATGTCAATTCCACCCAGAATTTTTATCAAGACCGAATCGCCCGCAACCGATTTTCAAAGCATTTATTGAAGCAGCTTTAAAACAACAATCTAAATAATTTAGAAGTATATGCAGGATGAGACACTTAATGTTGTCTCATCCTGTTTTTGTGTTAATAAAATAATGTATTGTCTAAAATATACATTGTATAGAGGGTGAAAAAAACATCAGATTTTCAAGTGAATTAAGTAAAAAATAAGAAAATTAGCTAAAATGAATAAAAAATCCAAATAAAAACGCTTACAAATATGTTGAAGAATGCAAAAGGTATATGACTTTGATATAATTAGATTGTAAAAATATGTGCTTAAAGCACCAAGGAGGAACTTTCATGCCTTTAGTTTCAATGAAAGAAATGTTAATAGATGCAAAAGAAAATGGTTATGCGGTAGGTCAATATAACCTTAATAACTTAGAATTCACACAAGCGATTTTAGAAGCGTCTCAAGAAGAGAATGCGCCTGTAATCTTAGGTGTATCTGAAGGTGCTGCTCGTTATATGGGTGGTTTCTATACAGTTGTGAAAATGGTTGAAGGCTTAATGCACGACAAAGAAATTACAGTACCAGTTGCAATTCACTTAGACCACGGATCAAGCTTCGAAAAATGTAAAGAAGCAATTGACGCTGGTTTCACTTCAGTAATGATTGATGCTTCACACGAATCATTCGAAGACAACATTGAAATCACTTCAAAAGTTGTTGAATATGCACACGAATATGGTGTATCTGTAGAAGCTGAATTAGGTACAGTAGGTGGACAAGAAGATGACGTTATTGCTGAAGGCGTTATTTATGCAGATCCTAAAGAATGTCAAGAACTTGTTGAAAAAACAGGTATCGATACATTAGCACCTGCATTAGGTTCAGTACACGGACCATATAAAGGTGAACCTAAATTAGGCTTTAAAGAAATGGAAGAAATTGGTGCATCAACTGGTTTACCATTAGTATTACATGGTGGTACAGGTATTCCAACTAAAGACATTAAAAAAGCAATTCCATTTGGTACTGCGAAAATTAATGTTAACACTGAAAACCAAATCGCATCTGCTAAAGCAGTTCGTGAAGCATTGGATAAAGATCAAGAAATGTATGATCCTCGTAAATATTTAGGACCAGCACGTGAAGCGATTAAAGCAACAGTAATCGGTAAAATTAAAGAATTTGGTACGTCAAACCAAGCAAAATAAGTTGAGTAAAAGCGTTGTGGAAGTTGGGAAATGAAATCAAATGAGAAATCTTTGATTTCTGTCCTACTTCCATTTTTTTATGTTATAATTTTTTGAGTTTTATGAGTTATCAAGTAAATAATTGAATATAGCATCACTAACGAAAAGCAGCTATGCTTAAAAGTAAGCATTTATTTTTATTAACGCATTGAAATTTTTTTTGAAACGAAATTATGGTTGAAGTGCTTTAATTATGGGAATTGATAGTTATTGAAAAGAATTATTGAGTGATTACAGTACAAATTTTTACTAAAAATAAGTTTTAGAAAACTGATGTGCTTTGCAAACTGTAATAATTTAATTTATAATGCTAATGATGTAATAGAAGAGAAATATTGATTGAGAGGCAAAGGAGAACAAGCGAATGGCTCAAGAAGTAATTAAAATTAGAGGTGGTCAAACACTTAAAGGTGAAGTGAACAACCACGGCGCTAAGAACAGTGCAGTAGCAATTATACCAGCAGCAATTTTGGCTGAAGATAAAGTGACAATTGAAGGCCTTCCAGAAATCTCTGATGTAGAAACTTTAGTGAGTTTACTTGGAGATTTAAATATTAAAACAGAATTAGATGGCATGACATTAAACGTTGATCCTAATGAAATTGAAAATGCACCACTACCTAACAATAAAGTAGAATCATTGCGTGCTTCATATTACATGATGGGGGCAATGTTAGGTCGATTTAAAAAATGTGTCATTGGCTTACCAGGAGGATGCCCGTTAGGTCCAAGACCCATCGATCAACATATTAAGGGCTTCAAAGCTTTAGGCGCTAAAATTGATGAATCAAGTACAACTTCTATGAAAATTGAAGCTGATAAATTAGTAGGTGCTAATATCTTTTTAGACATCGTGAGTGTAGGGGCTACTATCAATATTATGTTGGCAGCTGTTCGCGCAGAAGGTCAAACAGTGATAGAAAATGCCGCTAAAGAACCAGAAGTTGTAGACGTAGCAAACTTCTTATCAAGTTTAGGTGCAAATATTAAAGGTGCTGGTACTAGTACTATTAAAATTAATGGCGTGGAACATTTACATGGTTCTCATCACCAAGTCATTCCAGATAGAATTGAAGCAGGAACGTATATGTGTATTGCAGCAGCATGTGGTGAAAATATTAAAATAAATAATATTATTCCAACACATGTAGAACCGTTAACTGTTAAATTGAAAGAACTTGGCGTTGATATCCAAGTGAATGATGATAGTGCAGTTATTAAACGCAGTACACCGTATTCAAGTGTAGATATTAAAACATTGGTGTATCCAGGATTTGCAACAGATCTACAGCAACCAATCACACCACTTCTATTTATGGCAGATGGAGTTTCATTCGTAACTGAAACAATCTATCCAGCTAGATTTAGACATGTCGATGAATTGAAAAATATGGGTGCAAATATTTCAGCGGATAATGGTACAGCAACGATTAAACCTTCATCATTAACTGGTGCCGAAGTATATGCAAGTGACTTACGTGCGGGCGCATGTCTTATTGTGGCAGGTCTATTAGCTGAAGGTGTAACAACGATTTATAACGTTAAACATATTTATCGAGGTTATACGAATATCGTTAGCACACTTAAGTCTCTCGGTGCAGATATTTGGACTGAAGAAGTTTAAAAAGTGTGGTATACTAAATATACTCAGTGGTAAAAGACTAAGGTGTTTGAAAAATTTAGTATAAAATCGGTAATGAGGTGATGACCATGAAGGTTTGCCCTTATTTAGAAGAAACCTTTAAAATAGTAGGAAGAAGTTGGAATGGTCTAATTATTAATTACTTATCAAGATGTACAGAGAAATCTGCACATTTTTCAGATATGAAGCGTGATTTAAAAACAATTACGCCTCGTGCCTTAAGTATAAAATTAACAGATCTAAGTGAGTGGGGACTCGTAGAAAAGAAAATCGTCTCAACGAGCCCTATGAATATCTTATACCAACTTACAGATAAAGGTGATGCTTTAGCAGCGGCATTAGAACCAATGGAAAAATGGGCGCAAGAGTACATTGAGCTCGAAAATAAATAAACTTTGATTTGATTTAGAGCCTGGGACATAAATAGATGTCTCAGGCTCTTATCAAATTAGGCAGTAGATGACTGAATTGAAAATATAAAGTCTCACTGCTTTAATTTATTAAGTTAGTGAGACTTATGCATGAGCGTCAGCTCAGGTAAACATTTCAACTCTAGTCACCCTTGCCGAGGTGGGACTATGAAATCTTTATTAGAGAAATGGATTACTGCCCCACTCCGTTTTTGTTGTTAAAAAATAAATTTCACAGTACAGCTAAGTTATTGATATGAAAGTTATTTGCTTGCTATAGATGTTTATAAATGATCAATCTAACATATAAGCATGAGCAATAATGTTTAAATTATTTTGATGTCGGTTAGAATGTAACTATAAACACAAGTTAAGGAGTGAATGATTAATGAGAAATTTCACTAAACAATATATTAATGGCGCATGGGTTGAAAGTACAAGTGGAGAAACACTTGATGTGATAAATCCAGCAACGGAAGAAGTCGCTGGTACAATTGCTAAAGGTAATAAAGAAGATGTTGAAAAAGCAGTTGAAGCAGCTGATAACGTTTATTTAGAATTTAGACACAGTTCTGTAAAAGAAAGACAAGCATTATTAGATAAAATTGTAGAAGAATATAAGAATAGAAAAGATGATTTAATCGAAGCGATTACTGACGAGTTAGGTGCTCCATTATCTGTATCAGAAAATGTTCATTATCAAATGGGCTTAAATCATTTTGAGGCGGCAAGAGATGCTTTAAATGACTTTGAATTTGAAGAACGTCGTGGCGATGATTTAGTAGTAAAAGAAGCAATAGGTGTTTCTGGACTAATCACACCTTGGAACTTCCCAACAAATCAAACAGCATTAAAATTAGCAGCGGCATTTGCAGCTGGTAGCCCAGTAGTTTTAAAACCATCAGAAGAAACACCATTTGCAGCAGTAATTTTAGCTGAGATTTTTGATAAAGTTGGCGTACCTAAAGGTGTATTCAATTTAGTAAATGGTGATGGTGAAGGCGTTGGCAATCCTTTAAGTGAGCACCCTAAAGTGAGAATGATGTCGTTCACTGGTTCTGGTCCAACAGGATCAAGTATTATGAAAAAAGCAGCTGAAGATTTCAAAAAAGTATCACTTGAATTAGGTGGTAAATCACCATATATCATTTTAGACGATGCAGATATTGATGGTGCAGCAAGTGCAGCAGCAAATAAAGTCGTATTCAATACAGGCCAAGTTTGTACTGCAGGTACAAGAACATTAGTGCCAGAAAGTATGAAAGCAGAATTTTTAACAGCTGTTAAAGAAAAATTTGAGCAAGTTAAAGTTGGCAACCCAAGAGAAGAAGGTACACAAGTCGGACCTATCATTAGTAAAAAACAATTTGATCAAGTACAAGCATATATCGATAAAGGTATTGCAGAAGGTGCAGAATTACTTTACGGTGGCCCTGGTAAACCTGAAGGCTTAGATAAAGGTTACTTTGCACGTCCAACTATCTTTAATAATGTTGATAATAATATGACGATTGCTCAAGAAGAAATATTCGGTCCAGTTATGTCTGTAATCTCATATAATGATTTAGATGAAGCAATTAAAATTGCAAATGATACTAAATACGGTCTAGCTGGCTATGTTTATGGTAGCGATAAAGACAAGTTACACAAAGTAGCTCGTTCAATTGAAGCTGGTACGGTAGAAATAAATGAGGCTGGTCGTAAACCTGACTTACCATTCGGTGGTTACAAACAATCTGGTTTAGGCCGTGAGTGGGGCGATTATGGAATTGAAGAATTCTTAGAAGTTAAATCAATCGCAGGTTACTACAAATAATTGAGAAAATAATAACTGTTATTGACTGTGACGGTTATCTAATAGATTAAATTGACTGAAGTGTGTAGATAGGTAATAGCAATTTTTAATGGCTCTTTGTCAATAACGGTTGGTCTATAAAAAATGAATATATTTGATGCATCAAGCAACTTTTGAATGTTGCTTGATGTGTTTTTTATGTTCAGAGACAAATAATCTAGAAATTATAAGTATTCTAT
>NZ_FMPG01000035.1 GCF_900097965.1 Staphylococcus caeli
AAAATAATACTGTTATTAAAAATGGCAAACGACACACATTAATTTATATGGGGGAAATCATATATAAACCTGCTTACTTAGAACTAAATAAACAGCGATTTTATTGTAAGGCTTGTGGCGAAACTTTCACAGCTAAGTCATCTTTCGTTCAACCAAAATCTTCGATTTCAAATTCAGTAAAGCTAGCCATTGCTGAAAAGGCTGCTGAAGCACGCTCTGAGAAAGCAATCGCGCATGATTTATTTATTTCACCTTCAACTGTTCATCGTCAAATGAAAATTATTGCCCAACAAGTTAAACCAAAAATATCAGATACACTGCCAAATCATTTGTCTTTTGATGAGTTTAAATCAACTAAAGATGTTGAAGGTGCAATGAGTTTTATATATTGTGACGGAAGTACACACGAAATATTAGATATTTTACCAGATCGACGAAAAGGTGAACTTGAAAAATATTTTAGTCGATTTCCTCTTAAAACACGGGCACGTGTTAAAACCATATCCATTGATATGTATAAACCGTATATAGAATTAATCAAAAAATTATTCCCAAACGCTAAAATTATTATTGACCGCTTTCATATCGTACAAGCAATTAATAGAGAAATTAATCGTTGTCGTGTGTCAGTTATGAATAGCAAACGAAAGACAAACAGACCT
>NZ_FMPG01000016.1 GCF_900097965.1 Staphylococcus caeli
CCTTAGCGCCGAAGGTAGCAGACTTACGTTCCGCAAGAGTAGGACGTTGCCAGGCAGCATTAATAGGATGCGATGAGCCGAGACCGAGAGGTCTCTTTTTTTATGTCAAAAAAGCTTAACTTCTAGTTCGAAGAACTGAAAAATAATCCTGTTATGAGAAAGCGTTTGAAGCTGCCGAACTGAGGGATAGACGAAGCGAGCTTACAAGTGGTAAGTGAGCAAGGAAAACCCGAAAGAGAGAAAAGATGCGAGCGCTTGTCTCATGGCAGGAAAAGCTCCTTAGCGCCGAAGGTAGCAGACTTACGTTCCGCAAGAGTAGGACGTTGCCAGGCAGCATTAATAGGATGCGATGAGCCGAGACCGAGAGGTCTCTTTTTTTATGTCAAAAAGCTTAACTTCTAGTTCGAAGAACTGAAAAATAATCCTGTTATGAGAAAGCGTTTGAAACTGCCGAACTGAGGGATAGACGAAGCGAGCTTACAAGTGGTAAGTGAGCAAGGAAAACCCGAAAGAGAGAAAAGATGCGAGCGAATTAAAAAGGGATGAGCCTGGGACATAAATAGATGTCTCAGGTTCTTATCAAATTAGGCAGTAGATGACTGAATTGAAAATATAAAGTCTCACTGCTTTAATTTATTAAGTTAGTGAGACTTATGCATGAGCTTCAGCTCAGGTAAACATTTCAACCCTAGTCATCCTTGCCGGGGTGGGACTACGAAATCTTTATTAGAGAAATGGATTTCTGTCCCACTCCGATATGTATTACTATACACAATAAAATTGTGAGTAGTACTTTGCAGTAAAAGCTCATTAAATTGAGAACGACGTTTTACAGGTAACTCGAGATCCCCAAAGGGTCTCTTTTTTTCAAAAAAAGAGCTTAACATTCCGTTCGGTAAGTTGGAAAATATCTTGAAATAAGAGTATATACATAAATATATGTTAAAATGTATTGAATAATATATTAGAAGTAGAGATTATAAAGTGAGGTTATTATGACACTGCCATTAACTGAAAAACTTAATGAATTGTTAGCAAGTAAACCCATCTCATTGCATGTACCAGGGCATAAAAATATGACGATTGGTTATTTAGAGCAACTCAAATTTGAAATGGATATGACAGAAATAACAGGACTCGATGATTTACATCATCCTGAAGAAATTATCGCTGAAAGTATGGCTACAATTGAAAAACACCCAGATTATGATGCCTTTTATCTAATAAATGGTACAACCTCTGGAATATTGTCGGTTATACATGCATTTTCAAAAATGCGCGGTGACTATGCAATAACGAGGAATGTGCATAAATCTGTTTTTCATGCGTTGGATATTGCTAACGGTCGAAGTCGTATTTTAGAAATGGAAATGAGTGACAAAACCAAACAATATATAGGGCCTAAAAAAGCAACGTTAGAGAACCAATTAGATAATGTTAAATTGGCAGTCTTCACATGTCCTAATTATTATGGGGAGTGCTTTGACTTGAAATCTACTTTGAATCAATTAAAAACACATAATATTCCTACACTTATTGATGAAGCGCATGGTGCACATTTTGGTTTATCTGGTTTCCCTGATAGTGCTATGAATTTTGGCGCTGATTATGTAGTGCAATCGTATCATAAGACTTTACCTTCGCTGACTATGAGTTCTGTTATTTTTATACATAAGACAGCGGCATTACGTGAAAAAGTAATACAGTATTTGACTTACTTTCAATCTTCGAGTCCATCGTACTTATTAATGACTAGTTTAGAATTGGCGCATCAATTTTATCGTACGTATGAAAGTGAAATCTTTTTTGAAAAAAGAAATCAGTTTATTAAAATTATAGAAGCTAAAGGTATGCGCGTTGTGCAGGTGGATGATCCTGTGAAATTAAATGTGCAGTGTAATGGGTATACCGGTATTGAATTGCAGTCACTGTTTGAGAATCAAGGGATTTATGTAGAATTAGCAGATGATCAACAAGTACTACTCGTATTACCACTATGGCATAAAAATGATACTTTTCCATTTTCAACATTATTAGAAAAAACAAAACAAATAAATATTGAAAAAAGACAGGCGAAGTTAAATCATCAGCAAATGTATAATCTAAATAAAGGTATATATCAAGCTGGAGACATCACTCATACGAAGTTTGTACAATTTACTGAAGGATTAGGTAAGAAATCTGCGAAACATATTGTTCCATATCCACCAGGAATCCCAATGATATTTAGAGGAGAAATTATTACCAAAAATATGATAAAATTAATGAATTATTGGTGTGATTTGAATATCAGAGTGGAAGGAATAAAAAATCATAAAATTGAGATAGAGGATGAATAAAATGTCAGCTTTTATAACTTTTGAAGGTCCTGAAGGTTCAGGTAAGACTACAGTTATACAACAAGTAGCAAAAAAATTAGAAGAACAATTTAATATTGTTTTAACAAGAGAGCCTGGTGGTGTGAAAACTGGGGAACAAATTCGAGAGGTATTATTAGAAGGCGACAATATGGATGATCGTACTGAAGCATTGTTGTTTGCAGCGTCACGTCGTGAGCACCTTGTAGGAAAAGTGATTCCATCATTAAAACAAGATAAAGTAGTATTATGTGATCGATATATAGATAGTTCGTTAGCTTATCAAGGTTATGCGAGGGGGATTGGCATAGAAGAAGTTAAATCTATTAATGCGTTTGCCATCAATGGTTTATACCCAGATATAACTATCTATTTAGATGTAAGTGTTTCGGTAGGTCGTGAAAGAATTTTGAAAAATAAACGTGATCAAAATCGCTTGGATCAAGAAGATATAGCTTTTCATGAAAAAGTGGTTGAAGGTTATAAAAAAATTATTCATAATGAACCTGAACGTTTTATTGTGATAGATGCTAATCGAAGTGTGGATGAAGTTGTAAATACTACGTATGAATCTATCAGTAAATACTTAGAAAAATTATGATATAATGATGGGAAGAGGTGTTTAGTATGAAAATGATAATAGCAATTGTACAAGATCAAGATAGCCAAGAGCTTTCAGATAAACTTGTTAAACATAATTTTAGAGCTACCAAACTTGCAACTACTGGTGGTTTTTTAAGAGCTGGTAATACAACGTTCTTATGTGGTGTTGACGATGAACGTGTGGAAGAAATCTTGAAAGTAATTAATGACACTTGTGGTAATAGAGAGCAACTCGTTTCTCCTATAACACCAATGGGTGGAAGTGCTGATTCTTACATTCCATATCCTGTTGAAGTAGAAGTAGGCGGAGCGACAGTGTTTGTAATGCCTGTTGATGCTTTCCACCAATTTTAGAACTATGGTTGCTGTATATGGTAACCTTTCAAATTACATTTTACTAAAGGATGCGTCATTTAATTTCTTGAAAATGTGCTTTGTAAGGTAACTATGTATAAGCAGCCTTTTTATATAAAGGAGTAACTTTATGATGGATGAATTAGAAAGACTGACAAGAGCGTACCAATCAAATAAATTATCACATGCTTATTTATTTGAAGGCGATGACGGACAAACGATGCAACAAGTCGCAATTGATTTTACGAAACTTATATTGTGTGATGACGATAAGCAGTGTCAGTTGAAAATTGAAACATTTAATCATCCGGATTTTATGTATATATCATCAGAAGAAACAACAATTAAGAAAGAACAAGTAGAACAGCTTGTGCATCATATGAATCAGCTACCGATTGAAGGTCACTATAAAGTTTACATCATTGAGTCATTTGAAAAACTAACCGTTCAGGGTGAAAATAGTATATTAAAGTTCTTAGAGGAGCCACCAGAAAATACAGTGGCTATTCTATTAACGACGAAACCTGAACAAATATTGGATACGATACATTCTAGATGCCAACACGTTTACTTTAAACCGATAGATAAGTCTAAGTTTGTAGATAGACTAATAGAACGAGAGATTTCACGCCCAGTTGCTGAATTATTATGTACTTATACTACGCAAATTGAAACAGCTGTTGCACTCAATGAAGAGACCGATTTAGCGATGTTACGTAAACAAATCATTAAATGGTGTCAGTTATTACTTACAAATCGTTCAATGGCGCTAATAGCAATTGTTGATTTATTAAAACATGCTAAAAATAGACGTTTACAACTTGTGACACTAGCTGCAGTTAATGGTTTTTTTGAGGATATTATGCATACTAAAGTTGGAATGACTGAAGATATTATCTATTACGATTTACAAGAAGATATTAAAACATATGCGAACAAATTGACGTATAATCAAATTATTCTGATGTATGATCAAATTACTGAAGCGCATAAAAAATTGAATCAAAATGTTAATCCGACGTTAGTGTTTGAGCAAATTGTAATAAAAGGGGTGAAATAAAGATGCAAAATGTTGTTGGAATTGATTTTCAAAAATCCGGGAAAATGGAATACTATTCGCCCAAAAATTTCGATTTAGATGTAGGGAATTGGGTTGTCGTAGAATCTAAACGTGGTTTAGAAATGGGATGTGTTAAATACGCGCCGCTAGATGTTGCAGACGAAGATGTAACATTACCGTTAAAAGAAATTGTAAGGCTTGCTACTGAGGAGGATTTGACTCAGTATGATAACAATGAACGAGATGCAGAAGCAGCTTTAACTTTATGTAAAGAAACGATTGAACAACAAAATTTAGAAATGAGATTAGTGAATTGTGAATTTACGCTTGATAAATCAAAAGTAATCTTTAACTTCACTTCAGATGAACGCGTTGATTTTAGGAAGTTAGTAAAAGTGTTAGCACAAAAATTAAAAACTCGCATTGAACTCAGACAAATTGGTGTGAGAGATGAAGCTAAATTATTAGGCGGTATTGGTCCGTGTGGTCGTTCTTTATGTTGTTCAACATTTTTAGGAGATTTTGAACCTGTATCTATTAAAATGGCGAAAGATCAAAATTTATCGCTTAATCCTACTAAAATTTCAGGTGCATGTGGTCGTCTAATGTGCTGTCTAAAATATGAAAATGATTATTATGAACAAGCGCGAGAGCAATTGCCTGACGTAGGTGACACAGTAACTACACCTGAAGGTAATGGTAAAGTGATTGGCTTAAATATATTGGATATTTCAATGCAAGTTAAAGTGGAAGGATTTGAACAACCACTAGAGTATAAAATGGAAGAGCTAGAGACATTAAATTAGGAGGCCAATACAACTTTGAATCGTAGTGATATATTTGAAAAACTAGCGAAATTAGAAACCAATATCAATCAAATCAATAGTGATATGACAAATTTGAAAAACCTTACTGTGGAGTTAATAGAAGAAAATGTTGCGTTGCAAATTGAAAATGAAAATTTAAAAACGTTGATTGATAAAGAAGAGAAAACAAAATCAATTGAAATTGGTAAAAAGGCGCCGAAAAAACAGCCATTGCGTAGTAAAGATAACTTAGCGATGCTATATAAAGAAGGTTTTCATATTTGTAATGGTGAGTTGTTTGGTAAGCATAGAAAGGGCGATGACTGTTTGTTTTGCCTTGAAGTACTAAGTGAATAATCGATTAAATGAATCATTGAAATAAATCATAATTGAGGATGAGACGTAACGATAGGCTTGGTTATTAAGCATCGTTCACTTATCCTCTTTTTTGGGGGTGTAAAAAATGTTATTAGAACATGAAAGGTTAGATTACTTAATAAAAGAAAACTTAAGAATCATTCAAAATGATGAGGTTTTTTCATTTTCAACGGATGCCTTGTTGCTCGGACATTTGACAAAGATAAAAAAGCAAGATGTAATTATGGATTTGTGCTCTGGAAATGGAGTGATTCCCTTATTATTGTCTCACAAAGGTAATAACACTATAGATGCAATCGAAATACAAGAACAATTAGTGGATATGGCGAAACGAAGTATCACATATAATCAATTAGATGATAGAATATGCATGTATCATATGGATTTAAAAGAAGCGCATAAACAATTTAAGCCCTCTCAATATAGTGTTGTGACTTGCAACCCACCTTATTTTAAGGTGAATCAACTACATCAACATCAAAAAAACGCACATAAAATAGCACGTCATGAGATAATGTGCACGTTAGAGGATTGTTGTATGGCAGCTAGACATTTGCTGAAACAAGGTGGGCGTTTTATGGTTGTACATAGAGCGGAACGTCTCATGGATGTCTTAAGTAGTATGAGAACATATCAAATAGAACCTAAAAAGCTTTATTTTGTATATAGCAAACAAAATAAAGTGGCGCAAACGATTGTCGTTGAAGGAAGAAAAGGCGGCAATCAAGGGTTAGATATACAACCACCATTTTATATCTATAACCAAGATGGTGCTTACACAGAAGAAATGAGAGAAGTATATTATGGATAAACATTATATTTATATCGTTAAGTGTAAAGACGGTAGCTTATATACAGGTTATGCTAAAGATGTGAACAAGAGAATTAGTAAACACAATAGTGGACATGGAGCCAAATATACAAAAATAAGACGGCCCGTACAGTTAGTTTATCAAGAAGTGTTTGATACAAAATCAGAGGCATTAAAGAGAGAATATGAAATCAAAACGTTTTCTAGACAAAAGAAATTAGAACTTATTAAGGAGGGTTAGACAGGTGTCAATATTATATTTAGTGGGAACCCCAATCGGTAACTTAGCTGACATTACATATCGTGCTGTTGATATTTTGAGAACTGTGGACATGATTGCATGTGAAGACACACGTGTGACTAAGAAATTATGCGCGCACTATGAGATACAAGCGCCACTTAAATCTTATCATGATCATAATAAAACACAGCAAACCGAATACCTAATTGAACAATTACAACAAGGGGTCAGTATTGCATTAGTGTCAGACGCGGGATTACCATTAATTAGTGATCCTGGATATGAATTAGTCGTAGCAGCAAGGGAACAGCAAATACAAGTTGAGACGATCCCTGGGCCTAATGCAGGATTGACTGCGCTCATGGCAAGTGGGTTACCTTCATTCACATATACATTTTTAGGATTTTTACCTAGAAAAGAAAAGCAAAAACAGGCATGTTTAGAACAGCGAATGTATGAAAACAGTACTTTGATTATTTATGAATCACCGCATCGTGTGAAAGATACATTAAAAACCATTCAAAAAATTGATGATAAACGTAAAGTATCTGTCGGTAGAGAACTCACCAAAAAATTCGAACAAATAGTGACTAATTATGTTGATGTGATATTGTCGCAATTTGATGATGCAAGTATCCCTACGAAAGGGGAATTTGTGATTTTGATTCAAGGTGCTGAAAAAGCGGAGGACACTGCGTGGTTCGAAGATATGACAATACAGGAACATGTTACATATCATATTAATGAAAACATGAAGCCAAAAGCTGCCATAAAACGGGTGGCAGAATTGCGTCATATGAAAACAAATGAGGTTTATGATATTTACCATAATGTGTAAATAGAGAAGCATCAAAATAAAGCTGCATTTTTATAAAATAGTATTCGGATTTTTGATATAAATTCATATATAGACAAGGAAAATGATATGAAAACTCCCATAATAAACGCGATTTATGGTAATGTAGAAAAGATAGGGATTATTAATCACTTTTCAAAAAAGGCTAATAAAAACAGCTAAGAAGTTAGATATGGACCACGTATTATTCACAAATTTTGAACGACGAAACGATACAAATAAATTATCGGCTTCATTGAAAACAATATTAAATTTAGATATATTTATGATGTAAGAAACGAGGAGGAACATTGATGGCGAAAGAAACATTTTATATCACTACACCAATTTATTATCCAAGTGGGAATTTGCATATCGGTCATGCTTATACAACAACTGCTGGTGATGTAATCGCACGTTATAAGAGAATGCAGGGCTATGATGTTCGTTATTTAACAGGAACAGATGAGCACGGACAAAAAATTCAAGAAAAAGCACAAAAAGCTGGCAAAACAGAAATTGAATATTTAGATGAAATGATTGCGAGTATTAAAGCATTATGGAAAAAATTAGAGATTTCTAATGATGACTTCATCCGTACTACAGAAGCGCGTCATAAAGAAGTTGTGCAACAAATTTTCGAACGTTTATTAGCACAAGGTGACATATATCTTGGTGAATATGAAGGTTGGTACTCTGTACCTGATGAAACATACTATACAGAGACGCAATTAGTAGATCCAATTATGGAAAATGGAAAGATTGTTGGTGGTAAGAGTCCAGATTCAGGACATGAAGTAGAATTAGTTAAAGAAGAAAGCTATTTCTTTAATTTATCGAAATATACTGACCGTTTATTAGAATTTTACGATGAAAATCCAGAATTTATTCAACCACCATCACGTAAAAATGAAATGATAAATAATTTTATTAAACCAGGACTGGAAGACTTGGCAGTATCGCGTACATCGTTTGATTGGGGTATACATGTAGAATCAAACCCTAAACATGTAGTCTATGTATGGATAGATGCACTTGTGAACTATATTTCCTCGTTAGGTTATTTATCAGATGATGATAGCTTGTTTAAAAAATATTGGCCAGCCGATATTCATATTATGGCGAAAGAAATTGTTCGTTTCCATTCGATCATTTGGCCGATACTATTGATGGCTTTAGATGTTCCATTACCTAAAAAAGTGTTTGCACATGGCTGGATACTTATGAAAGATGGTAAGATGAGTAAATCTAAAGGCAATGTAGTAGATCCTAATGTGCTTATTGATCGTTATGGCTTAGATGCTACACGTTATTACTTAATGCGTGAATTACCTTTTGGTTCAGATGGTGTATTTACTCCTGAAGGTTTCGTAGAACGTACGAACTATGATTTAGCAAATGATTTAGGTAACTTAGTTAATCGTACAATTTCTATGATAAATAAATATTTTGATGGTGAACTTCCAGCCTACCAAGGTCCTCTACACGAATTAGATAAAGACATGGAGCAACTGGCACTAGATACCGTGAATACATTCCATGAAAATATGGATGATTTACAATTTTCAGTAGCATTATCAACTGTATGGAAATTCATCAGTCGTACGAATAAATATATAGATGAAACATCTCCTTGGGTACTAGCAAAAGATGAGGATCAAAAAGAAATGCTAGGCAATGTTATGGCACACTTAGTCGAAAACATTCGTATCATAGCAGTCTTATTAAGACCTTTCCTTACACATGCACCAAAACAAATTTTTACGCAACTCAATATTAATGCGCCAGAACTTTATGAGTTTGAAAGTATCAAGCAATATGGTGCATTAACAGCGCCTATCATGGTGAGTGACAAACCACAACCAATCTTCCCAAGATTAGATAGCGAAGCTGAGATTAGCTATATTAAGGAATCTATGCAAACAGATCAAAAAGAAGCACCAGTAGAAGCAGAGCAAGAAACAATTTCTAGTAAAGCACAAATCGATTTTAAAGATTTTGAAAAAGTAGAAATTAAAGCAGCTACGATTATTGATGCAGAGCGCGTTAAAAAATCAGATAAGCTATTGAAAATACAAGTAGATTTAGATATTGAACAACGACAAATTATTTCAGGTATTGCCAAATTCTATCAACCAGAAGACATACTTGGTAAAAAAGTAGCGGTTGTAACGAATTTAAAACCTGCAAAATTAATGGGTAGAAAATCAGAAGGTATGATTTTATCTGCCGAAAAAGATGGCGTCTTAACATTAGTTAGTTTACCAAACGCAATTCCAAATGGTGCAGTAATTAAATAATCACAAACTAAGGGAGCGATTTAATTATGCTTATTGATACACATGTTCATTTAAATGCAGATCAATACGATGAAGATTTAGAAGAAGTCATTGAACGTGCACGAGACAATGGCGTCGATCGTATGTTTGTTGTAGGCTTTGACACGCCGACTGTTGAGCGTACAATGGAGCTAATAGAGCAATATGAATTTATCTACGGCATTATCGGTTGGCACCCTGTAGATGCGATTGATTGTACAGAAGAGCGATTAGAGTGGATTGAGCAACTAGCTGCGCATCCTAAAGTAATTGGAATTGGAGAAACTGGTTTAGATTATCATTGGGATAAATCTCCTAAAGATGTGCAACAAACATTATTTAGAAAACAAATTGCGCTAGCAAAACGTGTGAATCTACCAATCATTATTCATAATAGAGAAGCTACTCAAGATTGTATTGATATTTTGAAAGAAGAGCATGCGGAAGAAATAGGCGGTATCATGCATAGTTTTAGTGCATCTCCAGAAATTGCAGATGATGTTATTAATAAACTGAATTTTTATGTATCATTAGGTGGTCCAGTTACGTTTAAAAACGCGAAACAACCAAAAGAAGTAGCGAAGCATGTTCCGTTTGATAGATTGTTAGTAGAAACAGATGCGCCTTTCTTGTCACCACACCCGTTTAGAGGCAAAAGAAATGAGCCAGCACGTGTTACATTAGTGGCTGAAGAAATTGCTCAACTACGTGATGTGAGTTACGAAGAAGTATGTAAACAAACAACTGAAAATGCGGAACGCTTGTTCAAGTTAAAAGCATAAAAATATTACAAAAGGTATCGGTCTGAGATAAGGCTTAGTTGAAATAAGATATACTAAGTGGCAATCACAAACAGCCGATACCTTTTTATTTTGTCATAAATTGACTTAAAGAAATGAAAGGTGTAACAATAAATGAAGATAAATGAATTTATTGTCGTAGAAGGTAGAGATGATACCGAGCGTGTAAAAAGGGCAGTAGAATGTGATACGATTGAAACCAATGGTAGTGCGATTAACCAAGCTACTTTGAACGTTATTGCCCAAGCATATGAAACAAGAGGCGTGATTGTATTAACCGATCCAGATTTCCCGGGTGATAAAATTCGAAATACGATTCAAAAATATGTCCCAGGTGTGAAACACGCCTATATTGATAAAGAAAAAGCTAAAAATAAACGTGGTAAAATTGGCGTTGAACATGCGAAACTTGAAGATATAAAAGAAGCATTAATGAATGTGAGTACGCCATTTGAAGAAGGACATGAATCAATAAGTAAAGATGTATTGATAGATTTAGGTTTGATTATCGGTAAAGATGCGCGACATAAAAGAGCGTTGTTAGGTCGAAAGCTACATATCGGCCATTCAAATGGAAAACAATTATTAAATAAATTAAATGCATTTGGTTATACGGAAGAAGATGTTAGAAATGCATTAAGTGATAATGAGGGAAGTGAATTATAAATGGATTATAAAGATATTGCTACGCCAACACGTACGAAGGCATTGTTACATCAATATGGTTTTAATTTTAAAAAAAGTCTAGGCCAAAACTTCTTAATAGATGTAAATATTATACATAATATTATAGAAGCAAGTAATATTGATGAAAATACAGGCGTCATAGAAGTTGGACCAGGTATGGGTTCGTTGACAGAACAACTAGCTAAAAATGCAAAAAAAGTAGTGGCATTTGAAATTGATCAGCGTCTAATACCTGTATTAAAAGATACAATGGGGCCATACAATAATGTATCAGTGATTAATGAGGATATTCTTAAAGCAGATATTGCAAGTTATGTAAAAACAGAGCTTTCAGATTGTGAAAAAATTATGGTTGTGGCTAATTTACCGTACTATATTACAACTCCAATATTATTGAATTTAATGCAACAAGATTTACCGATAGACGGTTATGTTGTCATGATGCAAAAAGAGGTTGGAGAAAGACTCAATGCTCAAGTTGGAACGAAAGCTTATGGTTCATTATCCATCGTTGCACAATACTATACGGAAACAAGTAAAGTACTCACTGTTCCTAAATCAGTGTTTTTACCACCTCCGAATGTAGATTCTATTGTTGTTAAATTAATGAAACGTTCAGAACCATTGATTGATATAGATGATGAGCAAAGATTTTTCAAAATGACGAAAGCAGCCTTTAGCCAAAGACGAAAAACAATAAATAATAATTATCAAAGTCTATTTGTGAATGGTAAAGCGAATAAAGCAGATATTGTAAAATGGTTGGAAGCAGCAGGTATTGACCCGAAAAGACGTGGTGAAACGCTTTCTATAAAAGAGTTTGGACTTTTATATAATGAATTGAAAAATTTCACAGAATTGGCATTTTAAATCATTGACAAGTCTCATGTACATTGCTAAAATTGATATTTTATTTGACAAAAACCTCGGAATGTGTTATTATGTAATTCGTAGCGAGGTGGAGCAATATGCCAAAATCTATTGGAGACATCAAAAATTCACTTGATTGTCAATTAGGGAACAGAATTGTACTTAAAGCGAATGGTGGACGTAAGAAAACAATTGAACGTAGTGGTGTGTTGAAAGAGACGTATCCTTCAGTTTTTATTGTTGAGCTAGATCAAGATATTTATAATTTTGAGCGTGTATCTTATACATACACTGACGTTTTGACTGAAAACGTACAAGTTTCTTTTGAAGATGATAGCCATCAAGAAGCAATTGCACACTAACAGAGAGCTTTAAATTTAAGTTTGGCTATAAAAGTCATACTTATTATTTTAAACGTAATACTCAAATGAACTGAAATAAAAGGTATGTTGGCATAAGGGTGCTAACATACCTTTTTTATGTGAATAAGTATAAAGAAAACATAATTTTATTCTGTGCATTTGATATTGTAGAATAATGAATTAATTCATCTCATAACCTAGGTTTAGAAATTATTTCATCTTTTGTATAATAAATATATTAAGATAACTCATTAACTTTTAAAAAATCATCAACGCAATGATTACAATATGTTAAAATCATTTTATTACCATATCGAAGTGAAAGAGGGTGGGAATGTGATTTATGAGACTGCGCCAGCAAAGATTAATTTAACGTTGGATACGCTCTTTAAACGAGATGATGGTTTTCATGAAGTAGAAATGATAATGACAACAATTGATTTAAATGATCGTTTAACATTTGAGTTGCGTAAAGATAATAAAATAGTGGTTGACGTGGAACAAAGCTACGTTCCCACAGATAATAAAAATTTAGCATATAAAGCTGCGGAATTGATGAAACAGAATTATCATTTAAAGCAGGGTGTGACAATAACAATTGATAAAAATATACCTGTATCTGCTGGATTAGCAGGGGGTTCAACTGATGCTGCTGCGACGATGAGAGGATTGAATCGCTTATATAAGTTAAATCGTCCTCTTGATGAATTGTGTGAACTTGGCATACAAATTGGGACAGACATTCCTTTTTGTATCTATGGCAAGACGGCACTATGTAAAGGTAAAGGTGAAATTATCGAATTTTTAAATAAGCCGCCGTCTGCATGGGTAGTTGTTGCTAAACCCGATTTAGGTATTTCGTCGCCAGACATTTTTAAACGCTTAGATTTATCTCAATCCTTTAAAGTCAATACGTATGATTGTGAAAAGGCTATAAAGTTAGGGGATTACGAACAATTATGTCAAAGTCTTTCAAACCGATTGGAGCCAGTTTCGGGAAATTTGCACGCCGAGATATTAAAAATAAAGGCGAATATGTTAGAGAATGGTGCGGATGGTGCTGTAATGAGTGGAAGCGGACCTACAGTTTATGGATTGACGAAAAAAGAACGTCAAGCGAGGCATGTATACAATGCGGTTAATGGTTGTTGCAATGAAGTGCATATAGTTAGATTATTAGGCTAAAAAAGAAGGGATGAATTGAATGCGTTATAAAAGAAGCGAACGAATTGTTTATATGACTCAATACTTAATGAACAATCCAAATAAATTAGTACCATTAACGTATTTTGTACAAAAATTTAAACAAGCAAAATCGTCAATCAGTGAAGATGTACAAATTATTAAAACGACATTCCAAAAAGAAAAACTTGGTACGGTCATTACAACTGCTGGTGCCAGTGGTGGCGTTACATATAAACCTGAAATGAGTAAAGCAGAGGCAACAGAGGTGGTAGACGATGTCATTGCACAATTACAGGAAAAAGATAGATTGTTACCAGGTGGTTACTTGTTCTTATCTGATTTAATGGGTAATCCAACTTTATTAAATCGAGTGGGTAAATTAATAGCTACACTCTATATGGATGAGGAACTGGATGCCATTGTGACAATTGCTACTAAAGGGATATCGTTGGCGAATGCTGTAGCTAACGTACTGAATCTTCCAGTCGTTGTGATACGAAAAGATAATAAAGTGACGGAAGGATCTACAGTTTCTATCAATTATGTTTCAGGTTCATCTAGAAAAATAGAGACGATGGTGCTTTCTAAAAGAACGTTGCCTGAGAACTCAAATGTCCTTGTTGTCGATGATTTCATGCGTGCAGGTGGGTCAATTAATGGCGTGATGAATTTGATGAATGAGTTTAAAGCACACGTTAAAGGGGTATCCGTACTAGTAGAATCAAAAGAAGTTAAACAAAGATTAATTGAAGATTATACTTCCTTAGTTAAATTATCTGATGTAGATGAATATAATCAGGAATTTAAGGTGGAGCAAGGCAACAGTTTAACTAAATTTTCTTAAAGGAGCGAATGAGACATCATGAAAGTAATTAACACTAAAAAGGCACCCGAAGCATTAGGGCCATACTCGCATGCAACAGAAATAAATGGACTTGTCTTCACATCAGGACAAATCCCATTGAATTTAGATGGGGAAATTGTGAGTGATGATGTGAAAGTGCAAACAAAACAAGTTTTAGAAAATTTAAAAGTCGTATTGGACGAAGCTGGATCAAACCTGGATTCAGTAATAAAAGCTACTATTTTCATTGCTGATATGAATGAATTTCAAAATATAAATGAAGTTTATGGAACGTACTTTAATGAACATCAGCCAGCTAGAAGTTGTGTTGAAGTAGCAAGATTGCCTAAGGACGTTAAAGTTGAGATTGAAGTTGTTGCGGAAGTTAAGTAAGGATTTATAATTTTTAATGAAATTGTTAAGCTTCTAACAAAGAGATACTAGGGGGGCTCACTACATGAAAGTGACAGATGTAAGACTTAGAAAAATACAAACAGATGGAAGAATGAAAGCGCTCGTTTCAATTACTTTGGATGAATCGTTCGTTGTACATGATTTACGAGTGATTGAAGGCAACACAGGTCTATTCGTCGCAATGCCGAGTAAACGTACACCAGATGGTGAATTCCGAGATATCGCACATCCAATCAATTCAGAAATGAGACAAGAAATCCAAGATGCAGTAATGAAAGTATATGAAGAAACAGATGAAGTTATTCCAGATAGAAATGCACAATCATCTGATGATTCTAGTGATTCTGAAGAAGCCTAATTAAATAAACGTGTTTTATAGCACGAAACAATAATTATAAAAGATTGAATTTCTAGTACATTAGAAATTCAATCTTTTTTGCTGTAAAAAGAAAAATGATGAAGCTTGCGTATCCTACTCAAAGGTGACAAATAATCATTGGATAATCTATTTTGGGGGTTTTATATATCATTGCTTGGTCGTGATAAGTAGATACCTATAGCGATTTGAAGAATACAATGGATACGGAACCATGTGAAGCATCGTTTTATAAAAAATAAGTATTAAAAGACGAGCATTTAACATATGAATAAAGCGATTGCAATTTCTGTCAAAGATGACAAATAGTTGATTATATTTATATAATTATAGAAATAAAAATGTTTCTATTATATAACATTGGTGTTTTGAGTCTTGAAAGTGTTACTAGCGTTAAATTATAATAAGTATGAAGTGTAGATTTTAATGGAGGGTTAACATACATGCAAAGACATGCAATAGTACTTGCAGCAGGCAAAGGTACACGTATGAAGTCAAAGCAGTACAAAGTACTACATGACGTAGCGGGTAAATCAATGATAGAACATGTAGCTGATAATGTTAAAGCATCTGGTGTAGATCAGCTTGTAACAATTGTTGGACATGGCGCACAAAGCGTTAAAGACACACTAGGCAATGCATCACTTTACAGCTATCAAGAGGAACAATTAGGAACGGCACATGCAGTTAAAATGGCTAGTGAACATTTGAGAGATAGCGAAGGCACGACATTAGTAGTTTGTGGCGATACACCATTGATTACATCAGCAACATTGAAGGCTTTGATTGATCATCATGAAAAGAGTGGTGCTCAAGCAACAGTCTTATCAGCGACGGCAACGAATCCATTTGGTTATGGTCGAATTGTACGTGACGCCGAAGAACATCTTGTCAAAATTGTCGAACAAAAAGATGCTACAGAAACAGAACAACAAATTAGTGAAATTAGCTCAGGTATTTTCGCATTTGATAATCGAGTGTTATTCGAAAAACTTGATTTAGTGAAAAATAATAATGTGCAAAGTGAATACTATTTGCCTGATGTACTCTCTTTAATCTTAGATGACGACGGTGTCGTGGAAATTTATCATACACATGATTTTGAAGAAATAATGGGCGTGAATGACAGAGTTATGTTGAGTGAAGCTGAAAAAGCACTTAGAAAACGCGTGAATGAACAACATATGAGGAATGGTGTCTCAATCATTGATCCAGCAACAACTTATATTGGTACAGAAGTCCAGATAGGTGCTGATACTGTGATTGAACCAGGAGTTAAACTTGCCGGTCATACAATCATCGGTGAAGATGCGAGAATTGGGCAATATTCGGAAATAACGAATAGTAAAATTGGAACAAATGTCACAATCAAACAATCTGTTATAAATGAAGCCATTGTAGGTGATTATGCAATAATTGGTCCATTTGCACAACTTCGTCCAGGTGCAGATTTAGGTAAAAAAGTAAAAGTCGGTAACTTTGTTGAAGTTAAAAAATCAGTTGTTAAAGAAGGCGCTAAATTACCACATTTAAGTTATATTGGCGATGCCGAAATTGGTGAAAGAACAAACGTTGGTTGTGGTTCTATAACAGTGAATTATGATGGTATCAACAAATTTAAGACAGTAATTGGTAGCGATTCATTCATTGGTTGTAATTCGAATTTGGTTGCACCAGTGACATTAGGAGAGCGCTCGTTTATTGCTGCAGGTTCGACGATTACAGATAATGTACCAGAAGACAGTTTAGCATTAGGAAGAGCTAGACAAATAACTAAAGAAGGTTATTTGAAGAAATAAATGCACAAATGTTTAGACAAGCATGCTTAAACTGTTAGAATTAATGTAACTGAATAAAAGAAATTATCAACATCTTTTAGGATGGCGCACGGTATAAGTTTTGCCTTGTTTACAAACCAAAACGAATTGAAAGAATTAATTGGAGGACTATAAATGTTAAACAATGAGTATAAGAATTCTGCTTTGAAAATATTTTCTTTAAAGGGTAATGAACCGTTAGCTCAAGAAGTTGCAGATCACGTTGGAATTGAATTAGGAAAATGTTCAGTGAAACGTTTTAGTGATGGTGAAATACAAATTAATATCGAAGAAAGTATCCGTGGTTGTGATGTGTTTATTATTCAACCTACATCTAACCCAGTTAATTTACATTTAATGGAATTATTAATCATGATTGATGCGTGTAGACGTGCATCAGCTGCGAATATTAATATTGTGGTTCCTTATTATGGTTATGCACGTCAAGATAGAAAAGCACGTAGCCGTGAACCAATCACTGCGAAACTTGTAGCTAACTTAATTGAAACTGCTGGCGCAGACCGTATGATTGCTTTAGATTTACATGCACCGCAAATTCAAGGTTTCTTCGATATGCCAATTGACCACTTAATGGGTGTGCCAATTTTAGCTGATTATTTCCAAAATGAAACAGACATCGACCCTGAAGAATGTGTTGTCGTTTCACCAGATCATGGTGGTGTAACAAGAGCACGTAAACTTGCAGATATACTTAAAACGCCAATTGCAATTATAGATAAACGTCGTCCTAAACCAAATGTAGCAGAAGTTATGAACATTGTTGGAGAAATAGAAGGCCGTACAGCAATTATCATTGACGATATCATAGATACAGCTGGCACAATCACATTGGCAGCACAAGCTCTAAAAGATAAAGGTGCGAAAGATGTTTATGCTTGTTGTACGCATCCAGTATTATCAGGTCCTGCGAAAGAGCGCATAGAAAACTCAGCAATTAAAGAACTTGTAGTAACAAATTCCATCCAATTAGATGAAACGCGTAAACCAGCAAATACGAAAGAACTCTCTGTAGCTGGTTTGTTAGCGCAAGCAATTATCCGTGTATACGAACGTGAATCAGTTAGTGTGCTATTTGACTAATTTTTAAAATAAATGTATAATTATTTCGTTCGTGAAATCTCACGAAAAATAAACATTTGCAAGCAACATATTGTTGATGGGCAAATGAGGAGCTCTTAGAGAAGAGCAATTATGAAAGGTGGAAACTGAATATGGCTTCATTAAAGTCAATTATTCGTCAAGGCAAGCAAACACGTTCAGACCTTAAAACATTAAGAAACACTGGTAAAGTACCAGCAATCGTTTATGGTTATGGAACTAAAAATACTTCAGTTAAAGTAGATGAAGTAGAATTTATCAAAGTTATCCGTGAAGTTGGACGTAACGGTGTTATCGAATTAGGCGTAGGTTCTAAATCAATTAAAGTAATGGTTTCAGACTACCAATTCGATCCACTTAAAAACCAAATCACACACATTGATTTCTTAGCAATCAACATGACTGAAGAACGTACTGTTGAAGTACCAGTTCAATTAATCGGTGAAGCTGTTGGCGCTAAAGAAGGCGGCGTAGTTGAACAACCATTATTCAACCTTGAAGTTACAGCTACTCCTGACAATATTCCTGAATCAATCGAAGTTGATATCAGTGAATTAGACATCAACGATAGTCTTTCAGTTGAAGACATCAAAGTTTCAGGTGACTTCACAATTGAAAACGAAGGTACTGATTCAATCGTTACTGTAGTTCCTCCAACTGAAGAACCTACTGAAGAAGAAATCGAAGCAATGGAAGGCGCTTCAGAAACTGAAGAACCAGAAGTTGTAGGCGAAGAAAAAGACGAAGAAAGTGATGAAGAACAAAAAGAAGAAGAATAATCTTCTTTCACAATGATTAACTTTAATCGTTGGTTCAATACTTTCATATCTCATAAAAGCACCATGCTTAATACGTTAAGCTGGTGCTTTTTTATGTTATTATAATGAATGATACAAAAAATGTATGACAAACGATATGTCGGATAGGCAACTGGTTTTCGCAAATTATAGTTTGCAAAACGGTTTAAGTATACACTAACTTAGACAAAGATTATTTTAAATGACTAGACATCATACTAGATTGCGAAAGTATTAGCTTGAAAAATTTGTTGACACGAAACGACAATTTTCATGTTAAGAAGCAAATGTTTTAAATATGTGAGTGCGTCATTACATTAATGTAGGAAAGCTAATTGCTATGGCAAATAATTTGCACTAAGCATTATTATAAATGACAGAACATCAGTGGATATATATGGAGGTAACAAAATGAAGTGTATTGTAGGTTTAGGCAATATTGGTAAACGCTTCGAACAAACTAAGCATAATATTGGTTTCGAAGTAATTGACTATATGTTGGATCAGAATCAATTTTCTTTAAATAAGCAAAAATTTAAAGGTGCATATACAATCGAACGGTTTGCTGGAGAAAAAGTAATGTTCATTGAACCAATGACAATGATGAATTTGTCCGGTAATGCAGTAGGACCTTTAATGAATTATTATGACATTGATATTGAAGATTTGGTTGTGTTGTATGATGATCTCGACTTACCTCAAGGAGAGATACGATTAAGACAAAAAGGTAGTGCTGGCGGTCATAACGGTATGAAATCTATTATCCAAGCACTAGGTACAGATCAATTTAAAAGAATCAGAATAGGTGTAGATCGTCCATCCAATGGTATGGCGGTTGTAGATTATGTATTACAAAAATTTTCGAAACAAGAAATGCAAACAATGAACAAAGTAATAGAACATTCTGCACGAGCAGTTGAGGCATATATAGAAAGTGATAGATTTGATCGTGTGATGAATGAATATAATGGTGAGATTAAGTGAAATCAATAATTACAGAATATATAAAAGAAGATAAACGATACCAAGAGCTAAATGAAGTATTTGGTAAAGATAATGTACTAGTAACTGGATTGTCAGGTGCGGCAAAAGCAACAATTATTGCTGAAAAGTACCTCAGTAGTAAGCAACAGTTACTTGTCGTCACAAACAACCTTTACCAAGCAGAAAAACTAGAGAGTGATTTACTGCAATTTATAGATGAACAAGATATCTATAAATATCCAATGCAAGATATTATGACAGAAGAATTCTCTACACAAAGCCCCCAATTCATGAGTGAACGTGTGCGCACATTAACTGCGCTCGCTCAGGAAGAGAGAGGGTTATTTATCGTCCCGTTGAATGGGTTGAAAAAATGGCTGACGCCTGTTGAGATTTGGCAATCTCATCAGCTCACTTTATCAGTAGGCGATGATATTGATATTGATAATTTCTTAAAAAAACTAATAAATATGGGCTATCGCAGAGAAAGTGTTGTTTCTCACATTGGAGAATTTTCACTACGTGGAGGCATAGTAGATATTTATCCGCTTATTGGTAACCCAGTCAGAATTGAATTGTTTGATACAGAAATCGATTCTATACGTGATTTGGATGTAGAAACACAACGTTCAGAAGGCAATGTAGAACAGGTGAATGTGACAACTGCTAGTGATTATATTATTACCGATGACGTATTGAAGCATACAAAACAAAAACTAAAAGAAGCTTATGAATATACTCGTCCAAAAATTGAAAAATCAGTACGTAATGATTTAAAAGAAACCTACGAAAGTTTCCAATTGTTTGAATCAGACATGTTTGATCATCAAGTACTTCGACGTCTTGTCTCATTTATGTATGAGCAACCAGCAACAATTATGGATTATTTCAAAGACGATGTCATCATAGCAGTAGATGAATATAACAGAATAAAAGAAACAGAAACATCGCTCATTACAGAAACAGATGAATTTATGCAGAATTTAATTGAAAGTGGTAAAGGCTTTATTGAACAAAGCTTTTTACAATATGATGGTTTTGAGAATCTAATCAAACCCTATTCAGTAGCGTATTTTACGTTATTTACAGCTACAATGCCTGTGCAATTGAGTGAAATTATTAAGTTTTCATGTAAGCCTGTACAACAATTTTATGGTCAATATGATATTATGCGTTCAGAATTCCAACGATTTATTCAAAATGATTATACGGTTGTAGTGCTTGCTGAAACAGAAGTCAAAAAAGAACGCATACAATCGATGTTAAATGAAATGCATATCCCAACCTTTATAGATACGCCTATGCAGCGCAATAATGGCGGTAGCGCTATTATTACTGAGGGGAGTTTGTCTGAAGGTTTTGAACTGCCGTACATGCAACTTGTGGTGGTCACGGAAAGAGAATTGTTTAAATCTAAACAAAAGAAAAAGCCAAAACAACAAAAAACATTAACGAATGCTGAAAAAATAAAATCTTACCAAGATTTAAAAACAGGCGATTATATTGTACATGTACATCATGGTGTTGGGAGATACTTAGGTGTCGAAACACTTGAAGTCAGTGGTGTGCACAAAGATTATATTAAATTACAGTACAAAGGTACGGATCAATTATTTGTACCAGTTGACCAAATGGACCAAGTACAAAAATATGTTGCCTCTGAAGATAAATCCCCTAAATTAAATAAATTAGGTGGTACAGAATGGAAAAAAACTAAGGCTAAGGTACAACAAAGTGTTGAAGATATGGCTGATGAATTAATGGAGCTATATAAAGCACGTGAAATGTCTGTCGGTTATCAGTATGGACCAGATACTGCTGAACAAAATGAGTTTGAGATTGACTTTCCATATGAGCTTACACCAGACCAAAGTAAATCTATCGATGAAATTAAGCAGGATATGGAAATTGAACGTCCAATGGATAGATTGTTATGTGGTGACGTTGGTTATGGTAAGACTGAAGTTGCAGTACGCGCAGCATTTAAAGCAGTTATGGAAGGGAAGCAGGTCGCATTTTTAGTACCGACGACAATTTTGGCACAGCAACATTACGAAACTTTAATCGAGCGTATGCAAGATTTTCCTATCGAAGTGCAATTAATTAGTCGATTTAGAACAACTAAAGAAGTTAAAGAAACTAAAGAAGGTTTAAAATCTGGTTTTGTAGATATCGTTGTAGGTACACATAAATTGTTAGGTAAAGATATCCATTATAAAGATTTAGGACTACTCATCGTTGACGAAGAGCAACGATTTGGTGTGCGACACAAAGAGCGAATTAAGTCATTAAAAAATAATGTAGACGTATTAACGCTAACAGCAACACCGATACCACGTACTTTGCATATGAGTATGCTCGGTGTACGTGATTTGTCAGTGATAGAAACACCACCAGAAAATCGTTTTCCAGTTCAAACCTATGTGCTAGAGCAGAATACAAATTTCATCAAGGAAGCGCTCGAGCGAGAGTTATCGAGAGATGGACAAGTCTTTTATTTATATAACAAAGTACAGTCGATTTATGAAAAAAGAGAGCAACTTCAAATGCTCATGCCAGACGCCAATATTGGTGTGGCACATGGTCAAATGAATGAAAGAGACCTAGAGGAAACGATGCTTAGCTTTATTAATCATGAGTACGACATCATAGTTACAACTACGATTATCGAAACAGGTGTAGACGTACCCAATGCGAATACCCTCATCATTGAAGATGCAGATCGATTTGGATTGAGTCAGTTGTATCAATTGAGAGGACGTGTTGGACGTTCAAGTCGTATCGGTTATGCATACTTTTTACATCCGGCAAACAAAGTGCTTTCAGAAACAGCAGAAGATCGACTGCAGGCAATTAAAGAGTTCACCGAGTTAGGTTCAGGATTTAAAATCGCAATGCGTGATTTGAATATTCGTGGTGCTGGTAACTTATTAGGCAAACAACAACATGGCTTCATCGATTCAGTTGGTTTTGATTTGTATTCACAAATGCTAGAAGAAGCGGTTAATGAAAAACGTGGTATTAAACCAGAACAGCAAGATGCGCCAGAAATTGAAATAGAATTAAACTTAGATGCGTATCTACCGGCTGAATATATACAAAATGAGCAAGCTAAAATCGAGATTTATAAAAAACTACGTAAGATTGAAACACATGCACAACTCATGGATGTGAAGGACGAGTTAATTGACCGCTTTAATGATTATCCAGTTGAAGTCGAACGATTGTTAGAAATGATGGAAATTAAAGTACACGCATTACATGCGGGTGTGACATTAATCAAAGATGTTGGTAAAGAAGTAGAAGTTTATTTATCTGAAAAAGGAACTACTGACATCAATGGTGAATCACTCTTTAAACAGACTCAGCCTTTAGGGCGCACAATGAAAGTTGGCGTTCAAGATGGTAAAATGAAAGTGACGTTAAAGAAAACAAGTACATGGTTAGATAATTTGAAATTCTTAGCGAAATGTTTAGAAGAAAGTATGGTTATACCTGATGAAATCTAGGGAAGCAACATCCACTGCCTTTAATGGTGTCGTTGTACTGACGTTAGCGTTAATCGTTGTTAAGATATTAAGCGCAATCTATCGTGTACCTTACCAAAATATCTTAGGTGATGAAGGGTTATATGCATATCAACAAATTTATCCAATTGTTGCTTTAGGTGTTATTTTGACGATGAATGCAATACCGAGCGCTGTTACACAATTATTTGGTTCAGATGGAGAATCACGGCAGTATACGCGAGTGTTGATGCGTGTACAGTTGATAGGTGCAGTGTTTTTCTTGATTTTATTGCTATGTGCCAAATGGATTGCATGGCTCATGGGTGATGTAGAACTAGCGCCTATGCTACGTGCGGCAAGCTTTAGTTTCTTATTTATCGGTATATTAGGCGTTTATCGAGGATACTACCAAGCGCAACAAAGTATGAGTATTCCAGCTATTTCCCAGGTAATTGAGCAAATTGTACGTGTGGGCCTAATTTTAAGCGCAATCGTACTATTTGTGACACAAGATTGGTCGCTCTATGAAGCAGGTACATTGGCTATTTTAGGGTCAGCAATTGGCTTTTTAGCCTCAAGTATATATTTGATTGTAAACAAACCATTTAGGCTTAATATTGGAAGAGTACAAAATAAAGGCCCTGTCACGTCGACGGTTGCATGGCGAAAGTTAGCGTTAGCTATTATTGTATTCGCGGTCAGTCAACTTATTGTTATTGTCTGGCAAGTGGTCGATAGCTTTACCGTGATACATGCATTGCGAGATACAGGCATGAGCCTTCAAGCCTCTGCAACACAAAAAGGAGTTTATGACCGTGGCGCTTCATTTATACAAATGGGACTCATCATTACAACTACATTTTGTTTTGTTCTCATTCCTTTATTAACTGAGGCCTTAAAAAATCGCAATCAAGTGCAAGTGAATAGATATGCGAATGCATCCATTAAAATCACAATGCTATTTAGCGTTGCGGCTAGTATTGGATTAATTAATTTATTGCCAGTTATGAATGGCGTATTTTTTAAAAATGATAGTCAGACGGGAACGCTAGCAGTATATATGTTGACGGTTATCTTTGTTTCGTTGATTATGATGGATATTGCATTATTGCAAGTGAAGCATCGGGTACGAGCAATCATGGTTGCTTTTCTCATCGGTGTGATAAGTAAAGCGCTATTAAATATATTGTTGATACCATATTGGTTAATGTTGGGTGGCAGTATAAGTACCGTAGTCTCACTTATGATATTTACTGCATTATTGCATTTTCAAGTGTTAAAACACTATCAATTCAGAAATATGCCGAGGTTTATATTTAAACTTATAGCTACCATGGCTATACTTACAATTGCGGTGCAGTCATTGATGTGGCTAATACCGACGCAAGGACGTATAGCGGGATTGATTGAACTCATTATTGCTGCGGCTGTTGGTATTGCGGTAGTTGTTGTAGCAATAGTGCGTACACAGTTGTTAGGTTATAAAGAGTTAAAGCACCTACCATTTGGAGATAAACTCATTCATATGAAAAGAGGGAAACTGTAATGACAGGTAAAATTACGATTGTTGGATTGGGTAATTATGGTATTGAAGAATTACCACTAGGAATATATAAATTTTTGAAAAAGCAAACACACGTCTATACACGTACATTAGACCATCCGATTATTAATACATTGATTGAGGATGAGGAAATAGAATTTCAAAGTTTTGATCATATTTATGAGTCTAATAAAGCCTTCGAAGATGTGTATGAATCAATCGTGACCGAGCTTATTGAAGCAACTCAAGTATCGGACATTGTATATACTGTGCCTGGTCATCCGCGTGTTGCAGAAACGACAACTGCAAAGTTGGAAGCATATGCACATAAACATAAAGATATAGAAGTAGAAATTTTGGGCGGGAAAAGTTTTATCGATGATATTTTTGAAGCTGTGAAGGTTGATCCTAATGACGGTTTTACATTATTAGATGCTACATCACTTGATGTTAATCAATTAAATATCCGTACGCACACGCTTATTACTCAAGTATATAGTTCAATGACTGCTGGAGATTTAAAAGTGACATTGATGGAGCGTTATGATGATGGACAACGAGTGTATATTGTTGATGGTGCACATAGTAGTGATGCAAAAGTGATTGAAACGCCATTATTTGAATTAGATCATCACATGGATGCTTTTAGTAATCTAACTAGTGTATTTATTAGAAAAGTAGAAGTAGATGAAGCATACATGAGTGATTTTTATTATGCGGCCAGTATTATAGATCGTTTAGTCGATGATGAAGTAGGTTGCCCTTGGGATAAAGTACAAACACATCAATCGTTAAAACGTTACATGTTAGAAGAGACGTTTGAGCTTTTCGAGGCAATAGATAACGAAGATGATTGGCACATCATTGAAGAACTTGGAGATATCTTGCTTCAAGTTCTGCTGCATACAAGTATTGGTAAGAAGGAAGGTTACTTTGATATAAATGAAGTAGTAGGCAATTTATCACAAAAAATGATTCACAGACACCCTCATATTTTTGGAGAGGCACAAGCAGAAACTGAGGAAGACTTAAAACATATTTGGGCAAAAGCCAAGGCAGAAGAAGGTAAAGTACAACGTGTGAAATTCGAAAAAGTATTTGCAGAGCATTTTATGAAGTTGTATGATAAAACAAAAAATATGTCGTTAGATGAGGCTGCTTTAAAACAATATTTAGAGCAAGGAGGAAACAATTCATGAGACTAGATAAATATCTTAAAGTATCAAGATTGGTAAAACGTCGTACACTCGCAAAAGAAATAAGTGACCAAGGACGTATTACAGTCAATGGTTCGGTTGCGAAAGCAGGTACGGATGTTAAAGTGACAGATCAACTTGTCATTCGTTTTGGACAAAAAATTATTACAATTAATGTTACTGGTTTAAGTGAACATGCGACTAAAGAAAATGCAAAAGGTATGTATGAAATCGTTAAAGAAGAAAAAGTTGGCGAAGCCTAATGAAGGAGGTGACAAGTAATGAGTAAAAAGGTTGAAGGCATTGGAAATACGTTTACGTCTTCTGAGAATAAAAAGAAACAACAACAAAAAATGAGACGACGCGTTATACGAAGAAGAATTAGTTTGTTCGCGGGTATTTTAATCTCTATTATTATTGTTTTGTGCATCATGCTTGTCACTCAAAAACAAAGCAATAGCGAGGATGCCGCTGAGCGTCAGCAAAAAGAACAAAAATATCAGAAGCAACAAGATGAAGAATTAGCGTTAAAAGAACAACTTAATAATCTGAACGATAAGAATTATATAGAGAAAGTAGCAAGAGATGATTATTATTTGAGTAATGATGGTGAAGTCATTTTCAAGTTACCTGGTGATAAGTCTAAAGCGGAATCCAAATCTTCTAAAGACGATAAACAGTGAAAAATATTTTTTTGCATCATAATACCATTGTTAATTTATGCAAACAGGCATATAATAAGGTTAAAATCGAAACAAATCGGGAGGATTTATTTACAATATGTCAATCGAAGTAGGAAACAAACTTAAAGGTAAAGTCACTGGGATTAAAAAGTTTGGCGCATTTGTCGAACTTCCGGAAGGCAAGAGTGGCTTAGTTCACATAAGTGAAGTTGCAGATAATTATGTGGAAAACGTAGAAGATCATTTATCTGTGGGTGATGAAGTTGAAGTTAAAGTGCTTACAATCGCAGATGATGGTAAGATTAGCTTATCTATCAAAAAAGCGAAAGATCGTCCACGTAGACCTCAAAGTAAACCAAGCCACAAACAGGCGCAACCTAAAGGTGAAGACTTTGAGAAGAAATTAACAAATTTCTTAAAAGATAGTGAAGATAAATTAACTTCAATCAAACGTCAAACTGAATCAAGACGTGGCGGTAAAGGCGCGAGACGTTAATAGAATAAAAGTTTGTTCACAAGGAAGCCTACGCGTTTCGTTGAGAACAGTGCAACGCAACGATGCCAATATTAAGTTTGTTCGTAACAATCTAAGACTGTTTTCTTAATGAGGAAACAGTCTCTTTTTTGTTGTCATTGAGTGCAATCAGAGCGATATGACTAGCGGTTGCCAGATGTATAGTAGTCAGGAGGTAAATATATTGGAGGTTAATACTCAGGGGTGGACACAAGATAATCATATAGTATTAGCGGTTTCTGCAGGTGTAGATAGTATGGTATTGTTACACCAATTAATGACACAACTGAAGGATTCCTATGCACAATTAACTTGTTTACATGTTAATCATAATGTACGTGATATGGCTCGAGAAGAGGAAGCGTTTCTTAAGCAATATTGTCACAAGTATAAAATTCCTTTGTATGTGAAACATCTTGATTTATCTTCTGTTATCGACAAAGGCAACAGCATCGAGAACGAAGCGAGAATTGCACGTTATGCATGGTTTGATAGTATGATGGAATCACTAAATGCAGACGTATTGCTAACCGCACATCATCAAGACGATCAAATAGAAACAATTTTCTACAGATTGATGACTGGTCGCTCCACAAGAAGTAGCATAGGCATGTCATATCTGACAGCTCGAAGTGGGTACAAATTGTGTAGACCGCTGTTAACGATTGAAAAAGCAGAAATTCGAGATTACCAAGCGCGATATAATGTTCAATTTTATGAAGATGAGACCAATTCACAAAATCAATATGTGAGAAATGATATTCGTAATCGTATCTTGCCAGACATAAATAACAATGAACATTTAGATGTAGCTCAATTAATTAAATTAAAAGAGTGGCATGATGAGCAACGAAAAGAAATAGATAGAGAAGCGGAGCATTTTATCAGTCATTTTCTACAAAAAAATACTGATTTGCAAAAATACAGTGTGCCGAGAGCGCAATTTTTAGCATTACGGCATAGCGTTAGAATTACTGTGTTGGATAAAGTATTCGATCAGTTACACGTGCAACCATCATTTACGGAAAAAACATACAATGAATGGTTCCATCAACTGAATAGTAATTTGTCACAAAGTCGTGTATATACAACAGATAAATGGATAATTCATATTGCTTATGATAAATTTATAATAATGGCAAATTATGATGTGAGTCTTTCTCCGATTAAGATTGTACAACCAGGGATATACAACTATGGTCATTATCATATTGACATTAAAGAAACGATTTCAACAATTGAATATCCGTTAACCATTCGTACACGCAAAGATGGTGACAAATTTGTGTTGAACGGTATAAATGGACATAAGAAAGTGAGTAGGTTGTTAATTGATCATAAAATTGAACACCACGAACGTGACCAATTGCCAATTATCATTAATGCCAATGATGAGATTATCGCTGTCGGGACATTATATTTACAAAATAAATACAGTCAAACAATTTTTATAAAAGATTTGGGAGAGGAATGAAAAAATGCGAGATGATTTAAAGGAAATACTATTATCAGAGGAAGATATTCATCATATTTGTAAAGAATTAGGTGAAGAAATTACAAAAGCATATCAAGGAAAACCACTTGTTTGTATCGGGATATTAAAAGGGTCAGTTATGTTTATGGCAGACTTAATTAAACATATTGATACACACCTAGCTATTGACTTTATGGATGTTTCTAGTTATCACGGTGGAACGGAATCTACAGGAGAAGTTCAAATCCTGAAAGATTTGAGTTCTTCAATTGAAAATAAAGATGTACTTATTATTGAAGATATTTTGGAAACAGGTACAACATTAAAATCAATTACTGAATTATTAGAATCACGTCGTGTGAATTCTTTAGAAATTGTAACGTTACTTGATAAACCGAATCGTCGTAAAGCAAATATCGAAGCTAAATATGTTGGGAAAAAAATTCCGGATGAGTTTGTAGTGGGCTATGGCTTGGACTATGCAGAACATTACCGTAACTTACCTTATATTGGTACACTTAAACCAGAAATTTATACGAAGTAAGCAATACAATTTAATCGAATGATAAGGTATTATATAATATAAGTCTAAGTTCAAATTGTAAGTCTTTGTATAAGTTCGTGTATAAAAATGGATGTTTAATTTGTTTATACATAAATTTTGCGAATCTATAATTATATTTTGAACGATGTATTTGTAATGTAATGGCACAATAGAATATTAAAATTTAAAATAAAGCATTTAAATTGGAAACATGATACAAAAGTGGAAATACTAGCCGAAAGCGCGTGTATTGTGTTACAATCTTTGTTAGTTTTATTATTGAAGTAGGAGGAAATGACGCATGCAGAAAGCCTTTCGTAATGTGCTTGTTATCGCAATTATTGGCGTTGTTATATTTGGTTTATTTTCATGGTTAAATGGCAATGGAAATATGCCTAAACAACTTACATATAACCAATTTGTGAAACAGCTAGATAAAGGTGATTTAAAATCACTTGAGATACAACCTGAACAAAATGTATATATGGTAAGTGGTAAAACAAAAAATGATGAAGATTATTCTTCAACGATTTTATATAATAATGAAAAAGAATTACAAAACATAACAGATAAAGCACAAAAACAAGATGGATTGAAGTTTACCGTTAAAGAAGAAGAAAAACAAAGTGTATTTGTTAGTATACTTTCAACATTAATTCCTGTATTAGTTATTGCGTTATTATTTATTTTCTTCCTTAGCCAAGCCCAAGGAGGCGGCGGCGGTGGTGGCCGTATGATGAACTTTGGTAAATCCAAAGCTAAAATGTACGATAGTCAGAAAAAACGCGTACGTTTCTCAGATGTAGCTGGTGCCGATGAAGAAAAACAAGAATTAATTGAAATTGTTGATTTCTTAAAAGATAATAAGCAATTTAAACAAATGGGATCTAGAATACCTAAGGGTGTACTTTTAGTTGGTCCTCCAGGGACTGGTAAGACATTACTTGCACGTGCAGTTGCTGGTGAAGCAGGCACGCCATTCTTCTCGATAAGTGGTTCAGACTTTGTTGAGATGTTTGTCGGAGTCGGTGCGAGCCGTGTACGTGATTTATTTGAAAATGCTAAGAAAAATGCACCATGTATTATATTCATTGATGAAATTGACGCAGTAGGTCGTCAACGTGGTGCTGGAGTTGGTGGTGGACACGATGAACGTGAACAAACACTTAACCAATTATTAGTTGAAATGGATGGCTTTGGTGAAAATGAAGGTATCATTATGATAGCTGCAACAAACCGCCCAGACATTTTAGACCCAGCCTTACTACGTCCAGGTCGTTTCGATAGACAAATTCAAGTAGGTCGTCCAGATGTTAAAGGACGTGAAGCAATTCTTCACGTGCATGCTAAGAACAAACCGCTTGATGAAACAGTTGATTTGAAAGCAATTTCTCAAAGAACACCAGGATTCTCAGGTGCCGATTTAGAAAATTTACTAAACGAAGCATCGTTAGTTGCAGTTCGTGAAGGTAAGAAAAAAATCGACATGCGTGATATTGAAGAAGCAACTGACCGTGTAATTGCAGGTCCAGCTAAAAAATCACGCGTTATTTCTAAGAAAGAGCGCAATATCGTTGCGCATCATGAAGCTGGACATACAATTATTGGTATGGTTCTTGATGAAGCGGAAGTTGTTCATAAAGTAACAATTGTGCCACGTGGTCAAGCTGGTGGTTACGCTATGATGCTTCCTAAACAAGATCGCTTCTTAATGACTGAACCAGAGTTATTAGATAAGATTTGTGGTCTGCTTGGTGGACGTGTATCCGAAGATATTAACTTTAATGAAGTATCAACAGGTGCGTCTAATGACTTTGAACGTGCTACCCAAATTGCACGTCAAATGGTAACTGAATACGGTATGAGTAAGAAATTAGGGCCAATTCAATTCTCAAGCAGTGGTAATGGTCAAGTATTCTTAGGTAAAGATATGCAAGGTGAGCCAGAATATTCTGGACAAATTGCCTACGAAATAGATAAAGAAGTACAACGTATTATTAAAGAACAATACGAACGTTGTAAAGATATTCTGTTAGAACACAAGGCGCAATTGACTTTAATTGCTGAATCATTACTAACAGAAGAAACACTTGTTGCTGAACAAATTCAATCATTGTTCCATGATGGCGTCTTACCTGAAGTTGATTACGATAGTGCGCAAGTCGTTGAAGAAGAAAACACTGACTTCGAAGATGGTAAATATGGAAAATCATATGAGGATGTTCGCAAAGAACAATTAGACAACCACGATGATGAGGAAAATGATAAAGACTCTAAAGAGTCAGACGAAGATAATGACTCAGAAGAAACTGGACACGAACAAGCGCCAGATATAGATAAACCAGGGGAAACAAAAGATTCCGATGACTTTAACGGTCCACACCGTGGTTAAACGATAACTGAAATAAGAACTTCTTTCTGCTATCATATGGATAGTAGGAAGAAGTTTTTTTATATGATAAATTCTAAGTTGTAAACATATCTTTCGCTTTTTTTGAGTTGAGCGATTAAAATAAAATGCATTCATTAAACGTAAGTTGTTCGCTAAAAGATTAGGTTTCAATAAATAAGAGCATAAGCGTAATATAAAGGAGAAGTTAAACATGACGAAAGATTATATAGTTAAAGCATTAGCTTATGGAGGTCAAATTCGTGCATATAGTGCTTTGACAACGGAAAGTGTACAAGAAGCGCAAACTAGTCATTATACGTGGCCGACTGCTTCTGCAGCATTAGGGCGCACGATGACTGCAACATTGATGATGGGTGCAATGTTGAAAGGTGAACAAAAATTAACAGTAACTGTTGATGGCAATGGGCCAATAGGTAAAATTATTGCAGACGCAGATGCTAAAGGGAATGTGCGTGGTTATGTTACGAACCCGCAAACTCATTTTCCGCTAAATGAAATTGGAAAATTAGATGTGAGGCGAGCGGTTGGTACAGATGGTGCAATCACAGTTGTTAAGGATATTGGGTTGAAAGATTATTTTTCTGGATCTAGTCCGTTAATTTCTGGTGAGCTAGGCGATGATTTTACGTATTACTTTGCGAAGAGTGAACAAGTACCTTCTTCTGTTGGATTGGGTGTACTTGTAAATCCTGATAATTCCATTAAAGCGGCAGGTGGATTTATCATCCAAGTAATGCCGGGTGCAGAAGACGAAACCATCACTAAATTAGAAAATGCAATTAATGAGATGACACCAGTATCTAAATTAATTGATCAAGGATTGACACCGGAAGAGCTGCTTTTCGAAATTTTAGGTGAAGAAAATGTACAAATATTAGAAAATCTTCCAGCACAATTTGAGTGTCACTGTGGTCACGATAAGTTTTTAAATGCAATTAAAGGCTTAGGTGAAGCAGAAATTCAAAATATGATAGATGTAGATCACGGAGCTGAAGCAGAATGTCATTTCTGTAGAAGTAAATATACATTTTCTGAAGAAGAATTACAGTCATTGTTAGGAAAAAGGGAGTAAAACAGTTAAAATAAATGATGAAGCACATGATATTAGGTTTAAAATTGTGAGGGCTTGTAGTTGTATTTGCAGAAAAAACTGATAAAATAGAATTATATCCGAGAGAAAAAGTATGTTTTAAACTTTTAATGAAAAGGAGCAATACTTATGTCAAATAAACCAGTAAATAATATCGTACAAGTGATTGGTAATACACCTGTAGTAAAATTAAATAATGTCGTTGGCGAAGATGCAGCAGATGTATACGTTAAATTAGAATATCAAAACCCAGGTGGTTCAGTGAAAGATCGTATTGCATTAGCGATGATTGAAGCTGCTGAAAAAGAAGGTAAAATCAAACCGGGTGATACAATCGTTGAACCTACAAGTGGGAACACAGGTATTGGGTTAGCATTTGTTTGTGCTGCCAAAGGTTATAAAGCAGTATTTACAATGCCTGAAACAATGAGCCAAGAGCGTCGTAATTTATTAAAAGCGTATGGTGCTGAGCTTGTATTGACACCTGGTTCAGAAGCGATGAAAGGTGCAATCAAGAAAGCTAAAGAATTAAAAGAAGAGTTTGGTTATTATGAACCACAACAATTTGAAAATCCTGCCAATCCTCGTGTACATGAGTTGACAACAGGTCCAGAACTTGTTGAACAATTTGAAGGTAAGACGATTGACTCATTCTTAGCAGGTGTCGGCACAGGTGGTACGTTAAGCGGTGCTGGTAAAGTATTGAAAGAGAAATATCCAGACATTAATCTTGTCGCTATTGAACCTGAAGATTCTCCAGTACTTAGTGGTGGTGAACCTGGCCCTCACAAATTACAAGGTCTAGGTGCAGGTTTTATTCCGGATACTTTAAACGAAAACATTTATGATGAGATCGTTCAAGTCGGCAATGAAACAGCTATGGATATGGCACGTAAAGTAGCTAAAGAAGAAGGTATCTTATGTGGTATTTCTTCAGGCGCAGCGATTTATGCAGCTATTGAAAAAGCGAAACAATTAGGTAAAGGTAAAACGGTCGTTACAGTGCTTCCAAGTAATGGTGAACGTTATCTTTCAACACCACTATTCTCATTTGATGATTAAAAACTAAATGATATATTAGCCGGACACATTTCGATGTGTACCGGTTTTTATTTTGTGAAAAATACAGGCGGGTATATCTCTCAAATATAATAATAAACGTTATGTCTATAAAGCATTCAATAACGAAATTAATAGAAAATACGTTATGATAAATGTAACTCTTATTTTTGAATAGTAACTACTTTTCAAGTGAAAGGAAGCAAGATATTTATGGCACATACAAAAATCATGGGGATTTTAAATGTCACTCCGGATTCATTTTCCGATGGCGGTAAATACAACTCGATTGAAGCGGCGCTTAAAAGAGCTGAAAAAATGATTGAAGAAGGCGTTGATATTATTGATATTGGTGGTATATCTACGAGACCTGGATATGAAGAAATCACTGTTGAAGAAGAGCTAGAGCGAGTGGTTCCAGTTGTAAAAGCTTTAAAGCATCTAGATATCCAACTTTCTGTTGATACATATAGAAGTGAAGTTGCAGAAGCTGTCATGGAACTAGGTGTATCAATGATTAACGATCAATGGGCTGGATTACATGATGCGCGTATTTTTGAGATCGTAGCGAAGTATGAAGGTGAAATTGTACTGATGCATAATGGTAATGGCGAAAGAACAGAACCTGTAGTAGATGAAATGTTGCTTTATTTACTTAAACAAGCAAATAAAGCTGAGGTGGCAGGGATTCCTCAAGAAAAGGTTTGGATTGATCCAGGAATTGGCTTTGCTAAAACACGTGAAGAAGAAAAAGAGGTTATGGCACGTATAGATGAACTTGTGGCGACTGGTTATCCTGTATTACTCGCAACAAGCAGAAAAAGGTTTATCAAAGAAATGATAGGTGGAGATACTGCACCAACTGAAAGAGATGAAGCAACTGCGGCGACGACAGCATATGGTATAATGCAAGGTGTCAAAGCTGTACGAGTGCATAATGTTGTATTAAATGCGCGTTTGGGTCAGAGTATGGATTATTTAAAGGAGAATAGCGATGAACGACACAATATTTCTTAACGGTATGAAATTCTATGGTTATCATGGGGCTTTATCCGCAGAAAATGAAATTGGGCAAATATTTGTTGTGGATGTCACGATGAAAGTGGATTTGAGTATTGCTGGAAAAACAGATGAAGTTACAGATACAGTTCATTATGGAGAAGTATTTGAAACAGTTAAAGATATTATGGAAGGCAAGGCTGTAAATTTATTGGAGCATCTTGCTGAACGTATTGCAAAACGTATAAATTCACACTATAATCGTGTAATGGAAACGAAAGTTAGAATCACTAAAGAAAATCCGCCTATACCTGGTCATTATGATGGGGTAGGTGTTGAAATAGTGAGGGAGAATCACTGATGGTATATGCGTATCTAGGATTAGGAAGTAATATTGGTGATAGAAAGATGCAACTAGAAGAAGCGGTACATATTTTAAACCAAAAAGATGGAATTAAAGTCACGCAAACATCACCGATTTATGAAACTGAGCCGGTCGGTTATGTTGAACAACCCCAATTTTTAAATCAATGTATTGAAATTGAAACGTCTTTAGCACCACATGAGTTGTTGAAAGAATGTTTAGACATAGAGCAGCAGCTACATCGAGTAAGAGATGTTCGGTGGGGCCCTAGAACTTTAGATGTGGATATTTTATTGTACGGAGATCGAATTGTGGAAGAAGTGGATTTGACGATACCGCACCCACGCATGTTGGAGCGTGCGTTTGTATTGATTCCATTAAATGACATAGCTAAAGATGTCATCGAACCGCGTTCACATAAGACAATTGGAAAGCTTGTGATGACAGACGATTCAGTAAAAAAATATAAAGGTTGAAATTACTTTATTACATTTGCGACATCTAGTAGAATTGAAGAGTGAAACGTTTAGTGTTGTGAAAATGTCTAACACTTGTCAAGGTATCTTAAAGGTGTTTATAGCAATGGCAACGTGAGTAACCAATTAACCAAATTGAGACAAAATAGTAAATGATAGATAGTTTTCAAGAATTCCAAATTGAAATCGAAGCAAACAAATGAAAAGTAGAACAAGAAGCATAAAGGAGAGAAAGTTATGTCAGAAGAAATGAATGACCAAATGCAGGTTCGCCGACAAAAATTGCAAGAACTTTACGATTTAGGAATCGATCCCTTTGGTCAAAAATTTGATCGTACATCAATGGCAAAACCATTACATGAGGATTGGGATCAATTTACAAAAGAAGAGTTGCAAGAAAAAGAAGAAGAAAGCCATGTAAGTATTGCAGGTCGCTTAATGACTAAACGAGGTAAAGGTAAAGCAGGATTTGCTCATGTACAAGATCTAAGTGGACAAATACAAATCTATGTAAGAAAAGATCAAGTTGGCGACGAGCAATTTGAATTTTGGAATTCTGCGGATCTTGGAGATATCGTAGGCGTTGAAGGTGTTATGTTTAAGACGAATACAGGGGAACTATCAGTTAAAGCCAAATCATTTACATTGTTAACCAAATCATTACGCCCGTTACCTGATAAATTCCACGGTTTGCAAGATATTGAGCAACGTTATCGTCAACGTTACCTTGACTTGATTACAAATCAAGATAGTACTCAGACATTTATTAAACGAAGTAAAATCTTACAAGAGATGCGCAGCTATTTAAATGAACAAGGATTCTTAGAAGTAGAAACACCAATGATGCACCAAATAGCTGGTGGGGCTGCGGCACGTCCATTTGTTACGCACCATAATGCTTTGGATGCGACGTTATATATGAGAATTGCTATTGAGTTACATTTAAAACGTTTAATTGTTGGTGGCTTAGAAAAAGTATACGAAATTGGCCGAGTGTTTAGAAATGAAGGTGTTTCTACAAGACATAATCCAGAATTTACAATGATTGAATTGTATGAAGCTTATGCAGATTACCATGATATTATGGATCTTACTGAAAATATGGTAAGACATATCTCAGAAAAAGTATTGGGCACAGCTAAAGTGACTTATGGTGAGGAAACAATTGATTTAGAATCTAAGTGGAAACGTGTCCATATGGCAGATGCTGTTAAAGAAGTAACAGGAGTTGATTTCTTCAATGTTCAAAGTGACGAAGAAGCCAAAGCTGTAGCTAAAGAACACGGTGTTGAAATTGGCGACAATATGAAATATGGTCATATTCTTAATGAGTTTTTTGAACAAAAAGTAGAAGAAACATTAATTCAACCTACATTCATTTACGGACATCCAATTGAAATTTCTCCATTAGCTAAGAAAAATGCAGAAGATCCAAGATTTACAGATCGTTTCGAGTTATTTATTGTTGGTAGAGAACACGGTAATGCATTTACAGAGTTGAATGATCCAATTGATCAAAGAGAAAGATTTGAAGCACAATTAGTAGAAAAAGAACAAGGTAATGACGAAGCTCATGAAATGGATGAAGACTTTATCGAAGCGCTAGAATACGGAATGCCTCCAACTGGTGGTTTAGGTATTGGCATTGATAGATTAGTAATGTTGTTAACTAATTCAGCATCTATACGTGACGTATTATTATTCCCTTATATGAGACAAAAATAATAGATTGAGATGTTTTATCTCTATTTTGAATCAATGTTGTGTTGACGTAACACAGCATTGATTTTTTATTTAATTGAATAGCACGTTTGTGTGCTTATAGTGATAGAGAAAGTGATAAGTAGAGGTACAGGACAGGGAGGTAAACAGAAATTAAATTTTCTAATAGGGATTCCCTAGTATCCTATCCCTGGCAAAAATTATTAGGATTAAAATGCTGATATAGAGCATTTTTAACTCAGCTAGCTACTACTTGATTGAAAAAGACGGTGAGATATTTATTTTTGTCTTAGCATCGTTTAAATGTTTTTTGAAGTAATAAGCCACATTTCTATATATAACTTCTATAAATATAGAAATGTAAACTAAAAAAGGGATGGCAAACTTGTTTTCTGTATGGTAAGATAGTTCAAGTCGAGTTAAGAAAACGTCTTGAAACATATATATTGTATTTCTTTTTGAGAAATGCATTTTATCTATTGACTTAAAAGTCGAGATATAGTAATATATAAAAGTCGTCAAAAACGTAATGAATCTCCAGAAGGAATTTCAAAGATTCGAGTAAAGACATTGTAAATAATTCTTAAAGATAGTGTAAAATTAACTATTGCAAATGATTGTCAAACAATGTATTATAAATCAAGTAAGTTATTTTGTCTGGTGGCAATAGCAAAGAGGTCACACCTGTTCCCATGCCGAACACAGAAGTTAAGCTCTTTAGCGCCGATGGTAGTCGGACTTACGTTCCGCAAGAGTAGGACGTTGCCAGGCTTTATATATTACATTTATGTGGAGAATTAGCTCAGCTGGGAGAGCATCTGCCTTACAAGCAGAGGGTCGGCGGTTCGAACCCGTCATTCTCCACCATTTCAAATGAATAGCCGGCCTAGCTCAACTGGTAGAGCAACTGACTTGTAATCAGTAGGTTGGGGGTTCAAGTCCTCTGGCCGGCACCATTTCATGAGCCATTAGCTCAGTTGGTAGAGCATCTGACTTTTAATCAGAGGGTCAGTGGTTCGAGCCCACTATGGCTCATACAGTTTCATTTTGCAGAAGTAGTTCAGCGGTAGAATACGACCTTGCCAAGGTCGGGGTCGCGGGTTCGAATCCCGTCTTCTGCTCCATTATTTTTGCCGGGGTGGCGGAACTGGCAGACGCACAGGACTTAAAATCCTGCGATGAGAGATCATCGTACCGGTTCGATTCCGGTCCTCGGCACCATCATTTTAATAAGCGCCCGTAGCTCAACTGGATAGAGTACTTGACTACGAATCAAGAGGTTACAGGTTCGACCCCTGTCGGGCGCACCATTTTTAAAATGACTATTAATAATTATATACGGGAAGTAGCTCAGCTTGGTAGAGCACTTGGTTTGGGACCAAGGGGTCGCAGGTTCGAATCCTGTCTTCCCGACTCTTTTAAAATTTTTATGGGGGCTTAGCTCAGATGGGAGAGCGCCTGCTTTGCACGCAGGAGGTCAGCGGTTCGATCCCGCTAGTCTCCACCATATATTTAATTGAAGAAATGAACATTGAAAACTGAATTGCAATATGTCAACGTTAATTCCGAACGCAACATTAAATTGTTGGTTCAAAACAAGTGTTAGAGATAACACAAATTAGTATTTTATGAGCTAATCAAACATCATAATTC
>NZ_FMPG01000040.1 GCF_900097965.1 Staphylococcus caeli
ATACTGTTATTAAAAATGGCAAACGACACACATTAATTTATATGGGGGAAATCATATATAAACCTGCTTACTTAGAACTAAATAAACAGCGATTTTATTGTAAGGCTTGTGGTGAAACTTTCACAGCTAAGTCATCTTTCGTTCAACCAAAATCTTCGATTTCAAATTCAGTAAAGCTAGCCATTGCTGAAAAGGCTGCTGAAGCACGCTCTGAGAAAGCAATCGCGCATGATTTATTTATTTCACCTTCAACTGTTCATCGTCAAATGAAAATTATTGCCCAACAAGTTAAACCAAAAATATCAGATACACTGCCAAATCATTTGTCTTTTGATGAGTTTAAATCAACTAAAGATGTTGAAGG
>NZ_FMPG01000034.1 GCF_900097965.1 Staphylococcus caeli
GATGTACTTAGTGATGTTGACTCACTATCTGAATCGCTCACTGATGTACTTAATGACGTTGACTCACTGTCTGAATCACTTACTGACGTACTCAACGACGTTGACTCGCTGTCTGAATCACTTACTGATGTACTTAGTGATGTTGACTCACTATCTGAATCGCTCACTGATGTACTCAACGACGTTGAGGCACTATCTGAATCACTCACTGACGTACTTAATGACGTTGACTCACTGTCTGAATCACTTACTGACGTACTCAACGACGTTGACTCGCTGTCTGAATCACTTACTGACGTACTCAACGACGTTGACTCGCTGTCTGAATCACTTACTGATGTACTTAGTGATGTTGACTCACTATCTGAATCACTTACTGACGTACTCAATGATGTTGATGCACTATCTGAATCACTTACTGACGTACTCAATGATGTCGATGCACTATCTGAATCACTTACTGACGTACTCAATGATGTCGATGCACTGTCTGAATCACTCACTGATGTACTTAATGACGTTGACTCACTGTCTGAATCACTCACTGACGTACTTAATGACGTTGACTCACTATCTGAATCACTCACTGACGTACTTAATGACGTTGACTCACTGTCTGAATCGCTCACTGACGTACTTAATGACGTTGACTCGCTGTCTGAATCACTTACTGATGTACTTAGTGATGTTGACTCACTATCTGATTCCGACACTGATGTACTCAATGATGTTGATGCACTATCTGATTCCGACACTGATGTACTTAGTGATGTTGACGCGCTATCTGAATCACTTACTGATGTACTCAATGATGTTGATGCACTATCTGATTCCGACACTGATGTACTCAACGACGTTGAGGCACTATCCGAATCGCTCACTGACGTACTTAATGACGTTGACTCACTATCT
>NZ_FMPG01000008.1 GCF_900097965.1 Staphylococcus caeli
TTATAATTTCTAGATTATTTGTCTCTGAACATAAAAAACACATCAAGCAACATTCAAAAGTTGCTTGATGCATCAAATATATTCATTTTTTATAGACCAACCGTTATTGACAAAGAGCCAAAAGTTATTACCTTGAATATGCCAAGTTCTCAAAGTTTAATAAATCTACAAAATTTTTAATAATTATTTATTTTCTACACAACACCTTTGTTATGTTAGAAATACTGTACCTTTACTTTGTTTTGCAAATTTAATCATTAGATTTTTTAACAATAAATTCATAATTAATAACTTCTAATACCTTGTTTTTTAGTTAAATAATATTTATTACGTTGGTTATTTTAACGCATATTATTTAAAGAATCTTCATCAACCTGATATCTATTTTCAATTGACTGTATTTCCCCATTCGCGATATTAATAAGTATCGTAAACCCATTATCAGGGTTATCATCATATACTAACTGATTTTCTGTTTCTACTGTAGGGTCACCATGAAATTGCTTGAATTCAGATACAGAAACACCTTCTGGCAAAACATATACACTAGATACTGTTCCATCAATTCCATAATATATTCCAATATTATGATATTTTTCCACTTCACCAATTCCCATGTAAACAATATCATTCGGTTCACCAAATTTTTCTTTTATATCGTCTTTTGACATTCCTATATTAAATCCTTCATAACCACCCGTATTATCTTCATTCATAAAATTTTCACTAAACTCGTCTGACAGAACATTAATTACTGATTGCTGTTGATCTTGATTAGCTCTATTGTCTTTTTGGAATATGTTAATAGTACCATTACCTAGTACTACATTTTTATATAAGTAATATCCGCCAACTGACAACGCTAACACTATTATAATAAAGACCACTATTGAAATAATAATCATCCATAACTTAGAATTAGAACGATTCCTATGTTCATTTCTACTGTTTTTATTTTTTAATTGTGAATTGTAATATTTATTGTGATTAATTTTTCGATCCACATTCACTAACTTTTCACCACATTTATTGCAAAAACTTTGATTGTTTTCTACTTTATTACCGCAATTAGGACAATACTTCATTTATTGATATGCTCCTTTGCGATTATTGATTTAGCTTGCAAAATGTTCACCTGTTTTAACCCAGCTTTCATTAATATGAATACAAAAATCCATACGATAACTATCAATACCAGATACTTAAGTGTCAGGCTTCCTGCTAGAGAAATTGATGTATCCCAAATACCATGCAAAATTACTGAAGAAAAAAAGAAAAATAGTAGTCGCTTATCTAATATATTATTGAAGCCAAAATTATTTTCTTCCTTTGCGATAACTATTCCTGCACCAATGATTGCTGACCAAACTAAATGTCCCCCAATAGCTGTCCATGCTCTTGTGTAAATCATATCAATTAGTGAAATATCAAAATTAGTAGAATAATTTAATATATAGCCTGCTGATTCAAAAACCGCAAATCCTGCACCAATTGCTCCTCCAATAAGTAATCCATTTAAAATTTTATTCGTTTTATTTTTATTAATAAAATACACTATAATGATAGCCTTACCTGTTTCTTCAACCAGCCCTACTAGCACTGCATCTACAACTGTCATCGTCCCATTTAAATAGTATTCATCACTAAAAGTAATGAAATTATACAAAATCATAGTACTAACTAAAGAAAAAACGCCACCTATAAAAAACATTTTCAAAACTTCAAATAAGCTAATATTTTTAAATGCATTTGACTCATAAAAAAAGAATAATCCTGTTAATGGCACTGTTAATGCGCCAATAAATATTAGACCAGGTATTGCATTTGTGTTTTCAAATACATTACCTAAAACCCATAATGCTGCAAATGTAATAGCAAACGCTAGGAAAACTCTAGAAAAAACCCAAGGCTTAGCCCATTCTTCTGAAACTTCATCTAAAGATGGTGTTGTATTCAAAGTTCCAGCTATAAATACTTCGTCCGATTCTTCTTTCGAATGTGGTTTAAACACTTCCGAAAACATATCTTTTAAATTCAAGTCTAAACTTTCTTCACTACCTGCAAACTTCCCAATAGATTTAGTAGTATTATTAAACAAATTTTTCGCTTCATTTTTGAGATTAATATTTTGAGCAGTCTGTTTTTCTATTGTTTCAGAACTTTCATTATAATTATCTTTCTCATCTTTTTTGTGAAGTCTACTTTTTATCTCTTCATTTTCTTTCAAAAAACAACCGCATTTTACACAAAATTTATCTTCATCTTTTACACTTGTATTACAATTTGGGCAAATATTCTCATTTTGAATTTCCCCTTCTTTTGTTGACATATCACTTTTTACACTATGTCCGCAATGAATACAAAACTTGTCACTTCTAGCAACTTGTTCACCACAATTTGAACAATTCATATAACCCCTACTCCCAATATTTAATTTTATACATATTATTTTAATGTAACGCACAAGAAAATACTATAATATTTTTCATAAATTTCTGTTTTATTTTTTTTTTTAAAAGCGTACAAAAACTAACCACCACTACTTATATTTATACTTTCTGAATAAAAACAAAAGAAGCATGTATAATACACACCTCTTTTAATGGAATAACTACACTATAATTCGTTTATAAATATTTACAACCAAACGTTTTCAACACTTAAGCTTTATTCTTCACTATAAAAGTGGTTTTCAATAGAATTATATACCGATTTCAAATCATTCATTATTGAAGTGGAACCACTAACAATATCTATAACATCTGTACTATTACATAATAAATTATGCTTATCATAAACACACATATAGGGATTTTTCACCGCATTTTTTAAATACAAAATATAATTAATCAATTCAGATTTCCTAATATTTGTAATAGTTACAATTACATATGCTTCTTTTTCATTATATTCATTTTCTATTTCAATTAATTCTTCTTTCCAGTTCTTTATTGAAATATACCTGCCTATCCGAGTTGGTTCTTTAATTAAATTTGGAAAGACTGTTCCATAATAATAAGACAGCTTAATACAACTATTATCTTTAAAGAGCATATCTACTATCTGAGTAAGATTTTCCCGATTAATGTACTCTATATCAAGTCTTATCCTATGATTATCTTCCACTTGAAAAAAAGGAGCTGGCGCTTCATTTTGAAAGTTTATCTTTAAATTTTCTAATTGAATATTCAATTTTATCAACCTACTCTTTTTTAACCTCGTCATCTGTTCTATTTCGAGTTTTTTAGATTCTGAATTTTTACTGAGATTACACTTTTCCAACTACTATTATGACTATCTTGAACATGCTTTCTTTCCATTTTATAGAGGTTTCTATAGTTACTACATTTAAGCCCTAAACGCTAATGAAGGGCTTTTAACTTATTTATTGGAATTTTTATTTAATTTCAGCTTTTTCACTTTACCTAGATTACTAATATTAATTCGATTCAATAGTCATTATACTTTATTTATAATAATCTGATAATTGATCCAAACTGATGGAAATACCATAGCCTCTCAATTGATCTTGTCTATCCAATAATATTTTTTCTAACATTCCTTCTTTTTCTTCTAATCTTCCGTAATGAAGCAGGTTATGACAATGACTGCATAGTGAAACAATGTTCTCTTTAACATCGAGGCTTCTATCGAACTCTCTATACTTACTTATTGGAATCAGATGGTGCGGCTCTGTATATTCCTTACCATTTCTTCTAGTAAATGTTCTATCTTCAGGATTATATTCACACTTATAATTAGCTAATTTTAACGCTATCACTGCTCTTTCAGCTTTCCTTTTCGGAATTTCTCTTCCAGTAGCATTAGACAACATCGTCATCTGTGGTTCAACTTTCGATATTTCTTTATCGATTTGAGCTCCATCTATCCTATTCTCTATTTCTATATTGATTAAATCTTTTTCTACTTGAGCATATTCTGAATTTCTTTCATCTTCAATTTCATTTAATGCACCTTTTAAATGAAATAATACTTCAGCATTTTTTTGAATTTCAATCGCTTTTTCTAGAATAAACACGGCATGTTCTTCTGGTAAATTACACATGTATTGCTGCTTTCCTTTACCATTTATATCAAAAGCACTATTTTCTTTATAATTGTCTTTAAGCCAATGCCTAAAATCTCTGGTATTTAAATCTGTATCAAAAGGATAATACGTTAACTGAACACGATATCCTTCATTATTCCATAAATCTGATGATTCTCCCTCCATTAGCTCAATAGGTTGATCAACTTCCTCACAGCCGTCTTTAGCAACACTTATAGCAACTACTTTGCTATCTCGATTGTGTAGAATAAAATCACCTTTCTTAATTTTCGTCATATTACTAAATCCAGCATTCTTTTTCCCATTCTTAGTTAGTCGAGGTGACCATACATAGCCACCCTTTCTTTCTATATCGTAAGTTACCCCTTGAAACACATAGAAAACAGCCATATATTCTCCCTTTTATAGGGATACTTATATAATATATCCCAGTTATATTTTAGAAATCATAGTTACATTTAAATTGACGAATATTTACATATAAAAATCATATTATTATTCTAGCCTAATTTTAGTAAAAAGAAAATTTAATTATTTATCTTGATCTATATTAGTAAAGTTGCCATAGTTAAAATATATATTTTATTTTCTTGCGAGACACTTTCTTATTTAGTTTGTTACTATTCAATATCCTGTTAATTTATGGTAATATCATCATGTATAAAAAGTCGAGATATTAAGAGAAAAGAAGGTTTAAATATATTATGAAAGAAAATTTTTGGCGTGAATTACCACGTCCATTTTTTATTTTAGCGCCAATGGAAGATGTAACAGATATCGTCTTTCGTCATGTTGTTAGTGAAGCTGCTAGACCCGATGTATTTTTCACTGAATTTACAAATACTGAGAGCTTTTGTCATCCTGAAGGGATACACAGTGTGCGTGGACGCTTAACATTTAGTGAGGATGAACAGCCTATGGTCGCTCATATTTGGGGAGACAAACCAGAGCATTTTCGCGAAATGAGCATCGGTATGGCAGAGATGGGCTTTAAAGGCATTGATTTGAATATGGGTTGTCCAGTAGCTAATGTTGCAAGTAAAGGTAAGGGTTCTGGCCTAATTCTTCGCCCTGAAACTGCGGCTGAAATTATTCAAGCTGCTAAAGCGGGAGGTCTACCGGTAAGTGTTAAAACACGTCTCGGATATTATGAAATCGATGAATGGCGAGATTGGTTAAGACACGTCTTCGAGCAAGATATTGCAAATTTATCTATTCACCTCCGTACCCGTAAAGAGATGAGTAAAGTAGATGCACATTGGGAATTGATTGAAGAAATTAAAAAATTGCGTGACGAAATCGCACCAAATACATTGTTAACGATTAACGGTGATATTCCAGATAGAAAAACTGGTCTAGAACTTGCAGAAAAATATGGCATTGATGGTGTAATGATTGGACGAGGTATTTTCCATAATCCTTTTGCATTTGAAAAAGAGCCCCGCGAGCATACAAGTAAAGAACTGTTAGGCTTACTGAGACTACATCTGGCATTGTTTAACAAATATTCAAAAGATGAAGATCGACAATATAAGCCTTTACGCAGATTCTTTAAAATATACGTACGTGGCATCAGAGGCGCTAGTGAACTAAGACATCAATTGATGCAAACACATACGACAGACGAAGCACTCGCATTGCTCGATGACTTTGAAGGTCGAATGGATCATAAAATTGAGTCATAAACTTTCACGCTTTACGAAATAATTTAATATTTCATTTTTTTAGTTAGTTTGATATTTTCATATTTAAAACTAATAGGCAGAAGCGTTTCACTTGGGATACGCTTCTGCTTATCAGTTGATGATGAGGTTTATTTGATAACTATACTCAATTTTTTCTATAGTGATTCAATATGTCTATTAATAATGTTTTTAGCTCTTCACACTGTATTTCTTTTACAGTAATTAATAATTATCTTTTTTCGTTTTTTTATGTTTTGATATATCATTTGTATTAAAGGTGATTTCTGTAATTCATCAAACCAATTTGAAGTATCTATATGAACATATTTATTAAAATCAACATGATTTAACTTACTCTCTAAAGATAACTGCTGGTCATAGTAATTTAAACCTTTTAGTATTTGTTGTGATGGTCCAATTGTTAATAAATTCATTTTATCTTCAGTTAATGTTTTGATAGCAGTCTTGAAATTGTTTAAGAGTCACCACCCTCCATTCGCTCCCCTTTTAGAAACAATAGGGTACCCCATCAAACTAAGTCAATTCACATCTCTTCTTATTGTTCTATTGCTAACATATAATCTTTCGGCCAATGTTCTAGTAGGTACAATATCTCTTGATTTTAATAAGTCTAAAATTTTAAAAAGTCTATCACTTTTCATAATTCACTCCATATATTAGACATTTGTTGTCCTAATTGTATATTAAACTGACATCAGATAATATAAGGAAGGTATTTACAATGAAATCACTTGGCTTAAATGAATTCGGTTGAAGAAATTTTTCAATTCAAGATGTACCATTACCATGTATTCAGATGATGAGGTTTTAATTAAAGTGGAATATGCTGGAATAAGAGAATGGGAACAATTTGAAATTGATGATAGCTACCACAAAATGTTAGATATCGAACATAACTTTCCATACACTTGTGGTAGTGAATGATCTGGAGTGATACAAGATAAGAGAGCAAATGTCACAAATCTTACTGTAGGAGATTGGGTTTATGCATGCTCTTTCTAAAATACTAAGGGTGGCTTTTTTGCCGAATAAGTTGCTGTACATCAAGATTTCGTAAGATCTATTCCCTAAAATTTATCTTACAAAAGTGCTTCAGCAATTCTTGGAGTAGAAACTGTAGCGTTATGAGGTATACAAAAATTGAACTTGAATAAAGATGATAATATCATTATTCATGGTACTAATGGTGGCGTTGGTCACTTAGCTATTCAATTTGCAAAATGCACAACAAATAACGTAATAGGTATAGCTTCAAGAGAAGATGGTATTTCACTTTGTAAATCTTATGGCATAAACTCCATAAATGGGAAAACAAGATTAAAAACTTTGAATTTTAGTATTTATAATAAAATGCTATTAACTACAAGTCTTGATGAATACGTACAACATGTTCTAAATATGAAACAGCCTACAACAATTGCATATTATTACCGAAAAACTCTAACCCAGATTTCAATTTATAATCCTAAATTCCCCACTAACTTCCTAGTGAATAGATAAATATATTTAACAAGAAACCACTATACTAGAGACTTGTAATTTTCTATATCGAAAATGATTAGGTATCCTCAGATTACCTAATCTCATAACTGTGTAGCTCCTCATTAATGAGGAAGAATTTATCAATCTTTCTCTCTATGATATATACTATGCTTTTTAAGTTCTAGTTATTTGAAAATACTCCTTCTTAATCTTTCTTTTTGTTTAAAATATTTTTTAATTCTTCAATATCATCTTCAGACAACTCTTCATTTTCAACAAAATTTAAGACTAATGAATTTAATCCACCTTCATACACTTTATCCAAAAACACTTTAGACGTTTTGTACTTCATATCTTTTTCCTCTACTATTGGGAAATATTCAAAAATTTTATTTCGCCTTGTTCTATCTATGAATTTCTTTTTGTAAAGACGGTTGATTAGTGTTCTTATTGTTTTTGGGCTCCATTCCTTTCGTTGTTGTACTATTTCTATAACGTCATTAGCACTTATTAATTTTTCATTCCAAATCGTATTCATTATTTCCCATTCTGATGCTGATATATCATAGCCTTCATGTGTCATTGTATTAACTCCATTTCTTCAAGAATTTTTTCAGAAATACTTTTCGCTTTTTTACCACTGGCATTATTCTTCCCATCTAAGTGTGTGGCAAAGTAGTAAGTTTTTCCGTTTTTCTGAATTGTTCCAATAAACCATCCATTCGTTTCCTTGCCGTTTATTATACCTGTTCCAGTTTTACCTAGATATCTATATTGATTAGATTTTTTTAGTGTAATACTATCTTTTACAGCATTGATATAATTTTCATCAAATTTAAGCTGTTGATTATCCATTTTCATTAATAGATTAACTTGTTCTATTGCAGAAATTTTTAAAGAGGATTCATTCCAATAATTTTTATTTCCTGATATGTTTTCATTACCATACTGTAATTCACTTATATAATTTTTAAGGTCTTTATTTTTTATGCTGCTATTTATATTTTCAAAATACCAATTCACAGAATATCTCATTGCTGAACTTAAATTTTGATTTTGATTCCATTCTTTGAAAACATTTATTTTACCATTCCATTTTTGTTCAGTATTATTCAACGACATAACATTTCTATCAAATCCAATTAATGCTAAATACAGTTTATATGTAGAATCAGGTGTGTATCTTTTTCTACTTTCTTTTTCATTATATAAGAAGTACTCTTTTTTCTGATTATCATATAATACAAAGCTACCCTTAAAACCTGAGAAATGAGAACCTAATTCTTTCAAGTTTGTATATTTGATAGCATCCGTATATTCATTCTTGTCAGAATGAGCAGAAACCATAAATCCTTGCAGTAAAATCAAAATAGATAAAACCACATAGGGTAGAAATTTCAATTTACGATTTCGGGTACTTTTAAATTTTGAGATATTCACAATACGACTTTTTAAATTAGATTGAGTTCCTAATAAATATTTTGCTACAAAATTATTAACTGATTGCTTCTGTATAGCCCAACATTTCAAAATTGCCTTACCATATCTTATGTGATTTGATTGACTTAATCTTATAAGAACTTGATTATCACATGAAATCTCACAATCAATATTAAATAATTTTTTTGATAAATGTAATGCTGGATTGAACCATAATATACTAGTGAAAATTGTGAATATATAATTGCTCCATAAATCCTTATTCTTAATATGAATGAGTTCATGGCTAATTATATAATCAACTTCTTCTTCTTTCATCATATCTTTTATATTTGTGGGCAAAACAATATAGTACTTTCCTAGCCAAAAGACCATTGGATTCTCAACTTCATCTACATGAATAATTGCAATAGATTTTTCTTTGATGTTTAAATCATTTATACATTTCTTTAATTGGTTATCTAATATTGGAGATTTAATAGATAAATCTTTTATAAAGACAATTTGCTTAATAGCAGAAATAAATTTAAAGCTAAAAAATATTAATCCAATAAACCAAACTACTAATAAAATAATTAGGATAAATGGCATCTCATGATGTTGGATATTCAAAGCCAAATCTTTTGTTAAATGAGTACTTCCATTTGATAAATTATGATTAATAGACTTAGATGAATGTGAAATCATATCAAATGAAAATATATCTGGAATTTTGACTTGCAATAAATTATTTATCGGTATTAAAGGTAAAAATGATGAAAGAACAACTAGTAACCAAACTTTATGATTTAAGCGAGTCTTAAAATACATAATAGATATAGCACGGACAATTAAAATTATTAACAAAGTCAGAATAGAACTAATTAAACTCATTACCAAGAATTGTTGTAGCATTTTCACACCTCACTTCTTAAATATTATAGCATTATTTTGACAAACAGACTACAAATGTAATATCATTAGATTACATTTGTAGTATTAAGGAGGAATAAATGAAAAAAATTTATATTAGTGTTCTAGTTCTTTTACTAACTATTATTATAATAACTTGGTTATTCAGAGATGACGATATTGAGAAAACAATTAATGCTATTGAAAAGGGAGACTATAACAAAATATATAAAAATAGTTCAGAAACATCTAAACTTGCATTTGGAGAAGAAGAAATTATAGATAGGAATAAAAAAATTCACAAAGATTTAGGTGTCAATAACTTAAAAATTACTAATCATAAAACTAAAAAAACTGGAAAAGATAAAAAGCAAGTTGACGTTAAATATAACATGTATACAAAATATGGAACTATACGCCGTAATTCACAATTAAACTTTATTTATGAAGATAAGCATTGGAAATTAGATTGGGACCAGGGAGTAATAATACCTGGATTGAAAAATAGACAAAAAATTAATATAGAAACATTAAAATCAGAACGAGGCAAAATAATAGATAGAAATGGTATAGAATTAGCTAAAACTGGAAATGCATACGAAATCGGTATTGTTCCTAATAAAACACCCGAAAATAAATATAGCGATATTGCTCGTGACTTACAAATTGATACAACAGCTATAACCAATAAAGTTAATCAAAAATGGGTACAGCCAGATTCATTTGTACCAATTAAAAAGGTAAATAAAAAAGACGAATCTATAGACAAATTAATTAAATCATACAATTTACAAATAAATACTATAAAAAGCCGTGTTTATCCGTTGAATAAAGCAACAGCACATCTTTTAGGTTATGTAGGTCCCATTAATTCCGAAGAGTTACAAAGTAAACAATTTAAAAACTATAGCAAAAATACTGTTATTGGAAAAAAGGGCTTAGAACGCCTCTATGATAAACAATTGCAAAATACTGATGGTTTTAGAGTATCCATTGCAAATACTTACGAAAATAAACCTTTAGACACATTATTAGAGAAAAAAGCTAAGAACGGCAAAGATCTTTACTTAACTATAGATACAAGAGTACAAGAAAGTATTTATAAAAATATGAAAAATGACTATGGGTCCGGTACAGCATTACAACCGAAAACTGGAGAAATTTTAGCTTTGGTAAGTACCCCATCGTATGATATTTACCCATTCATGAATGGAATAAGCAATCATGATTACCATAAATTAAGTAACAATAAAAAAGAGCCTTTTCTCAACAAATTTCAAATCACTACATCACCAGGTTCAACTCAAAAAATATTAACATCTATTATAGCTTTAAAAGAAAATAAACTAAACAACAATACTAATTTTGATATTTATGGTAAAGGTTGGCAAAAAGATGAATCATGGGGAGATTATAATATAACAAGATTTAAAGTAGTAGACGGTAAGATAGATTTAAAGCAAGCAATAGAATCATCAGATAACATATTTTTTGCACGTATTGCATTAGCTTTAGGAGCTAAAAAATTTGAGAAAGGTATGAAAGATTTAGGAGTTGGTGAAAATATCCCGAGTGATTACCCCTTTTATAAAGCACAAATTTCAAATAGTAATTTAAATAATGACATATTGCTAGCAGATTCAGGATATGGCCAAGGTGAGATACTAGTAAATCCTATACAAATTTTGTCAATCTACAGTGCTTTAGAAAATAACGGAAATATACAAAACCCTCATGTTTTACGTGAAACAAAGTCTCAAATTTGGAAAAAGTCTATTATATCTAAAAAAGACATAGGTATATTAACTAATGGTATGGAACGCGTAGTGACTAAAACACATAGAGATGATATTTACAAAAACTATGCCCGAATTATAGGTAAATCTGGAACAGCAGAATTAAAAATGAAAAAAGGTGAAACCGGAAGACAAATAGGTTGGTTTGTTTCATATGATAAAAATAATCCCAATATGCTAATGGCGATTAATATTAAAGACGTTCAAAATAAAGGGATGGCCAGCTATAATGCTGCGATATCTGGAAAAGTTTATGATGATTTATATGATCACGGAAATACTAAATTTGACATAGATAAGTAATTTAAATACTTCTTTCGACTTGTTGTTAACTAAGTAAATTAGAAGAAAAGTTATTTTTAAAAAGATTACATTTGTAATATATAGGAGGAGTAAAATTGAAAAAATTAATAATATTAGTCATGTTAGCGTTGATATTAAGCGCTTGTAATACTAAGCATTCAACTAATAATGACATTGAAAAACTCGAAAAAAAATATGGTGCTAACATAGGTATGTATGCTCTTAACACTCAAAACGGTGAAGAATTATCATTTAATGAAAATAAACGATTTGCCTATGCTTCCACATTAAAAGCTATAAGTAGTGCCATGCTACTTGAGCAAACACCTTACAACAAATTAGATAAAAAAATTCATATCAATAAGGATGATATCGTTCCATATTCACCAGTGTTAGAAAAATATATTGGCAAAGAGATAACTATAAAAAAACTTATAGAAGCTACCATGTTATTTAGCGATAACACTGCTAACAATAAAATTATCGATGAATTAGGAGGATATGAGCATGTCAAAAATAGACTGACAGATTTAGGAGATACAACAACACATCCATCCAGAAAAGAACCCGATTTAAATTTTTATTCGCCGAAGGATAAACGAGATACAACTACTCCAATAGCCTATGGTAAAACTTTAAATAAACTTATAGTTGATGGAAAGCTTAGTAAAGCGAACAAAGATTTCTTGCTTGATTTAATGTTTAAAAATAAAAGTGGCGATACATTAATTAGAGATGGCGCATCTTCAAATTTTAAAGTTATGGATAAGAGTGGTCAAGCACTAACATACGGTTCAAGAAACGATGTTGCACTTGTTTATCCAGATGGACAAAATAAGCCTATAATTTTAGTTATATTTACAAATAAAGATAAAAAAGATGGTAAACCTAATGATAAAATAGTAAGTGAAGTTGCTAAAATTGTACTAAAAAGCATTAATGAATAACTAGTTTTTAAAGATTACAATAAAGGACTAATCTGTATAAAATAGATTAGTCCTTTATTGCGTATAAAATACTATAATAGTATAGGATTTCCTAAAAAAGACATAGAATCTCAAGTAACATCCCAATAATGATACTAATAATTAAAATAAAGAATACAAAAATAGAATAAATTATAAATGTTGTTGCATATAAAAATATTCTTTTAGTGCTATGTACTTTCTTACTATAAAAAAGATTGATAACTCTCTGCTTATCTGTTAGTGATGCGGTTTTTAATATAGCTATCAGAAAACTATAACTGTGCTCTTTAAATATTTTGACACTGTTCTTAATTTAAACTCTAATTTATAATCTTCATACATAAAAATGCACCTCTAGTAGTTAGTTTTTATTCCAACTTCTGGGGTGCAGATCAGTTTCTTAATTTTACTAGTGTTTACTTCGATTTAATAATACGTCTCATCACTAAAAATATACCAGTAATTAAAGTTAAAGATGCAACTAAAGTTACTATAGATAAACTAGATTGTTGCTCTCCTGTTTCAGGTAATGTATTAAGATTATTCACTACATTATTGTGACCCAATTCTTTGTTTTGATCATTACTATTTGTCGCATCTTGTAATTCCATTAGTTTTTCTACTTCTAATATATCGTGATTAGGCGATACATTCGGATTGGTTACTGTTCCATCCGGATTTAGCACTCCGTGATTCAACTCGTCACCTTGTTGGTTACTATTTGTCGCATCTTGTAGCTCCATTGGTTTTTCTACTTCTAATATATCATGATTAGGCGATACATTCGGATTGGTTACTGTTCCATCCGGATTTAGCACTCCGTGATCCAACTCGTCACCTTGTTGGTTACTATTTGTCGCATCTTGTAGCTCCATTGGTTTTTCTACTTCTAATATATCGTGATTAGGCGATACATTCGGATTGGTTACTGTTCCATCCGGATTTAGCACTCCGTGATCCAACTCGTCACCTTGTTGGTTACTATTTGTTGCATCTTGTAATTCCATTGGTTTCTCGACTTCTAATATATCGTGATTAGGCGATACATTCGGATTGGTTACTGTTCCATCCGGATTCATTACTCCATGGTCCAACTCGCCACCTTGTTGATTACTATTTGTTGCATCTTGACCACCTATTTCAAGATTCATTTCTGTAACTTCAGGGTATTCTTGGTTTTCTACGATATTATCATTAGCAGTATATTCTTCAGCATTTGCACTGAAACTTAAATTTAATAGTAATCCTCCCAGTAGTATACTACTCATCGTTACCATCATTATCTTAGTTTTCATTTATTCATCCCCAATATTTGTTTTTATTAATATATATCTAAAACAACGATATATCAACAACTTTTTAAATAATTTAAAAAGTTGCAGGCACTCTATTGACCTTTTGTTATTATTGCACTTTTAAAATTATAGGAGTATAGAAAACGATTAATAATCCCATATCATTGCTATAATTACTGTCATAAAATTTGCATTTATGTTTTTAAAATTTCTTTATTTTTGTTGTAATATGTTTCTACCTATTGATTTAATGATACGGTTTAAAAAAGCTAAGCAAAATTTTGCTTAGCTTAATGTTTGTTAAGTAGCTTATCAACTGCTTGTGCTACTTGTTTTGGTGATTGTGGGTTTTGTCCTGTAACCAATCTATCATCCACTTTGACATAGGGAATAAATGGTATTTTAGCTTTATTATAATAAGCTTCACGTTTTTTAATTTCACTCTCTAGCATAAATGGCACGATGTTTTTACGATTTACTAAAATCTCTTCGCTATTAGAAAATCCAGTTATCTCTCTATGATCGATAAAGAATCTACCGTTTTCATCTTTAACATTTAATAATGCTGCTATACCATGGCAAACAGCGGCGACAATACCACCGTGACTATATATATCATTTATTGCACGTTGGATATGTTCATTATTAGGAAAATCAAACATGACCCCATGCCCACCGGTAAAGTAAATCACATCATATTCATCAGGGTTGGCTTCCTTTATAGACTTTGAACGCCGCAACATACCCATGAAAGATTCATTATTGTAATATTTTTTTGTCACACGATCTAGCATTAAAGGTTTTAAACTAACCGGATCAATTGGTGTATTGCCCCCGTTAATATTAAATAAATCAATTTGATAATTTTTTGAATTAAAATAATCATAGAAATGAACAAGTTCTCCAAGCCAAAGTCCTGTCGGTTTACTAGTACCTTCAAAGTAATCGACACTAGTATTAACAATCATAATTTTTTTCATTACTTTAATCTCCTTCTAAAATATTTCTTATTCCCGCTTCATATTTAGTTACTTTAAAATCAGGAAATTTTTCTTTGAATTTACTAGATTTAAAGACATTGTCATATTTATATCTCGGCAATAACTCTGTAAGTTCTTTGACTTGTTGATTAAATAAGCTACCTATCTTAAAAAGCCACATCGGGACAATAGTATATTTAATTTTTCTGTCTAATACCTTTTCTGCAGTATTAATTATTTCTTTATAGGTAATACTATCATCAGTCGGTAAATGCCAAGTTTCACCGTATGCATCTGGCGTATTACCTAACAATGCTAAAGCACGACTTGCATCAGGAGTCCAAATAAGCGTACGTAATACATAATCATCGACAGGAACAAGTGCTCGTTTTTCTTCTTTCACTCGATTAAAAACTAGAGAGTTTGTTATGCTTTGAGTCATTCCAGGACCGTAAAATTCTGGCGCGCGACCAATAACTGCATCGATTGATTTTTCTTTCATAGCTGATAACAACATTTCAGCGATATCTGCGCGAACCTTTGATTTTCTTCCTTTGGGAACAAAGGGACTGCTTTCTATTTGAATACTATCATTTTTTTCATACATATAAGTATTATCAAAAAATACTAATTTCGCTTTGGTTTCTTGACATGCTTTAATTACATTTCTCATAATTACTGGGAATCTATTTTCCCACATCTCTGAATTCGCAGGTAAGCCTACAGTAAAGTATACAATTTCGCTTCCTTTAACTGCTTCATAAGTATCTTCATAGTTCATCAAATCAGCTGCTACTAATTCATCTGTATCATGAATTTTTTTAGGTTTTCTACCAACTAATCGAATATTTTTTGTATAACACTTATAAATTTCTTTTGCTAGTTCTTGGCCAATTTGACCATTGCTTCCTAATACTGTCTGCATAATGACAACTCCTTTTTTAATATTTTAAAAAGTGAACCAACATTTTCGTTGATTCACTCCTTTAGAAGCTTTTTTACTCAAGAAATTCTATTAATGTTTATTATTCTTTTTATTAATCCAACTTGTTGATACATCCATTCAGGCTCTTTAAGAGTTGGCAAAGCACTTATAGTGCATTACAGTATTTACTTACTTTAGACGATAAATTAGAAGCAACCTATCGAATTGGCCATCAAATTTTAAATGCATTAAGAATGAACGATATAAAAAATTTTGAAGAAGCTTTAAGTAAAGCAGAAAATGAAGAACTCTTTGAAGGACTTAACCGTATTATAAAAACTTTCAAAGACTATTTACCTTTTATAGAAAACACTATGCAGCATCCAAAATTAACTAACGGTCCAATTGAAGGAATCATTAATAAAATCAAATTAATAAAGAGAAATGCCTACGGCTATCGCAATTTTATTAATTTTAGAAATAGAATACTTATAATTTCTAGATTATTTGTCTCTGAACATAAAAAACACATCAAGCAACATTCAAAAGTTGCTTGATGCATCAAATATATTCATTTTTTATAGACCAACCGTTATTGACAAAGAGCCATAAAATTTCAATTATATAATTCTAGTTATTTTCTTTGTTGTCTTCTTTGCGACGACCAAGTAAGAATAATGATCCAATTCCAGCAAATAAGCCGCCGAATAAAGCACCGTTATTTATTGCTTGTTCACCAGTGTCTGGTAATTTCTTATCATTATTTGACTTATCATGATCATCTGTAGTTGAAGCTTTTGCAATGCCATTTCCATCATTGTTGTTTGAATCAGTTGAACCCATTCCCATATCTGAATCGCTGTCTGCATCTGAGTCAGAATCTGCGTCTGAGTCACTGTCTGCGTCTGAATCACTATCCGCATCTGAGTCACTGTCTGCGTCTGAATCACTATCCGCATCTGAGTCACTGTCTGCGTCTGAATCGCTATCTGCATCTGAGTCAGAATCTGCGTCTGAGTCGCTGTCTGCGTCTGAATCAGAGTCTGCGTCTGAGTCACTGTCCGCGTCTGAGTCAGAATCTGCATCTGAGTCTGAATCGCTATCCGCATCTGAGTCTGAATCTGCGTCTGAGTCACTGTCCGCATCTGAGTCAGAGTCTGCATCTGAGTCTGAATCCGCATCTGAGTCTGAATCTGAGTCACTGTCTGCGTCTGAGTCTGAGTCAGAATCTGCGTCTGAGTCGCTGTCTGCGTCTGAATCAGAGTCTGCGTCTGAGTCACTATCCGCGTCCGCATCACTATCCGCGTCCGCATCACTATCCGCGTCCGCATCCACTATCCGCGTCCGCATCACTATCCACAGGTACAACTGTTACTATTTCAGTAGTAGTATATGAGGCACCCGCACTATCTGTCACTTTTACAGTTATTGTATATTGCCCCGGCACATCAGCGTTAAAGCCACCGTTATCTATAACCTCGACTTGATTACTCAAATCTCCATCTTCTTTATCTGTTGCACCTGTAACAACACTAATAACATCGAAGTTATGGTCTCCTTGATTAATAACCTTCGGAGTGGTCGTAATCGTTGGTGCTTCATTCAGCGGTAGCATTTGAACTATGGGATATAACTTAGTATCTTTTAAAATTTTATCGCTATCGTTATATGGTAAGTCTGTATCTGCATAAAACCATTTTACAGGATTGCCGTCCACAATAGTTGGTGCAGTGCGCCCAACTAAATCAATTGTATTACCTCTAGGGGTAACAGCATGAGCTTCATTAAAACTATTTTCATTATTTATAGCATCATTTTTATCTTTAAAGAAATCTACAGTAACAGCTGGCGACCATACATGAGCTATTTGATCATGTAATTTATTTTCATCTAAACCATAATTATATGACGGATGCGTTGTTGGATCATTCACATCATCCGAGATTGTCAAATCATAATTATCGTCAACATTTTTATCCAAATTGCTCTTATCAATAGCAAAATGTGTTAAAACTTCGCCATGCTCATTTACTATTTGTGTGCCATCAGGTACTTGATCATTACCCTCTAAAGGTAAACTTACTGATCCACCGCTAATAATCATTTTAGGGAAATCCGTAGCAACATTGGAGTTGTTTGGTAAACTATGGAAGCGATCAATCGTTACTTTAGCATCATCCTTTACTTCAATTAACGATGGCCAAGCCAAACTCTGATTTAATGATGAACCTTTATCGAACCCTACACTCCTTAGATCTAATGTCGCGTTTTCTACAGTGAGCGTTGAGCGCTCTAATTCTATACCTTTTTCATCCCCATTAAAATCATTAATATTTTGAGATATCGTACTATTATCTGTAACATTAAAATGCGTAAACTCAGAATTGATCGCTACCGCATCTGCCGGTATATTAAATATCCAATATGATCTATGCGGATTAGAATCTGTTGGCGTATTCACATTCAAATTCGTATTTGAAAAGATTACCTGCTGATCGCCTCTTCGGTGGTCTGGGTTAAACGTATTAAAGTTATAATGTGCGCGGGAAGATGAGTATATTTCACTATTTGTAAAATTCACATAACTAGCATTCGTTTCAATGGCATTACTTGTGGGACTATCCCCATTATTCACTAAATGTAAATTAGAATTATTAATATTAACTTTAGCATCAAAGCTATCACCTAAACGAAGCGTAGAGCCTTTAGAATCCCTTGTTGAATTCGTGTTAATCGCTGTATCTTGGATTGAGATTTCACCTGTGTACTTATTTCCAACATCGATACCAGACTGGTTAAACTGATTAAAGTTCATTTCTCCACCATTGATATTGAACTTAGTTGTTGTATCTCCACCATGAACTGCAATACCTTTATTAAAATTATTAAAATTGAGTTGTCCTTGATTATTAATGGAAAGTACCTCACCATTTTTAAGCGATGCATCAATACCTACTAATCTTTGTTCCTGTCCTGCTACTACATTAAAATCAACTTTTCTTCCTTCAGCAACATTAATAATTAATCCACGATTTAATTTCAAACCTTCAGTAAAGTCAAATTGACGGTCAGTATTAAAATTAATTTGAGTCACATTTGCATCATTAAAACTATTTTTTAAATCTTCAAATGTAAATGTATCATCATTAACATTTACTACACCGTTATTAGCGACATAGGCTCTTATAACGGGTTTGACAAAATTACGGTGAACCAAATTTGATTGAGCAGTACTATTAGTCGTCTGCTTTTTAGAATGATCAATATTCGTTGTTTGCTGTTGCTTCGTTTGACTAGAAACTTGAGTCATTTGTTTTAATGTTGCTTCTTGATTACTTGCTTCGTCTTTTATCTGTGCGGTCTGAGCCGATGTATGTTGTTGAATGATTGCATCATTTTGAATCTCATCTGCACTCTGTTTTGATTCTTGCGCTTTTTCAGTATTTGGCGTAGTGTTTTGTTGTGCTATATTGTTGTTCGCTGTTTGTACTTGATTGTCAATAGCATCTGCCTTTGCTTGTGTGCCTTGATTATTTATATCCCCTGTATCTTGTTCCACTTCTGTTGTATCTTCTGTTTCATTTGTATCTTTTGCAATAACTGCATCTATTACATGTTCTGTTTCGTTTACAGCTTTATCATCAACTGTATTCGATTGTGCCAAAGTACTTTCTGAATCAGTCTGAGCCGATTGCTTCTGTTGTACCTTTTCATTTTCTATTTCAGCTGCATCTGCATGATGTTGCACACCCAAAAAAAGCAAGACACCAATCAGTGTTGACCCTGTACCAACAGAGAACTTTCGAATAGCATAGCGTTGACGTTGCTTCCCATTTACTAAATTATATTTCATTTGAACCCCCAAATAGTCTCTATATGTTTGAAAATGATTACTTTACACTTACATTATACACTACAATTTACAAAAAACATTTAATTTAGGTGAATTATTTTGAGTCTTTAAAATAAAATTAATTTTAAATTTCATTTAATCTTTTAATTAAGAACTATTTGTTGGACATTAACTAAAAAACAATTAATCATTTAAAAACATTAAAACTACAGTGATTTACTTTTTAGGAAGGCGCAAGTTATTTCACCTATGTTCGGTTCGAGCATCAATGATACTTTGTCATAACCTTGTACCAATTAACATCTCACTGATGTTACTAATCTAGGTCATCCTTAATTTTTTGAAATAAATGAATCAAGTCATCTTTCTCAGTAAAATTTGGTATAAATATCATTTTCTTAGCATTGGGATAGGGGAGTATTAATTCATATGTGCTTAATTTATTAAGCGCAGTCATAGTTGCTTTTACGAGTAACCTGTTATCATATAAACCTTCAATAACCACATTTTCATAATAGATGAGATATTCCCCCATCATATTTTTTGTTCTCACTTTGTCTGTGTTGATTTTATTCAAAAATAGTTCATTGATTGTTTGATCAGTAGCCATTATAACACCTACTTCCATATTTTATATTGCCATTATACGTTGTAATTTCAAATATACATAAATATATAGATAATCATGCTATTCGCCATAGTTATTGCATATTTCTTAGTATTGGTAATTGATCATGGATTTTCTATAGTTTACGTCTCCGTGATTACTTCACCTTGTGTAGCGCTGTCTGTTTCTTGTGGCATGTTGCTAATCGTATTATTCTGACTATTACTTGCTGCCTTTACTTTTGTAGGTTCCATTTTGTTCACTTGCACATTTCTTGTTTGTTTATACTCAGTTTTTTGTTATGACCTACCTGCCTATAATCACCAAAGTCTGTATATACTTTAAGACTGCTGGTAGATCTCCCTCCATAAAAGATATAACTGGTCATTATCCTTTTGTGTAAGTTGACTATTTATGGTAATATCATCGGCTCTTTGTCAATAACGGTTGTTCTATAAAAAATACATCAAGCAACTCGATTTTGTTGCTTGATGTATTTTTTATGTTCTGAGACAAATAATCTAGAAATTATAAGGATCCTATTTCTTAAGTTAATAAAATTACGATAGCCGTAGGCATTTCTCTTTATCAATTTGATTTTGTTAATGATGCCTTCAATTGGTCCGTTTGTAAAATTCCGATGATCCATAGTGTTTTCTATATATGGTAAATACTCAATAAATGTTTTAATGATACGTTTGAGACCTTCGAAAATATCTTCGTTTTTTGCTTTGTTTAAAAATTCTTTAAAGCGTTTTGGATTGTTCATTCTTAGTGCGTTTAGCATCTGATGTCCCATACGGTATGTTACTTCTAATTTATCATCTAAGGTAAGTAAATACTGTAATGCACTATAAGTACTTTGCCAACTTTTAAAAAGGCGAAATGGATGATAATGCGTAGCATTCAAATGATTCGGATTCTTTACAAATAGACGCCAATAGCGCTTTAATTTATTATATTCAGGTCTGTTATTACTACATTTTTGATTCATTACAGATACACGGCAACGATTAATTTCTCTATTTATTGCTTGTACAATATGAAAACGATCAATAATAATTTTAGCATTCGGAAATAACTTTTTAATCAACTCTATATAGGGTTTATACATATCAACAGATATTGTTTTAACACGCTTCCGTGTTTTAAGAGAAAATCGATTAAAATAAGATTCAAGGGCGCTTTTTCGTCGGTCAGGTAAAACATCTAAAATTTCATGAGTTTCGCCATCACAGTATATAAAACTCATCGCACCCTCAACATCTTTAGTAGATTTAAACTCATCAAAAGACAAATGGTTTGGCAATGTATCTGATAACTTGGGTTTAACCTGTTGAGCAATGAGTTTTATTTGTCGATGTACAGTGGAAGGTGAGATTAATAAGTCATGAGCTATTGCTTTCTCCGAACGTGCTTCCGAAACTTTTTCAGCAATAGCTAACTTTACTGGATTTGAAATCGTAGATTTCGGTTGAACAAAAGGTGTCTTAGCTGTGAATGTCTCACCGCAAGCCTTACAGTAAAATCTTTGTTTATATAGTTCCAAATAAGCAGGTTTATATATGATTTCCCCCATATAAATTAATGTGTGTCGTTTGCCATTTTTAATACCACAACATTCACAGGCAATTGCATCATAGGTTAAAACAGCGCTATAAAATAATGTTTTTATACACTTATAGTACATCTCTTTGGGTGTTTGATTTATAAAATGTAAATGATTCACTTTTAAACCGAAGTGATTTGTTTTATTATAAGGATATGGCACAGATATCTCTCCTTTAATTATGGTTTGGTCACTTATAATTATAGAGGTATTTGTGCTTTTTTTGTATTTAAACATAAAAAATAACGATTGATGATTTTACTCACCAACCGTTAAAAGTGTACAGCCAATATAGAAAGGTTTTACAAAATAGATCAAAAGAATAATACAAAATAAAGATTAAAAGAATGGGGATAGTTAATTGAAAAGTATTAGCAAGTTTGGGTGTAATTTTATTTGTTTCAGTATTGGGAGTTGCAGTTGTATTTGCATATGGAAGTTACAAAGACTTAGAGCTAAAAAAGAAGAAACAAAATTAGCAAACTAAAAGTACCAAGAGGGTGTGAATAAGTGTACATTATATAATATTATTTAATCGCTAATTCCTACGAACAGCAGCAGTAGATGATAAAGCCATAAAGAAAACAGTCAGTAGCTCGATTAAAATTAAAAATAAATTAATAACAACGTTTATCAAAAAATATAATTAGACATATAAGCATCTTATTGTAATTATTTATTCTTAAGTAAAATATAAAACTTTAAATAATATGAAGATTTCATACTACTATATTCAACTCCCCTAATGAAGATTTCATTGGGGAATTGTCTAATCAAACTTTACTTTCCATCTTATATTATGAATACAAATTGCTGGTCAATATTTTACGAGCTAAAAATATAAATAACAATTAATATATATAAACATTAACATTCTTTTGAAAATATATGAAAATACTATTTATTTCATACTACAATTGATAATCGAACAATCCTCACATTGTAATTCTTTCATCAAAAATTCAAAATCATAAACTATTATTTTGCCCCTTTCATATGAAATAATACCTTCTTTTTTTAATTTAGCCATTGTTCGACTTACGTTTTCTCTAGCCATATAAGTAATTTGTGAAAGTTCTGTATGACTAAGTTTAATATCAATCATTATACAATTATTTTTAATAACACCAAAAGAGTTACAAAGTCTTATTAAAGTAGAAAGCACCCTTTCGCTTTTGCCAAATCGTGAAAAGTCTCTAATAAACATATTTTTTTTAATAAGCTCCGTTTTTAAGAATTCATAGATATTCTTTTGAATACTTTCATCTTTTATACTGTTTAATTCCCTCTCTGAAACTTTGTAAAAACTACAATCAGATTTAGTAAAAAGACCGAAATTATCACTATTTAAATATATTAGAGAACCATTATCATAAATATTTGTGATATTATATTCTCCATTTGAATATAATTGATATTTAAACAATATCCCTTCATCTATTAATATGAATTCATTGCTATTAAATTCTAAATAATTTTTTTCTTTATACTCATTTATAGGAAAATTACTAGATATATATCGTTTTATGCTAGAAAAAGCCATCATTTCCGCATCCTTTTGTTATAAGTTTGTCTTATTAAACCTAACCACAGTCAATAATAATATTAATAGTGTCGATACTAGTATAACTATAGCATTAATTAGCAACTTCTCAAATTCAATATCATGTATAGTATTTGAAAGAGCAATAAAATTAGGTATATAAAATTTTATATCTTCTATTTTTACTAATAAACCTAATACGATATCTATTAAAATAACTATAAAAATACTATTTATTGATTTTATAAACACAGAAATGAAAAAAGTTAATGTAATTAAAAATACTAAATAGCATAATAAAAATATTATTTGTATTACAATTTCTCTTTGATTAGTTTCCCACCATGTTATTTTAGAAATTCCAAATTTAGAACCTTTTATAAATAAGTTATAGCTAGTAAATGAAATTAAAGAAAAAAAACTTATAAACATTAAAATTACAGATAAATTAAAAATATATTTTGTGAAAAAGACTAAGTTTCTATTAGGACTTCGTACTAAATGATAAAATAGCTGGCCATTTGACATTTCATATCCTAATGAGCTGTAGGTAAATATAAAAAATATAATGTGTAATTTGAACAATAATACAAATTGTAGCATCGTTAAAGTATATACAAATAAATCAGATTTACCTTCCACCACTAACCAAGCTGGCTCAATCTTCAATATAAGTCCCCAAATTAATGGAAGCAATAAAATAATAATTATAAAAATTACTATTTTACTGTGTATTAGTTTATTAAACTCAAATTTTAAATTTTCTTTCAATCTGAAACACCACTATTCATTCTCAAACTTTGTTCAATTTGTATTTTCAAAGAATTTTTTTCTCTCTCACTTAATAAACAAAGCAATTTATGAAGTTTATTTAAGTCATATGGTAATATGATTTCATTATCATTAATTTTAATGCTTACTTCACTAATTTCCTCATATACTTTATCTATATCAAGACTTTCAAAACTGATAATTATTCTTTTTTCAAATATTTCATTTTTCTCACTAATTCTATTATTGTTTAAAAATAAATATCTATCAGATAAATGTTCTAATTCTGTTAATTGGTGACTCGATATTAAAATAGTTTTCCCTGCATTTTTGAGTTCATTTAAATATTTTTTTAATTCTATTATTCCAATTGGGTCTAAACCAACAAAAGGCTCGTCTAAAATATATAAGTCATATCCCTCCCTAGTAATCAAAGCTAACCTTAATCTTTGCTTCATACCAAATGAAAATCCTTTCACTTTTTTATCTCCAGGAAGATTATACATAGAAAGCCTATTTTTTAAATCCTCTTTTAACGATGGGTTTATATTTAACTTTTCAAAAAGAGATAGGTTAAATAGTGCTGAATTATTTTGATACATATTTTCTTGTAAAAGCATTGCTATTTTTTGCATCTGACATCTATCATGTTGAAACTTATTATTTCCGTTAAATGCTATTTCACCTTCATAGTTTAAAAAACCTAAAATAGCTTTCATTAAAGTTGTTTTCCCTGAACCATTATTACCAACTAGTCCAACGATTTCATTAGTTTTTAATTCAAAACTAACATTATTTAGTATATATGATTTACCGTATTTAACACTCAAATTATTTACTTTTAGCAATTTAATCCCTACCTCATATATAAATGAGGCGCAAATATAAAATCCACGCCTCTACCAAAAACTAAATTGACCATTTACCTACTTGTCTACCTGCTGAAATACATACATAAAACCCGCCAGATCCACAACCTCTTTTATCTCTGAATAAATCTGTGAAGAATAACATATTATCACCTCCTTAAATACTTTTTTTAACTTCATTTGTTAACTCCATATAAAATGAATAGTACATTTGGCAATACGGGTCTTTTCCTTTTATATCTTTAGTATGCATAAATGCTCTAGCCCTACATCCCCCACCACATAAAAATTTAACTTCACAATTTTTACAACCTTCTAGGTCATTAACAGTATAATGTCTAAAAAATTCATTATTTTTATCTTGCTTAGCTTCTATTAAGTTTTTATCTTTAATATTACCTAATTTCATACTAGGTTCCATCAACATATGACAAGGATAAATGCTTCCATCTGAACCAATTGAAATCATATCGCTTCCCGCTCCACAACCATCAGTAGCTTGTAGCGATTGGTGGACAGGAGCATTATAAAATGGAACGTTGGCATAATATAGTTCTTTAGCAAGTCCTTTTAAATCTTCATTTTCAAAAATTAAAGAAGAATAAGGTTCTTCATTAGTAGTAGTTAATATACTAAATGAAATCGAAGTTTTTAATTCTTTAGATAGTTCAACAAATTTCTGTAAATCTTTATAATTATATTTATGCAAAGTTGGCAATAAGGAAATATTAAAGTCATATTCTTTCATTTTTTTTATGTTTTTAATTATTTTATTATGAATTCCTTTATCTCTAATAAATCCTTCTGTATTTTCATTATAAGTATCTATAGAAACTGAGATAGTATCAACAAAGCCTTTAATATCTTTTAGAATATTTTTATTCACAATTGTTCCATTAGTTATAATTACAACATTATTTATTTTTTTCTTTTTCAAATACCTACATATTTCCCCTATATCAGTTCTTATTAATGTTTCTCCACCAGAAATGATTACAGTATCTATATTTACTTCAGAAAGATAATCAATTGATTTTTTAATATATTCAATATCTAAATCTGTCTCAACATTTCTCATATCATTCATTGAATAACATCCCACACAATTTAAATTGCATCTATTTGTAATATGCAAATATGCAAATGCTATCTCTTCATTATTTGACTTTTCAAAAGAATGTTCTAAGAAATTATTATTATCCAAATGTGTAACCAATTCTTTCAAATTGTAACTTAATTGACTATAGTCAAATTCAATATCCGTATTCAATATCTTTTTAATAAACTCATTACCTTCGTTGTCTAAACCAACAATTAAACCATTGCCAACATTTAATAACATAGGTACTCCATTAACTACTTCATGATAAATATTTTCTTTAAACTTTATCTTCATTAATTATCCCCCCATTTATTTTTCTTTTTATAAATTCAAGTAAATAACTAATCCCTAAAGTAAGCGCTACCAATAATATGTAGGTAAAGCTATACTGTGCCAAACTACTTTCTTGAATATTCATTTGAACATTTCCGTTTTCTCCTAGCATCTTCTCAGTATTGTCAATGATTTTTTTAAACAAGAAAGAATTAAGTATTATACTAAAGTTTAATAAAAATTGAAGTACTAATGTGTTTAATATCACTAATATTGCTTTATATCTCTTTTTATTACTTAAAATTAAATTAGCAATAACTACAAATGATGATGGTAAAATAAGATTAAACAAGAAAAACGTTATTAAATTATGATTTTCAAAAAGAAAATAGTTAATTATCACAATAAAAATAAATGTAAAGATGCTTATAAAGAAATTGAAATATTTCATTTTTATCTCCTTTTATATCGATAGATTATAAATTAAATGCAAAAATATAGAATCTTTAATATCTTTTGTTTTAAATGTTACCCAACAAAAAAGCAAACCTAAGGTTAATCTCAATACAATATTAACAATAAAATTTTCAGCATTATGTAATATAAAAGCAAATAATATAGAACTTATTGTTGCTGATATAAAGAAATTGAAGTAGTTTAATAACCTGTTAAAAATAATTTTTCTGTACAAGTACTCTTCAGAAATTGCAACTATTATCATAGAACTGAATAGCCAAAAATTTTGATATACATATGTCAAAATAATTATGTATAATAACAATCGAATTCCAAAAAAATTATTAATATTATTTCTAAACGTTTTAATTTCAAAATCACAATTTCTATATATAAATAAAGGTAATACTAATAATGAAACAAATAGAGAAAGCAAAATAGCTAAATTAAAATATTCATTTTCATATAAAATAATAGAAAACAATATAGTGTTAAAAATAAATAATAATGTAGTACTAATTGATAAAACAAACATTTCTACAATAATTTTAAATTTACTATTCATTATCTCACCTATTTACATACTTCCATATAAATCAAAGTGTTTCAGTGATGAATATCACAATTATCAAAAAATTGTATGTTATAATAAATGAAAAGAGGTGATAGCTTATGGCGTTTGGAGCTGAAAGTATAACTTTAAAACAGAATAAAGTAGTAAAAACTTTGAAAGAACATAATGCAATTTCTTCAAAAACTGCTAAAGATTTGAAAAGTTTGAATATTCGGCAAACTCATACTTTTAATAATTTAGTGAAACAAGGCGTTATAAGAAAAATTGGCAATAAATATTACCTTGATATAAAAAATTGGGAAAAATTCAGGAAATCTTTTAAAAGATGGTTTTTAATATAGCAAAGCTTTCATAACTAGACTGATATTGGTTGTAAATATACTATTTTAGAGTTTGATGTATTTTTAGGAAAAGTTTAAAAATTGCCTTATACTAAGCTAATTTCCACTACTTGTAATAATATTGTGTTTATCAAAACTTCTATTTTAAACTCTCAAACCTATTTTTATGTTAATTTAACCTACATAAACACCATGTTGTCAATCTCTTTACTTTATGTCTATATACTTTGCATTTTTAAATGTTAGAAAACCCAACCCACCAACATTTCTGTTGATGGGTTGGGTTTTTATTATTTAGCCGTATACATATATCACACTCATTTTGTTCTGCTGCAATCACTATATATCTTTTTATAATTTCTTTTGTGCCTCATAGTTAGTAGCCGATTTCACTAACCAACTCTTTCAATTCCAAATATAAATCTCTCACTGCTATTAAGTTATATTCTATTCTCAGCATGAGTTATAATCCACCTTTAATATGATGATATTATAGTTAATTTATATTTTCTTCTCTTAATACTACACAAAAGTTATAAAACCAAACTCTAAATAAACTTAAATAAAATTGTCGAAAATCATATTACAAAATACAGTATTCGATTTCAACAAAAACCAGGCTACTTATCCTCTATACAATACAGGGAATTAGTAGCCTAAAACATAGTATTTTTATTGAGTTCCAACTTTATGGGATCAGTGCCCTTCTTAATTCTTAACTCGTAAAGAGGTTTTTACCGTATAAGTTAGTTTACCAATTGTAAGTCCATATTTTTTATAAATCACATACAGTATGATATGCCCAAAATCCCTTTACAAAACTGATAAAAAGCCGCATCACTTGTGATACGCTTCCCCTTATTAGTTATTTTACTAAAAAATGAGCCCATTACCTGAGCTCATTTTAAATAATTATATTAATAGCTGCCAATTTCTTCTTTATCAATAAAATTAAAGATGGTAGGCATATCATGTGCTAGTTTAATATTATTATAATTTTCAAGCACTTCACTTTGCGAACTTCCAAATAAAAAGTCAAATTGAGCTAGATAATTTTTACTACGAAATTTATTTATTAAAATATTAATAGTACGTTGCTCAAGCATAGGCCATTTACTATACAACAGGGCTCCATGCCACGTTTCATATACACTATGAATATCTTTTTTCATAAGACTTTCTGTATATAAAATTACATCTGCATCTTGAACCTTTTTTAAATCTTTCCCTTCAAAGTACATTTCGGCTAACATTTTTTTGACATTAGTATTATATGAATATTTTCTTGATAGCGCCTGGGGATATAAACTTAATATATAATAATTTGCTTCTCTTCTACTAAAGTTAAATTTAGCATTCATTAAATCTTTCAAAAATTCATTTACCCCTGACGATAAAGATTCACTTACTAGTATAAGAAATGAAAAATAATTAAAAATTCTAGTCATTGGATTTTTAAATTCATCTTCCGTAAGAGTTAAACACCTATTATAATGCTCTATGATTATTTCCCTAAAATAAAAGTTATCATTGTTTAATGCATACGTAATAACTTCTTTCCAAGTATCAAAAATCTCTTTTAATTCCATTAAATTTTCTTGATTATAGTCCTCTACGCTATTTTCTATATTTTCTAAAGTTTTATAAATAATGGCCAAAGCTTCTTCAAAATTTCTCATTTCATTATAACTTTTAGATAAAGTTAATTTTTTTATCGCTCTTTTTAGGTCATTTTGATCTTGATTATAATCCGGAACTTTACCAATTTTCGGTTTCTCAAATAATGGTTTATTATGTACTTTTCTTGCAATTTCTTCTGTTTTCTCTATATCTAATTCAATATCTGTCATATCAATAGCGAATCTAGTGTTACAAAAAGTTGGCAATGCTGGTTTGCCATTGCTTAAAATATCTAAAAAAACAGGTATAAACCTACTATCACTTTGCTTATCATAAATTTGCGAGCTAATTATTGTACTCTCTTTTCCGACTCCTCCTTCTCTATCATTAGCTCTATTACAGTACTGAATATCGCTTAATATTATAACAAAATCAATAGTCTCATCATTGACCATAGACTCCATAAAGTAATTCAAATCATCACCCTCAGTACAATTCCAAACATCTAAAATAACATCAATTCCATGATCAACTCTCAAACTTTCTGCTATTCTCACAACCCTGTTCAAATGATCTCTACTTGTTCTAGAATAAGAAATAAAAGCTTTTTTGGTCACATTGTCCCACTCCTTGTTCAAAAATAATTAATATATTATCTTACATTTTATACATAGCGTATTGATATATTTTTTCTAGTGCATATTTAATATTTTCTCTACTTTCAAATGCATATGAGAGGCGTATAGTATTTTTTTCACTTCCATAAATAAATCCTGGATTTATTAATATTTTTTCTTTATCAATTAGCTCTGAAAAAAGCTTTTTAACATTTATATTTTCATTAAAGTTAACCCATATGAAAAATCCACCTTCAGGTATTTCCCACTGAGCAATTTCAGAAAAATTCGCATTTAAAATATTTAACATGTAGTCTCGTTTTTCTTTTAATACATTTCTAAGTTTAGTCACATGTCTATCATAATCTCCGTTTTTCAGTAGTTCATAAACGACCATTTGGGAAAGTATGCTCGAACCATAGTCAATTTGCATTCTTATATCAGCTAATTGTTCAATTACCTTTTCAGAGGCAATAGCCCAACCAATTCTAATAGCCGGGGCAATTGATTTCGAAAAGCTACTTATATGTATAACATTATTATTTGTATCTAATGACTTAATTGATCTTGCCGGTTTTTCATCAAACCATATATCTATATAAATATCATCTTCTATAATTGGCATATTATGAACTCTACTATAGTTAACCATATCCTCTCTAATTTTTTCTGATATGGATTGACCCGTTGGATTATTGAATGATGGCTCTACATACAAGGCTTTTTCTTTATTACTAGGTTGCTTATTAATAATTTTTTGAAAATCGCTTAATTTATTATATGAAATTTTCACTTTTTTCATATTTAGGTAGTCAAATACATGCGTAGAATCTATATAAGACGGAGTATTAGAAAATATAATAGTATTCTGACTTAAAAAGCCAGTAACTAAAAGTTGAATAGCGTGCAATGCTCCAGAAGTTATTAATACGTTATCTTTAGTAATATTTATACCATCTACTTTTAATCGCTCGGCTATTAACTCTCTCAATTTTGTATAACCATACCCATTATTGTATCCAAATGATAAATCTCCAATATAATTTGAAACATTAGTCATTGCATTTTTTAACTCTAGATGTGGAATTAAATCTTTGCCCAGTTCCCCTTTGCTTATATGTATATAGGTTGAATCTGTTTCTATTTTGTTAATAAGCTGTACAGTATACTGATTTCTTATTCTAAACGACCAATCCATCATCTCAGACCATTTGTTTAAAATGTAATCCGCATTTAAATAATCATTAATGTATGTGCCGCTTCCTTTTTTTGTATAGATAAAACCTTCTGATTCTAATAATTCTATACTTTTAATGATCGTAACTCTGTTTACATTAAATTGGTTAGCTAATTTTCTATGAGACGGAATTCTCATACCATAAAACCAATTTCCATCAATCACTTTATCTCTAATGTATGAAGCAATTTCTTTATACTTAATAAAAAATCATTCCTTTTTAAATTGGTTGGGTAAATTATCTGACAATTGGTTGCACTCATTATAAATCATATTCCTTAATATGAACATATAATATTAAAGGAGATGTTTTATAGTGAGTAAGATTAAGCAAAATGGTTATGCAAGATATGATTTAATGAAAGACTTAAATTATGAAGGCATACAACATGATTATCAAGAATTATTAGAAAACTTTAGTAGTTTACCAGAAGATGACTATGCGCCAAACTTAAATAGATACAGAAGATACTCAAGAGCAATTATTTTACCTGAAACAGAAGATATTTATTGGCTACCAACAATAACTAAAAATGATGTAGAATATTCAGCGTACTTCCAAGGTAAATTTAATCCCGAACACCCAGGAGCATATAGAGAGTTTCATTCGATAGAAAAAAATATACGAAATAACAAGTTATTAAATGAAATTATCAAAGCCAATTATAAGGAAACATTCTGGAATGAAGAAGACAAAATTTTACCTATCCATGTAGGTGTACATTTCGTAAAACTTTATGTAGAAAAAGATGTCGATAAAGCAATTTCATCACCTGATTGCTTACATCAAGATGGTGAACCTTTTACTTTTGCACATTTAATTGAAAGGACAAATGTAACTGGGGGAACAAATGCTATAGCAATTCCAGAAGCAGCTGGTAATAAGCCCGAAGACATTGACAATAAAGATTTAATAGAGGTATTTGAAATCACTCAACCCTTAGAATCTTATGGAGTTTATGATCCCGATGTTAGTCATTACGTAAGTCCAGTTGAAAAAGGAAATGATAATCATATTGGTGTGCGTTCAGTAATTCTGATTGACTACCAACAAACAGTTGTAGCAGATGTTGATGAATAATCATAAATATAGTAAATCAATTTACTTTGCATTTGGTATTACCATTTTCCTTTGGGCTTCCGCTTTTCCAGTAATTAAAATAGCACTGGATGATTTTAAAGCAGAACATTTATCTGCTTTAAGGTTACTCATTGCGGCAATATTATTATTAATTCTAGGGATTATAAAAAGAATACCTCTACCTCATATAAAAGACATACCATTTATTCTATTATTAGGATTTTGTGGTTTTACAGTCTATCATACTGCGTTAAGTATCGGAGAATATTATGTGAGCGCGGGTGTAGCAAGCTTAATTGTATCGACAACTCCCATTTTTTCTGCGCTGCTGGCCACTTATTTTTTAAAAGAAAGATTTTCAAAATTGGCTTGGTTGGGATCAATTGTTGCGTTTCTAGGTGTGGCCTTAATCTCATTAGGCAATGGAGATAAACTTAATGTCTTTATTATAGGTATTGTTTTAGTCCTATTAGCTTCATTTGGTGAAAGTGTGTACTTTGCGTTTCAAAAAAAATATTTAGATAAATATGGTTTTATTCCATTGACGATTTACACAATTATTGCGGGGGCATTATTTATGTTTATATTTTTACCGGGGAGTTTTAATGAAGTACAGACCGCGAACATGACATCTATATTATCCGTCATTTATTTAGGCGCATTTCCAACAGTTATACCTTACATTGCCTTAGCCTATACGGTACAAAAAATAGGTGTATCAGATGCCACCATCTCTCTATATTTAACACCAGCGGTTTCACTTGTATTAGCTTACTTTATGTTAGGTGAAATACCAACTTGGGTTGCAATCATTGGCGATATTATCACATTAATAGGCGTTACTATCACATCTGCAAATGCTGAAGAAAGTGTGGATTTGAAATAACATTAATTCAATTAAAATAACTTCTAAAACATTATAAATGGCTATAATAAAAGGATTTTCACTTTATAGAATTAAGGAGAATTTGCATATGGAAAAAGATATCATTAATATAATTGAAAGACACAGAAAAGACATACAGCTCAGTAATAATCAGTTAACTATCAAATTGAAATGCACTCCAATCAGTAAAAAAGGTAAGGAGCTATTTGAGGTATTAAACTATGCAATACGGGAAAATTATATCTTAACTTTTGGAAGCAATGAGTATGAATGTTATAAATGGCAAGCATATTACAAAGGAGAAAATATTATAGAAAAACAGCTCAATAAGTACCTTGATAACGATATTGAATTGTATGCAGTACCGTTATCAAAAACAAATGTTGATATAAAAACTAATTCCGTTGATATACAAAAAGCTAATCAAGTTAATGTCTTTACCGATAGTATAAATTCTATAAATGCCAAGAAATTTATATATAATGAAGAATTGACAGATACAAGTAATACTGATTTGCTAGTCGCTATTAATAATATAGAAAATTCTCTTAACAAATACAAGGAGCCTAATTATAATGATATGTCTGTAGTTAAACAATTCGCTAAATCATCATCCAATATCGCAAGTTTTGCCGTAGATGTTATCACTATTCTAGGCGTATTTATAAAATAGATGATTTTAAAATGTATTGTTCTGATATTTTTAGCTGCGGATTAATAAAAAAAAGTTAATCTATCTTTAATCTTAGAGTTTAAACCAAACTTAAGTAGCACTTTACCTAAGTTTGGTTTACTTTGTTCAATTGAATTGGAGATATTAATAGGCGTTCTAGAGTAAAAAAATGAAAAATATATACTTAATAATGATACAAATAACAGTAATTAACTAATGAAAAAATTTTAAATGAACTTTTTAATTTAATAATCCTTCCTGAACTTAGTACGTACTTCTATAATAATTAAGCAAACTACTATAATAATTGGCAATGACATTAATACTAATTTATTAAAAAATATATTTGTTTTGTCTAGTAATATTAATACATAAAAATTACTAATATAAATAAAATATAGACTTATAGAATACTGTAAAAATAAATTAGTCCGATTTTTAAACCTATTTTGCTTTCTATATAAATATAAGAGCAAAAAACTAAGTAAACTTAAAAAAATAGGCAAAAAAAGTATATGCTTTGTAATAAACGCATTATCATTGCTTAAGTGCATTGGAATATTATTAGGTATAGTATTCCAACTTTTAATAATTACAAATAAACTAATTATTAAAATTGCGAAGTAAAGAAATGAAAGTATCAATTCCTTATGATTTTTAATTATGTAAACCCCCTTTCTATAGTTAAAGTAACACAATATATATTATATATAATGTCTATATTCTAAAAATAATAATTTTGCAATTTAAAATTCAAATATATATATATTTACCTGTCTTATTTATGCATTTTATCATAACTTTTACGATGATTTTCGGGTTTTTAAACTCCCCCCTTTATGAATATAGAGTTTACTGTAATTTTTCTTGATTTTAACTAGTAGAACTGGTTGTATTACCTAATTACATCCGTCAATATTGGAAAATTTGCTTTATCTCTAGAACGACTGTATACGTACGATGGGTAAAGTATAAAAATTATTGCAAAGTTTCCAAAAATACCACGTTACTTTGTAATACCATTAATCTAAAAAATAATTTTGTACTTAGTAAAAGAAGTTTAATAGTCTAAATAACTATGCTATTTTTAAAATAGTTATATAAATATACAAACCCTACGCAAGTAATGAACTGACTCCAAATAATAGAGAAAGGAGCGTTATCGTATGGATAAGGGTAAGCTATATGTCGTTATAGTATTATTTATTTGGCTAATTGTAGCTATTATTACCATCCCAACTCTAATTAGTAATGGAAATTACTCAGGTATTATTTCTCCTCTTATACCTTTTGTGTTTGTAGTTATGTATTATATTTATAAATGGGTGAGAAAAGATAATGATGATGAGAAATAAATTGATATTTATTTCTTACAGTAAGGAGAGAATATTATGTCAAAAACTGTAGGTTTAAATTTAATATTACTCATAATACTTTTATTAACTATGATTACTAATTTATTTGGTTCATTTTCTATATATTTAATAATAATTCTTCCAATAGTGATGTTAATAATAGGTTTATATGTTTTAATCTCTAATATTAAGAAGCATAATAATTTTAATAACAAATTATGAGTATAAATAAAAGACTCGAATTATATATTCGAGTCTCAGACTGTCGACAAAGTCTCCGACTTTGTTGGCAGTTTTTTTATGCACGGCATTAGCCTATATTCTTCGTCTAATATTATTTGTGATACGTTCAAAACCCCTTTACGGAGTGGCTGAAAAAACCGCATCACTTGTGATACGCTTCTGCTTATCGGGTGGTAATGAGGTATTTAAACATAAAACTTTAAAATATACAATGTTTGTTAATTTTCGTAACCTTTCACTAACTCAACTTTAATAGTTGATAATACATCTATTAGATATAAAAGCTTTATACAATCAATCTTCTTAATTGATTCAATATCCATAATACCGTGCATTAATCTATTCCTATTAATGTAGTCTGGGTCATCTATATCATTATTAATACCATAATATTCCTTTATCAGCTTAACAGTATATTCAGTGATAACTTGTTCGATTTCTTCTTCATTATCGAGTATATCTTTATTCAAAATCATATTTATACTTTTATAATTGGCTTCTCTTTCTTCCTGATACGCCCTATATATAGTTAAATAATCAATAGATGCTAATGCAAGCATAGCAGTTTCTGTATATCGCTTATTTTCAAAGTTATCTATAATCCTATGGATATAAGACCTCTTCGGATAGTAAAAATCATTTTCAATGAGATTATTTTTTATGGTCGCGTAATGAGATTTAAAAGTTACATAAATATCTTCATCAGTGATCTTGTCTTTTTCAAGATAAATATCATAGTAATCAGAAAAATATTCTAGCTTCATACTCAGTCTGTATTTCTCGCTGTACTTTATGAATTTAATTAATCTTTCTTCTAATAAATTAATTATTTTTTGTAACTTACTAAAATCGATATTGGTCGTTATATTATTGATCAAATTCATATGAACTTTAAAACTATCATTTAAAGCTCTATTTACTTTAATTATAGTATCTGCCATTAAATTATTTATTTTTGGTACATGTTTTTGAACGTTTTTCACTATATTCTCAATATTTGTTAAATGCGGTTTAATTCTAACTATGTCAAACTTGGGTAAATTTAATCTACTAATGGCATCCAAATAGTTATTATCTAGCGTCTTTGTTAGTCTATTACTATAATCTAAATAAGACTTAGGTATCTTTAATTTATTTGTATTATTTAATTTCTTGTTAGTATATAGAACTTTATTATACTTTATTAATTTAATTGATTTCATATCAATCACTCCATGTGCATTATTAATAAAATTTCATAATCATCTGCTTATTTTTTTTATTTCTTACACAATTAACTTTTGCAATTTTATCAAAATCTGAATATCACTCTGTAAAATACAATATAAAAGTTATAGTTATAATGATTTCAAGAAGTCTATCACATTTGAATCATCAATTTTATTTTTTATTGGTATCGAATTTAATATTGACTCTCTATATCGGTAATTTTTATTATTCATTCTTGAATCCAATATGGTCAATAATCCTCTATCTTTTGATGTTCTGATCAATCTACCAGTGCCTTGTTTTAATTTCATAATCATTTCTGGCACTAATACTTGTTCACTATCACCCAGTAATTCAATCTTTCTTTGTATTACTGGATCAGGAACCGGAAATGGTAATCTTACTATTATAAGTGATGTTAATTCTTTCTCTTTCAAATCAATTCCTTCCCAAAACACTCCCGTACCTAATATTATTCCATATGTTTTTTTGAAGTTTTGAATGATTTCATTTTGACTTACTTCCCCATCATCTAAATAAAGACACTTTTGAATGTTTAGTTTTTTTAACTCATCAGATACAAATAAAATATCTTCTTTTGCCGTAAATAAAACCATTGTACCTCCAGAGTTATGCATTGATATATTATAAATATGCTTTGCTATCTCTTTATAGTATTCATTATCTCGATTATTATGATTTGGCAATTGCGACGGAATATATAATCTACTTTCATCATATGGAAACTCATTTTTTTCGACATTTTCATAGTAGCCATTAAATCCTATATTTTCTATTATATAGTTATAGCCGTCCATTTCATTAGAATCACTTGTAATCGTTGCTGAAAAACAAGCAACTATATTATTACCATTAAATAAAGTTTTCTTTAATATTTTAGATGGATTACTAGGACAATACGATATTCCAATTTGATTATTGGATAATATTTCACTCCATATAACATAATCATCATCATTCATAGCTATAATTTCTAATGCTTTAATAATATTTTCTATTTCATCTAATTCATTATCATTCATTTTTGATTTTCTAGTAAAAGTAACTATGCTTTTAAGTTCAATCATGCTTTTCAAATCTTCTAAATTCTCTATTAACTTGTTCAAGTTAATAATATTACTTTTATTAATCTCCATTCTTCCACTATTTATAACTCTCTTGCTTTCATACATATTATGAGACTTTATATAGGTTAACTGGCCATCAAACCATCTCTTTAACTCTCTCACACATTCAAAATAGTATTTATTTCCATTAAACTTATTTATTGCACTTTTTAAAATGCTAATACAATAAGAAGAATTAATACTTGTAGTGTATGTAGCACGCTGATTTTCTTCCAAATTATGTACTTCATCAATTATAATCAAACAAGGATTTTCATAAATTATTCCTTTTTTACCTGTTTTTTTGTTTTTATAATGTTGTAAAAGTAGATTTTGATTAACAATTATTATTTTTGGTTTGGATCCTTTAAGTCTAATGTGATTATTTCCCGTTACCATTTGATTTCTCATTTTCAAAAAGGAGCAATCTTGACTATGAACACATTTTTCATATATACATCTATTTGTGCTAATACCATCCCAATCTATAGATAAATGATTTACTTCTTGCTTAGTCAAACCTCGTTTAGCAATATCTAATGCTGTATTTAACTTTTCAGATTTTAAATTATCGTGAATTTTTCTAAAACAAGGATAATTTCTGACTCCTTTGCCAACTATACAATCAATATCAACGTTAAGTATATTTTCTACTTTTTTTATATCACTAGATAATTGTTCAGTTAATTGAATAGTTGAACTAGCAACAATAAGCGGTTTATTAGTAGCCATTGAAATTATAATACCCGGTATTAAGTAGCCAAATGATTTACCAATACCTACTTGTGCTTCTACAATAACATTTTCAGCTTTCTCAAAAGATTCACAAATACTATACATAAGATTTTCTTGGCCTTCTCTAGTCTCCATTCCCATGTTACTCATATTTTTTATTGCTCTATCAATTTCTTGATAAATCCTCTGATAATTCACAGACATACCCCCGGAACTTAAGTTCTCATATTATATCATAAAGGAACTTACGTTCCCTAAGAATGTTTATATTTGCTTAGAGTATAATTAAAAGAAAATGAAGAAATGAGTGATTTGATGAACAGTCACTGGGAACGTGAGTTGCAATCAATAATTGGAAAGATAGATCCAAAAGATGTAAGAGACAGCGATATGAAAAAATTATTAAAAGTGCGTTCATATGCTGAGCGTACTTTTTTGCTTTGTAGAGCAAATTATCATTGATTTTTAACTACATAAATATATTTATTATACCTAAACACAACTAATTATTGTATTATTTATAATTGACTTACTAATAATAAATGGTATTTTTATAAATGTTCTACTTAAATATTTGATCGTTTGGGAGATTGATGACATTGCGTAATTTTTTTTCAGAATTTATTAGTAATAAATCTTATTTTAAAAACTCTATAACATTTTTTCTATTTTTTGCTGCTTGGGGTATTTGGTGGCCCTTCTTTCAAATTTGGTTATCATCAAAAGAAAATGGCCTCGGCTTACCAAATACTGAGATAGGTATTATATACTCTATAAATTCAGTGACCGCACTTTTATTCATTTTTATTTATGGCATCATACAAGATAAAATAGGGATTAATAGAATACTACTTGTCATTTGCTCAATAATCACTTCATTTACGGGACCATTCTTCATATTATTTTATGAACCTTTTTTAAACAGTCATTTTTACATAGTAAGCATAGTTGGATCAGTATTTTTATCAAGTGGTTTTCTAGCAGCAATGGGTTTATATGAGGCTGTCATTGAAAAATTTAGTAGGGCTTTTGATTTCAATTATGGAAAGTCTCGAGCATGGGGCTCGTTAGGCTATGCTATTGCCTCATTAATTTCAGGTAGTTTGTATATAATAAGCCCATCTTTAACTTTTGGTATTAGTTCCCTCTTTAGTATGACTTTAGCAATAATTTTAATTTTTTATCAGCCTATAAAAGAAAATAAATTACCAAAGCAAAAAATATTTACAGATACTGCTATTAAGTTTGCTGACTTATCACATTTATTTAAATCGAGTAAATTTTTGTTATTTGTTTTAATCATTTTTTTTACATGTCCATTATATTTAATTTTTGAACAACAATTGTTTCCAAGCTATTTTTTGAAGTTTGCTCCAGAAAATTATAATGGAGAAAAAATATACAGTATATTCACTTCTTTACAAGTATTTATTGAAGTATTAGTTTTGATGCTAGCTGAAAAAATAATTTCAATAATAGGTATTAAAAAAACCTTAATTCTAAGTCTAATAATAATGGTTTTACGTATTGGTTTAAGTATTTTAACAGATGATTTTGTTATTATTTCTGTTATAAAAGTTATACACGCTTTTGAAATACCTATTTTTATACTTTCAGTGTTCAAATACATAACAATGCATTTTAGTACGAGACTTTCTGCAACTGTCTATTTGATTGGTTATATAATGATTGTCGAACTAGGTCAAATTATATTTTCCACACCAATCGGTATCTTCCAAGATTATTTTAGTTATAAAACAACATTTATTCTTTTATTTTTAATTATTCTTTCAACAACTATTGGTTCTACTATCGCTTTATTAAATGATAAAGTTAATTCCCCTTTAAAGTAGCGCTTAATAAAAATGGACATTTAAATTGAGTATAGTAATTTTTTTGAATTTATTGATAAAACGGACACATTGTGTCCGTTTTATTATTTATATTATGTAGTAGGAGTTGGTTCAATTGGATAAAGCAATGCGTATTTTAACTCTACTTACACGTCTATTAAATAATGACATTGTAAGAACTAAGGAGTTTAGTGAATTAACTGGTGTCAGTAGTAAATCTATTCAACGTGATATTAATGATTTGAACACATTCTTCTATGAGAGCGATTACTGGAATAATAAAAATACCAAAGTCGTATATAGTCGTGTAGAAGATGGCTATATATTGAAAAACGGTAGTTATTCAAGCGATAGTTTAGGTCTACTAAGTTTACTTATTAAAATAAAAAGCTTAACACCTATTTTACATTCACATATTTATAATATTTTACTAAGCGAAATATCGAATAAACGTGTTGAAGATAGATACATATTAAAGAATGTATTGAATCACTTTAATATTCGTACAGATCAGTTACCTGGTGTAAATTTAATGAAACTGCAAGAATGCATTACAAAAGGACTTAAAGTGAGAATTAGTTTTAATGGAAAGTTTGTTGTAAAACCTCTATCACTTATGTATATGCATTATGACTATTGGTTTACATATGAATACAATGGAAGCATACACAACATAAAAGTTCGTGACATAATTGATGTTCGAATTTTAAATTCTAATTTTGATAAAGTGAAGAACACTAATCCTATTATGTTCGAAATAGATAAATCAATTTGGAATCAATTTAAGCACCAGTTTTCCATAAAGCAAGTCTTAAAACACAATGATAGCAAAGTTACTGCACTAGTGTCATGCACAGAACTTGATTCTTATTATATAGCATACCAATTGGCACCAAAGGCTAAAATGATTGGACCACAGTCATATATTGATAGTTTTATTGAAAGATTAGATAGTATAAAAAATACTTATGTTTAAAGGGTGTAAATTATGAAGAAAATGTTAGCAATATGTTTAGGTTTGATTGTATTATTAGCTGCTTGTGGTAAGAATGATATGAAGTCAGGTGTATATGAAGGGAAATCTAACTTTACTTTAACAGTACCTGAAGATGGTAGTGATACAGTAAAATTAGAAAGTTATTATTCTACTAGTGATGGTGAAGTTGATGATAATTATACTGGTCAAGTTAATAAAAAAGACCAACTTATAACTTTCACCGGTGGAGAATATGATGACCAAGTTAAATACGAAGTGAAAGATGATAATACGATTATATTTAAAGGAAAACCTTATTTGAAGATGGCTTCAAGCTATGATAATGAAAAAATGGAATTTAAGAAAGAGGATGAATAAATGAAGAAAATATTATTAGGTATATTAACCGCTAGTGCAATTCTAACTTTGTCTGCTTGTTCTGACGAGAAAGATAAATCAGATACGTCGAATAAATCAGAAGATAAAACCGAAAACAGTTCAAATAATACAGATGATACAGCTAAAAGAGAAGAACAAGAAAAGAAAGACAACCCAGAATATACTGTAAGTGACGAAGAAGAAAAAGAAGTCGAAAAATATATTTATGGTGAAAAAGATACACCAATCTATAATGCATTATATACGGGTACTGGAACTTTTCAACGTGAAAATGATGATGACTATAGAGAAATTATTAATTTAAGTGGTTCTGATATTGTATATTATGGTGAAAATGGTGAAGGAGCTGATTTACAATATCATATAAAGAAAATTACAGATGACGAAATAATAGCTGTTAGATCAAAAGTTATGTTAGAAATCGGAGGTTTAGAAGGAAAGAAAGATTCTAAATTAGTAATAAAATTAATTGAAGATATTGACAATGAACATAAAAAGATAAGTATAAAAGAAGATGATAAACCTGAATTTATCGCTGTTATGGAACCATCTGATGACTATTAATTAAAGTATGTTTAAAATTCTAAATAATGTAACCAACAAAAGTATCATACCTAAAAACCCCCTTACTATGCCTGTAGTAAGGGGGTTTTTAGGTATTGGCTTTGCCGCCTATTATTTATACTTACATTTACGTAGCTCCTATTGATTAAATATTATGCCAAGAAATATAGTCAATGTATAGCAATTATTAGTGTGAAATTAATATAGGTCACTAAAATCACAAATTGTTGAAAAAATTTAAATAGATAAGAAATGGGACATATAATGTCGTTTAAGTTTGCTTAAATGAATAGTATAAGATACAATCTTAAAATTTATTTGATGGAGCGATTAAATATGGATAATTCAATATGGAGTGATTTTGAAAAATTTTGGAATAAGAAAGACATTAATGAAAAATCTATAAAATATCAAGAGTTGTTTAATAATCCAAGTAGCAATCAAGATTTCACTTGGATTAATAAATCAGATGTACTGAACTCAAAATCTAAAGCGGTTAACTGGGGAATACCAAATCATATTTTAGGAGATATTGATAATTCAAATTTTATTATTGGTTTATTTAATCCTGGAACCAATATGAAAAAGAATATCTCTGAAAAATGTAACACTGTCGGCAAATATATAATTACAGAAAGAGAATTTGAAAAGAGTTTAATCGATACTCTTAACGTTCAATCTAAAGAAGTATTTGAAATAAGTAATTATAAATTGAAAGATAATAAAGAGTTATGTGATTTTTATTACGAACATATTTTAAGTAAAGAAAGTATACTTTCTCTAGAAATCAAAAAATTATTCGAAATTTATAAAATGGACAAACAATTATTTAATAGTATAACTAGTAATTATAACCAGTTAAGTTCAATAGCATATTACTTTGCAAAGTACTATTCTAAAGTATTTCAAGATAAAACTACTAAACCTCTATATAAAAATGCTATTTTACATTTTAAAAATATATTTAAAAAAATAGAACTAGCAGAAAAAATTAGATTAACGAACAGAGTTGAATATAATATTGAAGAACTTTTTGAAGAAGCATTATTTAAAATTAGTGTAACTAACATCGAGTTAGTTCCATATAGGAGCTTTAATAAAATGGATTGGAACAATATAAAAGAACTAGAGAGTAGTAAATTAAGTGCAAAAGCTATTATAAAAAAAATCCTAAATGACAAGAATACGATTGTAATTTTGCGTAGTATTAGTGACTGGAAAAAATATTTTATAGAAATTTGTAAAGAAGAAAATATTGATTTTGAGAATGAAGTAGCGCCATCAATATATAAATTCAAATCACAAAATGCATCTTTATCTAATAAAGGATTCATCCCTATATTAGGTAATAAAGCAGATGCATTAAACATTAAAAGCGTTGAAGCAGTAACAGATGCTTTGCGAGAAACAATAAAGTTAAAAGAATTTGAAGAAAATCTAGATACTTTTATTGCTAGGTATAAAAATGAGTAAGACTATTTTCATAATACAAGCATATCTAAACTATTTGTAATTAGTATAGAATGTCATTCATATTTTTATCGATGGCATTTTATTATTATTGAATGACCAATTTACAAATATATTAAGCGAGATATTTATATTATATAATAAAATAAACCAAAAAAAGAAAATTTACAAAAATTGTTTTTTCAGTTCTGATAACGCCCTTGTGTAAACTATGTAGAAAATCAAATAACCACATAGACCAATGCCACTCATCAATAAAAAATAAATCACAATGAGGTTAGAGAAGAACTTCTCTAACTTCATTTTTTACTATCCCAGTTCAATGATTGTTTGTTTTTCCTTCACTAGTTCAGTAATACCTTCTTCATTTGGTAAGACATTATATAATCAGATAATTTAATGCTGTTTCTAAATCAACATCTTTACTTTCCACGTATCTCCAATCTTTTAAACTAGTATATTCATCATAAACCTCATTATTGAATATTTTACAAATCAACAAGAACAGCTAATCTTTAGTTTTTTTACCAGAACTATAGTAGACTTCAACATCTCCATCAGATGTAAATTTGAATCCATAACTATCGCTAATACTTATATTTTTTAAATAAAAGTATTGCACTTATTAAAATATATCCAGAAATTGAAATAAGTGAAGCATCCATACCATAATCTCCACCGGTTATAAAAATATTATTATTATTTATTACATATTGAAAAATACCATAGTCTATTTTGCTATTTGAAATAGTAAATAATCCCCACAGATTCCAAAATGCATGTAGTAAGATACTCGCCCAAATAGAATTGTATACATACGTGGCTGTTGTATACATAATACCGGCAAGTGTGCCAGCAATGATAAGTAAGTAACGATCCATACCTACTAATTCTCCATTAAACAAATGAACTACACTAAACAATATTGAAGTCACTATGACCGCAAATACTATATTAGTTTTTTCTTCAATATATTTCAAAAGTACGCCTCTAAACACAATCTCTTCTATAATTGGAGCAACTATACCTGTAATTAATATACCTTCAATAAGCATTTCAACATAATCTTTAGAAGACTTATAATTAGTCATAATTAGGTTTCCTGGTACAAAAATGTAGTAAACAACTACAACTGTTAGTGGTAAGAAAAATCCTAAGATTAAACATAGTGGATAAATTCGAAAAGACGTTATCCTATAATATGATAATGATTTTTTCAAACCTTTATTTACTAGTATTTTTATAAGCAAAATAGCGACAGCAAGATAAGTCACTCCATGCAACACATATTCTATTGTATATAGATCGAATACATGCCATAAAATACCCTAATTTTGTGCAAATACTGAAATTATAAATAACAATAAACTCATACCAATTATCTTTAAAGTAACAATAAAAATTTTCATACAACTACTCCTTAATATTAATTAAGAAGACTTATATATTAATTGAAAATTTGAGACAGTGTTCCACTGACAATTAATAAAATTATAATTATCAACCACCATTTTTGAGATGCAAATTCCCAAAAGTTCATTGGTCTAGACACACAATTTTCATTGACATTCACCTCATCATTGCTTTTACCATTAACCAAATTATCAAGACTAATCCCAAATAAAACCGCTAAGTTATTTATCATTTGAATATTAGGTTCAAGCGTCCCCTGTTCCCATTTAGAAACCGATTGTCTTGTTGTATTTAACTTGTCGGCTAACTCCTCTTGAGTTAGACCAAGTTCTTTCCTATGCTTTTTTATTTGCTCTGCCATTTTCATATATAAGCCACCTCTCAATCAAAATATCAATTTATGTAGTAATAGTATGCATATAATTTAGGACATTAAGTAACTATATTAGATCATCTAGTATAGTAATCCGAGAATTATTATTTACAAAACAATCCAGTTTGTATCATATAAATAAAAATTTAAAAAACCGCATCACTTATGATACGCTTCTGCTTATCGGGTGGTAATGCGGTTATTCACCTAATAAAATAACTCTTCCATAAGAGTATTAAAGCTCAGCAATAAAAGGGGGCATTTTCATTAGAAAATGCCCCTTTTATAAATCTAAATATATCCAAAAAATTTAATCAAATGTGATTTCTTCTTCTGCTTGATTATAAATTTCAATTCTACTTTCAACGTTCACACGATCTACTAACCAACCTTTTAATTGGCAATTATAAATAAAATCCTCAATTCTATTTTTACCCTCTAATTCTTTCAGACGAACAACTACACTGAATTTAATATTTTCACCATACTTTTTATCAACTCGTTCTTTAACTTTAATACTGAATGACCAAATTCCATTATTATAACTCTTCCTCCCCCTACTTCGAGGTTTCAATACTTCAGTATAATGTTTAACATTATCCCATTTCCTAAAATTTTTTCTTGCTTCATCTTCATAATAATAATTTCCATCTGTATCTTGTTTATTCTTATCAATAGCTCTGATTTCATTTTTATTGTCTACTCTTCCAAATTTAAAATCCAATTCTGTACTTGTATAATCTACACCTTGATTTCGTTCAGAAAAAGGAAAATAGCATAACGTCGCTTTTGCTAAATATGGATGTTCATTATTAACTACTGGAACAGGTATTGCATGTGAATAAGTTTCATACATTTTACATTCTCCAGAAACAATGAATTTAATTTCGTCATTCTTTGATTTTACTATTTCATTTACATCTTTGGGCACTACTCCATAACCTACTAAATCTGATTTATATTTATTTTCTTTCCAGGTAGTGGCAGAGTCTATAATTAATGCTTTTGCTTCCTCTCTTGAAAAACCTAACACTTCTATTAAATAAGCAACTTTTCTAGTAATCCACGGCGCTGCAAACGATGTGCCTTTAACAATATTCTCCCCATGAGGCATACAAACTCTCATTAAATTACTCTTATCTCCACCAAAACAACTTACATCTGGTTTGTTGTAAAATGAAAGAACAATACCTTCTCTTGAATATGTTGCAGGATTATTTTCAATATCCACTGAATTTACTACTAATGAATTTATAGAATCTGCCGGTGCTCCAATTGACATGCTCCTCTGTACATTTATCGGTTTATTGGTACCAGATACTATAAATATCACATCATTATCATATTGAATCTTATCTAAAATAGAGGCTTCTGGAGAAATAAAGTTTTCAGGCTTCTCTTTATTTGATCCAAGCGACAAATTCCAAACTTTGATTTCAGGATTACTAATAACTATACCAGAAATCGCTTTCATAATATTGAAAGAACTAAAGTTTTTCGATACTGCTACACCAAAATGACGTACTTTAAATCTCCCGCAATTATCTTGAAGTTCTGGATTAATTGTAGGACCGTCAACTAATATCGATGTTATAGCAGTGCCATGCTCGTAATCCCTATCATGTTTTTCTATATCTTCACTAACTAAATCATAATATTCTACCCAATTTGAAAAGTAAACTCTTTCATCAAATAATGTGTCAATGACTCCTATTGTTGGTTCCTTACTTGGGTTAGGGATACTTATATGCTCATTAACATCAGGTTCCATTTCTAATTCAAACCTATCCAATTGTGAAATATCAGTCACTGTCATAGAAATTAAAAAAGAAGCTCTATTTTTTAATATATTAATCTCACTTGGAGTCATTAAGACAGTTGTATTATCATAAATACGATGTTCTCCTATATCTATACCTAAACTTGCTAAAGTCTCTTTTAAATTTTGATTTACATCAAACAAACTAACAATAGAATCCTCTTCTTTTAAATCAGTGTTATAAAATATATCAAATTTATCTATATAGAAGCTATCAACAACATATTGACTAAACTTTGATTTCTTTATTCCTTCTAAGTCTAATTCTTTATTATTAACTTGAGTAATAATATCACGAGTTACTTCTCCACTAAATTTTTCATCTATATTTTGGATGATTATATTTAAATTTGCTATATCAGCGCGTATTAAGTCTAAACTCACTAAATGTGTTATAACATGCTTACTTTTTTCTCCATGAAACCTAGCTCCAACAACCGAATTATTGGTACTACTTGAATTCTTTTTAATATATGCTTTAATTCTATTACTTTTAGCAATAACCGACTTATAATATATACTTAATAATGCTCCTTCAAATAAATCCTCTTTTTCCCAGAAGTTTAATAATCTCTGTAATTGAGACTGTAGTTTTTTTAAATGATCACTTGTTACTACCCCATTCTTTGGTAAATTAGGAGGGCCAGGACGAGTATTATTCTTTCTATAATTTAATGTCCCTTTCAAACGCAAAGTATCATTCATCGTTCTTTTCCCCTTTCATTTCTCTAGAAACTTGACTCTTTGAAATACCAGTAAGTATTTCAATTTCTCTAACCGTATACTTCTTTGCTTTTAAAAACTCTACAGTTAAATACTCTTCACCAATAATTCTAATAAAAATCTTTTTTAGATAATCAAATTCATTATTTGGACTGCTAAAAGCAACAGATGTTCTTAATATATTATTTAAATCACCTGGATAAGGTAATTTGTCTGCGGTTTCAAGTATTTTTTTTAATAATCTTTTATTTCTACTTGTAAACTTAAAAACATTCACTAGTTCATCAATTATAAATAATGCTATATCTATTAGATCTTGTGTCTCATAACGGTTAAAATTGATTGTTGCATCAAACCTTCTTATTAATGCTTTATCAAATTCTTTAAATAAATTTGTCGTACCTATAATCACTAAATTTTCATTAACACTATCTAACCCTTTTAATAAACTTGTTGTAGCTCTTCCCATCTCTCTTATATCACTATTATTCATTCTATTCATAGCCAGTCCGTCTATCTCATCGAATAGGATAACAACATTTTGCGGGTACACTATACTGTTCATTTCATTAAATAAATTTGATACATTTTTTGGTGTTTGACCTAGCTTACTATCTATTAGTGAATCAAAATCAACATAAAATAGTTCTCTATCTAATATTCTAGATATTTGTTTAACAGTTTCTGTTTTTCCAGTGCCTGGGTCTCCTTCAAATAAAAATTTACTTACCCCTGCATTATGACCGATTGCATTAACAATCCCTATAATATCTTCTTTTATAACATCTGGTAATGGTAATGATTTATTATTTATATCCAATTTTTTTATATATTCAAAACTTTCATTTTGCATTTGAGGAGTAAATACATTGCTATCCGATAATAGCGCCATAATATACTCTGCCAATTGAGCATCTCCATTTCTTTCAAATGAATTAGCAATATTGAAAGCTTCCTTTTTAAAACCAACTTCATTATTTTCAGAATGGTATCTTATTAAATTAATTATTTGCTTTTTTTTCATTTGTTACACCTCCTGGAACATATTAATCATATCATTTAACGGGACAAAAGTTAAGATATTGGGACAATTAATAATTGGTCAACTTTTTCATTATTATTAATTTCGTCAATCCATATTTTTATAGAAATGCATTAAGATTCTAATTCAATTGCTTAATCACTAAATCACGGTTTTATGTAATTGTTAACATATCACAATGGTTATAAGACTCTTTGAGGAATATCATAGCCTGACATTTCCATGCATAAAAGGTGTGTTCATCATTATATTTATAATATAGCGAACGCCCTGCTTTTGGCACTAAATCCCATTTTTCATTACTATGTCCTCTAAATAACCATAAACGATTACCTCTGTAGTCATAGGACACATCATTTAATTCTTCAAATGAATAAATTTCGCCTTACATAAATACCCTTAAACAAAACTTACGTTCCGTTATTTATACAATTATTTTAGCTTATTTGTTCACATCTAAAGTAAACTAAAAGAACATGTACTATTAAAATTTCATAATGATAACACTATAACTCTTGACGACGCTTCTTTTAGAAGAGTTACAGTAAATGCTGCATTGAGTTATAAAAACGATATAAATTTTAAATTCTATGACGAAAATAATTCAAGTATTACATCACTGGATAATATGCTCAATCCTGCTTTTACAATTAAAATTGGTCTCGAACGTAAAAATTAGGTCTAATCAAAAACTTTTTCATCTTCGTACTCACATCAATAATGGGAAAATTTAAATAATATAGCTGACATAAGTACACAAATTAGTAAAAAATTGTCTGATAAAAGCGATGACATATCTCAAAGTTATTTCACAAAAAAACAAATTGTTTCATCAGTTATTCAAACACTTTTTCAAAGTTTGACCATATCGACGATGATGAAGAATTTGAATGAAATGAAAAATTAGACATATTTATTGGAAAATTATCAAAGGATAAGCGTCGTGGTAGGTATTCTTTAAGCGATTTGCTAGCAATTCCATCTATTTCAAATATTTATACATTGATGGTAAAAATATCTAATAAAAGAAAGAATTCACAAGGTCCTAATGCTTCTTTAACTTTACTTTTAACAAACAAGCATTAGATCTATTAAAAATTCAAAAAGTTGAATATTCGAAAGTATTAGATTCTAAACAACAAAATCAAAAGTTGAACACTGATTTTCATAAATTATGATATAGATACATTAACTTATAAACACTTATATATTGCACCCGTGAAGGATAAACTCGGAAGTAAAGAAGATGAGAAAAGTTTTTTCAGCCTTTAAAGATATCGACTATGAAATGAAAAATGTATCAAACTTATTCCTACGATTAGTCAAGCACAAATGATTAAAAATAATCATTCTTAAATAAACCGTTCATTTTTATAATTTTGAAAACTTTACTTAACCTTTCTCATTTCACTTTTCTATACACGGTTTCAAGAACCCAACATACTTCAATCGAATTTCAAAATGCGAGAGTAAAGCTGACCTATTTTTAATACGTATTTAGAATCCACGAGTTTGAAAAATCTGTTCCTCTCTACAACTATAAAAAATATCTGTGAAGAAATCTATCGTCATAGATTTCTTCACAGATAATCTTAGTATATTTCGTATCAAAAACGAACAAATAGAAAATTGAGTAGATCATATTTTCAAATTACTTATTAAATAGGTTCTCTTGCAATTTTCTCATAATTACTTAGCTTGGAGCAGATATAAATTTATACCACCTTTTTTAAGGTATAAATAACTAACACAAAAAATAATAATATAAATAGTGTCCCCAATATAATTCATGTAATTCTAGTTTAATAATTGTTGTAATATTAAGCGTAAAAATGCCTCTCCCAAAAAGTTAGATTTTCAGTCCAACTTTTTGGCGACACATCAGTTCAACTCATTTTTCGGGGCCCACGTTTTTTTACGAAAAGCTCAATTTTTCTCAATTACTGGAATATTCATGTTTCAGACTCTAAAAAATCAATATCACTTTTCATTTGTAAAATAAAGATATAAACAGAAACCTACTAAAGCAGCTACCAATCCACCACAAATTCTTGGAATCCAAATACTTTGCATAATATTATCTAAAATACTTGCTGCAAAAGAACCTAACATAGCGCTAATAACAAATAATATAAACCAATTAAGTGCATTCATTAAAATTCCTCCATATAAAATATTATTTTTAATAACGATTTCTCAAATTTTTAGTGAATATCCACGATGTTATTAAACATAGGATTATTATACCTATTGTATACTGTGAAAATGAAAAAGGCTTTGAACCAACTAATGCAGGATAATAATATATTGGGAAATTTTCTATAAATTGCTTTGTGTGTTCATTTTGTATTGTTTCTAATATATTTGAGAAAATATTGTGAATGAATAATAATAATGCTGTTAAAGTAGCATATATAATGCCAATATGTACCCTATACAAAACCATTAAATATCCTAGAGCAAAATATGAAGTGACTAATAGTATTATATTGAATAGAAAGCCTATAATAAATTTGAAAGTTAATGTCCCTTCTACACCGAAATTTTTAACTATAACTAATAGTATTATGCCTATAGAAGCATAAAGAAGAGCGATTAACACAGATAATATATAATTAGACATTGCGTAATGAAGTCTGTTTTTTCTAGAGTTATTAATTAGGGACGCAACTTTAGTAGAATAGTCTCTATTAACAAAATAAAGTGGATGTAAGACTGCAGCAAGCATACCAAACATACAATAAAAATTTGATACATGTTTAATAGTAAATGGCATATTTTTATATATGGAAAAATATGCTATTAACAAAGGAGGTAATATGGTAATTAATACCCCTACTAATATATGTCCTTTTTTTAATAATTCCAAAAAGTGTATCATTACATGTTTTTTAATATTTAGTCTCAACTTTAGAACCTCCACTCTCTTTTATATAGATATCTCGTAAAGTTTGTTTTTCTGAAAATATATCGCTTATTTGTATGTTGAAATCATTTATATGTTGTAAAATCGAATTAATATTGTGCTTAGTTTGTAACTTTAATGTATTAGAGTCATTAGCTATTATTTGTCCAAATTTTTGCGTATTTGAAAATTTTTGCAAATCATATTCATTAATAAAAACCAAGTTAATAATATTAGTATTTTTCGAGCTTTTAGTTTCTTCTCTGGAAATTTTACCGTCTTTTAAAAATAAAAATCTATCACAAATATCTTCAATGTCTTCTAATTTATGACTTGATATAAGTATACCAATATTTTGTTTTTGAGATATGCTTTTTAATTCTTTTAATACTTCAGATGAAGTTTCAATATCCATACTATTTGTAGGTTCGTCTAAAATAATAAAAGATGGATTATTTAATATGCTAATAAGTATTCCTAACTTTTGTTTCATACCTAGTGAATATTTTTTTACTTTTCTATTTAATACATCTAACATTTGTAAATTTTGTAAAAATTCATTGTACTGCTCTAAATCAAAATTGTTATTATAAATTGAAGAAAAATACTTTAGATGCTCTATTCCAGTTTTGTTATTATATAATTTGGGCTCTTCTATTAAATAGCCAATATCTTCGTTACCTTCAATACTACCAGTAAAGTTTTTGTCGAGTTGAGTAATTATTTTCATTAGAGTACTTTTACCTACTCCATTTCTCCCTATTAAACCTACAACTTCATTTTTATTTAATGTTAAAGATAGTTCATCTAATACTTTCTCATTACCATAAGATTTACTAATTGATTTTAAAATCATAAGAATTCTCCTTTTTATAGTTCTAAAATACATTTTCCTAACTTTGATTTTCCACAAAAAGTTTGAGTTAAAAAATTTATTCCCTTATCAATTGTATATATGCAATCAATAGGAACATGTAAAGAATCATTTTCAATTAATTTAATAGCATCTTCCAAATCTTTGGATTTTCCCAAACAGTTCCCGATAATTGTAATATTTTTAAAAATAGCATCTCTAATAGCATTTCTAACTTTTGGTTCGTGTTGTAATGGCGTATTACTAGAAATTAGAGGATGTTGATCTCGAAGTCCACATGTAATGTATGTACCAAAGTTATTCAAGCAATAAATAGCATCTTCTATATTCATGTCAAAAAAAGGATCTAAAACATGAGTTATATTTTTCTTCTTAATCTTTTCTAATGTTTGATACTTATGATTATCAATTTTTTCTATGGTGCTTGGATAAATAAGCCTTTTTTCTTTATCACTCCATTCTGTTGTAGTTAAACATACAGGAGTAATATTATGTGCTAAAAGAGTTTTAACTAAAAAAATTGATGTCGTAGAGCGCGCACTAAATACCAAAGGTGTTCCACCTGTATTTAAAATATTAATTTTACGTATCATTGCTGTAGCTGTTTGTGCACCTAGAGAAAAACCAGCAGCTTCATTATGAGTTAATTTTTTAGGCGAAGTTATTATTTTATTTTTATGAATTTTCAACCAGCCCATAGAAGCAAAATTAGTAGGTATTCCAGTTTCGTTTTCATTACTATCGGGAAAAAAACAATTAGGAATTACCGTTGCTCCAACTTCAAAGTCAGAAACATTAGCCCCTTTACTAATAACAGTGGCACAAAATTCAGAACCAAATGGTGTGTATGAAATATTCTTTTTTTTAAACTTCTTATAATTTTCTATTAAAATTGCCTTATCTCTATAATTGCAAGAAATTGCTTTGACTTGTAACAAAACATAATTATCATTTTCAGGAAGAGATGTATCAAATTTTGGTTTTCCGACTTCTATAATTCCAAAAGGTATTTTGATTGTACCAAAGTTCACGTCTCCTATGTAATGATAATTAGAATTACTTTTTACTGAACTTATCGCAACCAAAGTTTTCATAAAATACTTACACTCCTATCATAAATTTTCTTGATATATATTAGAACTTAAATTAAGAGGTATCCAAGGTTTTTTCTTGTTATTAAATTGGAAGAGTAATAAGCAACTATCTGCAAAGCCACTCCATCCTAAAAAGTAACCTAATATATAATCTCTATTTTTCTCGCCAGTATAAAAACCATTCTTTTTTGATAAATATAAAACTTTTTCCCAAAAATTATTAGCTAAAGATAAATACCACTCATCATTTGTTGCGCTATAAGTAAAAAGTAAAGATTGTAAAACACCACTTACACCATGGCACACTGATAAATCTATTGGTTCATTATTAGGAAGATTGATAGACTTTTTAGCGATTTCTTTTAAAAATTGGTTTTCCATTTTTAATCCTGTACACATTTCTGCTAGAACCATAAGTAATCCTGCGTTACCACAACACCACCCAGTTAAAGAATAATTACTATTTTTAGCTTCCTCAAACAGTTTTTTACATTCTTCTTTTCTTTTTAGAAATTTATTAATACGATATTTAGACCATAAAATACCTAATTTACCATGAGCTATTCCTTTTTTACTGTATTTTTTACTGTCGTAAACAATTGTTCTTAGAATTTTAAATAATATATCCGCCGAAGTAAGTGGAAAAGAGGACAGAGCTAAACCTAGTCCTGGCGTCCCATTAAAAATATCATTATCTTTTTTTGTAAAATGATGATGAGAAAAATCTATTTTTTCTAAATTTCCAGACCTTTCCTTTTTATGATCAAAAATAAAATCAATAGATGATTTTCCAGATATAATAGAGAAATAGTTACTTATATTATCTTTTAAATAATATTCTTGTAATTCTAGCAATCCTAGTTTAGTTGAATTTAGTAAACCGTCTAACTTAGCTAAACTAGAATTTTGCCCTAAATTTTTACTATGTTCTAAGAGAAAAGTTATACCTCCAGTATCATGTAAAGAAAAGTTAGTCATAGAATTATACATGCTAGGCATGTCTCCATACATTCCATTAAACCAACCAGTTTTCTTTACTTTAGAATTAGTAGTTATACTCAAATTTAACAATAAATCGATAATAGGATATGGATTATTTATAGTTATCTTTTCAAGAACATTTTTAAACATTGGAGAAAAGTATAATATATTATCTTTACTAAAATGTTCAGACTCTTTTAATTTAATATATGAAAAGCCTTCTGCTATAAATTGTAAATTTAATTGTTTTCTTTTTTTTGATAAATTGTTTAATTTTAGATTGATATTATCTACTGGAGTTAACTCAAAAGCTTTTTGTGTCGTATAATCTTGTGTTTTTAAATTATTATTAGAACTATAAGTATAAAAGAAAGGAATATCCCCTTGTTTCAATGCTTTTTTTTCTTCTTTTAATAAATCATGAGCAATTTTTCTATCTTTTACTAGTTTAGTCGGTTTTAAATAGTCTAAAATATTATCGACTTTTTTTTCACTTATTAAATTTTCTGGATATATAAGTGCATCAAGAACTAAGTAATATTGATCGGTAGGTCTAATTATTACCCTACTTATAAAAGAATGATGATTTAAAAGTTTTTTTATTGATGCAGATTTTTCCTGAACTCTTTTATAACCTTTTGAAAAACCTTCTAAAAAATCAGATTGATAAGGTAAAGGGTTACTTGCTTCCTCTGCTGTTAATTTTATAGATGACTTTAAATGATTCACAGTTACATTTTCTTTTGCTATATCCATAGCATCAGTTCCAAAATTTTTTAAAGAAAAATGTCTTTTATTAGTTTTTTGAGGATAGGGAGTATTAATTGCACCTACTAATATCTGCTTCAAATAACTTATTATGTTAGAAGGAATTATAGATGTACTAGCTATAGAAGATTTCATATTCTCTAGCATAGTATCTACTAATGAATTGTTTATATACTTATTTTCAGGTTGAATACATGTTTCCAAATCAATAAAATATGGATACTCTTTATTGAAAATTATATTCTCATCATGTAAATCTGTAGCACCTAAAGCAGTAAATAAAGATGAACATAGCCCTAAATTGTAAAATGCTTTAGGGAGATTTTTTTTATTGAGATAGTTTCGATTAATAAACTTTTGCCATCCATAATCCCCCATATCTATGCTTGTAGCAACAGGTACAATTTGATCCAGTGCTTCAAACTGTAAAATGTTTTCAAAGATTTCAGAAATAATCGTATCTACTTTTAAGGACTTAGGCTTATATAAAACTTTTGACTTTTCAAAATCAAAATATAATCCGACTTTATTATTGTTATGAGGATCTGAATCCAAATAAGTAATATTCTGCAATTTTTCTTCTTTATTTATAAGCTTTCTTTCTATAAGAATATTCCAGTCTTTTATTAAATCATGGCAGACTTTCAATAAAAAATCACAAATATTATTAATAATTTTTTCAATTAATTCTCTTAAATATGGATATTTGTCAAACCAATATATTAAAGTTTCTGAAGATATATTATTAATATATTGATGATAAGCTGTAGAAGATTTAGCATTAATTGGATAACCAATTCTTTTTCTAAATTCATGAAATTCATAAATAAAGGTTTTATGTGTGATTTTCCAAACATTAATTTCGATTAATGAGTTTCTGCATTGTTCAATTAAATTACTTATATTATCGCCATCATCTATGGCTTCTGTTATTTTCTTTATTTGTGTATTATTATTTTGCAGTATATTACTATTTATTTCTTCAATAGCTTGAGTAATTATATTTGTCGCTTCTTTTATCTTATTCAAACTCAATACTCCTTTTTAAATTCAGCATTAAATAATTTTTTATATAATCCATCTTTATTTAATAATTCATTATGTGAGCCAACTTCATCAATTTCCCCTTGATTCATAACAACTATTTTATCTGCATTAAATACAGTAGCAAATCGATGAGCAATTACGATTTTGGTACATTGCAAATTTGATAATTCATCATAAACATATGACTGAGAGACATTATCAAGTGAAGAAGTCGCTTCATCCATAATTAATAATTTGGGAGATTGAAGTAGGACTTTTGCTATATGTATTCTTTGTCTTTGTCCCCCTGACAGATTTGCTCCCATTTCAGAAACTACTGTGTTATAACCCATAGGTAAGCTATTAATAAAGTCTAAAAATGGCATAGATTGGCAACGTTTGATTATTTCATGTTCATTGTAATTACAACCTAGCTTTAAATTTTCTAAAATAGTTCTATTATGAAGATGTGCTTCTTGTGGTATATAACTAATATGTGACCTTAAGTTGTCAATATTATATTTTTCTTTCTCGACACCACCATATAAAACCACGCCACTAGAAGGTTCAAAAAGAGTACTAATAAGTTTTCCTAACGTAGTTTTTCCTGACCCCGACATACCTACTAAAGCTATAGTTTCACCTTCTTTTACACTTAAATTAATAGATTTTATCGCTAAAGGGCTTTCTGGAGTGTAACTAAAGTTCAAATTCTTAATTTCTAGGTCACCTGATTTCATTTGAAGTATGCTATTAGTATGATTCTCTTCGGGGTATTCAAAAATGTCTTCTGATAATTCAATATATTTGGTTGCCATCAAAGCTTCAGAAATAGTAGTAAATATAGAATTAGTATATGTAAACAGCATAGAAACAACAGACTGTACTGCAATGGCTTGCCCTAGAGTCATATAGCCTATTTGTGATAAATATATATTGATAGATAAAATTAATAGTGGGGCAAAAGTTTGAAAACCATTCAATACTGAACCAACCAAACCGTCTTGTAATTTCATTCTTTTTTTCATAGCTTTAAGTAAACTTTTATACTTGTTAGCCCAATCGTCTATATAACGATCCATATATCCGCCTAATTTAACACTATTTATAGATACTAGGGCATCTAATTGGATACTTTGAGCACTACTTCCTTCATGTAACTCTCTGTCTTTTGAAAAATTAATATGCTTTTGCATAATAGCTAAAAAAATAAAATTCCATAACAAAAAGATAAAAATTAATACTCCAATGAGGGGATTAACAAAAAAAACGTATCCTAATAACGTAAAACTACTAAAAAGATCCAAGATAGAACGTACCAATGTAGGTCCTATAATGTCTTGAATACGAGTTAATGCATTAATTCTATATGTAACCTCTCCTGGAGAGCGGACACTGAAGTACTTTGCTGGTAAGTATAATAGACGCTTAAACGCCCCATTCATTAAAAACCAATTAAATTTTAAAATCATTTGTATCGAATACAAATTTCTCAAAAATGATAATAATATTGCTATTAGCATCGAAATAATAATAATAATAATGATAAAGATTAAAGACTTTTGATTTTGTAAACTAAAATCTATTAATTTTTGAGTGGCTATAGGTATTGATAATGTAATAGTGATTGCTATCAAGCTCAAAAGAGCTAATTTTACATATATACTTATCATATTACTTGGCCAAATATATGGTTTTTTAAATTTAGATACAGTTGAAATATTACGCTTTTGAAAATTATCATTTGGAATACATAAAATCACATATCTATCAAAATTATCATTAAATTCTGAAGTGCTTATTTTTATTCTTCCCACTGCAGGATCCATAATAACTACATTTTTGTCATTATAAGACTCTAACACAACATAATGATAGCCTTTCCAAAAAGCTATTAACGGAAACCTTAATATATCAAAAGCTTTATTATCTTTAATCTTAAAGTTCTTCACTTCGAAATTGTAATATTCCAACAAATCTTTAATTTGTTTTGATCCTAAACCATCTCTTCCCGGCTCTTTAATTTTTCTTAATTCTGGCAAAGAAATACCAAAATCATAATAATTCAATATACTCTTCACACAACACAACCCGCATTCTGTTTGGGCAATTTGTAAAGACGATGGAACTTTTTTTCTATTAAATATATTTAATTTAACCATATTACACCTCAAAAGTTAGGGGAGATACATTAATTTCAACATCCAGTAATTTACATAAATGGAATAGAGCTCCAGTTTGACCTGTCATTAGTCCTGGGCTAAGTGTATATCTACCTTTACCCTCTTTGAAGTAATTTACTATATATGTTGGGCTACAAGTAGTTTTTTGTAATTTCATTAGTAAATAATGTGTTTCTTCGTCAAAATCTTTACTTACATATTTCAAAGAATCATAAATGCCCAAGCTACCATGACAAAGTATTGGCACTACAGATAGAGGTATACTTTCAATTTGTTTAATTATATCTATAACTTCATCTTTTGAAAGAATTCCAACTTTGTATCCTTCATAATAAGCAACTAGTAGTCCTGCTAAGCCATTACACCAGGAAGATGAAACATTATTCTTCTCTTGTGACATATATATTTCAATTAAATTTTGCTCATTAGTAAAACTTGATTTAATAATTTTATGAATATTTTCTATTAAATCTTTTACATATACTAATTTTTGCTTTTTATAAATAATTGCAAAAAAGTACATAATTTGGCTTATTCCATGAGCTAATCCAGACGATAAGCCCTCCTTACTATTTATAATCTTATAAGCTTCTTTAACCTTTTCTTTTATAAATTTTTCAGTTAAGGAGTAATTTTCTTGAATCTTATATCTCATAACAATTGCTCCACTGTTACCTGAAATCATATCAAAAAAATCAACTTTCTTTTCTTTTGTTATTTCTTCATCAATTAAAGTAAAAGCTTTTAAAGCAGTGCTTTGCCATTTAGAATTTCCAGTAATTTTTCCGGCAGTATAAAGGGACCAGATAATACCTGGCATTCCCGAAAAAGCTCCTGTACCAGAAATAAGTACATTTCTTAAATCATATGTTTTCTCCTCAAAAATTTTAGTCACTTTATCAAAAAACTCATAAGCAATATCTATTAAATTTTGTTTTTTTAATAGTTTTCCAGCTAATAATAAAGCTAGAAATGGTCCTGTTCTACCACTATATAAATCATAACCCAAAACCCCTGGAGTCCAACCTTTACCGTATTGAGAAACAGGGCCTATCCACGTTTTAGGTAAATGATTATAACGATCATTCATTATTCTTTGAGTTAATGAATTCGTAAAATATGAGATAGAATTCTCTATAGTTTTTTTATCTATACAAAAATTATCATTAATTTCACTTTCTAAAATTTTTTCATCTCTATGAGGATCTGCTAATTTAGCAACAAATGCTAATTTTATTATCTCTATTTGTCTGTTTAAGTCTTCTAAAGAAATTGAATTCATTTTTATTATAAATTCTTCTTTAGGAGATTTAGGTAACCAATTGATAAATTTATTTTCTGATTCGACCGTATTTTGATCAAAGCTTATAGAAAAATAAGGGATGTCTCCATTCCAAAGCTGTTTACACTCTGATAAGACAATGTTTTTATTACTTGTCATACTTAGAATTCCTATACGTGAAAGTAACATATGAGCTATATCTAAATTTTTTGATGGTTCAGAATCTGTAAGTATTCTTAAAATTTGTTCATACCTATACGTCATATTATGTATGTACCTTAGTTTAGAATTCTCAAACGATTCTAAAACACAGTTTATAAAATAATTTTTATTATTCAAGATAGTCATATATAGTTCCGTAAAACCTTCAATTAACTCATTACAATTGCTATATATAAATTTTTCATAATTTTTATCATTATACAAAGAATTATCTATCTCATTTTGTTTTTGCCAAACTACTTTTATATTTGAAGTAAAACCATCTTCAATTTTAAAAGTTTTAAAGGGCGAGTTACTGTTTTCGTCTCTTACTCCAGTAAAACCTACATCTACGGAAATATCACTCGATTTTTTAATTAAATGTATAGGAAGAACTCCAGTTCCATATACAGACTTTTCAATTTTATAATAAGCATTATTAAAATTTTCTAAATTACTGTTAGCTATTCTTTTAGGGTGAAATAAAGTTTCTAAATCAATAGGAATGGGTCCATCATTAGTCCAGTAAATATTACTGTAATGCATATCAGAACTATTCAAAAAATACATTAAGGCAGCTATTTTACCAGCTTCTTTCATATTTTTGTTCATTTCATTTTTTTCGATATAAGAAGTAAAACCAAATCTTCCTAAATCTAAAACCTTTAAAGCTGAAAACTTAGAACTGACTAAATGGTTCAACTTTTCTATTAATTTTGAATATCCTGCTTCTCCTGAAATAGATCTAGGTTTATAAATAAGCCTTAATTCTTCCTCAAAATTCACTACTGAAACAGAAGATCCTTTATTGTGCGTATCACCGCTTGAATTAATTGATACTATTTTATTACTAATAGGGATATCAAATGTCTTTTCAATTTTGTCACGATTTTGATTTATTAGTTTAATAGTTTCAACTATAGATTTTGCTCTGTTAATCAATAAGTTTAAGCATCTTTCCCATATCACATGATATTTTTGTGAAAATTCTTGAAATTTATTTTTTATCAGAAATGTTGTATAAATTTCATAATCTGTATTACAATCATCACTTAATTTAAATAATTTTATATCTTTAGCAAAACTTCTTATCAAATAAGAAAAAGCGACTTGCGAATATAATTCACAAGTCGCTTCTTTAAATTCGCTAGGATTTGATATATATTTATTTAACTTAGTGTCCCAAGTATATCTCCAGATACCTTCAGCAATTGTTCTACAAGAATTATGGTAAGGGTACAATTCTTCCCTTTCAATTAAGTCACTATCTTCTAATATAAATCCTGAAAAAGGTTCAGAAAGTTCTTTAATAAAATCATATAATGGTAAAATGTGTTCTTTAAAATCCGATTTATTCAGTTCTGGGTATACTTCCTTCTTGTAGAATAAAACCATTATGAACTATCTCCTTTCCTAGCAAGCACGTGTACAAGCAGTTGTTGGACATGTTTGGTTAGAAACATAAGTTACTACGCCACCTGCTGCTCCAGCAAGTAAAGCTGTAGGTGTTGCAGCTGCATATACTTCATCATCAGTAATTTCTAACATATCCGATTCTAAAAATTTACCTAATTCTAATTCATTTTCTTCTGATTCTAAAAATTTACCTAGTTCGTTTTTCATAAAAATACCACCTGTTTTTCATAAAAATACCACCTTTTAAATAAATTATTTACACCAAGACATACATTCATGGCTAGCAGTACACCAATTCCCGTTATTACCCCAATAGTCACTCAAAGAAAATGTATTTGTACTACAAGCTCCAAAAACATCATCATCAAATTCTTGATCTGATACTTCTTCGAACCACGTTACTTGTTCTTCTACATCTTTTTCTAAAAAAGTACTTTCCATAAGAAACACCCCCCCTTTTTTAATTAAAATTACCCCCAATACATTCCACTTTACCAGTTCTATATTGTGAATAATCTTATACTTATAAAATAACATAGTTTGACAACTAATTTTATGATTTTTCTGCTTTTTTACAATTTTGTAACAAAACTGCAACAAAATGATTATTAAATCATACAAAAGTCTTTATGGTAAAGACCCAGAACGTGGACAAAAACACATTTTTGATCTACTGAGCTCCCCTCCAAATAATGGTAATACAATAAAAACACTTACTATACTTATAACAAAAATAATGTTAAATGTTGCTATATAAAGCATTAATATTATGAGATAAGTTAAAATTCAATTTTACAACATATTAACCTTCATGTTTATTTTAGCTTAACTGTAATAAATGAGATATCCATAGAAACGTAAGTTCAATTAATTAAAAAAATGGCTAAAAGTCTCATTTTATTTCATAACGTTCACTCAACTTGAAATTTAAAAAAACTACTTTACAAATGATGCTTTATAAGTGCGAACTGTAGCATAAAATTTTTCATCTTCAAATACTTTCAACCCTTTATCAGTCAATTTATTACTTAATTCAGACACATATTCTTCTTTGTCTAAATTTGAATGTGACAGAAAAACATCGTATTCAATTAGTTCTTTTTGTTTTGCAGATTGCTTTACTTGTTCTGACAATGCATTAACCTGTTCAGAATTTGAGAGAAGTTGAGTCATTATATTGTGGTTATCATTTCTTGAATTATTTATTGTTTTCTCTAATTTATCTTGTTGTTTACTGCGTTCTTTATCTAATTTAGCTCGAGTCTCATTAATTTTACTGTATTCTTCATATAATTTTGACAACTCTGTTTGCTTTTCAACAATCTTCTTACGATTTCTTGTTAGTTCATTAATATTACTTTTAGTAGGATTTCTTTTTTTACTTAATCTGTCAATTTTTCGTTCAAGCTTCTTATATCACCGGTCAATTTACTCATTTTACTTGAAAGTTTTGTAGATTTAGACATCTCATTTTTTAATTTTGTTTCTAATACTGACATAAAACACCCCTTTAACAAGAACGTACGTTCTCTTTATTTGTATAACTATCTTAGCTTATATTTAAATAGAAGTAAATGATAATAAAGGAATGACTATATATGTCACTAAAACTAGTTTCAAATTATAACTCTGAATTCATACAGGATATAATCAATCAAATAAACGTAACACTAGAAGATATTGAAAGTTCATCAACTATTGAAATCGAATTCGATAATGAATCCAATTACACACGTTACCAATTTCAAAATAATAAGCTTCATATCAAAAATATTTTACCAAATTTAATTGATTTGTTAGGTATTGAAGATGGTGTAGATACTTTTATACGCGGATTCAACGAAGGATTTTATGAAGCTTTAACAAATTTCATTGATGCCTCAAACTTAGATGATCAATTTGAAGAATATAAAAATGCAATTTCCGCTTATTTGTTCACATCTAAAGGTAAACTAAAAGAACATGTACTATTAAAATTACATAATGATAACTCTATAACTCTTGACGACGCTACTTTTAAAAGAACTACAGTAAATGCTACTTTTGGTTATAAAATTGATATACCTTTTAGATTTTATGATGAAAATAATTCGGATATCACATCACTGGATAATATGCTTAACATTGCTTTTACAATTAAAAATGGTCTCGAACGTAAAAGCGATGACGATCCAAAACCTTTTTCATCTTCTTACTCTCATCAAGAATGGGAAAATTTAAATAATATAGCTGATTTTAGTACACAAATTAGTAAGAAATTATGTGACAAAAAGGATGATACATTCCAAAGGTATTTCACAAAAGAACAAGTTGTTTCATCAGTTATTCAAACACTTTTTTCAAAGTTTAAACATATAAGTGATAATGAAGAAGTTGAATTGAATAAAAAACTGGACACTTTTATTGGAAAATTATCAAAAGATAAGCGTCGTGGTAGATATTCTTTAAGCGATTTGCTAACAATTTTGTCAATTTTCTATTTTAGGTATTTATACATAGACAGTAATACACATGCTAAACACAAAAATGCATCTGGCAACAATAGCTATTTTGCTTTACTATTTAACAAGCAAGAATTAAATATATTAAAAAAGCAAGAAGTTAATTATTCAGAACTCCAAGATTTTGAAGAACAAAAATTAAAATTCAATGCTGATTTTCAACAACTACATAAAGACATAGATGAATTAACTGAAAATCACTTACACATTGTGTTCACAGATGACATATTAGGAAATGAAGATGATGAAGGTGATTTTTCATCGTTTCATATCATCGATAATGAAATTATAAATGTATCAAATTTATTTATACATAAATTATTTTATATGGATCAGTTACCATTTATGGAAACTTTGATTATTACTTTATCAGATGTTTACACTCATATTTGCAAGTACATGAATTTTTTTCATACAAATACCCCTATAGAAATCCTTAATTTGAGTAATCAAATTATAAAAACGACAGAAAAATGGAGTAACACAATAACACCTCTCCATACTAAAAATGACCTAACTCATAGTAAATCAAATAAGTACGACTTAAACTTATTCATTTATGACTTTAAAATTTCTAGTGAAACTCATCTATCTCTAATTAATTCTATGAATGTAATTGATAATCTAAACTTGAGACAAAAATATTTCAAAAAATAATTACTACAACTCAATCTCTTTAATACCAATCTTTATTCAACCTAACTGTCTAACCAATCATTCTTGGTTAGACAGTTAGGTTTATTTTTGTGTGATGTAATACACGTAATGAATCTTTATGATTCAGAAAAAATTATAAAGGCGGTAATTACTTATGAAGTATAAACCTATTCGGGTAATACAATTGTATGAAGCATCAAAGAAAGCTGCGAAACAAAAATACAGCGGAGAGACGTTCATCTTTAATGACTTAGTAAATCAGGTTGGCACTTTCAACTATACTACTAATGAAATTAGAGAAGTAGGTCGCATGTTTGGGGCGTGGGAAAGAAAAGGGTGCGACGCTCCTATCAAGAGAGTTCCTAACACATCTCCCATCCTGTATCAAAAAATACGAATTTTTAATACAGGAGGTAAACGCTAATGGCTAACAACATCTTCGAGCAATATCCATACTGGTTAGATTCAACTGCATGGTATGAACTTATTCGAGCAAAAAACAAAAATGACGAAGATAAGATAATTCGTTTATCTAGTCCAATCATCATAGAAAACAAATTTCTCGACCCTACTACAGGGGTTGAGAAATTGACTATCACGGATGGCAAAAATATTGAACGTATTGAAACGTCAGATATTCTAACGACACAAAAGTTACCTAGACTGGTTATGTTTGGGTTCAGCATCAATGAAAAGTACATTAAATCGCTAGGTAATGCACTACAATTAATGCGTCAATCACTGCCCATTTCTACATTGTATACAGGTGTAGGTGTCTTAAGTACTGATGAAGGTACTGTCATTTCATTAGATGAACCATATCTTTCAAAAGACATCGAGCAGTCTCAGGCTGATGAAATCATTTGTGAAACAAAGTATGACTTACAACCTAAAGGTACATTTGAAGGCTGGTGGCAAATGTATCTTGATGAAGTAAAAGGAAACTTGTTACTGGAGCTTGCTGTGATATTTGGTGTTTCTTCATTAGTGACTGCGTTCTTAAAAACAAAGCATGAAGTCGAATATTTTGGCACGATATTTTCATTTATGGGGAACTCTAGTACGGGTAAATCGACTGCAGCGGCATTAGCAGTTTCAATAGCAGGGAATCCATCTAAAGGTGACCAAACATTATTCAGAGGTTGGAACGGCACCCGTAATGCAATTGAAGGATACTTAAGTAACAACTTTGGTGTTCCTATTGCCTTAGATGAATTATCAGCAGCTACCTTTAAAGATACAAATGGTTTACTTTATTCCCTAGCAGAGGGGCAAGGTCGTCTACGTGCTAATCGAGAAGGAAATGTAAAAAATCCTCACCACTTTGGATCTAGTGTGATTAGTACAGCAGAACACACAATATTCAAAGATGCTAGTGCAAATGATGGTTTGAGAGCAAGATGCATAGAAATTTCTGATGTCTTTACAACAAGCGCTGACAATGCAGACGCCATTAAAAAAGGAACATCAAAAAACTATGGACACGTAATGCCGTTAGTAGCTGAATACCTTCTAAATCGTGAATCTGAAGTAATCAAGTGGTTTTATAAAGAACACGATTGGTTCAAAGCACAGCTTAACAATGAAACAAACAATGTAGGTATACGTATGTTCAAGCGCTATGCCACCATTACGACTTCAGCACGAATATTAGAACGTGTAATCGCAACTCCTATCGATTTGGATGCAGTTAGAGAATATCTAGTTAGTTATCATGTAGATTCCGTAAGTGAGCGCAGTTTGGGAGCCAAGGCGATTGATAGTGTAGTTCAGTTCGTGGCACGCAATCGTAGTAAGTTTGCGGAAAATGAAAAACTCTCCATAATGACTGAAAATTATGGCCTTATTGAGCTGAAAGACGATCACATTCAAGTCAAGATGCTTAAAGATGTTTTTAAACATATGTTAGAAGAAAACCAATACCAAGATGTAAAAAATGTAATAGATAGTTTAAGAGCAGAAGGATATATCCAGATGGATTCCGATCGGATAGCTATCAAACGTAATGTCAAAGATACTCAAGGCAAAACAAAAACGATCTTGTTCTACCATCTTGTATTGCCTAGTGAGTTTGCACCTGTTCTCGGTTTAAGCTCAAATTCTGAACCATACACACCACCGCAATTTGATAATAATACAACAAATAAGGAATTACTCAACAAATTTGTTAAAGACGGTAGAGAATGGGAAGAAAAGGGCGATTTAGAACTCTAAATATGAATATCGCTACAACGCGCTATGCGTTGTAGCTCATTAAATTAATCGGAGGCATAAAAATGAAAATAAACGTCAACTTATTAAATTACACAATTGATTCAGTAGAAGTCGATGATCATCAAAAACCTATTGTCGTTAATTATATCGACAGATATTACCATATGCAACAATATGTATTAACTGAAACGGAACAGAAGCTACTAAAATTTTATCACTTGTACCCTGAATTCATAAATGAAAAAGAGATAACTGAACATATTGTTCCAAGTACACGGAGTGAACGAATAACAATGCAACATGTTATCAATTCAATATAATTTGATATTTGGAGGTTGAACCATATGGACGAATTAATCACATTACTCACTGATTTAGTGATTGAAGAAATTAATCATGCTGATGACTAATAATAACGCCCAACACCAGGCAGGTGTTGGGCTCATCTATAAATTCGTTCATAAATATATATTATCACTTCGAAAGGAGGAAACACGATGAAACAAGCAATGGGTTACTTACGACAGAGCACTACAAAGCAACAATCCTTAGCAGCACAAAAACAAACCATCAAGGCATTAGCCGAAAAACATAATATTCAACACATTACCTTTTATAGCGATAAACAATCAGGACGTACTGATAAGCGGAATGGTTATCAACAAATTACTGAACTGATTCAACAGGGACAATGTGACGTATTATGTTGCTATCGTCTAAATCGACTTCATCGTAATTTGAAAAATGCATTAAAACTCATGAAATTGTGTCAAAAATACCATGTTCATATCTTAAGCGTTCATGATGGCTATTTTGATATGGATAAAGCGTTCGATCGGCTCAAACTCAATATTTTCATCAGCTTGGCCGAGCTAGAATCTGATAATATAGGCGAACAAGTCAAAAATGGAATCAAAGAAAAAGCGAAACAAGGTAAACTGATTACAACACATGCACCATTTGGTTATACCTATCGCAATGGTACATTCACAATTAATCAAGATGAAGCACCAACGGTGAAGGCAATATTCCATTACTACCTACAAGGCTATGGTTATAAGAAAATTGCGCAATACCTAGAAGAAGATACTAAGCTAATCAACCGAAAACCCTATCAAGTACGTAACATTATTATGAACCCTAATTACTGTGGACGTGTGAATAACAAATACGGTACTTTTGATAATATGTTCCCATCTATTATCAGTAAAGCAATGTATAAAAATGCTCAAGCAATCCGTATTAAGAAGCAACTTCACTGTATACCTTCAGAGAATCAGCTGAAACAAAAAATAAAATGTCCTTGTTGTGGTTCAAACCTCACCAACATGACCATTAAAAAAACCAATCATTCATTACGTTATTATGTCTGTCCTAAAAACATGAATGCATCACGTTTCATATGTGACTTTAAAGGCATAAACGCTGAAAACCTAGAAAAACAGGTCTTAGAATCTTGCCAAAAATTCTTTCGAGACCAACAGCTCTATTCGAAAATCAAACATGCTATTGAGAAACAGCTCAAAAAACAAAAAATGCATAATACTAATAACACATTAACTCATGAAAAGCTCATTGAAAAATTAGCACAAGGAACAATTGATGTAGAAACATTCAGAGAACAATCTCAATCGATAAACCTGCAGCATAAACCTATACAAGCAATAAGTGATATTCGGATAAAAGCATCACTACAAAAGGTTATACAGAAAAATTTCACGTTAAACATGCTGCATCCCTATATTGATGAAATTCGCATTACTAAAAACAAAACCCTTGTTGGGATCTATTTCAAAAATGAACCATTGAACATTGTGAACCAAACCTCGCAATCATTGAATGTCTAACAAGAAAGGATGAAAAAATCATGCAACAACTCAAACAAAAACGTGTCGGTATCTATGTCCGTGTATCGACTGAAATCCAAAATACAGAAGGTTATAGTATTAATGGCCAAATCAATCAGATTAGAGACTACTGTCAATTTCACCATTTTGAAGTCACAGATATTTACGCTGATCGTGGTATCTCAGGAAAATCTATGAACCGTCCTGAGCTCCAACGTATGTTGAAGGATGCGAATGAAGGTCATATCGATTGTGTCATGGTGTACAAAACAAACCGACTGGCACGTAATACATCAGACTTACTCAAAATTGTCGAAGATTTGCATAAGCAAAATGTCGAATTTTTCAGTTTGTCTGAACGTATGGAAGTCAATACTTCTTCTGGTAAACTCATGTTACAAATACTTGCGAGTTTCTCAGAATTCGAACGTAATAACATTGTCGAGAACGTATTCATGGGCCAAACCAGACGTGCCCAAGAAGGCTATTATCAAGGAAATTTACCGCTAGGCTATGACAAAATACCCGACAGTAAACACGAATTGATGATTAATCAACATGAAGCTAATATTGTAAAATATATTTTCGAATCTTATGCCAAAGGGCATGGCTATCGTAAAATTGCCAATACACTAAATCATAAAGGCTATGTCACTAAAAAAGGGAAGCCTTTCAGTATAAGTTCTATTACTTATATTCTATCCAATCCTTTCTATATGGGTAAAATTCAATTTGCGAAGTACAAAGATTGGAATGAAAAACGTCGTAAAGGACTGAATGATAAACCGATCATAGCTGAGGGTAAGCACGCCCCTATTATTAGCCAAGCATTATGGGATAAAGTGCAAGCACGTAAAAAGCAAGTCAGTCAAAAACCCCAAGTTCACGGTAAAGGAACTAATCTATTAACAGGTATCGTTCATTGTCCCCAATGCGGAGCACCTATGGCCGCGAGTAATACTACTAATACACTCAAAGATGGGACAAAGAAACGCATCCGCTACTATTCGTGTAGTAATTTTCGAAATAAAGGCTCAAAGGTATGTTCTGCGAATAGTGTTAGAGCCGATGTCATTGAAAAATATGTTATGGACCAAATACTTGAAATTGTCAAAAGTGATAAAGTTCTCAAACAAGTTGTCGAACGTGTCAATCAAGAGAATCAAGTCGATGTAGTTGCACTTAACCATGATATTGCTTATAAACAACAACAATTTGATGAAATTAACACTAAACTTAAAAATCTAATTCAAACCATCGAAGACAATCCAGACTTAACATCTGCACTCAAACCAACCATTCATCAATATGAAACACAACTGAATGATATCACAAACCAAATGAATCAACTCAAGCAGCAACAAAATCAAGAGAAACCATCTTATGATACTAAACAAATCGTTGCTTTATTACAACGAATATTTCAAAATATAGAATCCATGGATAAATCACAGCTCAAAGCTTTGTACCTAACGGTTATTGACCGTATTGACATTCGTAAAGATGAGAATCATAAAAAGCAATTCTACGTTACACTAAAACTTAATAATGAAATTATTAAACAACTTTTCAATAATAATAATCTAGACGAAGTGCTCCTCAGCACTTCGTCTTTATTTTTGCCTCAAACACTCTACTTTCAAATTTAATATCTATGTACTGTCCTTTCGTCATTCAATAACACCCATCTAACGAATCTTTTCAACATACTAACAAGTCATAACTCAATGTGAAGCTTATATTGATATGACGAAAGAACATCCCAAAACAAAATATAAGTGGGATAGTAACGGGATTGGCTAACTTCATGTAGGAGAAGGATTACGCAAGCGTAATCCCAAAATCCCGTTATTATTTATAAATAAATAATATAAAAAGAAAAATAAGTCGTAATAACACCACCAAATCCAAATGATATATAAATATATAGCTATATTTCCCGAGAAATGAGCGGGATAACGGGATTTCCTTGTTATATCAACAATTGTGACGACTTTCTATTGGGATCTTTTCTGTATTTCAGTGGGATTTCTAGGCGAAACAAATGGTATTTAAAACTTATATTATCAAAATGATGTATCACATGCATACATCCATCAAACACATTAGGAGGTCATAACAATGACATTGGAACAACAACTCAAGCACTATATAACCAACTTATTCAAACTGCCAAAAGATGAAAAGTGGGAATGTGAATCTATCGAGGAAATCGCTGATCATATCTTACCTGACCAATATGTAAGGCTTGGGCCACTCAGTAATAAAATACTTCAAACCTACACCTACTACTCTGATACACTTCACGAAAGTAATATCTACCCTTTCATTCTCTACTATCAGAAACAGCTCATAGCCATTGGCTATATTGATGAAAACCATGATATGGATTTCTTATATCTACACAACACTATCATGCCCCTTTTAGATCAACGATACTTACTAACAGGAGGACAATAATATGCATAAATATATCAAACTAACACAATTAGCAATCACTATCCTAAGCGAAATCATTACATGGATGAAAGAATCAGAACGAAAGGAGATCTCTTATGAATAGATATATCACTCGTGGTATTGCCAATAGCTTACCTATCATCTTACAAAAACAATTATGGCAACTTGTAGCACGACGAGAACAAACACAATCAAAAGGCAAGGAATCATTGGATTATTTTCATATATTCCAATTCAATATGCACAATAACCAACTATATATCAAACACAAACAAGAACGTCCTGAGTATGTCAAAACGCATAAGGCAAATGTCAAACAGTCTATCGATATCAATAAGGTCTACATTATCCGAGAAGATGATGTAGACCTTTCTTATTACGTCATGTTATTACCAGAAGAATACTAGAGGAGTGAATATTACATGAAAACAATAAAAAATACATTAGAAACTGAAGCCATATTCAGTGATGACCAACAACATCGCTATCTACTTAAGAAAACATGGGACAGTGAAAAACAAACACTTACAATCATTACAATGTATCCAAATTTTATGGGCCTTCTTCGTATAGACTTAACAACTCAGCTCATTATGAACAAAGTTTCAGAAATGGATGCATTTGGCTCAATCAATTTTGTGAATCTATATTCCAATATTACAACACCCCTCAATCTCAAACATCTAGAAAACGCCTATGATAATCATACCGATATTCAAATTATGAAGGCAGTGAAAGAATCGGATGAAGTAATATTAGCCTGGGGTGCTTACGCTAAAAAGCCCGTTGTTGAAGCACGTGTCAATGAAGTATTAGAAATGTTGAAACCACATAAGACGAAAGTGAAACAACTCATGAACCCAGTAACCAATGAAATTATGCACCCCCTTAATCCAAAAGCAAGACAGAAATGGACTTTGAAAGCATAACCCATATATGGAGGTAAACGATGAAAGAAATCAATATTGTTTCACTACAAATGATAAAAACAGATACATTAAATTATCTAAAAAATCGTATTTCAAACCCTGGGGATGCGACAGAAATTATGCGTTCATTCATTGGAAACAGTGATCGAGAACATCTCATACTTATATGTATGAATAGTAAAAACGAAACTACACATATTCAAACACTATCGATAGGTTCTATTAACCAAACAGTGATTCACCCCAGAGAAATATTCAAAACAGCGATGCTCAGTAACGCCAACAGTATTATGCTAGGACATAACCATCCAAGTGGAGATGTAACACCCTCTCCTGAAGATATCAATGTGACCGAACGATTAATGCTCATCAGTGAAATGATGGGCATTTTATTTTATGACCATGTTATTTTCTCAAATAGTAACGCCTATTCCATTAGAAAACATAATTTAAAAGTAGAGGTATAGCCGTATTTTGTCATTACCGCTATTTCTTCACTTATCAATATTTATAAAATCTCTTTATATCAATGTATTTATCTAAAAAATATTTTTCACAACTTTTATTAAATATACGGAGGATTGACTTATTGTGACAAACCTATTTTGTAATGTATAACTTAAAGGAGGTGACATATTGGATCGTGCATTTCGAATATTAACAATATACCATCGTTTACTACAGAATAAATCCGTCAACAAACAATCACTTACATTAGAACTCAATACGAGTCCTAGGACGATACAAAGAGATATCGACGATACCAGAAACTTCTTATATGAAAGTAAATCGTGGATCAGTACACCTAAAGCAATCACGTACGATTATAAATCAGAAAGTTATAAGCTCGAACAAGATAAGCATGAAAATATGCATTTTATGTATGATATTTTGACTGCTTTATACCTGACGACACCCAAATTAAGTCATTACTTTTATCAATATCTTAAATTATTAATCATCAAACATCATTCAGGTCATCGAACTACATTACTAAAATATCTTGACCGCTTTGAAATTGATAAAAATCAAACAGGTATTTTGCCAGCATCATTAGTTGTTCGCGCAATGAATGAAATTTATATAGATGATATTAATCAAATGAATCTGAGTTTGTCTGAAAAATCCGTGGATATACAAGAAAAATCAAAGTTACAAACCTATATCACGTTTTAAATCGGTAAAGATGTGTGGTCAAAAATGCATCGATTTTATCAAATTCATGTAATAGAAAAATATGATGCACATTATCTTATTGTCACTTTCAAGATGACAAGAGTCGAAGCTATTCAACTCCGTTTTATATATCAATCCAATATACGTATCATTTCACCCCCTGATTTAAGAGAACAAGTGATTGATGAATTACTTTTACTACAATTAACATATTTAAAACAACAAGTTCAAAAGTAAACCAAGCAGACAATGTTTTACAAATAATATTAATTATAATGAAAGGAATGATAATCATGAGTAACATCATAAAAACGATAGGCAAAGGCATTGGAAAAGGTGTCGGTGCAGCAGCAGGTCTAGGTATTTTAGGTTCTTATTTCAAAAGAACTTTCACAATAAAAGGACCACTAGGTAAAGAAATAACAAGAATTATAGAAAATCACTTTAGTGAACCTGTAGAAATCAAAGCATAATATAGAGGTAACCATTTTCAAAGACACATTGATTTCAAAATATGTCCTTTTTTAATTATTGTAGAATAAATATAGAAAAGCGTAGCAAAATAGATTAATATAAGGGCCTGGATATAAATTCCAGGCCCTTATATTACTTGTTACAGCAATTGTTATTATCTTCTTGCTCTTTTTCATCTTTTTCTTTTTTTTCGTTCTTTTCCTCAATTTCTACCGAACAACATGACTGTTCTTGAGGTTTTATTTTTTTTAATGCGTCTTTAATACCCATTATTTCACCTCCTTTAAATAATGATATTCACAATCAAACCTGTAGCAATGGCTACAACTAAAATTGCAATAACGAATGATACTACAAATTTTTTCTTGAATAACTTAGATAGCAATACGACCTCTGGAATACTTGCGCCAGCACCACCAATTATTAATGCAACTACTGTTCCTAGCGACATACCTTTTGATACTAATGCTTCGGCTATAGGTAACATTGTTTCTGGTCTGATATACATAGGGATACCGATAACAGAAGCAATAAACACCGATATAAAACCATCACCACTTGCATACTTAGTTATAAATTCTTCAGGTATGAATCCATATATAAAGGCACCAATAAATACACCAATAAATAGATAAGGTAACATTGGGTATAAAAATGCCCACGCATCGTTTAATGCTTGTTTAAAACGAGATCCTGTTTTATTAGCAAAAAAGCCATCACCTTTAACATTGACCCCTTTATAACTTTCAGCTAAATTCATTTTTGAAAATACTAAACCTGTTAAAATACTGAAAATTGCTAGTACTACAAAATAAACAATGGCTACTTTCCATCCTAATAAAGCCCATAACATAAATATCATTAATGGGTTCATTAATGGTGAAGCAATCAAAAAACTCATAGCCGGACCAAAAGGAACTTTGGAATTTAATAGACCTGCAAGTATTGGAATAGTTGAACAAGAACAAAATGGTGTAACAGCACCAAACACCATACCTAATATGTAATTGACAGCTTTATTAGGTTTGCTCAAAAGCTTTTTAATTTTTTCTTCTGAAACAACTTGTTGAATCAGACTTACTATAAAACTCACTACTATAAATAGTAATAATAATTCAAAAATTAACATCAGAAATGTTTTTATGAATTCCATAATTGAATCTATCATTAGTATAACGCCTCCGAATTCATTTAATCAACTTTTCTTGATGTATTAATCAAAAAAATTTGATTAATTCTATGTTATAAAGAAGATACTTAAAGTATCTTACAGCAAGTATCTTCATTTAAAACCACCTGTATTTGTTGCTCATTAATTTTATAATAATTCCATGTGCCATGCTTTTCAGCAATAAGAATATTTGCATCTACTAATTTTTTTAAATGATAGGAAAGTTTAGATTGTTTTAACGCTAATAATTCTTCTAGATCACAAACACATAAAGATTTTGAATCGCTTTGACGTATTGAATGTAGAATTTTAAGTCTGATTTTATCAGCTAGCGCATTAAACATCTGTTCATAAAAGTCTAATTGTTCTTCCTCAGTTCTATTAGGACTGGACTTAATAATTTCCATTAAATAATCACCTCTCTTATATACAGATATTTCTATTTTTGTTTGAGTTCTAGTATTGCTTGATTAAAATGAGTTTCTGTTATTTTACCATACATGTCAGGTTCTCCTTTAAAAAACTCCTTTTTCATATATGATATAGCTTCTTTTAAAGAAACTTCTCTTGATATCATAATTAGATTTAAGTAACTAACAAAATAATCAACAGATAATATACCTGTATGATTTATTCTCATAAAATCGAACTCCTTTATAAAATACTAAAATGATATATCAACTTTTTTTGATGTATTAAATATAAATTATTATTTCAACTTTTGCAAGATAATAAAACTAGTTATTACGACGCATTCTAATCTAATACTAAAATTAGTCAAAAAACTACATAGACACAATACTATATAGATGTTAATCTATGTAATGAATAGGAGGTATATTTATGTCTTATAAAGAATTATCAGCAATATTAAAAGTTTTATCAGATTTAAGCAGGTTAGAAATATTAGATTTACTTTCTTGTGGTGAGCTATGCGCTTGTGACTTATTAGAACACTTTCAATTCTCACAACCTACACTAAGTCATCATATGAAGTCATTAGTAGATAACGAATTAGTTACAACACGAAAAGACGGCAACAAACATTGGTATCAACTTAATCATGCTATTTTAGATGATATTATCCAAAACTTAAACATCATTAATACATCTAACCAAAGATGTGTATGTAAAAATGTGAAATCAGGTGATTGTGGATGACCATTTTAGCAATTGTAATTTTTCTTTTAACTTTAATCTTTGTAATATGGCAACCGAAAGGTTTAGATATTGGTATTACAGCTTTAATTGGAGCTGTTGTTGCTATCATTACGGGAGTCGTAAGTTTTTCCGATGTATTAGAAGTAACAGGTATTGTTTGGAATGCTACCTTAACATTTGTAGCTGTTATTCTTATTTCATTAATATTAGATGAGATTGGATTTTTTGAATGGTCTGCGATACATATGGTCAAGGCTTCAAACGGTAATGGCTTAAAAATGTTTGTTTTTATCATGATATTAGGGGCAATTGTAGCAGCATTTTTCGCAAATGATGGTGCAGCTTTAATCTTAACTCCTATTGTATTAGCAATGGTAAGAAATCTAGGTTTTAATAAAAAAGTGATTTTTCCTTTTATTATTGCTAGTGGTTTTATTGCTGATACTACATCACTACCTTTAATCGTAAGTAACTTAGTTAATATCGTTTCTGCAGATTACTTCGATATTGGATTTATTGAATATTTCAGTCGCATGATTATTCCCAACATATTCTCTCTGATTGCTAGTATTCTCGTTTTATGGTTATATTTCAGAAAATCTATACCTAAAACGTTCAATACAGAAAATCTTTCAGACCCTAAAAATGTAATCAAAGATCCTAAATTATTTAAGCTTTCATGGATTGTATTAGCAATACTACTTGTGGGATATCTTGTTAGTGAGTTTATACAAATACCTGTATCAATCATTGCTGGTATCATTGCTCTTATCTTTGTAATATTAGCTCGTAAATCTAAAGCAGTTCATACAAAACAAGTAATTAAAGGCGCACCATGGAATATTGTTGTATTCTCTATTGGTATGTATCTTGTGGTATTTGGTCTAAAAAATGTGGGCATCACAACGCTTCTTGGTGATGTACTAACAAATATTTCAAATTACGGCTTATTTAGTAGTATCATGGGCATGGGCTTTATAGCTGCATTCCTTTCATCCATTATGAACAACATGCCAACTGTTTTAATAGATGCAATAGCGATTGGTCAATCCAGTGTTACAGGAATATTAAAAGAAGGTATGGTTTATGCGAATGTCATAGGTTCTGATTTAGGACCTAAAATTACGCCAATTGGTTCTTTAGCAACATTATTGTGGCTACATGTCTTAACACAAAAAGGTGTGAAGATTTCATGGGGAACATACTTTAAAACTGGAATTATCATTACTATTCCAGTCCTATTTGTAACACTCTTAGGTTTATACCTTACACTAATCATATTTTAAGAAAAGAGGCTTTAATTATGGATAAGAAAACAATTTATTTTATATGCACAGGAAACTCTTGTCGTAGCCAAATGGCTGAAGGTTGGGGAAGGGAAATATTGGGTGAAGATTGGAATGTCTATTCTGCAGGTATTGAAACGCATGGAGTAAATCCTAAAGCAATTGAAGCTATGAAAGAAGTGGATATTGATATCTCAAACCATACATCAGATTTGATTGATAGTGATATCTTAGAACAGTCAGATTTGGTCGTAACATTATGTAGTGATGCAGACGATAATTGCCCTATATTACCACCTAATGTTAAAAAAGAACACTGGGGCTTTGATGATCCAGCAGGAAAAGAATGGCCAGAATTTCAACGTGTTAGAGATGAAATTGGAAAAAGAATACAAGAATTCAAAGAAACGCTCGTTTAATGTGAGCGTTTCTTTATATTTAAGTCATACATTTTATTAATAATGATTTCATTTCTATATCTTTGATATAATAGTATGCCATTTTCCCATCCTTGTAAAAATTCAGCACGTCTCTTTTATACAGGGCTCTCAAATGATGTGATGTTGAAGCTATACTCAAACCTAATGTTATAGATAAGTCACAAACACATAATTCTTTCTCTTTAATTAGAGCTAATATAATTTTCAGCTTATTCTCATCACTTATCTTTAATAATGTATTGATAAGCCGTTGAGTTTTTTCTTCTTTTAAAAATCTTAAAGCATAATTCACTTTTTCCTCATGAACACAAATGACGTCACAAATTTTATTGTTACTCATATTAAGTCACACCTTAATTTATAATATAAATCCTAATATTGTTTGTATGGTTTCATTTTCAATAATAATAAATAAGCCCAATGCTATGTAGATAACAGCCATAATCCAACGACTGAACTTCTCAACAATTTCACCCACACCAGGAATTCTAGCTAGTTTTTGTGCTGTGAATACTAAAAAGAAAATTAAAACTAAAAATACAATTAAGGTAGTCAGTAATTCAACAATATCCAATGTTACAAAATAAGGGACAAATAAACCAATATTATCTGCACCACAACTTGCAATTGTCACTAAAGAAACAGTCCCTACTAATTTGGACAAACCTTTTTCGTTTAATTCTTTTTTTGCTCTTTTTTCACCTTCACAATCATCATAAATAGCAACTTTTATACCTAAGTAGATGGGGATCAAACCTAATAAACCTAATATCCATTTCTCTGGAACATAATTTAACACAAAAGCTAAAAATAAACTGACTAATATGAGGATAATCGATCCTAAATATTGACCTATATAAATATCCCTATATTCTTTTCTAGTCTTTGCTCTAGCAAAAAATATTAATAAAATCACTAATAAATCTACCGCAGTTGCAATATAAAGTATTGCCGCAGTTATAATAGTCTGAACCATAGAGCACCTCATTCAAATATACATTTGAATGAATTGTATCATATATTGCATATCTTATGAATAATAAATATTAGAACCGAAAAGTGACACTTTAACTGATAGTAAGGGGCTGTGTACATACGAGTGATTTATAGATTCTTTGAGAATACGACTTAAAGCGATTTTAATTTGTCAATTCATTGCATTTTGTTTTTTTAACAATTTCACCAATAAGAAGAACCTTATAAAAACCGCATCATTTATGATACGCTTCACAAAAACATAACAGCAATTCTCACAAACCTCATACGTTTTGATACGTTCAAATTACCTCTAGAAAGGCGCTAAAAAACCGCATCATTTATGATAAGCTTCCCCTTATTAGTGATATTGCTATAAAAATTAGGCACTGAAACCTTAAAATGGGAACTTAATAAAAACACTTTTTTCTAGGCTGCTAATTTCTTGAATTCTACATGGGATAGGTAGCCTAGTTTTTGTTGAATTTTAACTTTACTACAATTTTGAAAGGGCAAATTTTATAGCAAAATATATAAAATTAGAGAAACATTGTTTATCCGTGAGGCAATGTTTCTCTAATATATCATTTATTAACAGCGAGGGGTTGCAGTTAGAGTTTCAAATGAATTATTTTGATTTATAACTTGCGCTTGTGATTTGACCTCCGTCAACGATCACATCTTTATCTTGGAATGGTTCATTATTAAAGAAACGGTTTAAAATATCTTTTGTACCTTCTTCAATACGTTGTTGTGCTTCTAAAGTCATGCCTGAATAGTGAACTGTCATAGCATTTCTAGGCATTGTTCTCCATGGATGATCTGCTGGTGCTGGTTGTGGATACCATACGTCTCCGGCATATCCCTGGATATGTTTGGCATTTAGAAGTTCTACTAAATCATTTGTGTTTACTATTTTACCACGTGCAGTATTAACTAAATAACTTCCAACTTTCATACGACTTAATACGTCATAATCAAATAAATTATCTGTATCTGGTGTAAGTGGTGCATGAATGGTAATGGCATCACTTGTAGACACAAGTTCGTCAAAATTAACAAATTTTGAATTTTCATTGTCTTTTTGATTTATTGGGTCATAATGTTGAATCTTAATGTTAAATGGTGCTAAACGCTCAGCAACTAATTGACCAATTCTACCAAAACCAAAGATACCAATTGTTTTATTTTGTAATTCGTGTGCATGATTTCCCACTTTAGACAGATTCCATTCACCTTCAACAGATTGACGGTGACCTTCTTCATAGTTACGTAATAAGATTAATAAATCCATCACTGCATGTTCAGCAACGCTTACAGTATTACTACCTGTTACTTCTACAACACCAACATTTCTTTCACTAGCTGCTTTTAAATCAACATGGTCAGAACCCACGCCTGCTGTAATTGCCAATTTTAAATTAGGTGCTTTTTCAAGACGTTCTCTTGTCATATAAGCCGGATAGAATGGAGCGCTAATAACGATATCCATATCTGCTAAGTGTTTATCTAAATCAGTTTCACCGTCAGTTAAGATAACTAGCTCATGACCTTTTTCTTCTAAAAATGAATTTAAACCAATCGCTTTTTTAGTATTTAATATTTGATTTTCTTCTCCTTCTACATACTCTGGAAATAATGCTACAATTTTCATAAACTTATACACTCCTATAATTATTTTTTAATTACCTTACTTCAATGCAATAAAAATACCTGGCACTATTCGCATATACTACCCCCTTGAATAAATGATTATTCAAGCGTAGTTAGCAAACAGCACCAGGTACCTTACACCAGCACGCTTATTCTATTGATTTATCGAAAACAAATATTGACACTACTTCATCATCAGTAAAATCAACATCTGTAAATAACTTTACATAATTGGCTCCGACCAATTTTTCCATTTCGTCGGTATTAATTTCGTCATATAGATTTTTCACTTCTTGTGTCCGTGCATGACGTACCATTTCTTCATTACGTTCATCGCGTAAGTAAAAGTTTTCTACTTTACTCAACGCGCCAGTCATAAACGCTATTGCCCAGTTTCCTTTAAAATCTACTTCGATTTTTTCAGGTCCTTTAGCAACATATTGTTTACGATAGGCCCGAACAAGATTTGCAAAAGCTTGCTCTTTTTTTCGTATATCTATTTTAGCTCACCTTTTCTACTTAAGAAGCGCTTTCAATTAGTTTACACTTTAAATTATAATACGTATTTTAATTTTTTCAAGATGTTTGCTCATATTTTAGACACAATTTCTTTTATTTCTTAATTTGCATTATTTTCATTAAAACTTTCCTGATCCTTCCTCAATATCTACCCCTATGAATGATACTTTTCCTTTTGATTATGCTCTCACCAAACAGCGTTTTCAAAGTACTAGCCTTTAATTACTTTAAGCGTGTATAGTATAGTTAACAATTAAATTGTTTAAAATATACTCTCAGGGTGTTATCTATATGAATCATATCATCGCTTTAATTGGATTTAGTCTTGTCACATTAATTATTTGTATCATAGAAATTTTGCTACTAAAAATACTACATGCGCATTACTGGGCGTATCTTCTAGTGGGAATTATATTTATAAGTTTGGTACTTAATTTCTATTTTAAATGGATTGCAGGGTGGCATTATATATGGATATGGATTAGTATCATCGTGTTATTACTCATTATTTTAAATACTGGACGTATCAGACAAGATGTTTCTTTTAGTGGGAATTTAACTGCTGGCACATTAAAATTCTTGACCAGAGACCTATCAAATAGTGACAGTTCTAGTACAAATTCACAAAATAATAATTACAATTGGAAAACTTGGACACCACCGAAAGGCTATAGTAATAAAATGTATTCGGTTGGTGCTGTAAAAGGATATTTACTTAAAAAACATGCTCAACAATCAAATCAGCATCACATTATTTATCAAATTCACGGTGGCGGCTACATTAATGGTTTTTCCAAAATGTATAACAAAACGGCTTTAAAATACGCTCAAGCTAGTAAAAGTTCACCTGTGTTTTCAATTGATTACAGAGTAGCACCTAAATTTAAGTATCCTACTGCTTTAAATGACGTCATAGATGGTTATCATTGGTTACTTAATCAAGGTTATCAGCCTAAAGATATTATTATAGCTGGTGACTCGGCTGGTGGCGGATTAGCATTAGCACTCACCTTAAAATTACAAGACAATCATCAACCGTTACCGAAAATGTTAATTTTATCATCACCATGGACTGATTTATCGGCAGAAGGCAAGTCCTATAGGAAAAATTTCCATAAAGATGTGATTTTTGGTTCAAACCAACCACCTACAAAAGAAACAACAAATATTAATATACCGTATGCACGGAAAGATCAATTAACAGATCCATATGTTTCACCAGCATTCGGTAACTATAAAGATATGCCACCGATGTTAATTCAAACGGGGGCAGACGAAATGTTATTAAGTGATAGTCAAACTATCGCTCGAAAAGTAAATCAAAGTGGTGGACAAGCTCAGTTAATTACTTATCCTGGTATGTTTCATACATTTTATGTACTTGCACCTTGGCTTCCCGAATCAAAACATGCATGGTCTAATATAGAGCGATTTATAAATAACAATATATAATCCAGGAAAAAGCGTGACGAAAGATAACTAAGAAAATTACTCTAAATTCATTTGTTCAATCTTTTTCTTTCATTATAATTGATAAATTATTTTCCTCTGCAGTTTTTAAACCACAAATATTCATTATCAATTAAGATCTTTTCATTATGCCATCTTTCATGTGATATATTTTGTCACAATATGAAGTTAAGCGCTCGTCATGAGTGACAACAATGCATGTTTTATTTTTCTCTTGGGTCTGTTCTTGTAGAATCTTCATAACTTCCATAGCGTTCTTCGTATCGAGTGAAGCAGTAGGTTCATCTGCCAAAATAATAGACGGTTTAGTATATAAAGCTTTGGCTATCGCGACACGTTGTTTTTGCCCACCTGATATTTCGCTTGGAAGTTTATTTTCAACCACTTCAAGATTTAATTGTGAAATCAGTTGATTATATTCCTCTGTTGTCAATACATCTTTCTTTTGCTTTTTTAATAATTTAAATTGTTGTTTAACTGTCAAAAAAGGTACAAGGTTTGTCGCTTGAAGTATAAAACCAATTTCTTGCATTCTAGTATGCGCTAATGCTTTTTGAGACATCCGTGAGACTTCTCTATCATTAATTATAATCTCTCCGGAGCTTGGTGTTTGTAGGGCACCAGCCATTGTTAGAAAAGTACTTTTTCCTGAACCCGACGGTCCGATAATTGCAATAAGTTCATTTTGATTAAACTCTAGCGTTGTAGGTTTTACAGCCTCTATTTTTTGATTGCCATCTTGAAAATATTTCGTCACATCTTTAAATTCTAGCATTTGATATACCCCTTACTTTATCCAATCGCTTTGAGTGGATCTACTTTTCTTATCGTTAATATAGAGAATAGACTACCGATTAATGAAACAATAATAAGTACAATACCGTAGACAATAAGTGTTACTGCACTAAATTTAATAGGCACGGCACTCGGCAAGAATAAACCTGTAACAAGTGTTAATAGCAGACCAATAATTGTTCCAATCAATGCAATAATGAATGTTTGTGATAATACAACTTTTGCTAAGTAACCGTTCGTGAATCCTTGTGCCTTTAACACACCAAATAAGTTTGTTTTTTGTAAAGTAATCACATATAAAAATATACCAATTACCGTTGCAGAAATAACAAATAAAAATGAAATCATAAAGTTTAATGTTAAATTTTGCGCCTGGTAACCTGGCAAGTTTTTAACGAATCTTTCTATTCCAATTGCTTCTAAATTGTTATTTAAATCCTTGTCTTTCCAATCCTTGTCCTTTACAACTACCGCATTTGTCTTAGTCTTAGCTAATGATGGATTGATTTTCGCAATCGTATCATTATTGGCAAAAAGCACTGGTGAAGCGTTATATTTGGCACTTTCACTAAAACCTACAATTTTTAATATTTCATCTGATTGTGACAAAGAAAGTTTATCGCCAATTTTAAAATTTTTCTCTTTTAATGTTTCATCTGCAATCACTTCATTATTTGAAGTGAATTTTTTTCCTTCAATCATTTTGGGTATTAAAAAAGAGTTATCAGTAACACCAAATAGCAATGCATTTTCTTCAACATTCCCGTTAGACACAATGACACCTGCCTGTTTTAGCGTTGTTTGCTTTTTATATGTATCTTTTACATCTTCTTCATTAAATAAAGATTGTTCAACGGTCTGATTGGCATCGTTGTTTAATATGATAGCATCGGCATGCCATTTATCAACACCTTCTCTATTCATATTGATTAAGCCACTGGCTAACCCAGAAAGCAAAAAAAGTAAGTAACTAATCATAATTAACACACCAATAATCAAACTAAACTTCAGCTTATTCCGTTTTATTTCATTCCACGCTAGAAACATAAAAAACCTTCTTTCCTTCAATTAAGACTATTGCCCTACACATTGAATTAACCATCTATTTTTTATCTTGTATTCATTATAGATGTTATGCGCATATAAACAAACCTATCGTATATATTCTAATACAAGATTACTTTATTAAAGGTTTCATAATTATATGCCTACAAATCTTACTTTGGTTGAAAAGTAACAAAAGTAAGATTTTAACTAATGTCATCTATTACCTATATACAATGAGAGTCTGAGACTTCTATTGATGTCCCAGACTCTTTTTCAAATTATCGATATATAAACGTAATTCTAGATTATCTTTATTTATATTCTAAGCTTATCATAATAAGATAAACTTAACTAAATCAATCAATCATCTTATTTTGACTTACTTATACCTTTAGCAACGCGAATACCACTAAATATACATCCGCCTAAAAATGTACCTTCTAATGCACGGTAGCCATGCACGCCTCCACCACCAAAGCCAGACGCTTCCCCAGCAGCATAAAGACCTTCAATTAACTGATTTTGTTGATTAAATGCTTGACCATCCAAATTGGTTTGAATGCCCCCTAACGTTTTTCTACTAATTAGATGTAACTTAACCGCAATTAATTTATTTTTATCCAATATCTTATGTGGTTTCGCAGTTCGAATAAATCTATCTCCTAAAAACTTACGTGCATTATGAATAGAAGCAACTTGAGGATCCTTCATAAATTTATTATTTATCTGTAAATCCCTACTCTCTATTGCTTCTTTAATCTGATGATAATCTAACAAATCTTCTTTCGTTAATTGATTCATTCTTTCTACCAATGTCTCCAAATTATCTGCTACAACAAAATCTTCACCTTTTTCTAAAAAGGCATTTACAGGGCCTGTGACATTGCTTTTCAAACGCTCTTTTATTAAAAGTTTAATATCCTTATTTGTTATGTCTGGGTTTTGTTCAGACCCAGACAAAGCGAATTCTTTTTTAATGATATCCTCTGTTAATACAAACCAAGAATAGTCATAGCCAGTTTTAGTTATCGTTTCTAATGAATGTAAAGTATCAAATCCTGGGAAATCAGGTGCAGACATGCGATTTCCTTTCGCATCTAACCATATTGAAGAAGGGCCAGGAATAATACGAATACCATGGTTCGTCCAGATTGGCGAATGGTTATGAATGCCTTCAGTATAATGCCACATACGATCTTTATTAACAATATTTACACCTAAAGTTTCAGTGAGTTCAATCATTTTACCATCTGTAGAATCTGGTACACCTTGAATCATATAGTTAGGTGGCGGACCTAAACGCTTCGGCCAATTTTTTTTGATCATATCATGATTAGCCCCTATACCACCTGTAGAAATAACCAAATCATCAACATCATAAGCAAATGTCTCTACGATTTTTCGAGAAGAAGGCTCACCTCGGTTAACATCACTTGGTTCAAGTATATTACCTGAAATGCCTTTGATTTGATTATTTTGAATATCAATATGTGTTACTTGATGGCGTGATAAAAATCTAAATTGACCTTCTTTTTCCTTTTTTAATACATAATCAATAAATGGATTGATTAGTCCAGGTCCTGTACCCCATGTAATGTGAAAGCGAGGAACAGAATTCCCATGACCACTAGCTAATGAACCGCCACGCTCAGCCCAACCTAACATCGGTGTTAATTTTATTCCCATCGATTTTAAATATGCTTCCTTCTCATAAGCAGCAAAATGTACATAAGCCTCTGCCCATTTTTTTGACCAATAATCTTCAGTCTCAAGTCGGTCAAATTGAGCAGTACCAAACCAATCATTCAGTGCAAGTTCATACGAATCTTTCACACCTAAACGACGTTGTATTTTAGAATTTACTAAAAATAACCCTCCAAAAGACCAATATGCCTGACCACCCATAGCTTGACGTGGCTCTTGATCTAGCATAGCCACCTTGTATCCTTTTTTTAATAATTCAGTCGCTGCTACTAAGCCGCTCAATCCAGAACCTATAATATAAATATTTTTCTGCATTTGCATCGCCTCCAGAAATCTCATTCATTCTATATCGTTAATTATTAACAGATTCGGGACATATTATGTGCCTAATTTAGACATTATGCAAGTCAAAATATGGCTAAACGTTATTTAAAGGAAAATAAAATTCTTCAATTTTCTAAACAATTTTTATGATCTAAGTGTTAAAATCAGCAAAAAATTAAGAATATAATTACAAATAGGAAGGAAATATTCCATTACAGGGAATTTCAAACTATTATTTTCCTTTTATATTAAAATGTAAATGTAATTAAATATACTAGAGGAGGATTTTATGAATTTAAAAAGTAAATTTATTTTACCACTAGCATCACTGACTACGACATCCATTTTATTTGTATCACTAAGTGCTGCTTCACAAGCTTCAGCAGATGAAAAGGAAATACATAACTCAAGTAGCGAAAATCAAAACGTAGATAGTACCCAAGCAGTTAATGTAAAAGCACAAAGTCCCATCACTGAGTTAGAAAAAAACAATACTTCTAATTCAGATGCAAAAGCCCCAAACACTGAACTAGAAAATGAAAACAATTCCTCTAATTCAAAAACACAAACTCCAAACACTGAACTAGAAAATGTAAACAATGCTGATAATTCAGATGAACAAGTTCCAAACAATGAAAACGAAAACAAGATTTCACAATCTGAAAATCAAGTTTCAAACGCTGAATCTGTAAATGACAACAAGACTACTGATTCTGATAATCAAGACTCAAATTTAGAAGATGAGAATAACAACACTTCTGTTGAATCTAATAAACAAACTTCTGATGTAGAAACTGAGACTGACAACAATACTTCTGAACCTAAAGAACAAGATTCGAACTCAGAAGCTGTGAACGACAACAATGTTACTGAATCTGATAAACAAGATTCAAATTCAGAAGATGAGAATAACAACAACGCTCCTGAATCTAATAAGCAAGACTCAACTTCAGAAGATGAGAATGACAACAACGCTCCTGAATCTAATAAGCAAGACTCAAATTCAGAAGATGAGAATGACAACAATGCTGCTGATTATGATAAACAAGATTCAAATTCAGAAGATGAGAATAACAACAGCGCTCCTGAATCTAATAAACAAGACTCAAATTCAGAAGATGAGAATGACAACAATGCTGCTGATTATGATAAACAAGACCCAAATTCAAAAGAGAAGACTGACGACAGCGCTCCTGAATCTAATAAACAAGACTCAAATTCAGAAGATGAGAATGACAACAATGCTGCTGATTATGATAAACAAGACCCAAATTCAAAAGAGAAGACTGAAAATAAAGCTTCAGAGCTAAAAAAAGAGGCTACAAACAAAGAATCAGCTGATAATAAAGAAAATATTAAAGAAGACAACTATCACCCTACAATTCCAAAAGGTAATCAAGGGGTAGTAAAAAAGAATAAATATCCAATTATACTTGCACATGGTTTTTCTGGATATCCAGATGAGTCAAAACCAGCCGTTTTACCTCCATATTGGGGCGGTAATAAAGTAGATTTAGATAAAGAATTAAACAAACAAGGTTATGACGTGCGAGAAGGCGGCATGAGTCCATTCGGTAGTGATTACGATCGTGCGCTTGAGTTATACTATTATATTAAAGGTGGTACCGTAGATTATGGTGCTTACCATGCTGAAAAATTTGGTCATGATAGATATGGGAAAACTTACGAAGGCATTTATCCAGAATGGGAACCAGGTAAGAAAGTGCACCTAGTAGGTCATAGTTTCGGTGGACAAACAATCCAAGTATTAGAAGATATGCTTAGAAACGGTGTTTCAGAAGAAATTGATTATCAGAAAAAACATGGTGGTGAATTACCAACAATATTTAAAGGTGGAAATGATAATATGGTTTCCTCTGTAACAACTGTTGCGACACCACATAATGGTACATTTATTTCAGACAAATTAGGTAATAAACCATTAGTTAGAAAACTATTTTTCGATATCTTAAAACATACAAGTAATAAATATACGAAAGCAGATTATGGACTTGAACCTTGGGGTCTAAAACAACGCGATGATGAATCATACCTTCAATATTTAAAACGTGTAAGAGGTAACAAAGTTTGGAAAACGGAAGACACAAGCTTTACAGACGGTTCAATCGAAGGCTCTAAGAGAATCAATGACCGACTAACTTTAAGTAAAGACGTAGCCTATACATCCATCACTGCCGAAGACACACATAAAACAATTAACAATCGTCAACGTGGCAATTTACACATGTTTGCACCATTTAAATTATTAGCTAATCTAGTTGGAAGACAACACCCAGAAAGTTGGAGAAAAGGTGACGGTCCAGTTCCACTTAAATCAGGCTTATATCCATTTAACAAACCTCATAAAGAGACAACATTTGATAGTACGCCAGAATTAGGTGTTTGGGGAGTTATGCCTACACTTAAAAACTGGGATCATATGGACCTCGTAGGCTGGGACCTTTCAGATACTAGAATTAAACCAGATATGATTTTAGGTCTTTATGAACAATTAGCAAATTACTTAGCTGAAGTTGAAAAAGTACAAGAAGGTTCAAAATAATTTCTATATCAAATTGTAATCAACAAAAATTAGAAATAGTCCAAATATGAAAAATTGGTAAAACCCATATATTTCATCGACAATTTAGCAAACTATATCCAAATGACAATAGTATTGGATAATGAATAAATGTTTAAGAAACAAAAAATATCAGGCTTAAAAAGTACAGACAAAAGCTACTTATTGATAAGGGTCTAGATTATCATTTATATGACTTAACCTAAATGAAAAGTCGTCCGATTTATACATTTAAATTGGACGACTTTTTCGTTTATTTATTATATGGCTCTGCGTATCAGGTAGTGATGTGGTTTTTTATCAATGGGTTTTTCGTACAGTATGATAAAATGATATATTGTTTTTATAAATACTTTACGCCTAATATCTATGCTTATAATATATACAAAAAATTCTTTCAAATCGCATGGTTTGAAAGAGTATATAATCTGTTACTTCTTTTAAATAGCATTAATTAATGTTATTTATGTGACTTCAATAACTATGCTATTCCATAAAATACTCATATTCTTGAGTTTCTGCTTCAAATTCCTTAGATTTTATTTCAAAATGGTGTTGGTATAAAAATAGATAGCACCTTCATTTTTCTCATATACATGTAAATTATAATCATTTTTTAAACTTTCAAGTATTAACCTTTCTATACCTTTATTACGGTACTTTTCTGTGATAAAATGCCTGCAATGTATTGTTCATATAAGTCACCAAATGCAGCGATTTGGTTATCAACATAATATACGTAAATTGTTGAATCTGGAAGCATTTTTTCACTTTATCTAGATTATCAACCCAATAATCACGTTTTATAAAGTTATCACATCTAAATTAGAATTAAGCTATATATTTGAAATCTTTTCTATTGGCACAGCATCCAAGTTAACAACTTTTTTATCATTATGTTACTCCCTTTTCAATTTTCATAAATCTATATTGATATAAACAATTAAATGCTTCACAGTTATTACCTTTCATCTCTTAAAGAATATCAAAAGCTCAGTCTATAATATGAAAAAAGTTTCTTTATATTAGTATAAAAGTATATAAAAATAGCCACCTCAAGGGTGGCCGTGATAAGTTTATTTGAGAGTAGCTTATACTTAAATAAACTACTATTTTATTGTATCATAAATAGTTAATATATTCTACAATTTAATTAAAAGACATACAAAAAACTATAAAAATACTAACATATAAATTTATGTAATTTAATTTCTACTAAATCACTGAATACATATCGCTATTTTTAATTTCTATATATATGTATAGAAGTATTCAATTATCAATTTTAAATAGCACTACTTCATTATATTCTTAAAACCATTATTTTATAAATAAAAAGAAAAGCTAGGCAAATCACCTAGCTTTTCATATTCACTATTACTTTTCATCTTTTTTATTACGTCTTCTGAATAATAATAATGATCCTAATCCCGCAAACAATGCTCCAAAGATAGTACCTTGCTTACTATCACTTTCACCAGTTTCAGGTAAAGCCTTATCTTCATTATTACCTTTGTTATCAGTATTATTTGAAGTATTACTACCTTCATTTAAATCTGATACTTGATTACTTGAACCTGTAGTGGCATTATCATCAGTTACACCACTTTCCTCTTTTTGGACTGAATTATCGCTATTTGATGAATTGCCTTCTTCTCCATCTCCTGCATTATTGTCGTCTGATGGATTATTGTCTTCTCCATCTCCTGCATTATTGCCATCTGATGGATTATTGTCTTCTCCATCTCCTGCATTATTGCCATCTGATGGATTATTGTCTTCTCCATCTCCTGCATTATTGTCGTCTGATGGATTATTGTCTTCTCCATCTCCTGCATTATTGTCGTCTGATGGATTATTGTCTTCTCCATCTCCTGCATTATTGCCATCTGATGGATTATCGCAATTTTCACCTATAACAACATTTGTTGGAGTAGATACGTTACCATCCTCATCTTTTTCAACTGCAGTTATTATGTCACCTTTATCTAAGTCTATGCCCTCTGGGATATCCACTGTCCAATTACCATCTTTATCGATTTCACCTTCTGAAGTAGTACCATCTGGGAATGTAACCACAATTGTATTTCCTGGTGTACCATTTGATCCTGTTACTATAATATCATTATCATCCACTGGATTAACTGTTGGTGCTGGAATATCAATAACGTCACCTACCGTAACTGTTGTTGATGCTTCTTCTGTAGAACCATCAGGATATGTTACTGTTACTGGGATAATTACAGATGTTCCTGGCACTGCATCTTTAGATGGTTTGACAGTCAATTCACCAGTATTATGATCTACTGTTACTTCCCATCCTGAAGGGATCTTAGTAGTATCAATTTCATATTCAGAACCATCCGGCATTGTATTATCACCTGTTTGAGGAACATTGATTGTATCCCCAGGTTTTACCGTAACGTTATCATAACCAGGGTTATTTGTATTTGCTTGTGTTTCTTCACCTACTGTGACTGGAACTGTAATATGATCTTTTGTTCCATCTGGATATTCCACTGTCACATCTACATCTGTTGTTCCTGATGTTTGACCATCTGGTAATTGACTTGGGTCATCCACTGTGATTGTTGGTTGTTCTCCTTCACTTGGATATCCTGGAACTGTTACTGATCCTGTCACATCTTCTTCTGTTGTTGGTGTTCCATGATCTTTTGTTACACCTTCTGTTTCTGGTTCGTAAGCATCATTATCTGCTTGATCACCTACTGTGACTGGAACTGTAATATGATCTTTTGTTCCATCTGGATATTCCACTGTCACATCTACATCTGTTGTTCCTGATGTTTGACCATCTGGTAATTGACTTGGGTCATCCACTGTGATTGTTGGTTGTTCTCCTTCACTTGGATATCCTGGAACTGTTACTGATCCTGTCACATCTTCTTCTGTTGTTGGTGTTCCATGATCTTTTGTTACACCTTCTGTTTCTGGTTCATAACGATCATTATCACCTAAATGGCTTGATGGATCTTTAGGATTTGTTGATTCATCAATCTCATTATCATCTGGTATACCATCACCATCATCATCATTGTCATTGATATCTGGATTACCATCTTTATCAGTATCTCTTTGAACTTTAATAACAAAGTCTTCACTTGTAGTTGTACCATTTTCATCAGTTAATGAAACTGTTACTGGGAAATCACGCTCTTCTTCAAATGTGCTTGCTGATGGATTGTTTGGATCCCAATTATCTTTCCAATCATCTACGATTGGTGTACCAGAAATAACTCCCGTTTCAGGATCATATGTTACACCTTCTGGTAACCCTTCTACACTAACACCTGAATCAGGTTTATTAGTATTTACAGTAATCTCTGTTATCGGATTACCTTCAACAACTGTTTGATCATCAATTGCATCAATTTCAGGTTGTACGATATCGTCAGCAGCAAATGAATCTGCCCCGATTACATTACCATTAACAACTAATTGAACAGTATATGTTTTTCTACTATCAATATCTTCAGGAACTGTATATTGTGCTGCTTGCTCTGCTTCTTCTTTATTATTTACTGTAGTTCTTGAAAGTTCTACTGGTTCTTCACCAGTTGTATCTAACCATACTATTTCAGTATTTTCTCCTGGATAATACATTGAGCTTACATTACTCACCGCTGTATCACCTGGATGAGCTATATTGTCAATTACATCAAAATTAGTAATATCAATTTCATATTTAGCTGGATCTGCCACTAAAGCAAAGTGAACGTTATAAGCATACGAATTATTAGCTGAAATAAATGGTACTGAACTTGCATAATCATTAGGTGAAGTGAACACAGGTGAAGAATAACCGGTATAACCAGGAACTACATTACCATCTTTATCCATAACGTATTGGTACATATAGTTAACATCAAATTTGTCATCAAATCTAGCAGTATATTCACCATCTACAATTGGCGCGACCACTGTTTGTTGAATATATTCTGGATTTGTTTTGATTAATTCTTGTTGTGCTTTAATTCGTTCATTTACATCATCTATATCATTTGTACTTGAAAGTGCTTGTTTGCCTTCTGGAGTTAACACACTTGTAACTACTCTAAAACCATTTTTAGCTTCTTCTAAAGTTTGATCTACAAATGATTCTCCAGCTGAAGTAGGATAAGTTGTCCCAGCAGTTGATGTTTCCCACCAAACTTTACCGCTCACAGCATAACGGTCTTTCTTGTTTACTGAATCTGGTAGGTAACTAGGGTTTTTATCTGGACCTTTATCATCGTATTTCCATTCAGATTCAGGTGCTGTCATTGTTACATTGCTAGGCTTTTCATATACATAAATAGCTGTTCTTTGCATACTATGACCTGCTAGAATAAATTCACCTGTTGGTACTACAGCACCAGAAAACCCTGTTGAATTTCCAGGTTGTTTTCTATAAGTAAAATATTCATTTCCATTTTCTGATTCTTGACCTGGTGCTAGCCACATTTTATATTTTTGCTTTGATACTGATTGGAAATTAGGTTTATGCAACACACCATTAGCATCTGTCCAACCTTCCCCTATATCAAACGCGTATGTTCCATTACCGCCTTGCCCAGCTCTTGTACCACCTAAATCATGTGTTGAGGCTTGATATACTGGAGATACCGTTCCGTCTTTATCAATCCATTGTAAATAAACTTTATAGTCATTTAATGCTGTGCGTGAGCCATTAATACCTGGACTATAGTTGTTTGTAGCAACATCTAACCATCCACTTACGATACCTTTTGTAGTTTGGAAATCAGAACCTTTTTTAATCTTTCCTGAAGCAATAGCATCAGCATCAATAAGTTCATTTGATGATACCGCCATTGTATTGATAAGTTCATTTGAGGCAACGTTAATTGATTCACTATCGCGAGGTGTAGCAGCTCTTAATGCTGTTGCTAATGGTTGGCTTTCTTTTTGCTTGTTCGCTAAATCTTGAATTAAAGCAAGTTGCAATTCTTCTTCACTCATGTTTTCTGTATCTAAATCTAAATCACTAATGACTTCTTGCGCTTTTTCATCAGAAACATTCGCAGCATCTTTATAATATGTAGCAGCTGTTTCTTCATCTTTCACTTGTGAAATGTCTGCATTATTGTCAGATGTGCCAGTACTTGGTTGCTCTTCTTCTTTTGTTGCTTCCTCAGTACTTGATTGCTCTTCTTTTGTTGCTTCCTCAGTACTTGGTTGCTCTTCTTCTTTTGTTGTTTCCTCAGTACTTGGTTGCTCTTCTTCTTTTGTTGCTTCCTCAGTACTTGGTTGCTCTTCTTCTTTTGTTGTTTCCTCAGTACTTGGTTGCTCTTCTTCTTTTGTTGTTTCCTCAGTACTTGGTTGCTCTTCTTCTTTTGTTGCTTCCTCAGTACTTGGTTGCTCTTCTTCTTTTGTTGTTTCC
>NZ_FMPG01000039.1 GCF_900097965.1 Staphylococcus caeli
CAAAATGTTATTAATCTGTGAGTGTTCTTTCGAACACTAGCGATTATTTCTTTTTGAATTCAAAGCTTGTTTAAAAACTCTAATTCACTCGGTTTTGCTTGGTAAAATCATAAATTTTACTTACTTATCTAGTTTTCAATGTACAAAAAAATGGTGGGCCTAAGTGGACTCGAACCACCGACCTCACGCTTATCAGGCGTGCGCTCTAACCAGCTGAGCTATAGGCCCATTTCTTTTGAATACTCTAATGAGCACTCAAAACTGAATACAATATGTCAATGTTATTCCTGCATCTCCGTAAGAAGATGTTCCGAATATATCCTTAGAAAGGAGGTGATCCAGCCGCACCTTCCGATACGGCTACCTTGTTACGACTTCACCCCAATCATTTGTCCCACCTTCGACGGCTAGCT
>NZ_FMPG01000001.1 GCF_900097965.1 Staphylococcus caeli
TCTAGATTATTTGTCTCTGAACATAAAAAACACATCAAGCAACATTCAAAAGTTGCTTGATGCATCAAATATATTCATTTTTTATAGACCAACCGTTATTGACAAAGAGCCATATGTTCCGACCATCAGAATTACATGATTCAATTTAATAAATGCTTGTATGTTCAATTGAGTATTGCTCAATACGTGTTTTCACGAAATTCATAAAACGACCTGCTTGCAAGCCATCTAAAATTCGATGGTCTATAGAAATACAAAGGTTAACCATGTTACGAATTGCAATCATATCATCTATAACAACTGGTTTTTTGATGACGGATTCAATTTGTAAAATACCTGCTTGTGGGTGGTTAATGATACCCATTGATGATACAGAACCGAAAGTACCTGTATTATTCACTGTAAATGTGCCGCCCTGCATATCTTCTGTGCGTAATTTTTTATTACGTGCTTTATGTGCAAGTTCATTAATTTCACGTGCTATGCCTTTAATAGATTTTTCATCAGCATTTTTAATTACTGGTACATAAAGTTTGTCTTCATCTGCAACAGCGATAGAGATATTTACATCTTTATGCATCACAATTTCAGAATCTTGCCAACTACTGTTTAATAATGGATATGCTTTTAATCCTTCTGCAACAGCTTTAACAAAGAATGCAAAGAAGGTTAAATTATAGCCTTCACTTTCTTTAAAGCTTTGTTTGTGGTAATTACGCGTTTTTACTAAGTCTGTAGCATCAGCTTCTACCATCATCCATGCGTGTGGAATTTCATTTACACTATTTACCATATTTTGCGCAATTTGCTTACGCACACCGTTTACTGGAATAGCCGATCCAGGTGATGGTTCATTATAAGTAACCTGTTTAGATACTTTTGGTGTATCTTTAGGTGCTACAATCGTAGATGGTGTTTTGTTAGTACCCTCTTTAATTACTTTTTCGATATCTTTTTTAGTGACTCTACCTTCAAAACCTGTTCCGACAACTTGAGCTAAGTCAATTTGATGTTCGGATGCTAGCTTAAATACTACAGGTGAGTATCGACCATTATTTTTTGGCGCGTCATTTGTTGTGCTTGATTGTTCAAAAGTCGGTTCTTGTGACTGTTCAACTTGTTGTTTATTATTGTTGTCTTCACTTTCAGATTGGCTTGATTCAGTATCTTCTAAAGTAGCATCATCAGCGTCAAGTATACAAATCACTTCATCAATAGCAACAGTTGTTCCTTCTTCAACAACGATTTCGCGTATAGTACCTGCATATGATGAAGGTACCTCTGCAGTTACTTTATCCGTAATGACTTCACATAATGGGTCATACTCTTCAACTTTATCTCCTACTGAGACAAGCCATTGTTCGATTGTTCCTTCGTGTACACTTTCACCCAGTTTAGGCATTTTGATTTCCATTTTACTGCCTCCTTAAAATTCTGCGAGTTCACGCATTTTAATTTTTATCTTATCTGGATTTATCATAAATTCATCTTCAAGTGTCGGAGCAAATGGCATAGATGGAACATCAGGTCCAGCTAATCTCATAATTGGTGCATCTAAATCAAACAGACAATTTTCAGCTATAATGGCAGCAACTTCTGAAATCACACTACCTTCTAAATTATCTTCAGTAACTAAAAGCACTTTACCAGTTAATTTCGCTCTTTCAATAATTGTTTCTTTATCAAGTGGATAAACAGTTCGTAAATCCACCACTTCTACATTAATGCCATCTTCAGATAACATATCCGCTGCTTGAATACAGTAATTTACACAAAGTCCATATGTAAACACAGTGATATCATCACCTTCACGTTTTACGTCTGCTTTATCAATTGGTACGGTATAGTATTCTTCTGGCACTTCTTCTTTAAGTAAACGATATGCTTTTTTATGTTCAAAATATAAAACTGGATCATTTGATTCAATTGATGCAAGTAATAATCCTTTTGCATCATAAGGTGTAGATGGTATAACGACTCTTAGACCAGGTGTTGAAGCAAACACAGATTCAACACTTTGAGAATGGTAAAGCGCGCCATGAATACCACCGCCAAATGGTGAACGAATCGTAATAGGACAATGCCAATCATTATTAGAACGATATCTCATTTTAGCTGCTTCACTCATAATTTGATTTGTTGCAGGTAAAATATATTCAGCAAATTGAATTTCAGCCACAGGTCGTTTGCCAAGCATGGCAGCCCCAATACTTGTACCTACAATATTAGACTCGGCTAAAGGTGTATCTAACACACGAGCTTCACCGTATTTTTGTTGTAATCCCAAGGTAACGCCAAATACGCCACCTTTTTTACCGACATCTTCACCTAATACGAATACGTCATCGTTTTTAGCCATGGCTTGGTCTAGTCCTTGTTTGATTGCATCTAAATAGCTTAATTTAGGCATTGTTTAAGCTCCCTTCTTCATAAACGTGAGTATAAGTTTCTTCTGGTGATGGATAAGGTGCTTTTTCAGCTTCTTTAGTAGCTTTGTTAACAAGTTCTTTATGCTCACTTTCAATAGCTTCTAACCATTGTTCATCAATGATCCCTTCTTCAAGGAGAAAAGTTTTGAACTTAAGATTACAGTCTAAAGATTTTAATGCATCTCGTTCGTCTTGTGTTCGGTATTTATCGTCATCATCTGAAGAATGTGCTGTCATTCTAGTACACATTGCTTCAATTAATGTGGCACCCTCACCATTTAATGCGCGAGTTCTTGCTTCTTTCATCGCTTTATACATTGCGATTGGATCATTGCCATCGACATGTTCGCCGTGCATGCCATAGCCAATAGCACGATCTGAAAGTTTTTCTGCGCCATATTGTAATTCGTTTGGTACTGATATAGCATATTTATTATTTTCGATTACACAGATAAAAGGAAGATCATGTACACCAGCAAAGTTTAAGCCCTCGTGAAAATCGCCTTGGTTAGAACTACCTTCACCAACAGTTGCCATTGCAATATTTGGTTTGTTATCCATTTTTAAGGCGAGTGCTGCACCGACCGCATGTAATATTTGTGTACCAACAGGTGAACTTTGAGATAATATGCCTTTTTCGCGTTTACTAAAATGAGAAGGCATTTGTTTCCCACCAGAATTGATATCATCGCGTTTACCAAAAGCTGCCAACATTGAGTCTAATGGCGTCATACCCATATATGTTACAAATGCTAAATCTCTATAATATGGTGATGAAATATCGCCTTCCGCCATTGCATAGGCCATACCTATTTGTGTTGCTTCTTGTCCCTGGCAACTGATGACAAAGGGTATTTTACCAGCACGGTTCAATAGCCACATTCGTTCATCAATTTTACGACCTAAATCCATCCATTTGTACATTGTTTTTAAGTCAGACGCTTCTAGTCCAACTGATTTATAATCAAACATCTTATTTCCTCCTTAATTAAACGTGAATCGCTCGACCTTCAACTTTTAAGCCTAATTCCATCAATACTTCTGACAGTGATGGATGTGCATGTGTTGTTAAGCCAAGTTCTAAACTAGAACCATTCATAAATTGTAGTAGAGATACTTCATTGATTAATTCAGTTACATGGGGACCTATCATATTGAATCCAAGTATCTCTTCATTATCTTGATCGATGACGACTTCACAAAAGCCGTTTTGGTTTGTTATATTTTCGATAACAGCTTTACCAATAGCTTTAAATGGGACTTTATATGACTTGGCATTTTTATTTTCGGCTTTAGCTTGTTCTTGGTTTACGCCAATGCTCGCTACTTCAGGATGTGTGTATACACATTTAGGCATTTTCATATAATCAACAGGTATAGGTGATTGATCGAACATGTGTTCAATAGCGTTGATGCCTTCTTTAGTACCGACATGTGCAAGCTGTAATTGCCCTATGCAATCTCCTGCAGCGTATATATGTTTATCTTCAGTTTGTTGATACTCATTGACAATTATATGATTAGATGGTGTGCATTTAATCTTCGTATTGTTTAACCCGATATCATCAGTATTTGGTTTACGTCCGATAGAAACTAAAGCTTTATCAAATTCTAATTGTTCTTCATTTAGCTCAATTGTTATTTTTTCATTTTCGATAGCAATTTGGTCTTCTGAAAGTTGTGTATTTTCATAAAATATTGTCCCACGATTTGTTAATTCTTTTTTTAATTGAGTAGCAATTGATTTACTTTCAGTAGGTAAAATATGTGAACTAGCTTCTATTACAGTTACTTCTACACCAAAATCTGTCAATAGAGAAGCAAATTCTAAACCTATAACACCCCCACCTATAATGACTAATGAGTTTGGTAGCTGCTCTAGTTTTAATATATCGTCACTAGATAGAACTATCTCGTGATCAAATGGTAAGAATGGTAGTGACATTGGTCTTGAACCAGTAGCTATAAGTACATTATTATTTGGAATAAGTTCTGATTCACCGTTTTCAAATTCCACGGAAATTGTGCCACTTTGAGGTGAAAATATGGAAGGACCTAATATACGTCCGATTCCATTATAGACATCAATTTTATTATGTTCCATGAGATGGGACACGCCACTGTACATTTGATTAACTATGTCATTTTTACGCTCTTGAATACGTGAAAAATTCAATTTAAACGCATCTATATCTACACCATAATCTTTAGCATTTGAAACTGTGCGCGAGACTTCAGCAGATTTTAATAAAGCTTTGGTAGGTATACATCCTTTATGTAAACACGTACCGCCTAAGAGTGACTTTTCTACAAGTGCTACTTTTTTTCCTAATTGTGAAGCTCTAATTGCAGATACATAACCTGCAGTTCCACCACCTAAAATTACTAAATCATATTTTTCTTCTGCCATTTTTTTGCTCCTAACTATAAGCCTTAACTAATTCATTTCCATTTAAAACTGCGGTTGTTCTAAGGGCCAAAGCATCCATTTCTTTTTCTCCGGGATATACAATTACAGGTGCAATCCAATCAACATAAGATTGAATTTGATTATTGATGTGTGCATTATAACTCAAGCCACCAGTTAATATGATTTGATCGATATTGCCTTGCAAAGTAACTGCTCTTTCACCGATTGATTTTCCCACCTGATACGCCAGAGCATCAAATGCTAGTTTAACTTTGGAATCTGTATCATACATTTTTGACAATTGTACTAGGTCATTTGTTTTAAACATGCTAATGAAACCACCTTCTTTGCTCAAAAAGTGATTCATTTCTGTCGGTGTAAAATTATGTTGATAACCAAATTGATACAGCTGATCATTTGGAATGGAACCGCTACGTTCAGGGCTAAACGGTCCCTCGCCGAGCAAGCCATCGTTAACATCTATTACATTTCCTTTTTTGTGTGCGCCTATTGTTATGCCACCACCCATATGTGCGACGATTACATTGACTTCTGAATAACGTTTGTTTATGGAATTCGCGTACATATGTGCTACAGCTTTTTGATTTAATGCGTGAAATACACTACGACGTTCAATACCTTCAATTCCAGTTAGTCTTGCAATAGAAATCATTTCATCGACAACAACTGGATCTACTGTAAATGCTGGAATTTTATAAAGCTGTGCAATTTCATATCCAATAATACCACTCAGATTGGAAGCATGTACACCATATTTACAGATTTTGAGGTCGTGATACATTTTATCGTTAACGTCATATACGCCTCCGGGAATAGGTTTCAGCAAGCCGCCTCTACATGCGATGGCGTCTATTTGGTTAAAATTCATGTTCATCGTATGATTGATAAAATGTTCAATCTCTTTTTTTCGAGGTGCTTTTTGATCAATTAACGATAGTGATGTGATTTGTAACTGATGTCTAATTGTTTCACTACGTACACCAACGCCGTCATCATAGATTGCGACTTTCGATGATGTACTACCTAGGTTTAACACTAATATTCGAGCCATTTTGACACCTTCTTTTAACATAAAACATTTATCTAGTGACTGATTTATGAAATTAAATGATATGCTTTTAAAATAGTTTAGAACTAAGTACCAATATTAAGCTTGTACATTAAGTTTCAATTTTTTAATAAACAAATTATAATATCCTATTTCATTTTACATCAACTAGACGGATTATAAAATTAATAACCTATTCTACTTATTAGTCAGTCATTGAATTAAATTTATATTCACTAATTTAAAACCTTCAATCCGAGAAATAATGAGTCAAGTTTATTTTGTTTTGTATCAGCTCTAGAGGTTAATACTATTGGGAATTTAGCACCCAATACTAAGCTAGCCACACTTGCGTTACCGAAATAGGTAAATGATTTATACAGTGCATTACCAACATCGATATGTGATACCAATAATCCATCGACATCACCAGCGACTGACGATTTTATATTTTTCTTTATGACACTTTCCATACTTATCGCATTATCAAATGCTAAAGGCCCATCTACATATAGAAAATTTGATGAATGACGATTGAAACTATTTTTTAATTTTTCGGCATCTAGTGATGATTGTATTTTACGTGTAGGATGTTCTACAGATGATAGGATTCCCATTTTAAATTGTTCATATCCTAACGATTGCGCAAAATTAGCAACGTTATAAATGATTTGTTTCTTTTCCTCAACGGATGGATTAATATTTAATGCAACATCACTAAGCATGAGCGTTTTATGATATTTAGGTATATTAAAACAAGCTACGTGATTTAAGAAACCATGTTTACCAATAAATGATTTGTTACTTAATACAAATGACAACAAAGTCGATGACATCATGTTACCTTTCATAAGCAGATGTACTTTGCCTGTCGCTAAATCCTTTGAACACTGTTGAAATAATTCATGTTCTGAATTACTTAAAACGATATGAATTCTATTTAATAACTGAGCATCTATATCAAAAGATCTAATAATCTCAGTTGGGTCTTCAGTATCATATAAAAAGACCTCAATATTCGTAATTTCAAGTGCTTCAACAACCACAGATAACATTTTTTCGTCGTTTGCAAATAATATCGCGACATTCCCAGTTAAAGATTTTGATGGTTTAATTAAATGTTGATATTGCACCAAAAATCAACACCTTTCATATATAATTCATCCTAAAATGACGTTCTATATAACACTTTTAATTCAATTATTATGTTTGTTGATTTTGCTCAATCATTTCTTTAGCGTTTTGACGGGAGAGTTCTGTTACACTCGCTCCAGAAATCATTCGTGCAATTTCATCGACACGGTCATCCCCTGAAAGCTCCTGCACATGTGTTGTTGTGCGATCATCCTTTGAATTTTTACTGATATATAAATGATGATCACTCATGGTTGCAACTTGTGGTAAATGTGAAATACAAATCACTTGAATATAAGTTGCTAAATCTTTCATTTTTTCAGCCATTTTTTGCGCTGCTTGACCAGATACACCTGAGTCTACTTCATCAAATAGAATTGCCGTTTGACCTCTTGTTTTAACAAATATTGTTTTGAGCGCTAGCATAATTCTGGATAACTCACCACCTGAAGCAATTTTATTCAAGCTTTTGAGTGGTTCTCCTTTATTAGGGCTGATTAAAAATTCTACAAATTCAATACCTTCGCGATTGGGCTTCTCTAACGGTTTGAAAGAAATTTCTAAATTAGCATCTTTCATTTGCAAGTTTTGAATTTCTTCAACGATATGATTTCGTAGTTTTTGAGCTACAGTCCGTCGTTCTTTAGATAGTTTTGTACCTAATTGCATGACTTTATCATATAAATCATCAATTTCTTTCCTTAATTGGGAGGTACTCTCTTCATAATTTTCAATTTTGTTTATTTCATCGTCTAATTTAGTTTGATAGACAATGAGTTCATTTATGTCTTTGCCATATTTTCTCTTAAGGTCATTGAGTAAATTCATTCTAGATTCAAGTTCATTTAAATATTGTTCGTCAAATTCTGTATTTGTTAATTCATCATAGAGTTGATGCTTCGCGTCTTCTAATGTGTAATAGAATTGATCGACTTCTTCTTTAAGTGTGTCATATTTTTCTGGCAAAATATGACTGATTGCTTGTAACTGATTGCTTAATTCATACAACCTGTCTGTGATTGCATGTTCATCGGTTAACGTTAAATGTGCATTATTAAGGGCTAAACTAAGGTTTTCTGAATTTTGAATACGCTTAATATCTGATTCAAGTTGTTTTACTTCACCTTCAACTAATTTAGCTTCTTGTAATTCTTCGTATTGGAATTTAAGTAAATCTAAGCGCTGTAACAAAGCTTGGTCTGCTGATTCTAAATCCTGTAATTCTTTTCTTTTAGCATTGTATTGATCGTAAGTAGACACATAATCATTGAGTAAATTGCTGTATGTATCTTCAGCATAATTATCAAGTAATTGGAGATGGTATTTCTGTTTGAGCAAAGTTTGTGTCTCATGTTGCCCGTGAATATCTAATAATTCTTGCATAATTTTACGTAAGTCTTGGAGTGTGACAATTTGGTTGTTCACTCTGCACAAACTCTTGCCTGTACTAAAGATTTCGCGTTTAACTAATAAGAAATCTTCATCTATATCAATATCTAATGCTTCTAAAATTGACATAGCTTCTTTACTTTCATCTATATCAAAGATGCCTTCGATAACCGCTTTCTTCTCACCATGTCTCACATAATTTGATGATGCACGCATGCCTATAAGTTGGCCAATTGCATCGATAATAATAGACTTACCTGCGCCAGTTTCACCGCTCAGTACTGTAAGTCCATCACCGAAATGAACCTCAAGTTCATCAATAATAGCAAATTGTTTAATAGATAACGTTTGAAGCATTCGTTATACACTTCCTTATAATTATAATAAATTGAAGATACGTGCTTTGATTTTTTCGCTTGCTGAATCATCACGACAAATGATTAAACAAGTGTCATCACCACAAATTGTTCCTAGCACTTCTTCCCAATCTATTTGATCTAAAATCGCACCGATTGATTGTGCATTGCCTGGTAGTGTTTTGAGTACTAATAAATTGCCTGTACCATCAATATTCACAAATGAATCCATTAAATAACGACCTAATTTTTCCAATGGATGATATTTTCTATCGTTTGGCAAACTATAAACATATTGGCCGGTAGGCGTAGGTACTTTTATCAATTGTAATTCTTTAATATCTCTGGAAACAGTTGCTTGTGTAACGTTTAATTCATATTCATTTAAACGTTTTACTAACTCATCTTGTGTCTCTATTTTTTCATTAGAAATTATTTCTCGTATTTTAATATGTCTTATTGATTTTTTAGCCATGGATAGCACCTCTATAAACGAATATTTATACATTTATCTTAACACATGCTATGAAATAGCTCTAGCGAAGTATGATTGTAATTTTACTTAACAAAACCATAACTATGGCTTTTTTTGAGAGATTTTTTAATGATATAACTACTTGAAAGTTTCATTAGGTATAATATATAAATGGAACTCATGTTTTCCGATGAATAATTATTAAATATTTGCAAAACGAAAAAACAGGCAAAGACATAGTTAGAATTGTCTTTGCCTGTCTATATATTTAGTTTATACGTATCTTTAAATCTACAAATTACTTTAATTATCTAAGATTCACGATTATTGAATAATTCTATGATATAAACCAAGTTGTCAGTATTATAACAATCAGGAAGTTGTTTTAAATCTTCATATGCTGCATCAGTATGATATTTCATTTTATCTTCAGCACCTTGTTGACCAAGTAAAGAAACATATGTGCTTTTATCATTTTCTATATCACTACCTACTGATTTACCTAATTTTGCTTCGTCACCATAGACATCCAACAAATCATCCTTGATTTGAAACATGAGGCCTAAATGTTCACTGTAACTTTCTAACTTTTCAGCAACATACTTTTCTGGATTTGCAATATCGACAGCTGCCATGACAGCAAATTTTAAAAGTGCTCCTGTTTTGGCATTATGAATTTGTTCTAATGTTTGAATATCAACAGAAGTTCCTTCACCTTCACTTTGCATATCAAGTGTTTGACCACCTACCATACCTAAATGGCCACTTGCAAAGGATAGTCGTTGTATTAACTTGATTTTGGCAGAATTCTCTAGCTTGTCATCATTAACAATAATATCAAATGCTTTAGTTAAAAGTGCATCACCTGCAAGGATAGCTTTCCATTCACCGAAAACTTTGTGATTAGTTAATTTACCTCTTCTATAATCATCATTATCCATTGGTGGTAAATCATCGTGAATTAAAGAATAGGTATGTATCATTTCTAATCCTAATGCAGCAGAAATGCCCTTTTCATATTCATTAGAAAGCATTTCAAGTGTCAAAAGTAACAATACCGGACGAATACGTTTACCGCCAGCTTCTAAAGAATAACGCATACTGTCTTCTAAGTTTGTATTTAGTGAAGATTCTGGAATTGATTTGCTTAATAATTGATTAATTTCGTCAGCTAACTGATTCATTTTATTATTTGTCATCACTATTTACCTTCTCTGTATCACCATTTTGATTAGTGTTTTCTTCAGACATTAGTTCATTCACTTTCTTTTCAGCATCTTTTAATGTTTCATCGCATGTTGCAGATAGTTTCATACCACGTTGGTATAAATTTAAAGATTCTTCCAATGAAACATTTTCGTTATCTAGTTTTTGAACAATAGTCTCTAGTTCTTTCATCATATCTTCGAAACTTTGCGTATTATTATTCGTCATCATTACACCTAACTTTCTTAACTTGTGCATCAACAAGACCATCTTTCATTGTTAACACAATATTATCATTTTCTGATAAATCTTTAGTACTTGTAATTACAGAATCTTTCTTACTTATAATTGAATAACCACGTAACATCGTATTGGTTGGACTTAAATTATTAAGATTTTCCAATTTTCTAGTAAGATTCTGCTTTTGATTTGTAATAAAATTATGAATGACCTTAGTTAGTTCATCACGCTTCTGCTGATTCATTAACTGATTTCTATTTATATCTTGCCTAAAGGCTTTTAAATTAAACTTGTTATTTAATAATGTTAACTGTTGCTGATGATTTTTTATCATCATACTGGCAGAAAAATTAAGTTGTTTTTCCAAATCATCACGTTTTTGTATTTGTTGATCATATAGTAATGTTGGTGTTTGAAATTTATAGTAAGAAGCTACATGTTCTAAGTGCTTACGTTGTTGTTGCATATGTTGTTTGATAAAACGAGTCAATGATAGTTTGGTTTGTTGAATATATTGTCTGATTTCGTATTGATCTGGTGTTGCCATCATAGCTGCTTGTGTTGGTGTAGCAGCACGAACATCAGCGACAAAATCACTTAGTGTAAAATCCGTTTCATGCCCAACAGCTGAGATTATTGGCGTATTACAATGATATATCGCTTTAACGACATCTTCTTCGTTAAAATTCCACAAATCTTCGATTGAACCGCCGCCACGCCCAATAATAATCGTATCAACACCTAGTGTGTCTGCCTGTGCTATTTTTTCAATAATGTCTTGTTTTGCTTGTGTACCTTGGACAAGCGTGTTGATTTGAATTTGTTCAGCTAGTGGATACCTACTGTTTATCGTAGTATGGATATCACGAATGGCTGCGCCCGTACCAGCAGTTAAAACAGCAATCTTTTTAGGAAATTTAGGAATTAGTTTTTTATGGTTTTGATCAAAAAAGCCTTCCTTAGTTAATTTCTTTTTTAGTTGTTCTAGCTTTTGATACAAGTTTCCAACACCATCAATATGCATCTTATTAACATATATTTGATAATTACCACGTCGTTCATACACTGATACACGTGCTTCTAATAGTACCTCGTCGCCTTCTTTAGGATCGAAATCAATTTTTGCAGCACTACCTTTAAACATCATCGCACTAATCACACTATTTTTATCTTTTACATTAAAGTAAAGGTGTCCACTACTATGTTTTTTAAAATTGGAGAGTTCACCCTTGATTAGCACCGACTGTAAGTGCGGATCTTGATCAAATTTATATTTGATATATTTGGTTAATGTTGTAACACTTAAATATTGTGGTTCTGCCATAATTTATCACTCTTCTATTTCAATATTGCTCAATACACCATTGATGAATTTAAAATGATCGTCATCGCTGAATTGTTTTGCTAATTCAACAGCTTCATTAATAATAACTTTTTGTGGTGTTGAACTATGTAACAATTCAAAAGTAGACATTCTTAGAATAATTCTGTCAGATTTTAGTAATCTAGATAAAGTCCAATCTTTTAAATGTGGTTGAATTTTTGTATCTAATACGGATTCGTGATCTTTAACGCCAGTCACTAACCAGTTTATAAAATCGAATTCTAAATCAGGATTATCATCTTTTATAAAACTGATTGCTTCTTCAATTGTTAATTCACTATTCTTCATTTCTAGTTGAAATAGAGTTTGGAAAGCTTGTGTTCTGGATTCTTTTCGACTCATTATAAACTCCCTCAAGCATATTTGATTTGTAAATCTTCCGCGAAAAAGTGAAGCATGGTTTTTCGCGGTATAGATTTTTAAATTTGCTTATCAATTTTTATTTTGTTGGTTCTATATGTGTTATATGGATATTAATCTGAGTAGGTTCAATAGTAGTCATTGTTGTAAGTGAATTGAAAATGGCTTGTTGAACCTTTTTCGCTGTTTCTGAAATATTGACACCGTAAGCTAGTGAGCAAAATACGTCAATGTAAATGCCATCGTCTTTCGTATCAACTTTAACGCCTCTTGTTAATTGCTTCTTACTTATATGTTCAATGCTAACATTTCGCAACTCTTTAAAGTGGCCTTGAATCCCTTTAATCTCAGATGTAGCGATGCTTGCAATGACAGTTAGTACCTCAGGTGCAATTTCAATTTTGCCTAAATTGGAATGTGATGTTTCAGTGACCTTGACCATTTCACATACCTCCTATTTAGATTCTTCGTCCATAATGTTATACGTTTCTAAGAATTTCGTATTGAATTCTCCGCTTCTAAAAATATCATTATTTAATAATCGTATATGGAATGGAATAGTTGTATCAATTCCAAGTACGAGAAATTCTCCTAGTGCTCTTAATCCAGTCATTACTGCTTCATCCCTAGTTGGCTCATGTACAATGAGTTTAGCAACCATAGAATCGTAATATGGAGGGATTGTATAGTTAGTATAACATGCAGATTCAATTCTTACGCCAAATCCACCTGGAGCTAAATATTGTGTGATTTGACCAGGAGAAGGCATGAAGTTTTTAAATGGATTTTCTGCATTAATCCTAAATTCCATAGCATGACCTTCAATTTTAATATCTTTTTGCTTAAATGGTAGTTTTTCACCCATAGCAATTTTTAGTTGTAATTTCACTAAATCAACACCAGTTACCATTTCTGTTACAGGGTGTTCTACTTGAATACGTGTATTCATTTCCATAAAGTAAAACTCATTTGAATCTAAGTCATAAATGAACTCTATAGTGCCTGCATTTTCATAATTAACAGCTTTAGCAGCCCTAACAGCTGCATTTCCCATTTCCTTACGCTTAGACTCAGTAAGTATTGGTGAAGGTGCTTCTTCAACAAGTTTTTGCATTCGACGTTGAATCGTACAGTCACGTTCACCTAGATGTATTACGTTACCGTAGCTGTCTCCGATGATTTGGATTTCAATATGTCTAAAATTCTCGATGAATTTTTCCAAATACAATCCACCATTACCAAAGGCAGTCTCAGCTTCTTGTTGGGTCATTTTAAAGCCTGTTTCTAATTCTTTTTCATCACGTGCTACTCTAATGCCTTTACCGCCGCCACCAGCAGTTGCTTTTATGATAACTGGATATCCAATTTTGTTCGCAATTTTCTTGGCATCATTAATGTCTTGGACTAAACCTTCACTACCAGGTACTACCGGAACTTCTGCACGCTTCATTTCTTCTTTAGCTACATCTTTGATACCCATTTTTTGTATTGATTCATAGCTAGGTCCAATAAACTTTAATTGGCAAGCTTCACATAGTTCTGCAAAATCACCATTTTCAGCTAAAAAACCATAACCTGGGTGAATACCATCGCATCCTGTTGATGTTGCAATTGATAAGATATTTGGGATATTTAAATAAGAATCTTTGGATTGTGTTGGGCCAACGCAATATGCTTCATCAGCAATTTGAGTATGTAGTGCGTCTTTATCTCCTTCAGAGTATATTGCCACAGTTTGTAATCCAAGATCATGACAAGCACGAATAATTCTTACTGCAATTTCCCCACGATTTGCGATTAAAATTTTATTCATTATTTCACCTTAAATAACGGTTGGCCATACTCTACCATTTGACCGTCTTCTACTAATATTTCGACAATTTCACCTGTTACTTCCGCTTGGATTTCATTAAACAATTTCATAGCTTCTAAAATACAAACTGTTGATTCGTTAGTAACGGAATCTCCGACTTGGACATACGCACTTTCCTCTGGAGACGGTGATTTATAAAAAGTTCCAACCATTGGTGCGTTAATCGTTTGTAAATTATCATCAATTGATACAGAAGATGTATCTTCACCTGCATTATTTGGTGTTGGTGCTTGTGAAACACCTTGTTGCGGTGCAAACTGTTGCATTGGTTGTTGTGATATTTGAGGTGTGATAATTTCAGTTTCTTTTTCTTTCTTTAAGTTAACAACATTACCTTTATCTTCAATATTGATTTCAGTCAAACTAGATTGGTCAAGAATCTCGATTAATTCTTTGATTTCTTTAAAATTCATAAATACTGACTCCTTCAGATTGTTTTCATTTACCTTGTTTATTTTACTTTAGTGATATGCTCAATTCAAGCATATACACACTTTCTATAATAAACGGGTTTTTATTTATCATATTCTTATAATTTTTCTGTAATTTGAAAAGCTTTGTTAAAAACGAAAAACCTCTCCAATACATTACACAATTGGAAAGGTTTAATCAAATGTATTTTTAAAATAAAATACAAAGTAAAATGTTACGCTCTTGAGATGTAGCTTCCATCACCTGTATTTATTACAAGTGTGTCACCTTCATTTACGAATAAAGGAACATTTAATGTGTAGCCTGTTTCAACTGTCGCTGACTTAGTTGCACCGGTAGCAGTATCGCCTTTGATACCTGGTTCTGTTTCAGTAACAGTAAGCTCAACAGTTTTTGGTAATTCAACACCTAACGTTTCGTTTTCATAAGTTTGAATTTGAACTTCCATATTAGCTTTTAAGAAGTTAAGTTCATACTTCAAATAATCAGCAGCTAATTCAGTTTGCTCAAAAGTTTGATTATCCATAAAGACATGAACATCGCCATCAGCATATAAATATTGCATACGACGATTTTCAATCATAGCTGTTTCTACTTTTTCGCCGCCTCTGAATGTTTTTTCTTGAATTGCACCCGTTCTTAAATTACGTAATTTAGAACGAACAAATGCAGATCCTTTTCCTGGTTTTACATGTTGGAAATCTAAAACTTTCCAAATACCATTATCTACAGAAATTGTTAAGCCTGTTTTAAAATCATTAACCGAAATCATTCAGTTTCCTCCTCAAATATAAGGTCTTCTATAAAATAATAAGGTTTTTAGGCGATTTAGTAAAGCATTCACAACCATTTTCTTTAATTAAAATGTCATCTTCTATCCGAACGCCACCTAAACCATCTAAATAAATGCCGGGTTCAATTGTAACACAATTATTGACCTCTAATTCAGCATCAGAATTTTTTGAGAGATTCGGTCCTTCATGCACGTTTAATCCTATTCCATGACCCAAAGAATGACCAAATGCATCTCCATATCCTTGTTCAGTTATATAATCTCTTGCAATTGCATCGAGCGCCTTCCCATTAATTCCTTTTTTCGCAGCAGCTATTCCTTTTTGGTTTGCTTCTAATACGATGTTATAAATTTCTTTCAACTTAGGTTCTGGTTCCCCGATGGCAAATGTGCGTGTAATATCGGAACTATATCCTTTGTAGTATGCACCAAAATCAAGTGTGATTAATTCACCTGTCTGAATGACTTTATCACTAGCTACGCCATGAGGTAGTGCTCCACGAGTGCCAGAAGCCACAATAGTATCAAATGAAGTACCTTCTGCACCAAGCTCTAACATTTTACTTTCTAATTTGGCTTTTAGTTGCAACTCTGTCATACCTTCTTTTGCAACAGTTAATATATATTCAAATGTTTCGTCAACAATTTCTGCAGCCTTTTGGATTAACGCTATTTCATTATCATCTTTAACTTCACGTATTTTTTCTATTAATCCAGAAATACTAATTAAACTAATATATGATTTACTTAATTGTAAATATGTATCATAACTCACTAAATTACCTTCAAATCCAACATTTTGTACATTTAATTTTTTCAATTCTTGTTTTACATAATCTATTAAATTCCCTTGTTGTTTGATAATTTTAAATTTAGGTGCTTGCTCAGTCGCTTGTTCTATATATCTAAAGTCTGTGATTAATAAATTATCCGCTTTGGTAATAATAAGTGCGCCGCTTGTTCCAGTGAAACCTGATAAATATCTTCTGTTAAAATCAGTTAAAACAACTATTGCATCTAAATGTTTAGCTTCTAAGACAGCATTTAATTTTTCAATTCTAGTCATTTCTAATCCTCCCATGCGATTAATTTGTGCATTTTCAATTTATACATTAAAATGATAGCATAATTATTGTATAAATTTATAGTTTTTGAATTAGGAGATATTAAATGAAGAAAAAATTTCTGGTTATTTTAGGTGCTTCGTGTTTACTTGCTGGATGTGGAAGTCAAAACTTAGGACCCTTAGAAGAAAAGACGACGCATCTCCGAGATGAGAATCATAAATTAAAGAGTAATATACAAGATTTGAAACAGGGTATTAGTAAAGAGAAAAATAATATTGCTGCTTTAGAAAAAGACAAAAAAAATATTGGTAAGGCGAAAAATAATAAAAAGAAAGTAAGCAATTTAAAAGCTTCGTCTAAATACTATCAAGACATTGCTAAAGCCATAGATGCCTATAATGGTATTGAAAGTACCGTCACAAAAAATAAAGGTAATAAGAAAACTCAAGAAAAATTAACTAACATTACCAATGATGTAGACACAGCATTTACTACATATAAAAATGACATCGACAAGGCTAAAATGAGTGATGACGATCAAGAAAAGAACAAAAATATCACCAAGTTAAATAAAGATTTAAGTTCTGCAATGCGTGATATTCGAGAAGGTTATTCCTCCAAAAACAAGAAAAAAATACAAAAAGGACAAAATGCATTGTCAACAATCAGCATAAACAATAATCAAAGTAAGTAATCGCATGGGAGTGTTTTAAAGTGAAGCAAGTTTTATTTTATTTCGTCATCTTGATAGCTATCATAGGCTTAGTACTAAACCTAGATGCATTTATATTTAGTTTTGTCAGAATGGCAATCAGTTTTATAATCTTTGCAGGTATCATTTATGCAATCTATTATTTCTTTTTCCTTACTGAAGATCAACGTAAATATAAACGTGCGCAACGTAAATATAAACGTGCGCAACGTAAATATAAACGTCAAAATAGAAAGCGTAAATAGTAAAAATATAAAAAGGTGCAGACATTATTTGAAAAAATGTCTGCACCTTTTTAGTAAAGTAATGGTATTTTTATAGAATTTTATTTACGATAATTCCATTCATCTGATTTATATTTTTCGACTAATTCTAGCACTTCTTGTTGTTGTTGTTCAGTTAATTCTAAAGGCTTGAAGTCGATATTTAACCCTTTTTTAAAACCAATTTCAAATGCTTCTTCCATTTCTTCGATTGTAATATGGCGATTAGATATATCGTTAATTGCAACTGCTTTTTCTACGAACGCTTGTTTCATTTTATCTTTCAGTCTTTCATTTTTAAAAATAAACATATCGAATAAATCATCAATATCTACATCTTGTAACAATGAACCATGTTGTAGGATGACTCCTTTTTGACGAACTTGTGCACTACCTGCAATTTTGCGACCTTCTACTACTAATTCATACCAACTTGGTGCATCGAAGCAAACTGAACTACGTGGTTGTTTAAGTTTCTCTCTTTCTTCTTTAGATCGAGGGATAGCAAATGATGCATCAAATCCTAAATATTTAAAACCTTCTAACAAACCTTCAGAGATTACTCTGTATGCTTCAGTAACAGTAGAAGGCATGTTAGGATGTGATTCAGGTACAATAACACTATATGTGAGCTCTTTGTCGTGTAAGACACCTCTACCGCCAGTTTGGCGCCGTACTAAACCATAATCTTTTTCTTTCACTTTGGCTATATCTATTTCTTTAGTCAATCTTTGAAAGTATCCTATAGACAATGTTGCAGGATCCCACGTATAAAATCTGATGACAGGATCTATTTCACCTCTAGCAACAAAATTCAGTAAAGCTTCATCAAATGCCATATTATAATATGGATCTTTACTACCTGTATTTATAAAATTCCATCTTTCTGTCACTTTCAAAACTCCAATCGCTAAATTAAAATTGTGATAACTTAGAAACTATGTTATCGTTTTCAATAATTGTATTAGTTTGTCAGCGCAACGTTATTTTAATAAAAAAATTTTGATAAATTGAGCTAACAGTCTTATAATATATAATATCGGTTAATTAGGGAGGATGCAAGATGAGTAACTTTTGGTTTTTAGCATTAGCAGTTTTAATAATTATTATTGCTTATATGCTAATTAATTATCTTCTTAATAAAAGAGCAGTCACAGAATTAAACCAAAATGAATTTCATAATGGTTTGCGCAAAGCTCAAGTTATTGATGTAAGAGAAAAAGTGGATTACGATTATGGACATATTAATGGTGCGCGTAATATACCTATTACAATGTTCAAGCAAAGATATCAAGGGTTACGAACAGACCAACCAATCTATCTTTGTGATGCAAATGGTATAGCAAGCTATCGTGCTGCTAGGACCTTGAAGAAAAATGGCTATACAGATATATACATGCTAAAAGGCGGATACAAAAAATGGACTGGAAAAATCAAGTCTAAAAAGTAATACGTCTTGCTAGCAAAATATGTATGATTTAAAGTTAGAATTGTTTTAAAGCTCCATATAACAAAATAATTTGTGCTAGAGACTAGATAAACTATTTAGTCTCTTTTTTAATTATTATAACTAAGAAAGTTAGTCGAAAAATATCTAATAAACAGACATTATAACTATCATTAAGTCTATACAAATATGTATTATTAAAAAAGGAGAGTTGAGACATAAAATATGTCCAACTCTCCTTTTTTGTAAAGAAATTTACTATAATTAGTATTATTGCTTTTCGGAACGTAAGTCCTCAAATTTCAATATTGGCTGTCTAGCGGCTTTCGTTTCATCTAGACGATCTATAATTGTAGTATGTGGTGCTTCTAACACTTTATCTGGATTCTCTTTTGCTTCATTTGCAATATTTATCATTGTATCACAGAAATAATCTAACGTTTCTTTAGATTCTGTTTCAGTTGGTTCAATCATCATCCCTTCTTCTACGTTTAATGGGAAATAAATTGTAGGTGGATGAACGCCAAAATCTAACAAGCGTTTAGCCATATCTAATGTTCTAACGCCATGTTCTTTTTGTTTTGAACCGCTTAAAACAAATTCATGTTTACAATACTGTGGATATGGAATTTCAAAATGATCTTTTAAGCGCGCTTTAATGTAATTAGCATTTAAGACCGCAGCTTCTGATACTTCTTCTAATCCTTTGTTCCCCATTGTACGGATGTAAGTATACGCTCTTAAATATATACCAAAGTTTCCATAGAATGGTTTAACTCGACCAATTGAATGTTCAATATCGTTGTCGTATTTAAACACATCGTTTTCTTTTATGACCATTGGTTTTGGTAAGAAACTTGCCAATTCTTTTTTAACGCCGACTGGACCTGAACCTGGTCCGCCACCACCATGTGGTCCTGTAAATGTCTTGTGAAGATTAAGATGAACAGCATCAAATCCCATATCACCAGGTCTAACTTTATCCATAATTGCATTTAAATTAGCGCCATCATAATATAATAAACCACCAGCGTCATGTACGATATTACGTATTTCCATTATATTTTTTTCGAAAATACCTAATGTATTTGGATTGGTTAGCATGATTGCAGCTGTATTTTCATTTACTACACGTTTTAAATCTTCAATATCGACTTCGCCACGTTCATTCGATTTAACAGTAACAGATTTAAAACCAGCAAATGCTGCAGATGCTGGATTTGTGCCGTGTGCTGAATCAGGTACAATGACTTCATCACGGTGACCTTCACCATTTTTTTGATGGTATGCTTTGAAAATCATCAATGCAGTCCATTCTCCGTGTGCACCAGCTGCAGGTTGAAGTGTTACTTCATCCATACCAGTAATTTCTTTTAATTCTTCTTGTAAACTATGAATAATTTCTAAAGAACCTTGTACTTGTGATTCATCTTGAAGTGGATGAGATTCTGCAAAGCCTGGGATTCTAGCAATTTTTTCATTGATTTTTGGATTGTACTTCATAGTACAAGAACCTAGCGGATAAAAACCTGAATCAACGCCAAAGTTTTTATTTGAAAGTTCAGTATAATGGCGAACTAAATCTAATTCAGCAACTTCTGGCAATTCTGCTTTGTTTTTCCTAATAAATTTGTCATCTAATAGCTCATTTACCGCACCATTATCAATCTCTTTTTTTGGTAATGAGTATGCATATCTACCTTTTTTTGAACGTTCGAATATTAATGGACTAGATTTACTTACTGCCATTTATTTCACCCGCTTTCTTAACAAATGTATCAATTTCTTCTTTAGTTCTTAATTCTGTAACGGCTACTAGCATTTGGTTTTCAAAGTCTTTTGATACTTCTTTAAGGTCAAAACCGCCTATAATACCCTCTTGAATTAGTGCGTCATTGACATCTTTCACAGGTTTATCAAATTTAACGACAAATTCATTAAATGACGTACCGTTTGAAACTTCAAAACCTGCAGACTTGAATTGTTTCTTAGCATAGTTTGCATTTTCAAAGTTTTGTACAGAAATATCATAAATACCTTGTTTACCTAAAGCTGACATACAAATGGATGATGCTAGTGCATTTAATGCTTGGTTAGAACAAATGTTAGATGTCGCCTTATCGCGACGAATGTGTTGTTCACGTGCTTGTAAAGTTAATACAAAACCGCGATTTCCATCGGCATCCTCAGTTTGACCAACTAATCTGCCTGGTGTTTTTCTCATTAACTTTTTAGTTGTGGCAAAGAAACCACAATGTGGTCCGCCGAATTGTGCTGGTATACCAAAAGGTTGTGTATCTCCAACAACTATATCAGCACCAAAACTACCTGGTGGTGTTAATAAACCTAATGCTAATGGATTAGCATAAACAATAAACAATGCTTTTTTACCTTCAATAAACGAATTAATTTTTTCTAAATCTTCAATTGAACCGTAAAAGTTAGGGTATTGAACTGCAACAGCTGCAGTATCGTCGTCAATTGCATTTTCTAATTTTTCTAAATCTGTAATTGTACCATCTAAATCAACTTCAACAACTTCAAATTCTTCACGCGTCTTAACGTAAGTGTGTAAGACTTGTAAAGCTTGATAGTGCATACCTTTAGAGACTACGATTTTGTTTTTACGTGTTTGGTTAAATGCTAAAATACATGCTTCAGCAAAGCTAGTGATTCCATCATACATAGAGGAATTGGCTATATCCATATCTGTTAATTCACAAATTAAAGTCTGGAACTCGAAAATTGCTTGTAACTCACCTTGTGAAATTTCTGGTTGATATGGTGTATAAGCTGTATAGAACTCTGAACGTGAAATCATAGCATCAACGACTGCTGGTGCATAATGATCATAGACACCTGCGCCTAAAAATGAACTATGTGTTTCTTTTGTAATGTTCTTACTTGCTATTCTACTTAGACGTTTAGATAATGTTGTTTCTGATTCACCCTCTGGAATAGCTAATTCTCTATTTAATAAAATATCTTTTGGAACATCTCCAAATAATTCACCTATTGAGTTTGCTCCAATCGTTTCTAACATTTCTTTTTTATCTTGATCTGTTAATGGAATATAACGATGACTCACAGTAACACCCCTTTAAGTTATTTTGAAATTTGATTTTTCTTAACAATTTTTGCTTTTACTTGTCTTTTTCTTACTTGAACAATAACTTCTTTACCCATTTCGAATGCATCTCGATTTATTAATGCCAAGCCAATTGATTTGCCAGATAAAGGTGATTGTGTACCAGATGTAATCTCACCAATTTGATTTCCCTCTAAATCAAATACTTCGTAACCTGTTCTTGGAATTCCTTTATCGATCATTTCCAAACCAACAGTTCTACGAGGTGAACCATTTTCTTTTTGATCTTTCAAAACAGCTTTACCAATGAAATCTGCCTCGATTAATGGTTTGGCTGCGAATGCAATCCCTGCTTCATATGGAGTGATTGTTTCACTTAAATCTTGACCGTGTAAAGGTAATCCAGCTTCCAGTCTTAATGTATCTCTTGCCCCTAATCCACATGGCACTACATTATGTTTAAGGATTTCATTCCAAAGATACGGTGCATCATCTGCTTTACAGTAAATTTCAAATCCATCTTCACCAGTATAACCAGATTGAGATAGAATTACATTTTTGCCGAAAAATGTTACATCTTGTTTAAATTCAAATGGTTGCATTTCTGAAACATCGATTTCAACATGTTCTTGCACTAAGTCACGAGCATTAGGTCCTTGTACTGCTAATTGTCCATATTCGCTTGAGACATTTAATACTTCGACATTAAAATCTTTAGATTGTGTGCTCATCCATTCAAAGTCTTTTTCAGTATTTCCTGCATTCACCACTAATAGAAAAACATTTTCATCCAATTTATATGTTATTAAATCGTCAATTATACCACCATTTTCATTGCATAATGCAGTATATTGCGCTTTTGTAGCTGTTAAGTTATCAGTATCATTCGAGAGCAAATATTGAACAAACTTAGCAGCATCAGGTCCTTGAATAATAATTTCTCCCATATGGCTTACATCAAACAAACCAATATTAGTTCTTACTGCATTATGCTCTTCTTTAATACTTGTAAATTGAACAGGCATTGCCCATCCACCAAATTCAACAATCTTAGCACCACTATCTACAAAAGTTTGATAGAGTGGTGTTTTTTTAAGTTCACTAGACATAAGAAACCTCCTATTGATGATATATTAAAAAAACAGAGTAGACTTAACTACCCTGTTTAATATTCCAGGAATGCGTCACAGTATTATCCTTTTGCCTGAGAGTTTCGTGTAAACTTGCACCTTCGGCGACGGACTAAAGTCATATTCAATATAACTAACCATTCTCTCTAATACTGATCATTCGCAAACTACCTCTTCCATAATTTTATTTTCTAAAATAGGCAGAGATTCATTACTATTCACTTTTATGAATGCGATTTCATTATATCTTGAAACCCTAGATAAATACAAGTTTTTTAATTCCATAAATGTTTTATTATTAGCATTTGGTCTATTTTTATCATTTCTTATTCTATTGAAAATTATATTTAAATCACAATCAAGCCAAATAACATTTTGTTGTGATTTTAAATATTGGAATGCACTCTCTCCTTCAATAATACCACCACCAGTTGAAATGATGTCGTATTGCTTTAGACAAGTTTGAAGGTATTTAAATTCTAATTTTCTGAATCCTTCTTCTCCTACACTTTCAAATATCTGAGGTATCGTTCTATTTTCACAAGTCGCAATATGTTCATCCAAATCAATATAACTAAGGTGATTATTTTGCGAAATATACTTACCTAGCGTAGTTTTACCTGTTCCCATGAATCCTATAAAAATTAGTGGTTCTATATTATTTTTTCTCATAACCGTCGTCCTTTTTCATAATATGAGATATTTGCGAATCATAATATGACTCAATATTAGTTAATGTTTTTAATTCTAACACGAGTTGTATCGAATGCAGTGTAATTAATGATAAATATAGCATAAATAAAAACATAACAAAAGGTGAGATATAGGCTGAAGGATTAATAAATAATTTTTTTAACATAAATTTGTCCTTTTTCCACTTTTTTTAAATTAAGCACAACTGATTTATTATTAACAATTTTAAAGTGGACCATTATTACATTGTTTAATACAGTAATATTGCCCCTACCATTAACGGTTTTTATTATTTTATTGTTTTTAAACTCATAAGAGAGAACTTTATGAGTATTTTTAATTGAAATTTGGTGCTCATTACTTTCTTTTAATAATATTGTTGCATTATCGTCAATTAAATCTTGGGTAAAATCTCTAGAGAAAAATGCCAATTCAATATCAGAATCGTTTAGTACTTGATTGTTTATGATACTAACTGTTTTTATAAGTGAGGGTAAAATCGAAAAAATAATTGTAATTAAAAATAATGTGAATAGTGTTTCTAAATATGTAAAAGCATGATATTTATTTTTTATAACAACGTTCATTTTTTTCACCCAATTTAGTTATGCAAATTTTGATATTGTTTCGTTTGATAAAGTAGTTTTCAATATTAATACCTTTTCTAAGTTGTGAATTTTGATAATGATATAAAGTGTTTACAATAATTTTTTTCTGTTCAATTTCTTGTATTTTATCTTGCTTTGAATTATTTAATTGTATAAGCATTGGTAGAAATAAAATACATATAGTAATAATCATTGAAAACGAGAATATAGCATCTAATAATAATGAAGCAGATATATTAAACTTTTTCATAACGAATTCGTCCCTTTTCAATATGGAAAATGATTTTGTATTTAGTTTCATTTAATTTTATATATAAACTGCCGAATTTGTTAACATTTCCGCTCTTATCGAAAGTAATCATTGTAATATTTGTATGTGGAAGTATATAGCTATTTTGAGGTAATATTAGAGGATTATTTTTGAGGTATTGTTCATTAACAATAATTTTGTTAGAAAAATCATTAAATACTAATGCAATTGATTGTTGATCTTTGATTGCTTTTGATTTTAAATATTCAAATTGTGTAATTAAATGTTTTATTTGATGTTGTTCTGAATTAGATTTAATTAAATAAAGTGGAGTTAAATTAAGCTGAATAAATAAAATGATAACAATTATAGATAATACTAGTAGCATTTCTAAATAAGTGAATGCTGATTTAATTTGCAACTGCTTCACCATTGTTTATAGTTATTGTAGCGCCTGATTTACATTGTTTTTGATTTTCTTTAATATAGCCTTCAGTGATAAGATCGTCGATTGAATTAGGTTTTTTATTAAATTTTAGCGAATATGCTTCGATTTGGCTATCAATCATTTTAAGTTGTGCGTCACATCCTGTATTTTGTATATGCGAAGATTGCTTGGCGATATTTGGAATTATTAGAATTAATAATAGACTAATTATTAGCAGTACTAATAACATTTCTATTAATGTAAAAGCTTCTTTATTTAATTTGTTTTTTAACCGGTTCATTCGATTCATTTTTTCAATCCTTTTTTGTTTATTTAATAGTTTGCATTAGATCAAACATAGGTAACATAATTACTAAATATAAAGATACAATTAAAATTGCAATGAGAAAGAAAACAAAAGGTTGTATAAATCTTATGATTAATTGTAATAATTGCTCTATTTGTTCGATTATTAATTCACTATATAATTTCATTTCAACCTCTAGTCTGCCCTTTTTTTCACCTTCTTCGATGAAAACTGATAATGACTTATCAAAACAAGGTACCATCTTTAGAATTTCACTTAATTTAAGTCCATTGGTACTACCAAGTGCTATTTTATTAGCAAGGTAACTTAAATATTCATCGTCAGATTGACCACCATAAATTTCTACAATTTGCTGTAAATTAATTCCGTTTTTATAAAATAAACTCAATTCTGAGGAAATTTGAAATGTTTTATAGAGTCTGTAAAATTTCGACATCAAAGGTATGTGCAAAATGAAATTCAGCTTATTTTCTATTGAAAGTCTTTTATAACTAAGAAAGATTATTAGAAAAATAATAAATATACATATCAAGAGGTAAATCAGCATTTGTGGGAGTTTCATAATAAAAGAGGATAAATAAAATTGTATTGGTGAAACATTAACATCCAAATTTTGATATAAACTTTGAAATTCAGGAATAATAGTATGATTTATAGTTACTAACATGCTCATAAATATAATGAGTAAAAGTGCGGGATATTGAATTGTTTTGAGGAATTGACGCTTGGCATTATAATTTTTCAAAAGATATTCATGTGCATGTGGTAACGTAATTGATAAATCACTAAATAATTCTGCAAAATAAATTAATGTAACAATCGCTTTGGGATATTTTAATAGTTTAAGTATATGCGCACAATTAGCACCATTTTTTAAATCGTTTTTAATTTGTATTTTAATATCTGAATCATTCAGGTGTGTACGCTGTAATAAAAAATCAAATGACTCAGACAAGGTATAACCATGCTCTAGTAAATCTTTCAATTTAGCGAGTAATGTCAATTTATGTTTATCGCTTATTATAGTATGTTTTTTTACCCTAAAGATATTTATCCATTGTTTCTTCACAAATTATCCCCTCTTTAGTCATTTGATTTAACTTATAGCTTAAATTGTGAAATGATTCTGGCATCATTAAATTATTTTCGAAAAAGTAATTTATTTGCTTACGAGTTAGTTGTTCGTAAATTAGCTTTCTATCTTTTTGATAAGTAGTTATTAATCTTTGGTTCAAAACACTCAGTAATGATTGATTTAACTCCTGATTTGTCACTCCCATTTCAATTAATCTTAATAATGCGCCTTTACAATTATTAGCATGAATTGTAGTTAATACAAGATGTCCACTTAAACTTGCTTGAACTACATATTTAGCAATTACTGCATCTCTGATTTCACCAATTAATATGATATCAGGGTCACATCTTAATATTGCTTTGAATGAATTAGCATATGTGATGCCTGCTTTTTCGTTTATAGTAACTTGGGTAATACCAGATACAAGTTGTTCCACGGGGTCTTCAACAGTTATAATATTTAAATCTAAACACTCTTTAGCATAAATTACCATTTGATACATGAGCGTACTTTTCCCAGAACCAGTAGGACCACTAAATAAAATAAGTCCTTGTTTTTTATGCATAAGTTTAAATAAATCTTTAGTATTATTTGTAACCTTCCGTGTTTGAAAGTATTGAGGAATGATTCTAATCACGCAACTTTCTATACCTAATGATAATGGTAGTGTCGATATTCTCAAAAAATATATTTGTTTCAATTTAAAAATGTATCTTCCACTTTGTGCTGAATTATGTTTTGAGACATCTAATCCGGCTTGATATTTCATGTATGTTAGCAATTTTGAATAGGTATGTCGCTGGAGTGTCTCAAATGGGGTTAAAGTATCCTGTATCCTAAATTTAATCAAAATACTTTCTTCTGTTGGAATAAAATGAATATCAGTTGCATTATTTTCTAAAGCCTTATTTAACAGATTATTAAACAATAACTTCAAAAAAATCCACCTCCTACAAATATACACGAAAGGGGTGGATAAATTACTTTACTATTTATTGAATTAGTTGCAGTTTTATTAAAAGAATTCATTTAGCCATGCAAATATGGATTTAGTTGCTCGTCTTCCACTGTTGTATAAGGTCCATGCCCTGGGAATAATGGAAGGTCGGAATCTAATTGAAATAACTTATCTAATATAGAATCTACAAGTGTTTCGTAATCGCCTTTATATAAATCAGTTCTTCCAATTCCTTGATTAAATAATGTGTCACCTACCACTGCAAATTCATTAAAAACAAAACTCAAGCTACCTGGAGAATGCCCAGGTGTGTGCAGTACTTTAAAATGAAAATCACCTACATTTGCTTCGCCTTCATCCATAGCTAGTGGTGTGATTTGACTAGTTATTTGAGGCATACCGTATTGTTTAAATTTCTCTGACCCATTTTTCTCTGTATTAGTTAAGAAATCAAATTCTGCCTTATGCATATATACCGGAACGTTATATTTAGCAACTATATCGTCTAATGCTCCAATATGATCGAAATGTGCGTGCGTCAGTAATATGGCCGTTAAAGGTTTATTTATTTGATTCAGTTTTTTTATTATTAAATCACTATCACTTGCGGGGTCAACTAGTATGACATGGTTATCATTTTCAATAAAATAAGCGTTTGTATCAACTAATCCTAATGTTAAACTGGAGATTTTCATGAATTGTTTCCTCCATTATCTAGGTGTTTTTGAACAGAATCTAGTTTCTCATTCATTTTGCGAGATTTATCTCGTCTATCGTCTATTCTGATATTTGTGCAAACACGATCTAAACCTTTGTTGAACGGTAGTTCGTGAATTTCTTGTATGACTTCAAATAAGTCTTTTAAATCTCCTTCTATTAGTGTATTCATTGGTGTCAATTGATAATCAATTTTACCCTGTGACTTAAATTCATTCAATTTTGTTTGAATTTCAGCAATATATTTACTTACACTTGGTCCTTCAGTTCCAACTGGAATAACCACTACATCAACGATAGCCATTATTTAACTCCTTCCTTTTCAATAATATACGTATAAATCAAACCTGCTGCACCGGTAATGCCTGCATCATTGCCTAATTGCGCTTGTACGATTTTTGTATCTTGTTGTGCAGGTGAGAATGTTAAATTGTGGTATTCAGTTTTAATATTTTCGATTAGGATTAATCCAGCTGTAGACATACCACCACCCAATACAATGTATTTAGGGTTACTAGTAACACTGATAATACTGCATAAATAAGCAATATAGTTCGCAACACGTTCAGTTATAAAAATACAAAACTGATCCCCAGCTTTTGCTGCATCAAAGACTGCCTTTGCAGTTACCTTGTTATCTTTTATCAGTTGTAAAATAGAAGATTTAAAGGTTAATTTTGGATAATAAAAATTAACTAAATTTACCACACCTGTTGCTGATGCAACCGTTTCAATACAGCCTGATTTCCCACAATTACATTTAAATCGTTGATCATGATCTACTCGAAAATGACCAATTTCAGCTCCAGAACCATTGTGACCATGAACGATTTCTCCATTAGAAATGATACCACCACCAAGACCTGTACCTAATGTGATCGCAACAACATCATCCGAGCCATTACCTGCACCTTTATGTTTTTCACCTAAAGCTGCTACATTTGCATCATTATCAACATATACTGGACAATCTACAAATTGTTGGAAAATTTCTCTTACATTTACTGTCTCTGTCCAATATAAATTAACAGCACCGTTTACTTCTCCAGTTTCAAAATTAACTGGACCAGGTACACCTATACCAATACCTACTACATCTGAAAATTTATATTGTGATTGATCAATAAATTCAACAAAAGCTTCATAAATATTTTTCAGTAATTGATAACCGGTTGAATCTGAAGTATCAGTATGAATTGACCATTTTGCAATTTGATTTAACGTTTCATCAAAACACCCTAATTTACAAGTTGTGCCACCAATATCTGCAGCTAATATGATTCTTTTCATTTATTACCCGTCCTTCTTTGATTAATAATTAGTCTACATTTTAAATATTCATCATTTGAAATAAGTCCGAAATTAAATAATGATTTAATCTCTTGTTCCATCATTTCATACATATCATTTTTCTCTTTAAAATATACAATAAAACCAAACTTTTTTAAAAGTTGTTGCACATCATAGAAATTACTAATCTGTTGATTCACTATTATCGCTCAATTCTTTATATAAATTCTTATAATCTGTATTAGAAGGATCAGATTTCAAAGCATCTTTAATATATTTTTTAGCTTTATCATTATTATCTAGCGATCTGTTCACAACTGCTAATTGATAATTTAAAAGAGCTGATTTTGGAAAATATCTTAATCCTCGTTCCCATGACGCAATACCTTCTGCTTTTGAATTTTGCGTTGAGTTAATTAATCCTTTTAAATAGTATGTTTCATCATCTGCATATTTCTTATCAATAGTATGTTGAACCATATCTTTAGCTTCACTATAATTACCCTGTTTCATCTCTTTAGTAATAATTGTATTGTAAATATTATCTTCTTTAATTGTATATATTCGAACTTGAGCTGCAATAAATAATACAAGCATTAATATGACTAATATCCAAAACCAAGTTTTGTTTTGTTTGAAATAATAACCAATCAATGTGATTAGTAAACCAGCAATAAATCCACCAATATGGGCAACTATATTTATATTATCCATCAATAAAGATAATCCAATCATAATTACTAAGACAATTAGCAATTGCCCAATTAATTTTCGATTAAACTGTTTACCTATATACATAAATGTGAAAATTGCACCTATTAAACCGAAAATTGCACCGCTAGCACCTACCGATACAGTGTCGGTATTAAACGATAATGATGCAAAATTACCATACAACCCGGCCACAAAGTAAATTAAGAGCATGCGCCAATGTCCTACAATTGATTCTACAATTTTACCGAATATAAATAAGCTTAGCATGTTCATTAAAATGTGTTCAAAATTGTAATGTAAAAAAAGTGAACTAATTAAGCGGTACCATTCACCATGCACTACATTAAAATGAACTAAACCACCAACATCTAATAATTTTAAATCTGAAAAACGATTCAAGAATAATACCATGGATAGCCAAATGATAACGTTAATAAATATTAAAGCATAAGTAACAGGTGCAAATTTAATCATATGCTTTTCTATTGGGTTTGTATTTAAAGCACGTTGTTTATAATAAGATTTCGTATGTTTAGTATCACGCGTAAACATTTGCTTTATAAATATGTTTGGCATTATACTTTCAAGTTGTTGTTCTTCTCTAATTATTTTGACTTTGAATCTTGCTGGATGCGATTCATTTAAATTTTCATCTGTAAACATTTTATCAGTGAAAATAAATAATTCACACGCACTCGGTGTAAAATTTAAAAATTCATTTATATTTTCTTGATGATCTTGTATTTTACTTTTAACAAATCTGACATCTTGAGTTGAATTTGCTCCAAACTTAAAAATAGCAACTTGCTTTTTTCTAGAATTTGCAAGCCAAATTTCACTATTATCTTGATTACGATGAACAACATGATAATTTTGATACTTTATCCAAGTATAGATGCACTTCCAATAATGTTTTTCTGTAACCATTTTTCCCTCCATTAACGTGTTGTAGCTATAATTAATTTTTCTACGGGTTGATCATGCATTTCAGGATTAAATTCATTTAACTGAAAATCATATAGTAGACTAATGGTCATTTGCTGATTATGGCTTAAAAACTTATCAAAGTATCCGCCGCCATATCCTATTCTGTATCCACTTTGATTAAAAACGACTCCTGGTACAACTAATAAATCTAAAGCACTAGAAATTTCAGAATTTTGAATAACATGATTGATACCTTTTTCATCTGGACCTATATTGTCAAGATGTGTCAAACGCTTAAATGTCATTATTCGGGTTTGATAATTAGTTTCTGGTACAAATACTTGTTTTCCATCTGAAAGCATATGCTGAATTATAGAATATGTATCAACTTCATGTGCCATGGACAAGACAATTCCAATTCTAGTTGCTACTTGATATTCTTCTGTATTGAAGAATAGTTTTGCTAAAAAACCATCAGCTAATTTTTTATCAGATAGTTGTGAAAATAATTTCATCTTTTCTAGTTTCTCTTGTCGCAATGTTTTTTTAGTCATAAGAACACCTTCCCGTAAAGCATACTTACATTATTATAACGTTAAAAAATTATAATGTCATTTAACTGTATTTGAAATTTGATCGATGTTATATATATTTACAAACCATTTAATGTTAACTTTTTGCATAAAAATAGAGGCTAGACATAATTGTGTCTCAGCCTCTATAATAGAGTAGATACTACTTAATCTTAAAACATTAAGTTTTTGTAGTCTTCTCTTAAAAGTTAATTATTTTGTTTCACGGTGCAATGTGTGTTTATTATCACGTGCACAGTGCTTTTTCATTTCTATACGTTCAGGATTAGTACGTTTATTTTTTGTAGTAATGTAGTTTCTTTCTCCACATTCTGTACAAGCTAGAGTTACGTTTACGCGCATGCTAATTCCTCCTTACCTTTTCAAAATACGACCTACTAATCATACCATTTAGTTATAAAATTGAAAAGTATTATTTTTACTAAAGTCGATTATAACAGTATTGTTTATCGTTGTAATCGACACAATATTAGTCTTTAGATTTTTCCTTGAAGTAATAATTAATGACGTCTCGTCCTAAATCCCCACCATTTAACCACGGTTCAGGTACAGGTTGATTGGTATAAACGATTGAAAATGCCAATTTAGGATTCTTAATTGGTGCATAACCAATATATGTTGAGTTTACTCTAGGTTTGCCATCTTGGAATACTTCGGCAGTACCTGTTTTACCAGCTGATGGAACTTCGGTATTTCTAAAGCTCTGATAACCAGTACCATCTTTTTCATTAAATGCCATTTTAAAGCCTTCTTGTACTTCACTTATTTGTTGTGGTGTATTATTTACTTTATTTAAGACATTTCCTTTGAATTTTTCTTTAACTGGACCTAAAGTATCTTTATTTGTCGCTTTCCTTACTTCTAAACCTACGTGTGGTTGAACTCTATATCCGTTGTTACCAATGGTTGAGACATATTGAGATAATTGCATTGGCGTGTAGGTGTCATACTGACCAATAGATAAATCTAAATAGTTACCCGGATTATCTGTTAATGGCTCAATTTGACCATTCGTTTCGTTCGGTAAATCAATACCTGTTTTCACACCGAGACCAACTTGATTTAGTCCTTTACGTAATTTCTGTCCTGCGTCAGATATATCCGTAGGTAATGACATATTTGGAGTGTAAGGTGAACCTGCTAACTTTAATGCAGTTTTAAACATATATACGTTTGATGAGTGCATTAGCGCCTCTTTATCATTAATTCTTACTTTACCATCTTGGTTGAAATAAGAGCGCTTAGTTAGCCCGCCAGCGAATTTCAGTGGCTGATCTATCATTTCTTCTCCAACTTTTATAGCATTGTTTTGATATCCAGCTAATAACGTACCGCCTTTTACAGAGGATCCCACAGCAAATTGTGCTGTGAATGTTCCAATATCATAGTCAGTCAAATTACCATTTTTATCAATTTGTTTACCTGCCATGGCTAAAATATCACCATTGTTAGGGTTTTGAACAACCATGAGTGCATTATCCATGTCTTTTGCACCTTCACTACGTAATTTTGAAATTTGTTTTTCTAGATACTCTTCTGTTTTCTTCTGTAAATCTACATCGATGCTTAAGACTAAGTCATCACCACGAGAACCATGGCTAATTACCTTAGAATCGATGACATCACCCGATTTGTCAGTTGTATATTTCATTTCTTTTTTCTTACCTTTTAGAATGTCGTCGTACTGATATTCTAAATATGATTTACCAACACGATCATTTCTTGAATATCCTTTTGCTAAATACTTCTCAGTCAACTCTTTTGGAATACCTTCTTCTGTTGTCGAAACGTCTCCAAAGATACCCCTCAATGTATCGCCATAAGGGTATTTTCTGTCCCAATCCATTGTTGTATTTACGCCAGGTAGTTCTTTAAGTTTTTGGGAAACTGCAGCATATTCTTCGTCAGTCACATCTTCATTTTTTATGGTTTGGGGATCTAATGAAGATCCAGACATCATTTCGCGGTATATAGCTAGTATTTGCAAATCTTTTGAATTTAATGTATCAATTTGTTTTTTACCTATTTTCTTATAGAGTGTCTCATCGTAATCCTCTTGACTTATACTACCATCATCTAAAAGTGTTTGTTCTTTTTTCATTAATTCTTTTGCTTGATTAGGATGAAGTTGTATCCAATAATCTTGTTTATCACGCTCTGTAATTTTTTTTGTATCCATTTTTATAAGCTTAGATAAATCTTTTGCAATATCCAACACTTCAGAAGGTGTTGTTTTTCTACCACGTGCATATGTAATTGCTTTTTTAGATGCGTTATCAACTAACACTTTCCCATTACGATCTAAAATACGGCCTCTTGGGACAGCTTCATTCACCGTTAAATTTTCACTATTCTTAATCATTTGTTTATAGTGAGAACCTTGAGCAATTTGTAAGTATCCTAACCTTAAAACTATGATTGCGAAAATAAAGACGATGATACCAAAAATAAAACTTATCCTCTTATTCATTGTATTTCTGATTTTTTCATCATTTGATTTTTCTTTTAATCTTTTTAACAAAACAACCTACCTCTATTCAAAAGTTCTCACTCTAAATGATATATGAAATCAGCCAATATTTCTATTATTTTAACTAAAAAAATGACGACCTTTGTATAGGCCGTCATGTATATCTCTGCAATTATTTTGCAGCGTTGTATAATTCGTCAACTTTTTCCCAATTAACAACGTTCCAAAATGCACTGATGTAATCTGGACGTTTGTTTTGGTATTTAAGATAATAAGCATGTTCCCAAACATCTAAACCTAAGATAGGTGTTTTACCTTCTGTTAATGGGTTATCTTGGTTTGGTGTAGTAACGATTTCTAAGTTACCGTTATTAACTACTAACCATGCCCAACCAGAACCGAAACGAGCTGCAGCTTTATCTGCAAATTCTTCTTTAAATGCATCTAAAGAGCCCCATTGTTCTTTAATTTTATCAACAACAGTACCTTTTTCTTCTGAGTTTGGAGATAATAATTCCCAGAATAATGAGTGGTTTAAATGTCCACCGCCATTATTTCGAACAGCTGTTTGAATGTTTTCTGGAACACTGTCTAAGTTAGCTACAATTTCTTCGATAGATTTAGATTCTAAATCAGTACCTTCAACTGCTGCATTTAATTTAGTTACATAAGTGTTATGGTGTTTGTCATGGTGAATTTCCATTGTTTGTTTGTCAATGTGTGGTTCCAATGCATCAAAACCATAAGGTAAATTTGGTAATTCAAAAGCCATAAATAATCATCCTCCTAATTAATCTTTAAGTTAAGGATAACAAGTAATAATTATGACAACAATTAATATGCTTAGTTATTAATTGTAAAGTCATAAAATTGTCTATGTCATCTTTAATTACTTTATTAGTATATCTCAAAATGCACTGATTTAAACATTATTAAGCCACAAATTTGATAAAATGGCTTAATTCATACTAATGGCCTATGTTTAAAAATGACATCTGAAGCAGATCATTAATTGGTATACGTGTGTAAAATGATTAATTTCTAGCTATATAAAAATTTATGCGTTTTTACATGATTCACAAACACCATAAACTTCTAGCTTATGTGTATGTATATCCACATTCGGTAAAAATGATTTAATTTGCTCAATCGGACAAAAATCAATAACTTTTGTATCGCCACATGCTTCACAAATAAAATGATGGTGATGATGATCAGTACATGCAATTCTAAATTTCATTTCCCCGTCTAGTTCTGTACCTTCAACAATGCCAAGTTCTTTAAATAAATGCAAATTTCTATATATTGTGTCGAATGAAATACCAGGATAGTTCTTATCCATTTTTTGTTGAATCATTTTTGCATTTATATATTTATCTTCAGATACGAAAAAGTCTATCATATCTCGTCTTTTATTTGTGTATTTATGACCATGCTCTTTTATTATATTAATTGCTTCTTCCGTTTTCATTTTTAGCCGCTCCTTTTAACGCACGAGTTTTAAATCTTTGAAATAACATCGTTATTGCTAATATCAATACAAGTAATACTACAATTACTCCACCTGGAGAAATATTCATGTAAAACGCTAAAATTAGTCCTCCTACAACTGATATTTCTCCTATAATGACACTTAAAATGATTAATTGTTTAAATCCTTTCGTTATTCTCATCGAAATTGCGACAGGTAAAGTAATTAATGCACTTACTAATAAAATACCTACTACGCGCATAGATGCAGAAATAACCATTGCAACAATGATAATAAAGAGTAGTTGTATCCATTTGGGGATGCCAATTACTTTACTATATTCATCATCAAACGATAATATAAACAATTCTTTGTAAAATGACAATATAAACGCAAGTACAATCACAACTATTGCGATGATTGTCATTAAATCGCTTAATGTAACTGCACTAATCGAACCAAATAACAAACCAACGATTTCTTGGTTAAAACCATCTGCAAGAGAAATGAATATCGCACTTAGTGCAATCCCAGCACTCATAATAATAGGAATCGCAATTTCTTGATAGTTGTTATAAGACGTTCTTAAATATTCAATAAGCAGTGCACCAATGATTGCAAATAAAATACCAAACCACATTGGATTAATAAAGGCAAATGCCGGAATAATCGTTATGACGAACATACCAAATGATATGCCACCAAGTGTTACATGACTTAATGCATCGGCAATTAAAGACAAACGTCGAACTACGATGAATGCACCAATAAGTGGAGCAATAAAACCAATTAGGATACCACTTAACATCGAATAGCGCATAAAGTCAAAATTTAATAAGGCTTCTATCATGATGAACAGCACTCCCTACTATGTTGATGATCAACGAATTGTATAGGATGTCCGTAAATTTTGGAAATTTCGACCTCATCAAGTGATTTAAAATCTTCTGTTGTTCCATGGAAGTGAAGATGCTTATTTAAACAAGCGACTTCTGTAGCCGTGTCTGCAACAACACCAATATCATGCGTAACTAGAATAATCGTTACACCATCATTTTTAAGCGTCTCTAATGTTTCATAGAATTCACTAACATGCTTGGCATCGATACCATTTGTTGGTTCATCTAGTATGAGTACAGATGGATTACTGATTAATGCACGAGCAATTAAGACTCTTTGTTGTTGACCACCTGATAATTCAGCGATATTTTTATCTATCAGATGTTCAATATTTAAACGTTTTAAAACTGAAACAACTTGTTGCTCATCATTTTTGTTAAACCATTGAAATAATCTTTTACGTTTTGTAAGACCACTAATAACTACTTCTTTAACGCTTGCAGGGAATCCAGCTTTGAATGCTTGAGCTTTTTGTGAAACATAGCTAATTTTTAATAACGATTGCTTGCCATTATAATCAATGCCATCAACAAACATTTGACCTTTTTGAATGGGCAATAAACCTAAGATAATTTTTAATAAAGTCGATTTTCCAGCGCCATTTGGACCGACAATTGCTACAAATTCTCCTCTATTAATTTTTATATTTATATTTTCAAGTACTTGTTTATTATCAAAATAATAATCTATATTTTTTAATTCGAATACTGGCGTAGACATATTTTCACCTCGTTCTTTACTATACAACGTGCATAGCTCATTGTAAATAGTAATGTTTACGACTTAAATAAAAAATCAGGCTAAGACACGGTATAATGTCTTAACCTGAATCAAAGTTACTTTTAACTTGAGTTTAATACTATTGATTTAAGATTTTAGTTTTCAAATCTGCATCAAATTGTTGTGCTTTTAGCATTTCAATTTCTAATTTATATGGAGGTTTTTTATTCTTCTTATCTTCACCTACATATGGTGTTTCTAATATTTTTGGTACATTTTTAAAAGTATCATGATGTACGATGTAATTTAATGCATCGAATCCAATATAGCCAAAGCCAATATTTTCATGTCTATCTTTGTGTGCACCGATATCATTTTTACTGTCATTTACATGTACAACTTTAATACGATCAACGCCAACAATTTTATCAAATTCATTTAATACACCGTCGAAATCTTCTTTGACATTATAGCCTGCATCATGTGTATGACACGTATCAAAACAAACAGACAAACGTTCATTATGATTGACGCCATCAATGATACGAGCAATTTCTTCAAAATTCCTACCGATTTCTGAACCTTTACCAGCCATAGTCTCTAATGCGATTCTAACATTATTATCATTAGTAAGGACTTCATTTAAACCCTCTATTATCTTTTGTATGCCTGCATCTGTTCCTTCACCAACATGTGAACCTGGATGTAATACAATATCTTGTGCGCCGAGTGCTTGGGTACGTTCTATTTCACTTTGTAAGAATTCGACACCTAATTCAAATACATGTGGTTTTACTGTATTTGCTATATTAATAATGTATGGTGCATGTACCACGATGTTAGAAAGTCCATTCGCTTCCATTACTTTATGTCCTTGCTCGATGTTTAATTCTTCGATAGGTTTTCTTCGCGTGTTTTGAGGCGCACCAGTATAAATCATAAATGTAGATTCACCGAATTTCGCTGCTTCTTCTGCGGAACCTTCTAACATTTTTTTACCGTTCATTGATACATGTGACCCTAGTAACATATTTCCCACCTATCCTTTTCTATTTTTTCTTTCTTGCCTACTTTTTTGTTTACTAAATTGTTTACGTTCTTTACGTTTTAAGTCATCTAAATCACGTTTAAATTTCTTTTTATAACCTGGTTTAACTTTCTTCTTGTTTGTTTTCACTTTATATTTCAATTGATTTGTTAAATGATCATCTTTATTTTTACGTGATTGACGCATATTATGTGCTTTAATTGGTTTTAATTCATCATCTTTAATATCAACATTTTCAAACTTATAACCACGTTGTTCAATTAAAGCAATATTATGCTCTTCATCAGGACTATATAGCGTAATAGCAACACCCTTATATTGACCGCGGCCTGTACGTCCAACACGATGCGTAAAGAAGTCGATATCATTAGGTACGTCAAAATTAATTACATGACTAACTCCATCAATATCAATACCACGAGAAGCTAAATCACTGGCAATAACAAATTGAAATTCTAAATTTCTAATTCGTTTCATTTGCTGTTTACGTTCTCTTGGTGTTAGCCCACCGTGAATCATTCCCAATTTTAACCCAGCAGCATTTAATTGTTTTGCCAATTCATCTGCACTATCTCTACTATTACAGAATATAATGCATAGATATGGGTTTAATATATCTATTAATTTTAATGTTTTTTCTATTTTTGCCTCACCTTTTGTAGGTATCAAATAGAATTCTATATTTTTCTTGTTTTTTTCAGTATTTTCAATTTCCACAAACTCTGGATTTTCTAAATACTTATTTAAAAATGGGTGTAAAGATTTAGGGATTGTCGCACTAAATACTGCTATATGAGCATTTTCATCTAATCTTGTTGCTACATGATCTACTTCATCGATTAAACCTAAATCAATCATTAAATCAGCTTCATCAATTACCAAATAAGAAGCTAAATGTACATGTAAATCCCCATATTTAGCCAAATCATTAATTCGTGTTGGTGTACCTATGATGAGTTGTGGTTGATTTTTAGCACGGTTACGGTCTTTCTCTATATCTGTTCCACCAATAAACAGTTTCACAGAAACGCCTTCTTTAAAACGTGTTAAGTGTGTTGCAACATCGAATAATTGTTGTGCGAGTTCGCGTGTCGGTGCTACAACAATTGCTTGCGGTTCTTTAAAGTCAATATCAATTAAATTTAATAACGGTAATAAAAATGCATGTGACTTGCCCGTGCCTGTTTGTGACTGTCCTATTAAATTTACTTGTTTTATAATTTTAGGTATAACACGTGTTTGAATTTCAGTTGGTTGGTCGAAATTCAAATCTTTTATAGCTTCAATTAGACTTGGTTCTAAATTAAATTTTTCAAATGGGTGATTTGCCATGTCTTGGCCTCCTTAAATCTTCATCTTATCTATTATAAAGCATTGTCTTATAATTTTGAACTAAATTTTTTATTTGAAAGTTTTAATTACGTGTAATAACTCGAACCTACAAATAGTAAATTCGAGTTAATTTCTATAAATATTCAAATGGGTCTGTATTTATTTGTGATGCATAAATATTAAATTCTATTTCACTGTTTTCTAACCAATTACTTAAAAGGGAGGCTAAACCTTCACGCATGACATATTCACTATAATGATTAATGTCTAATAAATTAATACCTGCAATTTTTGCGTCCAATGCATCATGATGTTTAATATCACCTGTTACAAAGATATCCGCACCTTTTCGACGAGCATCATATTCAAAACCGATACCAGAGCCACCGATAATTGCAACAGTTTCTATTTGGTCAGAGATGTTTCCGCTAAATCGAACACTTGGCATTGCTAGTTTTGTTTTAACATGTTTAACAAAATCATCGACACTTAATGGTGTTTCTAATCGACCAATCATACCTAAGCCATAATCAGCTTCTTTTTCAAGTGCTATGAAATCAAATACAGGCGTTTCGTAAGGATGGTATTTTTCAATTAATTGTTGAGCTAGATGCTTCTGATTGTTATTAATCATAAATTCAAGTTTACACTCATCAACGTAAGCAATATGATTTAATTCCCCAATATGTGGATTAGCACCTTCAACAGGTTTAAATTGACCTTGTCCCACACTTTCAAAGAAACAGTATTGGTAATCCCCTTCTTGTGCTAAGCCTGCTTCACTTAATTTATCTTTAAAATCAGTTAGGTTTTCTTGGGGTATAAATACTTGCACTTTATAATATGTTGTTATTTCTGGATTTAAAATGGATTGATGTTTCAATTCCAATTTATCAGCCAGCATAGCATTTACACCTTTTGGGTACACGTCTAAATTTGTATGCAAAGCAATGAGATTCATGTCATTTTTAATCAATTTTCGTAATATTGCACCATAGCCTTCTTGTTCAATAATTTGTTTTACACCTTTAAAGATAAGTGGATGATGACAAATAATTGTATTGCAATTTTTATTAAGTGCATCTTCAACGACTTCATTTGTACAATCCAAGGCAGTCACTATACCTGTAATGTTAGAAGTTTCATTTCCAACTAATAATCCAACGTTATCCCATGATTCTGCGGTATTTAACGGGGCATGTTTATCAACCATTTCAATTAATTGTTTAATTTTCATTTACATCACCTCATCTATTAATAGAAGTTCATTATTAATTTCTGCTAATCGTTCTTTGTGTGTATCTGAATTTAAATTTTGTTTAATTTTATCCAAAGCTTCGCGCTCATGCTTCCATTTTTTAAAAAATAATTCAGTTTTTTCTTGAAGTAATTTAGGTCCAAATTTAATTTCTTGTTCAGACATTGTAGCAGTATTTTTATCAAAATCTGCAACTATAATTTCATATATATGTCCTTTTTCTTCTAGAATTTCTTCTTCAACAATTGAATAATTTAGTTTAATTAGCTGTCTTCTGATTGCACTTGATTGGATGTTACTTTGAAGTATGAGTCTTGGTTTGTTTTCTAATTTTGAAGCACCTGCTTCTAATATTTTAGCAATCAGTGGTCCACCCATGCCGCATATCGATATACTTGAAATATTATCATCAGATTGTATGACTGATAACCCATCACCCAATCTCACTTGTATTTTATCATTTAATTGATATGCTTTCACATTTCTTAATGATGCTTCATAGGGTCCTTTTATAACTTCACCGGCAATAGCAGTTTGCGTTAAACCGTGTTCTATAGAATAGATAGGTAAATATGCATGATCGGAACCAATATCTGCTAGACAATCGCCTTTGATATAAGTGCTTACTTTTTTTAACCTTTGTTTTAATGGAATCATGTATGCGCTCCTTTTTAAATATGTAAAAAGGCTGGGACATCATTACTTGTCTCAGCCTCGAACGTTTTATTGACAAAAGTAGCTTAAATTGAAAATATGTATATTCGCATATTTCCGGTTTAAACTACTTTGCCGAGAAAGAAAAGCAACTATAATTGATATAAATCCTTTTTCATTCTCTAAGATTAATCCATAAAGTCTTTTAATCGTTTGCTTCTGCTTGGGTGTCTTAACTTTCTTAAGGCTTTCGCTTCGATTTGACGAATACGTTCTCTTGTTACACCAAACACTTTACCGACTTCTTCAAGTGTACGTGTACGACCATCATCTAAGCCAAAACGTAAGCGTAAAACATTTTCTTCACGATCAGTTAATGTATCTAAAACATCTTCTAACTGCTCTTTTAGTAATTCATAAGCAGCATGATCTGAAGGACTTTGAGCCTCTTGGTCTTCAATGAAATCACCTAAATGACTATCATCTTCCTCACCAATAGGCGTTTCTAAAGATACGGGTTCTTGAGCAATTTTTAAAATTTCTCTTACTTTTTCAGGTGGTAAATCCATTTCTTCACCAATTTCTTCTGGAGCAGGATCACGACCTAAATCTTGTAATAATTGTCGTTGAACACGTATTAATTTATTAATCGTCTCAACCATGTGTACTGGAATACGAATTGTACGTGCTTGGTCAGCTATCGCACGTGTTATTGCTTGACGAATCCACCACGTAGCATATGTGGAAAATTTAAACCCTTTATTAAAGTCAAATTTTTCAACTGCCTTAATCAAGCCCATATTTCCCTCTTGAATAAGATCAAGAAATAGCATACCACGACCTACATATCTTTTCGCGATACTTACAACCAAACGTAGGTTGGCCTCTGCTAAACGTGATTTAGCAACTTCATCACCTTGTTCAATTCTTTTCGCTAATTCTATCTCTTCTTGAGCATTCAATAAGTTTACGCGTCCGATTTCTTTTAAATACATACGGACTGGGTCATTAATTTTTACGCCTGGAGGAGCACTTAAATCATTTAGGTTTAGTTTCGAATCTTTATCTGAACTATCTTTTTCATTAACTAAACTAATATCGTTATCAGTTAATTGGTCGAATAGCTCATCCATTTGATCAGAATCCATTTCGAAGTTTTGCAGTTTTTCTGCAATTTCTTCGTGACTAAGGTGTCCTTCTTTTTTACCTTTTTCAATTAATTGTTTTTTTACATCTTCTAAAGTTAGAGATGGGTCAATAGTTTGTTTTTTAACTTTAACTTTATTTCCAGACATGAAAAGGCCTCCCGAATATAATATCAACTTGATATCAAAATATTTTATAGATAAAATTAGTGAAATCTACTCAAAATATTTACATTTATACATTTTAGCAATCCTATAACTATACAGTTAAATTTTAAACTTCAATTCATTCTATTTTTATTGTGATTTACAATTTTTTCTAAATAATATTTTTGCAGTTCTAGATCACCTAGTCTAGATGCTTCGCGCAACTTGTGATTAAGTGATTCAATCGTTTCTTCATTTCTATTAGCAATTACCGTGTTAATATAGTCATCCATCTCATATTCATAAGGTTCTTCATTTATCATATAGTTATCTAATGATATAAATGCTTCTTTAATCTCATTGGAATCAATGTACTGTAACACATCGCTAATTAAAAACATATCATTTTCAGAGTAAAACTCGTGTAAAACATTAAATATACGCTTAAAATATTGATTTGTAAAGTCTTCTGGTTGAAGTAATTTGTGATAATTTAAGAATACGTCTTTATCATTCATAAAATGTTTTAATAATGCGCGTTCCGCTTTTTCTTTTTTACTCAAATGGTTAAACTGAGGCACAGATGGCGTTTGATAATTTTGCGTTTGATAAAAGTCTTGTTGTTGTCCTACTTCATTATTTAGACTATCCATGCTAACTTTAAACAATTCCGATACTTCTTGCAATATCTTTTTACGTAAAATTGATGATTTCATATAGGATATATCATTTGTAATTTCATTCAAGTAACGTTCGTATGCTAAATCATTATTTTCTATCTCATCTTGGTGGGTATGTACTTTGTATATAATAAATGATTTTTTTTCATGTTCTACAAAATAGTTAAAAGCTTCGGCACCATGTTTTCCAATATATTCATCTGGGTCCATGTCTTTTGGAAGTTGTACTACAAATACATTAAAACCCTGTTGTAAAAGTGCTTGGCCAGATTTCAATGTAGCTTCAGTACCAGCAAAGTCACCATCAAACATCAGTGTTACATTAGAAGTTAATTTTTTCATAAAAGCAATATGTTCATTTGAAATTTGTGTGCCCATACTTGCTACGACTTGTTTCAGACCCGCATGATCTGCTTTGATAACATCCATGAAACCCTCTAGTAAGATAATCTCATCATTTTTTCTAATCGCTTTTCTTGCATGATTAACATTATATAGTAATCTACGTTTTTGAAATATGGGTGTTTCAGGACTGTTCAAATATTTCGGCTCTTGATTCTTGTATGTTCTTCCAGAATATCCGACTGTTCTACCTTGAGCATTCATTAACGGAAACATTACACGATCTCTAAAACGATCATAATAACTAAAGTTTTCCTCGTTACGCGACAATAATCCAGCTTCATACGCTAATTGGATATCATACCCTTTTTTCTGTAAAAAATCATGACAAAAATGCGCATTATTAGGTGCATAACCTATCTTTCTTGCGTCAATTAAATCATCAGTAAATCCACGATCTTTTAAATAATTTAACGCGTCTTCACCTTCAACTGTTTTTTTCAAAGCATAGTGATAATATTCTTGCATCAATTCATGCATTTCTATCATTTGTAAATCTTCAGAAGCTACTTGCGTCCCCTTTTCTTGGCTATTATCGCTGTAACCTGTATCTACTTGAATATTTACACGTTCTCCAAGTTCCTTAACTGCTTCAGTAAAGGATATATCTTTAATTTCTTGTGTAAACTGAAAAACATTTCCACCTTTTTTACAACCAAAGCAATGACAAATTTGCTTATCTTCAGAAACAGTAAAAGACGGTGTTTTTTCATCATGAAAAGGACACAAACCAATATAATTGCGTCCCCTTTTTTCCAACTTCACATACTCACTTACCAAATCGAGTATATCTGTTTTATCCTTTATTTCATTTATTGTAGCTTGTTCAATCCTCAAAATTATCACCTATTAAACATTAGTCATATTATTATAGTTGCTTTTATTAATTTTTAAAACTATTTTGCTCAATAAGGCTAATAATGTCGTTTGCAGTCTCTTCGATTGCTTTGTCGGAAACATCAATAACTGGACATTTTATTTTATCTACTAATTCATGGAAATAGTTCAATTCTTCGGCAATACGTTGTTCAGTTGCATATCTTGCACTATCACCTAGCCCTAATTGTTTCAAGCGTTCCTTACGTATTTTATTAAGTTTATCTTCACTTATTTTTAAAGCAATGCATTTTGACGGGTCTATATTAAACAAATCATCCGGAGGTGTTACTTCTGGAACAATTGGAATGTTCATCACTTTATAGCTCTTATGAGCAAGATACTGAGATAAAGGAGTTTTGGATGTTCTAGAAATACCTAACAATACGATATCTGCTTTAGATAGTCCTTTTGGATCTTTGCCATCGTCGTATTTTACAGCAAATTCTATAGCGTCAATTTTTTTGAAATAAGCTTCATCTAATTGATGTACTAATCCTGGTTCAAAATATGGTTGTTCATCAATTTTATCTAATAGAATATTCATTAATGGACCCATAATGTCAACGGATTTTATTTTGAATTCTGTTAACTTAGCTTCCATGTATTTTCTGATTTCAGGTTTTACTAATGTATATACGACAATAGCATCAGTATCCTTTGCAACTGAAATAACCTCATCAACATTTTCAAGCGCTTCTATGTAGGGATATCTACTAATTTCACTGTCACATTCATTTGGGTTGAACTGTGAGATACATGCTCTTGCCACAAGCTCAGCTGTTTCGCCTACTGAGTCTGATGCGACGATTATTCTAATATTTTCCATAAAATTAATCCCATCCTATTCATTTAATAATGATACAAATATTTTTGTGATTGTCGTTTTCGATATACGTCCTTTAACTTCATATTTACCATTGTCTTTTTGTACTACAATAGGTAAAGAATCTATTTCTTTTTCTATCATGAGATTGGCAGCAATCATTACTCTTTCAGTTTCTAGAACAAAGCTTAGGTTTGGCATACGTGTCATGATAATGTTTACGGGCATTGTATGTATATCATCACCAATCATTGAGGCTCTCAACAAATCTTTACGAGAACAAACGCCAATGAAATCACCATTTTCATTGATTACAAATAGCGTACTCACATCTTCTAAAAATATTGTGCATATTGCGTCGTAAACAGACATTTCACTTTTGACTACAACAGGATGTGATGAATAGTCCTTGACGACATATTTTTTAAGTTCATCTTCTATGAGTTTGTTCTTGGGCTTTCCTGAATAGTAATAACCTACTCTAGGTCGCGCTTCTAAAATGCCAGACATCGTTAAGATTGCTAAATCTGGTCTTAATGTTGCTCTGGTTAAACTAAGGTGATCAGCTATATGCTCACCTGTAATAGGTCCATTATTTTTTACAATTTCAACAATTTGTTGTTGCCTTTTACTTAGTTCGATAACACTCACCCCTTTTTTCATTCTTCTTAATTATACATTGAATTTTAAATTGCTACAAATACATATATTTACTTGCTTATCAAGATTTAATCTATTAAAATTATATCTAAAGCGAGTTAAGGATAGTGAAAGCTTAACAGGTATGAATGGCTACAACTAAATGATTTTTAAAAGCGAGTGTACACACTAATTTGGGTGGAACCGCGGGTTAAATTCAATTCAGTAAACTAACACATATTTTTAATATGTGATTAAAAATGATTAACTCGTCCCAAGATATAGATTAAGTTTTTGGCTTTTTCTATGTCTTGGGACGTTTTTATGTTAAAAGGAGTGTATTTCAGATGGCAAAAGATATGGAAACAATTGTTTCGTTAGCGAAACATAGAGGTTTTGTATTCCCTGGTAGTGATATTTATGGTGGTTTATCAAATACGTGGGATTACGGTCCATTAGGTGTTGAATTAAAAAATAATGTTAAAAAAGCTTGGTGGCAAAAATTCATTACACAATCACCATATAATGTTGGTATTGATGCTGCTATTTTAATGAATCCTAAAACTTGGGAAGCTTCAGGTCATTTAGGTAACTTTAACGATCCAATGATCGATAATAAGGATAGTAAAATTCGTTATCGTGCTGATAAAATCATTGAAGACTATATGTTAAACGAAAAAGGTGACGAAAATTTTGTTGCTGATGGTTTAAGTTTCGATGAAATGAAACGAATTATTGATGAAGAAGGCATTGTGTGTCCTGTAAGTGGTACAGCAAATTGGACAGATATTCGTCAATTTAATTTAATGTTCAAAACTTTCCAAGGTGTTACTGAAGATTCAACAAACGAAATCTTCCTACGTCCTGAGACGGCACAAGGTATTTTTGTGAACTATAAAAATGTACAACGTACAATGCGTAAAAAATTACCTTTTGGTATTGGTCAAGTAGGTAAATCATTCCGTAACGAAATTACACCTGGTAACTTTATTTTCAGAACACGTGAATTTGAACAAATGGAATTAGAATTTTTCTGTAAACCGGGTGAAGAAATTGAATGGCAAAATTACTGGAAAACTTTTGCTAGCCAATGGCTTAAAGATTTAAATTTAAGTGAAGCTAATACGCGTTTACGTGATCATGATGATGACGAATTATCGCACTACTCTAATGCGACTACTGATATCGAGTATCGTTTCCCATTTGGTTGGGGAGAGCTTTGGGGTATTGCTAGCCGTACGGACTTTGACTTGAAAAAACATAGTGAACATTCGGGAGAAGATTTCCAATATCACGATCAAGAAACAGGAGAAAAATATATTCCATATTGTATCGAGCCTTCATTAGGTGCTGATCGTGTAACATTGGCATTCTTATGTGATGCTTATGATGAAGAAGGTGTAGAAGGAAGTAAGGATTCAAGAACAGTATTACATTTCCACCCTGCTCTAGCACCTTATAAAGCAGCCGTATTACCTCTAAGTAAAAAATTATCTGGCGATGCAATAAAAGTATTTGAAGAATTAAGTGCTGATTTCTCAATAGATTTTGATGAATCTCAATCTATTGGTAAACGCTACCGTCGTCAAGATGAAATTGGAACGCCATACTGTATCACATTTGATTTCGATTCATTGGAAGACGAAAAAGTAACTGTACGTGACAGAGATACTATGGAGCAAATCCGTATGCCAATCTCAGAATTAAAAGCATTTTTAGCTGAAAAAACTAAATTTTAATATAACACTATGACTTTTAATAGTCATTGAATCTATGTCCATCAATCTTGTCATATCTAAACGACAATTTGATGGGCATTTTCTATTTTTGTATATATATAATACATTCGTCGTAATTTTGATTTGAATTAATTAAAAAACAGACCTAACGAAATTTTCGAAAGGTCTGAAAAATAATTAATTATGACAAATTATCTAAACGATGCAATTGATTGATTAACTTCTGACTTTTAAAATACATACCTGCATATTCTTTATAGAGCAATATCACAAGCTGAGACATTTCATCCACAATTTCTGCATGAATACTTAACGAGCTCATTTGGCTAATAGGTAATTTTTGAAGAATATCAAGTAAATACAATGTTTTATTGGATAATATCAGGGCATGTGGATCTTGATAGCTGACGTTTTGCGAAATAGCACCGTCAAATTTAAAGCTGTAGCCTATAAGTTTAGATTGATCATTATCATCTGTAATAACACATTTATCAAAAATAGCGTTAAATCCAAATCGAGTCATACATTTTAGCAAAACAACTACAGACATCAATTGCGCAGATATTCCATTTTTGATTTTGTCTAAAACAAAATGTAATAATTCATAACTATATTGTGACACTTCATTTGATTCTAATGAGCGATCAATTGTTTCTGCGCAGAGACTAGCAAAACTGCTTTCGTAAATATCTAAACGCAGATGATAATGTTGATCTATGACATCAACAGAACTGAGCGTCCCCATACCTTTCCATTTAGAATAAATAAACAAGCCATACACAAATAATTGTGTATTAGCTTGCAATCCACTCTTACTCTTTTTAGCTTTTCTCACCATAAGTGGCACTTTCGCACCAAATTCGTTAAGTATCGTAATAATTTTATCGGATTCGCCATAATCAACAGTTTTAATAATAATACCTTTTTGTTTGATTAACATACGAACACACCGACTTTCAAATTAATCTTGATCTTCCAAATAACCCATTTGACGAATGAAATTAACTTTATTACGCCAATCTTTTTGTACTTTCACCCAAAGTTCTAGATAAACTTTCGAGCCAAGTAATCTTTCAATATCTTGGCGCGCGCGCTTTCCGACTTCTTTAAGTTTTTTACCACCTTTTCCTATAACAATACCTTTTTGAGAATCTCTTTCTACATAAATAGTAGCCTCAATTCTCACTCTATCTTCATCCTCTTTAATCATACGATCAACATTGACACCTATAGCATGTGGTATTTCTTCGCTAGTTAAATGGAGTATTTTTTCTCGGATAAGTTCACCAACGACAAATTGTTCAGGATGATCAGAGATTTGATCATCTGGGTAGTATTTAGGACCTTCAGGCAAATAAGACTTGATTACATTAATAAAATGATCAACATTAAGTCCCTCAAGCGCAGAAATTGGAACAATTTCAGTGAAATCCATATATTTTTTATATTTTTCTATTCTTGGCATTAATTGATCAGGATGTACTAAATCTATTTTGTTTAGCACTAAGAATACTGGTGTTTTAATAGTCTTGAGCATATCCATAATATACTCATCACCTCTACCGATGTCTTCATTGACATTAACCATAAACATGATTGCGTCGATTTCAGACAGTGTATTGGTAGCAACACGCATCATATAGTCCCCTAATTTATGTTTAGGTTTATGTATCCCAGGTGTATCTAAAAATATGATTTGAGCATCTTCTTGTGTCATTACACCTTGTATCTTATTTCTTGTAGTTTGAGCTTTATCAGACATGATTGCAATTTTATGTCCGATAACACGGTTAACAAATGTTGATTTCCCTACATTTGGTCGACCGATAATTGATATAAAACCTGATTTGTGTTCATTCATTAATTTAAATCCTTTCCAGAAAATCCTAAAGGTAATAAGTCGTTGACCGTTGAAGCAATCATTTCTCCATCTTGATTCGTCATATAGACAGGCATATCATCATCACATAATTCTTTCATAACTTGTCTACATGCACCACAGGGTGATGATGGTTTATCGGCATCTACAGTTACTGTAATTGATTCAAAGTCTCCTGGACGATAACCATCAGCAATTGCTGCAACTAGACTAGATCTTTCAGCACATATAGCCATTGGATATGCCGCATTTTCTACATTTCCACCATAATAGCTCTTCCCATCTTTAGTTCTTAAATATGCACCAACTTTGAAATTACTATATGGTGCATAAGCATTTGCTTGTGCTTTTCTTACTTCTGTAAAATAATGCGGTTGATAAGCCATTATTTAATCTCTCCTATTCAACATAAAATGTTGGTATTTTTAAACTTTTATATAATTATATCTGTCTCTTCTAGTATAAACAATTTCCATAAAAATACACTACTATTTAAAAATATAGGGACAAAATATAATAATTCCAATGATAAAAGCTACAATTGAAACTAAGCAAACACTAAATGCTGCAATATCTTTAGCATTTTTAGCTAATATATGATAATCCGATGTTACTAAGTCAACCACCAACTCAACTGCAGTGTTAATAGCTTCAAAAGCAAGAACTAGACCAATTGCAAAAATGATGAAAAACCATTCTGTTATTGTAATATTAAATATAAAACCACAAAACATTACAATTATAGCAATTATGAGATGTAATAAGAATTTATGGTCTTTCTTTAGTAACGTAAGTATGCCTTGCAATGCATATTTAAATCGATTCATAATTGCCTCTAATCTCTAGATAAGCCATAAGCATCAAGTATTTGATCTTGTCTACTAAACATTTGTTTCTCGTCATGTTCGTTCATATGGTCATAACCTAGTAGATGTAAAAAGCCATGCAACGCCAAAAAGCCAAGTTCTCTTTCAAAGGAATGACCATAAGTTTCAGCTTGTTCTTGGGCCACATCAGTACATATTATAATATCACCTAATACTCTAGGCATATCTAATCCACTAATTTCTGGTTCATCTTCTTCTAAGGCAAAAGAAATAACATCTGTAACTTTATCCTTATCTCTGTACATTTTATTAATCTCTTGAATTTCATTTTTATCAACAAACGTGACTGATAATTCAGCTTCTTCATTGATTTCTTCTTGTTCTTTGGCAAAAGTTAAAAGTTTATCAATTTGAGTAAACCAATCGTCTTTAACTAAATCTGTATGATCACTAAAGTCTATTGTAAACATTTATTCTTCTCCTTCATACCGATCAATAATTTTCCCAACTAAAGGATGACGGACAACATCAGTCTGATCTAAATAATGAATGCTAATTCCCTTAACATTTTCAAGCTTTTTAATAGCTTCTTTTAAACCACTTTTAACGCCTTTTGGTAAGTCAATTTGTGTTTTATCGCCTGTTACAATCATTTTAGAACCAAATCCTAATCTAGTTAGGAACATTTTCATTTGGGCATGTGTAGTATTTTGTGCTTCATCTAATATTACAAATGCATCATCTAGTGTTCTACCTCTCATATATGCCAGAGGTGCTACTTCAATGATTCCTCTTTCAATAAATCGTTCGGTTTGTTCTCTACCTAACACAGTGTTCAATCCATCATATAGAGGTCTCAAATATGGATCAACTTTTTCCTTCAAGTCCCCAGGCAAGAATCCAAGTGACTCTCCTGCTTCTACAGCTGGTCTTGTAAGTACAATACGTTTAACGGTACCTTTACGTAATTGTTTAGCCGCATATACAACAGCTAAAAATGTTTTCCCAGTTCCCGCTGGTCCAACTCCAAAGACTAAATCATTGTGATGCATTGCGTTAACATACAGACGTTGCCCCATTGTTTTAGCACGTATTGTTTTACCAAATGCATCTTTAGTTATTTCATCTTCATATAAATCTAATAAGTATTGAATCGTACCATTTTGAGCCATCTTCACTGCTGCTTCAACATCTTTTATAGATATCGTCACACCTTGTTGGATCACTTTTAATAAATTAATAAGTACTAATTCTGCTTTTTCTACATGCTCAACTTGCTCTCCCTTTACAGCAATTTCTTGACCTCGAGCATGTACAATGACATCAAATCCTTCCTCAATTGATTTAAGGTGTTCATCATTATTACCAATGAGTGCTTGTGCTTCATTGATGTCACTTATTTGAATAATTCCAGGCATATAGTTGCTCCTTTACAAATATATTCGTTTCTATTATTTTATCCTATTAGATTTTAAGATACAAAAATATTAATTTCTAGTATATCATTTGTATAATTCAATTATTATTACAATATGATTATAACTATTGCTATTACAACATTATTATATCATGAATAAGCAAGTTATTATTTTAAAGTGAATTGAAATGCACATGATTTCATTAATTTTAACAGAAGATTAACAATCCATCTAATTGGAAATGAAATTATTAAGTTGTGGAGTAAAAATACAACTCAAATTGCGGTATACTGTAAAACAAAAACGCCTTATGAAATCTTTATTGTAATTTCATAAGGCGATAAATTATAATTTTTTAGGTCTTTCTAAAACCTCTGACCAAATAATACCATTAACAAATTCATCATCAGCAAATCTGAATTGATCTCCAGTAGACGTACTTTGAATCGAGTGCGCATTCATAAGCTGTTTTAAACGATAACGCTTCGTTCTTTCTGATAAATATTTATCTGCGATAATTGCACGTGCTTTGCGTTCTGTTCTTTGAAGTTTTTTCTCATTTTCACGATCAATTTCGCTACGAACATCTTGCATTTGTCCCATAAGATCAGCTTCAAGTTCTTTTTGAAGTTGATGGTCTTTTGCTTGTTGGGAGCGTTTAGCTTTTTCGGCTTCTGTTTCATTATCCGTTCTCATTGTTCTAGATGACTGATCTGAAGTAGGTGTTTCCATTTTTTCAGCACGTGTTTCTACTGGTTGACTTTGTATTTCTTTAGGATATGATGTTGGACGTGTCTCTTTTGGTTGAGACATTGGATCTTCATTCAACTGTTTCTCAATTTCTTTGAATGTTTTACCTAATTCATCAAAAAAGCCACGTTTTTCAGGTTGCTCTGAATTAGATTTTGGTTGGTTATTATTTGGTGGTTTTTGGTTCTGTCTACCTTTATGGCTATTATCATTAATAGCACCTATTATTGTTACAATCACAGATATTATGAAGATAATAATACCTATACTCATTTAATCACCCCTAATTATTTATCCGGTGATTCATCATCTTCTTGATTTGTTCGTTTGTTTATTGAATTTCTCATGCCTGTGTCTGCTTCAACGTTTTTTAAATTATAGTAGTCTTTGACTCCTAAATTACCTGAACGCAATGCTTCAGCCATAGCTAATGGAACTTCAGCTTCTGCTTCCACTACTTTAGAGCGCATTTCTTGTACTTTGGCTTTCATTTCTTGTTCTTGGGCAACAGCCATCGCACGGCGTTCTTCAGCTTTAGCTTGAGCAATATTCTTATCAGCCAACGCTTGTTCAGTTTGTAAATCTGCACCAATGTTTTTACTAATGTCCACATCAGCAATATCAATTGATAAAATTTCAAATGCAGTACCAGAATCCAATCCTTTACTTAAAACGGTCTTAGAAATGTTGTCAGGATTTTCTAATACTTGTGTGTGGTGTTCACTAGAACCGATAGTAGAAACAATACCTTCACCAACACGTGCGATAATTGTTTCTTCGCCAGCACCACCGACTAAACGTGCGATATTGGCACGAACAGTGATACGTGCTTTTGCTTTTACTTCAATACCATTCATTGCTACACCAGCGATAAAAGGTGTTTCAATTACTTTAGGGTTAACTGACATTTGGACTGCTTCTAAAACGTCACGTCCAGCTAAATCAATTGCTGCACCACGTTCGAATGGTAAGTTAATATCTGCTCTTTGTGCTGCGATATTTGCATCAACAACACGGTCAACATTACCACCAGCTAAATAGTGTGATTCAAGTTGATTTGTAGTTAAATGTAAACCAGCTTTGTGAGCTTTAATTAATGGTGAAATTACTTTACGTGGAGAAACTCTACGTAATCTCATACCTACTAATGTTCCGATGCTAACTTTTACGCCAGCAGCAATTGCAGAAATCCACAATCCAACTGGAACAAATGAAAATAGTAATAATAATGCTATTACTACAATTGCTACGATAATAATTAATCCAATCATACTTTCTCTCCTTTATGATTCGTTTTCTCTAACAACAACTCTAGTACCTTCTACCTCTAATATAGTTACCTGTTTATTTCTTAAAATAAACGAACCATCTGATACAGCATCGATACGTTCATTGTTGAAAGTAATGATTCCTGCTGGTCTTAAATCTGTTGATGTAGTTGCAGTTTGACCAACTAAATGAGAGCGATCTTCATGTGAAGTATAGCCTGCTTCTGCATTTGTAGAATCTTTCAATACAACTTTATCTAAAAATGGAATCTTACGTTTAAAAATCTTCACAAGTATCACCCATTCAATAATTGATAATATTAGTGCCACGACAACATTAGCAATCATATAAACTAAATTGTCTCCTAAAGTAATAATACTGAAAACGATAAGTGCCATCCCTATAATTCCTATGATTGCACCTACAACAAATAATTCAATTATAACTAATATGACACCTACTCCAAATAATACAATGGAATATAAATTGACATCTCCTTTTACAAAGAAACCTAAAAAGAATATCAATAGCGCCAATGTTGCAATTATTCCGACAGCATTAATTTTATTTGAATATAGTTGAAATAGAAATCCAAGAAAAATAATACATGTCAAAATCAAAGCACCAATAGGACTAACGATAATACTTGCAATATGATCAACCCAGTTTCCATTCTCAACAAAATTGAGTGAAAAAATTGTATGTAAACTACTCGAAGGAATCACTCTATCACCTCGCTCTCAATTTGATTATACATGAAATTAATACGTGATTATAGCGTTTTCACTCTGAAATATCATTATTTTTAAAATATTTTATTGCAAGTAACCATAATTTAAATTTGCAATTATCTAGACTAGTATAGTTGTAATTTGAATAATAAATTTCACTAGTTCGATAAACATTTTAGTAAATAGTGAATAAAAAAATAATAGTCTCAGTTGTCATCACAACTAAGACTATTATGGTTTATAATTAATGTTGGTGTTGAGGGAGTCAACGAAACAATTAATTATTTGAATTTACGTTTACGCGCAGCTTCTGATTTCTTTTTACGTTTAACGCTTGGTTTTTCGTAAAATTCACGCTTGCGTACTTCTTGAATTGTACCGCTTTTAGAAACTGTACGTTTGAAACGACGTAACGCATCTTCAAGTGATTCGTTCTTTTTGACTACTGTTTTAGACATGTGTATTTCCCTCCCTCCAAATATCAACGAAACTTTATTATCAATACATGGTTTTAACCATGTATAACATAGTATAATATATCTGATTAATGTGGTCAATTACTAAAATCCAGATTTTTAATTTTACCGATTAACTAGAATAGTAATTTACTTGGTTTGTAAGTCATGTTCGTAACTTATTGCACTAAGCGCATACAATGGAGCCGTTTCTGCTCTTAAAATCCTCGCCCCTAGTCCAATTTGCTCACTCATGGATTCAGTCAAAGTGATTTCATTTTCAGATAATCCACCTTCTGGACCAAAAATGATAAGAATACGGTCATTTTTTTTAAAGTTTTGAACTAAAGTTTTAAAGTTGCTTGTTTCCCCATTTTTTGCCGCATCTTCATAAGCAATCAATATATAATCATATTGTTCTGAATCATATAGCACTTCTTTTATAGATGGTTGATATGACACAGTGGGAATTACTAATCTATAGCTTTGTTCTGCTGCCTCTTTTATAATTTTTTTCCAACGTTCTATTTTTTTAGACAGCTTGCTCTCATTTAACTTAACGACAGAGCGATCCATACCGACAGCAATAAATGCACTTGCACCTAATTCGGTGGACTTCTGTAACATCCATTCATATTTATCAGCCTTAATAAGACCACTACAAATCGTAATGTGTTGTGGTAATTCTGTATCTATATTAATCGAATCCCCTAAAGACAATTCAATATCATTATGATTTATACTTTGAATTGAACACTCGTATACAGACTGATTTGAAAAATTGATGATAATTTTATCGCCAACTTGATAACGCATAACATTAGTAATATGATGTATATCACCTTGATCAGTAATCGAAAATGGTTGGTTAGCATCAGCTGTTTGATCAATAAAATACCTTTGCATATTAACCACTCACTTTCTTGCCAACAATACACACCCAACTATTGTCATGATTAATAGAAACAATTTCAAAACCAATTTGCTTCATTTGTTTAACGATTGCTTCATGTTTTTCCTCAATGATACCTGATGTTATAAAATATCCACCTTCATTGAGTGTGCTAAAGGCATCTTCTATCATTTCTTCAATGATATGCGCTAAGATATTCGCAATAACTACGTCGAATTTTTCAGTTTCTTCTTGTAATAGATTTCCTGGAACTGCTTCGATAGCTTGTTCGCAATGATTTTTTTGAAAATTTTCTTTGGCAACTCTAACTGCCATTTCATCTACATCTAAAGCTTTGATTCGTTCAACGCCTAATAAATGTGCAGCTATACTTAATATACCTGAACCTGTACCTACATCAATTACCGAATGACTTGGTTGTACGTATTTCTCAATTGCTTTAAGACACATACTTGTAGTTGGATGATCTCCTGTACCAAATGCCATTCCTGGATCTAATTCAATACACATTTCATCTGCATCTGTTTGTTGGTATGTTTCCCAACTAGGCACAATCGTGAATTTTTCAGAAGCACGGAAAGGGTGGAAATAATTTTTCCATTCATTTTCCCAATCTTGTTCACGTATAGTTTGTTCTTCAAAACTAAACAAAGATAAATCTAACGATTGAACATCTTTTATAGCATTAACTAAATCTTGTTTGAAGGCTGCAGTATATTTAATATCATTAAAGTACGCTTTAATCCTTATACCTTGTGTTGGATAATCAGCAGATTTCAATGCATAAATTTCCCCGAATTTATCTTCGAATGCATTGGTTAAATCATGAGAATCCTCTAATACAACGCCATTCGAACCAAAATCCTCAAGTATATTAGAGATAATTGGTGATGCTTCATGATTGGTAATAATTGATACTTCGGTCCAGTTCATATATTATTCTCCTTTAAAGAATCTTTTCGCTTTATCTCTAAAATTTGAAGGCTGCTCTGATAATTCCTGTCCATCTATTTTTGCGAATTCTCTTAGCAATTCTTTTTGACGTTCAGTAACCTTAGTCGGTGTAACAACATTAATATTTACAAATAAGTCGCCATAACCATAACCATGAACATTTTTGATACCTTTTTCTTTTAGGCGGAATTGTTTATCTGTTTGTGTACCAGCAGGAATAGTTAGCATAACACTCCCTTTTAATGTAGGCACTTTAACTTCATCACCTAAAGTAGCTTGAGCAATACTAATATCTAATGAATAGTATATGTCGTCGCCATCTCTTTCAAATTTTTCGGACGGTTTAACTCTAAACACAATATATAAGTCACCTTGAGGTCCACCGTTTTCGCCAGGTGCACCTTCACCAGCTAATCTAATTTGTTGCTCATTGTCTACACCCTCAGGTACCGTCACACTAATTTTAACATTTTTATTCTCTGTTCCTTTACCATGACATGTTGGACAAGGTTCTTCAAATTCTTGGCCAGAACCGCTACATACAGGACAAACTTTTTCAGTTCTAACTCTTCCAAGTATTGTATTTTGTTCCACAGAAACGTGACCAGAGCCATTACAGTAATGACATGTTTTTTTCTTTGTACCAGGCTTAGCACCTTCACCATCACAAGTATGACAACTTACATCTTTACGTATGGATATCTCTTTTTCAGTACCGAAAACAGCTTCATCAAATGTAACTGTCATAGTATATTGTAAGTCATCGCCTTTTCTCGGCGCATTTGGATCACGTTGTTGTCTGCCGCCTCCGAAGAATGAACTGAAAATGTCTTCGAAGCCGCCGCCACCGAATCCACTAAAGTCTTGCCCACCAAATCCTTGGCCACCAAAACCGCCTTGTGGTCCATCATGGCCGAATTGGTCATAATTTGCACGCTTATTTTCATCACTTAATACTTCATATGCTTCTGAGATTTCTTTAAACTTCTCATCAGCACCTTCTTCTTTATTTATATCTGGATGATATTTTTTTGATAATTTACGGTATGCCTTTTTGATTTCTTCTTTAGATGCACCTTTACTAACACCTAAGACTTCATAGTAATCTCTTTTGGCCACTGTTATCACTCCTTTTACAGATTTGTTGAAACTATATTAAAAAGGAAAAAGTCAAAGCCAATGTTCAATTGACTTTGACTTAATTTGGCTAAGCAATTGTGTCATATATTTCTATTAATAACAATTATTTAGTCGCTGACTGCACTTATTTTTGATTGTCTTGGTTGTCATCATCGTTAACTTCTTTAAAATCAGCATCTTCAACATTGCTATCTTGTGATGCATTTTCACCTTGAGCTTGTTGTTGTGCTTGTGCAGCTTGTTCATATACTTTTGCTGATAATTCTTGAACTACTTTTTCTAGTTCTTCTTTTTTAGCTTTAATGTCATCTAAGTCTTCACCTTCAAGTGCAGATTTCAATGCATCTTTTTTGTCTTCAGCATTTTTCTTATCTTCTTCGCTAACATTTTCACCTAAATCAGTGATTGTTTTTTCTACTTGGAATACTAAGCTATCTGCGTCGTTTCTTAAATCACTTTCTTCGCGGCGTTTTTTATCTGCTTCAGCATTTTCTTCAGCGTCTTTAACCATACGATCAATTTCATCGTCTGAAAGTGCAGAGCTTGATTGAATTGTAATGTTTTGCTCTTTATTTGTACCTAAATCTTTAGCTGTTACGTTTACAATACCGTTTTTATCGATATCAAATGTAACTTCGATTTGTGGTACACCACGAGGCGCAGCAGGAATATCAGTTAATTGGAATCTACCAAGTGTTTTGTTATCTGATGCCATTGGACGTTCACCTTGTAATACATGGATGTCTACGGCAGGTTGATTGTCAGCTGCTGTTGAATACACTTGAGATTTAGATGTTGGAATAGTAGTATTTCTTTCAATAAGTGTGTTCATACGTCCACCCATGATTTCAATACCTAATGATAATGGTGTTACGTCTAATAATACTACATCTTTAACATCTCCAGTGATAACGCCACCTTGAATTGCAGCACCCATTGCTACAACTTCATCTGGGTTCACACCTTTATGAGGATCTTTTCCAACTTCTTTTTTAACTGCATCTTGTACTGCAGGGATTCTTGTAGAACCACCTACTAAGATAACTTCATCGATGTCAGAGCTTGATAAACCAGCATCTTTCATTGCTTGACGCGTAGGTTCCATAGTTCTTCTAATTAATGAATCTGCTAATTCTTCAAATTTAGAACGAGTTAATGTAAGTTCTAAATGTAATGGACCGCTCTCTCCAGCAGAGATGAATGGTAATGAAATTTGAGTTTGTGACACACCAGATAAATCTTTTTTAGCTTTTTCAGCAGCGTCTTTTAGACGTTGTAAAGCCATTTTATCTTGTGATAAATCTACGCCATTTTCTTTTTTGAATTCTGAAACTAAGTGGTCAATAATTACTTGGTCAAAGTCATCCCCACCAAGTTTGTTGTCACCTGCTGTTGAAAGTACTTCGAATACACCGTCACCTAATTCAAGGATTGATACGTCAAAAGTACCGCCACCTAAGTCAAATACTAATACTTTTTGATCTTGTTCAGTTTTATCTAAACCGTATGCTAATGCTGCAGCAGTTGGTTCATTGATAATACGTTCAACTTCTAAACCAGCAATCTTACCAGCATCTTTTGTTGCTTGACGCTCACTATCATTGAAGTATGCAGGAACAGTAATAACTGCTTTATCTACACTTTCACCTAAATAGTCTTCTGCTGTATTTTTAAGGTTTTGTAAAACCATCGCTGAAATTTCTTGTGGTGTATATGATTTACCTTCAACGTCTACTTTATAATCAGTACCCATATGACGTTTGATTGATTGAATAGTATTTGGATTAGTAATTGCTTGACGTTTTGCTACTTCACCAACTTGTGTTTCGCCATTTTTGAATGCCACTACAGATGGTGTAGTTCTAGCACCTTCAGCATTTTGAATTACTTTTGGCTCATCGCCTTCTAAAATTGCAATACATGAATTTGTTGTTCCTAAGTCAATACCTATTACTTTACTCATAAATAAATTCCTCCTGATTTGATTTCATTTTTGGTATTTTCATCAAAATGAATATTATTGATTTACTTTAACCATTGAAGGTCTTAATACACGTTCTTTCAATTTATATCCACTTTGTAATTCTTGAGTAATTTGCCCTGATTCGTAATCTGGATTATCATCTTGAACTACTGCTTGATGGACATTTGGATCGAACTGTTGACCTTCAGTTTCAATTTTTTCCAAACCATTGTTTTTTAATGCATTTAATAGACTTTCGTGAACCATTTCTACGCCCTTTTTAAGGGATTTAAATTGTTCATCTTCACCATCTATTTGTAAAGCACGTTCAATATTATCAATGGTTGGAAGTATATCATTCAATACATCTTGTGATTTATATGCTTTCATCGTTTGATTTTCTTTTTGAATTCTACGTTTATAATTCTCAAATTCAGCATACAATCTTAAATATTTTTCTTCATTTTCTTGTACATCTTTTTTCAATTGTTGGATTTCTTCATCTTTAGAATCTGCATTTTCTTCGACATTTTGTGAATCGTCTTCTTGCAGATTGTCTTGCGATGTTTCATTGGTTGCATCAGTATTTTCTACGGATGAATCTTGAGTTGATTTTGTGTTTACTTCTTCATTTGATTCATCTTGATTGAAAACTGATTCATCTTTTTCTGTCATTGTCTGCCCTCCAATACCATATTTGATTACCAAATCGTGTTTAGTAATCGTATGACATTCTGATAATTCATTGCTGTTGGTCCGATAACTGCAATTTGACCTTTTAACCTATCATCAATGTGATATTCACTTGTGACAATAGATATATCACTTAAGCTTGATTCAATTTCATTTCCAATTTTAACGTTAATAGCTGAGTTGGACATCTCATCAAGCAAATCAGTGATTTTATTGGATTCTATATATTGTAGAATCGGTTGAATAGATGATACGTTAGATTCGTTTAACGCATCTATGAGTTTAACCTTTCCGCCCATATAAATGCCATTACTTTGATTATCAAAATGAACATCAATCGTATTCAACATATCTTTAATAAAGTCTTTTTCGATATTTGACTTTACAAAAGTGTTTAATTCATTTTCAAAATGATGGTTATTCCATTCATTATATTTAGTTGAAACAAAATTTGATATCTTTGTTAGTTCATCATTAGATAATGGAACTTGCGTCGCCAAATGTAAATGTTCAACATGACCAGATGTAAAAACAACCACCATAATAACCAAATAAGCATTTGCTCTAATCAAATGAATGTGATTAATTATATCTTTTTTATGATTTGGACGCATAACCAACGTTGTATATTGTGATGCAACTGAAAGTTCATTTGCAAAGTCACTCAATGTAGTGGAAATGTCATAATGATTTTCAATCAGTAAATCTTTTAAACGTTGGATTTTTGTTTGTTGTTGATGAGATGTTTCTTGTAATAATTGATCCACATAATATCTGATACCTGATTCAGATGGAGAACGCCCTGATGATGTATGTGTTTTTTCTATTAGCTTGAGATCTTCTAATTGTTTCATCTCGTTTCTAATAGTAGCAGGGCTAACATTTAACTTGTGTCTTTCAATTAGTGTTTTAGAACCAATTGGCTGACCCAAGTCAACATAATCTTCAACAATTGCATTTAAAATGCTCAATTGTCTATCACTAATCATGTTTTCACCTCATTAGCACTCTTTTGTTTCAAGTGCTAATTATAATTTATCAAATTGGTCAAAGTAAGTCAATGTTAAAGCATTGGAATTTTAGAATTTTTATTCATTTAATAAAAATGCTTCAAAAATATAGTTTCCAATGACTTTTCCGCGTTCAGTCATCATCAAATATCCTTGTTGATCATTGATTAATTCACGTTGCTTTAAATCAAGAATTGTTTGACCATAAACTTCTTCTATTGATTGATTAAATTTTTCATAGAAACGCTTTTTGCTAACGCCTTGGTTCATTCTTAGACCTAAGAACATTTCTTCTTCCATTTGTTCTGATTTAGTAGGAAAAGTGGATTCTAAGATAGGTCTTTCATTATTTTGAATCTTCTTTATATAATGATTTACGGGATTTACGTTACTATAACGTTCTCCATTTACATAACCACTCGCACCTGCACCAAAACCATAATACCCTTCATTTTTCCAATACACTTTATTATGTTCTGACTCATGACCTTTTTTACCAAAATTAGAAATTTCATATTGATGTAATGAAGATTGTTTCATTCTTTCTACTAAGTATTCATACATTTCTTCACCGATATCTTCATTAGGAATCTTCAGTTTCCCTTTTTTATACATGTTATAAAATTGTGTTTTTGGCTCTAAAATAAGTCCGTAACTAGATATATGATCAATATCCATTGCTAAAGCTTTTTCTAGGCTATCTTGAAAATCATCAAGCGTTTGCGTTGGTAAATGATACATTAAGTCAAGACTAATTGATGGGATTCCCACTTTTCTTGCATTTGTCACTGCATTATATATATCAGATGTATTATGTGTTCGCCCTAAAACATCTAATAATTCAGGTTTGAACGATTGAACTCCCATGGATAATCTATTTACACCAAATTGTTTTAATAGTTGTACTTTTTCAAGGGTTAATTCATCTGGGTTGGCTTCAAAACTAAATTCCCCTGAAATATTAAATATACGTGTAATAGCAGTTAATAATTTTTCGAGTTGCTTATAAGAAAGTGCAGTTGGTGTACCACCACCTACGAAAGCTGTTTCTAAATCCCTAACTTTACTGTCTTCCATTTCTTTAATTAAGCAATCTAGATATTCATCTACTGGCTGATTATGTATAAAGTATTTATTGAAATCACAATATGTACATATTCTTACGCAAAATGGAATATGTATATAAGCGCTTTTTACTTCCATTTCTATATGTCACTTCTTTCTATTTTGAAAATTATTTAAGACAAAAACTGGAGTGACTAAGAAATCAAATTTTCTAATAAAGATTTCATAGTCACACCCCGGCAAGAATATCTAAAATTGATCAGTTTTTCTGAGCTGAAGTTCATGCATAGTCTCACTAACTTGATGAATTATGTAGTGAGACTTTACATTTTCATTTCGGTCATCTACAGACTAATAGTAAAAGAACCTGAAACATCCATTTATGTGCTAGATCTTTTGCACTCTCTATTTTTGCAGATTAAATAATAATTCAGGCTGAGACAATCCATAGTGTCTCAGCCCCATTTGTTTCGATTAATATTTAATCTTCATCCATTTTAAGTACAGCAAGGAATGCATCTTGTGGAATCTCCACGTTTCCGACAGCTTTCATCTTCGCTTTACCCGCTTTTTGTTTTTCTAATAATTTTCTCTTACGGCTTATGTCCCCACCGTAACACTTAGATAATACATTTTTACCCATTGACTTAATATTTGTTCTAGCAACAATCTTCTGACCTACTGCTGCTTGAACTGGTACTTCGAATTGTTGTCTTGGTATTAATGTTTTTAATTTTTCAACTAAAGTTTTTCCACGATCATATGCAAATTCTTTGTGCACGATAAAGCTTAATGCATCAACTTTTTCACCATTTAGTAAAATATCCATTTTCACAAGGTCACTTTCTTTATTATCAATAAATTCATAATCAAATGATGCATAACCTTTAGTGTTAGATTTTAATTGATCGAAGAAATCAAAAACAACTTCTGATAGAGGAATTTCATAAATAATATTGACACGAATATCATCCATATATTCCATATTAATAAATTGACCACGTTTACGCTGGCATAATTCCATAACTGCACCTACATAATCATTTGGTACCATCATAGTCGCACGTACAAATGGCTCATATATTGTATCTATTTTATCTCTTTCAGGCATATTTGCTGGATTATCAACTGACACTTCTTCTCCAGATTTCATAATACATTCATAAATTACTGATGGTGCTGTTGCAATTAGTTCTATTCCAAATTCACGTTCAATACGTTCTTGAATTATTTCCATATGCAACATTCCTAAAAAGCCAGTACGGTACCCGAAACCTAATGCTTGAGAAGATTCTGGTTCAAATTCTAAAGATGCATCATTTAATTGTAATTTCTCTAATGCTTCTCTTAAATCGTTATAATCTTTGTTGTCGATTGGGAATAAACCGCAGAAAACCATTGGATTCATTTTTTTATAGCCTTGAAGAGCAGCTTCTGCAGGTCTATCCGCGTGCGTTATCGTATCACCTACACGGGAATCATCAACATTCTTGATACTCGCAACTATATAACCTACATCACCAACAGTTAATTCATCTACAGCTAATTGTTTCGGTGTATTAATACCAACTTCCGTTACTTCAAATTCTTTACCTGTCGCCATCATTTTAATCTTGTCGCCTGCTTGGACTACACCTTCCATAACTCTTATAGAAGAAATAACACCTCGATAAGGATCATACTCTGAGTCGAAAATAAGTGCTTTTAGTGGCGCTTCTGGGTCACCTTCTGGTGGCGGTATAACATCCACTAATTTTTCTAAAATGTCCTCAATACCGATATTTGACTTGGCACTAGCAAGTACAACATCGTCTTGATCGATACCGATTACATCTTCTAACTCTTGTTTCACACGTTCCGGCTCAGCTGCTGGTAAATCAATTTTATTGATAACTGGTAATAATTCTAAATCATTATCTAAAGCTAAATAAACATTTGCTAATGTTTGAGCTTCAATGCCTTGTGCGGCATCTACAACAAGTATGGCTCCCTCACATGCAGCTAACGATCTAGATACTTCATATGTAAAATCGACATGACCCGGTGTATCAATTAAATGGAAAGTATATGTTTCTCCATCTTTTGCTTCGTATTTTAATCTTACTGCATTTAATTTTATAGTGATGCCTCGTTCTCGTTCTAAATCCATGGAATCTAACAGTTGTGATTGCATATCTCTTGTTTCTACTGACTTTGTATTTTCTAAGATTCTATCAGCTAACGTAGATTTTCCATGGTCTATATGTGCAATAATAGAAAAGTTTCTTATATTTTTACGTCTATTAAAACGTTCTTGTTTATCCATGTATTATCCTTCTCACTTTCATAATTCTATCCCGTTTATATGTATGACATTCTTTGATATAATAACGTTTTTGTTAGGTAATTGCAAACTTGCAAAAACATTCAACGCTACTTAAATATAATTCTGTCTGATTTGATGTAAAATTGATGTATAAAATGTTTGTGCAAATAGTCTTTCTAATAAATATTGTATCATTTATCTCTAATTTACGCGCTATACGTAAATAAATGATTGCAGAAAGTCTCTTGTTTTGATAAAATATTTCTTGTTGTAATCAAATTAACTTTGATAGCGAAGATTACTTTTAGGAGGTGACACATATGCCAAACATCAAATCTGCAATTAAACGTGTTAATACAACTCGTACTGCTGAAGAGCGTAACATTTCACAAAAAAATGAAATGCGTACAGCAGTTAAAAGAGCGAATTCAGCAATTGAATCAAATGCTGACAATAAAGCTGACTTAGTAAGCTTTGCTTTGAAAAAAGTTGATAAAGCTGCTCAAAGCAACTTAATTCACAAAAACAAAGCTGCACGTATCAAATCTTCATTAATGACTGCAGCTAAATAATTTTAAAGTTCAAGCAAATGCTTGAACTTTTTTTATACTCTTATTTAATTTACATCAAAAATTTTATATAGATTCTTGTTCTAAATTCCACATTTATCATAAAGAAAGTATAAATAATTCTAAGATAAGATGCTTATCCATGTATGATGACTTCAATTTATAATCTGTTTCTGCACAAGTATCAATAATATTCAATAAATTTTCTAGTTGATAATTTCTAGCTTGGTTTAATGCTAATTTTACCCTGTACGGGTGTACGTTTATTGTTTTTGCTATTTGTTGTCCACTATACCCTTTTTGATTCAATATTTTACATTGATAAAAAAGACGATAGTTACTAGTAATTAATGCTAGTAATTTTATTGGCTCTTCTTTCATAGCTATTAAATCTTTAACAAGTTGGATAGCTTTTACCTTTTTATTTTTTTGAATATATTCAGTTAACAAAAAAACATTTTGTTCTAAACTTCTATTTACTATTTGATGAATATCTTGTTTGTTAATAGTGGAACGATCGCCTAAGTATAGAATCACCTTTTCCAATTCTTGCTTTACAATATTAAAATTGATGCCAGTTAGTTCTAAAAATAAATCAAGTGCATCTTGCTTAATATCTTTATAATTTTCATGAAGTTGTTTCTTAATCCATTGTTTAATTTCTTCCTCTGACATTTGTTCTATTTTCTTTAGTTGTGTATTTTTTTTCAACGTTTTAACTAATTTTTTTCGTTCATCTAATTTTGAATGATATACCTCAAATATTAGAAGCGTGTCTCCATCATATTTCTCAATAAATTCAATTAGTTGATCAATATTGTGATTAACATCTTTTGGAGGTTTTTCACCAGTAAACAGATACGCATTTTGAACAAGAACTACTTTTTTATCTGAAAAAAATGGCATAGTTAAAGTTTCTTCAATAATTGGTGCTAAATCTGACTCATATAAATTGTATTTCACAAAATTAAAATCATCTTTAGGTGCTTGCAAATATTGGCTTACGACTTCAGCCGATTTTTTTTCAATTAACTCAGGCACTTCACCGTAAATTGTAATTATATTATCACTCATATATAGCACCCTTTCATTACGTTTACACATTGAAACATTATATCACGGCTCTTAGTATCTCTCTACTAGAAATGATTATTGTCGTTGCCCATTTATTATTAAATGTCTTTTTAACGTTATTGTTACTTCACCAGATTGACTAGTCATATAAGTATTAGAATGAGCCTGTTGCAACCGTTTAATGATTTCGATATTCGGTAAATTATATAGATTACTTTTACCAACTGAAATCAAACTTATATGAGGTTTTATAATATTAATAAAATTATCACTAGTACTCGTTTTACTTCCATGATGCCCCACTTTTAAAATATCTATCTTTCCTATGTTATATTTTTTAACTAATTCAAATTCATTTTTAGTCGACGCATCTCCCATCAATAAAATTTTAATATCTTTATATTCAATCAAAGTCACTATTGATTGTTCATTTAAATCTTCAGATGTTTGAATAGTAGTATCTAATAAATTAAATTTCGCTTGGCTAAGAAAAAAATATGGAATCATTTTAAAATCTAATATTTTAACACTATGCTGCTTACATTGTTTCTTTAATAAATTGATTTGATTTTTTTGGAAACTCTGCTGATTAATAATTAAATTTTCAATATTCATTGCATTTATTAAGTAATTTAATTCGCCCATATGATCGACATGTGGATGTGTGATAATCAAATATTTAATTTTCTTAACACCATGCCTTCTTAATGTTGGTAAAACTCTTTTCTTTGCTATGTTGTGTTTAACTTTTTCACCTGGCTTATGCAATGTGCCTCCAGTATCTATAAGTACAGCTTCTCTTTGGGGCGTTTCAAATAGTAACGAATCTCCTTGATTTACATTTAACATTGTTAATTTATAATCATTTGATTCAGGTGAAATTGTGTCAATTGTGATCACAACTATAAAAAATATAGTAAATAAATAAAAACGTTTGTGTACTAGTAAAATTATGGTTATAACAAGGAAAAGTACATTTACAGTTATAAGTATAGGTGATAATTCTGGAATAACCCATTTTATTGATGAGAGTTTCATAAAGAGAGAGACCATCAAATCATGTATATATAAAACTAAGTTTAATAGTTTGGTAAGTGGTATGAGTTCAAAAGGAAAATGAAGCGTTAAGAAATAAAAAAGTGATAATGGTAATAAACAACAAGCATAAAATGGTACAAATAGTAAATTTGATAAAATTCCTATCCATTGAATTTGATTAAAGTGGGCTGCACTTATGATAAAAGAACCTATTTGTGCAATGAGTGTTATATAAAGTATGCATTTAATAGTGCTTGCACTTTCTAAAATAGGAAGTGAGAAAAGGATGAAAAAAGTAATTAAATAGGAGAATTGATAGCCGATATTATAAATATATGCTGGATTTATAACCGTAGTAATTATAAAAACAAAAGCTAATAGATTCATAGATTGTTTGTAAATTCGTTTAGGGAGTAAAATAATTAAAAGTGATAGTGATACTGCTCGAATGGCACTTGGCGCCAGTTCAGTGTATAAAGTATAAAGGGGAAGTAAACAAAAAAGTAATAATTTTATCAGTATAAGAGGACATTGGCATCTATTAAATATAAAATAAATTAAACCGATAATTGCTCCAATGTGGGTACCACTGATTGCTAATAAATGATAAATTCCAATTTCTCTAATTTTATCTAGATCAGATTCATCAACCTTCGACGTATCTCCTGTAATCAAGGCAATAATTTTACCTGGTGTCCGCACATGCTTTTCATTCAATCGATCAATTACAAATTGTTTATGTTTTTCTAGAATATACGAAATTGTAGAACGAGACGCTTTACAGCCATTAATGGTCTCTAATTTCACATATAAGTTGCGATTAAGTTGTTCATCAAAAGATTTAAACTTGCCTTTAACATTACAACTATAACCATATAGTTCACTATAGTGAGTGCGCATTTCATCACTTTTGAAATAGTAATAATATTTATAGCTGTGATTGTTAATTGTCAACTTACCACTAAGATCATGATTGTTAATTTCGGGTTTATTCAAAAAATATGCTTCCGTATTAAAAGAGTGATTAATAAGTTGACTTTTAGACGTCTCAGTATGGTTTAAATAGTGTTGAAAATATAAATAAGATATACATGGTACAACAAGTACAAATGCAAATTGTACCATGCCGACACGTTTTTTTATTAGTATAAAAAGTAAACTTGTAAAAACAAGTATCGATAATGGTTTGATATGTAGCCATAAAACACCCGTTAGATAAGCTAAAGCGTAATAAATCATTTGTTCAACAGATATTGTGCTACATGTTTTTGATCAAACGTAATTTTTTTATACTCGATGCCTGATTGGTCTAATAATTTCAAAGCATATTTATGATTATGATAATCTTCTGCATAATAAATTGTTTTAATTCCAGATTGAATAATTGATTTCGTACAATTTAAGCAAGGAAAATGTGTTACATAGATTGTAGCACCATCTGTAGATACTCCTTGTTTCGCACATTGTAAAAGTGCATTCATTTCTGCATGAATAGTACGGATACAATGGCCATCTTCTAATAAGCACCCTTCATCAATACAGTGCACTTCTCCTGAAACTGAGCCGTTATACCCACCAGCAATAATTCTATTATCTTTTACGACAGTTGCACCTACAGACAAACGCTGACATGTAGAACGTAATGCTAGTAAATGGCTTTGAGCCATGAAATATTCTTCCCATTTAATACGGTCCATGTTGATCCTCCAATTAGTTATATGAATTATTTGTTTCAGTTAATTATAGATTAAATTTTATTCGTTCCGAATGCAACAAAAATCACACAGTTAAATCTTCTCGTATTTTCTCTAAAGTCTTATCACCTATACCATCTACTTCTTTAAGTTGATCTATGGTTTCAAAGTGCCCATGTTGCTGTCGATATTCTATTATAGACTTCGCTTTAGAAGGTCCAATTCCATTTACTTTCAATAATTGAGACTCGTCTGCACTATTTAAATTCACCTTTTCTTGGTTTAGTTTATTCTTCGAATGCAGTTTATGGCTATGGTTATCTGAAGTAGTCAAATCATTACTTTGAATATTATTCTTTTCATCCTTTTTAGGTATATAAACTAATTTTTGATCTTGTAATTTTTCAGCTAAATTTATATTACTCAGATCTGCGTCTGGTGACAATTTCGCTTTATCTAATAATTGTTTAATTCTATCTGTCGAATCCATTTGATAAATATTAGGTTTCTCTACTGCCCCTTTAATATCTACAAAAATTGTTTCTGTAGATTTGGCATTTTTATTAGAAGGTTTAGCATATGATTTTTTATTTTTTTCATTTGTTTGTTCATTAATAAACGTAGTAGCATCATCATGCGTTATATTTCTATTTTCATTCTCATACTTTGTTGAATGTATCGCAAAGTAGAGACAAATAGTAATCAAAATTAAAGCAATAGAAATCCAAATTATTTTGTATTTTAACAGTGGCTCTTTCCATTTGTCCCATTCTATAAACATAAAAAATCACTCCTTTATATATTACACGTATAAAGGAGTGATTTTACTTTTATTTTTTTACAATGAAAAATAATCTATTGCCTTGTTCATTGTGCTTATTTGTATCAAAATCTAAAAATGTTTTAATCTTACTAAAACCTGACTGTTTTAACATTTCAATATAATCGTTTTCAGCATATGTCCTTTGATAATGAGATTCATTAAATCTAATATATTGGTTATCGTCTTGTTTAATAAAAAACGACATATCATGCCAAACGCTTAACGGAACATCACCCTTGACTGCTTCCCATCCAAGAAATACATCTTCAGATTCATCAAGATAACTTTGGTTGTTAAACAGTGTATTCATTTTATGAACTGTATGTACATCAAACATGAACACACCATCTTGAGTTAAATGGCTATAAACGTGTTCAAATGTTGAAATAACATCATCTTTTTCAGGTAAATAATTTAATGAATCACAGAAAATAGTAATTACATCAAATTGACGGCCTAACTCGAAATCTGTCATATCACCTTCAAGCCAATGTACATTATTTGATTTTTGAGATGCTATCGCTAACATATCAATACTTAAATCCATACCAGTTATTTCTTGGAAATCAGTTATTAATGACGTTAAACTTCCTGTGCCACATCCAATATCCAAAATTGAATGCTTTTTTTCAGAAAATTGATTAACAATATCTAACCAAGATTCATAGGGTTGGTCTAATGTTAATTGATCATAAAACAAACTCATTTCTTCATACTGAACCATACTAGTATACAACCTGCCCATATGATTCTAATGGTGCATCTCTATATAATTTTTCAATATTATAATAATCTCTTTCATCTTTATGAAATACGTGTACGACTACATTTGCCAAATCAATAAGAATCCATCTCGCTTCATTAAAGCCTTCCATACGTTTAACTTCAATTTCCGCTTCATTAGCTGCATCTTTTACTGCACGAGCAATAGACTGAACTTGTTTTTCGTTGTTGCCGTGGCAAACTACAAAATAATCTGTCATATCGCTAATACCTTGCATTTTCAAAGAAATAATATCTTCTGCTTTTTTATTCTCAGTTGCTTCTACAGCTAAATTTAATAATTGATCTGATTTCATTTAATCATCCTTTACTCTTTCGTCACTATAATTGTAATAATTCAAGCATGCAATCGTCGCGTCATAAACATTAATATCTTTATTAATTAAATATAGTACTGTTCGCTTAGATATTTCATAAATAGTTTTATCTAAGCTACCTTGATTGTATGCTAAATCTCTAATTTCTTCAACGCCTGGGGTCTGACGTCCAGGTTCAATATAATCTGCAATAAATACCAGTTTCTCTGTTTTTGTCATTTGTGCACGTCCAGTAGTATGGTTTTTGATTGCTAACAATACTTCTTCATCATTGACACCATAGTGTTCCTTCATGATTACCGCACATACTGGTCCATGCAAAATTTCGGAGCCATAGCTTAACAAATTGCTATCTAGCTCATGTTGTGTCACAATTTGATACATTTTACCTAAATCATCATATTTAGAATAATCATGTAGAATACCAGCGAGTTCTGCTTTTGATTCATCTCCGTCATAAATCTCTGCTAGTTTAACTGCTGTCTCTGCTACGCGTATTGAGTGATCAAATCTTTTTTTAGGTAACTTTTCTTTAACTAATTCAATCGCTTGATTAATGTTCATATAATCCTTCCTCTCGGATATATTGTTCAACATTCGGCGAAACAAGCACTTTAATATTTTCTCCATTTTTGACTCTGTTTCTAATTAGAGTTGAACTTATATCTATACGTGGAATTGTTATTGCTAACATATCTGATGTTACTTCTTGTATTGCTTTATCCCTATTTACAATAACAAATGTTATAAGTGTTTTTAATTGCTCTATCTTATGCCATTTGTGCAGTTGTTCATATTGATCTGTACCGATAACAAAATATATTTGCGAATCAGGATGTTTTTCTAATAGGCGCATGACCGTATCATAGGTGTAACTTTGCCCTTGTCGTTCGATTTCATCCAAATAAATTGAACCAAATCCCAAGTCTTTTATTGCATATTCAATCATTTTAACTCTAAATGACGAATCTAAATAATCATCATGGGCTTTTAATGGAGACATAAAACTTGGTATAAAATAAAATTGATCTGGCTTGATACAATGATAAACTTCACTAGCTACTGCCATGTGAGCTGTATGAATCGGGTTAAACTGCCCACCATATAATACTATTGATTGCGACATTACGGTAATTGAATTTGTTTATTGTCTTGTGATTCTTTATAAAGCACAATCATCGACCCGATTACTTGTACGATATCACTTTTAGTTTCATCACTAAGTTTTTGCGCTAAAACCTTTTTGTCTTCTGAATTGTTTTGTAAGACATGAATTTTTATTAGTTCTCTATTTTCTAATATATCTATTAATTGATTTACCATATTGTCATTTATTCCCGCTTTACCTATTTGAAATGTCGGGTCTACATTATGGGCTTTACTACGTAAAAAACGTTTTTGCTTACCTGTTAACATAATTACTCTCCTTTTATAAATGTTTTAATACTGCATCTTTCATAACTTTAATATCTGGCATTTTATTCGTCCATATTTTAAAACTTTCTGCACCTTGATATACAAACATATCTAAACCATTGTAAATAGGATTCCCTTTTGCTTCAGCCATTTTTAATATCGGTGTTTTAAAAGGTACATATACAATGTCGCTCACAAGTGTTCGGACATCTAAACGTTCCAAATCAATCACTATATCCTTGTTTTGATTCATACCTGCTGGAGTCGTATTAATAATAATATCAAATGATGCTAAATCTGCTTCGGCTTCCTCTAAACTTATCTTGTTAATATCCAATGTCCAATGTTTAAAACGTTGCTTCGACCTATTTGCTACAGTTAATTTATAATCAACATATTTTGAAAGTTCATTAGCGATACCTTTACTTGCACCGCCAGCACCTAAAATCAAAATCGAAGCATTTTTCAAATCAGGATATATTTGATTTAATCCAGTTACATAACCAATACCATCCGTATTGTAGCCAATCCATTTACCATTTTTTATTTTAACGGTATTAACAGCACCTACAGTTTTTGATTGTTCATCAATTTCGTCTAAAAAAGGAATAATTCTTTCTTTGTGCGGTATTGTCACATTAAAACCAGCAATTGATTTTTCATCAATAATTTCTTTAATTAAATGAAAATCAGTTTCTGGAATATTTAAAGCTTCATAGTTCGCTTTATAATTCAATGCTGTGAAATTAGCATTATGCATTACTGGCGATAAGGAATGGTCAATGGGATGACCAATCACAGCATATTTCAAAATGACCCCACCTTACATAATTGAATTTCTTAAAACTACATCAACATTTTTGGGAACACGTACAATTACTTTAGCCCCTTCATCAATCGTTATAAAACCTAGTCCAGAAATCATTACATCTCGTTTTTCCTTTCCAGTCTCTAAACGTACAGCTTTTACATTTTGCAAATCAAAATGTTCAGGATTGTTAGGTGGAGACAAAACTGCACCTAATTGATTACGCCATAAATCATTCGCATTTTCCGTTTTTGTACGATGAATATTAAGTTCATTTGAAAAATAACATACTAACGGACGCTTTCCACCACTGACATAATCTATACGTGCTAGGCCACCAAAAAATAGAGTTTGACCTTCATTAAGTTGATAAATGCGTTGCTTTACTTCTTTTTTCGGCATTATAGTTTTTAGTTCTTTTTCAGTAACGTAATGTGTCATTTGATGTTCTTGAATAACACCTGGTGTATCAAACATGAATGAAGTATCATCTAATGGTATATCAATCATATCTAATGTCGTACCTGGGAATCTAGAAGTTGTAACTACATCTTTTTCACCAACACTACGTTCAATTAATTTATTAATCAAAGTAGATTTCCCAACATTTGTTGTCCCTACAATATAAACATCATCATTATTTCTCAATGAATCTATTGAATATAATAAATCATCGATACCCTCATTTTTTTCTGCAGAAATTAAAACCACTTCTTCTGCTTCTAAACCATATTTACGCGCCGTTTTTTTCAGCCATTCTTTAACGCGGCGTTTATTAATTTGCTTTGGCAATAAATCTAGTTTATTTGCGACTAAAATAATTTGTTTATTGCCAACAATACGTTTGATTGCATTAATAAACGACCCTTCAAAATCAAAAACATCAACAACATTCACAACTATGCCTTTTTTATCAGCAAGACCGTTTAATAAGTTTAAAAAGTCTTCACTATCTAAACCAACATCTTGAACTTCATTGTAATTTTTCAATCTAAAGCAACGTTTACAAATAACATCTTCTCTATATAAATTGCTTTCCGGTACATACCCCGGCGCATTGGTATCTTCAGATTGTAATGGTGCACCACAACCGATACATTTTAAAATTTCAGTATCTGCCAATCAGTTTTCCTCCCATGTAATATAACCTTTTTTTCTAAAGTGTTGTAATAATCTACGTTCGATAAGTCTATTAAATTTCGTTATAAATCCGTCTGTTTTTTTAACTGGTACAACCATTATAGTAAATAAGCCACGTCTGTTACCACCAAATACATCTGTCAACATTTGATCGCCAATTACCACGATTTCTTCTGGCTTTAATTCCATTAAAACAGATGCTTGTTTAAAAGCACGACCTCTTGGTTTTTTCGCTTTAAATATATAATCTACTTTCAAAGATTTTGAAAAGCTACCCACACGTTGCTCATTGTTATTTGAAACAATAGTCACTTTAATGCCAGCTTCTTTGGCTTTTTCAAACCATGCTCTCACTGCTTCTGTTGGATCAGCAACATCCCAACCAACAAGAGTATTATCCAAATCTGTAATTATACCTTTCACACCAGATGCGGCAAGTTTTTCAATATCTATTTGAAAAATAGATTGCACGTATTCATTTGGCATAAAATATTTCTTTATCATACCCATTTTATTTTCACCTTTTTATATAGATTTAATTAAACGATCAACAATTTCACTGGAGGAAATTGCTGCTTTTTCTAAAAATGCTTCAAATGTAATACCGGCATCTCCATCTGCTAAATCTGAAATCGCTCTTGTAATGATAAACGGTAAATTAAATTGATAACATGTTTGTGCGATTGCAGTTGCTTCCATTTCTGCAGCCATAGCTTGTGGGAAATTTGTTTTTATTGCGGAACGTTGTTCAGCTGTGCCAATAAAACTATCACCACTTACAATCAGTCCAGTTTTTGCGGTTAAATTTTGTTTGTCTATTGCTTCAATTGCAAGTTCAATTAAGTGTTTATCTGCTACGAATTGTGCAGGCATTTGTGGAATCTGGCCTAATTGATAACCAAACGCACGAGCATCAGCATCATGATATGCAACCATATCACTTATAACGACATCACCTACATTTAAAGACGTATCAAGCGCACCTGCAGATCCTGTATTAATAATTAATGTTGGGTTAAATCGTTGTATAAGTATCGTAGTTGAAATGGCAACATTTACTTTACCAATACCACTTTGAGTTACTACGACTTCTTTGTCATGTAATAAACCTTTATAAAATTTGACATGCGCAATGTTAATTTCTTCTAATTCTACAATTTTATCTTTTAAGATTGCTACTTCTTCTTCCATAGCACCAATAATACCTATCACTATCATTCACCTCATCTTAAAATCCTAGCCTTTGTTATTCTACCACATTTAGTGGTATACCTCGATCATTGTTCGATTATTTTATATAAAAACGAGTTCAACAACTATTAAAAAAATTTGTTAATTCATAATACATAATAAAAACCTGAAAGCAACATTCAAATAAGTTGCTTTCAGGTTCAAAAAATTTACATATTAACTTCCGAATAATTCCGTTAATCCTTGAAGTGAGAAGATGCCTGTCACAATTGTCACGATGACAGCTACGATGCCGAATATGAGCATCCATGTAGGGTGTTTATAATCACCCACAATTGATTTTCGTTTACTTGCAATTAATATTGTACCTAAAGTAATTGGTAAAATTAATCCGTTTAACGCACCTGCTACAATTAATAATGTAACTGGTTTACCTAAGAATAAGAATACAATCGTCGAAATAACGATGAAACTTATAACAATAATATTTGTTTTATTATAAAAAGTCTTATGCAACGTCTTCATGAACGTAGCACTTGTGTATGCCGAACCAATTACAGATGACATCGCTGCTGCAAACAGTACGACACCAAATATATTACGTCCTACTGGACCAAGTACATGTTCAAATACTGACGCAGGTGGGTTTTCTGAATTTAATGTAACTCCAGTTACAACAACGCCGAGTACTGCTAAAAATAGTAAAGTACGTAAAACTCCTGTTGTTAAAATACCAGACACTGCCGCTCTATTTACAAAGGGCAAATACTCTTTACCTTTAATACCAGAATCTAATATTCTGTGTGCACCTGCAAAAGTGATATAACCTCCAACTGTACCACCTACTAATGTAATAATTGGTAATACCAATGCAAGTGGTTGTTCAGGCATTACTAAATGTTGTGCAGCATCTGCATATGGTGGATTAGCTTTAAACATAACAAATGCGATTACTAAAATCATCAATAAACCTAAGAACATTGTTACGACATCCATGATTTTTTGACCACTTTTACTTACGAATATACCAATAGATAATACCGCTGTAATTGCAGCTCCAATTCTTACATCTAAACCAAATATTGCATTTAAACCAAGCCCAGCTCCAGCAATATTACCGATATTGAAAGCAAAACCACCAATCGCTATTAGTATTGAAATAACGGTCCCAAGTCCAGGTAAGATTTCATTAGAAACTTCCTGGCCGCGTTTTCCAGTTACAACAAGTACACGCCAAATGTTAATTTGTGCCCCTATATCAATTAATATAGATAGTAAAATTGCAAATGCAAAACTTGATGCAAACTGTGCCGTAAATACAGCAGTTTGTGTCAAGAATGCTGGTCCTATGGCTGATGTAGCCATTAAAAATACAGAACCTAATAATAACCTTTTATGATTTTTTGTAAACTTAAAATCATTCTCTTCTAACTTCGACTTCCCTTGCATTGAATTAGCCCCCTAGCCTTGAAATTGAAACGCCTTCTTTCATTAATCTTTCTTTAATTTTAGATACAAAATTAAAAGCGTGTTCACCATCTCCATGAACACAAATTGTATCTGCTTGAATTTCTATCGTGTTATTATTTTTTGTAATAACCTTTTGAAATTTAACCATATTTACAACTTGATTAATCGCTTCGTTAGTATCAGTAATTAATGCATCACTTTCTTTTCTACTCACTAACTGGCCGTCATCTTCGTAACGTCTATCTGCGAATACCTCCGATGCAGTAGTTAATCCAACGCGTTGAGCCTCAGTAATTAAAAATGTATTAGATAGCCCTATGTATATAATTTCAGGATCGAAATCATAAACTGCTTGTGCTATTGCTTTTGCGATGTCTTTATCTCTTGCACCCATCTGATATAGTGCACCATGTGGTTTAACATGGTTAATTTTGACATTATGAATTTGACAAAAACCGTTAAGCGCACCAAGTTGATAAACCACAATATCATAAATTTCTTTTGTTGAAAAGTCCATATTTCTACGACCAAATCCTTGTAGATCTGGAAGTCCTGGATGTGCGCCAATGCCAACTTTATTTTCTTTAGCAAGTTGTACCGTTTTATTCATGACAGATTGGTCACCAGCATGAAAACCACAAGCAATATTTGCTGAAGTAATGAGCGGTATAATTTGTCCATCTCCACCAAATGAATAATTTCCGAATGCTTCACCTAAATCACAATTTAAGTCTACTTTCACTTAAGTTTCCTCCTTTATAATTTGATGTCTATCTAAAAATTTGATATCAACATTGCTCGCATCACCATTGGCATATTCAGGATATGATAACACTGCATATAAAAAGTCGGCTGTTGTTGTAAAGCCATCAATGACCATTTCATCTAATGCAACTTTTAATTTTTTAATGGCTAGTGTTCTCGATGACGATTTGACAATAACTTTTGCTACAAGCGAATCATAGTTTGGCGAAACTTGATAACCTGAATAAAGTAAACTATCAACACGAATATTAAAACCTTGTGGCAAGTGGAGGTTTTCAACTTTACCTGGTGAAGGTTGAAATTGTTTTTCGGGATTTTCTGCATTAATTCTAGCTTCAATTACATGACCATCAAATATAATATCCTTTTGAGAAAATGGGAGCTCTCCGTGTTGCATTAAATATAACTGTGCTTGGAGTAAATCACGATTTGCTCTCATTTCAGTTACGGTATGTTCAACTTGGATACGTGCATTCATCTCAATAAAATAATATGCATCATCAGTGACTAGATATTCAATAGTACCTGCACTACGATACTGTGAAGCACGTGCTACTTTGACAGCATCACTACACATTTGTTCTCGCATACTTTCTGATATTGCTGCACAAGGTGATTCTTCAATGAGTTTTTGATTTTTTCTCTGTACTGAACAATCTCTTTCACCTAAATGAATATAATTATCTTTACCGTCACCTATAACTTGAACCTCAACATGTTTTGCTACTGGAATAAATGCTTCAACATATATACGATCATCATCAAAGTATTTTTTACCTTCACTTTTTGCTTCTTTATAGGCCTTTTCAAGCATGTCTTCTGATTTGACTATACGTATCCCTTTGCCACCACCACCACTAGCTGCTTTTAACACAAGTGGATATTCAATCTCTTTGGCAATTGTTTTCACTTCTTCAATGGATTCAATAGCTTTGGTTGATCCTGGTATAATAGGTACGTTAGCATTATCAACAGTTTGACGTGCCGTGATTTTGTCTCCCATCATTTCCATTGTTTCATACGTAGGACCTATAAAGTGTATGCCATTTTCTTCTACTTTTTGAGCAAAAGAAGCACTCTCCGATAAAAAGCCATAACCTGGATGAATCGCGTTAGCCTGAGTGATTTTTGCTGCGCTAATAATTCGCGCTTGATTTAAATAACTATCTAGCGGGTTAGCTTCACCAATACATATTGCTTGGTCGGCTAAGCTTACGTGTAAGCTATTTTCATCCCCTAATGCGTATATTGCAACCGTTTCGATATCCATTTCTCTACAAGCCCGTATAATTCTTACTGCTATTTCTCCTCTATTTGCAATTAAACAACGGTACAATGCAAACACCCCTTTCTCAAATTACTTTACATTTACAATGACCTGGTTATATTCAACATTTGTTCCATGTTGCACTAATATTTCTTCAACCACGCCTGATACATCACTTGTTATTTCGTTCATGACTTTCATAGCTTCAATATAACCTATGATATCCCCTTTATTAATTTCGTCACCAACTTCTATTACAGGATTTGTTAATTCCTTTTCATCTTGTAAGAAAAATGTGCCGACCATTGGTGATTTAATTTCTTGATATTGACTTTCAGTTTTATTCTTTACTGAGTCATTATTTGATTTCATATCACCACTATGTTGTTGTATATTGTTTAACGGTTGCTGATAACCGTTATCTTCTGTAAAATCTAACTCTATTTCACTATCAAAATCTTTGAATTTAAACTTTTTAACGTCATTTTCTTTAGCTAACTTGATTAATTTTTCTACTTTTTCGTAATTCATTACAATTCTCCTTTAAGCAATTTATTAATACGTGAAGACGTATGTCTCATTTGTGATAAATCAAAAATTGGTGATTCTGATAATTGTTCTTGTTTTTCTGCAAACTTGCGTTCTTTTTCTTTGAGTTTTTCGTTTGCTTGCGCCACAGTTATCCATTGAAAATCTATTGTTTCACTAGGTTTTTTCTGTGCTAGTATTTCTAAATCTGCTACACAAACAGTCGCTATTTTTGTATAACCACCTACAGTTTGTTTATCATTTAATAAAATAATTGGATTGCCGTCGTCTGGGACTTGTATACTACCTAATGCCACTGGTTCCGAAATAATATCGGCACTTTCTTTAGGTGCAATATTTGACCCTTGTAATCGAAAGCCCATTCGGTCTGACTTTTCAGATATTTTAAATGAATTTGAAGTCAATTGAACTTTTGCTTCATCATCAAAGCTATCAAACTGAGGCCCTTCTATAATATGTATCGTATCTGATAATGGTATTTCTACAGGAACAGTCAGACCGATATGTGACATATAATCACCTTGTTTTCTAATCTGAAGTGTATCACCAGATTTAAGTGCGCGTCCTTCATATCCACCTATTTGACTATGAGTGTGTGTTGAATAGCTTTCTGCAATTAACGGGACATCAATAGGCTTACCAAATACTATATATGCTCTTGCACCCACTCGTGCTGAATTTAATGTTAAAATATCTCCACGTTTGGCAGCAATTACAGTTTGATGTGAAATTGCTTTTTCATTAAGTTGTGCGTCAAATTGTGCACCAGTTATTGCAAAAGTATTATCTTCTAGAAATTGAAGCGTAGGTCCGAATATCGTACATTCAATAGCTGGGCCATCATTGTTTATGAGCGTTTGAGCAAGCCGAAATGCATAATTGTCAAGTGCACCTGCAGCTGAAAAACCTTGATCTTGGTATCCAATTCTACCTTCATCTTGGATTGTACTGAATAAACCTGGATTTAAAACTTTAATACTCATCTTGTAACCTCACCCACTTTTCAATATTGAATTGTTGCCCTGACTGTTCGCTCTCTATTTGTTTAAATGTTTGTTCATCTATAGCATAGAATTTTATCTTGTCTCCTGGGGCATATAAGCACATAGGGCTTCGCTTTGCATCAAATACTTGAATAGGTGTTCTTCCAATAATTTGCCACCCACCAGGTGAAGCTTTTGGATACAATCCAGTTTGATTATTGGCAATACCTACAGATCCAGATGGAATACGTGTTCTTGGTTCTTTTCTTCGAGGTGTATGTAATTGTTCATCCAAGCCACCTAAAAATGGGAAACCTGGCATAAAACCTAACATATAAATTAAATATGCATTTTCACTATGTATGCGTATTACATCTTTAATATCTAACTGATGATATTTCGCTACAGTTTCTATATCTTCACCATATTCGCCACCATAACAGACAGGTAAATATATAATTTTATTATTCTTATTCATTTGAACATCGTCTGCATCTTGATAATTTTCTAGGTTCAAGTCTGAAATAATCTGATTTGAATCACTATGCGTTACATCTATATTTAACATTAATGCACGATATGAAGGTATCATTTCAATAATTGCTGGATGTTGTTGTTCTTTTATATATTTTTCAATTTGTTGAACTTTTTTAAACGTTGTTGGGTCAATTTGTTCTTCAAAATAAATCATAATTGTTTGTTCATTTATTATTTTATATTCCAAAACGTTCTCTCCCCCTTTGTAAACACTTACAATTAATTATAAAATCAAACTAAATTGTGTGCTTAACATTAGTATTATATCATTTACAATAAAACTCTGTTTAATAGCAAATAATTATCGTCTTTAATAATAAAACCGAATTCACTTGATAAATACAAAAATAATTTATCTCAACTATAAATTATATGATTTTATTCAAAAATCAGTATTCTTAAAAGAAATGATAAAAATAATACAGAAATATTTTATAATGAAAAATCCCTCACACATTGGGAAATGTTTGAGGGATGGATAATAAATTTTATTTGATATTAACAATTTTCACATTGATTTCTCCACCATTAGGTAGAGCTACACGTACTTCGTCATCTAATTTTTTACCAATTAAGCTCTTAGCCATTGGTGATTCATTAGAAATTTTACCTTTAAATGCATCAGATTCTGCTGAACCAACGATTTGATATTCTTCTTCTTCGTCACCAGGTAATTCTACGATTGTTACAGTTTTACCTAATTGTACTTCATTGTTATCACCTGTATCTTCGATGATAAGCGCATTGCGTAGCATATGTTCTACGCGTTGGATATCTTGTTCTATGAAGCCTTGTTCATCTTTTGCCGCATCGTACTCAGAGTTCTCTGATAAGTCACCGAATGAACGTGCTACTTTAATTTTTTCAACTACTTCTGGTCTTTTAACCGTTTTTAATTCTTCTAATTCTTTTTCTAATTTATCGTAACCTTCTTGAGTCATTGGATATTGTTTTTGATTTTCCATTATGTCATCTTCCTTTACCTATACAGTCTATTGTTTACTTACTAAAGTTTGAATCTTTGTAGTCATAATGTCAATTGCGACTTTATTACTACCACCTTCTGGGATAATAATATCCGCATACCTTTTAGTAGGTTCAATGAATTGGTTGTGCATTGGACGTACTACATTTAAATATTGATTAATAACTGACTCCATTGTACGCCCACGCTCTTCGGTATCTCTTAATAACCGTCTTAAAATGCGTAAATCAGCGTCAGTATCAACATAAATTTTAACATCCATTAAATCACGTAACGTTTTATTTTCAAGTGCAAATATGCCTTCTACGATAATAACATCTTTTGGCTCAAATGCAATCGTTTCTTTACTTCGAGTATGATTTGTATAATCATATGTCGGCACTTCAACCTGTTTGCCATTTCTTAAATCATTTAGGTTTTCAATCAATAAATCATTATCGAAAGCAAACGGATGGTCATAATTCGTTTCTAAACGTTCATCAAACGTTAAATGTGATTGGTCTTTATAATAATAGTCTTGAGCCAATAGTGCAACACTATGCCCTTCTAAATTCTTCATTATTTCATTTGTAACTGATGTTTTACCAGAACCTGAACCGCCTGCAATACCTATAATTGTTGTGCTTTTCATTATCCAATTTCCTTTCTCATCATATTGTTTTTATAAATTGGACGATCGACCTTTAATTGCACAATTTGTAATGGATGTCGCGCGGCATCAAGTTCATTTCCTTCTTCGTCATAAATTGTGTGTACTACTTGTCGGAACGTATCTATTTCAGGACCAAAAAATTCAATTTCTTGGCCTGGTTCAAATTTATTACGTTGCTGGATTGTGGCAATATTTGATGTTTCATCATAATCTAATACAAGTCCACAAAAGTCATAATCTGAATTTTTCTTATTCTGTTGGCCAAACATTTGCTCTTCGTAACCAGGTGTTCCTTCAAAAAATGCTGAAGCAGTATCACGGTTTGCACATTTATCTAATTCAATTAACCATTCAGGTTTAATTTTAAAATGTTCTGGATCTGCAGCATAAGCATCAATAACTTTTCTATAAACTGATACAACAGTAGCAATGTAATGAATAGACTTCATACGTCCTTCGATTTTCAACGAGTCCACGCCAATGTCCATCATATTAGGTATAGATTCAATTAATTTTAAATCTTTAGGACTCATTGCAAAAGGTGCAACATCATTGTCAGCATAAAATAAATCTAGTTCCCCTTCATTATCTACTTCTAACAAATCATAATCCCAGCGACAACTTTGGCAACATCCACCTCTATTAGAGTCACGTGCAGTCATATGATTACTCAATGTACATCTGCCTGAATATGCAATACACATTGCACCATGAATGAAAGCTTCAATTTCAATATCAACTTTTTCTTTCATTTCTTTCATTTCCATTGCACCTGTTTCACGGGCTAATACAACTCTATCTAAACCTTCTTCTTTCCAATATTCAACAGCTTTATAATTAGAAAGTGACTGTTGCGTAGATAAATGAATCTCAAGTTCTGGCGCAACTTGCTTACAAGTTTCTATAATTAATGGATCTGCAACGATGATACCTGTTGCACCGGCTGCAGCTAAATCACGTAAATATTCTTCTAAACCGTCCATATTTTCATCATGCGCTATAATATTCGTCGTAATATATATTTTAGCGCCATATTTATTTGCAAATTCAACGCCTTCTTTTATTTCAGCCATAGTAAAATTATCAGCATTAGATCTTAAGCCATATGCTTGGCCTCCTAAGAAGACAGCATCTGCACCATAATGTACGGCAATTTTAAGTTTTTCTAAATTTCCAGCTGGGGCTAGAAGCTCAGGTTTCTTTATTTTAGGTGTGTTCTGAGTATTTATTTCTTCTAAAATTTTCACTGTTTCGCCTCCATCAATATACTGTTTGTTTATATAAAAAGCCTTCGTCGAAAGGACGGTGTTCTGGTTGAATTTCTTCAATCGGGTCGACAAGCATGAATTTTTCATCATCATATGCTTCAGGGTCTTCGTTATATAAATCTATAGCTTCACGATATTGTTCTGTGCATACATTGATATACTCTTCAGTTTGCAAGACACCATCTATTTTTAATGCATCAATGCCTACTTCTAATAATGAATCCAATTCTTCAATAAGACAAATATCATTAGGTGACATAATATGAGTGCCATTATAATCTTCATAAACTGGATATTTATTATCACGCTCTTCGTCATATAACAATAATTCATTAGCTTCTTTATTACGTTCAATCTTCATTTGTCGCTCTTGGAAAGTATAATAATTACCTAATAGCATGCGTTTTGATTGGAACATACAAGTCATACCGTGTACTTGTACTTCGATTTCCACATTAGCGTGCTTTTTTATATTAATAATTTCTTCTAAGCTTAACTCTCTAGCTAGTTGAGCACGTTGCGCACCTTTTTTGCCCCAATAGTTACATTGAAAATGGTTTGTTACTAATGCTTCTGCATCCCAATTTAATGGGATCGGATTAGTTTGATCTTTTACAAACATGACAACAGCAGGATCACCAAAAATTATACGATCAACTTTGACTTCATGTAAAAATCCAATATATGCTTCAAGCGCATTCAAATGATAATTATGAAAAATGCCATTTACTGCTGCATATGCCTTTTTTCCATTACGATGGATTAATTCAACAGCTTGCTGCATGGCTTGCTTATCGAATTCTCCGGCAAGTCTTAGTCCAAATTTTTGTTCACCTATAACAAAAGCATCTGCACCTTTTTCAATTAATGTCTCTATATGAGCAACAGATTTCGGTGTTACTAATAATTCTGTCATTGTAATTCTCCTTTAATTGAAATTGCTAAACCATCATCCATATTTAAAAAATTAGTTGTATAAGCTGGATTATTCATTAACCATTCATTATACTCAATAACTTTTTTAACCATCTGACGTACATTTCGTGTTCGCACAACTGATATATCAGAAACAAATCCATGATAAAGCACATTATCTGTAATAACTAAACCACCAACTTTTAATAATGGTGTATACAATTCAAAAAACTTTTTAGATTGCGCTTTGGCAGCATCAATAAATATCATATCATAGGTACGATCATTAACTTTTGAAAATTGTTCTAAAGCGTCTCCCTGTATCATTCTTATTTGTGACGTATAACCAAATTGATTAAAATTTTCTTGAGCTTTTTGTTGCATTTCAATATTACGTTCGATTGTCGTTACATGTATATCACTTGCTACTGAAGCAAATTGCATTGCGCTGTAGCCGATTGCTGTACCAATTTCAAGTATATTCAAAGGCTTATGTAGTCGAATTAATTGTTTAATCATATCTAATGTTAATCTATCTACAATCGGTACTTGGTGCATTTCCGCATATGCTCTTAAACTTTCAATATCATTGTCTGTATGCTTATGTAAATTCAATAAATAGGATTCGTTGTTTTCCATTTTTCAGAACTTCCTTTAATGTAAAATGATACCTTTTATTTAAACAATAAAAATAAATCAGCCACTTACGACTGATTGAGTTTTAATTATCACTGTTTATGTATACACATATGAGTTGTTTAAATTTATGTATATAACTTATTTTCAAATAAGCGTACGATTAAATTTAACTTTATATATTTTACCACAAACGCATAGATAATATAAGTATTATTTAATGCATTAACTCTAGTCTCATCGTTTTGAGTTATAATTGTAATAAATGATTCCACACTTTCTACGATACAAAAAAGCCACAAGCATCAATATACATGCTTGTGACTCTCATACTAAAATATTTGAACTGTTAGATAAACAAAACATTAATTTAAAATCATAAATTTATCTTAGTGATTTTAAATTTAATTCTAAATTATTCGTGGTCGTGATCATCCATTTCAGTGTTCACAACTTCTTCAATCATATCCCATTCTTCATCAGTTTCAACTGGTAAAAATTTACCACCTTCACCGTTTTCGTCAGGTTCATTGATCATTGGAACTAATTCAATTAAATCATCATCATCTGATTCTGCGCCTTCTTCTGCAAGAATCACATACTCTTTTTTAAATTCAGGATGGAAAAATTCTAATACTTTGCGATAAAGAACTTCATTTCCTTCTTCATCGTATAAAGTTAATAATTCCTCTTCATTGTTAATTTCTAGTTCTGAATTGTGATTGTGTTCTGTCATTATTAAACGCTCCTTTTTATTGTAAAGAATCTAAATAGCCTTGTAAGATAAACACGGCCGCCATTTTATCAATGACTTTTTTACGTTTCTCTCGAGAAACATCCGCTTCTAACAATGAACGCTCAGCCGCCATAGTACTTAAACGCTCGTCCCACATGATTATTTCTAAGGATGGCAATGATTCTTGTAGTTGCTCCTTGTATTGTAACGAAGCTTCGCCTCTAAAGCCAATAGAATTGTTCATATTTTTAGGTAAACCAATAACTACTGTCCCAACTTTTTCTCTTTTTATAATTTCAACGAGTTGATCTATACCTAAATCATTATTTTCTTCGTCTATACGGAGTGTGTCTAATCCCTGGGCTGTCCAACCCATAAGATCACTTATTGCAATGCCTACAGTTTTACTACCTACATCTAGTCCAATGATTTTATGCTTTAACATAAATTAATTAGATTTCTCTTGCACATAACTAGAAACTAATTCTTCCATAATATCATCACGATCTATACGACGAATTTGATTTCTAGCTTCATTATTACGTGGAATATAAGCCGGATCACCAGATAATAAATAACCTACTATTTGATTGACTGGGTTATAGCCTCTTTCAGCTAATGTATTATAGACATTTTGTAGTACTGTTTTGACATCTTCTTTTGGAATTTCATCATAACTAAATTTCATTGTTTTATCAAAATTTTCCATGTATAACACTCCTTATTATGCAAGTAAAAACGTTCTTGTTTACATTCTACATTAGTTTTGTCTGAAGTTATAGCGATTTAATGTAATCTTTAATGAAACGTAATGATTCTGTTATTTTCTCAGGTTCAGTACCGCCACCTTGTGCCATATCAGGGCGTCCGCCGCCTTTTCCGCCAACAATCGGTGCCATGTTTTTAATGATTTCACCAGCTTTTACTTTATCTGTCATTGATTTTGGAACAGTAGCGACTAACGCCACTTTACCATCTACCTCACTGATAAGTACAATAATCACGTCTTGTAATTTAGATTTAAAATCATCCATAGTTTCACGAATTGCTTTGGCGTTTGGAACTTCTACTTCTGTAGCAAGTACTTTTAGACCATTGATTTCTTCGACTTGATCAGTAATGTCCCCCATTTTCAATGCAGTAACTTCTTTATTTTTTTGTTCCAATTGTTTTGCAAGTTCTTTTTCATCAGACTGCATCTGTATAATTTTTTCTAATACTTGATCATTTGATTTAACTTTAACTTGAGATTTAACTGCATTAAATTGTGATTGAATTGTTTCAAGATATAAGAAAGCTGATTTACCTGTTAAGGCTTCAATACGACGAACACCAGCACCTGTTCCTGATTCGCTTACAATTTTGAACAAACCAATTTCTGACGTATTATTTACATGGATACCACCACAAAGTTCGATAGAATATGGTGCCATATTTACTACTCTGACAACATCACCGTATTTTTCACCAAATAAAGCCATTGCGCCTAGTTGTTTCGCTTCGTCAATTTGCATTTCTTGAATATCTACATCAATACTATTCCAAATCTCTTCATTTACTCTGCGTTCTACTTGTTCAATTTCATCTTCTGTCATTGGTCCGAAATGTGAAAAGTCAAATCTTAAACGATCTGCTTCAACAAGTGAACCGGCTTGGTTAACATGGTCGCCTAGTACTTCTTTTAATGCGGCATGTAATAAATGTGTCGCACTATGATTTTTCTTAATTGAACGACGCTCTTTATGGTTAACGCTTGCTGAAACCTCTGCACCAGTTGTTACAGTACCAAATTGTACTTCACCTTTGTGAAGATTTTGACCATTTGGTGCTTTCGTTACTTCGGTTACAGCAATTTCAAAATTTTCATTACTAATTGTACCTTGGTCAGCTACTTGACCACCACTTACTGCGTAAAATGGTGTTTCTTTAAGTACAAAGTAAATCGTATCTCCGGCTTCTGCACTTTCAACGATTTCACCATTATGAATCATGTCAGTAATCGTAGATACTTTATCCATCACATCGTAACCAACAAATGTACTTTCAGTCGTAATATTTTTTAATACTTCACTTTGAATTTGCATAGATTGTGAATTTTGTCTAGCTTGTCTAGCTCTATCACGTTGTTGTTGCATTTCAACTTCAAATGTCTTCATGTCGACAGCTAAGTTTTCTTGTGTTGCAATTTCTTCTGTCAATTCAATTGGAAAACCATACGTATCATATAATTTAAATGCATCTTTACCACTAATTTCTTGTGAGGTTGATTTCGCTTGAGCAACTAGATTATTTAAAATTGTTAAACCTTCTTCCAAAGTTTCATGGAAACGTTCTTCTTCTGATTTTATAACACGTTTAATAAAGTCAGCTTTTTCTTTTACATTTGGGTAATAAGGTTCCATAATTTCTGCTACAATATCCACTAATTGATACATGAACGGTTCATTAATATCAAGAGATTGACTAAATCTTACTGCGCGACGGAGTAAGCGACGTAATACATATCCTCTACCTTCATTTGCAGGTAACGCACCATCAGCAATTGCGAATGCAATTGTACGGATATGATCAGCAATGACTTTGAAAGCAACATCATAGTTGTCATTTTCTAAATATGTTTTACCTGATACATTTTCTACCTCATGAATGATCGGCATAAATAAATCTGTTTCGTAATTCGTACGTACATTTTGGGCGATTGATGCCATTCTTTCCAATCCCATACCTGTATCAATATTTTTATTAGGTAATGGCGTGTAAGTATGATCCTTATTATGATTAAATTCACTAAATACAAGATTCCATACTTCTAAATATCGTTCATTTTCACCACCTGGATACATTTCTTCTACTGGATCATTCTCACCAAATGCATCGCCTCTATCATAGAATATTTCTGTATTTGGTCCTGATGGTCCTTCACCAATATCCCAGAAATTACCTTCAATACGAATAATTCTGCTTTCTTCTAAACCAATTTCTTCATTCCATATGCGATATGCTTCTACATCTTCTGGATGAATAGTTACATATAATAATTTCGGATCCATCGCCATCCATTTTTCACTTGTTAAAAATTCCCATGCAAATTCAATGGCTTCTTTTTTAAAATAATCACCTATTGAAAAATTACCAAGCATTTCAAAAAATGTATGATGACGTGCTGTAAAACCAACATTTTCAATATCATTTGTACGAATAGCTTTTTGAGAATTTACAATTCGTGGCTTTTTCGGCGTTTCTCTACCATCGAAATATTTTTTTAGTGTTGCTACACCTGAATTAATCCATAATAATGAATCATCATCTATCGGCACAAGTGGTGCAGACGGCTCAACCATATGTCCCTTTTCTACAAAATAATCAATAAAGTTTTGTCTAATTTCACTTGCTTTTAAGTTCTTCATACTTAAAATCCCTCCATCTCAGCTCAATTAAATTGGTGAGTTAATAAAAATTAAATAAAAAAACGCCCATCCTCATAAAAGGGACGAACGTTTCGCGGTACCACCCTAGTTATAAGTATTAGTAAAACAACCCAAATTATGCTGTTGGTCTGCATGTTAACAGTAGGGTTTCTTACAATTTACTAATGTACACTTATCACTCAATTAGTTATTATGCATCCTGACATAAAGTAGCGTTCAACTATACTTACTGTACTTTACACCAACCAGTACATCTCTTTATGGTTCATATAGTTTACTCATCTTTATGCGAAGTTAATTATATTGTATTTATTTTCGTTGATAATGTCAATCTTCAACAAAGTCATACGGTGTCATTTGTCCCATATTAATCATAGGATTTATGTGGTAAATGTTCGCTTCAGTTAATATCATATCGGAATCAAACATTTCATCAACACTTTCATTATCCGACAGTTGCGCATCTTCATTAGTAAAATAAGCTTTTAAGAAGGTGCATAGTTGCGTCATCCTTGCTTGCCCATGTGTTTTCAATCCAATATCAAATGCCTGTGGATCTCCTAAAAATACGAGAGATTGCTTGGCACGCGTTAATCCAGTATATAGGATTGGCTTCTGTAACATTCTAAAATACTGCTTAACCATTGGCATGATAACAATAGGGAATTCTGAGCCTTGGGATTTATGAATAGAAGTGCAATATGCATGTGTTAACTCTAATAAATCTTGACGCACAAATGTGATTTCATTACCTTCGAAATCAACGACCAATACATCTTTATTTAAGGCGTTTTCTTTAGCCCAAAAAATTCCTACGATAACACCAATATCACCATTAAAAATGTTGTCACTTGGTCTATTTACAAGCTGTAATACTTTATCCCCTTTTCTAAACACGACATCTCCGAATTCAATTTCTCTCGTGTCTTTTTCCTTAGGATTCAAAATATCTTGCAATACAGTATTTAACTTTTTGATACCAGCCGAACCTTTGTACATCGGCGCTAAAACTTGAATATCACTCATGTCATAACCTTTTTTTACAGCACTTGACACTACTTTTTCTACAACAGTTGGAATTTGATCAGTCGTACAATTAATGAAATTACGATCATGAAACCGTTGCGTGATGTCTATAGGTTCACCTAACTTCATTCTATGTGCCAATTCAATAATGCTAGACCCGTCTTGTTGTCTATATACTTCAGTCAAATTCACTCTTGGAATGACTTTAGAATCTATTAAATCTTTAAATACTTGTCCTGGACCAACTGATGGTAATTGATCTTCATCTCCTACTAATATGATTTGAGCATCAATAGGAACAGCATTTAAAAATTGATGGAACAACCACGTATCAACCATAGACATCTCATCTATAATAATGAGCTTTGCCGTAATTTCATTTTCTAAAATATCTTCTGGCTGTGTATCTTGGTTCCAGCCTATCAAGCGATGAATGGTCATTGCTTCTAGTCCAGTAGACTCAGCTAAACGTTTAGATGCTCTTCCAGTCGGTGCACCTAATACAACTGGATAATCATCATTTTGGTAGTCATCGTAATCCAGTGATAAGCCATGAATTTCTGCATATAGTTCTACAATACCTTTAATTACAGTTGTTTTTCCGGTACCTGGTCCACCTGTAAGCAACATAACTTTAGAATTGATAGCAGTTTGTAACGCATCTTTTTGAGAATTTGCATAAGTCACTTGATTTCGAGACTCTATTTCTCCAATTTCCATCAATAAATCTGATTGCTCAATTTCCTTTAATTTATTCGTATATGAAAAATTACGATAAAGGTTTTGAACGCTTTTCAATTCTGAATAATAAAGACTAGGTATGGCCACTTCATATTCTTGTTGAATTAATTTAGTATCACTCACTAGCTCGTTTATTACATCTTCTAATTGCTCCTGCTCGATGATTTCATTTGGCGCTTGCGATAACATATTTTGGGTCATTTCTAGCACTTGATTTGTTGGTAAGTATGTATGTCCTTGTTTTATGCATTCTTCCTCAAGCACATAGAGAATACCTGCTTTTAATCGTTCTGGATCATTGAAATGAATACCGACATTACGTGCTAACGTATCCGCTTTATTAAAACCAATTCCTTTGACATCATAGACAAGTTGGTATGGCTTATGTTCAACAATATTTAAAGTTTCTCCTAAATATGCTTGATATATAGCCATTGCTAACTTAGGTCCGAATCCTAAATCATGTAAACGAATGATAATTTGCTCTGTCTCTTGATTACTTGCGATTTGTTCCGCTATTTGTTTTTGTTTCTTTTTAGGTAAACTTGGCACTTTTTCTAACACGCTAGGATCGTTTAATATATCATTAATCGCGTTCTCACCAAGTTTATTAACAATACTTTGTGCAGTTTTTTTACCAATACCTTTAAATAAATCACTAGACAGATAACTTATGATTGCTTCTTTAGTTTGTGGTAGCTCTTTTTCAAACGTTTCAGCTTTTAATTGCTTGCCATACTTAGCATGTGTAACCACTTGACCTTTAAATGTATACACATCTCCTTCAGCAATCTCTGGGAAAAACCCTACAATTGTCGGCATCGAATCAAATGATTCGTTAGATTCAATCAAATCAACTTTTAAAACCGTATAAAAATTGTCTTTATTTTGAAACAAAATAGCATCAACGGTTCCTTTAATCATTGAATTGTTAAATAATGTAGGGTCTTCCATAAGTTATTCCTCCTCTGCGATAGCTTTAAAAGTTTTAATTGCATGATGACTCATCATATGTTCCGGATTTACTTTAACTGCTTCTTCAAAATATGCTAATGCTTGATCTGTATCTTCGGTTTGCATATAAGATGCTAGACCTAAATTATAAAGTGCATCTGCATGTTTTTTATCTATTTCTAAAACATGTTGTAGTTGTTTTATCGCTTGTTCGAACATTTCTAAATGACATAATACTAAACCATATTGAAATTGAACCTCGACATCTTGGCGTTGATCTTGTTCTGCTGCAGTCATTAAAAATGGTAATGCTTCTTTAAAAGCTTCTAATTGATTGAATGACATACCAATCATATAATTTGTATCTACAGTATCAACATTAAATTTCAATGCTTGTTGATAAAGCTTAATACCTTCATTAAATCGTCCTTCATTATAATAAACATTTGCCAAATTATAATATATTGCACCATTTTCCGGTGCTAATGTAATCGCACGTTGGAAGAATTTTTCTGCTTTTTCAACTTCTCCTGCTTCTGCTAATAATATACCTGCATTTATGTAATTCTCTACTTCTTTTGGATTTGCTTCAATATTTTCAAAAAGTGCCTTCAATGCCGCTTCAAAATTACCTTGTTTAATTAAATTATAAATTTGTTCTTGATTCAAAATTAACCCTCATTTCTGACTTCTAATTATAACATTTTCAGCTTATCTTTAACTATAAATTTCAAAAAAAGAAATCGCTAGTTACTATATTGTATAGTTGACTAACGATTTCAATTTCACAAACACTACAATCCTTTATAATACATAGCTCAATTGACCAGATTCTTTAAAAACATCGTCAATTGTTGCGCCACCTAAACAGACATCACCGTCGTATAAAACTACAGATTGACCAGGTGTAATCGCACGTACTGGTTCGTCAAATGTAACACGTATCGCATTATCATGTTCTTTTTGAACAAAAACTTTTGTATCTTTTTGACGATATCTAAATTTTGCCGTACACTCAAAACCATTTTCAAGATCAACTTCATTAATAAATGAAATGTCAGAGGCAATTAAATAATCACTATATAACGCTTCATGATGGAAACCTTGTTCTACATAAAGCACATTATCATTTAGATTTTTGCCTACTACAAACCAAGGATCACCATCACCGCCGATACCTAAACCATGGCGTTGACCAATAGTATAATACATCAAACCAGCGTGAGTCCCTATTTTTCTACCATCGAGCGTGCGCATTTCACCAGATTGTGCTGGTAAATACTGAGATAAAAATTCTTTGAAGTTTCGTTCTCCTATAAAACAAATACCTGTAGAATCTTTTTTCTTAGCCGTTGCTAAATCTTGTTCCTCAGCAATTCGGCGGACTTCTTTTTTCTCTATGTTACCAATTGGAAACATCACTTTCGATAGTTGTTCTTGTGATAATTGATTTAAGAAATACGTTTGGTCTTTATTATTATCCACACCACGTAGCATTTCTACATGTCCATCTTCACTGCGACGCACACGTGCATAATGGCCTGTAGCTACATAATCTGCGCCTAATTTCAAAGCATGTTCAAGAAATGCTTTGAATTTTATTTCCTTATTACACATTACATCGGGGTTTGGTGTACGTCCTTTTTTATATTCATCTAAGAAATATGTGAATACTTTATCCCAATATTCTTTCTCAAAATTAACTGCATAATATGGAATACCTAATTGGTTACATACTGCAATCACATCATTATAATCTTCAGTGGCTGTACAAACACCATTTTCATCTGTGTCATCCCAATTTTTCATAAAAATGCCAATTACATCATAGCCTTGTTCTTTCAATATATGTGCAGTGACTGAACTATCTACGCCACCGGACATACCTACAACTACTCGTGTATCTTTGTTTGACACTATGCTTCCTCCTTAAATTTGTGATAAATCTTGTGAATTTCCATTGCTATATATTTTATTTCTTGTTCTGTCGTTTGTTCATTAAAACTAAATCTAATTGAATGTTTTGCTCTATCGTCGTCACCATACATCGCTTGTAATACATGCGAAGGTGTTGTTGTACCAGCAGTACATGCAGACCCTGAAGAAACATAAATGTTTGATAAATCTAATAAAGTTAGCATTGTCTCAACATCAATAAAAGGTAAATATAAATTGACAATATGACCGGTTGTATCAATCATTGAACCATTTAGTTCGAAAGGAACTGATCGCTCTTGAAGTGTTACTAAGAATAAATTTTTCAGATTCATTAAATGAATATTATGTTCATCTCTATGTTGATTTGATATTTGTAAAGCTTCTGCTAATCCGACAATTTGGGCAAGATTCTCAGTTCCAGCCCTACGCTTAGCTTCTTGCTCTCCGCCTAGTTGTTGAAATTTTAATGGTGTCTGCGTTTTAAGTAATAATGCACCTACGCCTTTAGGGCCACCAAATTTGTGTGCCGTTATGCTCATTGCATCAATATGAAATTCTTGAAAATCAATATCTAAGTGTCCCACAGCTTGCACTGCGTCTACATGAAAATACGCATTTGATTGTGCCATAATTTCATCAATATCATACATAGGTTGAACCGTACCAATTTCATTGTTTACAAACATAATAGACACCAATATTGTCTCTTCTGTTATTGCTCGTCGTAACTGTTCTAAATCAACCATACCTGATTTATCTACATTTAAATAGGTTACGTCAAATCCTTCTTTTTCTAGTTGCTCAAATACATGGAGTACTGAATGATGTTCGATTTTAGTAGTGATGATATGTTGCCCTTTATTCATCTGATCATAAGCAATGCCTTTAATGGCCAGATTATTAGATTCTGTTGCACCACTTGTAAAAATGACTTCGTTCGGTTTCGCATTAAAAGTTTTGGCAACCGTTCGGCGTGCTTCATCTAAGTATCGTCTTGCATCTCTACCCTTACTATGAATCGAGGAAGGATTTCCAAAGTGTGTTGCATAGATTTCCATCATTTTCTCAATAACTGCTTGTTTGACTGGGGTTGTAGCAGCATGATCTGCATATACTTCCATGTTTGACACTCCTTAAACTTTTATCAATGTTCCAATGATAGCACCAACGTACAAATTTTTCTAGTTGTCTGTTTCAAAATGTCCATTTTCATCAATATGCTTGTAATCATCTAACAACTTTAATGTTGCTTCTAAATTTGCTGATTTACGTTCATTTAAACTTACATTTACCAATTGTTGATTGGACACTTTCCAATGTGTCGCATCAATTCGCGATTGTAAATAAGTATCGTGTGTGACAATCAATACTTGCCCTTCAAAATTTTTAATCATATTTAAAATCAAGTTTTGTGTAGTAATGTCAAAATAATTCGTAGGTTCATCTAATATGAGCAACTGTGGATTTGAGAAAAATAATAACACAAATTGAAGTCTGCTTTTTTCACCCATGGATAATGCACATATCTGCTGGTTGACTTTGTCTTTATCAAAACCAAATGATGCTAATATGGTTTGTCCGTGACTTCTCGTCATACCATCTAATTCCATTACCATCTCTAATGGCGATTGTTCGTAGTTTAAACATTCATTTTGTTGGTCGAAATACGCAATTTTTAATGAAGGTGTAACATGAACTTGTCCTTGATCAGGTACACATATACCTCTTATCAATGCAATGAGTAATGATTTCCCGCTACCATTTGGACCCGTTAATAAAATATTTTCTTTATTTTTTATTTCAAAATGTGCATGTTGATATATAACTTTGCTATTTAATATCATCGTTAAATCTTCTATCCTCAATAGATAACGTTTTTGCATTGTTACTTTGGCATTAAAATGATAGTTCCTGTCTTCGTGCGCTGGCATTTCAGTTTGTTTTTGATCAATTTTTTGCTTGATTTGTGTTTCTTTAGTTTTAGCTTTCTTAGCTAATTTACTCAATTTCTTTTGTTGCTTTGGGTCTCTAACACTTGCGCTTGACTTAGCAGAATTATGCCAATCCTTTATACGTTGTATGGTTTCTTCAAGCATTTTAATTTCTTTTTGTTGCTTCTCAAAAGACTTAATCTGGGTTTGTACTTCTAAATCTTTAACAGTTTCATATTGATTATAATTTCCTTGATATTTTCGCGTACAATGTTGCGTAATTTCCAAAATCTGACTAGCAGTTTGATTGATAAAGCCACGGTGATGTGAAACAAACACTATTGTTTGATTGGATTTATTAACTTCTCTAACTAGGTTTCTTATCATATTTGCATCGAGATGATTCGTTGGCTCATCAAATAGAATCAGTGGTTTTTCCGACATAAATGCACGTAATAACATTATGCTAGTTTGTTGTCCACCGCTCAAAGTCTCAATAGTTTGCTCTAAAAGCTGTTCGGATAATTGAAATCGCTTGGCTTCTGTTATGATGCTTTGTTCAATTTCGTATCCATTCATTTCAATATAATCACTGATTTTTTCAACATTTTCTTCTAATTGTTTTCTTAACTTAGCAACTGTTGGGAAATTTAACAGCACGAATTCTAAACCAGACATTTTTTTATATAACTGCATATCTTGTTGCATAAGATAGGCTTCATCTTTATATTTTTCATGAAGTGATTTTAATAAGGTAGATTTCCCTACACCATTATCGCCTACAATCGCTATATGCTCTCCAAATTCAAAATCTATATTGACATCTTTAATCAATGTTTTACCATATTGCTCAAATGGTTTTTTTTTAAAATAAAAAGACATACTGCATCCCTCTCTTTTAAGGATATAATACGCCTTTGAATCAGTATCTATTTAAAATTTAAAATGCACACATGGCTACTTTAAGTTTAATACTATTTTAGACATAGTTATATCCCATAATTGTTGTATTTAACTGTTGTTGATTGAAATTATGCTTATGAGATTTATCCATAGTATTTTTCTTAAGCCACCTAACGTTGTAATTTACTACATTATAGCAATGAGCAATTTCTTACGCAAGTTCAAAATCGACTGTTATACTTCAAAGTACTTATTATCATTTGAGGAGGACTACGGAAAATGAAAAACTTAAAGTTATCTGCATTAAATTTAGTACCTATACGTGAAGGTCAAGATGACAAAGCTGCACTTGACGACATGGTGACACTAGCTCAAAACCTAGAGTCTTTAAACTATTCACGTTATTGGATAGCTGAACATCACAATGCTCCAAATTTAGTGAGTTCTGCAACTGCGCTATTAATACAACATACACTTGAACATACTTCAACTATACGTGTTGGTTCTGGAGGTATCATGCTTCCAAACCATGCACCATTAATCGTCGCGGAACAATTTGGAACAATGGCAACACTATTTCCAAACCGTGTAGATCTAGGTTTAGGGAGAGCACCTGGTACAGATATGATGACGGCGAGTGCGTTACGCCGAGACCAACATAATGGTGTTTATGAGTTTCCAGAAGAAGTAGAACAATTAGCAACATATTTTGGACCTGCTAATCAACAAGCATATGTTCGTGCTTATCCTGCAGTCGATAAAAATGTACCATTATACATCCTTGGTTCTTCAACAGATTCAGCACATTTAGCTGCTCGAAAAGGATTACCATATGTATTCGCAGGACATTTTGCTCCGCAACAAATGAAAGATGCGATACAAATTTATAAAGAACTATTTGAACCGTCTGACGTATTAAGTGAACCGTATGTTATGGTTTGTCTAAATGTCATTGTTGCAGACACTGACGAACAAGCTGAATATTTATCTACTACTCAAGCTCAAATCATGGTGAGTATTACACGTGGAAGAATGCAACCCGTCCAACCACCTACAGATGATTTAAGAGGATTATTAACACCAACAGAATTTGAATTGGCTAAACAAAGAATGGCTCAATCACTTATCGGATCAGAAGCGACAGTAAAAGATAAACTACTAGCATTTATCGAAGAATATGGTGATATAGATGAATTAATGGCAATTAGTTACATCTATGATCAAGATGCTCAGATGGATTCATATAAGAAACTCAAAAATGTTATAGATAATTTATAATCACACACAAGTAAAAATAAAATTGATGTGGGAGTGGGACAGAAATCCATTTCTCTAATAAAGATTTCGTAGTCCCATCCCGGCAAGGATGACTAGGGTTGAAATGTTTACCTGAGCTGAAGCTCATGCATAAGTCTCACTAACTTAATAAATTAAAGCAGTGAGACTTTATATTTTCAATTCAGTCATCTACTGCCTAATTGGAAAGAATCTGGGACATCTATCTATGTCTCAGATTCTTTTTCAAACAAAAAACTCAACGAACCACTTTGTTCGCTGAGTTTATACAATCTTTGGGAATAAAAAATTATCTTTCGTCTTTATTTTCTTCTTTTTTATCGTTATCACTGCCACCAGTGAATTTATCAATTTGTTCAGACGCTTGTTTTGCTTTTTCGTTATCAGTATCTTTTAATTTATCAGATACATTTTTAGCAGCTTCTTTTGCTTTATCAAAGAAATTTTCAGCCATTTGAATCACTCCTCATTCTAGTTTTAATTAATTTAAATTTATTTTTTAAATTTGTCGATAACTTCATTTGCTTTATCTTTTGCATTTTCTACAAATTCTTTAGCTTTACCAGAAGTTTTATCTTCTTTACCTTCATTTTCTAATTCTTTATTATCAGTAACATTACCTACTGTTTCTTTAACGTTACCTTTTGCTTGTTCAAATTTATTTTCATCTGCCATTATAAAAACCTCCTTACGATGTATATATAACAAATACCACTACAACACCGAATTAAACATATTATTTTAATTTAATTAAAATTTTTCACTTAAAATGGAATAAAGTTAAACAAGATGATTACACCTTAAATATAAAACATATATCCATCTAAATTATTTGTATCCTGATAATCTGCTAAATATTTTAATGATGTATTATCTAGTACATCTCTCACTGCATCTCTCATTCTTATCCAAAGTTGTTTTTGTGCAGGTGGCTCCGATTCAATGCTTTCTACAAATGTAATAGGACCTTCTAAGAGACGAATAATGTCACCCGCAGTAATTTCATCTGCTGGTATTCTTAGTTGGTAACCACCTTTTGCACCACGAACACTTCGAATTAATCCGGCATTTCTCAATGGACCTACAAGTTGTTCTAAATAGAGGTCGCTCAAGTTATTTTCTTCTGCAATAGATTTTAATGACACACATCCTTGGCCTTCTTTTTTAGCAAGAGATATCATTAGTGTTAATCCATATCTTCCTTTTGTTGAAATTTTCATTATATTACCTCACTTAATTCGAATACTATATATTAACATTCTATCATTTTTTAAGTTAATATAGTATTAGAAAGGTGTGAAAGATTGTGACAAACGAACCACTTGCGTCGAGAATGAGACCAAATAATATAGATGAAATTATTTCACAAACACATTTAGTTGGCCCTAAAGGCATCATCAGAAGAATGGTTGATACAAAACGGCTATCTTCTATGATTTTTTATGGTCCACCAGGTATAGGTAAAACAAGTATTGCCAAAGCCATTTCTGGAAGTACACAATTTAAATTCAGACAGCTCAACGCTGTAACAAATACAAAAAAAGACATGCAACTTATCGTTGAAGAAGCAAAGATGTCTGGGCAAGTTATTTTATTGTTAGATGAAATTCATCGCTTAGATAAAGCAAAGCAAGATTTTCTACTACCACACTTGGAAAGTGGAAAAATTGTACTCATCGGTGCGACAACTTCTAACCCATATCATGCTATAAATCCAGCGATTCGTTCCAGAGCTCAAATATTCGAGTTGTACCCTCTCGATGAAAATGATATTAGGATTTCATTAGACCGTGCTTTAAAAGATACGGAACGTGGCTTAGGAAGTTATAACCCAATTGTTGATGAAGAAGCATTGACTTACTTTGCTACACAAAGTCAAGGAGATGTGAGAAGTGCCTTAAATGCACTTGAATTAGCAGTTTTAAGTGCTGAAACTGTAAATGAAGAAAGACATATAACATTGCAAGATGCTAAGGACTGCCTGCAAAAAGGTGCATTTGTGAGTGATAAAGATGGTGATATGCATTACGATGTTATGAGTGCATTTCAAAAATCAATTAGAGGCAGCGATGTCAATGCTGCACTACACTATTTGGCCCGTCTAATAGAAGCTGGTGATTTACCAACAATCGCGAGAAGATTATTAGTTATTAGTTTTGAAGATATTGGCCTAGCCTCACCAAGTGCAGGTCAAAGAACTTTAGCTGCAATAGAATCTGCAGAACGTTTAGGTTTCCCTGAAGCACGTATACCATTGAGCCAAGCTGTAATTGAACTTTGCTTATCTCCAAAATCAAATTCTGGAATCTCAGCGATTGATGCAGCACTCTCAGATATTCGCAAGGGGCATGTTGGTCAAATACCTGATCATTTAAAAGATGGACATTATGCAGGTGCGAAAGAACTTGGTAGAGCAATTGGTTATCAATATCCTCACAGCTATGATAGTGGTTTTGTGCCGCAACAATACTTGCCTGATAAACTCAAACGCAAAATTTACTATGAACCAAAAACGACCTCAAAGGCAGAACAACAATTTAAGACTGTTTATGATCAAGTTACACAATCACAACACAAAATATAAGCAACATATACAAATTTTAAAACAATATAAAAAAGACTAGATCCATATGCTATATGACTCTAGTCTCGAATTTAGACAAACCTTATGCACATAATTGCACAGGATTTGTCTATTTTTTATACTGCGTTTATTTAAAAAATTTATCAACTGATTACAGTTTGTAATTAGCTAGGCTATTTAGTTATCGCTTCATCGTGTCTTTCAATTCTATTTTCTAAAAAGCGCTTATTGATTTTTATCTTTTATACGTTTCACTGGAATATCTTTCAGAATATCGTTAATGACATAGCTCGCACAAATTAATCCTACAACACTCGGTACAAATGCATTGGATGACGGTGGCATCTGACCTTTTCTCGTTGGCGCATTAGCATCTCCTACTGTTTCAATAACATCTTCACGAATCATAATTGGACTCTCATCTGAAAATACTACTGGAATCCCTTTATATATACCTAATTTTTTTAATTTTCTACGGATCATTTTTGCCATAGGGTCCATGTAGGTCTTAGAAATATCAGCAATTTGAAATCTAGTTGGGTCTGTCTTATTAGCTGCACCCATACTTGAAATAACCGCAATACCTCTCTCTAAGCATTCTTTCATCAAATGCACTTTGTACATTAAGGTATCACTAGCATCTATAAAATAATCAATATCATAATTATCAAAGAGTGCTTCATACGTTTCCTCAGTATAAAACATGTGTAATGAAGTAACTTTGCATTCAGGATTGATTTGTTTAATTCGTTCTTCCATTAACGTTACTTTACTCTGGCCTATTGTAGTAGTTAAAGCGTGGATTTGACGATTTACGTTAGTAATGTCGACATCGTCTTTATCAATCAATATGATATGTCCAATATTGGTACGTGCAAGTGCTTCAGCTGCGAATGAACCAACGCCACCTACACCAAGTACAACAACTGTTTGTTTTTTTAATAATGCTAACCCTTCTTGTCCATAAGCCAGCTCATTTCTTGAAAATTGATGCTTCATGTCAGACTCCTTTATTGTATATGTAAATTTTTAAATTTCATTATTTGAATTTGTAAGTTTATCAATCAGATGTGCTATAACTTTATTGTATTGAAAAGTTATTTTATATCAAAAAAATACGCAAGACCGAAGTCTTGCGTACCGATAGAGTCCGTGCGTGCCGTAGTTATAAAATGCTTGATCATTCGGCCTGCTTATAACAGGTGGGTGCCCTGTTTCTTGTTTTGCAAGTCCTCCTATTGAGGCGTGTGCGCTGCAAGAAAACCCATTGGGCTCCCGGATCAAAGAGTGTTAGGCCCAAATATGAAGCAAACTTACGAACACCACAGATGACTATCTTATGGAATTATCATACCACATATAATAGATTTAGCAAGAATAAAAGCTTTACGTTCATTCTAATGACGTATACGTAATGACAATTCTTCTAATTGGTTATCAGACACTTCACTAGGCGCATCTGTAAGTAGACATGTAGCCGATGCCGTTTTAGGGAATGCAATCGTATCACGTAAGTTTGTTCGACCAGTTAATAACATTACTAAACGGTCTAAACCAAGTGCAATACCGCCGTGTGGTGGTGCACCGTATTTGAATGCGTCTAATAGGAATCCAAATTGTTCTTGTGCTTGTTCTTCGGTAAATCCTAGTACTTCAAACATTTTAGACTGTAAGTCAGCATTATGAATTCTGATAGAACCACCACCTAGTTCATAACCATTTAATACAACATCATAAGCATTAGCTTGTGCATTTTCAGGTTCATGATCTAACTTTTCAATATCTTCTTGTTTTGGTGCAGTAAATGGATGATGAGCCGCAGTATAACGTTTTAAATCCTCATCATATTCAAGTAATGGCCAATCCGTTACCCATAAGAAGTTTAGTTTTGATTCATCAATAAGTTTTAACTCTTTAGCAAGTTTAAGTCTTAATGCGCCTAGACTTTGTGCGACAACTTCTGGTTTATCTGCCACAAATAATACAAGGTCGCCTGCTTCTGCTGCTGTTAATGATTTTAATTTTTCAATGTGATCCGTTTCAAAGAATCTAGCTATAGGACCGTTAAGACCTTCATCTACAACTTTAACCCAAGCTAAGCCTTTTGCACCATAAATATTAACAAATTCAGTTAGCGCATCAATATCTTTTCGTGTATACTGATCTGCTGCGCCTTTTGCTACAATTGCTTTTACTTGTCCATTTTGATTAACAGTATCTTTAAACACTTTAAAGTCCATAATTTCTCCAAGCTCAGAAACATTAATCAATTCCATATCAAAACGTGTATCTGGTTTGTCAGAGCCATAACGCTCCATTGCTTCTGCGTATGTCATTCTTGGGAATGGACGTGGAACTTCTACGTCTTTCACTTCTTTCACAACATTTTGAAGCATTTCTTCACCCATATCCATAACATCTTCTTGATCTACGAAACTCATTTCAATATCAACCTGTGTAAATTCTGGCTGACGATCGGCACGTAAATCTTCATCACGGAAACACTTAACGATTTGGTAGTATTTATCAAATCCACTAATCATTAATAATTGTTTGAATATTTGAGGTGATTGCGGTAAAGCATAAAACTCACCATCATGTACACGAGATGGCACAAGATAGTCACGAGCGCCTTCAGGTGTAGATTTCGTCAAGACAGGCGTTTCAATATCAAAGAATCCTTCTTTATCTAAATACTGCCTAATCGCACGTGTTGTTTGATGTCTCATTTTAAATGTTTGCGCTAATTCTTGACGTCTCAAATCAAGATATCTATATTTCAAACGTATATTTTCATCTACATTTTGGTTTTCTTCATTAATTGCAAACGGAGGTGTCTCTGATTTATTGATAATTGTTATATCTGAAACTTGTACTTCTACTTGCCCTGTTGCAATTTTCGGATTAACTGTTTGCGGATCACGCTTTTTAACTAATCCTTTAACTTCAACCACATATTCTGATCTTACCGTTTCAGCAACTTTTAATGCTTCTTCAGAAAAATCTGGGTTAAATACAGTTTGGACATAACCTTCACGGTCACGTAAATCTACAAATATCAATCCGCCTAAATCTCTACGGTTGTGTACCCAACCTTTTAATGTCACTTCTTGGTCTAATAACGCTTCTGTCACTAAACCACAGTATGTTGTACGCTTGCTCATATGATATCTACTCCTTATTTTTTAAAATAATTAACTAATTGATCTAACTCAATTGCTTCGCTTTCACCTGATTGCATATTTTTAATATTGATTTGGTTGTTTTCTAATTCTTGATCACCAATAACGATTGTATATTTTGCATTCAATCTATCAGCTTGTTTCATCTGACCTTTAACTTTGCGTTGCAAGTAATCTTTGTCAGCTTTAACGCCATGACGTCTTAAATCATTTAATAATTTAACCGCATATCGGTCTGCATCTTCACCCATCGTTACGATAAATAAATCAAAGTCATGATCTACATCAAGTTCTATTTTTTCTTCATCTAAAGCTAACAATAATCTTTCAATACTTAAGGCGAAACCAATACCTGTTTGGTTTGGACCATCTAATAATTCTAAAAGTCCATTGTATCGACCGCCACCACATAGTGTTGTAATCGCGCCATCGTAATTAGGATTATCAATCATAAGTTCGAATGCTGTATGTGTATAATAATCTAATCCACGTACCAAATTAGGATCCTCAACATAAGGTACACCTAAATCGTCTAAGTGTTGTTTCACTTCTGCATAATATTGTTTTGATTCATCATTTAAAAAATCAGTAATTCTTGGTGCTGTTTTTATCGCTTCTTTATCTTTATCAATTTTACAATCCAAAATACGCATTGGATTCGTGTGTAAGCGTGCTTGACAATCACTACAAAATTCACCTATAACTGGTTCAAAATGACGAACTAAGGCTTCATTATATTCATGACGAGAATCTGCATCGCCAATACTGTTGATGACAAGTTTCAAATGTTTTAAACCAAATGATTGATAAATATGCATAGCCATTGCCAATACTTCTGCATCAATGCCTGGATTTTCAGCACCAATCGCTTCAACACCAAACTGTGTAAATTGACGATAACGCCCCTTTTGTTTACGCTCATATCTGAACATTGGGCCATTATAATAAAGTTTAACAGGTTGATTTGGTATACCTTGCATTTTGTGTTCAATATAAGAACGTACAACTGCAGCTGTTCCTTCTGGTCGTAAAGTTATACTACGATCGCCTTTATCTTTAAATGTATACATTTCTTTTTGCACTACATCTGTAGAATCTCCAACACCACGTGCAAATAAATCAGTACTTTCAAAAATTGGTGTACGAATTTCTTGATAATTATAAACTTCCATTAATTCATCTAATCTATTTTCAATAAAACGCCATCTTTTCGTTTCACTCGGTAATATATCTTGCGTTCCTCTAGGAATATTTATCATAGAATCTCTCCTTTTATACAAATAAAAAACCCTTGCATGACTAAATAGTCATACAAGGGACGAATTTCCGTGTTGCCACCCTAATTGGCTATAGACAATTAACTATAACCCACTTCATACGATTAACGCTCGTTACGCGACTCATCAAAGAGCACCTGTTCTTGTGTTAAATATTTCTAAATTACTCTGCATAATTTTTCAGCCATGAATTATGTCTCTACACATTTTTAAATGCTACCATTTCGATTAGAAAAATCAAGAATCATATCGGTTTTAATATAGAATTCATACTCAATAATAACGACTTTATGTTTAATATGCAACCTTTTTATTGTGAAAAATATGCACGTAAGCCGTCTACAACTGCTTTTTCTAAAATTTGACGATGCAATTGGTCAGTAATCATATCTTCATCGGTTGGATTACTAATATAACCTAATTCAAGTAATACTGCCGGTACATTCGTCTGTCTCAATACTTGGAAATTTTCTTGTCTTGCACCTTTATTCGTCAATAATGCTTTCTTTTGCAAACTTGCACTTAAGGTCTCAGCAAGTGCTTTTTGATTATCTTTAAACCAATATACGGTGCTACCATTGGCTTTAGACGATTTAAGGGAATCATTATGTATACTAATATAAGCATCACCTTTGATATTGCGATCATCGAGTGTCACATATTCATCTACTTCACGTGTCATTTTCACTTTAGCACCTTCTTTTTCAAGTAGTGACTTTAGCTCTTTCGCAGTTTTCAATGTGTATACTTTTTCCGTACTCTTCTTTGACGTATTACTTGATGCGCCCTGGTCACTGCCGCCGTGACCAGGATCAAGTACAATTGTTTTATCTTTTAATGGCTTTTCATTGGGGTTCGTATCAGCTTGAATATCCAAATTTGTATGCCAGCCTGCAACCCAGCCCTTTTCTTTCTTATTATTTGAAACAACTTCTATCCATTTGCCTGTTTTACCAATTTTATGAAAATGTTGACCTTTATCAATAGACTTTATTTCTGGATAAGCGGCACTTGGACCTGTTCTTAATTCAGCGTCTTCAGTCACGTAAATTGTACTGCTGTCTTCATCATTTTGGTTAAGAAAACCAATAATCATAATGATGAAAATGACAAAGGCAATTGCAATGATGAGCATAGGGAAATTTTTCATTTTATGTTTTTCTAACCGAGCAATGAATTTATTCATACGATTTTGCCATCCTGACTTTCGTAGATAATAGTGACGGGTCCATCATTGGCAATATCCACTAACATATCTGTACCAAATTCACCTGTTTGTACAGATACACCATAAGAACGCAATGTTTCATTAAATAATTCATAGAGTTCATTTGCAGTGTCGGGCGGCATAGATTGCGTGAACCCTGGACGATTCCCCTTCCTAACATCTGCATATAATGTAAATTGAGAAATGGATAAGATTTGCCCCTCAATCTGTTGTATATTCAAGTTAAGTTTACCGGCATCATCCTCAAATAACCGTGCATTAACAATTTTTTTTGCTAATGCTGCTACATCTGCTTCGGTTGATGTCTTACCTACACCAACGAGCAAACAGTAGCCTTTATTTATTTCATGTGCTATTGCGTCATTTGTGACGGAAGCATGTTTAACTCTTTGGACTACTATTCTCATTTGGTTGCACCTCTAATTCCAAACTCTCGTGACTGTATACACATCACCGAGTTGTTTAATTTTTTCTACAACTTGGTACACTTCACTTACATTTTTAACCATAACACTAATATTGATAATTGCATTTTTATCTATATCAGAGCGCCCGGAAACCTTAACTAGATTGCTTTGTGTAGAATTAACAGCTTGCAGTACTTCATTTAATAAACCATTTCGGTCATAGGCAGATACTTCAAGGTCAACTTGGTAACGCTGTGTAGAATCTTTAGAACGCACCCATTCAACATGTATGAGTCGTTCGTGTTCATTTTTTATATTAGGACAATCCGTACGATGTACTTTGATACCGTGGCCTTTCGTAATATATCCCACAATATCATCTCCAGGTATTGGATTACAACATTTCGATAAACGGATTAATACATTTTCTATACCTTCAACATAAACACCACTATCGGTTGTAATATCATCTTTGATAGGTACTGATTTCGTTATGGCTTGTGCTTCATTCAATGCTTTTTGTTTATCCAATATGCGTTGCTTTTCAGTCAGCTTATTGACAATTTGTAGTGCCGTCACACCACCAAAACCTACAGCAGCATACAAATCTTCTTCATTGGCAAAATTATATTTATCATTAACCACGGCAATATTTTCATCAGTAAGTACTGTATCTACTCTAAACCCTTGTTCTTTAATTTCTGCTTCAATCATGAACTTCCCTTTTTCAATGTTAGAAGAACGATCTTGCTTTTTAAAGAAACTACGGATTTTACTTTTAGCACTCGAAGATTTAACAATTTTCAACCAATCTCTGCTTGGGCCATAAGAATGCTTACTTGTTCTAATTTCAACAATATCACCTGTTTGCAACACATAATCGATAGGCTCTATTTTACCATTCACTTTTGAACCAATCATTTTATTACCAACTTCACTGTGAACAGCATAAGCAAAATCAATCGGTACCGCGCCATATGGTAACTCTATAACATCACTTTCTGGCGTGAATGCATACACTTTATCACTTTGTAAATCGAATTTAAGTGTTTCCATAAACTCTTCAGCATCAGAAGTAGTATTATCAGTCTCTGCTAATTCTTTAATCCAGTTCAATTTGTGATTGAAACTTTGTGTTTTTTCAGTAACTTTTTTCCCTTCTTTATAAGCCCAATGCGCAGCTACACCATGCTCTGCAATTTCGTGCATTTCGAAGGTTCTAATTTGAATTTCAAGTGGATCACCATTCGGTCCTACTACTGTCGTATGCAATGATTGATACATATTCTGTTTAGGCATTGCGATATAATCCTTGAAACGACCAGGCATTGGTTTCCATAATGTATGTACTAATCCCAACACGGCATAACAATCATTTATCGAATTTACGATAATTCTAATTGCTAATAAATCAAAAATTTGATCAAATTGTTTCTTCTGTTTTACCATTTTACGATAGATACTATAGATATGTTTTGGACGTCCGTTGATGTCGCCAACGATATTCATCTTTGCTAAATCCGTTTGAATTTGTTCAATCGCATTATAAATATATGCTTCACGTTCACTTCGTTTTTTCTTCATGAGATTAACAATTCTGAAATATTGTACAGAATCTGTATATCTAAGTGCAGTATCTTCTAGTTCCCATTTAATTGTATTAATCCCTAATCTATGCGCTAATGGTGCATAGATTTCAAGTGTTTCTTTAGAAATCCTAATTTGCTTTTCACGGGGCATCGCCTTTAATGTTCTCATATTATGTAAGCGGTCTGCTAATTTCACTAAAATTACGCGCACATCTTTAGCAATCGCAATAAATAGCTTTCGATGATTTTCAGCTTGTTGTTCTTCTTTAGAACGATATTTCACTTTTTTAAGCTTTGTTACACCTTCAACAATCACAGCAATTTCTTCATTGAACATACCTTTAACATCATCAAATGTATATGGTGTATCTTCGATAACATCATGTAAAAATCCAGCTACAATAGTAGGCCCATCTAAATGCATCTCTGTTAAAATGCCAGCTACTTGTATCGGATGCATAATGTAAGGTAATCCGTTTTTTCGAAATTGGCCTTCATGTGCTTCATATGCTATGTGATAACTCTTTAAAACGAAATCATATTCTTCTTTTGTTAAATATGATTTTGCCTTGGATAGTACTTCATCTGCACTATATGGATATTCATTGTTCAATTAAGACACCCCTATACTAAATATTAATCACTTTTAGTACCCAGTATTATTTTTCGTTAGCTATTTAATATTTATAATGTAACGAATTTTTACGTTATTAGGCCAAATTATGTATAATAGTTATATAATACTACATGTTAATCAATAAATAAATGCGTAGCTCATACTATTAGCGAAATCTAAATAATTTTATTCACGGACGAACTTATTTAAGTATAAGAATGATTGTGGATTTAAAACAAAATAAAGTCAGGTGACCAACCTATCAAAGTTTGGTCATCTGACTTTATCTATTATCTATGAGTTATTCGTCATAAGAGATTAAGCTCATAACATCATAATCTTTAATCTTTTCAATTCCGTTTAAATATTTTAATTCGATAATGAATGCAATTCCTACAACAATACCACCTAGTTTTTCAACAAGTTTGATGGCCGCTTCAATAGTGCCGCCAGTCGCAAGTAAATCGTCTGTAATCAAAACACGTTGACCTGGTCTAATCGCATCATTATGCATTGTTAAAACATTTGTACCATACTCTAAGTCATACTCATAACGTATCACTTCACGAGGTAATTTACCTTCTTTACGCACTGGTGCAAACCCAATTCCCATCGAATATGCTACTGGACATCCGATTATAAAGCCACGTGCTTCAGGCCCAACAATTACATCTACATCTCTATTTTTTGCATATGCTACGATTTGATCTGTTGCATAGCCATAAGCTTCACCATTATCCATAATAGTCGTAATATCTTTAAAGCTTACTCCAGGCTTTGGCCAATCTTCAACTTCAGACACATATTGTTTTAAATCCATTCAAACTTCCTCCTATTTATCTACCAGTTCAGTTTTAAACCATTGTTTTAAATGATTAAAATCATCATAAAGTAATACTTTTTCAACTTCTATCCTATCAAGTCTACCTTGATAATATTTACTGGATTCAATTTCTCTTTTGGTCGAAACACTATTCATTTTAATTATACCATTTTCATCTTTTATAAACTCTAAATCTAAGAAAACTTTTAGAATAAATTTCAACATACTTGGTTGTATATTTAAAAACTGACTTAACTGCATGCCTTCTTTTGCTAAATTTGTTTCTTTTTTATTAGCTAAAGCTTTAAAACATTGTTTGAATGTATCCATCTTAGGCATACCTTCAAAATAAATTGAATGTTCATGATTTAGTACTAAATAAATTTGTGACGGTTTCATTGTGCTTAACGTTGTTTTTATTGCATCCATTGACGGTGGTAAATCCCTAAATACATATTTATCATACGACTGCTCTATCGTATCGCCGTAATAGAAATAATTATCACCGAGTTTTTCACTACGATCATGAATTAAATATGCTACTTGACTTGCATCCTGATCTAATTCATTAATTTTGCGCTTGCTCCTATAATCTAATATTTGTAGACTATTGCTTGCAATGTCTTGAATCATAAACTGAGGTGATTGGAAACCATTCCATTCATTTATTTGTAATGTACCTATTACATTAATCGGTTGTTGAGCCCCTAGTTCATTTGCAAGATGTCCATTTTGCCAAAATAATGCTTGTAATTGTTGCTCACCCATTACTAATTTTAAGTGATTTTTGTCTTGACCAATAGCTTTCGCCTGATTGACAACTACATCCTCTAATTTAAAGCATGGACTAGAAAAATCTGTCCCAAAAGGTCGTAATCTTTGGACATCTTGAATATTTTTAATTGTTATATCACTTTCTGCGATTGTAACATCTACCTTTTTAACTGGTTCTAGTGATGTAGTTGATGCAAGTTGCGTCATCCAGTCATTGAGCCCTTGACGTAATTGTTCGATATTTTCAATCGGCATCGTTACACCGGCAGCCATATGATGTCCGCCAAATTTAGAAATCAAATCAGAATGTGCATTTAAAATTTCAAACATAGAAACTTGTTCAATACTACGCGCTGAGCCTTTAGCATGATCTTGACCTTCATCTATATTTAAGATTAATGTTGGTAAACTATAAGTTTCAACAATTTTTGATGCTACTATGCCGAGGACACCTTCATGCCATTCTGGTTGTGCTAACAATAAGAATTGCGCACCTTTCTTCACTTGACTGTCTGCCATTGCTAAAGCTTCTTCTGTAATTTGGGCAACAATATCTTTACGCTCTTGGTTAAAGAATTCCACTTGTTCAGCTAAAAATTCAGCCTCTTCTCCCGTATCAGTCATTAATAATTCTGCAGCCAATGCAGCATCTTCTAACCTGCCTACTGCATTAAGTCTTGGACCGATAATAAAACCTATCGTTTCTTCTGTAATCACATCATTATTACCCGCCTGCTTTAAAATTGCTTTGATAGAAGCTGGGCAATGTTGATTAAGTACATCTAATCCTTGTTTAACTAAGGTTCTATTTTCATCTGTCAATGAAACTAAATCTGCCACTGTTCCTATAGCAACGAGCGCTAAAAAATGTGCTGGGGGTTCATCCAATAATTTTTGAGCTAATTTATATGCCACACCTGCACCACATAGGTATTTAAAAGGATAATCATATTCTGGATGCATCGGATGTACAATTGCAAATGCATTAGGCATCGTGCGTCCAATTTCATGGTGGTCTGTTACAATGACATCTACACCTAAATCTTGCACCATTTGAATTTCTTCATGTCCTTGTATGCCATTATCAACCGTTATAATTAATGAAATACCTTCTTCATGTGCATTTTTGAAAGCCATTTCATTTGGTCCATATCCTTCAGAAAAACGGTTTGGAATATACCATCCTACGTGAGCACCAAGTGATTTTAACGTTTCAACTAAAATTGTTGTCGATGTAACACCATCGGCATCATAGTCTCCATAAACTAATATTTTTTGATTTTGATCAATAGCTAAATTAATACGTTCAATTGCTTTATCCATATCACTCATTAAATTTGGATCATGTGTAACTTGAGCACCTTTTAACAAGTCATTAATATCTTCTTTATCTGTGATACCTTTACTTTCTAGTATCTTTTTTACAATAGGAGTTAGTTTTAAATCTGATGAAACCGCCTCTGTAATTTCTTTTTCTGGTGTTTTAACGTCCCATGTATACTTTGATTTAATCATACTATTCTCCCTCATTTCCACAAGTCATTATACAAAAGATATCTCAAAATAAAAAGTAGTTCCATTTATTAGTGTTAATTTTATTTCCTTTTTGCTAAAACAACTCAAATTATGTGGATTTAAATAAAAACAGCCTCCTACTTAAAGTGTAGAAGGCTGTCGATTTAAAATAATTATACTAAAATCTTTTCGTCATTTGATTTTTTCTCTTTATGAACAATTATTTTATGATTATCTGATTTCTTAAGTTGACGTTTTTTCATTATGCCCCAAAGCGGTACTGCAATAAATACAGATGAGAACACACCTGAAATTAATCCGATAAGTAACGCTAATGAGAAATTGAAAATACTTGGTGCACCAAAGATTAATAATGCAATAACAACAATTACAACTGTTAATACAGTATTAATAGAACGTGTCATTGTTTGACGTATAGATCTATTAACGATGTCATCAATTTGAGATTTATCAGTAATCACTTTAACTTTGTGTAAGTTTTCCCGTACTCTGTCAAACGTTACTATCGTGTCATTGATTGAATAACCAATAATTGTAAGTACTGCTGCAATAAATGTAATATCTACTTCTAATCTAAATAAACTAAAGACTGCAACAATCATAAATGCATCATGAAGCAATGATAGAACTGATGAAAGTCCCATGCGCCATTCGAATCTAAATGTGATATAGATGATAATACCAATCGACGCATATATCAGGGCTAACATCGCATTTTTCGCTAACTCTTGTCCAATGACTGGTGACACTGTATTGACTGTCGGTTTATGACCGAATTGCTGATCTACTGTATTTTGCATTTTAGACACTTCATCTTTCGATAAATCGTGTTTAAATTGGACAGTAGCAGTTTTTCCATTTTCACCAAGTGAAACTTGATCAGGTTTAAATCCTTTATCTTCTAACGTTTGTGTCACTTTATTTTCAGTTACTTTATTATCTGATTCAAAATCAACACGTGTACCACTTGTAAAGTCGATACCTAAATTCAATTTGAAAATAAACAGAATAACGGCACCTACTACAATAATAAGCACACTCAAACCTAATAATGGTTTCGCTAGTTTCATAAAGTCAATGCGTTCGTATGGTGTTTTCAAATCATGAATCTCTTTTTCTTCATTGATACTATGGATATTTTTCTTACTTACCCCAAACAACCAGCTTGATTTTTTGAAGAAATTAGATGAAACCAACAATGATAATAACCATCTAGACAAGAAGACTGCTGTTACGAAAATCATTAAGATACCTAACAATAACATCGTAGCAAAACCTTTTACTGAACTTTCACCAAAGAAGAACAATACTGCTGCTGCAATTACAGTCGTAAGCTGTGCATCGACAATCGTTAAGAATGAACTCTTGTTTGCTTTTTTATATGCTTGCTTAAGTGTTCGTCCGATTTTCATTTCATCTTTAATCCGTTCATACATGATGATATTGGCATCTACTGCCATACCAACACCAAGCACTAATGCAGCTAAACCAGGTAATGTTAATACACCTGAAATAAAGTTAAATGCTACTAATGTTAAATATATATATGTTGTAAGTGCAATGACAGCTACCAAACCTGGTAAACGATAGAAACCTAACATAAATAAGTAAATAACTGCAATACCAATTGCCGCCGCGAATACAGTCTTATCTAAAGCATCTTGACCAAATTGTGCACCGACTGAATTTGAGTAGATTTCTTTAAGATCAACTGGTAATGAACCAGAATTTAATAAGTCTGCAATTTGTTTTGCTTTTTGTACGCCTTCTTCACCATTAAAGCCACCAGAAATTTCTACACTGTCTGAATTAATTGGCTTGTCTACAGAAGCAGCCGATACATATTTAGGATCTTTTTTATCCATTTCTTTATGATATGTATCACCTTTTTCGTGATCTAGCCAAACAACCATTACATTTTCTTTTTTCTTAGAAATTTCTTCAGTCACTTTTTTAAATTTAGCACTGTCTTTCAATTTAAAAGTAACTGCAGGTTGATTAGTATTCTGCTTGAATTCTTGTTTAGCTGAACCTTGTTGAATATCTTTACCTGTTAACTTAACATTGTCATCCGCATCACGAATCGTTAAGTTTGCTTGAGAGGATAAGATGTCTCGTGCTTGTGATTGGTTTTTTACGCCAGCTAATTGTACACGAATTCTATTTTTATCTTCTACTTGAATTTTCGGTTCAGAAACCCCTAAAACGTTGACACGATTTTCTAATGTTTTAGCAGTTGCTTTCACAGCTTTATCATCTATTTTATCGCCTTTTTGTAATGGATCAACTTGATATAAAACTTCAAATCCACCTTGTAAGTCTAAACCAAGATTGACGTCTTTGACTACGTTCTTATATGTTAGTCCCATACCTGCAAACAACAGAACTACAAGTAAGATAAACGCAACAATTCTACTACTCTTTTTCACTTGAACACCTCATTGTTAGCTTATGTTTTAAATTGACTCGCTTTGAATTTTCTACGAGTGGAATCTACTAATATTTTTTGAACAACCTTATATATCTTAACACATTACACCAAGTGTAAAAACTAACTCAACTAATTTCTACATTAAATTTTATATGTAAGCGCTATACAGAATACCTGGAATTATGTAACTTTTTATCATGCACTTTTAAAGTATAACATTAATTTACAATTTCGTTTATTTGCCTCTTTTATAAAGGAAATGATAATAAATTCTATAAAAAAATAACTCAAGACAATGGTTGTCTTGAGTTATTTTTCTAATTTATGATGGATCAACTTGTTTAATAGCTGGTTTTTCTAATGTAAGTTCAGTACCGCTACCATTTAAAGTTAAGACAACTGTAGTTTCGTCAACGCTACGTACAGTACCTTTGATACCGCCGATTGTTGTTACACGTTGGCCAGAAGTCACTTGGCTAATCATTTCACGATGCTCTTTAGCCTTTTTTTGTTGTGGTCTGATTAAGAAGAACCACATTAATACTAATAATAAAATTGGTAATATCAATGAAGTAAATTGCATTATTTTATTGCTCCCTTTTTAAAAGTTTTTTGGGTTATCAACATTAAGCCCATACTGTTCGAAGAATTCTTCTTTAAAGTCTAAAAGACGATCTTCGCGAATTGCTTGACGGATGTTTTCCATTAATTTCAGCAAGAAATGTAAATTATGATAAGTAGTAAGACGTATTCCAAAAGTTTCTTCAGCTTTTATTAAATGTCTTATGTATGCCCTACTATAATTTTTACATGTATAACAATCACAATTTTCATCAAGTGGCCCTAAATCATCCGCATATTTTGCGTTTTTAATAATTAAACGACCATTTGAAGTCATACATGTACCATTACGTGCAATACGTGTCGGTAGTACACAGTCAAACATATCCATGCCTCTTATGCTACACTCAATTAATGCATCTGGTGATCCAACCCCCATTAAATATCGAGGTTTATCTTTCGGCATAAATTGTTCAGTGTGATGTACCATATCGTACATAATTGGCTTAGGTTCACCCACAGACAATCCACCAATCGCATATCCAGGAAAATCTAAAGCAACTAATTCTTCAGCGCTTTGTTGTCTAAGATCTTTATATTCTCCACCTTGAATAATACCAAACAAGGCTTGATCTTCTGGTCTCTCATGTGCTTTTAAGCAACGCTCAGCCCATCTTGTCGTTCTTTCGATAGAATCTTTCACATATTTATATTCAGCAGGCATAGGCGGACATTCATCGAATGCCATCATGATATCTGAACCTAAATCATTTTGTATTTGCATTGATTTCTCAGGGCTTAAAAATAATTTAGAACCATTTGTATGATGACGAAACTCTACGCCTTCCTCGGTAATTTTTCTTAAATTACTCAAACTAAATACTTGGAAACCACCAGAATCTGTCAGTATAGGACCATTCCAGTTCATAAACTGATGTAATCCCCCACTCTTTTTGATGATATCATTTCCAGGTTGTAACCACAAATGATATGTGTTACCAAGTATAATTTTAGCTTCCATTTGATGTAATTCTTCTGGACTCATTGTCTTTACCGTTGCTTTTGTACCTACAGGCATAAACATTGGCGTTTCAAATGAACCGTGTGGTGTATGTACTATACCTAACCTTGCACCAGATTGTTTACATGTTTTAATATGTTCATAAGTTACTGCTGGCATATTAATGCTCCTTTCTTCCCTAAATAATAAGCATTGCATCCCCAAAACTAAAGAATCTATATTTTGACGATACTGCCTGATTGTAAGCATTTAAAATAAAGTCTCTAGAGCTAAATGCTGAAACAAGCATGACAAGTGTTGACTTGGGTAAATGGAAATTTGTAATTAGCCCATCAATTGCTTTAAATGTAAAGCCTGGGAAGATAAAGATATCTGTCCAACCACTCTGAGCGACAAATTGTTCATTTGTTTGCATAATTGTTTCTAATGTTCTTGTTGAAGTTGTTCCCACAGAAATAATACGATGTCCATTCGCTTTCGTCTGATTCAATAGCTCAGCCGTCGCTTCATTCATTTGATAATATTCACTATGCATTTCATGATCATCGATATTGTCCACACTTACCGGTCTAAATGTCCCGAGTCCCACATGTAATGTAATAAATGCAATATTTACACCTTTAGCTTTTATTTCATCCAACAATGCATCAGTAAAATGTAAGCCAGCTGTCGGTGCAGCAGCAGAACCTGTTGCTTTGGCATAAACTGTTTGATAGCGATCTGGATCATCTAATCGTTCTTTGATGTATGGTGGTAAAGGCATTTCACCAAGTTCATCTAATCGTTCTTGTAAAATACCATCATAGTGTAGACGCATAATACGTCCACCTTGATCCAGTTCTTTTACACACTCTGCAACAATTTTACCTTCACCAAAAGTCAATTTATTACCAACCTTAATTCTTTTAGCTGGTTTCAATAATACTTCCCAATCATTTTCTTCAATATGAGTAAGCATTAACATTTCAACCTTTGCACCAGTTTCTGTTTTCAATCCAAATAGACGAGCAGGCATTACCCTAGTATCATTTAATACCAAAGTATCTCCTGCTTCAAAGTAATCAATAATATTTTTAAAATGTTTATGTTCAATTTCTCCAGATTGTCTGCCTAAAATTAATAATTTACTTTCGTCTCTGTTTTTCAAAGGTGTTTGTGCAATTAACGATTCCGGCAAATGGTAATCAAACGCTTCGATATCCAAACTTATTCCCTCTTTTCATTCTTCTTGCTAAAATGTTCAAATGCATATGGCGTTGCCTTTCTTCCTCTAGGCGTACGTTCGATAAAACCTTTTTGAATTAAGAAAGGTTCATAGACATCTTCAATTGTCACACGTTCTTCTCCAATAGAAACTGCGATTGTATCCAAACCTACTGGACCACCTTTGTATTGTTCTAGAATACAATTCATCATTTTATGATCTATGTAATCCAGTCCTTCTTCATCTACCTGTAATAATTGTAATGAAGCCTTGGTTGTCGCAATACTTATGATTTCATCATCATTCACTTGTTGGAAATCACGGACACGTTTTAACAATCTATTGGCAACCCTAGGTGTTCCACGGCTACGTTTTGCTAATTCTATTGCACTATCGTCATCAATTGATGTACCTAACACCTCAGCAGTACGCACGATAATTTCCTTTAATTCAGGTTCTTTATAATATTCTAATCTCAAATGTACGCCAAAACGATCTCTCAATGGCGCAGTTAAACTTCCTGCACGCGTAGTTGCACCAATTAAAGTAAATGGCGGCAAATCTATACGAATACTTCTCGCTTCTTCACCTTTACCAATCACAATATCTAAAAAGAAATCTTCCATAGCTGGATACAACACTTCTTCTACAACACTACTCAATCTATGGATTTCATCAATGAATAATACATCACCAGGTTGTAGACTTGAGAGTATGGCAGCTAAATCACCAGGACGTTCAATAGATGGACCTGAAATAGTACGAATATTAACATCCATTTCATTTGCGATAATATTAGATAATGTCGTTTTACCTAAACCAGGGGGACCAAATAATAAGACGTGATCCAAAGGTTCTTGTCTTATTTTGGCAGCTTTTATAAAAACTTCTAAATTCGACTTTATCGTTGATTGTCCAATATATTGACGCAATTTTGTTGGTCTCAAAGATAATTCAAATGTAGATTCATCATCATGCAATGCTTGATCGACCATTCTATCATTCATTGTGTTATCCCCCTTTCATACAATATGATTCATGTTTAAGATATTAATAGTTGCAAGCCTTTTTTAACTGCCTCATCTACAGACTCAAACGTTGATTTAGATAACGTTTTTTCTACTTTTGTTAATTCGCGTTTCGAATAACCTAATGCTTCTAATGCAAGTAACGCTTCTTTAATAATTGGTAAGGTATCCTTTGTATTATCATCTATATTTAACAACTGACTACTATCCACGTCGTTAATTTGTACCTTACCTTTAAGGTCCAATACGATTTGTCGTGCTGTTTTCTTACCAATTCCTGGGAATTTTGTTAGATACGCATCGTTTTCATTTTCAATCGCAATTTTCACTTCGTTTGGCGAACTACTTGCCAAGATCGCTAAAGCTGATTTCGGACCAATACCTGTCACTTTAATAAGACTCAAAAACATATCTTTTTCTTCTTGATTTATAAAACCATAAAGTAATTGCGCATCTTCTCTTACAATAAGTGAAGTATGTATAACTACTTCTTGATCCATAAATTTTTGAAAACGATATGAATTTGGAGTTTGTATTTCAAAACCAACACCAGAAGCTTCAACTACAACGTGTGTTGGGTTTAATACGGTTAATGTGCCTTTAATATATGCGTACACAATTCCACATCCTTATATCGTCATACTAATTAATTCTACTTTAGATACATGTTCAACGACTCTTAATGCCTCTGTAACATCGTCAATTTCTAAATCTGTACTCGTTGCATCCAATGATAGTGTTATTGTTGCTCGCCCTTCCATTGGAACACTTTGATGGATTGTTAACACAGATAAACTTAATTTAGATAAAGTATTAAGCACTTCAGCTAACATACCTACAATATCATTTACATAAAGAATCAATGTAAATTCTCTTGTAGATTCAATTTTCTCATCTATTGGAAAAATAGTATCTCTATATTTATAAAAAGCACTTCTCGATAAATCGAATTGCTTCACTGCTTCAAATATGGACAATGATGGATCATTTTTCAAGACTTCTTTAATCTTTAAAGTTTTCACAACTGATTCTGGTAATACATCTTCGCGAATTAAGTAAAACTTTTTATAATCTTTTTTGTCCACTTTAAGCACCCCTATTCAACAAACTCAAATTCTCCACCAAGTATTCTTACGATATCGCCATTTTCACATCCACGCGCTCTTAACGCATCATCAATACCCATTGAGCGCATTTGACGTGCAAAGCGGCGAACTGCAGGATCACTATTGAAATCAGTCATCTTGAACATTCTTTCAATGGCTTTACCACTAACAACGTAAGCTGCGTCATCATCTCTTGTAATTGTGAATTTATCTTGACTCGGTGTGTGTTTATAGATAACTCTATTCACACCTAAATCTTCTTCATCATCTTTACTAAAGTCTACATCTTTTACTTCTTCTAATTTATCTGCAATTGAATATAATAATTCATCAATATGATCATGCATAAATGTAGAAAGTGGAATAACTTGAATAGAAGAATCATTTAAAGCTTCTTTAAAGGCTTTTAAATTCTCTTCAGCATTAGGCATATCCATCTTATTTGCAACTACAATTTGTGGTCGTTCTTCTAAACGGTGTTCATAAGCACTTAATTCTTCATTGATAACCTTATAATCCTCAAATGGGTCTCTACCTTCAGAACCAGACATATCAATCATATGTACAATAACTTTTGTACGCTCAACATGTTTTAAAAATTGGTGTCCTAAACCTACACCTTCTGAAGCTCCTTCAATAAGGCCAGGTAAATCTGCCATAACAAAACTTCTTTGATCTTTTGTAGATACAACACCTAAATTAGGTTTAATTGTCGTAAAATGATAAGCTCCTATTTTAGGCTTGGCTTTAGATACAATAGATAGAAGTGTTGACTTTCCTACACTTGGGAATCCAACTAAACCGACATCAGCAAGTAGCTTTAATTCAAGTGTGACATCGATTTCTTCTCCTGGTTCACCATTTTCACTAAAATCAGGCGCTGGATTTCTTGGTGAAGCAAAACGAGAGTTACCACGTCCGCCACGGCCACCTTTCGCTACAATAGCACGTTGACCATTTTCTACTAAATCCGCTAATACTTCTTCTGTTTCTACACTTTTAATTATCGTGCCTGGTGGTACTTTCAAAATCAAATGTTCAGCATTCTTTCCATGCATATTGCTGCTTTGACCACCATCACCTCTTTTAGCTTTGAAATGTGTTTGATATCTAAAGTCTAATAAAGTTCTTAAGCCCTCATCAACTTCAAATATGATGGACGCACCATCGCCGCCATCGCCACCAGCTGGTCCACCGAACGGGACATACTTCTCTCTGCGATATGCTGTAATTCCATTTCCGCCATCACCTGCTTTAAGTGATATTTTAACTTGATCGACAAACATGATTTCACCTCTTTTTCTTAAAGTTTAAAATTTATATTTATATCTTATTTATTATAGCATTATCTAGTTAGTTAGAAAATAAAGACAAAAAATAAACACCAGAAGTTATAACTTCTGGTGTTAACGTTAACAAAAATTACTCAGCTGCTGCATATACAGAAACTTGTTTTTTGTCGCGACCTTTGCGTTCGAATTTTACAACGCCGTCGATTTTAGCGAATAATGTATCGTCGCCACCACGACCTACATTTTCACCAGGATAAATTTTAGTACCGCGTTGACGGAATAAAATAGAACCACCTGTTACGAATTGACCATCGGCACGTTTAGCTCCTAAACGTTTTGATTCAGAGTCACGTCCGTTTTTTGTAGAACCAAGTCCTTTTTTAGATGAGAAGAATTGTAAGTTTAATTTTAACATTATGATTGCACCTCACTTATAATTTAGTCGGATATTGTCTTTATATTCTTCTTCAATTGTTTGCAATGATACTAACATTGCTTGAAGAATTAATTGCGCTTTTTCATTTGTAATGTCTACACTTCTAACGTGGAAATGTCCACCGTCTTCATTGTAATCAATGTCGGGCTTCTCACTTGTTAATCCCATTATAGCATTAACACTTCCGAAAAGAACTGCGGATGCACCTGCACAAACTATATCATGTCCATATTCGCCATGTTCAGCATGGCCATCCATGATAACATCAGTTACTTGACCGGCATCGTTCAATGTAACATCAACATTAATCATAATTATGCGTTGATTTTGTCGATAGTTAATTTAGTATAAGGTTGACGATGACCTTTTTTACGTTTAGAGTCTTTACGACGTTTGTATGTGAATACAGTGATTTTTTTACCGCGACCTTGTTTTTGTACAGTAGCAGTAACTGAAGCACCTTCAACTGTTGGCGCACCAACTTTAACTGCGTCTCCACCTACAAATAATACTTTGTCAAATGTGAATGAGTCACCTTCGTTAACATCTAATTTCTCAACAAAGATTTCTTGACCTTCTTCAACTTTAACTTGTTTTCCACCTGTTTCAATAATAGCAAACATACTTTGCACCTCCTATAATTTAAGTCACGCCAAATTCAGGTGACATACATGTACTTTAACCTGAATCCGTGCGGTTGTATGTAGCTAAAAACTACTCAACTACTGCATTTTAGCATTACGCTTTCTTACTGTCAATCTTGAATTGAATTTTTCTAAAAAATTTACTGATAATTGGATACAATATAGTTAATAAAATCAAATTCAAAATAAATGTAGGCACTACGCGGAATAGTACAAAGTCAATAAAATTAAATTCTATGAGCCCAAGTGTTCCATAAATAATTGCCACATAAATTTCTAAAAACACTGTACTTAGTAATACGATAATAAACAACATTGTATGATCTCTGTAAAATGTTTTGAAGAAAAAGTCCATTATAACTACAAATAATATATAACCGAATAGGTATAATCCATAAAAACTACCAAAATATAAGTCAGTGGCTATACCTAATACAATTGCTAAAATTAGGGCAACACCAAAGTTACGATACACACTTATCAACAACAGATACATAAATGTTAGGTGTGGCACAAAAATGATTGTTTTATCACCAATGTGCATTGGAATAACGAGCCCAATTGCGGTATCAATATAGAACAATACCACACCAATCAAAAAATAATAAAGTGCCCTCATTCACTCGCCCCACTTTCATTATCAGGGATAGTTTTAGGGTCTCTTTTAGCAACATACACATGTTTTAAATCAGCTAAGTTTGCTGCCGTTTTCACTCTAACTTCCTTAGATAAGCCATATTCGTCATTTTCTACTTTAGAAACTTCACCTATGTATATACTACTTGGAAGTTGATCTGCTAAACCACTTGTGACAACTTTGTCGCCTTTCTTAATACTATCTTTATTATTAATATCTGTGATCACAAGTTCTTCATTTTTGGCATCGTAGTGATCTATTAAACCGAAGACATTTTTTCCATCATGTTGAATATTAACTGATAATCGATTTGAACGTGTATTTGTTGATATTAAATCAACTTGAGATGAAAATTGATTTACTTTTGAAATACGACCAACTAATCCTTCAGATGTCATTACAGCCATGTTATTCTTAATACCATCTTTTGAGCCTTGGTTAATTACTAAAGTATTCATCCATTGATCTGGATTTCTAGCTAACACAGTACTAGAAATTGGTTCAAATTTAGAAATATCTTTGATATCTAATTCCTTTTTATATTTTTTATTTTCAGCTTCAAGTCTTTCATTTTCAGCTTCTAATTGTTTAACTTTTGATGACTCCTTAGAATCTTCATTTGAAAAAAGATTATTTACTGACCCTGATACAAATTGGACAGGATAACTTATCGCTTTCTGACCGAATGCAACTGAATCTCCAACGTATTGTTCCACAGGTGACTGTGATTGCGGACGCAGAGATACACCAATTAAGGCAATAAACACAATGATTGCACATAAAATAACAATCAATTTGTTGTTTTTAAAAAACTTTGACAACCTAAACACCTCTATTACCCGACTATTTTATGTTCTTTATATTATTCTATATTACAAGTAGTTCGAAATAAAGTATCAACCTCAAACCACTTAAATAAAATATTCAATCATTGTTCCAAAACGTAAATTAATTTAAATAAAAGAGCACGATATATCGTATTATATCAATTTTTATCTAGAATAGTGTATTAATTTGGTTTATTTTCACCTAATCTTTATAAAGGTGAATTTGAGATTTTGTTAATTTGAGAAAAGAAGATTAATTCGCCTTTCACAGAAATAAATGAAAATTTTAGGCTAATACATTTGTTTTGAAGTTAAATTAATAAAACAAAAAGCCCAGACAACATACTTGTCTTGGACTTAAAAATTTTACATTTGTTAAATATTCTATTTTTCTTCTTTTTCAGATGACTCAGCATTTGCTGATTTATCCGCTTCTTTTTCGTCTTCTTTATATAATGTTTCTTCTTTACGCCAACGTGCAAATAGATTTTGTGCTTTCGCTTGTTCATCTACTTTCTTATCATTAGACTGTTCACTCAAATTAGACACCAACCTTTAACGTTTTTCCTACTTTTTAAGGCTAACGTATTTCGATAAATTTTTCAAACCTCTTACTCATAACTGGAAGGTGGTTGAAGTTTAATATGTTCACCTAATTGATTAAGATCTTGTTCCATTTCAATCTCAGTTTTATAAACACGTATTGAATCTGAACCAAATTTATAAATAATGAACTCGTCACCACGCTGCCCCGCTAGGTAATTATCACTATATCCCATTCGACCAATGCCTGATACTGACATAAATTCCTTTTTGTCTATCCAGTCAAAAACATTTTTAGTTTGGCTCAAAGGTACATTATTCAAAATATCATTATCTTCTACTGAATAACGTTGACCACCGGTTAATTGTTTACTAGAATGTGAATGCTCTACGGAAGGTTCATTATTGTGTACAGGATTCCACTCTTGATCCTTTAAAAAAGGGGCATATTTCAATGCAAAAAATACAATAATTACTATTGCGATAATAGCGATAATATTTTTTATAATACTAAAAATAAAGCGCATGAACCAACCTCCTATTAATTCTTCTAAATTATATAATTCCATGGATTGAAAAACATCAGTCTATAGAAGTATCTAAAACTTAACCATAGACTGATGCGTTTGCTTGATATACATAGTACAATATGGATAAAGGGAGTGACTTAGAATGAGTATTATATCCATAATCTTGCTTGCCCTCTTAGTTATTTTATTATTTAGAGTAGGCTTATCAATTTTAAGATTTTTAATATATGTAGGTATAATCATATTATGTATTTATCTTGGTTATCAAGGTATCCTTTGGATAATGGAGAATTACAATAATTATTTTAATTTCATACATTAATTTACAACGCTTAATAACAATAGGTTATTAGGCGTTTTTATTTATCTTTTTTATCCGAGAGTCTGTCAGGATAACAAAAATAAGTATATTTAATTTATCTACTAAATAAACGTTATTTTTTAGCACTGCCTGATAGTACTTGATATACATAATAACAAGCACTAAGTAATAACCCCCATATTATAGCGACCATAAATGCACTTAATATATATGCCCAAACACCGCTCTTCGATTGATCAAATATAAGCATTATAATTGTTGTTATTACTACACCTATTATTGAGAGCAGAATTGTAAACGTAACTTGCTTCATACTAATCTCTTGTTTCTTTTTTATCAGTTGCATTAAATAAACTACTGGAATTAATAAACCAATTAATAATATAGTTCCCAAAGTGAAAATCCTCCTTATCTGACAACATGATTATACATGATTGTCTAAATATCAGGAAGAAAAAACAAGAATTATTTATATATGTATCGGTGGGGAGTTATCAAAATAACCTTCTTCCACCATACTCAAATATGTATGATCTCCGATAATAATATGATCTAATACTTCTATTCCTAACACATTTCCACAAATTCTCAAACGGTCAGTTGTTTTGATATCTTCTTCAGAGGGTGTGGTATCGCCTGATGGATGGTTATGAAGTACAATAATAGCATTACTAGCACACTTCACTGCTTCGCTAAAAACTTCACGAGGATGAACAATTGAGCTATTAAGCGTACCAACGAATATCGTTTTTTGTTTGATAATTATATTTTTGGAATTCAGGAATAGTGCTATAAATTTTTCTTGGGTTAAGTGTTCCATTTTCCCCATCATAAAATCAGCAACATCTTTAGGACTTGTTACCTGAATCTTATCGTCAATACTACCCGAATGCATACGCTCACCTAATTCAAATGCTGCTTTTAAAATTAAAGATTTGTATATTCCTACTCCTTTTACTTTATTCAAGTCATTTAGCGATAAGTGTTTTAATTCTTTCAAATTGGTCACTGATTTTAATAATTCATTCGCAATATCTAAACTAGAATAACCCTTACTACCAGTATTTATAAGGATAGCTAATAATTCAGCATGAGAAAGATGTGAAGCGCCGTGACTTAATAATCGCTCTCTTGGCTTTTGATTATGCGCTAAATCATTTAATTTCAAATAAAATAACCCCCAGTATATTGATAAATAAAAAACGCAATATTATATGCGATAAAAATAAAAGGTATAAATGGCAATTTATATTTTAAATTTCGAGTAACGAACAGCGTGAATAAGGCAAAAACTCCACCAAGGAGAAAAGTTAATAAAAATGTTAATTTGAACAGATTAAACGGTAGGATTAAAGAAAGTAGAGATAGCAGTAAAATATCACCATAACCAATTGACTTTCGATTAATTAAAAATAATGTATGTAGGATGATTGTTACTATTATAAATGGAAATATGTTTAAATGTGTAATATAAATACTCGTGAATAAAAGTACAGCAAGCATATGAAGTGGAATAGTATACGTTGTAATATCAAATAACGCAAAAACAAGGAGAAATAGGTAAATCAATAAAAAAGTAGGATTTTCAAAATGGTTAAATGGTGGTATAAAATAAAAATAGAACGCTGGTAATATTGCTAAGATTTCACCTAGCACATAACAATAACTAAGCTTTTTCTTACAACATCGTGAAGTACCTTTTAACATAATAAAACTAAAAATCGGTATCATGTCATATAACTTAATATTTTGATGACAGTGATCACATGTTGAACGTAAGGTAAAATAATTAAAGTTAATTTTATTCACAAAACTAAATTGATATAAAAAACTGAATAAGACCGGACAAAATAATAGTTGTTGAATCAACGTTGCACCTCCTACGCACATTATATCACGCAGGTGTTTAGAGTTTAATAAAATTATCACTTATTACTTTTCAGTGAATATTTGACCCACTTAATAAATATCACTAGCTGTAAGTGGTTTAGTTTTTTAAGATTCAATTGCACTTTGTGAATTCATTTCATATACATACGGTATTGTGCTATATACCTTTTACCAGTGGAGATACAGTAAGTCAAAGATTCCAATCATATTGCCAAGAAAAATTTAAAACTGATAATGTCACGCTAAAACACAAATAAATATAATTAGTACAATCGTCTTTGAAATTCTATGGTCTTTACTTGATAACAGTTAACGTCTTCTAAATAACAAAAAACTTATTAAAAAAGCTAAAAAAGCCATTAAATATTTCGACTCCACTCCACTATTTTTATAATAATAAAACAAAATGCAGGCTAAGCATTTTATAGCTTCAGCCCGCATGATATTCGAAATAACAAATTAATTAACTTTAATCTTGTTGAATTTCTTCAACAGTTTCTTCAACTTCAGCACGTGATATTTTCTCTCGTCCATTTTTCATAGCTTTAAGTGATTTATGTGCAAGTGCTAAAGGTAAACGACAGAATAATAAAATTGTTTTCTTATTAATGTCTTTCATATATGCGTCTGCTTTCGCTAAATTATCCTCTGCATACACAAACAAGTCATCACGTGACCAACCATCTGGTACAAAGCTAACACCGCGTTCTTCTAAATCTTCCTGTTCATTACGTAAAATATTTACTGCTTGCAAGCCTCTTCCATATCCAATTGCTAATTCTCTATCTGTTTTCACATTAGCGCAGAAATCCCATAGTTGTGATAGCATCACACCTACAAGTCCGGCAACATAATATGTATAATCATCAAGATCTTCTTTAGTTTGAACATCCCAATTTGCTTTGGCCCATTTAGCCATTCCATATGCCATTTCACTTGAAGCATCCATTACAATTTTTCTTGTTTTTTCAGGACAAGCTTCAATCCATTCATTTAGACGAATCGTTACTTCTGGAAGTTGGTCTTTAAGAGGTGAAAGTATCTGCATATATTTTTCATTATCAAATGGTGCTTTAAACAATTCACTGATTTCCATGAGCATCTGATGTTTGCTATCATTATTTATTTCCTCATGATCTTCAATTTCATCTATCGCTCGTAATATAAGGTAAGCTGAAGCTACTGAATGCTTCAAGTCTTTTTCCAAAAAAGTGATTGGAATATAAAATGTTCGACTGGTTTCTTTCAAAACACGCATCGCATCTTTTGGGAATTTTTTCTCTGTCATGATATTCATATACCTCCCCTTTTTCTAAATATTATCATATAATTCTAAAATTAAATAGCAAATGACTATCCTTGTGCTTCATTCACTTTTAAAAATTCATTTTCTATTTAATACAATTTTATAGAATAGGCGAATGACTCAAATTTGAATCACTCGCCTATTTTAAATTAATTAAAATTAACTTTCGATTTAACTTCACTAATAAAGTATAAACTACCAGTAATAACTAAACCTTTACCAGTATATGTCTCAATAAATGACACATAATCATCAACAAGTGCTTTAGCGTCATATTTTACTTCATCTGAAATTTCTTCCTTCGATAAAGCTTTAGGAAAATCAAAATCAGTTATATAGAAAGTTGAGGCTAGCGTTTTAAGTTGATCAACCATAGCATTGATTGGTTTCCCTTTGATAGCAGAGAACAATACGTCCATTTCTTCAATATGATAGTAACGTTTCATTGTGTCAATTAAGGCTTCAATACTTTCAACATTATGTGCGCCGTCGATTATCATCAATGGAGATTCTTTAACTTGCTCAATTCTACCGGTCCAACTTACTGATTCAATACCATCAATCATTTTATTAAAGTCTAAATCAATAATGCCCGACTCATTCAACTCAATTAGCGCTGTAATTGCTAAAGCCGCATTTTCTTTTTGATGTTCACCAGCCATATTTAACAATAATGTTTCTAGCTCATAATCTTTATAGCGGTAGGTAAACTCATCATCTTCAGATATTACACTAATATCACGATCTAACTCTATACCTTCAGCTTGTTGTTGTTCAACAAAATCACGAATTATTTTGAGTGCTTCGTCATTTTTCACTGCATAAATTATAGGTGTATTTGGCTTAACTATCGCACCTTTATCTTTTGCAATGTCAACGTAAGTATCACCCAAGATATCTGTATGATCTAATCCAATACTCGTTAAAATCGACAAAATAGGTTTAAATACATTTGTTGAGTCATTTTTAATACCTAAGCCAGCTTCAATTACAACAAAATCAACTGGATGTATCTCTCCAAAGTATAAAAACATCATAGTCGTAATAATTTCAAATTCTGTAGCAGTGCCAAGCTCTGTTTCTGCTTCCATTGCTTCGCTTACCGGTCTAACTCTTTGTACTAATTCAACGATTTCATCATCACTTATTGGAATACCATTTAGACTAATGCGTTCATTAAAGGTTTCAATAAATGGTGAAGTGAAAGTACCCACTTCATATCCGTTATCAACAAGTGCTGATCTTAAATATGAAACAGTAGATCCTTTACCATTTGTGCCACCTACATGAATACCATTTATATTAAATTGAGGATTGTTTAAACGCGTTAACATCCATTCCATACGTTTAACACCTGGTTTAATGCCGAATTTAGTTCGTTCATGTATCCAATATAAGCTATCTAGGTAATTCATCTTTAGGACTCCTATGCTTTTAATTGATTAATTCTTAGTTTAACACCATCATATTTTTCTTGATAGTTTTGCTGTTTTTCACGTTCTTCATTTATGACTTTTTCCGGTGCTTTACTTACAAAATTTTCATTAGCTAATTTTTTATTAACTCTGTCTAATTCTTTTTCCCATTTTGACAATTCTTTTTCTAAACGTTCAATTTCTTTATCCATATCTATTAAACCTTCCAATGGTAATACCACTTCGCCTGCTGTAGTTACAGAAGTCATTGCTTTTTCAGGAATTTCAATAGTCGTATCAATAGTTAACTCACTTGGATGACAGAACCTATCGATATAATTAGAATTATTTAATAAAGTTTCTTTAATCTTATCATCTTTTGCCTGTATGAAAATTGGAATTGCTTTTGAAAGTGGTGTGTTAACTTCTAAACGAGATTGTCTCACTGACTTAATTATTTCAACAAGTTGCTGCATCGTTTCTGTACTTTCATCAAATGTAAGTGCGTCATTCACTTTCGGCCACGCCGCATTTACGATAGTTTCACCTTCGTGTGGTAAATTCTGCCATATTTGTTCTGTTACAAACGGCATAAACGGATGCAACATTCTCATAGTGTTATCAAGCACATAAGTTAATACAGAACGAGTCACTTGTTTTTGCGCTTCATCTTCACCATTCATTGGTATTTTACTCATCTCGATATACCAATCACAGAATTCATCCCAGATGAAATTATATAAAGTTCTACCCACCTCGCCAAATTCATATTTATCACTTAACTCTGTAACATTTGCAATTGTCTCATTTAAACGAGTCAAAATCCATTTGTCCGCTAATGATAAATTACCAGTCAGATCTACTTGTTCAACAGTAAAGTCATCACCAATGTTCATAATGCTAAATCTTGCGGCATTCCAAATTTTATTAATAAAATTCCAAACAGATTCTACTTTTTCTGTTGAGTAACGTAAGTCATGTCCTGGCGACGAACCTGTTGCTAAGAAGTATCTTAAACTATCTGCACCGTATTCGTCGATAACATCCATTGGATCAACACCGTTACCTAGTGATTTACTCATCTTACGCCCATCTTCAGCACGAACTAATCCATGTAATAATACATCATTAAATGGTCGTTTTCCAGTGAATTCTAAACCTTGGAATATCATACGTGCGACCCAGAAGAAGATAATATCATAACCAGTCACTAATGCGTTTGTCGGGAAGTAACGTTGGAAGTCTTTAGATTCTTCATCTGGCCAGCCTAATGTTGAAAATGGCCACAACGCACTTGAGAACCATGTATCTAGGACATCTTCATCTTGTACCCATTGGTCGATATCTTCAGGTGCTTGCTCACCCACATAGATTTCACCAGTTTCTTTATGATACCACGCTGGAATTTGATGTCCCCACCAAAGTTGTCTAGATATTGTCCAATCTCTGATTTCCTCCATCCAACGATTGAAAGTCTTTTCAAATCGTGCCGGTACAAAATCAATTCTATCATCTGTTTTTTGATTATTCAGCGCTTGTTCAGCAAGTGGTTTCATTTTTACAAACCATTGTGTAGATAAGTACGGCTCTACAACTGCACCTGAACGCTCAGAATGACCAACAGAATGTTCATGTTCCTCAATTTTAATCACAAGACCTTCTGCTTCTAAGTCATTTACCAATTGTTCACGACATTCAAAACGGTCCATACCTTGGTATTTATCTGCTTTATCGTTCATTTTACCTGATTCATCCATTACAATAATACGCTCTAAATCATGGCGATTTCCAATTTCAAAATCATTCGGATCATGTGCAGGTGTCACTTTCATCGCACCACTACCAAATTCAATATCTACATATTCATCTGCTAGAATAGGTAACTCTCTACCAACAATAGGTAGAATTACTGTTTTCCCAATTACATCTTTATATCGCTCATCATTAGGGTTTACGACAATTGCTGTATCCCCCAGCATTGTTTCAGGGCGAGTAGTGGCAATTTCAATATAACCATTTCCATCTGAATAAGGATATTTAAAATGATAGAATTTACCTTGAACATCTTCATGAATAACTTCAATATCAGATAATGCTGTACGTGCAATTGGGTCCCAATTAATAATATATTCTCCACGGTAAATAAGTCCTTTATTGTACATATCTACGAATACTTTTTTAACCGCTTTACTTAAACCTTCATCTAGTGTGAATCGTTCTCTACTATAATCAAGTCCTAAACCTAATTTTGCCCATTGTGCACGAATGAAAGTAGCATATTCTTCTTTCCAATCCCAAGCTTGTTCTAAGAATTTTTCTCTACCTAAATCATGACGTGACAAACCTTGTTCATTTAGTTTAGCCTCAACTTTAGCTTGTGTCGCAATCCCAGCATGATCCATACCTGGTAAGTACAAAGTATCATAGCCTTGCATACGCTTCATACGTGTAAGAATATCTTGTAAAGTCGTATCCCATGCATGTCCTAAATGTAATTTACCAGTTACATTTGGTGGTGGAATAACGATTGTATATGTTTCTTTCGATTGGTCTTCTTTTGCTTTAAAATAACCATTGTTTACCCATTGCTCATACCGACCCGCTTCAACTTCATTTGGGCTGTATTTTGGTTTCATTTCCATTTATTATAGCCTCCTTAAAAAATAAAAATATCCATCCTATATAAATAGGACGGATATTCCGTGGTACCACCTAAATTCAAGAAATTAAAAATAATTTCAAGCACTTAATATTATGATTAACGCTCAAACACGCTTTAACTTAATTTAAATATCGAAGGACATTTCAGTTCAGTTAAAGTTCATAGTGGGCTACCTTCAACAAGTCAAATTGTACATTTTCAGCAAACATGCACTCTCTGGTAAATTCAAACCTATTTACTCTTCCCAGTAGACAATATTCTATTACTTTAATATAGTATAATGGATATGAAAATAAGTCAATGAAATGGAGAGAATTTCATGAATGAATGCGCATTTGGCACAAAAGATCCTACTTATTTGGAATACCATGATAAAGTATGGGGTCAACCAATATTTGATAGCCTTGAATTATTTAAACTTATGGCTTTAGAATCTCAACACGCCGGACTATCTTGGTTAACAATCTTAAAGAAAAAACAATCTTATGAGCAAGCTTTTTATGATTTTGATCCTGAGCGCATATCAAATATGACCTCAGATGATATTGATGCTTTAATGCAGTTCCCTAATATTGTACATAATCGTAAAAAGTTAGAAGCAATCGTCAGTCAAGCCAAAGGATATTTTGAAATTGAAAAGGATTACGGCAGCTTTAGTGATTTTTTATGGTCATCTGTCGATTATCACCCCGTAGATTTTAGGTATGAACAACCAAGTGAGCGAATTACAGTCGATGCTCGTGCAACAGAACTCTCAAAAACGCTTAAAAAATATGGCTTTAAATTTCTAGGACCTGTAACTGTTTTTTCTTTCTTAGAAGCAGCTGGTCTTTATAATGCACATTTACAGTCATGTCCCAACAACCCAAAATACCAAAATTAATATACCTATTACTATTTTATAATATAAATGTCCCCCTGCTCACGCATACTAGCAAGGGGACATTTTCTTTCAGCAATGTAACGTATCATTTTGATTTATTGGAAATATTTTCTCTATATTTAAGAAACGTTCCTAATAATGGCGCAATTAAAAATAAAATAAAGAATATTCGAAAGATGTGGTAACTTGAGATTAATGCCACATCTGCACCTGTCTCAATTGCAACCAATACAATTTGACTCATGCCTCCTGGTGCTGCACCAAGAAACAATTCGTTTACCGAATGATTAGATAATGATGTAATAACTAATACCATTATAAACGTAAGTAAGATGAGCATGATATTTTGAAATGCTATAGCGACTGCAATACGCCCTTTCATCTGATCAAGTAATTTGGCAATTTGCACCCCTATTCTAATCATGTAAATAACTTGAGCTGCTGCAATAATATAATTATCCAAGGTAAATGTGATGCCAGTTATTAAGTTCCAACAAATTAATACTAAAATTGGCGCAAGTAATTGCTTAGTTGGAAAATTTATTTTACCCATTATTAAATAAATAATCGTTATCGCCATGATTAAAAGTATAATATTCGGAATAGTCAATGCCTCTGTCAATACCTGAGTGGAAGTACCATTATTTGTTCCATGATGACTACTATCTCTAAAAAAGTATGAAATTAATGGAACAAGTATCACAACAAATATAATTCTCGATGTTTGTGTTAAACTCACAACCATGATATTCGCTTTTTTATTTTCTTCAGCCATGATAAGCATTTGACTTAATGCCCCAGGTATAACACTAAGTATTGCAGTTTCAGTATTGACATTGGCTATTTTTTTGAAAAAATGAGCAATAATCAGTGCGAGTATGAGTAACATCACAGTTATCATAATAATTGTAAACCAGTCGTCTTTAATATCAAAAATTACATTTTTAGTGAATGTAGATCCAATTTGCACACCTAGTAATACTAAACCTATTTGACTTAGCCAAAATGGCCATTCAACTTTAAATTTCAGTAATCTCACACAAATTACACTGGCAATGATTGGACCAAACATGAATGGTAATAATACATGCATAGATTTAAGTATTAAACTTATTAGTATAGCTAAAATTAAAACAATAATATTATTTTTTAATTGTTTACTCATACCTTCACAACTTTCATAAGTTATTGTCATACTTTAAGAACTACAAACAAATAATACCAGGTTGGGACATATCGGTCTCAGCCTGGTATCATTTTTGAGCAATAGTTGAATGAAGTTTGAATGTGATTGGCAATCTTGTATAACAACTATTTTCTACTAAACTTAATCATAACTTTATACAATTCGACTTAATGCACGATCAAATGCTTCAATTGTTAAATTAATGTCTTCTTCTGTATGTGCTGTTGAGAGGAACGTACCTTCAAATTGTGAAGGAGGTAAGAATATACCTTCTTTCGCCATTTCTCTATACATTTGACTAAACAATTCTAAATCACTATTGTTCGCTTGTTCAAAGTTTGTAACAGGCCCTGCGTTTAAGAAATATCCTATCATAGAACCTGCACGATTAATAGTAATCGGCACATTATGTTTTGCGAATACAGTTTTCAATCCTTCTTCTAATAGGTCACCTAATTTATTAAAATAATCATATGTTTCTGGAGTAAGTTGGCTTAATGTTTCATAACCGCTCGTCATGGCAAGTGGATTACCTGATAACGTACCAGCTTGATAAATATCGCCAGTCGGAGCAATGTGATCCATAATTTCTTTTTTTCCACCGAAAGCACCAACGGGTAAACCACCACCAATAACTTTACCTAAACAAGTCAAATCAGGTATTACATTAAAGTAACCTTGTGCACAATTGTAACCGACACGGAAACCAGTCATCACTTCATCAAAAATTAATAACGAACCATATTCAGTTGTAATATCTCTAAGACCTTGTAAGAAACCTTCAACTGGTGGAACCACACCCATATTACCTGCTACTGGTTCTACAATTACACCGGCAATATCGTCACCAAATGATTCAAATGCAACTTTAATCGCGTCTAAATCATTGTATGGTACTGTAATTGTATTTTTAGCAATACCTTCTGGAACACCTGGAGAATCTGGTAAGCCTAATGTAGCAACTCCAGATCCAGCTTTGATTAATAATGAATCACTATGACCATGATAACAACCAATAAATTTAATAATTTTATTTCTTTCAGTATAACCACGCGCAAGTCTTAGTGTATCTAATGTAGCTTCAGTACCAGATGATACCATGCGTACTTTTTCAATAGAAGGTACACGGTCAATTACCAATTCCGCTAATTTATTTTCTTGCAAAGTAGAAGCTCCAAAGCTCGTCCCCTTATCTACTGCTTCGTGTATTTTCTCAATAACTTGCTTGTTTTTATGTCCTAGTATTAAAGGGCCCCAACTCAATACATAATCAATGTACGAATTACCATCAATGTCATAAATTCTTGAACCTTCACCATGATCCATAAATATCGCTGGTGTATCAACCGATTTAAACGCTCTAACAGGGCTATTCACGCCACCAGGCATCAACTGTTCAGCTTTTTTCATTGCTTCTTCTGAGTTACTATATCTCATTAAAAATAACCTCCTATTGTTCGTCTAAATAGCGACAAATATCTTTTGAAAAATACGTAATAATCATATCTGCACCTGCACGCTTCATAGAAACCATTTGTTCCATAACAACAGCTTTTTCGTCAATCCAACCATTTAACGCTGCAGCTTTAGTCATACTATACTCACCACTTACATTATATGCAACTACAGGAACATTCGTAGTATTTCTAACATCTCTAATAATATCTAAGAAACTTAGTGCAGGTTTAACAATCATCATATCTGCACCTTCATGTAAATCACTATCCAATTCTCTCAAAGCTTCTCTTCGATTTGCTGGATCCATTTGATATGTTTTACGATCGCCAAATTGTGGTGCTGATTCTGCTGCATCTCGGAATGGTCCAAAGAAACTAGAAGCATATTTAATGCCATAACTCATAATTGGGATATTGTGGTAACATGCCTGATCTAAACCAGCTCTAATTTCAGCAACAAAGCCATCCATCATATTGCTTGGTGCAATTATATCTGCCCCTGCTTCAACTTGTGAAATTGCTGTTTTAACTAATAACGGTAATGACTTATCATTATCAACATCTTTAGTCTGTTCATTTATTACACCACAATGACCATGATCGGTATATTCACATAAACAAGTATCTGCTACGACTAATAAATCTTTATACATTGCCTTAGCTTTTCTAGTTGCTGCTTGTACAATTCCATTATGATCATATGCCCCTGTGCCAATAGCATCTTTTTCGTTTGGTACACCAAAGAACATAATGCCTCTAATACCTAATTCATATGCTTCTTTCAATTCTGCATCTAATAAGTTAAGGCTTAGCTGGTAAACACCGGGCATAGATTTAATTTCTTCTTTTACATTGTCACGTTCTACAACGAAGATAGGATAAATCAAGTCTTCTTTTCTAACATATGTTTCGCGAACCATATTTCGCATTGATTGACTACTACGTAATCGTCTATGTCTATCAAATTGCATTTTCATTCCAACTTTCTAATATTTTATTAACTAATGCTTCTAAAGTTTGTTCTCCTGCTAGTTTACCTCGTGCTTGATATTGATTTAAAGTATTTAGCGTTTGTTGGCCAATTACAAAATAATAATCTAATGTGATACCTTCATTATTTTCAAAAAAGTACCGCACAGCTGAGGAACTTGCGAAGGTCAAAGCGTCTAGCTCTCCATTTTTAATACGATTCTTAACATCTTCTATATTCTTTTTATGTGGCACTGGCTTATATAAATCAATTTTTTCCACGTGTTCATGATATTTGCGCAAAGTTTGTTCTAGTAATGGCCTCGCTTCAGCGCTAGACGGTAATAATAACTGGCCTTGGTCATATTTTGAAAAGCCTTCAAGGAACCCTTCTTGCGAAAAATCATCTGGATAAAAATCGACTTCTAAACCTAGTTTGGAACAATAATCAGCCGTTTTCTTACCAATAACGGCAAGTTGACGATATCGTACCTTATTTAAATATGGTCGGAATACGTCTACAGCATTTTTGGACGAAAAAATAAGCCAATCATAGTTAACATTCAGCAAATTTAAATCAAATGATAAAGGCATTATACTAATAAAAGGTTTATGTATTATGCAAACATCTTTTCGTTCAAATTCACTAGATTGTGTCATAACTATTATTGGTCTCATTTTCTCACCTCGAAGGATTATTGTTCTTCGTTTAGTGCTTTGATTATTTCATATGCGCCTTGCGCATTTAATACTTCAGTAACTTGTTCTCCTAGTTGAACTGGGTCAACGCCTCTTACCGTATGTTGATAACGTTCTTTACCATCCGGAGACATAATTAAGCCTGTAAATTCAATTGTACCATCGCTATCTTTCGTTGCATAGCCACCAATAGGAACCTGGCAACTACCATTCATACGTGCTAAAAATGTTCTTTCTGCAGTAACACAATCTGCTACATCTTGATTATGCACCTTTCGTAATAAAGCTAATAAATCATTATCATCTGCACGACATTCTATGCCTAAAGCACCTTGACCTATAGCTGGTATCAATGTGTCTTTATCTAAATAAGTTGTCACTATATTATCTGACCAGCCCATACGTTTCAAGCCAGCTGCTGCAAGAATAATCGCATCATAATCTTCCGTTTCAAGTTTACTTAAGCGTGTATCAATGTTGCCTCGTATCCATTTAATTTGTAAATTGGGATACTTGGCTAGTATTTGTGCACCACGTCGTAATGAACTCGTCCCAACGATACTATTATCCGGTAATTCTGATAATGGTATATGGTTTTTAGCAATATATGCATCGAAAGGATTTTCTCTATCTGGGATACATCCTAAAGTTAAACCTTCAGGAATCACACTTGGCACATCTTTTAAAGAGTGGATTGCCATATCAATATTATGTTCGAATAATTCGTTCTGAATTTCTTTAACAAATAATCCTTTTCCACCAACTTTTGATAATTGCTTATCAACTATACGATCACCTTTAGTAACAATTTCTTTTATTTCGATTTCAAGGTCTGAATCAACAGATTTCAACTTATCTATAAATTGCCGACTTTGCGTTAACGCTAATTTACTTCTTCTTGAACCAACAACTAACTTACGCTTCATGCGCAACCTCCTAGCAATGCAACGATTTATGGTTTCAATATAAATTCGCTTCAAATTCCTGTCCATTGATGAAAATCAGAAACATGTGAAGCAAATAATAAATTAATCATACTTAAGCTAAACAAAATAACATTAAAATATATCAAATTATGCTTAGATAAAGTATGACTCACTCTCAAAATGATATAAATGCCATACAACACCGTAATAATCAGCGACATAATTACCTTGGGATCAACTATAATACGTGTCCCTATTGTATTAAATCCCCATTGTGCTCCTAAAATAATGCTTAGCATGATAAATATAAACCCAATTAAACTACTATAAAATACGATTTGTTCAAGTGTTGCTACACTGCCTATCCTAAAATATTTTTGATTAAATCGTTTTTGCTTTAAATTTTTATACTGTATTAAATATAATATACAATTTACAAACGCAAATGCAAATAACGCATAACTTATAATTGCAAATGTTACATGTACAAAGAGCAATTCATTTATGACATTCAGTTTATCTCCCACTTGCTGGTAGTGCATCGGCTGAAAAGTGCTAATTGCAATAAAGACAAACCCTACTAAATTAAATAGAAAAATTGAAAAGTTTAACTGTTTAATCACATTAATTACAATCGATATCGAAATGATTAACCATGCTAAAGCAAAAAGTACATCAAATATATTACCTAGGGGTACCTGTTTCGTTACATTGACATAAAAAGATAAAGAGATTGTTTGCAACACCCAAACAATCCCTAATGTAACAAAACCAATGCTTCTAGCCTTATGATACTTTTTAATAAAATCAAAAAAATAACAAGCAATACTAAACAAATATATTAGTAATATTAGCTCATTTAATCTTATAAACAGAAGTTCTTGCATATCATCACCATTTGCATATGCTTATTCAAAACTTAATATTTGACCTACCTTCGACTGTTTCATACGTTTATTAGATTCATACGCATTTTCAGCTTCAATGTCAAAAATATTTTGAAATAGCTCTAATTTTTCGTTACTTCTTCTATCACTACTCAATTCTTTAGCTTGTTTTATAGGATCTTTCAACATTTGGTTAATGATACTTTTCGTATGTTTTGAAATGATTTTACGTTCTCTCTCTGTTAACCCAGGTAGTTTTCTATCGATACTATCCATTGTATCTTCTTGTATTGTCATCGCTTTTTCTCTTAGTGCACGAATGACAGGAACAACGCCTAACATATTTACCCACTCATTGTGTGCTTCAATTTCTGCAGGTATACTTTGTAAAATTTGTTCTGCAGCTCGTTGACGTTCTCTCAAATTAGCATCAACTAATCCTTTTAAGTCATCAACATCGTAACTAAATACATCTTGAACAGCATCTATATTAGGCTCTATATCCCTAGGAACAGCAATATCAATCATAACTAACGAATCATTCTTCCGTTCGGTAGCCTGTGTCTGCAACATATCATTTGTAATAATATAATACTCTGAGCTTGTTGAACTGATTACTATATCCACTTCAGCTAATAGTTTTGGTAGTGATTCCATAGAATCAAATTTCACCTGATGCTTCATTGCTAAATTTTGAGCTTTACTTAAAGTTCTATTAACAATTGTTATATCAGTCACACCTGAACCGATTAAATTTAAGAGTGATAATTCACTCATATCCCCTGCACCTATGATTAAAGCTTGCTTGTTTGATATTTTGCCGAATACTTTTTTGCTAAGTTCAACCGCTGCATAAGAAACACTGACTGCGTTATCTGCAATGTCAGTTTCATTATGTGCCTTCTTCGCAAAAGTAATTGCTTGTTTGAACAAATGATTAAAGATAGTACCTGTAGTTTCAACTTCTTGTGCAATAAAGAATGCTTTGCGAATTTGCCCAAGAATTTGAGTTTCTCCTAGAACTACAGAATCAAGACCTGAAGTGACTTGCAGTAAATGTTGTACTGCTTCGTCCCCCACGTTCACTTCAGTCATCTCTTTAATTTCTTCTACATCTAATTCAAATGATCTCGCTAAAAATCTCTGTATATAATAGCGACCCGTATGAATTTGATCTACAACTGCATATACTTCTGTACGATTACATGTTGATAAAATAACATTTTCTAAAATAGATTTTGTTTCATATAAACCAACATTGGCTGAACGTATAGCATCATCATTAAAAGCAACTTTTTCTCTAAGTGCCACATCTGCAGTACGATGATTTATGCTTACCGCAATAAAATGCATTTATAACGCCCTCCATACATATTACAATAAGTAAATTATAACACAATATTGACATGTATTAAGCACATTGGCTTAGTAAATTAGAAATATTACAATCTGTATTCATAAACTTGTCAAAATTATACACTCAATGAGCATAATATAACTATATGTTTTAATGATTACTTATTTTTTATAAATACTTTTCTATGATATTCCATATTTGTTGTTGCTTGTTATTTTTTACTGATGAATAACTAATGATTTCATCCTCTGGTTCCATCTCTAGTTTTTGCTGTATATTAGCAAGATGTTTTTGTACTTTCCCTTTAGCAATTTTGTCTTCTTTTGTAGCAACAACAAATGTAGGAATGTCAAAATACTTCAAATAGTTGTACATGAGTATGTCATCTTCTGTTGGGTTATGTCTCAAATCCACGAGTTGGATAACTAGTTTTAATGTTTCACGCTGTGAAATATATTTTTCAATCATTTTACCAAATGCTTCACGTTGCTTTTTGCTTACTTTTGCATAACCATAGCCTGGTACATCTACAAATACTAATTGATTATCTATATTATAAAAGTTAAGTGTTTGTGTCTTTCCAGGTTGTTGAGAAGTACGCGCCATATTTTTTCTACCTATCATACTATTAATAAATGTCGATTTACCAACATTAGATCTACCACTTAAACCTACTTCACTTAAACCTGTTTCAGGATATTGTTCAGGTTTCACAGCACTGATTAATAATTCGATTTCATTTGGATTAATTTTCATTATCGAACCTCTTTTCCTTTAAACTCATTGTTTATTATATTACACAATTACTTCTATGAATATGTATTAACTTTATTTCTTAAAAATAAAAGGAGCGGACAAGAGATCGAAAGTTTTATGATCCCAAGTCTCGCTCCTATAACTTTGATTATCCCATAATTAATTTTTAAACTGGGTTAATCAAAGGTCTTACGTTACAAACCTCATTTGGTATTATTATTATCCTTAAGCCGAAGTTTGTGTTTTATTAATTAGCTTGCCATCTTTATCATAGAGTTCAGGTTCTTTTTCTTCAACAATTGTATCTTCAGTAATAACTACTTTAACTACACCATCTGTAGATGGCACATCATACATAATATCGATTAATGCTTCTTCTATGATAGAACGCAATCCACGTGCACCAGTTTTACGCTCTATAGCTTTGTTACTAATCGCTGATAATGCTTCATCTGTAAACTCTAACTCAACATCATCAAGGTCTAACATTTTAGTATATTGTTTCACTAACGCATTTTTTGGTTGTGTTAAAATGTTTTTCAATGCATCGACATCTAATGTTTCTAAATTCGCAACAATAGGAACACGACCAATAAATTCTGGGATTAAACCATATGATTGTAAATCTTCTGGTCTAATTTGTTCTAGAATTGCATCTTCATCATATTTAGATGCTTCACTGCTTGAAAAACCAATAACTTTTTCGCCAAGTCTACGTTTAATTACTTCGTCAATACCATCAAAAGCACCACCAAGAATAAATAAAATGTTTGTTGTATCAATTTGTATTAATTCTTGGTTAGGATGTTTACGTCCACCTTGAGGCGGCACGCTAGCCGTCGTACCTTCTAAAATTTTAAGCAATGCTTGTTGTACGCCTTCACCAGATACATCACGTGTAATAGATGTATTTTCTGATTTTCTAGCAATTTTATCGATTTCATCGACATAAATAATACCTTTTTCCGCTTTATCTATATCAAAATCTGCAGCTTGTATTAAGCGTAATAAGATATTTTCAACATCATCACCAACATAACCAGCTTCAGTTAAACTTGTAGCATCTGCAATCGCAAATGGTACATTTAATGTCTTAGCCAATGTTTGCGCTAATAATGTTTTACCACTACCAGTTGGACCAATTAAAGCAACATTACTTTTTTGTAATTCTACTTCGTCTTCATTTGGTCCTAATTGTTGAACACGCTTATAATGATTGTATACTGCGACAGCTAATGATTTCTTAGCTTTTTCTTGTCCAATTACATAATCATTTAATTTATTCATAATTTCTTTAGGTGTTGGTAATTCAGTTAAACCTTCAGGTTCTGATTGAGCTAACTCTTCTTCAACTATTTCTGAACATAGCTCAATACACTCATTACAAATATATACGCCACTTCCTGCTACAAGTTTTTTAACTTGATCTTGATCTTTACCACAGAAAGAGCATTTTAAATTTTCTTCATCTTCATTGAATTTGAACATTCTATTTACACCCCTATTCCCTAAAGACTATACTAGATAGTATTTTAATATGCAACTTGTAGCTTTCACAAGTTATTTGCACAAAATAGTGTAGCAGACACATTATTTGAATGCATCTGCTACTAGTTTACTATATTAAACGACTAACATATAATTCACAAAATAATTTGCTTTAGTTATATTTAGTTACGCCTCTGAGTCATCTTTAGTCGGTTCTACTAATTTAGCTTCTTTTACTAATAAATCGATAACTTTTTGAATACGCACATCATTTTTTACGATGTCAGTACTACCAAGTGTTTTCTTAATATCTTCAACTGAGATATTAAACTGTTCACTCATTTTTTCTAATTCTTTATCGATATCAGCTTCTGATACTTCCATATCTTCTGCATCAGCGATTGCAGTTAATGTTAAGTTAGTTTTAACACGTTCTTGTGCATCGTCTTTCATTTGCTCTCTTAATTGTGACTCATCTTGGCCAGAAATTTGGAAATAAGTTTCTAAATTAAGACCTTGTTGTTGCATACGTTGCCCAAATTCTTGCACCATACGGTCTAATTCGCTGTTAATCATTGCTTCTGGAATATCAACTGTAGCATTATCAGTTGCTTTACTAATTGCTTCCTCTTTTTGATTATTTTCAGCATCTGTTTCTTTTTGTTCTGTTAGACGTTTACGTAAGTTTTCTTTATATTCATCAACAGTGTTAGCTTCTGAATCTAATTCATTAGCAATTTCATCTGTTAATTCAGGTACATCTTTAAATTTAACTTCGTTCACTTTAACTTTGAATGTAGCGTCTTTTCCAGCTAATTCTTCAGCGTGATATTCTTCTGGGAAAGTAACTTTTACGTCTTTCTCTTCACCAGTCTTAACGCCTACTAATTGTTCTTCGAAACCTGGAATAAATGATCCAGAACCAACTTCAAGGTCATAACCTTCAGCTTGGCCACCTTCAAATTGTTCACCATCTACATAACCGTCAAAGTCAATATTTACAGTGTCGCCATTTTCAATAGCGCCGTCTTCTTTGACAACCATTTCAGCTAAATGACCTAATTGGTGATCGATAGACTCTTGTAATTCTTCATCAGTAAGTTCAGCATTTTGTTTTTCAACTTCTAAACCCTTGTAATCGCCCAATTGAACTTCTGGTTCAACAACAACATTTGCTTCAAATGTCATGTCTTTACCTTTTTCAATTGAAGTTACATTGATTTCTGGTTGATCTACTGGTTTAATTCCAGTTTCATCAATTGCTTCACCATAAGCTTCTGGTAACAAGATATCTACTGCGTCTTGATATAAAGCTTCTACACCAAAGCGTTGTTCAAAGATTTGGCGTGGGACTTTCCCTTTACGGAAGCCTGGCACATTAATTTGTTTAACTACTTTTTTAAATGCTTGATCAATTGCTTTGTCTACTTTTTCTGATGGAACTGTAACGGATAATACACCTTCGTTACCTTCCTTTTTTTCCCAAGTTGCTGTCATGTATAAAAACCTCCATGATTATCCTATTTTATTTTTTCAACTCCACTATTATAGCATAGGTCCTAGCGCTACACAAATACTGTGTTTATAAACCCACGAATAATTATATAGTTGAAAATTATTAATATTGACATAGCTTTGTATTACCCGAAAATTAAATAAATAATTATTGACTAGTATCTATTTCGGTAATAAATTTTACAACATTATTTGTTTCATCTAATTTTTCTAATCCTAGCATTGATTTAAAATAATTTGTATAGGCTTCTATCCAAACATCTTTACTTGCAATACTTTCTATATTTAAAGGATAAATGAGTATCGCATGATTATTCATTAAATGAATAGCTTCTTCAACCATTTGGGCTGCGCTATCTTCTATTAAATCAATGACTTTAGGAATGATTTCCGTCTTAAATAAGGTATGTTCTAATCCATCTAGCTCTTTCGGAGTCACTTCAACATGATAACCATATTTTTGAACACGAATAGAACGATTGTATCCCGCAAACCGTAAATATTCAAGCATAATACTCACAACATTATTTGCAAGAACAATATTCTCCAATAAATGCGCCACTGTTTCTTGGTAACGGAATTGACTATAATCAATTAAAGTCAATATTGTATTGACTTGTTCTCTAAGCGTAATCTCATCGAAATTTTGCAACATACGCGTTGCTGCCTCATTATGTTTATCAATTTGACTTAAAGCGTGTTCCTTTATCGGAAATAATTCCATTCTTGTCTTGTGATCATTTACTTCATCAATAATTTGATTAATGACTTCGACAACCTCAAAATATTGTCCCAATCCATTAAGACTTTTCACATAGTAAATCATCAAATCATCATATTTGGTAATACCTTGCTTGAGTAAAATAATGGCTTCTTCACGTAATTCTAGAAAGTGCTCCATATTATACAACATTGCACATTTTAATAATGACAACTGTTCATCTAACTCAAATTGCGCTTCATACGCTTCGAATTTATCATACATTAAATCATAGTCTGAATTTTGAAAAGCCTGTTTAATTTCTTTGACTAATTTTTCTTTTGACCGTGGAAAAGGAATGATATCTGACATCTTAAAACACCCCTATTGTATCGATTGTAATATTAAAGCACTCCATGTTTCAAATGCATCATAGTTTTCAATCTTGCTTTGGTCAACCCACTTAATACGTAAAGTGTCAGTTTCTTTTGCTTCAACATCATTTGAACTTACATTAATTTTAAATACAACACCTAAATGTACTTCACCAACATCATTTGTATCATCATTTATAAAGCCAATATAAGCCAAGTTTTGTGATTTATGTTCTGGTAAGCCAACTTCTTCTTCTAATTCTCTTTGTGCATTTACTCTAAGCACTTCGTTTATTGATTCGGCACCTTTCACATCATTCATATGTCCACCGACACCTATAGACGACTGACCATGCAGACGGGATTCTCCACCACCAGACAAACGTTCATAAACCAATATTTCGTCATGTTCGTTTTCCAAAATACAATAAGAAATCAATTGCTTATAAGTTGGATCTTCTTCCATATCTCCACGACGCTTTATTTCATAATTAGAAAGCGTTTCGAAAATGTCTTGCCCTTTTGTTGTGTTTTTATCCAAGAAACCATTAAATTGATTCTTCTCATTATTAAAAAGTACTGTTCTTGGTACTACAGTTATCATTTCATCAAATTTAGACATTTCTTTCTCCTTCATATCTGACTTCTTAGTTATTTTATCAAAAGTTATGTATATCTCAAAATGATTATTCAATTATAAAACGGTATCTTAATAAGCTAAAATAAAACAGATGTAATTTGTAATGATAGACATATTTAATAACTCTATGTTTGTAAAAATACACTTGAAAGTCTTTAAAGTCAATTCCGAATTAAAATCCTTATTAAACAAAATATTAGAGGCTAGAACATAGTTGTCCTAGCCTCTATATCAATTATATTATTTTAAAGCATCTTTAGCTTTAGTAACTAATTCGCCGAAAGCTTTTTCGTCTGAAATTGCGATTTCAGAAAGCATTTTACGGTTAATATCGATTTCAGCTTTTTTCAAGCCGTTCATTAATCTTGAATAGCTCATGTCATGTTGACGAGCTGCTGCGTTGATACGTGTAATCCATAATTTACGGAAATCACGTTTTCTTTGACGACGGTCACGGAATGCATATTGACCTGATTTCATAACTTGTTGTTTTGCTACTTTATATAATGTACGTTTTGAACCAAAGTAACCTTTAGCTAATTTAATCGTCTTTTTACGACGCGCTCTTGTTACTGTTCCACCTTTAACTCGTGGCATAATAAATTCCTCCTCTAAATATGTTCTTTTCTAATAGTCTAACCATTTATTTAACGTTAATTATTTTTTATAAGCTAATAATTGTTTTACACGTTTCATGTCTGATTTGCTTACTAATGATGCTTTACGTAATTTACGTTTTTGTTTAGTGTTTTTGTTTGCAAATAAGTGAGATGTGAAAGCTCTAGAACGTTTTAATTTACCTGAACCAGTTCTTTTAACACGTTTAGCTGCTCCACGGTGTGTTTTCATTTTAGGCATGATTCATTTCCTCCTGTAATATCTATATTATTTTTCGTTAATTGGACTTAACATGATGAACATTTGGCGTCCATCCATTTTAGGTCTTTGCTCAACTGTAGCGATATCTTTACATTCTTCTGCAAATTTCTCTAATACACGTTGACCAATTTCTTTATGCGTAATTGCACGACCTCTGAAACGAATAGAAACTTTACATTTATCGCCTTTTTCTAAGAATTTACGTCCGTTCTTCAATTTTGTTTGGAAATCGTGTTCCTCAATTGTTGGACTAAGACGAATTTCTTTAAGGTTGATTGTTTTTTGTTTCTTCTTCATTTCTTTTTCTTTTTTCTGTTGTTCGAATTTGTATTTACCATAATCCATAATTCTCGCAACAGGTGGTTTAGCATTTGGAGCCATGATGACTACATCTAAACCTACACGTTCAGCCATTTCTAGAGCTTCATTTTTAGTTTTTACACCAATTTGTTCTCCATCTTGGCCAATTAAACGTAGTTCTTTCGCACGAATCTTTTCGTTAACTTGAGTTTGATCTTTTGCTATGATTGACACCTCCAAGAATTTTACGAAATTATCCAAGAAAAAGAGCGAGTATATAATATACCCGCTCTTCTTTACACACAACATTTGTCTTGTGTATATAAGACCTGCCAACTGCCTATAGCGTCGCAACAGGTGAGAAGCGGGAGCTTCTACTTGGTTCGTTTCGTATTCAACATTACTTATCTTAACAACTATATTTATGCAAGTCAACAATTATTTTTATTTAATTTGTTCCATGTCAACATCTTGTCGCAAATCCACGTTTTCTAATGGTACCATTTTTGTTTTATAACGTACTTTATGATAAATGAAGAATGCTAAAAATACAGGGATACCCATGTACGTAATCACAAAGCGATTCAAGTTAAAGTCACCTGTTTTGATGAAATCAACGTCTCGACCAATAATTACGAGAACACATAGTACGCCCGCAAAGATAGGACCAAACGGGAACAACTTCGCTTTATATTTCAGTTTTGATTTATCATAATTTTGCTTATCAAACGCTTTTCTAAATCGATAGTGACTGACTGCTATACCAACCCATGCGATAAAGCCTGTCATACCACTTGCTGCAACGATATATTCATATGCATCACCACTTAAGTGTTGTAGGACAAATATACCTATTACAATTATAGCCGTCACTAGTAGCGAAACATAAGGTACGCCACTTTTATTTGTTTTACCAAAAACTGGATAAGCCAACTTGTCCTTACTCATAGAGTATAACATTCTCGTTGATGCGTACATTCCTGAATTTCCTGCCGACAATACCGAAGTTAAAATGACTGCATTCATAAAGGATGCTGCAAATGCTAGACCCGCATTTTGGAATACTAATGTAAATGGTGAGGTTGAAATGTCATCGCCTCCGCCCATAAGTGCAGAGCTATCATATGGAATGAGCATACCGATAACAAATATAGCTAGGATATAGAAAATTAAAATTCTCCAAAATACTTGTTTGATCGCTTTAGGCACTGCGCGTTCTGGGTTTTCTGATTCTCCTGCTGTAATTCCAATTAATTCTGTACCTTGGAAAGAGAATCCAGCAACTAGGAACACACCTAAAATAGTTAATAAACTACCACCAAGACCATCACCTAATATTGGTCCACCGTCTTTAGTGAATGTATCAAAGCCAACAAACTCTCCACCCATAATACCTAGAATGGTTAATAAACCAACTGCTATAAAAATAATTACCGTAACTACTTTTATAAGGGCAAACCAATATTCACTCTCGCCATAAACACGTACTGATAAAGCATTCAATCCAAAGATGATAATTAAAAATAAACAACTCCAACTCCATGCCGGTATGCCTGACAATGGCGTCCAATATTGTATTACTTGTGCTGCAATTGTGACATCTGCCGCAACAGTGATTACCCAATTAAACCAATAGTTCCATCCTAGTGCAAAACCTAATGATGGATCCACAAATCGTGTTGCGTAAGTACTAAACGAACCAGATACTGGTAAATAAGTTGCCATTTCTCCTAATGAAGTCATTAGGAAGAAAACCATCGCCCCAATAATCGCATAAGCTAAAAGTGCACCTAGTGCACCAGCGTCATGTATTGCACCGCCTGATGTCATGAATAAACCAGTACCAATACATCCACCAATAGCAATCATGGATATGTGACGATCTTTTAATCCTCTTTTAACTCCATTGTCTTGAATTTCTTGTTTTGCCATAGAAGCTTCCTTTCTTTAAACTTAGAGGCTAACTTTCTATATGATTATTTATAAGCATTTGCAAATCTATAAACAAGCTACATTAAAGTAAATTGTTCGCACTTGTAAATTCCAGTACTAAATTTTGCTAAATATGAATTTATAAGAATCATTCAACCAAAACAAAATGGTTGCATACCTATTAAGATATGCAACCATTTTACTAATAGCATTTATATAGGTAGCACATCACATATGTGACAGTCCAGTTCCTTTCGAAAACTGTCCCAACTCGTACTGTAAATGGACAATACAAGTTTCGGCATTTTCACCTTTCATTCTTTCAACATACGCTCCATATAGCTTCTGAAGAATTACTCTTTAAAAACGCAACCTCTAACTCAAATTTAATTTTTATTTTATTTACTCACTAACCAGTAATATACATGAATTTAACAAGAGTTTCAAGACTATCTTTGTTTTTTCAATCTAATTTCATCAACTAAGTTCCAAATGAATTCATCTTTTTCAAGCGTTTCTTGATCTTGAGACCCATATCTTCTTACATTTACCTCTTGATTTTCAACCTCTTTGTCGCCAACAACTAATTGATAAGGAATCTTTTGCATTTGAGCTTCTCTAATCTTATATCCCATTTTTTCATTACGATCATCAATCTCAACACGAACACCTTGAGATTTCAGTTCATCTTGAATGCTTCTCGCATAATCGTAATGTAAGTCAACATTAACAGGAATGATTTCTACTTGTTTTGGTGCTAACCAAGTTGGAAACGCGCCTTTTGTCTCTTCTGTTAAAAAGGCAACGAAACGTTCCATTGTAGAAACAACACCACGATGAATTACAACTGGTCTATGTTGTTCACCATCATTGCCGATATAAGTTAGTTCAAATTTTTGAGGTAATAAGAAATCTAGTTGTGCAGTAGATAATGTTTCTTCTTTACCCATAGCAGTTTGCACTTGAACATCTAATTTCGGACCGTAAAACGCCGCTTCGCCTATCGCCTCTTCATAATCCAAACCAAGTTCATCGACCGCTTCTTTCAACATGCTTTCTGCTTTAATCCACATGTCGTCATCATCAAAATACTTTTCTTTATCCTCTGGATCTCTATAACTTAATCTGAAACTATAATTTTCAAAATTAAAATCATTATAAACATCGATAATTAAATTAACAACACGCTTGAATTCTTCTTTAATTTGATCAGGACGCACGAAAATGTGCGCATCATTTAAAGTCATACCACGAACACGTTGTAAACCTGATACCGCGCCACTCGCTTCATAACGGTGCATTGTACCTAATTCAGCTATTCTTATTGGTAATTCACGATATGAATGTGGTTTATTTGCATAAATCATCATATGGTGAGGACAGTTCATTGGTCTCAATACCATTTCTTCATATTCGTCTAATTTCATAGTTGGGAACATGTCTTCTTGATAATGATCCCAATGTCCAGACGTTTTATATAAATCAACATTGGCCATCACTGGAGTATAAACATGGTCATATCCCATGCTTACTTCTTTATCCACAATATAGCGCTCAATCTCACGTCGAATTGTTGCACCATTTGGTAACCATAATGGTAATCCAGCGCCTACCAGTTGATTATTCGCAAATAGTTCTAAATCTTTACCAATTCTACGATGATCACGTTCTTTTCTTTCTTCCAACATTTGTAGGTGTGCTTTCAAATCTTTTTTATCGAAGAACGCTGTTCCATAGATACGTTGTAACATTTTATTATTACTATCTCCACGCCAATATGCACCTGCAGTTGATAGCAATTTAAATTCTTTAATTTTTGACGTAGAAGGTACATGAACGCCACGACATAGATCAGTAAACTCACCTTGCGTATATAACGTTACATTTTCATCTTCTGGAATTGCATCAATCAATTCTTGTTTGTAAGGATCATCTGCGAAAATTGCTTTAGCTTCGTCTCGTGAAACAACCTTACGTTCAACAGGATGATTTTCATTTACAATTTGTTTCATTGTTTTTTCAATATTTTCAAAATCATCAGAAGAAATACTTTCTTCCATGTCAAAATCATAATAAAAACCACCGTCAATAACTGGACCTACACCAAAATGGACATTACCATAAATGCGTTTAAGTGCTTGCGCCATTAAATGTGCTGTTGAATGACGCAACACTTCCAATGCTTCATCAGTACCAGGTGTCACAATTTCAATTTCACCATCATGATCAATAGGTCTAGTTAGATCAATAAGTTGACCGTTCAATTTACCAGCTACAGCCTTTTTTCTTAAACCAGGGCTAATTGAATGTGCAATTTCTTCAGTTGTTGTTCCTTTATCAAACGCTTTCGAATTACCATCAGGAAATTTAATATTAATTTGATCCATGTAACATTCCTCCTATTTTTTCAAGCCTTAAATCATAGCAAACGGATTCGTTATCTTATATAAGATAATACAAAAAGACCCCATCCCTAAAAGGGACGAGGTCTTCGTGGTACCACCCTAAATTAAAGTGACTTTATAAGCATATAAATTCACTTCACTCTACATAAGATAACGGTCTTGAGCCGGATGTTCATTACAACATCATTTATGAAGGAGTAATCAATAAATATACTTACCAATTCTCAACCTACATTGGCTCTCTGTGAAGTAGTGATTTATTCATCTTATCTTCATGTCATTTCGTATGATTTAGATTTATTTATATTATACAACATTTATTCTAAATTTCAATCATTCCTATAATTTTTTCCTTCTAAGTAATAAGGTATAGACAATGTTTTAATGCGCTCCATAATTCGTGCTGCCTTTGTCTTTTCAGTTCCATCACGAGTAACTGACAAATGATGCTCTAATTCTTCAAAACTCAGATTTGAACTAAAGAACGTAGGTAATTCTTGAACCATTCTATAATGTAACAATGGACCTATCACTTCATCTCTAGCCCAAGGTGTAATTTCCTCGGCGCCAATATCATCTAACATCAATATATTGGCTTCTCTAACACGTGCTAATTTACTTTCAAAACTGCCATCTTTAAACCCGCCTTTAAGCGCACGAATAAATTCGGGTAAATACACAATAGTTGAAGGGATTTTTTCAGTTTTCAACTGATTTGCGATCGCACCCAAAATAAATGATTTACCTGTACCAAATGGCCCATATAAGTATAAACCTTTAATTTGCTTTTCTTGATTTGTAATTTTTTCACAAATTTGATTTGCTGCCATCGCTACGTCTAAACGATCTCTTCTATCCATATAAATATCTTCTAGTTTTGCATCTAAAGTATCACGTTGCATATGATGTGAAGTAATTAAATGTGCATTAAATCTCGCTTCATCATGTTTGATCTTACAAGGACAAGGTAAATAGCGAATCTTAATATGTTGATTTTCAACATAAAGCTCTGGTACATGCCCCTTCACAAAATTAGGACAATCTTTAAAAGCATGACCATCATAATGTTTATTCTGATCTTTATATTCTTGTAAAATATTTAAATCTTCATCAATCATAGCATTTGTTAGTTCGGATTGATGGGATTCTAGAAATTGTTTAACATCTGGGTCGTTGATTACATCTTTTTTGATTTTTTCAATTCGTTTTGCCAAATCATTAGATTCACCCATAATGTGGTTAAAAGATTTCATTTATTTATCCTCCTTCCATCTATTTTTCAATTGATTTAAAAATTGTTCCCTATCATTTTTCAGTGCTTCATCATCTTCAGATGTATTAGATGCAGGTGTTTCTGATTTATTGTCACGTTCCTCTAACCATTTTGGCGTCATTTCTCTTGATGCCAGTTGTCTCTGCTTATAATAAGGCTTATGTTTATCAGATTGCTTTTTAGGTTGACTTACTTTCATTGCATATTCATACGCTTGTGCTGCCGTTTTTATCCCTTTCTTTTTCCAATTTGATGCAATTTCAAATATGTAAGTTTTAGGTAACTTCATATCTTCTTTTAGCATCACAAATTGTAACAAGATATTAATGACACCGAACGATAAATTTTCACGTTCAATTAACTCCTCAATCATAAATTTTTGTTGAGTCGTAGGTTCAGATTCCGACCAAGACGCAAGCATATCAATAGGACTAGTTTCTTCTAATTGCTGCAACCAATCATCCTCTTGGTTTACTTGTTCTTGTTCATTCGCGCTCCCAGTATGTTGCATATCAGATGACTTAACATTCAATTTAGGTAATTGTTGCTCATGTTCCATTAAATAATAAGTTCTAGCATGTTTTCGTAACTCTTCAAATGAGAGCTCCTGTGCACTGGTAATTGATTTTAAAATAATGCGTTTCATAGATTCTGGTGTTAACCCATATAACGTTGCAATTTGTGTAATTAATGATTTCGCATCTTTGTCTATAATTTTTGTACTTATAAAATGAGTGTGTAATAAATCATACAATGTTTCAAAATCAAAATGCACTTGACTTAAATCCAAGCCATCAAATGTTGCCTCGTCTTGAATAGCATTTGTATTTTCAGTTATTGATTGATTAGGTACTTTAAATACATCAGTAAACGTACGCGTCACGTCTTTATAATGCGTCATATCAATATCAACCTTAGTTTCAAAATGACGTTTCAGTTGTTGATATCTTTGTTTGCTGACCTCACTGTATAAATAAACAGACAGCATTGGATCGTTGAAAAATTGTTTTGCTGAAGGTGGTTGTATCAATTGATACATAAAAAATGAGTGTTGTGCATCATGATTCACAAATGTTTTTACTAAACCAATACCTTCCAGTAAATCCATAGATTTTCTGAATTCCAACAAATTGATTTTCAATTCACTCATAATAATGTAATGCGTTAACACAACATCTGACTCCAGTTCTACAAATTGATTTAAATAATGATAGAGTCCAGTTGCATTTGCACCAATCATAGGTGTAAACAACCTATTTAATATTTCTAAATGATTATTATTCAAATAAAAATTACGCACAACATTAAAGTTATCATGTGGTCTCAATCCATAATCAGATGATTGTAACCCCATCTATGCATCACTCCGTTTATTTTCAGCTAAAATACCTTGCATTGACTGCAATAATTGGTCTACATCTTTGAACTCTTTATATACAGATGCAAATCTAACGTAAGATACTTGATCCACGTGCATAAGTAAATTCATTACATGTTCTCCAATTTCTCTAGATGATATTTCTGCACGGCCTTCATCACGCAATTGCCATTCAACATTATTCGTAATTTCTTCTAATTGCTCATATCTAACCGGTCTTTTTTCACAAGAACGTACAAGACCATTCAATATTTTCTCACGTAAAAATTGTTCGCGTGTGCCATCTTTTTTCACAACGATTAACGGTCTTTTTTCAATATTTTCAAACGTTGTAAACCTTGTTCCACAATTTTCACATTCTCTTCTACGTCGAATCGCATTAACCTCATCTGCATGTCGAGAGTCTACCACACGAGAATGGGTCGAATTACATTTCGGGCATTTCATAAAATAACCACCCTCCCAATTTGATTATCTTTTATTATACTATAAATGCATGTGTCACAAAAGAATCGCTATTACACTTCAATAAATTTTCTAATAAATATAGAATTCGATACTTTTATATTGGCTATAAATAAAAAACTTCTCACCAATTCATATCAAAAGCGACTGATGAATTAGTAAGAAGTTTGAATGACTAACTGTTTGTACTTTTATAAGTCAAAATGATTTATGATTGAGCTACTGCTACAACATTATTTTTTAATAATGCTCCAATTTCAGCTGCTACGTCAACAACTCGATTTGAATAACCCCATTCATTATCATACCAAGCTACGACCTTCACTTTATTTTCACCCATGACCATAGTACTTTGTGTATCAATAATGGCTGAATGTGGATTTGTGTTAAAGTCCATTGAAACTAGAGGCGCATCTTCTGTTGAAATAACGCCTTGTAAATCATGATCTTTAAATGCTTGATTTACTTGTTCAGCTGTTACTTTGGTATTTAAGTCTACAACCAAGTCAACTAATGAAACATTTTTTGTTGGTACACGTAATGCCATACCATGTAATTTACCTTCTAATTCAGGTAATACTTCTTTTAAAGCTTTAGCTGCTCCTGTAGAGGTAGGAATGATGCTTTCATTACATGAACGTGCACGTCTTAAATCTTTATGTGGATTATCTATATTATTCTGATCATTAGTAATGGCATGAACTGTTGTCATCAATCCATTTTCAATACCAAATTGATCATTTAGTACCTTGGCAACCGGACCAATACAATTTGTAGTACATGATGCATTACTGAAGATGTCGAATTGCTCAATATCTAATTGATCGTTATTCACACCTTTTACAATCATTTGTACGTCTCCACCTTTAGATGGACCAGTTAACAATACTTTTTTTGCGCCGGCATGTATATGTGCAATCGCCTTATCACCATGATTAAATTTCCCTGTCGCTTCTATTGCGATATCGACATTTAATTGATTCCATGGCAAATTTTCCGGATTTCTGTCAGAAACTAATAGAATCTCATGACCATCTACTTTAATACCTGATTCTGTTGGTTCAACTTTTAAATCATATGTACCATGCGTTGTATCATAGTTAATAAGATGAGCAATTGTTTCAGCTGGATAGCTAGCATTTATCGCTACTACATTTAAATTTTTATTTTTTAGCGCGATTCTTAACACCATTCTACCTATTCTACCCATTCCGTTAATTGCAATATTTGTCGTCATTCGAAGCACCCCTCGTTATTAGTGTTATACTTTATGGAAATAGTATAACATAAATATTTTTATAAGAAAGCGTTTTCTCAGATAAATATAAATATTTTTGAATCATATTAGCCAAAGTTATTTGTATGACCAAGAATCGTAACAACTTTAATTTAATAAAAATTATTTTTGCTACCAAAATAAAACACATCACCTATCAAAATATACGTAACTTTGACGGTGATGTGCGCTAATATTTAAGTTTAAAATTTTAAGTACGCATTCATATGCATAACTAATTATAAAGAAGCATCATCTATTTGATTTTCAATATAACCTAATTCAAGTAATAAATTTTCTAGATTCTGTTTTAATTCTAATTTTGAATCACGATTATCAATTACATGATCTGCCATGCGACGTTTTTTATCAATTGAAATTTGACTATATACACGTGCTTTAGCTTCTTCCATAGATAAATTATTGCGTTCCATTAATCTATCGATTTGAATACTTTCTGATGTGTATACTAACCAAACTTCATCAACCGCATCTTGTAATTCATTTTCGAATAACAATGGAATATCCATAATAACATTATATCCAGCTTTTAAATATTCATCTTTTTCCGCTTCCATAATATCATGTACGATTGGATGAACAATTTCATTCAACTCTAATCTTTTTTCCGGATGATTAAATACAACTTCCCCTACGTAAGCTCTATTCATCTCACCGTTTTCATCAATTGCTTCTTCACCAAACGCGGCTTTTACACGCGCTAAACCTTCTGTACCTTTTGCGACTGCTTTTCTAGATGCAACATCTGCATCAACAACTTTGAAACCATGTGCAGTTAACAATTCTGATACGGTTGATTTACCTGATGCGATACCACCAGTTAATCCTATAACTTTGGGCATAATCTCACTCTTTCTTTATTTTTGACAAGTTGGGCAGAAATGACTATTTCTAGTTGCAATCACTTGTGTTTCTATGTCACTCCCACACACCTGACATACTTTTTGTTTGTATACTTTAAGGTGTTGTTGCATTGTTCCAGTACTACCATCTGCATGTCGATAGTCTGAAATACTTGTCCCACCATATTTTATACCCAATTCTAAGACTTCTCGAACATAATAAAACACAATATTTCGTTCTTGATTCGTTAAATTTTTGGATAATTTAGCTGGATGAATACCTGCTCTGAATAGCGCTTCACAAGCGTAGATATTACCACAACCAGAAATCACACGATGATCTAATATCATTTGTTTAATGGGCTTATTTTGATATAGTTTTTTATCAAACCAAGATAGATAATGCGGCAAAGCTTCCTTATCAAATGGTTCAGGTGCAATTTGTAAAAATGATGGATACGCTTCAAACGATGCCACATTTCTAATTTCTCCAAATCTTCTAATATCTGAGTAAACTAATAATTTACCATTATCTAATTTAAAAATAACATGCCAATGTTTACGATAATTACTCACGTGAATATCTTCTAATTTATTTACGACAAAAAATCCACCAGCCATTCCTAAATGACTAATCAACTTTCTTTCTTCGCCATCTTTTTCTATATGGAATACAATATATTTACTTCTACGTTCTATATGGGTAATTGTAAATTGTTGTGTGAATTTTTGAAAAGTATCAAGTTCCATACCTTTGATGATTGTTTCACGGCTGCTTGCTTTCCCCTCTTTAACTTTATCCGAAAAAATCACACTTTCAATTTTTTGTCCGTTTGCAAACGGCTTAATTCCTCTTTTTACATGTTCTACTTCAGGTAGTTCAGGCATTCATATACCTTCTCTCTATTTTGCATCATACCATGTTGCACCGTAACTAGATTCAACTTTCAAAGGAACATCTAGTTCAAGTGCATTGTCCATAATATCTTCTATAAATTCACCAAATGCTTCAACTTCTTCTTTAGGTAATTCAAAAATCAATTCATCATGTACTTGAAGCAATAATTTTGCGTGGAAATTCGTTTTCTTAACTTCATTAGCAAAATGAACCATCGCTAATTTTATAATATCTGCAGCACTACCTTGTATCGGTGTATTCATAGCAGTTCTTTCTGCAAATCCACGTAAATTGAAATTTCTACTTGTAATGTCTGGAATGTAACGACGACGATGTAACAACGTTTCCACATATCCCTGAGCTTTACAGTCTTTAACAATATCTTCCATATATTGTTTAACACCTGGGAAACTATCTAGATAGTCATCGATAAACTGTTTAGCTTGTTTACGTGTGATACCCAAACTTTGACTCAATCCATAATCACTGATGCCATAAACAATTCCGAAATTAACAGCTTTCGCTTGTCTTCTCATTATACTATCTACTTCATCTGGCCCAACATTAAACACTTTCATCGCTGTTGCAGTATGAATATCTTCATTATTAATAAACGCTTGTTTCATACTTTCGTCTTGAGTAATATGAGCAAGTACGCGTAATTCAATTTGTGAATAATCTGCCGCAAAAATCACATTATTTTCATCACTAGATTTAAACGCTTTTCTAATCCTTCTACCTTCTTCTAGTCTCACAGGTATATTTTGCAAGTTAGGATCAATGGATGAAAGTCTACCTGTTTGTGCTAATGTTTGATTAAAACGCGTATGAATTCTATTATCTTCACTAATCACTTTTTGAAGACCCTCTACATAAGTCGATTGTAATTTAGATAATGTTCTATATTCTAAAATATAGTCAATGATTGGATGTTGACCCTGTAATTGTTCTAAAACGTCGACAGCTGTCGAATAACCCGTTTTCGTTTTCTTAATAACAGGTAATTCTAATGTTTCAAACAGGACAACACCTAATTGTTTAGGAGAATTAATATTGAAAGGTTCACCGGCTGCTTCATAGATATTTTCAATCAAAACATCTAGTTTAGCTTGTATTTCTTTTTCCATTTCTTGTAAATCGCTAGCAACCGTATAAATCCCTGTTTCTTCCATCTTGCTTAAAATGCGCGCAAGTGGTAATTCTAATTCATCAAGTAATTCCGTTTGATTATAATCATCAAGTTGTGTTTGTAACTCGGGTTTCGCTTTGCTTACCGCTTCAATAATTGTTGCGACATGTTGATTTAATACCGCGTTTTCCGGAACCTGTTTTTTCTTCCCTTTACCATATATTTCAACACTTGTCTTTACGTAATGTTGCCCGTAATGTGTCACTACAGAATTTACGTCATCAATTGTTCGAGATGGATCAATAATATAATTAGCTAACATAACGTCAAAAACAATATTTTCTATTGCAATATTTAATCTGTGAGCCACAATATATGATTTTTTAGCATCATATACCGCTTTTTCTGTTTGGTCATTTTCTAACCATGCCACAAGTTCAGGATATTCATGTATTTTATCGGCATCGATGACAATGTGATGTGCACCATCGTAGAAACCAAATTTTAAAATATCATCTTTTAAATAATTTGTACCATCTAATTCGAAATGAATTGTCGCTTTTTCCAAGGACTTAAAGTCTATATCATCAAAATGATGTTTCACATTAAGTTCAATAGCTTCAGTGTCATCACTTATACCGTCAACATCTACTTGTTCAAGTAACTGTTTAAATTCAAGTTTTTTAAATAACTCTACTTTTGAAGTCATATCCGGATCATCTGGTAATTTCGTATCTTTTAGTGAGACTTCTAATGGACTCTCACAATTAATAGTTGCTAATTCTTTACTCATTAGTGCATCATCTTTACTATTTTCAAGCTTTTCTTTTAATTTCTCACCTGAAACTTCATCTAAATGGTTATAAACATTTTCAACTGTATTGAACTGTTTCAATAATTTAATAGCTGTTTTTTCACCAACACCTGCAACACCAGGAATATTATCAGAAGCGTCTCCCATAAGCCCCTTCATATCAATAATTTGATTTGGTGTTAAGCCATCATATTTCTCTGCTATAAATTCAGGTGTATAACGATCCACATCAGTAACACCTTTTTTTGTATAGTATATTGTAACATCTTCAGTTGCTAATTGTGTTAAGTCTCGATCACCAGTAACAATAATCGTTTCAAATTGAGCAGCATTTGCTTCCTTGCTCAACGTACCTATAATATCATCCGCTTCATAATTTTCTAATTCATAACGTTTAATTTGATACGCATCTAATAATTGTCTAACATAAGGAAACTGTTCACTTAATTCTGGTGGCGTCTTCTGACGACCACCTTTATATTCACTATATTTATCATGTCTAAATGTAGTTTTCCCAGCATCAAATGCAACCAGGAAATGTGTCGGCTTTTCTTCTTTAATTATTTTTTCAAGTAACATTGCAAACCCATATATTGCATTTGTATGTATACCCGCCTTATTTTGTAAAAGTGGCAATGCATAAAAAGCTCTAAAGCTTAGACTATTGCCATCAATTAAAATTAATTTACTCAATGTTTTAACCTCCAACACATATTTACTATGTATTTTATCATAAAGATCCCGGTAATCTATATTGAAACGACATAATACTCGAATAAATCTAAATGATTAAAAGCGCAAGTTAGACAACGACAAATTTTAAAGGGCCGGGTTGGTTCACTCCTTAAAAAATAATATATTTATCATTGTCCAAATAATTAAAGAGGCCGAAACATTATGATATGCCTCAACCTCATAACTATATTATTCAATTATTTCTATTCAAAAAACGTTACCCTAAATGTTGAACCTTCATTAGGACGACTAAATACATTGATTCTTCCATTATGTGCTTCCATAATATGTTTCGTGATGGATAAGCCTAATCCTGTACCACCTGAATCTCTACTCCTAGCTTTATCTACACGATAAAACCTTTCGAAAATATGTTTCTGGTCTTCTTTACTAATACCTATACCGAAATCTTGAACTTCCATAATCCGTCTGTTCGCCTCTCTGTATACACGAATGATAACCTCACTGGATTCCTTAGAATAACTAATCGCATTTGATAATAGATTTAAAGCCACTTGTGATACTTTATCTTTATTCGCTTCAATAACGATGTTAGAATCAATTTGGTTCACAATAGTAATTTTCTTATCTTCAGCAATTGTTTGCATATTCTTCACAGTATTTTCTGCAACTTCAGATAAACTAATTAATTTCGTAGTAATTTCTGTTTGTTGCTCAACATGTGATAAATCTAATAAATCGAAGACTAATGTTTCAATTCGATCAGATTCTTTTGAAATAATTTGTAAGAATTCATTTAAAGTTTGTTCATCATCTTTAGCACCATCTAATAATGTCTCAGCAAAGCCTTTTATAGACGTAATCGGTGTTTTCAATTCATGAGATACATTTGCAACAAATTCTCTTCTCAAATTTTCAAGTTTCTTCAAATTCGTAATATCATGTAGTACGACAACCATGCCATAAAGATTTTTCTTTGTTTTTGAAAGAATCGGGACACAAGCAGTATCAAAATATTTTTGATGCACTTGGTCAATCGTCAATTCTATTTGGTCATATATTGGTTTTTCTACTTTAAATGCTTCCGTAATTAGTTTTTGCAATTTACTATCTACGAAGCCGACATAACTTTTATGCACCACAGGAGATTCAGGTGCAAAGACGTTATAAAATGATTTGTTAGCAACAACAATCTCACCATACTTATCTATCATAAGAATAGAACTTGGTATATTTTCAACAGTCGTTTTCAATCGATTGGATTGTAATTTTTGTTTATGATTTAACCTTTGTAATTTACGTGCAAGTTCATTCGTTGTGACGAATAATTCTCTTGTTTCTTTAACATTACTTTCGGGCACGCGTACATGATAATATCCTTCAGCTAATAAATTCGTTGCATATGTCACTTCATTAATTGGTCTAATATAAGTTCGATTAATACTTCTTACAACCAAAAATATGATGATTAAAACGAATAAGCCAATTAAGGCAATGTACTTCCAAATTTGAATTTGTAGTTCTAATATTTCATTGTTAACACCACTTATTAGTACATCTTTATCATTAATCGATGTTTTAAAAGTAAACCTACGATCATCATTCACCTTATCATACATCAATTTCGATGGATTGGCTTCGTTGTTAATATCATCATTTATTCGTGTTCCTTGTTTTGTGGAAAACAATTCATCGTTACCTTTTTTAATATAAATAGTTAATTTTTCACTTTTAGCAATATCTTGCATTTCACTTTTTTTACCGTCATTTAATAGATTAACGAGATGAATCGCTTGATGTTCTAAATCTCCCTCTTGTCCAGTGGCAACAGTGTTATATATAACATGTGAAATGATTGCACCTAATGCTAAGAAGCTAAAAATAACGATGGTACATAATAAAAATAACAGTCTTTGATGAAACTTAAGCATTAAACTTTAGGTCTCTCCAATTTATAACCTAACCCACGAACTGTTTTAATCAGTTTCGGCTGTTTTGGATTTTCCTCTAATTTATCTCTCAAATGACTTATATGTACATCCACAATTCTAGAATCACCTGCAAATTCATAGTTCCATACTGAATTCAGCATATGTTCGCGCGTAATAACTCTACCTTGTCTTTCAATAAGGTATAAAAGCAATTCAAATTCTTTAGGTGTTAGTTCAAGTAATTCATCTTCTCTATATACTTCAAAATACTCTGGTCTTATACGAATAGACCCTATAAGTATGTCGTCTTCATCATTCTCAACTGGTACTGCCTCGTTAACAATTGCAGATCTACGTAGAATTGCTTTTACGCGTGCAACGACCTCTCTTGGTGAGAAAGGTTTCGTCATATAATCATCTGCACCAAGTTCTAATCCTAAAACACGATCAAATTCGTCATCTTTTGCTGTTAGCATTAGTATAGGTACCAAATTTTTATCTGAACGTATTGTTTTACATACTTCTATACCATCTTTTTTGGGAAGCATAACATCCAACACAATCAATTCAGGGTTTATTGAAGCTACTTTTTCCAATGCATCTTCACCATCGTAAGCAACTTCAACTATGTATCCAGCTTGTTCTAAATTGTATTTTAATAGGGTTACAATTGATTGTTCATCATCTACTACTAGTACTTTTTGTGACATAGTATACCTCCATATTTATGTTTACAATTAATTATAACTTAACTTTTAATAAAAATAACATAGTTTAAATTCTTTTAACAAAAACTTTACAAAGTGTATAATATCAATCTTTATAAACTTCCATTGGACAAATTATCTTATCGCTATAAAAAGTGTGCTGTGCTATTTATAGTGTTTTAACAATTTATATATAAAATATCGCGTTAATAAAATCTTAACATTAAATTTATAATATGAACACTAAAGTCACAATTAAATGCTTTATTTTAATAAATTAGCACTCAAAATAATATATTTAAAAAAACAAGCCGAGACATTTATTAGTGTCTCAGCTTGTTTATATGTGCTATACCATTATTAATTAAAGATTTTTGATAAGTTCATCACCAAAGTCTGATGTAGAAACCTCTTTTGCACCATCCATTAATCTGGCAAAGTCATAAGTTACAACTTTAGAAGCAATTGTTTTTTCAATTGAAGCAGTAATTTTATCTGCAGCTTCTTGCCATCCTAAGTGTTCTAACATAAGAACCGCACTTAAAATTTCTGATGATGGATTTACTTTATTTAAGTCTGCATACTTTGGAGCAGTACCATGTGTTGCTTCGAAAATAGCATGTCCAGTTTCATAGTTAATATTTGCACCTGGTGCAATACCAATACCACCAACCTGTGCTGCTAATGCATCTGAAATGTAGTCACCATTTAAATTCATTGTAGCTACAACATCATGATCTGCAGGACGTGTTAATATTTGTTGTAAGAAGATATCTGCAATAGAATCTTTTACGATAATTTTACCGTCTTTTTCCGCTTGTTCTTGTGCAGCATTTGCTTGGTCCTTACCTTCTTTTTCAACAATTTCATCATATTGTTGCCAAGTAAATACTTTATCTCCAAATTCGTTATGTGCTAAATCGTAACCCCATTGTTTAAATGCACCTTCAGTAAATTTCATAATATTACCCTTATGCACTAATGTTAATGATTTACGGTTGTTATCTAAAGCATATTGAATCGCAGCACGTACTAGACGCTCAGTTCCTTCTTTGGAAACAGGTTTTACACCAATACCAGACGTTTCTGGGAATCTGATGTTTTTAGCGCCCATTTCATCTTGTAAGAAATCAATTAATTTTTTAGCTTCAGGCGTACCTTCTTTAAATTCAATACCAGCATAAATATCTTCTGTATTTTCACGGAAGATAACCATATCTGTATCTTCAGGACGTTTTACTGGTGATGGAACTCCTTGGAACCAACGTACTGGACGTAAACATGTGAATAGGTCTAATTCTTGACGTAATGCAACGTTTAATGAACGGATACCTCCACCAATTGGCGTAGTTAATGGCCCCTTAATAGCAATTAAATATTCTTCGATTGTATCTAATGTTTCTTTTGGTAACCATTCTCCAGTTTCATCGTAAGCTTTTTGACCAGCTAATACTTCTTTCCATTCAATTTTCTTTTCACCATTATATGCTTTTTCAACAGCTGCATCGATTACTCTGCTCGCTGCTTTCCAGATATCTGGTCCAATTCCATCACCAATAATAAATGGAATAATTGGATTACTTGGTACTGTTAAACCTTCATTTGTTTTTACTACTTTTTCGCCTGCCATGTAAAAAACCTCCATGTTTTTGATTTCTAAATTAAAGTACAGTTAGTTGTTGCTCATCTTAATTGCAATAATTTATCTCTTTTCTATTGGTTCGTATGTTCTATCTGTTTCCCCAATATAATGCGCTCTTGGACGCATAATTCTGTTATCTCTATATTGCTCTAAGATGTGTGCAATCCAACCAGAAGTTCTACTTACTGCGAAGATTGGTGTGAATAAATCATGTTCTATATTCATGCTATGATAAACGGTTGCACTGAAGAAATCGACATTAGCGATAAGTCCTTTTTCAGCTTTCATTTTATCTGCAATCTTAACTGAAATATCAAACAATTGACTTTGTCCTGTTTCAGCTGTAATTTTTCTACTCATTTCTTTCAGATATTTAGCTCGAGGATCTCCATCTTTATACACACGATGTCCGAATCCCATGATTTTTTCTTTGTTTTTAATTTTTTCGTCAATGTATGCATCTACTTCGTCGATTGATTTCACTTCAGATAACATACTCATTACACGTTCATTTGCACCACCATGCAATGGACCTTTTAATGAACCAACTGCTGCAACAATACCTGAATACATGTCAGATAAAGAAGATACTGCACATCTTGCAGTGAATGTTGATGCATTTAGTTCGTGATCTGCATGTAATACAAGTGCTTTATTAAACGCTTCAACTTCGATATCCGTCGGTAATTCTCCTCGTAACATGTACAAAAAATTACCTGCATAATTTAAATCTTTATTAGGTTTAACTGCTTCTTTGCCTTCTCTCACACGTGCATATGAAGTAACAAGTGAAGCGATTTTAGCTTGGATGCGTATTGCACGTTCCAGTGTTTGACTTTCTTCCTCATCTTCTGCGTGTTCATCAAAGTGAGCAATATAAGAAACAGAAGTTCTTAAAGCAGTCATTGGGTGTACATTTCCAGTCGCATATTCTTTAAAATGATTATATACTCTTGGATTTAAAGTCATATATTCGAATAATTTTTCTTTAAGTTCTTTTAATTCTGCTTCATTAGGTAATCGATAGTGCCATAATAAAAAGATAACTTCTTCAAATTCAGCATTTTGTGCTAAGTCATCAATATCGTAACCAGCATAAGTTAGTTGGCTGTCGATGATAGAACTTACTTTCGTTTCAGCTGCAATTACCCCTTCTAAACCTTTTTGTAACTCTGCCATATATAAATTCCCCTTTTCTATTTCATTATGAAATGGCTTTCACAGACCATTATATCCAATATTGTCTCTTTTGTGAATATTTTGGTTTCACTTTGCATACCAATTCGATAAGAAATATTTATTTGTCTATATGCCCTTAAACACGTACTTACCTATTACGTTGTTATACATTCATTTTAATATGTAACGCTTCTTTCTTCAATTTTTTATAGCTTTTCAATTGGTTATCAAGATTAATAACAAATTATTAATGTATTATTCTACCGGTCTTAAAAGCATGTACTTTAAGAAAATAGTTGTTTTATTTTATATTGCATAGCATAATAATAGTTAACTAAATAAAGGAGTAATATTATATGGCTAATCAACAGTTACAAAGAGAACTAAGTAATCGACATATTCAGCTAATTGCAATCGGGGGAGCAATTGGTACTGGATTATTCTTAGGTGCAGGTCAAACCATAGCTTTAACTGGCCCATCTATTTTACTTACATATATAATCATCGGATTCATGCTATTTATGTTTATGCGTGGTTTGGGAGAGATTTTAGTCACAAATACGAATTTCAAATCATTCGCTGATGTCACTAATCATTATATTGGTCCATTTGCTGGATTTGTTACCGGTTGGACCTATTGGTTATGTTGGATTATAACTGGAATGGCTGAAGTTACAGCTGTTGCTAAATATGTAAGCTTTTGGTTCCCAAATATACCTAACTGGTTAAGCGCACTATTTTGTGTACTTGTGTTAATGACACTTAACTTGTTAAGTGCGAAACTATTTGGAGAATTAGAATTTTGGTTTTCCCTAATTAAAATCGTTACAATTATCGCATTAATTATTGTCGGTGTTGTTATGATTGCAATGGCTTATAATACACAATTTGGCCAAGCATCACTAACAAATCTTTATAATGATGGTATTTTCCCTAAAGGTATGAGTGGTTTCGTCATGTCGTTCCAAATGGCGCTATTCTCATTTGTCGGTATAGAATTAATAGGTGTAACGGCTGGGGAAACTAAAGATCCTACTAAAACATTACCTAAAGCAATCAACAGTGTACCTATTCGTATACTTGTGTTTTATGTAGGTGCGCTAGCAGTTATTATGTCAATCATCCCTTGGAGTCAAATAAATCCAGAAGAAAGCCCATTTGTGAGACTATTTGCCTTAATTGGTATCCCATTTGCTGCTGGTATTATTAATTTCGTTGTTTTAACAGCTGCAGCATCATCTTGTAATAGTGGTATTTTTTCGAATAGTCGTATGTTATTTGGACTATCTTCTAAAAAGCAAGCGCCACCATTCTTTAATAAAACAAATAAAAATGGCGTGCCACACATTGCAATCTTTGCTTCATGTGGTTTGCTTATGATCGCAGCATTATTAAACTATATTATTCCAAATGCTACATTAGTGTTCACATATATTACGACAGTTTCGACTGTTCTATTCTTAGTAGTATGGGCATTAATTATCGTTGCATATATCAATTATCACCGTAAAAATCCAGAAAATCATAAAGAAGCAACTTTTAAATTACCTGGTGGCAAAATCATGGGTTACGTTATATTAACTTTCTTTATACTTGTATTTTGTTTATTATTTGTAAATACAGAAACTAGAATTGCAGTATTTTTAACACCAATTTGGTTTATTATCTTAGCACTCATGTATTTACGTTATAAGCAAATGTCAAAAATGCAAAGATAAACATAACTCTAATAATTAACATTTTTAAGAGCCTGGGACATAAATTGATGTCTCAGGCTCTTATCAAATTAAGCAGTAGATGACTGAATTGAAAATGTAAAGTCTCACTGCTTAAATCATTAAGTTAGCGAGACTTATGTATGAGCTTCAGCTCAGGTAAATTACCCTAGTCATCCTTGCCGGGGTGGGACTACGAAATCTTTATTAGAAAAATGGATTTCTGTCCCACTCCCATTTCTACGATTAGTCAAGTATAAATTATATTTGTAAGTATGATTATTTTAATGTGGCGACATTTGATAGTCATATTGCTGATTATTGGTAACTAAATAGTGAATTGTTTTCAATAAACGATTCATACAAGCTACCACGGCAGTCTTATGAGATTTCTCGTTAGGCTGCTTTTTTAATTTATAGTAATAATCAATAATGTGGTTATCATAATTTCGCTGACCCCGAATGATATTCATTACCACCCAAAATAATAGTCTCCGAGCTTTTTATTTCCTCATTTTTAAAATTATAGATAGTTTTAACGCAACAACAGGAAAAAACACTCATCTCTCCTTTTGGATAAAATGAGTGTTTTATTAATGTGTGTAACAGAAATCTATTTCTTCTGTCCCACTCTCTATTTAAATCGTCTTACAGTACGTTTGCATAACCTTCGAAGATTTTACCTTGGTTTGCATCAACAGTTACTAATACATCATTTTGAATGTTTTTCGTAGCATTTTCAACGCCAACTACTGTTGGAATGCCTTTTTCAAGTCCGATAATCGCACTTGGTGAAGTAATACCACTTTCTTCAGTGATAAGACCTACTGCTTTTTCGATATATGGAACTAATGATTCATCTACTGAAGTCGTAACGATAATCGAATCAGATAAGTCTTTGCCTTCTAATTCACTAGCATTATTGACAACAAGTGTATGACCAACTACTGAGCTTCTACCAATGCCTTGCCCTTTCGCAAGTTCATCGCCAACTAAGTGTAATTTCATCATATTTGTAGTGCCTTTTTCACCAGTAGGGACACCCGCAGTGATGATTATTAAATCACCATTTTGAACTCTTTCAGTTTCAACCGCTGTTGCCACTGCATTATTAAGTAATGCATCCGTAGTTTTGCGTCCTTCTTTCACTACTGGATAAATACCCCATACTAATGCACATTGACGTGCTGTTTCTTCACTAGGTGTCACAGCAATGATGTCTGATTTAGGACGATATTTAGAAATTGTACGTGCAGTTGAACCACTTTCTGTTGCTGCAACGATTGCTTTTACATTTAAGTTTAATGCAGTATGTGCAACTGATACCCCAATCGCATTAACTAATGATGTTTCTACTAATTTTGTGCGATCAGATAATAATTTTTTGTAATCTTGCGCTGCTTCTGCAGAAACTGCTATATTACGCATAGTTTTTACTGCTTCTTCTGGATATTGTCCTGCAGCTGTTTCACCAGATAACATAACAGCGTCTGTACCATCATAAATCGCATTTGCAACATCACTCGCTTCTGCACGCGTCGCACGAGGATTACGTTGCATTGAATCAAGCATTTGAGTTGCAGTAATTACCGGTTTACCTAATTTATTACATTGTCTGATTAAATCTTTTTGAACCATAGGTACAGATTCTGGTGGGATTTCAACACCCATATCACCACGAGCTACCATTAAACCATCTGAAACTTCAAGAATTTCTTTGATGTTATCAATACCTTCTTGGTTTTCAATTTTAGGGATAATACTAATGTTTGTATTATTTTTAGCTTCTAATAATTTACGAATATCTAAAACATCGCTAGGACGACGCACAAAGCTTGCCGCGATGAAGTCTACGCCTTCACTAATACCAAAGTTAATATCTTCGGCATCTTTATCAGTAATACCTGGTAAACTTACTTTAACACCTGGTAAATTAACGCCTTTTTTATTTTTTAATTCGCCTGTATTTAATACATCGCAAAGTACTTCACCTTTTGCTTTATCAATTGATTTAACTTGTAATTCAATTAAACCATCATCTAATAAAATATATGAACCTTCATCTACATCATTAATAAGATTGTCATAAGTTACTGAGAATTTATCTGGAGTACCTTCTACTTCAGACATGCTGACGATTACTTCTGAACCTTTTTCAAGTACAATTAAACCGTCTTTCATATTGTGCGTACGGATTTCTGGTCCTTTCGTGTCAAGTAAGATCGCAACTGTTTTTCCTAATTTCTTAGAAACTTTACGAATTGTATCGATTCTTGCTTTATGTTCTGCGTGATCACCATGTGAGAAATTCAAGCGGGCAACATTCATTCCAGCTTTAATTAATTTCTCAAGCATTTCTTCAGATTCAGACGCAGGTCCAATCGTACAAACAATTTTTGTTTTTCTCATTTTAATTTCCTCCCAGTATTTTATATAGATAGTTCTTTAGTTAATTCATATGTTTCGAAATCAAATTCATGCTCTTGTGATTTGAAAATTTCTTCGAATGGAGTATCAGTTAATTCGTTATTGCGAATACCTACACCAATCGCACTCTTACCTGCTAAAAGCAAGTCAACCGCGTGTCCGCCCAATCTTGAAGCAAGCACTCTGTCTGCACCACTTGGACTACCTCCGCGTTGAATATGTCCTAACACAGAGACACGTGCATCGACATTAATATATTTCGTTAATTCTGCTGCACAAGCTTCACCAGTCATGCAACCTTCAGCAACCATAACGATTGAGTGTTTTTTACCACGCTTGATACCATTATCAATCTTTTCAGCGATATCTTTGATGTCTGTTTTAACTTCAGGAACTATAATTGTTTCCGCACCTACAGATAATCCTGCCCACAGTGCTAAATCACCACAATCACGTCCCATTACTTCAATGATGAAAGTTCTAGCATGGCTAGAAGCAGTATCTCGAATTTTGTCGACACAGTCAATGATAGTATTTAATGCCGTATCAAATCCAATTGTGAAATCTGAACCATTAATATCATTATCAATCGTTCCAGGTACACCAATTGTTAAAATTTCATCGCATTCTTCACTAATACGTTGGGCGCCTCGGTAACTTCCATCTCCGCCAATTACGACAAGCCCTTCAATACCTCTTTTACGTAAATTTTCAATACCTTTTTTACGCACAGACGCATCTTTAAATTCAGGACATCTTGCAGAATATAAAAATGTACCTCCGCGTTGAATTGTGTCTCCCACTGATCCGAGCTCAAGTTTCTCAATATCATCGTTTAATAAACCTTGATAGCCTTGATAAACACCATAAACTTCAATATTATTGTAAATCGCTTTTCTAACTACAGCTCTTACTGCTGCATTCATGCCTGGAGAATCTCCACCACTTGTCAACACTGCAATTTTTTTCATGACGACATACCTTTCTAACTTGTATTCTTATTCTAAAAATACCATAAAATTTAAGCTGTTACCATTAAAATAAGGCTTAGCGATGAATGTAAACGTTTTACAAATAACTATTCATTATTTATACAAATAGTAAGCGTTTGCTTATAGGATTTATAGTACCTTGCTGTATATTTTATTAATATTACCTTAAAACCAAAATCATTAAACACCTTAAGTCTCGAAATCAATATTTTGTTGCATAAAAAAGAAGCTTCAATTAAATGAAACTTCTTAGTATTTATAACATTATTCTTTGTAAGAACCAATTGTTCTGAATTTTTGATAGCGATCTTCTACGAGTTGCTCGTCACTTAATTGCTGAAGTTCTGCTAAATGCTTTTCAAATGTTTGCTTAATGTTCTGTGCTTGTATTTCTACATCATGATGTGCACCACCAAGTGGCTCTTTTACCACTTCATCTGCAATATTTAATTCATATAAGTCATCAGCAGTTATTTTCATAGTTTCAGCAGCTATTTTTGCTAAGTTGCTATCCTTCCACAATAGCGCAGATGCGCCCTCTGGTGATATAACAGAATATGTGCTGTTTTCCAACATTAATATTCGATTTGTGATACCTAAACCAAGCGCACCACCACTTCCACCTTCTCCAATTACAATTGATATAACCGGGACAGTTAGTGATGCCATTTCGACTAAATTTCTTGCTATAGACTCACTTTGGCCGCGTTCTTCAGCTGCCTTACCAGGATATGCACCTTTTGTATCGATAAATGTAAAAATCGGTCGATTAAACTTTTCAGCTTGTTTCATCAATCTCAATGCTTTTCTATAGCCTTCAGGATGCGCCATACCGAAATTACGGTAGATGTTATCTTTCGTGTCTTTACCTCTTTGTTGACCAACAACAGTTACTGCTTGTCCATTAAGATAGCCAATCCCACCTATCATAGCTGGATCGTCTCTGTAATTACGGTCACCATGTAATTCAATAAAAGATTCAAAAACATGTGGAATGTAATCTAAAGATGTAGGACGTTCTTGTAAACGTGCTAACTGTACACGATCCCATGGTTTTAAATTCGTATATACCTTTTCAGTCTCACGTGCCAATGAAGCCTCAAGCATTTCTATTTCTTCTTGAAGATCAACATCATTTTTTTCTTGAGATTCTTTAAGTGATTCTATCTTATTTTTTATTTCGAATAACGGCTTTTCAAAATCAAGCATTAGTTTTCACCTCTTGGTGCATTTTTAGAATATCAGATAGGGTTGTACGCATATCTTTTCTATGAACTACTTTGTCTAATTGTCCATGTTCCAATAAGAATTCTGCAGTTTGGAAATCATCTGGTAATTTCTCATTGATAGTTTGCTCAATAACACGTCTCCCAGCAAATCCAATCAAAGCTTTAGGTTCACTAATGTTGATATCACCAACAGAAGCAAAACTTGCTGACACACCACCAGTTGTAGGATTTGTCAGATAGGAAATGTATAATAATCCCGCATCTGCATGTCTCTTCAATGACACACTTGTTTTACCCATTTGCATTAGAGAAATGATACCTTCTTGCATTCTTGCACCACCACTTGCTGAGAACAAGATGAACGGCATACGATTTTCTGTGCAGTGTTCAATGATGCGGCAAATTTTCTCGCCTAATACAGAACCCATACTTCCCATTCTGAAACGTGCATCCATAACTGCTATCCCGAATGGCATACCGTCAAGTTTAGCAGTACCTGTTACAACTGCCTCATTTAAACCAGTTTTTTGTTGATCTTTTTGAATTTTTTCCTCATAACTTGGAAAATCCAATGGATTCGCAGAGGTCATGCCTTTATCAAATTCTGTGAATGTCCCTTCATCTGAAATAGCTTCAATACGCTTATGTGCAGTTAATGCGATATGGTGATCACAATTGAAACATACATTTAAGTTTTCAGCTAATTCTTTTGTATACATAATTTTTTTACATTTTGGACATTTCGTCATAATGCCCGCTGGCACATCACTTTGTTTTGAATCAGATACTGTTACATACTTTTTCTTTTTACTGCTTCTATTGAAAAAATCTTTAAACATTGGTAAACCTCCACTTAACCATCGCTATCAAGTTCATTACTAAATTATAGTTATCAAAATGAGCGTTAATGAATATTATTTATCTAAATCTGTTAATTTCATTGTTTTATTATATATATCTTCTGGGTCAACGTCGATACGTGCAACGCCTGATTCCATTGCTGCTTTCGCAACCTCTCTAGCTACGGATGGTGCAACACGTTTATCAAATGGACCAGGAATACAGTAATCTGGATTTAATTCTTCTGGTTTGATTAAATCTGCAATTGCTTCAACTGCTGCTTGCTTCATTTCTTCATTGATATGTGTTGCTTCTACATCTAGTGCGCCTCTAAAAATACCTGGGAATGCCAATACATTATTAATTTGGTTAGGATAGTCTGAACGTCCAGTACCAATTACTTTTGCACCTGCTGCTTTAGCATCATCTGGTTTGATCTCTGGATTTGGATTTGCCATTGCAAATATAATTGGATCATCTGCCATAGTTTCAACCATCTCTTTTGATAATAAATCTGCTACAGAAACTCCTATGAATACATCTGCGTCTTTGATAACATCTTCTAAACTACCGTCAATTTTTTCTCTATTTGTCCATTTCGCAACGTATGATTTTGTATCATTCATACCAAATGCTCTACCTTCATAAATCGCACCTTTTGAATCACACATAATCATATTTCGAACACCGTATGAATAAAGCAGTTTAACAATCGCAATACCTGCTGCGCCAGCACCGTTTAATACTACTTTAATATCTGATAAGTCTTTTTCTACAATTCTCAATGCGTTAATCATTCCTGCAACCGTTACAATAGCTGTACCATGTTGATCATCGTGAAATACAGGAATCTTTGTTTCTTTCTTCAATCTTTCTTCTATTTCAAAACAACGAGGTGCTGAAATATCTTCGAGGTTAATACCACCATAGTTTGGTTCTAATAGTTTAACCGTATTAATAATTTCTTCAGTGTCCGTCGTTTTTAATGCGATAGGTACACCATCTATTCCAGAAAAGCTTTTGAATAGTACAGCTTTACCTTCCATTACAGGAATACTCGCTTCAGCACCAATATTTCCTAAACCTAACACTGCAGTCCCATCAGTTACTACCGCTACAGTGTTGCCTTTCATTGTATATTCAAAGACTTTACGTGGGTCTTCATGTATCTCTTTACATGGTTCTGCAACTCCAGGTGAATAAGCTAAACTTAGTTCATCTTTATTGGTAACTTTTACCTTAGGTGCAACTTCTAATTTTCCTTGATTTTTTTTGTGCATTTCTAATGCGTCGTCTCTCAAAGTCACTTCAATCTACCCCTAACATTTAATTAATTTAAAATAGCATTTCATATACATTTTTATTACAATATAACCTAAATTACAAATGATATCGATAACATTATGAATAAAATGTCGTCGTATGTTAATACTTGTAATAAAAACATATAGATTCTCTTACTATTATATTTATTTTGTATTCAATTCTACAAAAAATAAAACTGATGGCAAGTTTATGCTTTACCATCAGTTAACTATATCATAGTTTATAAGTTGATTAAAGTTAAATTATTCTGATATCCCACGGTGAAAACAACTGAGTGAGCTCACTCAATACGCGGTTTTCTCTCGTTACATATCCAATTGTTTTGGTATTTCTATTCTTTTCATTGAAATATTGAACTGGTATTTGATGTTTATTGTTGTTCTGTGATAAATATGATTGCAATTCTAACTCGTTATCTATATGCCTAACCACTATTTGTTTCGCTTGCTCAAACTTACTTTTTTCAAAATCATCAATTGTCTCTACTTGATTTAATATAAGCTGATGTTTGTTATTACGTTGTTCAAACTTCCCTTTAACAATGAGCATTTGATCTTCATTTAGCATTGTTTCAAAACGTTTGAATGCATCGGGGAACACAACACCATCCAAGTTATTCAATCCATCATTTAATGTTACAAACGCCATATGTTGCCCATTCTTAGTTCGTATTTTCTTAATACTATCAATTTGTATAAAAATCGGATGATTATCTCTAGCGTTGGTTAATTTATAAATACCTAAATATTGCTTTTGTTCAAATACTTTTTCTACTGGATGTGTAGAGACATAGACCCCTAAATATTCTTTTTCATAATCACTTAATATTTTATCTGGAAGCTCCTCTTTTTCTTCATAAGTAGCTTTAGGTGTTAACATATCAAAGATAAAATCATCTTGCTCAATATCTGATACCCCGTCAAGCACTTGATCTATAGATTGTAACAAGGTCGCTCTATTTTTTCCAAAATCATCAAATGCCCCCACTAATATGAGCGCTTCTAATAATTTGCGTGTTTTAATTCTTTTTGGAATACGACGTGTGAAATCAAAAAAGTCTTTATAAAGGCCATTTGCTTTTCTTTCGTCGACGATTAATTTAACACTTTGATAACCTACACCTTTTATTGCTCCAATAGATAAATAGATACCCTTGTCTGTTGCCTTATAAAACCAATGACTATAATTAATATTAGGTGCTAAAATAGTTAGTTTTTGATGTTTGGCTTCATCAATCATTAGCGCAGTTTTCTTATCACTACCAATTGCATTACTCAAAATATTTGCGTAAAAATAGTTAGGGTAGTGAACTTTTAAATATCCCATGATATAAGCAATTTTAGAATAACTTACAGCATGTGCACGTGCGAATCCATAATTGGCGAATTTTAAAATCAAGTCGAAAATTTGTTTGCTTAAATCTTCGTCATAACCGTTGTCTGTTGCCCCTTTTACAAAATGTTGACGTTCGCTCTCCAATACCGCGCGGTTCTTTTTACTCATAGCACGCCTTAAAATATCCGCTTCTCCATAATCAAAGCCCGCAAATTTACTAGCAATTTGCATTATTTGTTCTTGATAGATGATAACGCCATAAGTTGGTTTTAGGATGGGTTCCAAATCAGAATGCAAATACTGAACTTTATCAGGATTATGCCGCCTAGATATATAAGTTGGAATTTCTTCCATTGGTCCCGGTCTATAGAGTGATGTCACAGCCACAATATCTTCAAAATGTTTAGGCTGTAATTTCTTCAACACATTTCTTATACCATCAGATTCTAATTGGAATATCCCTGTTGTGTCGCCCTGAGATAGCAAATCAAACACTTCTTTATCATCAAATGGGATTTGTTCTATGTTAATCGTTTTATTTAAATCATATTTTACTTGTTTTATAATTTGGTGAATAATTGATAGATTTCGGAGTCCTAAGAAATCAATTTTTAGTAAACCAATTCTTTCTGCTTCAGTCATCGTCCATTGTGTTAATAAGCCGGTATCGCCTAATGTTAATGGTGCATATTCGTAGAGTGGATGATCGTTGATGATAATACCAGCAGCATGGGTTGATGTATGCCTAGGAAGGCCTTCTAACTTTTTACAAATTTCAAACCAACGTTCATGTCTGTGATTACGATGTACAAATTGTTTAAAAGCTTCTTGTTCATATGCTTCATCTAAGGTAATGCCAAGTTTATGTGGAATTAATTTCGAAATTTCATTTAATGTTATATCGTCAAACCCCATGATTCTACCGACATCTCTTGCTACGGCACGTGCTAATAAATGACCAAATGTTACTATACCCGCTACATGATTATCACCATATTTTTCTTGCACATATTGAATGACTTTTTCACGATGCGTATCTTCGAAGTCAATATCGATATCCGGCATAGTTATACGCTCTGGATTTAAAAAACGTTCAAACAGTAAATTATATTGAATAGGATCGATTGTCGTAATATTTAATAAATAACTAACGAGTGACCCAGCAGCTGAGCCACGCCCAGGACCTACCAGTACATCGTGTGTCTTTGCGTAGTTGATCAAATCACTTACAATTAAAAAGTAATCTTCAAACCCCATATTTGTGATGACATTATATTCGTGTACTAAACGTTTGTGATAAAGTTCATGTTGTTCATTTGAAAGCGTTAATTCAGTTAAATTGCGCTCGAGTAATTGCCATAAATAATCTTTCGAAACTTGACCATCTGGTGTTTCGAATTTTGGTAGTAATGATTGATGATAGCTTATTTCTGCTTGACAACGTTTAGCAATTTGGCTGGTATTATGCCAAACTTCTTCACTCACTGCTATACTTTGTAAATCAGTTTGAGTATAAAAATGAGCATTATAATCGAAGGGTTCATTAACTAAATCTAGTTTGCTATTATCCTTAATTGCTGCTAATGCCGCAATCGTATCTGCATCTTGTTGATTTAAATAACACGTACTTTGTGCCCAAACAACTGGCAACCCATATGTATCTTGACTTGTGTGATTTACATAGATATCTTCACACGTTTGAAATGATGAAATAATAGCGTCATGATTTGTTGTGACATCTTTAAAAATTACAACAAAATGCTCAATATATTTTTTTAACCATTCAACCGGGGTTTCTGTTTTGTCTTTCATTTTTATTGCAGAAGATAATTTAAACAAATCTTTAAGGCCTTGGTTGTCTTGAGCCAACACGATTGTTTCAATTTCATTTAAACCATCAGTTACATATAGCGTCATACCAAAAACAGGATGAATATTTGCTGAGATACATGCATCATAAAACTGCGGAAGCCCATATAACACGTTTGTATCTGTGATAGCTAGTGCTGTATAGCCTTCTTTTGCAGCTTTAGTAACAACATCATTAATTCTTAAACTTGAATTGAGCAAATCATATGTTGTATGTATATTTAAATGCGTAACCATTCGCAAATACCTCCTATCTTTTATAATTTATTGTTAAGTGTTTCAGCTAATATTTCAAAATGCTCCCAATCTTTAACAGAAACACCTGAAGCATTTGGATGGCCACCGCCACCAAAGTCACTTGCGACATCATTAATAACGATGCCTTTAGAACGAATTCGACATCTAATTTCAGTTTCTTCATCCACTGCAAATACCCATATTTTTAATCCTTTAATATCTGCAATTGTATTAACAAATAAAGAGGCTTCGTTTGATGCAATATCAAACTGTTCAAGTACATCTTTAGTAATTTTCACTTTGCAAAAGCCTTTATCATTTAAATCAAAGTGTTGTAATACATATCCTTGAAACGGTAATAGCTTAGGATCCTTTTCACCCATTCTATTAAGTTCTTCATTATGATTAAATGGAAATTCTAGTAATTGACTTGCGACTTGCATCGTATGTGCAGTTGTATTATTAAATAAAAATCGCCCAGTATCGCCAACAATACCTAAATAAAGTACACGCGCTACTGAAGCATCTATGATAGATAAGTCATTAAAATGTACAATGAAGTCAAAGATAATTTCACTCGTTGATGACGCATGGTCATTCACATAGTTTATATCCCCATATTGATCCACTGCTGGATGGTGATCAATTTTCACTAATTTATTACCTGATGCATAACGTGCGTCACTAATGCGTGGCGAATTGGCTGTATCACATACAATAACCAATGCATTTTCATATTGCTCATCATTGATATCATCAAATGTCCCTATGAAGTCTAGTGATGGTTCTGCTTCACCAACTGCATATACATTTTTATTCGGGAATTTTAATTTTAAGTATTGTTTTAAGCCTAATTGTGAGCCATACGCATCTGGATCTGGTCTGACATGTCTATGGATAATTATCGTTTCTGTATTTTTAATTTCTTGCATAATTTGATTAAACACTGCAGTCATTTTTTATCTTCCTTTTCAATTATGATATTGGTTCTTTAAATTAATCTATCATCTGACAAATAATCATGGCTTTGGCAACATGTTGTCCGTTGCTTGTCATTGTTACTTCTAATTTTGAAAAGTTTCTACCAACATCTAACATATCATATTGAACGTCAATTTCTGATTCAATTTGCACTGTTTTAATATATATAATGTTTAAACTTTCAATCATAACTTCAAGTTTTTTTAACTTTCTCATTTCATAACGTACTGTTTCTTCAATGATTGCAACAAACACCGCTTTACTTAACGTACCAAATTGATTTGTTAATAATGGGGATATTTGTACCTGAATGCCTTCATTAGTTATCGTAATATGTTTAGCAATTTGATCATTAATCGTTTCACCAACTTGTGGTTGTCTACTCAATAATTGCATAGCTGTTAATACATCTTTTCTAGTGATGACACCTATTAATTTTTTACTTGGTGTCGTTACTGGCAATAATTCAATACCTTCCCAAATCATCATGTGCGCACAATTCGCAACCGTCGTTGACAATTGTACATTTATTGGCGAACGTGTCATAAATTGTGCTAACGTATCATTTTCACTCATTTTAATAATTTCTTTACTTGTTACAATCCCTACTAATCTCCAATGTTCATCAATAACTGGAAACCTGGAATGACCCGTTTCACTTGCTTTGTCTTTGTAATCAGTTAAGTTCATGTGATCAAATAAAACAGTATCATCTGTCACAGGTTTAACGATATCTTCAACGACTAAGATTTCTTTACGAATCATTTGATTATACATAGCTCTATTAATAATATTTGCTACTAAATATGTGTCATAATTCGATGATAATATCGGTAAATCATGTGCATCGGCATATTTGATAATTTCATCTGATGTATTGAATCCACCTGTAATCAATACGGCGCTACCTCTTTTTAGTGCTGCTAATTGAACATCTTTACGATTACCAACTATCAGTAACGTATGTGCACTCAAATATTTTACAACATCCTCTATTTCCATCGCGCCTATTGCAAACTTCGATAACGTTTTGATTAAGCCATTGCGTCCACCTAAAACTTGACCATCTATGATTTTAACAATTTCTGCAAAGGTTAGTTGTTCTATTTGTTCACGAGATTTCTTTTCAATACGTACCGTTCCTACACGATCAATCGTTGCGACCAATCCAATTTGGCCAGCGTCTTTTATAGCTCTATAGGCTGTACCCTCTGATACACTTAAATCTTTCGCTATTTTCCTGACAGATATCTTTTGACCTATTGCAAGAGATTCTATATAAGATAAAATTTGTTCATGCTTTGTCATTACAATAACCTCATTTATTTTTGACAGTTTCTATAACATTATAACTTTTTATCAAGAAAAATGCGAAGTAACGAAACAAATTATTTAATAGAAACATTTATCGCTAGAGTATATATCAAAAAAATTATATTTTAGTTTCCTTTAACTAAAGTATTAAGTAAAATATAAAAATTTAGTTGGCTTTATTAATAAAATTTTATTAGAATGAAATTAAGGAGGGATGAACAATGTTCAAAAATATTTTACTTGGTGTTGATACAACACTTAAAAACGAAAAAGCACTGGAAGCTGTATCTAGATTAGCTGGTGAAGGTTCAACAGTTACAATTTTGAATGCAATCAGCGAACAAGATGCACAAGCGTCAATCAAATCTGGTGTTCACTTGGATAAACTGGTTCAAAAACGTAGTGAAGGCTTAGCAAGTACACGTGAAAGTCTAGATGAATACGGTATTCAGTACAAAGAAATCATCGTGCGTGGTAATGCAAAAGAACAATTAGTTAAAGAAGCGAATAGTGGCAAATATGAAATTGTTGTTCTAAGTAACAGAAAAGCTGAAGACAAGAAAAAATTTGTCTTAGGTAGTGTAAGTCATAAAGTTGCTAAAAGAGCACACATCCCAGTATTAATCGTAAAATAATTAAAGCGGAGTGGGACAGAAATCCATTTCTCTAATAAAGATTTCGTAGTCCCACCCCGGCAAGGATGACTAGGGTTGAAATGTTTACCTGAGCTGAAGCTCATGCATAAGTCTCACTAACTTAATAAATTAAAGCAGTGAGACTTTATATTTTTAATTCAGTCATCTACTGCCTAATTTGATAAGAGCCTGAGATATCTATTTATGTCCCAGGCTTCTTTTGATAAATTAACAAGAATTGCATATTAGAATTGTACTTCTTCACCTGGTTTTAAGATTTGCACGTCCCCAACCTGAACAGCTTCCTTAAATTCATTTGGATCTTGTTCAATTAATTCAAAAGTATCATAGTGAACTGGAACTGAAATCTTCGGTTTAATAAAGTTATTAATAGCATAACTTGCATCATCAATACCCATTGTAAAGTTGTCGCCAATTGGTATGAAACATACGTCTACTGGATGACGATCTGCAATTAATTTCATATCGCTGAATAATCCAGTATCACCAGTATGATAAATTGTTTTCCCTTCTATTTCTAAAACAATTCCCATAGGCATACCTAAGTAAACTGGAATCCCATTATCATCCGTTAAACTTGAACTATGGAATGCTTGAACATATTTTACACTTCCAAATTCAAAGTTTGCTTTCCCTCCAATATTCATAGGTCTTACATTCTCAACATTGTGGTATGTCGTTAAATAATCTCCTAATTCAGCAGAACCTATCACTGTCGCATGATTTCTATTGGCAAGTTCTACTGTATCACCGAAATGATCTGCATGGCCATGTGTCAAAATAATATAATCCACTTTCAATGTTGATGCATCTAAATCAGATAATTCATTTCCTGTAATAAATGGATCTACAATGACCTTTTTACCATTCGATTCGAAATATATTGTTGATTGTCCATGAAATGATAGTTTCATTTACTGTATTCCTCCCATAAAACGATTTACTTTACTTATACCACAAATAAGCAATGCTATAACACTTTTCTTCAATTGAATTAATGAATAAGTGCTTATCACCAAAATTAATTTCATCAAATACCTTTATTATAATATTTAACTTTTGAATTATTCTATGAAGTAACATAAAATTAGTTTAATGAATCACTTAGGAGGATGAACGATAATGAAAATAGAACAAATTACAAACGAAATTCAATCACAACAGGCAGACGGCGCTTGGATTACTACACCACTTAATATTTTTTATTTTACAGGTTATTTAAGTGATCCTCACGAGCGTTTATTAGCGCTTTTAATTAAAGAAAATGGTGACCAAGTTTTATTTTGTCCTCAATTAGAAGTTGAAGAAGTAAAAGCTTCCCCTTTCCCCGGTGAAGTAATTGGATATTTAGATACTGAAAATGCGCTTGCTAAATATCCAATGAATATTAATAAGTTATTAGTAGAGGCAGCACATTTAACACTTTCTCGACAACGTGAACTTATCGAAGCATTTAACGTGCAAACATTTGGTGATATCGATCAAACAATCAAAGATTTAAGAAATGTGAAAGATGCAAGTGAAATTGAAAAAATCAAGAAAGCATGTGCGCTTGCAGATAAGTGTATAGAATTGGGCGTATCATTTTTAAAAGAAGGCGTAACAGAACGGGAAGTGGTAAACCACATTGAATATGAAATTAAAGCCTATGGTGTAAATGAAATGAGTTTTGATACGATGGTACTATTTGGAGATCATGCTGCTTCACCACACGGTACTCCAGGTGACCGCCAATTGCAAAAAGATGAATTTGTACTCTTTGATTTAGGTGTCATTTATGAAAATTATTGTAGCGATATGACAAGAACTGTTAAATTCGGCACGCCACATGCTCAAGCTCAAGAAATATATGATGTTGTGCTAAAAGCAGAACAAGCAGCGATTGCAGCGATTAAACCTGGCGTAACAATTAAAGACGTCGATGATATTGCACGTAATATTATTGCTGAAGCTGGTTATGGCGATTATTTCCCTCACCGACTTGGTCATGGTTTAGGACTAGAAGAACATGAATATCAAGATGTTTCTAGTTCAAATACCAACCAATTTGTCCCAGGCATGGTTGTAACTGTTGAGCCTGGCATTTATGTACCAGGTGTTGCTGGAGTTAGAATCGAAGATGATATCTTAGTCACAGAACATGGAAATGAAAGTTTAACAGGTTATGAAAAATGATAAAAGAAGCGGTCGTTGAAACAATTGATCAAGTAGAACTGGCTATACAGAATGGTGCAGATCGTATTGAACTGTGCGACAATCTTACAGTTGGTGGCACAACACCAAGCTATGGCATGGTGGAAATTGCAACTGAAATTTGTAAAGCACATGATGTTGAAATCGCTGTAATGATTAGACCTCGTGGCGGTGACTTCGTCTATAATTTATATGATTTTGAAATTATGCAACGTGACATTAAAGCATTGCAAAATTTAGACGTTGATTATTTTGTATTCGGATGTTTAACAGAAGATTCTATTTTAAACAAGTGGCAAATGCAAACATTAAAGCAATTAGCAGAACCTACTAACGTGGTATGTCATATGGCATTTGACCAAATACACAAAGAAGGACAAGTAAAAGCATTACATCAGCTTATAGAATTAGGCTTTACTCGTCTACTGACTCATGGTGGCCCAAGTGTCACCAATATATTTGATAATTTAAATCAGTTAGGTAAATTAGTTGTTAACTCTGGTGGACATATCGAAATTATGCCTGGTGGTGGCTTAAATAAAGATAATTTGCAACAATTACTTGACGCTTTTCCATTCCAAGAAGTACATGGTACTAAAATTGTATAAATAAAAAACTGGTAGTGTCCCCTTTAATTATATGAAATAAGGGACCTACCAGTTTTTTATATTTTTATTTTAATGCATTTTCAATATCTGAATATGGTAATTTCAATGCTTCTGAAACACCTTTGTTTGTCAATTCACCATTGATTGTATTTAAACCTAATGCTAATGCCGGGTTATCTTTTAATGCATTTATATAACCTTTATTTGCAAGTTGTAAAGCATAAGGTAATGTTGCATTGTTTAGTGCAATCGTTGATGTACGAGGCACTGCACCAGGCATGTTCGCTACTGCATAATGTACAACACCATGTTTTTTGTATGTTGGATCATCGTGAGTTGAGATACGATCAGTCGTTTCAAAAATACCACCTTGGTCGATTGCAATGTCAACGATTACAGCACCGTCTCTCATTTCCTTCACCATATCTTCAGTAACTAGATTTGGCGCTTTAGCACCTGGAATTAATACAGCACCAATAACTAAGTCACTATCTTTCACACATTGTGCAATGTTTAACGGATTAGACATAATCGTGTGTACACGACCATCGAATAAATCTTCTAATTCTTGTAAACGTTTTGGATTAACATCTAAAATTGTAACGTCTGCACCTAAGCCAAGTGCAATTTTCGCAGCATTTGTACCTGCTTGACCGCCACCAATAATAGACACACGTCCTTTTGAAACGCCCGGTACGCCACCAAGAAGAATACCCATACCACCTTTATATTTCTGTAAGAATTCTGCACCGATTTGTGAAGACATACGTCCAGCAACTTCACTCATTGGCGTTAATAATGGTAACGAACGGTCAGGTAGTTGTACTGTTTCATACGCAATACCTACAACTTTATTATCTAATAATGCTTGTGTTAATTTAGCTTCATTTGCTAAATGTAGATAAGTAAATAGGATTAAGCCCTCTTTGAAATATTGGAACTCTTCTTCTAATGGTTCTTTAACTTTCATAACCATATCAACATTCCACACTTCAGCTTGCTCATTCACAATGCGTGCACCAGCCTCAGTGTAATCTACATCTTCAAAATAAGAACCTAAACCTGCAGACTTTTCAACAACAACTGTATGTCCTTGCTCTACTAATGCGTGAACACCACTTGGTGATAAACTCACTCTATTTTCATTATTCTTAATCTCTTTTGGGATACCTATAATCATTTACATCCACCTCCAAAACTATAGTAACGCGTATTTTATGAAAGCGCAATCAAAGTTTCGGGTAGTTTTACAACATCTTAATTATGTTAATATTCTGTAAACGGTGGTATAATATAAGTAAGAAAAATAAGGAGGTAATTACGATGCTAACTTATAAAAATATTTTAATAGCAGTCGATGGATCACATGAAGCTGAATGGGCTTTCAACAAAGCTGTGGATGTGGCAAAACGTAATGATGCAAAACTGACAGTGGTAAATGTAATCGATTCTAGAACATACTCTTCTTATGAAGTGTATGATGCACAATTCACTGAGAAATCCAAAAATTTCTCTGAAGATTTATTAAAAGGCTACAAAGAAGTTGCTACTAACGCTGGCGTTACAAATGTTGAAACACGATTAGAGTTTGGCTCACCAAAGGCCATTATTCCGAAAAAACTCGCAACAGATGTTAATGCTGATTTAATCATGTGTGGTACTTCAGGTTTAAATGCCGTTGAAAGATTTATCGTTGGATCTGTGTCAGAAGCTATTGTACGTCATTCACCTTGTGATGTATTAGTCGTTCGTACTGAAGAACTTCCTGAAGATTTCCAACCTCAAGTTGCTACAGACGAATTTAGATCTCAGTATCAAGCTTAATCTCACTTATTAAAAAACGTAAGTAATTATTTATGAATGTATGTTATAAATTAGGCATTAAGTTCACTTATTGTGAATTTAATGCCTTTTTGTTTTACACTTTCCAAACAAAATACGTCCTTTTATATTTACAATATAGTCATCGAATCTTTAATTTAATTTCATACCTATACGCTATAATGACTTTAAGGTATTTTTCAAAGGAGTTCTCTAACTATGAATATTTTTAATAAAAAGCTTACTATTGGTTTATTAGCAATAACTGTACTAAATCAAGTAATTGGTGCACAATCAGCACTAGCAAGTGGTTCTGGTTCCGCACCTACATCATCAGCACCTGCTACACAATCTGAAACCCACTCAGTAAAAGACTTAAAATATATCGATAGTCAAACCATTCCATATAATACACAATTTAAAAAAACTAAAGTTGGTGGTATTTCTGGTATTACTTATAATCCTAACAATAACAAATGGCTCTTATTAAGCGATGATCGATCAGAGCAAAATGATTCACGTTTTTATGAAGCACAACTTACTTATAATCATAAACAATTTAAACATTTAAAGTTAAAAAAGGTACATACTTTAAAGCAAGCCAATGGTGAACCTTACACTGATAAAAAACATTTTAAAAAGAATAGCAATGATATTGTTGCCGATCCAGAATCAATTCGTTTCGATCCACTCTATAACCAAATCTTATACACTAGTGAAGGTGATCGTACTTTAGGACTTAACCCATTCATACGCTTTGCCACAACTAAAGGAGACTTCATCTCAGATATCCCAATTAATCCAATAAAAAAAATGGATAAACAGAATAAGCAAGGCTTTAGAAATAACTTAGCATTAGAAGGCAGTACTTTTTCTACAGATGGTCAATCATTATGGACATCCATGGAAGCACCATTACTGCAAGATGGCGCTGAACCAACACCAACATCCGGAGGTCAATCACGTATTACTCAATATGATAGAGCAGATAACTTATTAACTGAATTTGCTTACCCATTAGATGCCATTCCAAAAGCGCCTGGTAAAGGTAAACATGCTGAAAATGGCGTTTCTGAAATACTAGCAATCAGTGATCATGAATTCTTAACTTTTGAGCGTGCCAGTGTACAAGCTGCTGACGACTCTTTTAAAAATTATGTGCGTATATATAAAATCAATACACAAAATGCCACTGATATTAAAAATTTAAAATCAATCAAAAATAGCAATATAAATCCTGTCAAAAAACAATTAATTGCAAACTTAAATAGCAAAGATATACCACATATCGACAATATTGAAGGTATGAGTTTTGGTAAAAAATTACCAAACGGTCATGACAGTCTAGTTATAGCATCAGATGATAACTTCAACAAAGCACAAAAATCACAATTTTTAGCATTTGAGGTTATTCCAGAATCATAAGCAAATCTTAATATCATAAATTTAAAAGCGAGCTAATCCGTTATCTATGGATTAACTCGCTTTTTTTAAATATAGCTAATAAATTTTAAAATTTATAAGTGAAGCAAAGTATTATTTAACATCTCCGAATTCAATAACATCACGTGCAATCATTACTTCTTCGTTTGTTGGAATAACAATTACTTTAACTGGTGAATGTGGGTAATTGATGAAGCCCTCTTCACCATGAATGCTTTCATTTTTCTTAGCATCCCAATAAACACCCATGAATTCTAAACCTTCTAATACTTTAGCTCTCACAGCATCAGAATTTTCACCAACACCAGCAGTGAAGACGATAACATCTACGCCATGCATACGTGTTGCATAAGAACCAATATATTTGTGAATACGTGAAGCAAATACATCAAGTGCTAGTTGCGCTCTTTCTTTACCTGATTCTGCTTCTTCTTGGATATCACGTAAATCACTTGAAGTCCCAGAAATCCCTAATAATCCTGATTCTTTATTCAACGTGTTCAATACTTCCTCAGCATTTTTACCTGTTTTTTCCATGATAAATGGAATTAAGGCTGGGTCAATATTACCAGAACGTGTTCCCATTGTTACACCGGCTAATGGAGTGAAGCCCATTGAAGTATCAACAGATTCTCCACCATCAATCGCAGCAATAGATGCACCGTTACCAATGTGACATGAAATAATTCTTAACTCTTCAATTGGTTTACCAAGAATATCAGCCGCACGTTGAGACACGTACTTATGGCTTGTACCATGGAAACCATATTTACGAATACCGTACTCTTTATAATATTGGTAAGGTAAGCTGTATAGATATGCTTGTTCAGGCATTGTTTGATGGAACGATGTATCAAATACTGCTACGTGTGGTATTTCTGGTAATAATTTGCGGAATGCGCGAATCCCCATTAAGTTAGCTGGGTTGTGCAATGGTGCTAACTCACTTAATGATTCGATTTGTTTTTCAACTTCATCAGTTATAAATGCTGATTTAGGGAATAATTCTCCACCGTGAACAACACGGTGTCCAGTACCATCAATATCATAAATACTGTCGATAATACCATGTTTTTTAAAGCTTTCTAACATAATATTAACTGCTTCTTCGTGATCTTGAATATCATTCGTCTCTTTAATTTTTTCCCCGTTAACTTCAATAGTGAAAACAGAATCTTTTAATCCAATACGTTCGATAAGTCCCTTTGTTACAATTTTTTCTTCCGGCATTTCAATAAGTTGAAATTTCAAAGATGAACTACCAGCGTTTATAGCCAAAATCAATTTTGACATGAGCATAATGCCTCCATTTTCAAATAAGTTTTAATATCCAATACTATTTAATCATTAATACAGCATGAATTCAAGGATATTACAGTTTAATTTTCAGGATGATTTTCTTCCATCCACACATTCAAATCTTGTAAAAATGCTTGGAATTGTTGAGGATTTTTAAAGTCTGGTATATTTGCCAACAATACTTCAACAGATTTGGTTACATTCGTTTCTTTTTTCTGCAATACTAAGATGGATTTACGCGCTTTTTCATTTTTAAATAATGTTGATGGTAAATTTAAAAATGCTTGCATTTCAGTTTCTGTAGCAATGAAATTTTGTAACTGTTTCACATTATTACCTTCAAATATATTACTTGGAACTACTAAAAATGCAAAACCAGAAGGACGCATTGCTGTAATCGCTTGTTCTATCAATAGGAAATGCGAATAGCTATGTCCTTCTTCAAAGCCTAGCGCCATTTCTTTGCTTCTATCATCCACTGGATAATATCCAATTGGTAAATCCCCAATAACTACATCAGCATCTTCAAAAGGCAATGGCATAATAGCATCTTGAGGATATACATCAAAAGGAATTTCTAAAAAGTTTGCTAAATGTACACTGATTCTTGACAATACAGGGTCAACTTCTACCAAATGATGCATTAATGTATGATTGGCAAGTACTTCGTGTACAGAGGCACTTAAATGCCCTGCACCACTCGCAATATCAGCAACGTGCATAGATTCATTATTTTTCAAGAAACGTTCTGCTAAAAATCCTAGAATTAAACCAATTGAATCAGGTGTGATTTGATGATTTGCTTGAATGTCTTCTTTTTGCATTAAGCTAAGGTATGCAAACTGGAATGCTTTTCTTCTATCTTGTAACGTTGCACGTTCCAATAAATCTCGCTTACTTGTGTAGATATATTCCATAGCTAATCCTAAATTTTCTATAAAACTTTGTCCGTTGTCATCGTTTAAAGTCTTTGCTTTTTCATCTAATGTCTTAAACAACTGTTCCATTACTGTTTCTTCTTGTGTCATCTAAAAGTCCTTTCTAAAAAAACTGCCCATAATTTGATTGAAACTAAGCCAGTCTATACTAACTCATTTTACCAAATAATTATGGACAGTAATGTTTATAATGTCAATCATACTGTTCACTGATGTGACAATATCTTCAACTTATAAAAATTATATATATAAAACGTAATTAAATACTGCGATATGCTTCTAAAGCAGACTCAAAATCAGGGAAATCTGTACCTTCTGACACAATTTCTGTATATACTACTTTGTTATTTTTATCTAATACAAACACTGAACGTGCTAATAAACGTAAACCTTCCATTACAACACCATAATTTTTACCAAAAGATAAATCTCTATGGTCACTTAAAGTAATGACATTTTCTAAACCGTTTGAAGCACACCATCTTTTTTGAGCAAATGGTAAATCAACTGAAACTGTTAAGACAACACCTTCTTCTTGAGATGCCTCCTCGTTGAATTGACGTGTTTGTTGATCACAAACACCCGTATCAATAGATGGTACAACACTAATCAATTTCTTTTGACCATCATAAGTTGATAAATTCACTTCAGTTAAATTGTTGTCTAACAATGTAAAATCAGGCGCTATTTCTCCTTCTTTTACTTGTGAACCTAATAATGTAACTGGATCTTGTTTAAATGTAATTTGCGCCATATGAACGCCTCCTAAATTATTAGTGCTTTCTATTATAATTATAACGCTTTGCCCATTTGAAAGATAGCATACAATTTGAAAATAGTGTTAATCTACTTTAAATAAAACAATTTGCTAAACTTATTTTTGATAACAACTGTGTCCGCAAAATAATCATGAATGCCTCTATGTTTATTTGTAAAGATGACGACCAAATAAGGCAAACTACCTAGCACACCATTGATTATTCGACCTATCCATTCTCTAAATAAGACATCTAACCATGTAAGTTGTTGTCTATCTAGTCTCTCTACTCTGATATTACAAATCATTTTGCCTAGCGTTTGTTTATAATACTTCGTTAAAAGTACAAAATATAAATAAAACAATAGTGCTCCTAGTATGTGATCTACACTAAAATAATCAATCCACAGCTTAGCGGAATCTATATTTGTAAAGTGATAAATCGGTTTTAAAATAATACTATGCACACCAAAAACGATGAGACAATCAATGATAAATGCGCAGAATCTTATCCCGAAACCAGCATAAAGTGCTTTTTGCATTTGCTTTTGATATAGTGCATCTTTTTCTGATTCGAGCGTCTGTGTGTCTGCTTGATTTTGTGTTGATTGTGAATTGTCATTTTCTATATTTTTCATATTATCACCTAACCTTCGTAAAGATACATCGGCTCAGCTTTAGAATCGTTTTTAAAGATTGATTTCACATCTTTCAGTTCATTTGTAAACTGTGAAATATTTGATTTAGCACTATATACCGATGAGAACCAACCGCCATCTTCACTATATTCAAATACTTCTGCATCTTTAGCATTCATATCTTTCTTCATAGCTTTTAATGTGCGATCTTCATAACCAATTTCATCAATTAAGCCATTACTTTTCGCTTGTTGTGCACTGTAAATACGACCATCTGCCAATTTTCTTACTTTACTCTCTGACATATGTCTACCATCTTTAACAATGTTCACAAAACGATCAAAGCTGTCATCTAGTACTGATTGTAAAATTTCTTTTTCTTCACCCGTCATTTCTCTAGAACTACTTAATATATCTTTATGTTTGCCAGATTTTATAACGTTCTGTTTGATTCCTAGATTTTTTTGAAGTCCTGAATAATCAATACTAGACATAATCACACCAATTGATCCTGTCATTGATTGTGGACCTGCATAGATCTTATCTGCAGGTGCCGAAATATAATAACCACCTGAAGCTGCCATGCTACCCATATGTACATAAACTTTTTTACCTTTTTTCTTGATTTGTTTTATCTTTTGGTATATTTCATCACTTGGATACGTGCCGCCACCTGGTGTGTTCACAGTTAGTAACATACCTTTAACTGAATCATCATTCTTAACTTTATCCAATTGTTTTAGAAAAGCTGTATGATTATAACCTTCTCCACCAAACATGCCACCACCCGTACCTTCTGCAATTTCACCATTTAAAGTTAAATGTGCAATACGTTTACTTGAATCCCCTTCTTTTTCAACCTCTTCAGTAAAAGGATCCATGTCCGTCGTCGTTGACTCATTAAAAATTGACGAAACAACTGCGGATATTGAACTCATAATAATACCACCAAGTACGATTACAACCGCAAGAACTATGGCGATAATACGCTTTTTCGACATATACAGTCACTCCCATTTGTTTTTTATTGACTCCTACTTCATTAAAACACAATTAATTCATATGTGTATACCATATTTATTATAATAGTTTTAAAAAACAGACATATGAATAAATCGATTTCATATGCCTGTTCCTCTTAATATTCAATTTTCATTATATATTTAGTTTTGCAGTAATTGCATTACATAATCATACGTATTTTTTAATATGAGTATAGCTGTCACAATAATAAACAAGGTTTTAACATATCCAACACCTTTTTTAATCGCAAACATTGCACCTATGTATGAACCACAAACCATACTGGCTGCCATAATCAAGCCATAAAAATAATCAACCTGACCTAAGCACATAAACAAAAGCAATGCGCCTAAATTAGAGGCAAAGTTTAATACTTTAGCATTACCTGCAGCGCCTAAGAAATCAAATCCAAACATTAACAAAATGAATAACATAAACGAACCTGTTCCACCGCCTAAAAACCCATCATAGAAGCCTATCAAACTCATTAAGACAGCAAATAGAATTGCTTTTCCTAGCGTGAGTTTGGTGAAAGTTCGTACATTACCCCAGTCTTTTTTCATAATTGTATAAATCATCACTAATGTTAAAATTACGATAACAATTGGTTTTAGCAGTTCGGAAGGTAAAAAGGTGGCTAAACTTGCGCCACCGATTGATAGTAAAAATACAAATGGAAATAGTTTTCCAACAATTTTCAAATCAACATTACCCGATCTTAGAAAACGTAATGCACTTGTTAATGAGCCAAATGCACTTGCTAATTTATTCGTCCCTAATGCTATTGAGGGCGGCATACCAACTGCAAGTAAAGCTGGAATTGAAATTAATCCGCCGCCACCTACAACTGCATCTATAAAAGCTGCTAAAAAACCAAGTAACACAATAATGATTACAATTGATATATCCCATTCCAGCATATTAAAGTCCCCTTTTTCATTTCTTGTTGTACACACAGTTTCATAGTTGCTACTCCTAGAGCACTTTATCTAATACAACTGCTTATTGCTTAGAATTGCATTAATAATACAGTAATAGAAGTTATGTCCTTAATTCTGTTTGACTTTATTGCTTGTTTTGTCTACATCATTTATTTAAAAAAGATTGCATAATGAATTGTTTTACGAATTCATTGTCATCACTACTTCCTTATTACATTAAAATAAATCGTCTGCTAATGCTTGTGTCGTTGTATCTTTTTCACTTTGATAATCATTAGTAATAACAATTGTTTCTATTTGGTCTACTGCTTGTTGAACAAGTGGTTCGAAATCATATCCAACTTCGTATTTTTCAACTTTTTCAATATCTGGCTCTGTTATAGGATTTTTCGGCGTAAATATAGTACAACAATCTTCATATGGTTGAATCGAAACATCAAATGTACCAATTGCTTTCGCTTTTTTCACTATATCTTCTTTATCCAACGTTAATAATGGGCGTAACACTGGTGTAGAAGTCACATGATTGATTGCATACATACTTTTCAATGTTTGACTGGCAACTTGTCCTAAATTCTCACCGTTAACAATTGCATGTGCGCCTATTTGATGTACGAGTTTATCTGCAACGCGCATCATCATACGACGTGTTGACGTCATGGTATAACGCTCATGTACTACTTTATTAACTTGTTTTTGTAAATCTGTAAAAGGCACGATATGCAATGTGATTGGTCCTACATGTGCTGATAAAATTCGTGTTAGTTCGATGACTTTTTCTTTCGCTTTTTCACTTGTGAATGGTGGACTATGAAAATGAATAGCTTCTACTGTTACACCTCTACGCATCACTTCCATACCTGCAACAGGAGAATCAATGCCCCCGGATAACATAAGTAATGTCTTCCCACCTGTTCCTACAGGTAAACCACCTGCACCTGGAAGCACTTTATCATACATATATATTGCATCTAAACGCACTTCTACCTTGATATTGTGGTCAGGCTTGTGAACATCCACTGTAAGGCGATCCGTTGCATTTAGCACTGCACCACCTATGGTTCTTTGTAGTTCATATGTGTCATATGGAAATTGCTTATCTGAACGCTTGACATCAATTTTAAATGTATCATTTTGTGCATAACCTTCAACAAATCTTACTGCAAGTGCATTTGCCGCTTCAACCGTCTTTTCAATTTTTAGCACTGGGCTGATTGAATATATGCCAAATACTTTTTGAAGTCTACTACACATCTCTTCGATGTCTGCACCTTCTGCTAATTCAATATACATTCTGTCGCGATTGGCCTTCACTGTATAACCTTGTAATGGCATCAAAGCACGTTTGACATTAGAACGCAATTTATTCACAAATATTTTACGGTTTGCGCCCTTTAAAGTTAATTCACCATATCGCACTAATATGTGATCATATATCATTTCAATAACTCCTTCACTTCTTCGTAAACTAATTTAAATTTATCTTTAAATGTTGCGATTTCATCTGGCGTCGTATAGCTCCCCATAGAAATCCTGATACTGCCTTCTATTTGTTGTTTTGGAATATCCATAGCCAATAATACTTCGTTGAGGCTTGCTTTTTTAGACGAACAAGCACTAGTCGTTGAAAGCATGACACCTTCTTTAGAAAATGCATTAACAAGTACTTCACCTTTCACGCCAGGTAGTCCAATGTTCAAAATGTGTGGCGCTGATCCTTCAGGCGAATTGATTTTGACACCATTAAAGTCAGCAAAAAATTGTTTCAAATCTTCAGTCATTGCACTGAGCTTATCATTTAACTCAAAAGTATGGTTAACGGCAGATTTCAGCGCTTTAATAATTGCAATGTCGATAGGCAAGTTAACAGTTCCACTTCTCACACCAAATTCTTGACCACCACCATGAATAATGGGTTCAATTTGATGTATATTTCGAACCAAAAGTACACCCTGGCCTTTTAAACCATGGAATTTATGTCCACTCAAGCTCAATGTATCTACGCCTTTAAATGTCAGTGGTATTTTACCAATAGCCTGCACAGCGTCAACATGTAAATGTGCTTTGGGATACTGATGTACAATCTCTGCGACTGCTTCAATTGGTTGTATTTGGCCCATAATATTATTCACATGCATACAAGTTACCAAACCAACTCGATCTGTCATCAATTCCTGTAAATGTTCTAAATCTATTTTCCCATCATTTGTTACATTGACATATTTTATAATAAAGCCATCACTTTCCAATGACCTTACCACTTCCAATACAGAAGGATGTTCCAATACGGATGTAATAATTTCATTTGCAAAATTCTTTTTCTTATACGCAATGCCTTTAAGTGCAATGTTATTAGATTCAGTTGCACCACTCGTATAGATAATATCAAATGATTGACCTAATTTAAATAAGTCTTTAATTTGTTCTTTGGATTGTTGTAACAATTGATCTGCTTGCAAACCAGCTTGATGTGGACTATTCGGATTAAAATAAAGCGATTGGTTTACTTTAATGTATGTATCTAGCACATCTTGATTAGGCATGGTCGTCGCAGCATTATCAAAATATATCAAACTGTTCCCTCCGTTCCTTTTTAATTGTTATAGTATAATTTTTATATTTTATCATTCATTTCATTAACAGCTATCATTTATATTCTATTTTAAGTTCATTTTAAAATGCTATACTGTTAGCATTATACGCGCTTTTAATAAAAAGAAAAGACACCACGCTAGAAAAATTTGAACGCAATTACTTGTATCTCTATAGTTGAAAAATTGTATACGCCTTATTTAAATATTGATTAAAAAAAGCAAATGTATTTTTAAGCATTATGACTATAAGCTATAGATTCACAAAAAACAAGTCGAGTGCATGTGCACCCGACTTGTTTTCATTTGCTTCTAATATTGTTATTACTTTTTCAATTAACCAATAACTTGTGATTCAATTTGCTTAGTAATACCTGGTTCCACACTTTCCAATGCTTGTTCAGATATTTCAATAGAACGTTTATATCTATTATTTTTAAACAGACGCTCAGCTTCATTAAGACTCTTATCAATATTTGAACTATCTTTACGATAACGGTTCCCATATTCAATTAATTTTTCTGCATACACAGCATTAACAAGTACATCCGTAGCTTCATCTTCAAATTTATTCATTTGTAGCACTACTTTAGAAACCTTATCTTTAAGTTGTTTAACATGAATAGGACGTACACTGAATTTTTTATTCACTTCTCTGACTTCATAATCAATTTCATTCTTCATAATAATGAAGCGCTCAGGTACGCTAGGTAAGTTAGAGGCCAATAATTTTCTGTAAACTTCTTCTTTTTTCGCTTGAACACGCAGGATATTTTCTTCTGCTTCTGCTTCATCTTCTCTAAGTTGAATTAAATGATTTTGTAGTTTTTCTTGTTTGTCATTGATGACAGCAACATGCTCTTCGATATATGCAAGATTATCTTGCACTTCACTGTAACGTACGGCTGATTTTGCCATTTCTCTTAAAATTTCATCATAAACAGCAATCAAATTTTGAATTTCATTTTCAAACTGTCTAACATTCTGTACATCACTTTCATTAATGTAATAATTCTCTCGAACGTATTCAATTTCAGTTTGTAATGTATAGTTCATTTCTTTTGCTTTAAATAAGTTATCAGTTATAACTTCTTTCGTTTCTTCAACTTCATTCTTAGCTTTAACTTCGTGTTCGATGAGTTCATACATTTCATCTAAACGATCATTAATACTATTTAACTTTTCGTTTGCTTCATCAAGTTCCAACCTGCTAATCATCGGCTCAACAAAACTCAACTCAGTCTTCAATGTTTGAAGCGTACTATCTATCTTCACATGGTCTAAATCATAACCTTCGACTTTCAAGTCTCTACAACCATATTTTAAATCTTGGAATTGACCAGGCAATTCTTTTTGAGCTTCTCTTATCAAATCAGGTATTTCTTGCATATCCGTTTTCAAATAATTCATATCATCATTTAACGTTTTGATATGCTCGTGTGCTTGGATATAATTTCCTTCTGATTTAAGCGTCTCAAATGTTTCCATTTCTGGTACAAATGATTCTATTTCGTGTTCTAGTGGTGCTGCTGCTTCACCAAATTGATGTCTATTTGCCAATACTTCACGTTTCATTTCTCGATAATCTGTCTTACATGCATCGTATAAATGATCGCTCTCTTTATGTAATGCCATAATTTCTTCTACTTTAGTAGTAAGGTCATTATAATTGGCTTCATATTGATCCATCATTTCGTGTGATTCGTCCACTTCAGTTTGAGCTTGTGTAAATTTAAATTTATCTAACAAGCCTTCCGCATTATGAATTTTTTCTTCAACTGGTAATAAATGTTGATTTTTACTGTCTAACGATGACTGTTTTAATCTATCATACGTTGATTTTGTCTCACCTTTTAAATTTAATTTTGTTAATTGAGACAAACTGTCATCATAAGGTAACTGTTCTACTTTAATTTTTCGTTCTTCTGCCCCTTCTATTAATTGGCTTTTATTTGAACGCATATAGAACAATACACCAACAATAATGAGTATAATAACTATAATTGCTAAAATGATATACAACACCATATGTTTTCTCCTCCTATTTTATCACTGTTCATTATAACGTAATTCACCTATCTATTAAAAGAGTAAATGAATTAATTCCTATGAATATTTCTATATTTATTATAAATTCATAGCTATTATTCATATGTAACATGTTATTCCTTGTAGTTTTTACGAATCATTTAATTGATTACTATTAAAACAGTCTTTATACTAAATGAAAAATAAAAGTGAGGTTATGCTATACTATGACACCGATTAAAGAAACAAATTATCCATTGTTAGAAAAGCAAATTGCAAGTTTAATAGAAGATGAATCTAACTTAATCGCGATTTTAAGTAATGTATCTGCCATTCTAAATGATTCAATAGATCAAATTAACTGGGTTGGCTTCTATTTAATGGAAAATAATGAATTAATACTCGGACCATTCCAAGGACATCCAGCTTGTGTACATATTCCAATTGGAAAAGGCGTCTGTGGAACAGCAGTATCGGAAAATAAAACACAATTAGTTGAAGACGTTCATGCATTTCCTGGTCATATCGCCTGTGACGCAAACAGTAAATCAGAAATTGTAGTGCCACTTCATAAAAATGGAACAATTATCGCTGTTTTGGATATTGATGCACCAATTACGAATCGTTTTAAAGATTCTGATAAAATTGCATTAGAACGCATTGTTAACGTAATCGAACAACAACTCTCGCATTCATAAATCACCAGTGTATATTACATGTAGCAACATTTTACTGTTGACAGTTACGCATATCGTGTTACAATGTACTTTGTGTGAATAAACGAAATTAGCAGTTGTATATTAGTTGGCTCTATGTTGTTCCCAACGCGGACGTGCCGTGTAACCGTAGCTATGAGGCGAGGACACATAAAACAATATATCCAAATAAGCATACAACACTCTTTTTTGTTTTTTCATAACAACAAAAGAGAAAAAGGAGGCGTCTTATTATGGCTCGATTCAGAGGTTCAAATTGGAAAAAATCACGTCGCTTAGGTATCTCACTTAGTGGAACTGGTAAGGAATTAGAAAAACGTCCTTATGCTCCAGGTCAACATGGTCCTAACCAACGTAAAAAATTATCAGAATATGCATTACAATTACGTGAAAAACAAAAGTTACGTTACTTATATGGAATGACTGAAAGACAATTCCGTAACACTTTTGAAATCGCTGGTAACCAACACGGTGTCCACGGTGAAAACTTCATGCAATTATTAGCTGCTCGTTTAGATGCAGTTGTATATTCATTAGGTTTAGCGCGTACACGTCGTCAAGCACGTCAAATCGTTAACCACGGTCACATCGAAGTTGATGGTAAACGTGTTGATATCCCATCATACACTTTAAAACCTGGTCAAGAAATTTCAGTTCGTGAAAAATCTTTAAAATTAGATATCATTGCTGAATCAGTTGAAATCAACAACTTTGTACCAGATTACTTAGAATTTGATGCTGATAACCTTAAAGGTAAATATATCCGCGTTCCAGAACGTAGTGAATTACCTGCTGAAATCAACGAACAACTTATCGTTGAGTACTACTCAAGATAAGACAATCGTTTCAACCAAGAAGTCCTTTCGACTTCTTGGTTTTTTTATGTCTTAAAAAATTTATCTAGTCCCCTATTCCAATCGTTCGTCTGAATTTACAAACACAATTTTATTCCGTATCCTATAGTTACAGAGGAGTGTTAATTGTGATTATTAGAGCATTAGAAGAAACTGATTTAGATTTTGTACACCATTTAAATAATGAATATTCCATCATGTCGTATTGGTTTGAAGAACCTTATCAATCTCTTAGTGAACTTCAAACACTATATAAAAAGCATATTTTAGATGAAGCTGAGCGTCGTTTCATTATTGAACATGAGCAAATTCGTATTGGCGTAGTTGAATTAGTTGAAATTAATTTCATCCATAGTAATTGTGAAATTCAAATTATTATTGATCCCAAATACAGTGGTAAAGGTTATGCCAAAAATGCTTTTAAAATGGCAATCGATTATGCCTTTTTAGTGTTAAACTTACATAAAATCTATTTATTTGTGGATGTTAACAATGAAAAAGCTGTCCATATTTATAAAAGCCAAAACTTTTCAATAGAAGGCACATTGCAAGAACATTTCTTCACACGCGGTGAGTACAGTGATTGCCATGTAATGGGTTTATTAAAGAAGCATTGGGTTAACCAAAATGATAATGATTTATCACATATTCGTTAAGTAAAATCAATAACGCTACCAAATATCCAAGTCTGACAAGCCCCATTATATAAGGCGAGTCAGACTTTTTTGTATTCTAGTATTTATAGTAAACTCACATCAACTTTTCTGGATTATCTGAAATTAAACCATCAACACCTAGCTCAATCAGTTTTGCTGCTGCATGCTTTTGATTTACCGTATACGGCAGCACTGACAATCCATAATCATTAGCTTTTTTTATAAATCGTCTATTTATTAATGTATATTGCGGATTAATATACTTGGCATAAGTAGATATTTTCTTAAAATTAGGCATTCTATACCAAAATTTTCTTTTACTAATTAATACGCCTAACTCATAGCCTAAATCCATAGAGGCTATGTTCTGTATACACTGCGCATCAAAAGATTGGATGATGACCTTTTCTGTCGGCATGCCGTGAACTTTTAACTGCTCAATAAGTTTATTTTCAATCTCTGAATAAAGGTGTGTTTTTTTAATTTCAATGAGTAATCTTTGAGGATAATTTTTAATTAATTCAAGTACTTCTGCCAATAATAATATCCGCTGCCCTTTAAAAGCTACACCTTTATGTATACCAAAATCAAAATGTCTCAATGCTTCCAATGTAAGACTACCAACATGCCCGCTACCATTTGAAGTGCGGTCAATCGTCTCATCATGAATCACAACAAGCTTACCATCTGCCGTACAATGTATATCAATTTCTAGTATATCAACTCCGGACTTTAATGCCGCTTCAAATGCTATGTATGTATTTTCTGGATATGCAGTTGCTAAACCTCTATGTGCAACATACAATAATTCTTTTTGTTTATGCTTTTGATTTTGCATCGACACACCCTACTTTCCTTATGACTCATTTTCATCTAAACTTAAGTTAACACATTATCTCGGGAGGTCAATCTTTATGGTACAACATGAATTTAAAGTACAAACAAAATGGGAAGGCGGCCGAGAATCGGTTGGGCAATTAAATGGTGATATCATTGACGAGCAAATGTCTATTCCAGCTGGGCTTGGAGGCAATGGTACTGGTACAAATCCAGATGAATTACTCGTTTCTGCAGCATCTTCATGCTACATTATTTCTTTAGCTGCTGTATTAGAGCGTGCAGGTTTCACTGATATTCAAATCAGTCAGTCATCTATTGGATTAGCTATATTTGAAAATACAAAGTTTAGAATGGACACAATCACACATTATCCAGAAATCACCATAGCATCTGATCAAAAAGAACGCTTAAACAAACGCCTACCACAATTGTTAAAAGTTGCAGACAACAATTGCATGATATCTAATTCACTTAGAGGAAATGTAGCTATTAAAATTTCACCCAAAATAAAATAATTTCGAAAAATTTTTATGTATGACGGAATATGATTAAAACCACATTGAATACCCTTACATTTAATATAATAGTCTTTTATTTCATCTTTTTAATACTTTTGTACTTTTATATTTTCAGAAAATTTGCTAAAATTATAAAATCTTAAGCATTGGGGGAATTAGAAATGAATTATTATCATCCATTGTTACTTACTCCTGGACCAACACCTGTCCCGGATGAAATATTACAAGCAACACAGTTGCCAATGGTCGGTCATCGGTCAAGCGATTTTGAACAAATTGCAGAAGAAGCATTTCGCGTTATTAGACCCGTTTTCGGTACTACAAATGATGTTATTATTCTCACATCAAGCGGTACAAGTGCTTTGGAATCAAGCATGCTCAATATCGCAAATCCTGAAGATGATATTGTAATTATTGTGTCTGGTGCATTTGGTAACCGTTTCAAACAAATTGCAGAAACTTATTATGAGAATGTACATATTTTCGAAGTGAACTGGGGAGAAGCTGTCAATGTTCCCGACTTTATTGATTTTTTAAAATCAATAAAAAGACCCGTGACAGCTGTATTTACACAATACTGTGAAACATCAACAACTGTGCTGCATCCAATTAATGAATTAGGAAACGCACTTAAGGCATATAATCCTTCAATTTATTATGTAGTCGATGGCGTTAGTTGTATTGGTGCTGTAGATGCAAATATGGAACGAGATCAAATTGATGTTCTAATCTCTGGAAGTCAGAAAGCCATTATGTTACCACCTGGGCTTGCTTTTGTAGCTTATAATGATCGTGCAAAAACACGTTTCAAAGAAGTAACAACCCCACGCTTTTACTTAGATTTTAATAAGTATTTAACTTCTATGGCGGATCATTCTACACCTTTCACGCCAAACGTCTCACTTTTCAGAGGTGTAAATGCATATGCACAATTAGTTAAACGAGAAGGATTAGACCAAGTGATTCAGCGTCATTATGTAATTCGTGATGCATTAAGACAAGCATTGCTAGCTTTAGATTTTGAATTACTAGTGGAATCAACATATGCCTCCCCTACTGTCACAGCTTTTATTCCTAGTACAAAGGATGAATTGAATTTTATTAAAAATGAATTAAAGCAACGCTTTGCTATTACAATTGCCGGTGGGCAAGGTCATTTAAAAGGTCAAATATTACGTATTGGTCATATGGGTCAGATATCGCCGTTTGATATTTTACAAGTCGTATCTGCATTAGAAATACTTTTATCCGAATATAGAAATCAGAATTATATCGGCACAGCTATTACAAAATACATGGAGGTCGTCAAAGCTTATGTATAAAATATTAGTTTCAGATCCAATTTCACCAGAAGGTTTAAAAAGTCTTATTGATCATCAAGATTTTGAAGTGGTAATTGATACAGATCTCAATGAGCAACAACTGATTGAAGCAATTGCGCAATATCAAGGACTCATCGTTCGCAGTCAAACACAAGTAACTCAAGCAGTAATCGAAGCAGCACCACAATTAAAAGTTATCGCTCGTGCAGGTGTAGGTGTCGATAATATCGATGTGGATGCAGCAACTAAAAATGGTGTTATCGTCATTAATGCACCAGATGGTAATACTATTTCTGCAACAGAACATTCTATGGCGATGATCTTATCAATGGCTAGAAATATTCCTCAAGCGCATCAATCACTAAAAAATGGTGAATGGGACCGCAAAACATATCGTGGCACAGAGCTTTATAATAAAACTTTAGGTGTCATTGGTGCAGGTAGAATTGGGCTTGGTGTCGCAAAACGCGCGCAAAGTTTTGGAATGCATATCCTAGCTTTTGATCCTTATTTATCAGAAGATAAAGCCAAAGAATTAAATGTTACACGTGCGAGCGTAGATGAAATTGCTGAACAAGCAGATTTTGTTACCGTACATACACCTTTGACACCTAAAACCAAGGGTATTGTCGGCAAAGCATTTTTCGACAAAGCAAAACCAACGCTACAAATTATCAATGTGGCTCGTGGCGGTATAATTGATGAAACAGCACTCATTGAGGCACTCAATGAAGGACAAATTCAAAGTGCTGCCATCGATGTTTTTGAAAGCGAACCCGCTACCGACTCACCTCTTGTTGCGCATGATAATATCATCGTCACACCTCACTTAGGTGCATCTACAGTTGAAGCACAAGAAAAAGTCGCAGTATCTGTTGCAAATGAAATTGTAGATATTTTCGAAAATGGCAATGTTTTAAATGCAATTAACGCACCTAAGATGACTTATAGTGAAATTAATGAGGAATTAAAGCCATATATAGAATTAAGCCGAATTACAGGTGAAGTTGGAATTCAATTACTTGAAAAAGCCCCACGTGAACTTCACATTAAATACGAAGGTGACATCGCGTTGGATGATACGAGTTTGTTAACTAGAACACTTGTATCCGGAGTATTAAAACAAGATTTAGCTGAACGTGTTAATCTAATCAACGCCCTCGTATTACTGAATGAACAAGACGTATCTTACAATATTGAAAAAAATACAAAACATCGTGGGTTCAGTAATTATATTGAACTTACTTTGATTAATAAAGATACTCAAATTAAAATTGGTGCTACTGTCTTGAATGGTTATGGCCCACGTATTGTCCGTATTAATGACTATCCTGTAGACTTTAAACCTGAACGTCACCAACTTGTTATTAATCATAACGATAGACCTGGGATTGTTGGACGTACGGGTCAAATATTAGGTGAATATGAAATTAATATTGCTTCAATGCACCTTGGCCGTATTCACCAAGGTGGCAATGCATTAATGATATTATCCATTGATCACCCTGCTACAGAAGAAGTGATTGATGCTTTATATGCTATTGAAGGATTTAACTTAATCAGAAGTGTTGAATTAGAATTACCACAGCAATCAAACTATTCTATTTAAAATACAAACATGATAAAACAGAGACAACCATTACGTTGCCTCTGTTTTGTCATGTTTTAATTACAATAAAATATTTCTAATATCTCCCACATGATCAACAATGTAATCTGCGCCATGTGCTTCTAACTCTGTTCTTGCAGCTTGACCTTTAAGCCCTGTTAACGGACCTATAAATGTTGCACCAATTGTCTTGGCACTTAGTAAATCTGCTAGTGAGTCACCGACGATAAACACTTCATCCTTTTTAACGCGATGTGTTTGATTTGTCGCATAATGTTTATAATTATTTTGATCATTACCATCCAAAGCAATTAAATAACTAAATGGATTAGGTTTACCTAATGGCTTAAGTTCTGGATATATATCTTCGGCAATTAATACTTCACTTGCAGTTCCTATGTAATGCTCTTCAAACAATGATTTAATCCCTAACGCCTCAAAAGGTACGATTGTTTCTGTGCGTGGTCTTCCCGTTGCAATTGCAATATGATAATCTGCAGCTTTTAAATCGATAAGTAATTGTTTGATTTCTGCTACTGGTCTTAACACGACTTCATTATAAATATAACCTTCTTTAAATGTTGTTCGTTTCGTTTTTTGTTCTACTTCACTATATAATTGATGCCCTAGATACCATTCCTGATAAATTTCCTGTGCTAATAACCAAAATGGACTTTTCAGTTCAAATAAAGCGCCTTGTTGTGTGTCTAATTGCTCATTCGCATGTGCTGCTAACGCTTGATAAATATTATCTTTACCCGCTTTCACTCCATCTAAAAATGTTAATGGCACGCTAAAATCTAAAGAAACATCCGTTGCATGCGCACCAACATTTTGTAATGTTTGTTGATTGAAACGGTTCTCATCAAGTACAGTTTCCTGTAATCCTCTGGGCAATGACTTACAAACCTCAATAAAGTGAAGTGCGATGACAATAAATAACATATCCCAATTCGAATTAAGCCCTAGTGATTTTAAACGTGTTAAAATATCATCATGATAAAAAACAATCGCTCTTATCTCTTTAATCTGTTTATCACTCAAGTTATCGAATTGAATTGACGAGTCTAAACCTAAGTACGATTGACTCATAAGCATTTCATAAACTGTAAGCGCAGATACATCGAAGCATCTTTCTTCACTTAAAAATACACCATCCACATCAAATAATACTGACTTCATCATCTATGCACTCCTTTAATCAGAAAATTCTGATACTATTATATCCTACTATCTAAAATTTAAAAGAGCAATCCATTTTACTAATTCACTAAAAAATAAATAAAAAAACATCTAACAATATATGAAATAAAATAATTCATATTGCTAGATGTCCATAAATTAAAACTATTTTTCCATTTGTGTTTCAATCTCATCAGCGACTTGCTGAACTTGTGTACCAATAATAACTTGTGTATTATGTTTACCACTTTGTGTAACACCAACGGCACCCGCGCCTTTAATTTTAGCTTCATCGATTTTACTGTTATCATGCAATTCTATTCTTAAACGCGTTGCACAATTGGTTAAAGTCATAATATTAGACTTGCCTCCTAGCCCTTCTAATAACTGACTCGCTGTATGCGTATATTTATTTGATGTTCCTGCTTCTGTGTCAGGTGTATCACCAGTTGTAGCACTATCAGAAGTTGGATCAGGTAATAAATTATCTCCGCGACCAGGTGTATTTAATTTCAAGAATCTAATAGCTAATCTAAATACAACATAGTAAATCACAAAGAACGCCAATCCTTGTAGAAGCAACATATAAGGTTGGTTCGCAACCGGATTAATCAGTGACAAGACATAATCAATTAAACCAGCACTGAATGAAAATCCTGCAGTCCAATGGAACAAGGCAGCTATAAACATAGACAAGCCTGTTAAAAATGCATGTATCACAAATAATACGGGCGCAACAAACATGAATGAAAATTCAATCGGTTCTGTCACACCTACGAAAAATGCAGATATCGCACCACCAAACATCAACCCATAGACACGTTTTTTCTGCTTGGTTTCAGCAGTATGATACATCGCTAATGCCGCAGCTGGAATACCAAACATCATTACTGGGAAGAAACCAGCCATATAGCGGCCAGTCACACCGTGCACTGCACCATCACCTGTTTGGAATTTCGCAATATCATTTATACCTGCTAAATCAAACCAAAATACAGAATTTAAAGCATGATGTAATCCTGTAGGAATTAATAAACGGTTAAAGAAACCATATAAGAAAGCACCAAATGGCCCCATATCTAAAATCCATGTCCCAAATATAACAATTGCTGCATATATATACGGCCATACAAATAACATAATCACTGCTAAAATAATGCTAAAGAATGCTGTTAAAATAGGTACTAAACGTTTACCACTAAAGAATGATAATGCAGTTGGTAATTCAGTCTTACTAAATTTGTTATAGGTATAAGCCGCAATTAAACCAATGATTAACCCTATAAATACATTTGAGTTATTCATTTGAATAAATGCATCATCCACACCAGTTTCTTTAATCCCTAATAATGGTGCTAACTTTTTAGGACTCAAAACGACTGTAGTTAAAAAGAAACCGACTGCCGCTGCTAATGCAACTGCCCCGTCATTTTTCTTAGCCATCCCAAGTGCTACCCCAATCGCAAATAGTATCCCTAACTGTTCTAGTAATGTAGTACCAGCTGATGAGAAAAATGCTGCAACTGTGGGCAAAACACCCATAGCAGTTAACGCATTCCCAATTCCTGTAATAATTGCTGCCGCCGGTAATACCGCTACTGGAAGCATCAATGATCTACCTAGTCTTTGAAAAAAACTAAACATAAACATCCCTCTTTTCAAGATCATTAGTCATACGAAAAAACATCACATGCACAATATTGTCCACGTGATGTTGGAAACGTATCCTAACTGTTATTGTACAGTTAAATAATACCATATAATTTAAATAACTCGTATACTTTTTTAAAATACAAAAATATGAATTTGCAATTTAATTCTTATTATTCATATATTCATTTAATTCTGATTGTAATTGTATCGTTTTGCGTTCGAGTTCTTTCGTTAAATATTCTAATTTCTCATTACGTTTCATCGTTTTTGGTAAATTTTTCGTTTCAATTGGTTCACCAAATTTGATGACAGCTTTACCAGTCACTAAGCCTTTGATCTTATTCGGACCGACATATGCTGCTGGCAAAATTGGAGCCTCTGCCATTAACGCAATTGTAACAGCACCACGTTTCATAGGCGCACCTTCGTTATATTTCATACGCTGTCCAGTAGGAAATATACCAACCGTTTTATTTTCTTTCAATAATTTAATCGGCTTTTTTAATGTACTTGGTCCTGGATTTTCTCTATCAACAGGAAATGCATTTAATGACGTTAAGAATTTCCCAAACCATTTATTATTAAACAATTCTTTCTTAGCCATATAATGAATTTGATTTGGATAAATAGCAATTCCTAACATTATCACTTCATTATAACTCTCATGCGTACATGTCACTAAATATCTATGTAGTTGAGGTATATTCTCTTTCCCTTGTACTTCCAACGACTTGCTCATTTTAATAATGATTAATTTTAACAAACCACTAATAAATTTATACATGTTCTCACCTGCTTCGTTTGGCTTTTATTTACTCATTGATTTTATCATTTAGTGACTTTATGAACAAGGACATTTACATTTCAGTCTAAAGTCGTATAGTGATATACTAGAAAAAGTTGTAATAAACTTTCATAATAGTAAATATAGTAAACAATGGAGGTAGCAAATGTCAGAATATAACAATGGAAATTACACAAACGATCATAGCAATAACCAACACCCACAACACGCAGTGCCTTCTCAGCAATCGCAGACACGATTAAAACCCAAGTTCCCTTGGTTTAAAACAATCATTGTCGCATTAGCTGCTGGTATTATCGGTGCATTATTTGTACTAGGTATTGGCAAAATCATCGAAAGTACTTTGTTCGATGAAGGCGGCTCATCCGTAAATGAAGCTTCCAATAGCAGTCATGGTGGTAATACACTTGATGGAAAAAGTGAAAAATATGATTCAGTCAATCAAATGATTAATGATGTTTCGCCCTCTATCGTAGGTGTTATAAACATGCAGAAAGCACAAAATTTAGATGATCTATTAAAAGGTAAATCTTCTAAATCTCAAGAAGCTGGTGTCGGATCAGGCGTTATTTATCAAAAAAATAATGGATCTGCTTATATCGTAACGAATAACCACGTCATAGATGGCGCAAGTGAAATTAAAGTTCAGTTACATAATTCTAAACAAGTAGATGCCAAAGTCATTGGTAAAGATGCTTTAACAGATATTGCTGTACTTAAAATTAATGATGCAAAAGGTACGAAAGCAATTGATTTCGCGAATTCTACTAAAGTGAAGACAGGCGATAGCGTCTTTGCAATGGGAAATCCACTCGGTTTAGAATTTGCCAATTCTGTAACATCAGGTATTATTTCAGCAAACGAGCGTACGATTGATACACAAACATCAGCAGGAGCAAACAAAGTAAATGTCCTACAAACTGATGCTGCAATTAATCCAGGTAATTCAGGTGGTGCTCTAGTCGATATCAATGGTAACCTTGTTGGTATTAACTCAATGAAAATTGCGAGTGACCAAGTTGAAGGATTAGGCTTTGCAATTCCAAGTAACGAAGTGAAAGTAACGATTAAACAACTTGTAGAAAACGGAAAAATCGTGCGCCCTTCTATCGGTATTGGTCTATTGAATGTCAGTGAAATTCCTGAACAGTATAAGGACGAACTTAAGACTAACCGTAAAGATGGTGCTTATGTTGCTAAAGTCGAATCAGATAGTGGACTTAAAGAAGGCGATATTATCACAAAAATAGATAATCAAACTGTCAAAGAAGATACAGACATTCGCTCATATTTATATCAACACAAAAAGCCAGGTGAAAAAGTCAAATTAACAATTGACCGTGACGGCAAGACTCAAACTGTTGAAATTACTTTAAAAGAACAAAAGGCTTCATCAAGTAGTGCATCTAAAGATTCAGAAAGTGAAAGCGAATCCCCTTTTAATTAAGTCATAAGAAAAGCCAACACTACTCAAATTTACGGTTTCAGACCATTGACAAACCCTTCGCAAATTAATGCGAAGGGTTTGTTTATTTCTATTTATATAGCTTTTACTGTAAATTCCAAAATGAGATACTTCATCTAAACTTTATATATTAAATACCAACGTAAACTACTTTGTTTATATTCTTTTTTCTTCGGCTCATTGATTTAATACTAAAAAATATTTTATATTTCTTTTACCAATTGATTTGGTCCACGTAATAAACACTACCCCTGTTTAATTTACATATATTCTATTTTTTAATATTGGCAGTAATTTATGCCGACTCCTTCGAGAATAGCACTAGCCAAAGACCACAGGCAAAGACAGTGCCAGCGGAAAGCGTGCATAAAAAAACTGCCAACAAGGTCGGAGACTTTGTCGACAGTTTGAAGAGCATGGGACAAAAATAGATGTCTCAGGCTCTTATCAAATTAGGCAGTAGATGACTGAATTGAAAATATAAAGTCTCACTGCTTTAATTTATTAAGTTAGTGAGACTTATGCATGAGCTTCAGCTCAGGTAAACATTTCAACCCTAGTCATCCTTGCTGGGGTGGGACTACGAAATCTTTATTAGAGAAATGGATTTCTGTCCCACTCCTTTATTTTTATCTTGTGCCAAATTTACTTGTAATTCACCATGTAGTATTTTTTCTTACCACGACGAATAATCGTAAATTCATTAGCTATTTTATCAGCATCTGTAAGTTCATAATTCACATCTTGTTGTCTTACACCATTAATATAAATCGCACCATTATTGACATCTTCACGCGCTTGACGTTTTGAAGATGAAATGCCCGTTTCAACAATAGCTTCTACGATATTAGTAGTGTCATTACTCAGTTCAACTTGTGGCACATCTTTGAAGCCTGCTTTCAATTCCGTAGCAGATAACGATTGCAAGTCTCCTGCAAATAACGCTTTAGAAATACGTACTGCATCATCGAGAGCCTCTTGTCCATGAATAAAACGCGTAACATTTTCAGCCAATGCTTTCTGTGCTTCACGTAAATGCGGTGCCTCAGTCATAGATTGTTCCAATGCTTCAATTTCTTCTTTTTCCAAGAATGTGAAGTATTTTAAGAATTTAATCACATCGTCATCAGTTGTGTTAATCCAGAATTGGTAAAATTCATATGGACTTGTCTTTTCAGCATCTAACCAAACAGCGCCACCTTCTGTTTTACCAAATTTCTTACCATCGGATTTTACAACTAATGGTATTGTCAATCCGTAAGCTTCCGTTTGACCATACATACGACGCATTAATTCAATGCCACTCGTAATATTTCCCCATTGATCTGATCCACCTACTTGAATCTTACAATTATACGTTTTGTTTAAATGTCCAAAATCAATTGCTTGTAGAATTGTATATGTGAACTCTGTGTAAGAGATACCATGTTCTAAACGTGTTTGAATAGAATCTTTACCTAACATGTAATTCACACCAACATGTTTACCGTAGTCTCTCAAGAAATCAATTAAAGAAATTTGACCTAACCAGTCTTTATTATTTACTAATTTAGCACCTTGTTCAGTATCAAATTCAAATATTTTATGCATTTGTTGACTGATGCCTTGAACATTTAATTCCACTTGTTCTTCTGTTTGCAATGTACGTTCCTCTGATTTACCAGACGGATCACCAATCATACCCGTACCGCCACCAATTAATACAAGTGGACGATGACCATGTTCTTGAAAACGACGTAACGTTAAGAACGGTAATAAGTGACCAATATGCAAGCTATCAGCTGTTGGATCTGCACCACAATACAAAGTTACTTGTTCTTTATTCAATACTGTTTCAATACCTGTTTCATCCGTTTGTTGATAAATTAAGCCTCTCCATTGTAAATCTTCTAAAAGTGCATTTGCCATTGTATCAGCCTCCTATTTTTTAGATACGGTTTTGGATTAAGATGTGAAAATTGAGTAAGATAGTGAATAATGTTATTTTGCTTTTTAAAAATATAAAAACGCCCCTACAAATTACTGTAAGGGCGCATGCGCACGGTACCACCATACTTTAAGTCAATCAACTTTATTAATGATACGTTCATTAACTAAAACGTTTGGATCTTACTCAATCAGGTGTATTCACACATTGTTTATCATTAGTTCACAGCAACCACTAACTCTCTTAAGATAACACAACATGCTACTTCTCCTTCATCCAAAAACGATATCGAATTGATATTAATTATAAGTAACTCTATTTTAAAAGTCAATCATGTAAAATATGTTATAATATTGCTTAACTAAGAAGGAGGTTATACATGAGTCAACAAACAGCTGATAATAATATGGACATACAACATGAAGCAACTAAATTAGAAAAATTCGAACGTGTATATAAAAAAATCAAACATATATTCATAGGCCTGTTTGCAATACTTGCATGTACCTCAGTCATTTTATTAGCAGTTACTGTATTTTATTTTCAACATTTAACACAGTCATCCATAAACATGTCTGATGAATCATTAAGATTAAAATTAGTGAATATTGCAGGCACCCAAGATATTGATTATGACAATCGCAATATTCTTGCTGAATATAACCAATCAATGAATCCACTCATCGTAGGACCACAAGGCGTAAATAAAAATGTTATCAAGGCTTTAACCGCTTCCGAAGATAGTTTGTACTTCAAACACAATGGTATCTTACCGAAAGCTTTGTTGCGTGCTGTCGGTCAAGATGTATTCAATTCACAATCTGCGACAGGTGGTAGTACGATTACACAACAATTAGTCAAAAATCAGGTGTTAACGAATGAAAAAACATATCATCGTAAAGCGAACGAATTGGTGCTTTCTATGCGTGCGGAGCAGGTTCTTACAAAAGATGAAATCATCTATACTTATTTGAATATAGTGCCTTTTGGACGTGATTATAATGGTAACAATATATCAGGTATTGCGTCAGCTTCTTATAGTTTGTTTGGTAAGCCACCTTCAGATATTAATGTTGCTGAATCGGCATATCTTGTAGGTTTATTGCAAAGTCCGTATTACTATACTCCTTACGAAGAAAATGGTTCACTGAAGCCTGATAATCAAATTCAAATCGGGCTTAACAGACAGCATTACGTACTAAAACGTATGCTAGTTGAGAAGAAAATTACAGAACATACGTTTAAACAAGCAGAACACTATAATATTAAACAGCATCTTTTGACAAAATAAGGGAGCATGTGTTAAATCTCATCATTACGATAGATCTCAACACTGCTCCCTTATTTTATGTTATTTAGCTTAACTTTACCTTGTTAATGGCTAAAGTTCCATGTCATATGCTTTTATTTTATTAGAAGAGTCCTACTGCATGTCCATCATCAGTAACATCCATATTTAATGCTGCTGGTTTCTTAGGTAGACCTGGCATAGTCATAATCGCACCAGTTAATGCGACGATGAATCCTGCACCAGTTTTTGCTTCTAACTCACGAATCGTAATTTCGAAGCCTTCTGGCGCACCTAATTGCGTTGCATCATCTGTAAATGAATATTGCGTTTTAGCCATACAAATTGGATAATGATCCCAACCATTGTCTTTAAATTGGTTTAATTGTTTTTGTGCTTTGCTACTGAAAGTAACTTTAGCGCCACCATAAATTTCTTTGACAATTGTTTCGATTTTATCTTCTAATGGTTGTTCTAGTTCGTAAAGATGTTTGAATGTTTGAGGTTGCTCAATGACTTCTAGCACTTCATTTGCTAAATCAATGCCACCTTTACCACCTTTTTCCCAAACCTCTGTTAACGCTAAACGAACACCATTATCTTTCGCCCATTGTTGTACAAATTCAGTTTCAGCATCTGTATCGTGAACGAATGCATTTAATGCTACAACTGGTTCTAAACCATATTTTTTCACATTTTTAACATGACGTTCTAAGTTAACAATACCTTGTTTCAATGCTTCTACATTTTCTTCTTTTAAGTTATCTTTTGCTACTCCACCGTGCATCTTAAGCGCACGAATAGTTGCTACTACAACAACTGCTGAAGGTTCGAAACCTGCTTCACGTGCTTTAATATCGATGAATTTTTCAGCACCTAAGTCTGAACCAAACCCTGCTTCTGTTACAACAATGTCTGATAAATCTCTCGCTGTTTCAGTTGCTAAAATTGAGTTACAACCATGTGCGATATTAGCAAATGGACCTCCGTGTACTAACGCTGGAGTACCTTCAATCGTTTGCACTAAATTTGGTTTAATGGCATCTTTTAAAATCATTGCCAATGCACCTTCAACTTTTAAATCTGCTACAGTAACTGGTTTGTGACTACGTGTATATCCAATAGTTATTTTACTAATTTTTTCTTTTAAATCTTTAATGTCATTAGCTAAACAAAGAATAGCCATGATCTCCGATGCAACTGTAATATTGAAACCATCTTCACGCGGCACACCTTGTGTTGGTCCACCTAAACCTACAATCACATTACGTAGTGCACGGTCATTCATATCTAACACACGTTTCCACTCTATTCGACGTTGGTCGATTTCTAATTCATTACCTTGGTGGATATGGTTATCAATAAATGCAGACAGTGCATTATTTGCTGTTGTAATAGCATGGAAATCTCCGTTAAAGTGTAAATTAATATCTTCCATCGGTAACACTTGTGCATAACCGCCACCTGTTGCACCACCTTTAATTCCAAAAGTAGGTCCTAAGGCTGGTTCACGTAATGCGACCATGACATTCTTTTTAAGTTGATTAAATGCATCTGCTAAACCAACTGTAACAGTCGATTTACCTTCTCCAGCAGGTGTTGGGCTCATTGCAGTTACTAAAACCACTTTCCCTTTACCATTTTGTTGTTGAACTTGATTAATATCAATCTTCGCCTTGTAATGACCATATGGTTCAAGTGCCTCCGCAGGGATACCTGCTTTTTCAGCTATTTCTCCTATTGGTTTAAGTGTAGATTGATTTGCAATATCTAAATCAGATAAGTGTGCCAAATTCATTCGCCCCTTCTTAAAATAAATTTTAAATCAATAATCTTTATATATTCCCATATATACTATTGATAAAAATAAATCCTTACATGTCTAATTTTAACCAAATTACATTGCAATGTCGACAAATTGCGATAGCGCTTACAGATTTTTTATACACAAAATTGTAAATTTTACCCTCATCTATACACTAATAATGTACTATTACACAATGGAATACCGAAAGTATTATTAAAATATTGTTTTCAATTTTTCAATAATAATAGCTATATCCATATAAAACTGATGGATATAGCCGTGATATTACATTTAATATTTAAATAAGCGTACATTACTACTCACTAAAGTAGATAAAATCATTTCAAATTATAATGATACCTTATCTATCATTTTATAATTCAACTTAATCTTCCATCGTACTTAAATCACCTTCAGGCAAATCAAGTTCCCAGGCTTTAAGCACACGACGCATAATTTTACCTGAGCGTGTCTTAGGTAGCTTCTCTTTAAATTCAATTTCTCTAGGAGCCGCATGTGCAGCTAAACCTTCTTTTACAAATTTGCGTATTTCTTCTTTTAGTTCATCTGATTCATGATAACCATTACGCAATGCTACAAATGCTTTAATAATTTCTCCACGAACTGGATCTGGTTTACCTATCACACCTGCTTCAGCTACCGCTTCATGCTCTACTAACTTAGATTCTACCTCGAAAGGACCCACACGTTCGCCTGCAGTCATGATTACATCATCTACACGTCCTTGGAACCAATAATAACCGTCTTCATCTTTATAAGCCGAATCACCTGATACATACCAATCACCTATAAAGTAGGATTCATATTTTTCCGGATTCTTCCAAATTGATACCATCATTGATGGCCATCCTTTTTTGATTGCTAAATTACCCATGCGATTCGAAGGTAATTCATTACCTTGGTCATCAATAATTGCTGCTTCTACACCAGGTAATGGTTTGCCCATTGAACCTAATTTTACATCCATAGATGGATAATTTACTATCATATGCCCACCAGTTTCAGTCATCCACCACGTATCTAACACACGTTTACCATATACATCCTTCGCCCATTTGATAACTTCAGGATTTAACGGTTCTCCTACAGATAAGATTGTTTTAAGTGATGAGAGATCATACTTTTCAACAATATCATCACCCGCACTCATTAACATTCTCAATGCGGTCGGCGCTGTATACCAAATTGTTACTTTAAAGGTTTCAATCATGCCATACCAAGCTTCTGGTGAGAAACGTCCACCTGCAATACAATTCGTCACACCATTCAACCAAGGGCTAAATATGCCATATGATGTTCCCGTAACCCAACCTGGATCTGCAGTACACCAATAGACATCGTCTTCTTGAAAATCTAAAACATACTTACCAGAAACGTAATGTAATAACATCGCTCTTTGCGCATGTAATACACCCTTTGGTTGCCCTGTAGATCCTGAAGTATAATGTAAAATCAAACCATCATCTAGTGATAACCATTCTGTTTCAAACTCATCTTTAGCTTTGTTAAATTCAGTATTAAAATCCACATATTCGGCATCAACATCGTCATCTACAACTACGATTGTTTCTAAATGTGGAAGCTTGTCTTTAGGAATTCTTGGCAATAGCGCATTTGTGGTAATAATTACTTTAGCTTCACTATTTTCCAAACGATCACCTACTGCTTTTTCCATAAAAGCTTCAAATAACGGACCAACTATAGCGCCAATCTTTAATGTGCCAAATAATGCAAAGTATAATTCAGGCGTTCTAGGCATAAATATAAATACTCGATCACCTTTTGCTACATTCGCTTTATCTTTAAGTACATTTGCAGCTTTATTTGTATTTGCTTGCATTTCCTTAAATGTATATTGCTCTTGGCGATTATCATCTTTATAATGCAAAGCAATTTTATCACCTTTGCCCTCATCTACATGGCGATCAATACATTCATGCGCCATATTAACATTACCAGATTCATGCCATGAAAATACTTTTTCAACTTCGTTCCAATCAAAATTTTGATATGTCTTCTCATAATCTTGAAGATTGAAATCTCCATTTTCCCCTTTGTAAACTTCTACTTTCATTTTAAATCCCCCTCTGAATGAAATCGCTTACTTAAAAAGTATTATAACGGACATTATCTAAATTTTCAAAATAATAAGTGTAAGCGCATACATTTTTGTGTTATTTTATTCTTCAATAGCCTATAATAGAACTAATAAGATTGCTACTGTGTAGATATGCGGTATTGGAGTGAAATCATGGAACATATAAAAACGTATCAGTCTCAAACATATCAAATTAACGATAATCAGTATGTAATAGAAGGTCCTGTGACATGCAAGGCTCTCGATAAGATGACCTTTGATGAAGGCTTATCAGCATTTCGATCGCCTGCCGAGCAATTCGAAGCAGTCAAAGAAATCAGTGAATTAGATGAAGGTCGTATTTTTGTATTACGCTTAAATCAACATATCATTGGCTATGTGACCTATCATTATCCAGACCCATTAGAACGATGGTCAACTGGAAATTTGCCTTATCTCATCGAATTAGGTGCTATAGAAATCAGTTTACCTTATCGAGATATCCATTTAGGTAGCGAATTGATTAAGGTAAGTTTAGCAGCAGATGAATATGAAGATTATATTGTATTAACAACAGAATACTATTGGCATTGGGATTTGAAAAACTCCGGCTTAGATGTTTATGAATATAAAAAATTAATGCAAAAATTAATGGGTTATGGGGGCTTAGAAATTTTTGCAACGGATGATCCCGAAATAACAAGCCATCCAGCAAATTGCTTAATGGCTAGGATTGGTTCAAGAATTAGTATTGAACAATTACAAGCGTTTGATGACATTCGATTTATGAATCGCTTTTTCTTTTAAAGGGGAGAAATTTATGAGTAATATGCACCACACAACAGGTTATGTCTACGCTAATGCATTACTACAATATCGCTTTAGCAATGAACATCCATTTAATCAAATGAGATTAAAATTAACAACTGAATTATTGCAAGATATGGGTAGTTTGAAAGCCCACCATATTGTGCCACCGAGAATTGCAACGGATGATGAAATTGCACTGATTCATTCATATGATTATATACAAGCGATAAGACGTGCATCACATGGTATTTTAAATGAGCAAGAAACCAAAAAGTATGGATTAGATGGTACGGAAACACAACAATTTAGAATGATGCATAAGCATAGTGCAAGAATTGTTGGCGGAGCTTTAAATTTAGCAGATCAAATTATGGATGGCACGCTTATCAATGGATGTCACTTAGGTGGTGGATTGCATCATAGCTTACCTGGCAAAGCAAATGGGTTCTGCATATATAATGACGTTGCAATATGTATTGCTTATCTTATTAAATATCACCATCAGCGTGTTCTATGTATTGATACTGACGCCCATCATGGTGATGGTACACAATGGAGTTTTTACACCAATGACCAAGCATTAATTTATTCTATACATGAAACTGGCAAATTTCTCTTCCCAGGATCTGGACACTATACCGAACGTGGTAACGAGCAAGGTTTTGGCTATACTGTAAACATTCCCTTAGAACCTTACACAGAAGATGATTCTTTTTTAGAAGTATTTCAACAAACGATTGAACCTATCGTTGCATCATTCCAACCAGATATTATCGTAAGTGTGCACGGTGTCGATATTCACTATTTAGATCCATTAACTCATATGAGTTGCACATTAGAGTCACTGTATCAAATTCCCTATATCATTCAATCACTCGCAGATCAATATACTAATGGTAAAGTCATCATGTTTGGTGGCGGTGGTTATAATATATGGGAAGTTGTTCCAAGAGCTTGGACGCATGTCTTTTTAGCATTAATCGGTGAAACACCACCAATAGGCAAACTTCCAGAATCATGGCTTTCAAAGTGGCAACCCTATGCTACTTGTCCTTTACCCCAATATTGGAAAGATGATAAACAAGACTATACTATTATTCCTCGCAGAGCAACGATTAGTGAAACAAATATGAAACATGCACAACAAGTGTTAAGCTGGTTCAATCCGCTTTAATTCAGCTACATGAGGACTCATATGTAAATATGTTTGTCATAAACATCGCTTTAAATATATATACCTATATAAAATAAAAAAACACATCCCCTTTTATGGAGATGTGTTTTTTTGTTTTAAGCTTGTTTGGAATCAAGCTATAACACTAAAAATGACTCAAACTAACGCTTTGTTTACATTATTTGCACACACTGTCAGCATTTTAAAATTATTTTGTTGTGCCTCTATATTCTATTCTGTGTGGCAAAATAACATTTGGCTCTTCAATCGTCTCTTCATTCATATATTTCGTCAACAATCTCATACCAACTGCACCAATATCATATAATGGTTGAATCACACTAGATAACTGAGGTCTCACCATTTCAACTAATCTTGTATTATTAAAACTAATGATTTGAACATCTTCAGGCACTTTCACACCTGCATCTTGTGCGGCATAAACTAATCCAATGGCTTGTTCATCACTAATTGATAAGATAGCATCCGGTTTAGCTGATTCTAAAGTTTTAAATGCACGTAAACCATCTTTATACGTTTCATTACCATTAAAGACAAGTTTATCATCTAATTCTAAGTTATGTGCATTTAATACACTTGTTAACCCCGCTAAGACATCTTCTTGTGCTTTTTTAGAATAATCTCCGCCAACTAATGCAAATGTTTTAGCACCATCTTGAATAAGTTTTTCAGTGATTTCTTGCGCAGCAGTTTCGAAATCAATGTTTACAGATGAAATACCTTCATCTTTACCGTTTGTTCCAGATACAACTACCGGTACAGATGATTTATTAATCAATTCTTTAATTTCTTCTGAAATTGTACCACCTAAGAAGATAATACCATCTACTTGTTTGCTTAGCAGATTATTAAAAATTTCCTTCTCTTTGTTCGGATCATTATCAGAATTAGAAATAATTGAATGGTATTTATACATCGTTGCGATATCTTCTAGACCACGTGCCAATTGTGAATAATACACATTTGAAATATCTGGAATGATAACACCTACTGTAGTTGTACGTTTACTTGCTAACCCTCTTGCAACTGCATTTGGACGATAATTTAATTTCTTTATTACTTCATTTACTTTATCACGTGTTTCAGGCTTAACATTTTGGTTTCCGTTAACCACACGTGAAACAGTCGCCATAGACACTCTAGCTTCGCGAGCTACATCATATATTGTTACAGTCATAATTTCCTCCTTGAAAGCGATTTCTTTATCATTGTACTCTGTTTTCATAACATTTTCAAAGTTTACCATATTTTCACGTATTGTAAAATCATTTTGTTTGTAAAACTCATAAATATTTCAATAATTATATTCATAACATTTGCTTATCGTCTTTTGTTTTATTTCTATTTAAAATGAAGGTAATTTAAATTAAATGTCGTGTAATTTATTCAAATAGCATTTATTATATTAAATCAAAAAAACCTTATCATCCACATTGCATATGCAACGTAGATGATAAGGTTTCAACAAATATATTATTAACCTATATGTCTTAAAATTATTTAAGCTGTTTATTATTATACATATCTGCAAGTGGCTTGATTTCATTATAGAATTTATCAAATTCATCAAAGTCCATTTGTTGTCCACTGTCACTTAATGCCACAGCTGGATCCGGGTGTACTTCAGCCATGATGCCATCCGCACCAACTGCTAAGCCAGCTTTAGCAGTTGGAATCATAATGTCTTTGCGCCCAGTACTATGAGTCACGTCTACCATAACTGGTAAATGCGTACCTTGTTTTAAAATAGGTACTGCTGAAATATCTAATGTATTTCTAGTCGCTTTTTCATAGGTACGAATACCACGCTCACATAAAATAATATTTTCATTACCTTGTGATGCAATGTATTCTGCTGCAAAGATAAACTCTTCAATTGTTGCTGATAAACCACGTTTTAATAATACTGGTTTATTTGAACGTCCAGCCTCTTTTAATAGCTCAAAGTTTTGCATGTTACGTGCACCAATTTGAAATACATCTAAGTAGTCATCAGCTATTTCAAAATCAGCAGGATTTACGATTTCACTAACTACATTTAAGCCATATTTATCTTTAGTATTTTTAAGAATTTTAAGACCTTCCACACCTAATCCTTGGAAATCGTATGGAGAAGTACGTGGTTTAAATGCGCCGCCACGGATAAATTTCTCGCCACGTGCTTGTAAATTCTCTGCTACTGCATCTACTTGTTCTTGTGACTCAACAGAACAAGGACCAAATACAAATGATTTGTTGCCATTTCCAATAATGCCACCATTGTCAAATTGTACAATAGTATCTTCTGGTTTTAATTTTCTAGAAACATATAAATGTTTTTCGTTTTCCGATTTTTGTAAATCAGTAGAGGCTTTAAATATTTCTTTGAATAGTTGCTTAATCACATTATCATTAAATGGCCCTTCATTTTTATCTAATAATTGATTAATCATTTCTTTCTCACGTTGTGGATCATAAACTAACGTACCTTTTTTACGCTTCTCTTCACCAATTTTTTGTGCAATCTTTCCTCTTTTTGAAAGAAGTTTTAAGATTTCTTCATTAATTTCAACTATTTCATCTCTGTATGATTGTAATTTGTCTGTCATTTTATTCACCTCTATGATTAATTTTAAAACCAATATTTTATTCTGCTTTAAAGCGATAAAATATATGTTAGTCGTTATTCTAACAATAAGTATTTGTAACTTCAAGTAAAGAATACAAAAAATTCACTTTTTTGTGAATAACACTAATAATAACTGAATTTTCAGTTATTATCTAGTTATATTTTACACTATTTTGTTATTTACTCAACTTTATTTTAAAAGCACTATTATTTATACATGCTTTATATATGAAACTAATTTTTAGCAAGTTTTTCAAATTTGGATTGATCCTTTAATTACAATTTTGATAAAAAAACACCAGACAATTTTAATGTCTGGCGCTTTTAACATTACTGTTTCTTAATCATTAAAAGTACGTTTATCAATTTTACTTTTTGCTTTTTCTGTTTTCTTTGTTTGTGGTCTATTTTTAGTTATATTATTTTGATCAGATTCATCTTGTTGTTCTGATTTTATGGTATCTACTGCATCATGATTCAAAATACCATCATTTTGGTGTTTTGCTGTGGATTTGCTTGTTGATTTACCATTATGCTTGTTAGCTAATCCACTTGCTTCATCATGTACAATGATGCCTTCGTTAAAAGATGCACTTTGATGTGTTTGTTTCACGCGTTGTTCAGCTGACTCTGATTGCGCATTTTTTTCATCACTTTTATTTTTTGATGGTTCTACTTTATCTGTCGTAGATTCAACAGCGTTATCAACTTTAGACGTTACTAAATTAGGGACGGATTTATTGTTAGCCTGTAATGGTGTCTCTGGTTTTAATAATAACGCAGTCTTTTCAGCAACTGTTACATCATCATTCAATGCTTTATTTTTATTTTTAGCTGCTAATGCCAAGCCAGTTGCAGTTAATACACTTGCTTTAGCTGCATGATTTTGCTCAGACTGATCACTCTGTTTATCATCTGACTTCGTTACTAAGTTAGGTGTCTTTTCCTTTTTATTAGTAGTAGGTTTTGCTTCTTTTAAAAGGTTAGATGTATTTTTAGATACTTGTGAATCATTGTCTAATGCATCTTTCTTTTTACTTGCAGCTTTAGCTAAGCTTGTTGCAGCAATTGTACCACCAGTTGCTGTTGCCGCTGCTTTTAAATTTGAATTATCAGAATCTGAGTACTCATCTGTATTCGTTTCTTGTTGTATTGCATGTTGTTGAGCGCGTACTTCAGATTTAGATGGTTCTGCATTGGAATCAATATGAGTTGGAATATCGTCTGCTTTATCTTGTGACACTGTTGATAGCACTTCTTGTTGTTCTTGTGCTTCTGGTGACATGTTTGCTAGATTATTATCTGAAGTTTCTTGTTGGATAGCAATTTTTTGAGCAACCAATTCAGCTTCACTAACTTCTGTATCTTTTTCTTGTGCTTCTGATATTGTTGATTTTATAGTATTGACTTGTTGTTCCGCTTCTTGTTGTTCTTTTTTGGATTGCTTAATAATATGAGCTTTAAACTGAGCGTCTTTCTTAGGAACAGATTTATCTTTATTTTTACCTTTACTTAATGAAACTAATCCTACAGCTGAACCAATGACAGCACCAACAATAAAACTATATACAAAATCATTTCTTGCGCCTTTTGTAAAATACTCTGGCACTTCATAACTTTCAAAATTTCTTTCATAGTTATCACGATTATAGTACTTCATCTTCCAAAGCCCCCTATAACAAATGCACTTAAACAAGTTTCAAACCTCATTTAAGTGCATTTGTTGTTATTATATGAATTATTTGTTTTCTACACGTGTAGTATAGCTATGATTTGTGTCATCTGCTACACTGCTCGCTTTGTAATTTGCACTATCTCTACGATTTCTTCTATTTTGCCATTTGTCAGCAACTTCCATTGCAACATTTGACCATTGAACAACTTGAGAGATTTTATCTTCATTTTGAGAAATGTTGTGCGTAATTGAGTTTGTTACTCTATCAACTGAACCATTTAATGTTTGTACTGAGTCACCGATACCTTTAACTGCATCAATAACTGAGTTTAAACGATTTGATTTGTCTTGAATATCTTCTGTTAAGCGATTCGCTTTGTGTAATAAATCAGTAGATTCACGTGTAATACCTTGAACTTGTCCTTCGACACCATCAAGAGTTTTTGCTACGTGGTCTAAGTTTTTCTTAACTGAAAGTAATACAACAACGATGCCAATTACTAATATTAGAAATGCAATCGCTGCAATAATTCCAGCTATAGGTAAAATCCATTCCATTTAAAACGCCTCCTATAAATCATATGTTGTTATTTTTTATTAATACCCCTATCATTTTAACATAAACATATTAAAAAGAAGAAGTTGCACCAATTTTTTCCATATATGCACGTTGAATTTTTTGAATGTCTCCTGCGCCCATAAATAGTATTACAGAATCATCAAAAGTTTCTAACGTATTTACACTTTCCTCGTCAATTAGAGTCGCACCATCAATTCTTTGAATTAAATCTTGAATTGTTAAATTTCCGCTATTCTCTCTTATAGATCCAAAAATTTCACATAAGAATGTTTTATCAGCTAAACTTAAACACTCCGCAAATTCATCTAAGAAAGCTTGAGTTCTACTAAAAGTATGCGGTTGAAACACAGCTACAACATCTTTATTAGGATATTTTTTTCTCGCAGTTTCAATTGTAGCACTTATTTCTCTTGGGTGGTGTGCATAGTCATCGACAAGTACTTGCTTTCCAACTTTAGTTTCATTAAATCTACGTTTTACCCCGCCAAATGTTTCTAATGCTTCTTTAATATTATCAACATTTAGTTCTTCTAAATAACTAATTGTAATAACAGAAAGTGCATTTAAAATATTATGATCTCCAAATTGAGGTGATAGGAAAGTATCATAGTATTCACCTTTCACATACACATCAAATTTGGTTCCTTTTTCACTAATTTCTAAATTATCAGCGTAAATATCATCATCTTTAGAAAAACCATAATAATATACAGGCACATCTGCTTTGATATTACATAAATATGGGTCGTCCCCCCAAGCAATTATACCTTTTTTAACATTTTGAGCCATTTCTTGGAATGCATTAAATACATCGTCAACATCTTTGAAATAATCAGGATGATCAAAATCCACATTTGTCATGATTGCATAATCAGGATGATAACTTAAAAAGTGTCTGCGATATTCACATGCTTCGAATGCAAAATAATCACTTTCAGGGATACCTAATCCTGTTCCATCACCGATTAAGAAAGACGTTTTTTTATCGCCATTCATAACATGTGATAACAAACCAGTCGTAGATGTTTTACCATGTGCACCTGTTACTGCCACTGATGTATATTGATCGATAATGTGTCCTAGAAAATCATGATAACGTATGACTTCTAATTTTAAGTCATGTGCTCTAACGACTTCTTCATGCGTATCTGGGAATGCATTGCCTTGTACGACAACCATGTCCGCTTCAATATTATCTGCATTAAATGGTAAAATTTTAATTCCATTATTCTTTAAAGCAACTTCAGTAAAAACATAATTATTAATATCTGATCCCTGTACGTCATTGCCAAGATCATGCATGATTTGTGCTAATGAACTCATGCCAGCACCTTTAATACCGACAAAATGATAATGTGTCATTGTAACACTCCTTTATCTCTAAATTAATTCTCAGTTAAATCTGATTCAGTTATATATACATCTCTTGGTTTTGAACCATTTGCACCTGAAATATAACCAAGTTGTTCTAATTGATCAACAATTCTAGCTGCACGATTATATCCAATTTGGAAATGGCGTTGTACTAATGAAGTTGAAATATGACCTTCATTGAGCATAAATCGACAGACGTCATCGAATAAATCATCTTGTGGTTGTGCTTCTGTTTTCTTCAATAATTCTTTTTCTTCGAATAAATATTCAGGCTCTCGTTGTTGTTTAATAAAGTCGACAACATCATCTATTTCCTCATCTGAGACAAATGTGCCTTGAACTCGGATAGGCTTATTCATACCGCTACCGAGATACAACATATCACCATAACCTAGTAAGCGTTCTGCACCACCACTATCTAAAATAGTGCGTGAATCCACGCTTGATGATACCATAAATGCGATTCTAGTTGGTATATTTGCTTTGATTAATCCAGTGATGACATTTACTGATGGTCTTTGCGTTGCGACGAGCATATGAATACCACATGCACGTGCCTTTTGGGCAATGCGCGCAATTGATTGTTCAACCTCTTGTGGAGCCATCATCATTAAGTCAGCTAATTCATCTATGACTATAACAATTTTAGGCATTCTATCTTCATAAGCTGCTTTTTTGTTAAACGCAGTAATATTTCTCACATGATATTTGGCAAAGACTTTATAACGTCTTTCCATTTCTTCTACAGCCCATTTTAAACTCTGTGTAGCAGCTTTAACATCTGTAATAACAGGTGCTACTAAATGAGGTAAATCATTATAAGGTGCTAGCTCTACCATTTTAGGGTCTATAAGTAATAATCTTAATTCTTCTGGGTGATTTTTATACAATAATGACATTAATATACTATTGATACAGACTGATTTACCTGAACCTGTTGCACCGGCAATTAAAGCATGTGGTGTTTTTGAAATATCCATAAGCAGTGGTTCATTATTAATTCTAAGTCCCATCGCTACTGTTAACTTAGACTCTGCATTTTTAAATGACGGCTCTTCGATAATCGAACGCAAATTAACTGTTGTCGCGTTCTGATTAGGTACTTCAATCCCTACTAAGCTTGTTCCAGGAATAGGTGCCTCAATTCGGATATCTTTTGCAGCTAAAGCCATTTTAATATCGTCTTGAAGTGCTGTAATCCTAGAAACTTTAACGCCTTTTTCCACAGATAACTCAAAACGTGTGACACTCGGTCCTTCTGTTACATTCTGCACTTCTGCTGGGACATTAAAGTAATAAAAAGCTTCATTTAATTCTTGTTTTTTATCGTCAATCCATGCATTATCTACTTCATGCTGTTTTGGTGCTTCCAAAAGTTCTACGCTCGGTAATTTTATGTTTGGTCCTCTTCTAATAGCCTTATTATTTTGTTGATCATTTAGTGCTTCATTTCCACCCAATTGCTTACCAGTCATTTCTGGCTTTAACACTGGCGCTTGTGTATTTTGTTGCTTTTGCACATTATCCGATTGTTTAGATGTTGACGATGGCGCTATATTAACTTTTTGAGGATCGCTTTTTTCATTAATTGGTGATTGTGCTTGATGTTCATGTGAATTTTGCGAAATAGCATCTTGAGTAGTTTCTTCTTTAATATCTTGATGAATCGTATTATTCAACTGCTTAGCATTTGTGATTTCAAGTTCATCATGCTCAGACAGAATTTGATTTTCGGTGTCTAGTGTTGTCGTACTATGATTTGAATCTGTTATTGGTTGATTTACATGATTAAAACTTTGAATTTTTGATTTCTGTGCATCTAACATACGTTTTTTATCTGACGGTGTCATTACAACGTTAAATGGTTTACTACCTTTTCTAATAGTATTTCGCGATTTTTTATTAGTTTTTGATACATCAACACTACTTTGTTTTAATGGCTCTGACTGCGATGTCGAATCACTTTCACTTGATGCTTGTTCAGATTGCGAAATTTGTTTATTTAGTAAAGCTTCATTATTAGATTCAGAAGCTGTTACATTATTCAAGTTTGCCTCATCAACTTCACTTTCAGAAATATATGATGTGTTATCTAATTCAGAGTTAGTGTCCACATTACTAGTATCTTCAAAACTTTCCAATTTAGTCAACGAGCTTGAATCAATGTTCTCTTTATCAAACTGCACGTAATCTTTATTTTCACCATTTGTATCCGGTGTATTGGTTTTAGATAAATCAGTTTGCTGGTCGCTTAATTCTCGATATTGTGCATCATCAATTTCAGAATCAGAATCGTCGTCAGTCATACCTTCAGACGCTTGTGTCAGCTCACGATTATGCATATCTCCAACAAAGGATTCACTTTGGGTATAATCATCATCTTTCACTGTTGTTGCATCCGAATCCATAACTTCAGAATTCATATCATTCGTGGTTGAGAAATCGTTTTGTTTTATATTTTTAGATTCATCACTGACTTCAACTTGGTTTTCATCAATTGTATGCTTTTCACGTACATGGTCTAAGTCGATTTCTTCATAATTAAATAGAGAAGATTCACCTTTAGCTGTATCATCAGACATTTGCTGTTCTGATGTAGCGTTATCTTCGTCAATTTGTGAATTATCCGTTGAAACCTCTTTCGGTTCAAGTAGATTGTCTTCATCATCTAGTGAACTTTCACCTATGTAATTTTGTGCCTGTTTCTTATACATTTCATCAATTGCTTTTTGAATACTATCTTCTTGACTATCATTATTTTCGTTACGCTTTTGTTGTAATGCTTTTTTAAATTGACGTTTTTGTAATACTTTACGTTCACGTTCACGACGTATTTCTTCCACAATTTGAGAAGCATAAATGTTTTCTAATTTTATCGTATTATCTTTTTTATTTTGACGTGATGTATTTAAATTACTAACATTTTTATTTGTAGTATTTTCTTTATTGTTTACCTGTTCTGTTGTATTCATTGATGGTGGTGTCGCATCAGTCGTGTCATTATGTTCATTAGTTTTTCTAGAATTGACACTATTCTTGTTAACTGCTTTTTGACCATTTTGATTATACGAACGCGTTGCTATTTCACTAGCAATATCTTGACCGCGGTCAGTCGTTGCATGATCATTAGTTGCATCTTGTTTACTTTTAATGACACCATTTTCTAATGGGCGTGGTTTATGTGTACCAAAAATTGCAGAAGGTACTTCACTCGCTTTAAATTCACTTTGATGATAATGCTTCGGCGTAGTTGTAGTGTGGTTAGACGTCGCATTTGCTCGTAAAACATCAGTTTGAATTCTCATACGTTTACCTTTATGTTGTTTAAATTCAGTATTTGATTTTATATGTGACTGATGTGGCGTCTTAGTATTTTGACGCGCATTTACCTGACTGTTTTTGTCATTATTTGATACTTTATCGCGCATTTGTCTATGTCTTCTATATTGTGTGTTTATGCTTCCCGACTGTTCATCACGACGATAATCTTGTTGTTCATTAGATGCACTTTGATTGTTATCATCTTGCGCGTTAGCTTCTTCTAAAACACGCATTGGAAACCTAAATTTACCTTTTGGTCTTTCGTAAACATCATTGTTTTGAGGAAGTAACGAATCACGATATTCATGTTGTGTAGCTTTTTGACGTCGTTGGCTTCGTTTACTGAGATAATCTTCATCTGAATTGTTATCTTCTCCAAATAGCTTATCAAACCAGCTCATACGTACATTACCTCCTTTTATTCTTCAAAAAATGATTGACCAACTGTATAATCATCAGATAATACCATTATGCCTTTTTCTTGAGGTGCATTTGGTAAATTTAACTCTTTCATAGAACATATCATGCCACTAGAAGCGACACCTCTTAGTTCTGCATCTTTAATAACCATACCGCTTGGCATTACAGCACCTACTTTTGCAACAACGACTTTTTGACCAGCATCAACATTTGGTGCACCACAAACAATTTGTAACTTTTCAGTAGCTACATCTACACTTAAAACACTTAATTTATCAGCATCAGGATGCTTTTCTTTTGTCTCTACATAACCAACTACAAATTTTGGTGAAAAATCTGCATTTAATTTAAAAGTAAATCCAGCGCTTTCAATCGCTTTTTGTAACCCTTGGACAAGTGTTTCTGTTAATTTAATATGACCGTTCCCGTTAATTGATACATATAAAGACGCGTTAAAAATATTATAGCCTACCACTTGACCATCAAGTTGTATCTCTACAACATCACCTTTGTTTTCATATTGAAACTCACCTTGAGCAGGTTCTAATTGTAAAAATGCAACATCTCCAACAGCTGCTTGATTATAAAATAGATTCATATTTCATTACTCCTTATTTCTTATCTTTATTTTCATATTGTTTTCGTGTAGCTTCTAATCGTTGTATAACGTTTGGATCTCTTTTTTGTTTATTATTTTTTCCTAGAATAAATATTGGTTCGAAGTGGCCATTTTCATATCCTAATGATAGTGAAGTAATTGGGACAAGCCCCTTTGTGAAAAATTCCATAGTTAAATGTGCCATAACATCATAACCCGTTTTATTGCAAATATCTGCAATAATTAAGACATCTTGATGTGGCACAGCAACTAGCATTTCACCTTCGCATTGTGCTTGAATATCATTTAAAAATGAAGTATTCAATATTCTACTCGCGTCGTAACCGTCGTTCGAATTTACAAAATAAAAAATATTTCCTTTGACTTCGTCAGTCGTATATTTATTTTCTAGTTTTCGTACATTAAATAAAGCCATTTCTTTCAATTGTTGCTTTGTCACGTTCATTTCTTGAAGCATACTTTCATCTATCAAACGATAAGACTTGCCTAAATCAACTGCATAATAAATGTTAGTTTCTGCAGTATGTTGATCTATCACAAATGCATTACCATTCTTATCTTTTTTATCAAAACTTGGGGATCTTAACACCGGCATAACTTGGATTTCATCGTTATGGTCAAGTGTCTCATCTTTCATCTGTTCAATTGCTTCATTAACATAATATATAATTTCATCTACTATTTTTTCTTTTTGAGATTTATATTTTGCTACAATTGGATTTATTTTAACAGTAACGCCTTTGCCATTATCAACTCTTGATATACGTAGCGTTTCGTCTTCACGATTAAAACTAAATTTAACATCTAAATGTTTCAATCGATCTTTTAATTTATCTCTCATTTGAAAGACATTCATGATTAACACTCCTATTTACGTACCTTAATACAGTTTACAATAAATATACCCTTAGTAACAGAAAAAATGTGTGTTCTAAGGGTATAATTTTTATAAAATCATTTTAAATTTATCTTTCTATAATTCTGATAAAAACGCATCGATTTGTGCTATAGATTTACGCTCTTTACCAATATAACTTCCAATTTGTTCACCATTTTTGAACACTAAAAAACTAGGAATGCCCATAATACCATGGTCTACACAAATATCCATGAATTTATCTCTATCCACTGAAACAAACGTATATTGCTTATACTTTGTTTCTAGATGTGGTAATTCAGGCTCAATGACTTTACAATCTGGACACCAATCAGCTGTAAATAAAAAAACAGTCTGTTGTTGTTTTAATTGTTCGAATTGTTGTTCATTTTCTAATTGTTTCATAACGGTTCACTCCTATTTTTATCATTAATGATATTGCAATGCTTCTATCTTGGATTCGTTTAAATTTGTAATCGAGTATTTTAGTAAATCTCTCGCTGCTGTATAATCTCTCATATCAAATACCGCATTTGTACTGTGAATATAACGCGCGCACACGCCAATCACTGCAGTTGGTATACCTATCTTAGCTTTATGAATTTCTCCCCCATCTGTGCCACCGGGTGAAATATAATATTGATAGTTTATATCATTTTTTTCTGCAATATTTAACAAGTAATCTCTAAATGTTGGTTTTAAAAGCATTGTACCATCTTTAATTCTTATTAATGTACCTCCACCTAATTCACCTGACAAATTTTGTTTACCTTTCATATCATTGGCTGGAGAACAATCAACTACTAGTGCAACATCTGGATCTATTAATTCTGCAGATGCACGCGCACCTCTTAGCCCTACTTCTTCTTGTACATTCGCCCCAACATATAAATCAAAATCTAGTTCTACATCTTTAAGTAATTCTAGTAATTCAATGCCTATGAGACACCCATATCGATTATCCCATGCTTTACTCGCAAAGCGATGTTCTGATAATTGTATGAATGGCGTGTCCGGTGCGATTGAATCGCCAATTTCTATGCCGCGTTGTCGTACTTCTTCAGCATTTTCAGCACCAATATCTAATAATAAATCTTCAATTTTTGGTGCCCCTTCGTTTCCAGTTCTAAAATGCTTCGGTATATTGGCAACAATTCCAACAATCTCTTCTCCCTTTCTAGATTGCACCTTTAATCGTTGGCCCTGCCATATGTCTGTCGCAACGCCTCCCAAATTGGTGAATTGAAGCATACCATTCTGTGTAATGTGTGTGACCATAAAACCAATCTCATCCATATGCGCAGCAACCATGATACGCTTTGGATTTTTTGCTTTTGAACGTTTCACGCCATAAAACCCACCCATTCGATTATAAACAAAGGTATCTACTAAGGGTTTCATTTCTGATTTTAAATATGCTTTCACTTTGTCTTCAAAACCTGCTACTCCGTGTAGCTCAGTCAATGTTTTCATTCTTGTTAACGTCTTTGCTTTATCGATGTTCAACTTCGCTCACTCCTTTATATTTATTATATCATCTTCGTTATGGTAAACTATTAATAAGACTTTATTGGGGGTAGATTGTGTTATGTTGAATAAAAAGAATTGGTTCATTATCCTATTCATTTCGTTAACAGCTTTTGTCGGATCAATTTATTTTTATAAACGTCAATTTCATATGCAATATAAAGATCCAGATAAAATAACAGCTGAAATCAAAACATATTTCATGAACGTTGTTGGATCATACATATTGAAAGAACCAATTACGTATAATAAAAACGGTATGGATTATAACGTTTTTCAAGGTGGCATCACAACGAGACACGATGATACGCTCGTTTATTATACTTTTTATGCTGATGCCATCAGTGGTGAAATTATAGATATTTGTGAAAATGAATAAAGCAATGAAGGTTAAAGTCATGAACGTGGCACTAAGTAGTAGTAATTTACACGCTACTAATGTGTACTACATATTGTTCATCACTTTAACCTTTTTATTTTCTCGCTATGAAAGTTTCAATTTCTGACATGTTGTCTTTATTAAATTTAACAGCAAAATAATTCACATCATGATAGTAAATAAACCAATACTCCTGAAATATAAAATTTGGAATTAAACGCTCTTTCTCTCTTATAGATTGCATTGGATAATCATCATAGGCAGTTACCCATAAAGGATTTCTATGTGCGACTGTTGGAAAAACATCTCCCATATGTACTGCCTTCTCACCATCACGTTCAATAGTAATAATACTATGTCCGAAACTGTGCCCTCCAGTGTGCGTCATCGTAACACCAGGTACTATTTCTATAGTTTTATCAAAAAGTAACAGTTTATTTTGGAAATCACCGTTATTTTTCTTCCAGTATGTAGATTTACTACGAATGTTGGGGCTTTGAAATTCGTGCCATTCATCCTGCTGGATAACATGGACAGCATTTGTGAAAATAGCTTCTCCATCACTATCAACAAGTCCAGAGGCATGATCAAAATGCATATGTGTCATTAACACATAATCAATATCTGCGAATGTTATGTTTAAAGCTTTTAAATCTTCTTCAATATGGCTTTCATATGTTGCACCAAAATTCCGACGCTCTTTTTCAGTTAATTTTCCTGAGCCAATACCTGTATCAATTAGAATATTTTGATCTTCCGTTTGAATTAAAATTGGATGTGTAGGTAATGGAATTTGGTTTTTATCATTCACATCATACTTCTTAGTCCATAACGCTTTAGGCACAACGCCAAACATTGCACCACCATCTATATTGGTAATTCCCCCATTTAAAGCATGTATATGATAATCGCCTATTTTCATTGCTAACCCCTCCTATTACAATATCAATGCGTTTATTTCTTATATTTTATACTAATACAAAGTTTAGACAACGTAAAATAATGTGTAAGTGAATTATGTATGAGTTGGTTTCTATTATGTGACTAAATTGCTTCATCCTTAAAATACACAAAAAAGTCAGGCTAAGACATCAATAATGTCTCAACCTGACTTCATAAATTGTATTTTGATCAATGAAATTTAGCTTCCATACGATAAATTCTAGAACCTTTATCAGAAAATTTCTTCTCATATTCTGTTTCAATATTATCCTCAACATCTTCTTCATGCAAGTTCAAATTGATTTTTGTAAAATACATACCAAACTGAGACATACTTTCTAAACTGTATGCAAACAATCCACGATTATCCGTTTTAAAATGAAGTTCTCCATCATTTTTTAAGATTTGTTTATATAACGCTAAATACGTTTTATAAGTCAAACGACGTTTCGTATGTCTTTTTTTCGGCCAAGGATCTGAGAAATTTAAGTATACTCTGCTAACTTCACCATCTTTAAAGTAGTCATTTAATTCTATCGCATCGTTGCAAATAAGTTTGATGTTCGTTAAGCCTTGTTCTACAACTTTATCTAAGACTTTTATCATGACACTTTTTTCGCGTTCCATAGAGATGAAATTAATATCTGGATTTTTTGCAGCAAGCGTTGTAATAAATTGTCCCATGCCTGAACCCACTTCTATATAAATGGGACGATCATTGCCAAACCATTCAGTGATTTGACCTGCATGACTACCATCAATGTCGACAATATTCGGTTCTTTTTTTAGATAGTCTTCAGCCCAAGGCTTGTAACGCATTCTCATTTTAATGACTCCTTATATAAAAGCATTGTTAGTCATAACTTCATTTAAAAAGTTTAACCACAAGTTCATGTCTTTATAACGTTTCTGCTCTTCATACCACTGTACCATTCCAATGGATTGTACAACCGTATACCATTTCATTCGTTTTTGTAAGTCCATAGAATCTTTTGTATCGTAGACATTTAACCATTCTGACCAATTTTTTTCAGGAACGTAATTGTATAGCAGCATGCCTAAATCAATTGCAGGATCAGCAATCATTGCACCTTCCCAGTCTACCAAAAACAATTCATCATGATCAGATAATAACCAATTATTATGATTAACATCACCATGGACCACAGTATAAAATCGTGAATCTAATACAGGCATGTGGTCTTCTAAGTATGTTAATGCTTTTCTAACGGCATGATGCGTTAATACATCTCTAGATAAAGATGCATTAATCTTATTTAATAGTATATCAGGCGTAATTGGTTCCATTTCCATACGCTTCAACATATTTAATAATGTTTTTGAGTTATGAATTGTCTTCAGTAACTGAGCAACTCGTTGCTCTTGCATTTCATTGAAAGTAAGTTCTCTACCGTTTTTCCAATGTTGTGCTGTAACGACTTCACCTGTTTCTATCCGTTTCGTCCATACGAGTTTCGGTACAATACCTTCTGCAGATAAAGCTGCAATAAATGGATTTGAATTTCTCTTTAAGAATAGTTTCTGTCCATCTTGTTCAGCCATATATGCTTCACCTGATGCACCGCCTGCCGAGTCAAGCGTCCATCCCAATTGATAAAACTGCTCCAACACGTTCACCTCACTTTCAATTAGAAAATGGCTCCAGAAAAACAAATTTCGAGAGCCATATATAACCATTTTCATAGCAAATTTCTCAAATTAAAATTATAACTTATGTCGCCTCACTATAATTATGACTAACACAATGTCCCATATAATTTAAATTTATATAATATTATTTACTGACTTTCCATTTATAGTAACTTTTATAGCATACCATAAAATGAACTCAAACAGAGAAATATTTTTAATATTTCTCTATCTTTTTAACAAGAAATTTTTACGTTCAATTTCAAAACTCATAAAAGATTTTATAATGTTTGAGTTTTAATTTCAACCAATAATGAGAAACAAAAAGTCACTTTTTACTTTCTCAAAAATAGCTAAATCAGTTTAACGGCTCAATATGCATTATAGCATAATATAGCACTCATTTTTCCTATAAATTCTATCTATTTTTAGAAAATATTAACTATGTACGTCAATATATCTATTAAAGCCTTCTTGTAAAGATTTAGTAATTGGACCTACTTCACCATTACCAACACTTTCTCCATTCAATTTAACTACAGGCATAACTTCGATTGATGTACTCGAAACAATAATTTCATCAGCATTTTTTAAGAAATCTAACGAGAATGTTTCTTCTTTAAATGGAATTTCTTTATCTTCAGCAATCGTTTTAATCACCATACGTGTAATACCATTTAAGATATAATTGTTCACTGGATGTGTATAGATAACACCATCTTTAATCGCATAAACATTGCTTGAAGAACCTTCAGTAACAACGTCACCACGATGTTGTATCGCCTCTTGCGCATTGTATTTAGCGGCATATTCTTTCGCCAATACATTTCCTAAGAGATTCAAACTCTTAATATCGCATCTCAACCAACGAACATCTTCCGTTGTAACTGCATTAATACCTTCTTCTAATGACTTATAAGGTCTGTCATATGATTTAGTAAATGCCATGATATTAGCTTCTACTGCAGGAGTCGGAAATGCATGATCACGTGGCGCCGTTCCGCGTGTCACTTGAATATATACACCGCCATTAATCACATCATTAGCCGCTAATAATTCTTGGATAAGTTCAGTAAAGCCTTCAACGCTATATTTTAAATCCAACCCAATTTCTTTAGCACTACGCAATAATCTTTCAAAGTGTTCTTGTGCTGTAAATACGCTTCTATCATATACTCTAATATATTCATAAATACCATCGCCAAAAACATAACCTCTGTCATTATACGAAACTTTAGCATCTTGTTCGTCTACAAGTGTTTCATTTATAAGTACTTTTGTCATAACTATTCCTCCACGCACAATTTATATAACGCTTCTAAATAAATACTTGTTGCATTAAATAATTGCTTTTTAGTAATATATTCATTTTTTTGATGCATTAAATCCTCAGAATCACTAAACATAGCTCCAAACGCAACACCCTTATCCAAATTACGTGCGTAAGTTCCGCCACCAATTGTATAAGGCTCTGTATCATCACCTGTTTGATTTCTATATGCTTGAACTAAAGTCTGAACGAATGGATCGTCTTTCGCGACATAATGTGGCGTTTGATTTTTACCTAATTGAATTGAAAAACCAAGTGGCTGAATTTCGTCTTTAAATCTTATTAATGCATCATCAAATTCAAAGCCTTCTGGATATCTTAAATTGATACCAAACGTACCACCTTTTTCATATTCGTATTGAATAACTCCAATATTTGTTGTTAGATCTCCCATCACTTCTGTATGGAATTTCATCCCCATTTTCTCACCGAAATCAGAATTAAATAAATATTGCTCACTAAACGCTACAAAATTAGCAGCCGTCTTATCTAAGTCTAATTGTGATAAAAAGTTTAATAAGTATAGGCCAGCGTTCACACCAATTGATGGATCCATACCGTGTACTGCTTTACCATACACAGTTAACACGAGTATTCCACTGTCAACAACACTCTCGCCTTCAACTTCATGTTCAGTCAAATATTGTTCGAAATTTTGAATTACATCTGTCATATTTTCTTTAACAGCTAATTTAGCGACAGCTTCATCAGGTACCATGTTATATCTTTGTCCTGAAGTAAACGCACGTAATTCGTATTCAGGCTCGTCTTGATCTTCAGCTTTCACATCTTGAATTACATCAAAAGTACTAATACCTTTTTCACCATGAATCGCTGGGAATTCTGCATCTGGTGCAAAACCTAATTGTGGCATTTCTTCTGTTTCAAAATAACGATCTGTACACTTCCAATCAGATTCTTCATCAGTTCCAATAATAATATGTATACGTTTTTTCCAATCAACATTCATATCGTTTAAAATTTTAACAGCATAATAAGCTGCAATTGTTGGACCTTTGTCATCTAAAGTACCACGTGCAATCACCTTATCTTCAGTTACTACTGGTGTAAATGGATCTGAATCCCAACCATCTCCTGCCGGCACGACATCTACATGGCAAAGGATACCGAATATATCTTTACCATCCCCTGCCTCGATACGGCCAGCAATATGATCTACATCATGCGTGCCAAATCCGTCTCTTTCAGCAATTTCATACATATAGTCTAAAGCTTTTCTTGGACCTGGACCAACCGGGTATTCTTTCGTAGCTTTATCATCTTCTCTAACACTCTCGATTGAAAGTAATCCCTTTAAGTCTTCTAATATAGCATCTTCATATGCTGATACTTTTTCTCTCCACATTTGTAATCAACTTCTTTCTTATATCGAATATAACTAATATTTTACATGAAGTAGCGCAGAAACTACAGTGAGATACTATTATTATTCAAATATTTATCTGTTATGTTTTTGAATTAAACAGTTCAAACGCTTTTTTTACAACTATAAAAAACTGTACTACTATCAATTGTTTTCCCGTACTATTATTTTTCAATTTAATGTATAAAAAAGACTGAGACAACTTTAGAAATTGTCTCAGTCTCAACGATAATAAAAATTAAATCGTATTATTTGTTTTTATTGCCGTTATTTTTTAATTCATCTTCTGTAACAACGCGTAAGTTGTTTGATGGGTCTGCAGCACCTTCATCAGTGAATCGTGCTTCATCAATGTGATCTTCTTCTTTGCCAGATACATTTGAGAAACGCTCTTTTTGTTCATTGATGAAACCTTTAGGATCTTGTTTCACTTTTGAAGCATAACCTTTAGGGTCTTGTTTCACTTCATTATATGTTTCACCAGCTTTTGAACTGATTTGGCTAGCGATATCTTTCGCATTTTGCTTATAAGATTCTGGATTAGATTTGTATTTACTATACTCATCTTTTAATTTGTTTCTATTTTCCTTTTTAGAAAGTAGGACAGCTGCAGCTGCACCACCTATACCAATAATTGCTTTAAATAATTTTGACATATTAATACACCTCTTCTTTATTTTATATCTAATAATTTAAAATCTTCCTGAGTTAAATGACGATATTCTCCTGGTGCTAGTGTTGAATCAAGTTGCAAGTCGCCAATACTTATACGTTTCAAAGCCTCAACTTCATTGTCTATCGCATGAAACATACGTTTAACTTGATGATAGCGTCCTTCATAAATTGTGACAAGTGATTTGTTCACTTCATCACTATGGACTAACTTTGCAGGTTTCGTCAATCCCTCATTCAATTCAATACCCACTTTAAATACATTTATATCACTTTTTGTAATATTTTTTTTAGATATTACTTCATACGTTTTTGAAACGTACTTTGATGGACTCATTAATTGGTGATTAAACTGTCCGTCATTCGTAATTAATAACAAACCTTCTGTATCTTTATCTAATCTGCCAACTGGAAATAAATCCAAATACTTATACTCATCAATTAAATCCAACACTGTTTGATGTTGTCCATCTTCTGTTGCTGAAATGTAACCTTTAGGCTTATTTAGCATGAGATATACTTTATCGATGTAATCTATACGCTTATCGTTTACCGATACAATATCAATTTCTGGATTGATTTGTATTTTCGGTGAAGTTTCAAACTTGTCATTAATTGTGACGCATTTCTTTTTTAACAACTGTTTCACTTCTGTGCGTGTACCTACACCCATATTCGATAAAAACTTATCTATACGCATTATATCAATCCTAGTTTACGTCTAATTTTATTTGGGATATCTCCTAAGAATTGATCCGCAAGTCGTGTTTTCATTGTAATACTACCGTATATAAGCATACCAACAGCAACACTTACAACAAGAATCACTAAAGCACCTATTTTGCGTTCTGGTGAAATAAACATTTGTAAAATAAAGAACGTCAATTCGACACCGATCATCATAATGAAACCGTATAAGAATATTTTCCCAAAGTGTAACCATGTTTCACTAAAATTAAATCTTGCATATTTCTTAAGAATGTAAAAATTACATAACACTGCAAATAGTAATGCAATTGCTGTACTTAAAATTGCACCAGCTGTATGGAAAGCTACAATAAGTGGTGTGTTTAAAATAATTTTTATCACAACTGCTGCTAATATGACAAATACTGTTAACTTTTGTTTATCTATACCTTGAAGCATAGATGCAGTTACACTTAATAATGCGATTAATATCGCAACGGGTGCATAATAAAACAACAATTGACTTCCGTCAACATTATAGGTATAGAAAACTGTATATAATGGTAATGCTAGGGCCATAATACCTAAACTTGCTGGCACTGTTATAAACATCAATACACCTAATGATGTACGTATTTGTCTGTGCATTTCCGTTAATTGTCCTGATGCATACGTTTTTGTAATGAACGGAATTAAACTTACCGCGAAACCAGCTGACAGCGAAGTCGGAATCATTACAATTTTATTTGTTGTCATATTTAAAATTGAAAAGAAATAATCATGTAAGTTACTCGCTACTCCTGCCATATTCAAAGCACTATTATGTGTAAATTGATCCACTAAGTTAAATAATGGGAAGTTCAAACTTACAATAACGAATGGGATACTATACGAAATAATTTCTTTATACATTTTTCCATAAGAAACATCCATACCCGTATTATCCGTTGCGACCATTCTTTCAATATTGCCTTTTCTCTTTCTCCAGTAATACCACAAGACGAATATGGCTGCGATTGCACCAATTGCCGCTGCAAAAGTCGCAACACCATTAGCCGCAAGAACACTTCCATGGAATACATTCAATACTAAATAACTACCTATTAAGATAAATAATATTCGAGCTACTTGTTCTATCACTTCGGATACTGCAGTTGGTCCCATTGATTTGTAACCTTGGAACACACCGCGCCATGTCGCTAATAGTGGAATAAAGATAACTACGATACTAATAATTCTAATAATCCACGTGATATCGTCGACTGTCCAGACACCTTTTACGTCACCCTTGTTGGCTAATGTTATCGAAGCAATACTTGGTGCCAATAAATAAAGCAGTATAAAACCAAGGAAACCTGTTATAGTCATCACTAAAAAACTAGATTTATATAATTTTTCACTTATCCTATATGCACCTAACGCATTATATTTCGATACATATTTAGAAGCTGCTAAAGGGACACCCGCAGTTGCAATTGCAATGGCAATATTATAAGGTGTGTACGCATAGTTGAAAGGCGCCAAATTTTTCTCGCCACCAATAATGGCATAAAATGGAATAATATAAATTACACCTAATACTTTAGTAATTAAAATACTTAGTGTAATTAAAAAGGTTCCTCTCACTAATTCTTTACTTTCACTCATTCAGATCTTCCTATCTCAAATTAATTTTTACACTCGTAAACTTAATAATAACGTTATAACTACTTTTTTTCAAAACTATATTACTATAAAATTAACACTATCAGGTTAAGGGAGGCAATAAAATGTATCAAACAATTATCATAGGTGGCGGACCAAGTGGACTCATGGCAGCTGCTGCAGCGAGTCAAAATAGCAAAAATATTTTGCTATTAGAAAAGAAAAAAGGACTTGGTCGCAAGCTAAAAATTTCTGGCGGCGGCCGCTGTAATGTAACAAATAGACTTCCTTACGATGAAATCATAAAAAATATTCCTGGAAACGGAAAATTTTTATATAGTCCTTTTTCAGTATTTGATAATGAATCAATCATTCAATTTTTCGAATCAAGAGGTTTACTATTAAAAGAAGAAGATCACGGTCGTATGTTCCCTATTTCTAATAAAGCTCAAGATGTTGTGGATGCATTAATCAATACATTAAAACAAAATAGCGTTGAGATTAAAGAAGAATCTACAGTTACATCTATAGAATATACGGCTACACAGTCGTTTAAGATCATTTTAAATAATCAACAATTCTTTGAAAGTAAAAGTTTAATTATTGCGACTGGTGGTACAAGCGTTCCTCAGACAGGTTCAACGGGTGATGGTTATAAATTCGCGGAACAGTTAGGTCATACAATAACAGAGTTATTCCCTACAGAAGTTCCAATCACATCTGAAGCATCCTTTATTAAAAATAAGCGCTTAAAAGGTTTAAGTTTAAAAGATGTTGCACTTTCTGTCTTAAAAAAGAATGGAAAAACACGTATCACGCATCAGATGGATATGTTATTTACACACTTCGGAATTAGTGGTCCTGCCGCTTTAAGATGCAGTCAATTCGTATATAAAGAACAAAAAAATCAGAAACGTAAAAATATCCAGATGCAAATAGATGTTTTCCCTGAACTTACTCGTCAAGACCTTGAACATAAAGTGAGACAAATGCTTGAAAACGCACCAGACAAATATGTTAAAAATAGTTTACATGGTTTAATTGAAGAACGTTATTTATTATTTATGGTTGAGCAAGCAGAGATATCTGATGATGTAACGGCGCATCATATTTCAAACACACAAATTAATCGACTCGTAGATTTATTAAAAGGGTTTACCTTTACTGTTAATGGTACATTATCGATTGATAAAGCATTCGTAACTGGTGGAGGCGTTTCACTAAAAGAAATACAGCCAAAATCTATGATGTCAAAAATTACACCAGGTTTATTTTTATGTGGTGAAGTCCTTGATATACATGGATACACAGGTGGTTATAATATCACGAGTGCACTTGTCACTGGTCATGTAGCTGGCTCAAACGCTAGTCTATTTACAACAGAATAACATTAGCTACACATATAAAAAGGCTGGGACAACATCATGATTGTCTCAGCCTCTAACGTTATATTAAATTAAAGCATTAGATACTTTTTATCTCTAATCCTTCTTCTCCCCATTCATCCATGCCGCCTTCAACATTGACAGCGTGAATGCCGTTTTGTTCTAAGTATTGTACAACTTGTGCGCTTCTACCGCCAGCTTTACAAATAATATAGTACGTATCATTTTCATTAAATTGTTTCAATTGATCTGGAATTGTGTTCATCGGAATTGTTTGAGCACCTGGAATAATACCCATTGCTGTTTCTTCATCCGTTCTAACATCAATTAGATTGACAGGATTTGCATTTAAGATTTTCTCTTTTAATTCAGTTATTGTAATAGATTCCATTGTTTAGCCCTCCATATTTTATTTAGCAACAATATTCACAAGTTTTGCTGGAACTGCAATTACTTTTTTAATATCTTTGCCTTCAATTTCAGATTTAACGTTCTCATTGCCAAGTGCAACTTGCTCCATGTCCTCTTTAGAAATATCTTTCGGAACATTAATCTTAGCACGTACTTTACCATTAACTTGAACAACGATTTCAATCTCGTCATCGACTAGCAACGATTCATCGTATGAAGGCCAAGGTTGATACGTAATTGTTTCTTCATGTCCTAAGCGTGACCATAATTCTTCAGAAATATGTGGCGCAATTGGTGCCAACATTTTAATAAATCCTTCAATATATGGCTTATAAATCTCATCCGCTTTATAACAATCATTGATGAATACCATAAGTTGACTGATTGCAGTGTTAAAGTTCAGTGTATTGAAATCTTCTGTCACTTTCTTCACTGTTTGATGATAAATCTTATCTAAAGTCTTACTATGTGTGTTTACCACTTTATTAGAAATTGAACCATCTTCTGTAATTAATAAACGCCATATTCTATCCAAGAAACGTCTTGAGCCATCTAAGCCATTTTCGCTCCAAGCAATTGCTGCATCGAGAGGCCCCATAAACATTTCATATAAACGTAATGTATCCGCACCATGTGATTTCACAATATCGTCAGGGTTGATAACATTACCTTTAGATTTACTCATTTTTTCATTACCTTCACCTAAAATCATGCCTTGGTTAAATAATTTTTGGAATGGTTCTTTCGTTGGCACTACACCTAAATCATATAACACCTTATGCCAGAATCTCGCATATAATAAATGTAATACAGCATGCTCAACACCACCGATATATAAATCAACTGGCAACCAATGTTTTAATTTCTCAGGATCTGCAAGCATATTCTCGTTATCAGGATCAATATATCTTAGATAGTACCAGCAACTACCTGCCCATTGTGGCATAGTATTTGTCTCACGGCGACCTTTCATTCCTGTTGTTTCATCTATAACATTTACAAAATCATCAATATTTGCAAGTGGTGATTCTCCTGTACCCGATGGTTTGATTTCATCTGTTTCAGGAAGTAATAATGGCAACTCATCTTCTGGTACTGTCGACATTGTACCATCTTCCCAATGAATTACTGGAATTGGCTCGCCCCAATATCTTTGACGACTGAACAACCAATCTCTCAATTTATAGTTTACTTTTCGAGTACCTGCATTTTTTTCTTCTAGTAACGCAATCGCTTTTTCAATCGCCGCTTCATTATACAAACCATTTAATTCACCAGAATTAATATGTGGACCATCACCTGTAAATGCTTCTTTGGTAATATCGCCCCCTTCTATAACTTCGATAATTGGTAAGTCGAATGCTTGCGCAAATTCATAATCACGCTGATCACCACTTGGTACAGCCATCACTGCGCCAGTCCCATATGTTGATAATACGTAGTCTGCAATCCAAATTGGAACTTGTTGGCCAGATAACGGATTAATCGCATAAGCACCAGTAAATACACCAGATTTTTCTTTTGCTAAACCAGTACGTTCTAAATCTGATTTTTTAGCCGCTTCTTTCTGATATTCTACAACTGCATCTTTATTGTCTTCCGTTGTAATTCGATTTACTAGCTCATGTTCTGGACTTAATACTAAGAAAGATGCACCATAAATAGTATCTGCTCGTGTCGTAAAGACTTCTATTTGATCATTAACATCTTTCACATCGAATTTAACAGCAGCGCCTTCTGAACGACCAATCCAATTACGTTGCATATCTTTCAAGGATTCAGGCCAATCAAGGTCATCTAAATCTTCTAATAAGCGGTCTGCATATTCTGTAATTTTAAGTACCCATTGTTTCATTGGTCTTCTATAAACTGGATGTCCACCACGTTCAGAAACACCATCAATGACCTCTTCATTTGAAAGTACTGTACCTAGAGCTGGGCACCAGTTCACAGCAACTTCATCTACATATGCTAAACCTTTATTATATAATTGAATAAATATCCATTGAGTCCATTTATAATATTCAGGATCTGTAGTGTTCACTTCTCTATCCCAATCATAACTAAAACCAAGCTCTTTAATTTGGCGCTTAAATGTCTCGATATTTTGTTTTGTAAATTCACGTGGGTCATTTCCAGTATCTAATGCGTATTGTTCCGCAGGTAATCCAAATGCATCCCACCCCATTGGATGTAACACATTATATCCTTGCATACGCTTATAACGTGAAATAATATCCGTTGCTGTATAGCCTTCTGGATGTCCAACATGCAAACCAGCACCAGATGGATATGGGAACATATCTAACGCGTAGAATTTTTTTTGGCCTAAATTATCACTTGTTTTAAACGTTTTATAATCCTGCCAATAATCCTGCCATTTCTTTTCAATTTCATTATGATTGTAATTCACTACTTTTCCTCCTATTCAATAAAAAAACACCTCAAACTATTATTGTAATTCGAAGGGACGATTTTCACCGCGGTACCACCCTGTTTCACATTAAATGTGCACTCATTTTAATTAAATAGTAAGAGATGTCATAAGTTATCTTTAAGTCCTGGTAAGTTCACAAGACACTTTACACTAAGTTCCACCACTCTTAGCTCTCTGTCGAAAAGTATGCAAGTTACTACTCCTATTCATCACTAATGATATTTGAAAAATCTATTTATTTCAAGCCATAAAACTGATTTATCAATATTTCAGCTTCCCTTTTCTCAATAATTTAAAGAAATATGTAACTACATAAATAACGATTTCTATAAAAAAACTCATCCAGTTAACAGTGGATGAGTGCATATAGATATTTCAAATAATAATTCGTATGATTTATTACACATCTTTGGATAATTTCTTATCGTAAATCATTAAAAATACAAGTGCCATTAATAGTAATACAATCATTCCTAAAAACATCGCTTGCATATTTAAAGTATCCACGATAATACCACCGATTAAAGGTCCAAATGCTTTACCTACTGTTGCAGCTGAGTTCACATAGCCTTGAAATGCGCCTTCTTTTCCTTTAGGTGCGAGTTGATTTGCAATTGTCGGTACAGCAGGCCAAACAAACATTTCTCCTAATGTAAGAATAATCATACCGACCATAAAGATTGAAAACTGTTCTGCAAAACTTGTAATGAAGAAAGAGATAATAAAAATAACAATGCCCACGAACATTTGATATTTCAAATTCCCTTTCAATAATCGAATGACAGGTTGGATTAGCGGTTGTGCTACTAATATCATAATTCCATTCACAGTCCATAATAAACTATATTGTCCCATAGAAATATTTATCTCTTGTGTGAATGAAGCAATTGTACTTTCCCATTGAATATAAGCGATCCAACATATACTGAACATGACACACAGTAATACAAGTGCGATAAATTGCGTACGATACGCCTTGGACAATAAGCCCATTGCATCATTTGGTTTCACCTTAACATCTAATTTTATATTAAATTGAGTCACTGCCACTATGGCAAATGCAATATACATAAGTAAATTTGCTATAAAAATATAATTAAAACTGAGTTCGGCAACAAAACCACCTGATGCTGCTCCTACTGCAACACCTAAATTTTGTGCTAAATAAATCGCGTTGAATGTTTGACGTCCACCTTGTGGCCAAACTGCCCCTGCCATTGCATAAATCGCTGGAACAATCATTCCTCCACCAAAACCTAAAGTAACAAGCCATACCGCATACCATGGCCACCCATGAAAGAAATTGAGCAGTGTAGTACTCATTAAACAAATAACTGTACCAATCATGATTGTTTTGTAGCCACCTAATTTATCAAACAAATTGCCACCTAATAAATTTCCAACGACCATGCCAAAAGAATTTATCATTAAAACTAAACCAGCCACAGTTAAGCTCTTATCTAATTCTTCATTCATAAAAATTGTGTTTAATGGCCATAAGAAACTTGAGCCAGTGATATTTAATGCCATTCCAATGACTAGCCACCAAACGGATTTAGGCATATTCATAACATTAAGCTCCTTTCACGATAAAAATTTCTTAATTTACTCTAAACACTATATCACTAAAATATGTTAAAATCTTTAACTAGAATGAATTTAGAAAGGAAAATGTTACATGGGACAATTCTTCCCTTACGCATTCGAAAATAAAAGATATCACACGTGGAATTATCACTTGAAAAATAAATTTGGTCAAAAGATATTCAAAGTTGCTATTGACGGTGGATTCGATTGTCCAAATAGAGACGGTACTGTTGCACACGGAGGATGTACCTTCTGTTCTGCAGCTGGAAGTGGCGATTTTGCCGGAAATCGTGTGGATCCAATCGAAGTACAATTTAGAGAAATTAAAGATAAAATGCACGAAAAATGGCAAGATGGTCAATACATTGCGTATTTCCAAGCCTTCACTAATACGCATGCACCGGTAGAAGTATTACGTGAAAAATATGAAACTGCCTTAAAAGAACCAGGTGTTGTGGGATTATCTATAGGTACACGACCTGACTGCTTACCTGATGATGTTGTTGAGTATTTAGCAGAATTAAATGAACGTACGTATTTATGGGTTGAACTCGGGCTTCAAACTGTTCATCAAAAAACATCAGACCTGATTAACCGTGCTCACGATATGAAAACATATTATGAAGGCATCGCGAAACTACGTAAACACAATATTAATATTTGTACACATATCATTAACGGCTTGCCAGGTGAAGATTATAATATGATGATGGAAACAGCTAAAGAAGTTGCACAAATGGATGTTCAAGGCATCAAAATCCATCTACTACATTTGCTTAAAGGTACACCTATGGTTAAACAGTACGATAAAGGCATGTTAGAGTTTATGACACAAGAGGAATATACTAATTTAGTAGTCGATCAATTAGAAATCATTCCAAAAGAAATGATTGTCCATCGTATTACAGGTGATGGACCCATTGATTTAATGGTGGGACCAATGTGGAGTGTCAATAAATGGGAAGTATTAAATGAAATTGATAATGAACTTGCGCGTAGAGAATCTTATCAAGGAAAATATTTCGAGAGTGCCATCAAATCATGAAACTCGAACGAATCTTACCTTTCACCAAAACACTAATTCAACAACATACAGAGCATAATAGTATCGTCATTGATGCAACATGTGGCAATGGTAACGATACGCTATTTCTCGCTCAGCAGGTACCCGAGGGTAAAGTTTTCGCATTTGATATTCAAGATGCTGCCATTAACAATACAAAAGCAAAAACTGATTCTTACACAAATATTTCATTAGTTAAAGACAGTCATGCTAATGTCAACGCACACATACCTAGTGAACATCATGGGCACATTGATGCAGCCATTTTCAACCTAGGATATTTACCCAAAGGTGACAAATCAATCACTACACAGGCAAATAGTACTATCGAGGCTATTGAAAATATTTTTGATATGTTAGCTTCAGAAGGTGTCATCATTTTAGTCATTTATCACGGACATGAAGAAGGCAAAGTAGAACGCGACGCTATCTTAAGTTACCTTCAACAATTTGATCAAAATAAAGCACATGTATTAAAATATCAATTTATTAATCAACAAAATAATCCACCTTTTATTTGTGCCATTGAAAAAAGATAATTTCGATTTAATTTCAGGGAGTAGGACAGAGAAATTTATTTGCCAGAATAAGTTTCTTAGACCTACTCTCTTTTTATACAAATTATGATAGAAATTAAAAAACCAGCCAAAGTAACTATACTTTGACTGGTAATAAAAATTATTGCAATCAGGCAATAAAATTTAAGATATTCACTATAAATTTAAGATAGATTTAAGACTGTTTTGAATAGTTGAAGCTTTAGCATCAATTTGTTTTTTAAAGACGTTTAAAAGATTTTCCCTTTGATCTTTTAAATCTTCATTGAAGTGGATAATAACTGTTCGTTCATCATTTTGTGGTCTTTCTTTAACAATCCACGCTTTTTCTACTAAATCATTATAAGTACGTGTTCTCTTGTATGATTTAATATGTACGAACTCATCCATTTCCTTTAATGTCATTGATCCCTCTTTCCATAGTGTCAAAAGAATGAGTAATTCCTCTTTAGACATCTTATATTGCTTTTGAACCTGACCAAAAATATCATCTATATCCTTGAGTACAGACTCTAATTGCAATATGCCATCAACTTTTTCAGCAAATGCTTTCCCCATAGCATAATCCCCCAATCATAGTATAAAGTTTAAACATGTAAAATTAATTCATCAAATTCATCATTTACCGTATAAAATCAACACTGATTAAATAATAGAATTTTTAATAAAATTAATCTTATATACAGTTTAAAATTAAACTATGATTTATGCAATTAAATGAGATATTTTGTTTTGCATTTCTTTCAAAATATTTACAGAGTTGTTAAATAATTTATTTTCTTCATCATTTAATGGGATTTCAAAGACTTCCACTGCACCTTGTCTATTGATCTTAGTTGGAACCCCAATATAAACATCTTCTTCACCATATTCTCCATGTAAATAACTAGAAACCGTGAGAACTACATTCTGATTATTGAGGATAGCTTTAGTTATATGCACTAATCCCATTGCAATACCGTAATATGTTGCTCCTTTAGCTTGAATTATGTCATAGGCAGCATCTCTTGTATTGATAAAAATCTCTTCGATTCTGTGTTGTTTTTCTGGATCGTCTTTTAACAATTGATATAAAGGTTGTCCAGCAATATTTGCTTGTGACCATACTGCAAGTTCTGAATCTCCATGTTCTCCAATAATTTGCCCATGTACACTTCTATCAGAAACACCAAATTCTTCAGCTAGTTCATATTTAAAACGAGCTGTATCTAATATAGTACCTGAACCAATAACTTTTTCTTTTGGTAAACCAGAAACTTTTTGTGTTACATACGTCAATACGTCGACTGGGTTTGTAGCAACTAAGAAAATACCATTAAAACCTGATTTCATGACATCAGTAACAATTGATTTAAAGATTTTTGTATTTTTTTCAATTAAGTCTAATCTTGTTTCACCTGGTTTCTGTGCAGCACCAGCTGTAATGACTACAATGTCAGCATTATGACAATCTTCATAATTACCACCTTTTATTTTTATAGGTGAACCACCGTAAGGCGCTGCATGATTTAAATCCATGACATCACCTTTTACTTTAGCTTCATCCAAATCTATAATAACAAGTTCATCTGCTACTCCTTGTGCTACCAAAGCAAAAGCATAACTAGAACCAACTGCTCCATCACCAATTAATACGACTTTATTACCTTTAATATATTCCATAATTTGACTCTCCTCACATTTAAAATGAACTGGTTTTTACTTGTGATTTTTTTCACAAGATAAATATAACAGGTTTTCTCGAAAATTACAATTACTTTATGTGATTTTTTTCACATAAATTCGATATATATTCATTCAAATATTAAAGCCCCGGACATCATTTTGTCCGAGGCTAATCTAAGAAACTTTTAATTTTTATTTTATGAAACTTCGTTCTCATCATGTACGATAAAGCCATTATTGCTCGCACTATTATTTAAAAAGGCTAGTATATATCGCATCACTTCATCACGTTCAGGCTCATTATGAATTTCATGGTATAAACCTTGCCAAGCTTTAAAATACAATTCATTTGTAGTTATTTTATCTTTAATCAAATCCATTGCAGTCGTGTCTGCCACTTTATCTTCTGTGCCATACATTAACAGCATTGGTAATGACTTCACATCTTTCAAATGATTTACGGTCTCTTTCATAATTTCGATAATTTGTTTGTACCAGTGATATGTCACTTTATTCAACATTAATTGATCATTTGAAGTTTCATCGATCACTTCTTCATTTCTAGTTAAATCTTCAACTGTGATACCTACTTTAAACCTAGTATCTTTAGCAATTTTACCGACATTAGAAATAATATTATCTTTTCTAGATTTATTACTTTTCTTAAATTCCAATAGTGGTGACACAAGCATTAATCCTTCAATTGGAACTTCGACTTTTTCTAGTAAATTTAAAATAATCAAACCACCCAAACCAACACCTAATACATAAGTTGGTAACTTATATTCATTTGCAATTCTAATCCATTCAAGTATATGTTCATGATATACATCGAAATTTTCAATTTGACCTTTATTTGAACGAGAGGTTTGGCCTTGTCCTGGCAAATCACCCATGATGACATGAAAGCCATTTCGGCGTAGCATAGTAATTACATATGCGTATCTTCCTGTATGTTCAAGCATGTTATGTGCAATTACAACGACACCTTTAGCTTCATTTTCGGTTTCCCATTTCCACATAATTCATACTTCCCCTTCTTATATAAAATTCAATAGCTTTATTGTATCAAAATGCATTATACTTTTTCCATTTTAAACAGTTTAAATCTCCTAAAAAACTTTTAATTTCTAAATGTATGGTCCTATTAATAAAAAAACATCACTTACAATCGTGTATATTATAATATAAAGTGTAATATATTTTATTGTAAACGATTTCATAACTATTAGATTCATGATACACTATTACTGAAACATAGCTATAAGCAGAATGGGAGGAATTAATATGCCAATTGTGAAAGATTTTTTTATCGGACTATCAAATAGTTCGTTTTTAAATAAGACTGCTAAGGAAATAGGTCCAATGTTCGGTGCGAATAAAGTGGTCGCAGGTAACACAATTAAATCCTTAGTAGACACAATTGAACGTTTAAATCAAAAGGGAATTACTGTTACGGTTGATTGCCTTGGGGAATTTGTAGTAACTGAAGGAGAAGCAATCCAGGCAAAGGATCAAATTATTGAAGTGATGTATGCCATTTATAATCATAATTTAGATGGACATATGTCAGTTAAACTTAGTCAGCTAGGTTCAGAATTTGATATTGATCTTGCCTATCGTAACTTGCGTGAAATATTATTGAAAGCAAATGAGTTCAATAATATGCATATTAATATTGATACAGAAAAGTATGATAGTTTATTTGACATCACACAAGTTCTAGATCGCTTAAAAGGCGAATTTAGAAATGTGGGAACTGTTATCCAAGCTTATTTATATAAAGCAGACGCTTTAATTGATAAATATCCAGAGCTAAGACTGCGCATGGTTAAAGGTGCATATAAAGAAAGTGATTCAATTGCTTATCAAACAAAAGAAGAAATAGATGACAATTACATACGTTTAATTGAAAAAAGATTATTAAATGCCAAAAATGTAACTTCTATAGCTACACATGATGATAAAGTAATCACTCATATTAAGCAGTTTATAAAGGATAATAATATCGAAAAAGACAGGTATGAATTCCAAATGTTGTATGGTTTCCGATCAGAATTAGCGGAACAAATTGCTGGCGAGGGATACAATTTCTGTATTTATGTACCTTATGGAGATGACTGGTTCAGTTACTTTATGAGAAGATTAGCTGAAAGACCACAAAACTTAAACTTAATGTTTAAAGAATTATTAAAACCAACTGTACTTAAAAAGACAGGTATAGTTGCAGGCACATTAGCAGCAGTAGTTGCAACTAGTGTGCTAGTCGGACGTTTATTGAAAAAGTAACATTTGAACAACAAAGTCCATTATAAATATGCAATACAAAAGCTGCTTTTAAACCCTTATAGTTTGAAAGCAGCTTTTACTTTTTATTTATATTGTTGGATAATTTTAAATGCTTAATTATATTGATTTAAGTAAATTAGCCATTTCAATTGCACTTACTGCCGCTTCAGCACCTTTATTACCAGCCTTAGTACCTGCACGTTCAACAGCTTGTTCAATGTTTTCTGTCGTTAATATACCAAAGATAACTGGTGTATCCGTCACATCATTAGCTTTTGATACACCCTTTGCAACTTCGTTACACACATAGTCATAATGAGAAGTTGACCCTCTGATAACACAACCTAGTGTAATCACTGCATCATACTCACCTTTTTGTGCTAATTTTTTAGCAACCAATGGAATTTCAAATGCACCAGGTACATAAGCTACATCAATTTGTTCTGCATTCACATCATGTCTAATTAATGTATCTTTTGCTCCATCTAATAAACGGTTAGTAATAAAATCATTAAATCTACTAACTACGATTGCTATTTTTAAATCTTTTCCTATTAATTTACCTTCAAAATTCATATTCCATTACCTCCTATAATAAATGACCCATTTTCAATTTTTTCGTATCCATATAATCTTGATTATATTTATTTGTTTCCACAATGAGATTTATACGTTTATTAATATTTATACCGTATGTTTCAAGACACTGAAATTTCTTTGGATTATTGCTAAGTAAATTGACACGCTCGACACCAAAATATTTTAAAATTTGAGCTGCATCCTGATAATCTCTTAAATCTTCATCAAAGCCTAAAGCAATATTCGCAGTAACTGTATCGTATCCTTGCTCAATAAGTTCATATGCTTTTAGTTTATTAATTAAGCCAATGCCTCTACCTTCTTGTGGTAAATACAAAATAATGCCACCATTCTGTTTTATATATTTCATAGATGCGGCTAATTGTTCACCACAATCACATCTTTGACTATGAAAAATATCTCCAGTTAAACATGAAGAATGGATACGCACATTTTCTACATTTTTAATATCACCACTAACAATAGCTACGATTTCTTCATCACTATTTGAATTCTCGAATCCATACATATCAAAAATACCGTATTCGGTCGGCAATTTAACTTTTGCTTTAGCCTCTAAATGAGAATTTGCTGATTTTCTATAACGTACTAAATCTTCAATTGAAATCATTACCAGCCCATGCGCCGCTTTGAATGCTTCTAAATCATCACCTTTTGCCATAGTTCCATCATCATTCATGATTTCACAAATAAGTGCAGCCGGTTTCGCACCAGTTAACTTTGCCAAGTCAACAGAAGCTTCAGTGTGTCCACGTCTCGCTAACACACCATTATCTTGCGCTATAAGTGGGAATAAATGACCCGGTTTATTAAAATCACTAGCAACTGCGTGCTTATCTAACAAAGCTCTGGCAGTCATTGTTCTTTCAATTGCACTGATACCAGTCGTAGTATTAACATGATCAATACTTACTGTAAATTGAGTACCATATACATCAGAATTATGATTAACCATTGGATTTAACTCTAATTGTTGTGCTATATCTCGACTAACAGGTGCACAAATGAGCCCTTTACCATAAGTTGCCATAAAATTAACCGTATTATCATCCATCCACTCAGTTATAGCAACAAGGTCACCTTCATTTTCTCTATTTTCATCATCAACTACAATAATACTTTCACCATTTTTCAGTGCTTCTAGCGCTGATGCTATACTATCTAATTGCATATTACCCCTCCTAAAATCCAAACGCTTTCAGTTTTTCTGAACTTAGACCAGAACCTTGATTTGCAACGATTTTTTCTACATATTTGAATAACATATCCGTTTCTAAATGAACAGAATCACCAACACGTTTTTGATTTAAAATTGTAGACTTTCTCGTTTCTGGAATAAGATGAATATCAAATGATGACGCATTTAATTTAAAAATTGTTAAACTCACACCATCCACTGTAATTGAACCTTGGCTTACCATTTGTGTTAAAAGCTTCGCCGATGGTTGAATTGTCACTATTTTCGAATTATCAGAATCCTGAATTCTCGTTACTTTAGCAACTTCATCAACATGGCCTAAAACAAAGTGACCACCAAACCGTCCTTGTCCAAGCATTGCTCTTTCCAAATTCACTTCAGCAGCTTGTGATAGTTGATTTAGATAAGTCTTATTTTCAGTACCTTTAATTACCTGAACAGAAAATGAATGCTCATCAAAATCTACTACAGTTAAGCATGCACCATTCACACTTATTGAATCACCAATATGCATATCACTTAAAATAGTATGACACGCTATTTTTAAACTAACGACAGATTGCTGTGTTGATATTTTTTTAATCGTGCCTATTTCTTCAACGATGCCAGTAAACATGGCCCATCACTTCTTTCGTAGTGTCAATTTAATGTTTTGCTCAATCATTTGAGAATTAACAATTTCAAAATGTGGTACTTCTGATAAATCAAAAATATTCTCAGTTTGGAAGAATTGATAATTACCAGAACCACCTATAATTTTCGGGGCATAATATAAAATAAGTTCATTCGTGTAATTAGATTGGAGAAATTCTGAAGTTACGGTAGGACCGGCTTCAACTAATAATCGTCCTATCCCTTTTTCATGTAAATCTTTTAGTATATTTTCAATTGAACAATTTGAAAGACAATTAATTTCAACATTTTCAATATCTGATTTTAGTTTACTATTTTCTGTATAAACCCAAATCGGTTCACTTTGATTTTGAAATATATCTAAGTTGAAATCTATTTGACCCGATTTTGACAATATAACTCGAATCGGATGTTTGCCATCTTCAATTCGCGTAGTATATTGTGGATTATCTTCTTTTAAAGTTCCTCTTCCAGTAAGTACTGCATCATGGTCGTGGCGTAAATGAAATACATCTTTCTTTACAGCTTTATTCGTAATCCACTTACTTTGTGCTTCATCAGTTGCCTGTTTGCCATCTAAACTACAAGATACCTTAACCGTTACTTTTGGCACAGATTGTCTTTTTGTTATAAAAAAGTCTCTGTATAACGATTCTGCTTCTGGTTGATGACGAAACTCGACTTGTATTCCAGATTGTTGTAAGACATCATCGCCGTGAGTTTTGAGTGTAGTATCTTTTACTGCGTATACTACCTTTTGAATACCTGCTGAAATGATTTTATTGATACATGGAGGTGTGGAACCATAATGCGTACAAGGCTCTAGTGAAACGTATATAGATCCACCTTGTGCTTGTTCTCCTGCCATATCCAACGCTTGCACTTCTGCATGTTTGTCACCTTTTTGTAAATGTGCACCTATGCCTACAATACGTCCTTGTTTAACCACGACTGCGCCCACTGGAGGATTTGTACCAGTTTGACCTTCTACCATTTTTGCTAATTGGATAGCATAATTTAAAAATTGACTCATCTCATCACCTCTATATAATAAAAAAACACCCGAATGAAAGCATTCGGATGTTGGGATATATATTGATATAACATTATTTAGCAACAATTAGACACACTCCAACATATTTTTAAAATATGAGTATGCCAAATAAACACTCTAAAAGTGCCATTTTTTGTTATACTGCAATTCTTTCTCCCATCCAGACTATACTGTCGGCTCTAGATTTTCACTAGATCAGCCACATTCGTAATTACGAATGCAGGTCGCAGGCTTAATTTACTGCCGGTTGGGATACTGCCGGTTGGGAATTTCACCCTGCCCCGAAAGAATATTTATGAAATTGTTATGGATGATTGAGTCAGTGTAACAATAAAAGTGTTACAAATTAATCGTACTACATTTTTCTCAAAAAGACAATTCTTATTGTTTGAGTCGGTTTTGTCATAAAAAATGTTAAACAGTTTACATATACAATCAACTGCTTAGCATTCAAATTATTTTCTATTTTTTAATTCACATTTAACGGTTCTATGATTTCGACTCTAGTAAATGTTTGACAACACTAACTGCCTGTTTCACAATCATCATCACACCATTTCGGGATTGGTTAATGCCATTCGTTAATTGGCCAAGCGCATACATACCTTTTAACGTACCATATCTTGGACTGATTACTTGATTAGTCTCTGCCACAATTTGGATACCTCCAAGTGGATGCGCTTGAACAACTTGACGATTTTCTAAATTTAACACAAGTTGGTCATCGCTATCGAGATCGGCAAGGTGCGTTTTAGAACCTGTTGCATTGATAACGATATCATATGATTGACTTGTACCATCCTCAAATTGTAATTGAAAGCCCAAATCCACTTTTTCAACTGATTCTAATCCCTCTTTTATTTCTATTATTCCATTTTCAATATGTTCTATAATTAATCGTGCAGTTTGTGGTGGCATTGGATTCGAATTTTCTTTTAAAATCCACTGATAGTCAGCCAAGAATTTCTTCTGATCCTCTCTACTAAAACTGTTCCAGATCCAGTTCAAGTTTTCTTTTGCCAGTTCAAGTATACTTTGGAATTTCCCTAAAATTTCTGAATGCTCTAAATCATAAGTTAAATCTAATATAACATCTTCTTGTCTACGATGGACAAGTCTCTCTATAGGAATTTCAAGTTCTGCACAATCCTTTAAAAACAAACATATGGCATCATCTAAAGGTACATTACCAAAATTACGTTGCTTTATTTCGTTAAAATTTTCAGGCGTTACATATTTAAATTCTAATTCCGGCATTTCACCTCTTACACTCGGCAAATGACCTTTTCGACTAGTCACTGTGATTGGTAAATTTGGATGGTGTGCTGTGACATAGCGTATAACATCCAAACTAGCCAAGCCAGTTCCTATGATTGATATTCTGTCAGAATCCTTAACATAATCTAATGTATTATATGTTGGATACGGTGTATGTATATAACCTGTCGTCCCTTTTAAATTATACGGATCGTGATAAGTTAACGTACCAATACAAAGAAATACAACATCATATACCTTCGCATTTTGTGTTTCTTTAGACGTACATACATTATATTGAACATCTGTATTTCCAATTTTAGATTCAATATATACCTCAGAAACTTCTTCTTGAATCAAACAAATATTCTTATATTTATAATTATATTGTTGTAAGTAGTCCTTCATATAATGACCAAATATAAACCTTGGTAAATATTTAGTATTTGAAAATTTAAATGTTGTTTGATTTTCATACCATTCATAAAATTCACGATGATTATCCAAATTCAATGACATATCTGCGGCTGGTAAATTTATTAATAATTGATCACTGTCATTTTGAAATGGGACTCCTTGCCCCATATTTTTCGGGTTATCGTACACATCAACTTGCATTTGTTCAAATTGATCGCTCTTGACCAATTCTTTCAATACGCTAACGCCAGCTGTACCCATCCCAATGATGGCAATTTTCATAGTATACATCCTCACTATTATTATTTGATTTTATTATACCAATGATTGACTCCACATTATATATTTTAGTTCTATCAGTTATTTCCATTGTTTAGTTATAATGTTTTTCAAAATATGTTAACATTGATGTATTAATAAAATTTATTTTTTTGTTTTTTATTTAAGGGGTAAAATGATGAAATTCATAAAGCAAATACTTTTTTTAATTTTAGCCAGTACAGTTTTATTGGCAAGTTGTGACTTACCCGGCTTAGGCAGTGGTCAAACTAAAGATACAGTGAAAATTTCTGCACTCGCTACGAGTGAATCGCAAACCATGGCATATATGTTAAAGGAATTAATTGAACATGATTCAAAAGGTAAAGTAAAGGGTTCCATTATCAACAATTTGGGCTCAGCAACGATACAACATAATGCATTAATGAATGGAGATGCCGATGTTTCAAGTACTCGGTACACAGGTACAGATTTAGTTGGTGTTTTAGAACAAAAACCAATTACTGATCCCGAAAAAGCTATGAAACTTACAAAGAAATTATTCACTCAAAAATTTGATCAACGTTTTTTCAATTCATATGGTTTTGAAAATACCTTTGCATTTATGGTCACCAAAGAAACTGCAAAAAAATATAATTTGCATAAAGTCTCTGACTTAGAAAAAGTAATAGACAAAGTAAATGTTGGAACAGATACAACTTGGATCAAACGTGGTGGTGATGGTTATGCCCCCTTCCAAAAACATTATGGATTTGCTTTCAATTCAATAAAACCAATGCAAATCGGTCTTGTCTATGATGCATTAAAAAACAAAAAACTAGATGTAGCGCTTGGTTATACAACTGATGGTCGAATTGAAGGTTATGACCTCGTCGTACTAAAAGATGATAAAAATTTCTTCCCACCATATGACGCTAGTGCAGTAGCACCAAACGATAAATTAAAAAAACAACCTGAACTTAAAAAAGCTATAGAAAAATTAGATGGAAAAATTTCAACGGAACAAATGCAAAAATTAAATTATCAAGCAGATGGCGAAGGTAAGGAACCTGCAATCGTAGCAAAAGAATTTTTAGAAAAACATAACTATTTTGATAAGAAGTAATAATACTGAAGGACGTGACAAGATGAAATTTGTATTCAAAGTTTTTATATCTGCACTCATGTTATTTTTATTGATAGGACAGAAAAACAAAGTTGAATAACAATTCCAATTACACCCCTATAAGCAATCATTATATGAAGGATTGGCCACAATGCGGCTTATCCTTCTTTTTTTGTATTTAAAGTCCAATAATCAAAAATTATAAAATAAAAAACCAACAAAGCACTTGGCTTCATTGGTTTGATTTAATTACTATATTATTGCGTTTTATGATTATTGCGTTTTATGTTTATTATCATCTTTATAAACAAAGTACTTATAATATTTCCCTTCTGTTTTCATGTTCTCATAAAAATTAGCCATTAATCGAGCATTACTTTTAGCCCATTTAATATCTGTAGCATATTGATGTTCACCTGGATTTTTTGGATTCCATCTCATACTGTACAATGTATTCTGATTTTTATTTGATAGATAATGATTATGGATAAAGTTAGCACCGCCACTAATTGCTTTTTGAGGTGTATCCCATCCATGTTTTTTAGCGTATTCAGAGCCTGTTTTAATTGGATCTTCATCTAAAGCCCCCACACCAAAGAAGTTGTAATATTTTTTACCATCAATTTCTACACCACTTGCAAGTTCACTCTTGGCAGAACCTGTTTCAAGTAATGCATGCGAAATTAAATATACTTCATTTACATGTTTGTCTTTAGCTGCTTTTATAAATTCATCAGAATGCTCTAATAAAGTTGGATTATCAATAAGCATACGTTTTATTCTATTTTGATCAATGCCTTGGTACTTATCTAATTCTAAAAATTGATATTTTTGTGTATCACTATCAATAAAATCACTACTGTTCATGGCAGCTTTGATTTCAGTTGATGATGCGTCTCTCCAAGATTTATTATCTTTACTTGAGACTTGTTGGCTTGTGTAGTTATCTATTTGCTTTTTTGAAGCCTTGTCCAAAGTTACTTTTAAATTCTCAACTTTTTCCTGTTCATTTACTTCTTTAAAAAAGATTTGATCTGAAATCATTGAAAATACAATGACAACAGCTACACCTAAGATTACCAATAAACCTACAATTGATAATATAGAGCCTTTTTTATGCTTCGTCATGTTCACACCTCTTAGGTAATAATTAGGAATGAGTAGTCCCTTTCATCAATCTATTCATAGATTGGGACTATCTGATAATAAAGTTTAACACTAAATAGATAATCACACAATTTTAACTTTGTGTTGTTACATATTCATAAAAAAAGTAATGAAATTTTAATTTCATTACTCTTGACTTTTATAATATTCCATCATTATAAAACTTGATGCTTGGGATCTATTTTTATAATAATAACGATTTAGATCAATCGTACCTTCTATTTCTCCATCACGATACATCATTTCATTTGTCATATTATTAATCATGACAAAATCAGATTTATCCTTAATACTATCCAAATCATTATGTTTTGCAAAAAAATGTTCCAAATTCAAATGTGCGTAATCCATATAAACCTCCTGATAATTGTCCGAAGATATCAATACATAATCTAGTGTCATATCTTTAAGTTGAATACGCGCGAATGTTATAAAACTTAAAATTTATTGCTCTTATGTTCTCTATTTAACACCTATTACTAAGATTTAGCAAATGAAATTTATTATTTTTCATTTTAAAATATAAACATCCGGAAATATTTGTTGTATATACAACGTTGGAGCTATTTAATGAATTTTAACCAATTATATAAAACAAAGTACAAGCTCATTCATTTTCTGTTAAATAAGTACAATATCAAATACAATTATGATGAATTTGCACAGCTACTCCTGATTAAATTATGGGAACTCTCTCTTAATTATGACCCTCAAAAAAACTCCTCAATGAATACTTATTTATATTCAAGATTAAACTACTATTTAATTGATTTATTCCGCACATCCAGTAGTCACTCAGAGAAGTATCAACTAACAAATGATATTGAATTACAACAATTAATAATGCATCAACCAATTGACGAACCCTTACAACTCCAGCACTTCTATTCATCTCTCTCTACTTCTGATTGCCTCTGGTTACAACTAAAACTACAAGGCTACAAACAACATGAATTAGCACAAATTTTAAATTGTTCTGTTTCAACGCTAAAAAATTATCAAAAGCGCGTTCAGAAAGCATATATCAAATTCTTTAAAACTAACTGAGGTGAGCTAATATGACAAAGTTATCGAAAGTATTATACTACAAAAATGTATTAGGGCCTGAAACACTAACACTATGTCAATACACAACACATCAAATCACATATCCAACTTCGATTAATCAAGCATTAGTATATGTATTAGAAAGTCACCAACTTTCCTTTCAAATGCAATTGAAACAGTCAAAATCATTATTAAAAATAAGAAAATTAGTTCCCATTTTTATTAACGAAGAAACAATCATTTTCCCAATTATGCATCAACGGTCTCCCATCAAATACTATATAAATGCATGTGCTATTAACGGATTAACATCGAAAAGCAGCAAAACAATAATCTATTTTGAAAATTCGACGTTCATCACGGTTGATGCACCATATATTTTAATATATAAAAAATGGCAAGAAAGTTTAACACTTTCTCACCTTTTAAATAGCTAACATCACAATGATTTATTGTATTTATATTCTAATAATTTTTTAGTAAAATAACCTGTAACCATACGTATTAAATACAAACTCAATACAATTAATAATAAAGAACCCACAAGCGTTAAAATAACAGTTAATGTAGATAATTGCACCTCAGGTTTAATAAAATATTGTACTGCCGTTAAACTCGTTATAAAGCCGAATAAAAACAAACCTAATAAGAAGATATACGTTAATAATATTCCAATGAGTAATACAAATAACTGTGTTGATGACACCACTTTTTCTTTAAAAATGTATTCTTTCAAAAACTGATTCGAAAAAGCAATTGGGCGATTCAACTTGTCACTATCGTCAGCAAGCTCAACATGTTGTAATATTTCATCCAATTTCAATTTTTCTTTTTTATTTAAAAACCACAATTGTTTTTTTACTTTTTGCTTAAAAATATTTAACTTCATTTTTCAATTGGTCTCCTTTAAGACTACTTACTATAACTACTATTTTTAATATGTTCTAAACTCATTATCTTAATTAAATAATAAACTCATTATCGCATGCTTTTTATAAAATTAAAATCTATTTTTAGTCCAACTCATTTTTGTATTTAGCCTTTAATCATCCACAACAATTAAACCCATTAGCGATGCAAATTGAATAGCTTGTTCTCTAGATATTTTACACCCTACTAAATCTTCTTTATTTATTGTTAATGTTTCGAAATACGATTTACTAATATCACACGTTTTTAATGATGTTTGAAAGTTAGACAATTCATTTATATCTGTATTTGTAAAAATTACATGATTAAGTTTATTTTGATGAAATTCAGCATTTGTAATATTGCTATTTTCTATTAAAAACTTTTCTATTTTTGATTCAATAATGGTAATGAAATCACCTTTAACTTCATTAAAAACAATATCTCCAAACCTCATATCTTTTAACATAGCACCCGTCATACGGCAATGCTTAAATACTGCTCTATGTATACTACCATGCTCCATGTTCGTATTTGAAAAATCACAGTTTTCAAAAATAACATCTGTAAAATCTACTCGTCCCAAATCGGCATTCGCAAAATTACAATCTTTGATGTAAGAACCATATATAAGCAATCGCTTGAGTTGATTATTTTCCAAACTTGATTTATTAATTTCCGCTAATTCTAATATGTCATCTTCCATAAAAAAAATATCATCTAAGACTTTTGGTTCTAACTTTTTACTGATTTTTGGTTGTTGAACCTTCATAACTGTATTCCCCTTTGATTCATTTGATTTTCAGTATAACAGACATGTGATCATCTATATAAATTTTCCCCTTAAAATAAAAAGCTGACAGAATAAGCTTCCTCATTGAATTTGATAATATTTTTATACTGTGTTACTTTATATATAGAAAAAGGGCAACACACATATGTGTATCGCCCAGATGAGCCCGTTAAAAAGACGGTGGCTGATTTAATAGTTAATTCTAAAATAACCATCTAAACCGCCAAAGTTAGAGATGGTTATTTTTTATGGTTTAATTTAACAATTGCAATCACTTAACCTAATATGGTAACGATGAAAGTTCCGAAACCTAACATCAAGTGTAGCGTTTCTACAATTGAAACCACACAAGGCATCTCCTTTCTAAAGATTTTGTCGGTACTTCCATAAGCACCACCTCACTTTATACTGAGATTAGCCACCATCTATCCAACCTGCTCACCTTAATATTTTACCAAATTCACTAATATACTTTCTTCAAATCTTGTTTAATTTCACCCTTCATTTTGAGCATTATATCACTCTGAGTATTGAGATTGTGAATTAGCTTCAAACCTTCATTTTGTTTTAATCAGAAACCCAAAAAATCAAGACATAACTTCAAAAATTTTATATACATATAACTCAAAAAATGGAAAAAGATATGATGGATAAACTAGAAGAATTTAAGATTATATGATTTTCCCTTTTTCTTTTTAAAGAACAAAGAAAACCCCTACAAACTCTTTGTTCATAGGGGAATGATATTAAAGAATAGATAAACCAGAACTTTGGATATCCTTAGCAAATCCTTGTACTGTATCAACAGATAATTCGTTGATGTCGCGTCCTAAGTTATTATTTACTTTTTTAACTACGTCAGCAGGACATGTAATGATATCTGCGCCTACTTCATCTGCTTGGATCACGTTGATGACTTCACGGCAACTTGCCCATAATAATTTCACACCTGCTTTACTATGCGTAACTTCAGCCGCTTCTTTCATTAAAGGAATTGGGTCTACACCTGTGTCAGCAATACGTCCAGCAAATACTGATACATATGTCGGAACACCTTCAGTAACAGCTTCAGTTATTTCTTTTACTTGATCTAAAGTATAAACAGCAGTAACATTTAAACGAACATTTTCTGCTGATAATTTTTTAATTAGCGAAATCGTTGATTCCCCTTTTGTATTTACGACTGGAATTTTAACAAATACATTATCTCCATATTGTTTTAAAATTTCAGCTTCTTTCGCCATTGTTTCTAAATCATCTGCAAATACTTCAAATGAAATAGAAGCATCAGGAATTTCACGTACAGCTTCTTCAGCGAAAGCTTTATAGTCAGTTACACCTGCTTTTGCCATTAAACTTGGATTAGTTGTAAAACCATCAACCTGTTTATTTTTATAAGCTGCTTTCATTTCTTCAATATCTGCACCATCTGCAAATACTTCAACATTTAATTTTGCCATTGCTTCTTCCTCCTGACTAAAATAAATAATCCAAAAATGAATTATTTGATAACGGTTTTATTAACCATACAATTCATTTATACCACCATTACTATTAAAATTCTAACTTTTTGCTTGAGTCATGGTACTCATTAATGAAATAAATCTCCCTTTATATGGTAATATACGAGTATCCGTTTTAATAATCAAAAGAATTTCTTTAAATATATTTTGTATTATTCATAATCTAATATTGTAAATATCATTAAATTATTTTAAATTTATGATATTATGATTTAATGATTCGCATTAGGAGGTCTTTATGGCACGCTCAAAACTTTATTTTTATTTATCTAGTATACTGATCATAATTAGTTTTTACTTCAATACTAGAAACCCTCTATTAAACATGCATTTTAATTCAATGATCAAGCTAATCTTTGTATGCAGTATTATTAACGCAATTATTTTAATTATTTCGATTATTTTTGCAGATAAATCCATCAAACACGCGCGTGAAAAATCAGATTGGATAGTAAATGCAAGCAAACTATTGCCTTATGTTATTTTAGTCGTAATAGTCATTCATATCATTGCTGCACTCTCCACATTTGGTATCATATTTTAATTATGTAGCTGAGACATCAATGTTTGTCTCAGCTATAATTATTAAGTGTGGTATATTATACCAATCATCAATATAAATTCTTTATCACCTTTACACGAAAGGAAAGATAACCGTATGCAATACTTATTTATTTTTTTCGGTGGTGCCATTGGGGCATTGTTGAGATATGGCTTATCTTTGATAAGTGATTCATCTGGCTTCCCTACTGGTACCTTATATGCAAATTTAATCGGCGCTTTCTTAATGGGACTATTAGGGACAGTAGCAATTAAATATTTTAATAATAATCTATTACTAAAAAAAGGTATTACAACAGGCTTTCTTGGTGCTCTAACGACATTTTCAACCTTTCAATTTGAACTCATACGTTTTCTTGAACAAAGCGCATACGTTTTAATGTTTACATATGCTTTATTAAGTTATGTACTTGGTTTATTGTTTTGTTACATCGGAGTTAAACTGGGGGGATATTTTTCATGATTAACGTCTTATTAGTCATGCTAGGTGGCGGTATTGGTGCAGTTATCCGTGCAGCTATTACAAATATTTGTAACGCAAAATCAAACTATATTATTCCGATTGGTACACCCATCGTGAATATAGTAGGAAGTATGTTAATTGGACTGTTTATGGGTATGGCATTACATGTAACATGGTTAAATGCATTTCTCGTAGTAGGTATTTTAGGTGGTTTAACTACATTCTCAACACTTTCTTCAGAGCTTGTTCAATTACTAACAATAGAAAAAAATATAAAATATTTTATTATCTATTCAATCTTGCAGTACGGCACATCATTTTTAGCATGTTTTCTTGGATATATTTTAATTTAAATATCCAAATGTATCGAAAATCCTCTTCATATTGCATACAAAAAGTGTGCGCCTTCGCAACCTTTGAAGGCACACACTTTTTTATCTAAACTAATGTCCACTATATTCAACTGGATCTGGACCAATTCTACTATTTTCATTTAGTTTGTCTAGTCTCTCAATTTGTTCAGCAGTTAATGAAAAATCGAATACTTCCAAATTCTCTTCTATACGTGATGGTGTAACAGATTTAGGTATTACGACAACACCATGCTCAATATTCCAGCGTATAATAACTTGCGCTGGAGATTTCCCAACTTCTTTAGCTATCGCTTTCACAGTTTCATCTTCTAAAATTTGTGCATTCATTAATGGAGACCACGATTCCATGTGAATATTTTGAACATCTAAATATCTATTTAATGATGCTTGTAATAAATACGGATGAAACTCAACTTGGTTTATCACAGGTTTAATAGAAACTTGCGCTAATAATGCTTCTAAATGTTCAACATTGAAATTACTTACTCCAATATTCTTCACTTTATTTTCTTTATACAAATCTTCCATACCTTGCCAAGTATCAATCATGACCGCTTCATCCGTACCAGGCCAATGCATTAAATATAAATCTAGATAATCTAACCCTAATTTTTTCAAACTTGTTTCATATGCTTCTGCCACATTTTCACGACCATAATCAGCTAGCCATAATTTAGAGGTAATGAATAAATCACTTCTCTTTAGACCAGTTGCAGCTAGACCTTCAGCAATTCCCTCACCCACTTTATCTTCATTTTCGTAAATCATAGCTGTATCTATATGTGTAAAGCCACTCTCAATTGCATGTTTAACTGATGCTTTACACTCATCATTATTTTCTACACGAAATGTACCTAATCCGACAATCGGCATTTCATTTCCATTATAAAATGAAATATATTCCATATAAATCGCCTCTTTTTTCCATTTTATTTCATCATATTTTCATTATTCCCTTTTCCAACAATAAATATGTGCTCATTTTAGAAATAAAAAAAGTAACAGCGCAATATTCACGCTGTTACTTTTATAGTACTAATTAAATGATTCAATTTCATCCATAACACGTTGTAAGTCTTCAACATTATATTGAATTCGACCATGAAAAACAAATTTATTAAAGAATTCATCTAACTGTTCTGGACCAACAAGCACTTTAGTATTTGAACTTTGTGCATAGTTTGAAATCGTCACTGCACCATCATTTTTTGGATTGAAATATAAAATAGTTGTCGGTGTAAATTTCAAGTTTAATTCTGTTTGAATATCGCCCGCAAGTTTTTCAATTTCGTTTAGATGTGTTGTATAGTTAACAAATGATAAAGATTCTTTATCCTCATTTTGATCTAAAACTAACGTTTGTGGTGTAGTTCTATCAAGATCTAATGTACTAAACACTTGTTCCATCATAGGCTGTTCTTTAAACTGAGCAGCGCTCACGCCATTATAAACATGACCTTTTAAAACTTGTGAATCGATAATGTATAAACCAGTACGTGTCAATACTAGATGACTGATACGTTGTACTTCACTAAATTCATTTCTTGGTAAAAATATATTTGCCATGATATGCATATCTTCAGGGCGAATTCTTTTCTCATTGACTAGTCTTTCACGTATACCAATCAACCTCATATCAGTTACATATTCACTTTGATTTTTAGAGAATAATTTCAATGCATCAATTTCTCTATCTTTGGAATTAACCGTAGCAGTATATTCTTCTTGTTGTTTCGTTACTGTCTTTTTATTTTCAATTCTTTCTTTTTCTAACTCTTCTTCATGTGCATCGCTCAATTGTTGTTCTCTTGATTTATATTGTGCTTCTACTTTTTCTTGTGCCTTTTTCTTACTTTTCAAAGCGACAATAAATAAAATCAAACAAATGACCGCTACTACAATTGCCACGATTAAACCAATTTCAATTGGTCCAAATGAATTCATAACCCAAACGCTCCTTTATGTGTTCAATAACTTCATTATAATAGAAAATTGCTAATCAATCGATAGTAAAGTTTCAAATTTATAAAATTACGTATTAATGTGCAACTGCATCTTTTAATACATTTACTTTATCTAATTTTTCCCAAGGTAATAAAACGTCTGTACGACCAAAGTGACCGTAGGCAGCAGTTTGTTTATAAATTGGATGTTTCAAGTCGAGCATTTTAATAATACCTGCGGGTCTTAAATCAAAGTGTTGTCTCACTGCATCCACTAATTCATTTTCAGATACTTTTCCAGTACCAAATGTATCTATTGAAATAGAAACTGGCTCTGCTACACCAATAGCATACGCTAGTTGTACCTCACATTTATCAGCTAATTCTGCTGCTACAATATTCTTCGCTACATAACGAGCAGCATAAGCGGCAGAACGGTCAACTTTTGTAGGATCTTTACCACTGAAGCATCCACCGCCGTGACGCGCATAACCGCCATAAGTATCAACGATAATCTTACGACCCGTTAAACCAGCATCACCTTGTGGTCCACCGATTACAAATCGTCCAGTTGGATTAATATAAAATTTAGTCTCATCGTCTAGTAAGTGTTCTGGTACTGTTGGATATATAACATGTTGTTTAATATCATCTTGAATTTGTGCTAATTCAATATCTTCAGCATGCTGAGTCGATACAACAACTGTATCAATACGATGTGGTTGATCTTGTTCATCATATTCTACAGTTACTTGTACTTTACCATCGGGACGTAAATAGTCTAATATGTCATCTTTACGTACATCAGATAAGCGTTTTGCTAATTGATGAGATAAGAATATTGGTAACGGCATATACGTATCCGTTTCATTAGTTGCATAACCAAACATTAACCCTTGATCACCAGCACCTGTCGCTTCAATTTCTTCTTCTGAAGCATCATTTCTATATTCAAGAGCTGTATCTACGCCTTGTGCAATATCAGGTGATTGTTCATCAATTGCAGTTAATACTGCCATCGTTTGACTATCATAACCATATTTGGCACGTGTATAACCTATTTCCTTAATTGTCTCTCTCACTACTTTTGGAATATCTACATATGTCGTTGTTGATATTTCTCCTGAAATTAAAGCCATCCCTGTTGTGACAGTCGTTTCACAAGCAACACGTGCATTGGGATCGTCTTTTAATATTTCATCTAAGATTGCATCCGATACTTGGTCTGCAATCTTGTCTGGATGCCCTTCTGTTACAGATTCTGAAGTAAATAATCTTCTATTATATGTCATAATTTGCTCCTTTAGTTTTAAATTACGAAAATTCTCTCTCTGTTGAGCTCATTAAAAAAGGCCTTCTGCACTATAGTAAATAGAGAGAAGGCCCTTTATACGTCCATTCGCTCTTATCGTTCAGACGCTATTTGTCTGCAAACGGTTTGGCACCTTTCTTCAAATAAATGAAGAGGTTGCTGGGCTTCATTGGGTCCATGTCCCTCCGCCTCTCAGGATAAGAGAATCCGTTAACATATATAGTACCGAATATAAGATATAATGTCAATTTTACATTTATTAATATTTATTTAAAATTCCTTTTAAAATGATGTGGACTATTACTTCATATGTGTTATACTCTGTAATTGTAAAGGCTTACATCAACAAATAGCGTGGAGGGATTAAGTATGGCGGTAGATACATACACGTATACAAGCAAAATTGAAAACATTCTAGACAAGCAGACTTCATTATTCCAATTATCTACAACTCAGTTGTATAACAAAATTTTAAATAATAATGAAGGTGAACTAACTGAACTTGGTGCAATTAATGCTAAGACTGGGAAATATACAGGTCGTTCACCAAAAGATAAGTTTATCGTAACTGAGCCATCTTATAGAGACGATATCGACTGGGGTAATATTAACCAACCTATCGAGGAAGAAACATTTTTAAAACTATATGATAAAGTCTTAAATTATCTAGACCAAAAAGACGAACTTTATGTCTTCAACGGTTATGCCGGAAGTGACGCAGATTCACAATTAAAACTCACTGTAGTTAATGAATTAGCATGGCATAATTTATTTGCGCAAAATATGTTTATTCGTCCGAATTCTAAAGAAGAAGCTCAAGAAATCAAACCAAACTTCACAATCGTTTCAGCACCACATTTTAAAGCTGATCCAGCAGTAGATGGTACAAATTCTGAAACATTCATTATTACTTCATTCAAACATAAAGTCATTTTAATCGGTGGGACAGAATACGCTGGTGAAATGAAAAAAGGTATTTTCTCCGTAATGAACTACTTATTACCAAAAGATAAAATCATGAGTATGCACTGCTCTGCAAACGTCGGTGAAAAAGGCGATGTAGCATTATTCTTCGGTTTATCCGGTACTGGTAAAACAACACTTTCTGCAGACCCAACACGTAAACTTATTGGCGATGATGAACATGGTTGGAATGATAATGGCATCTTCAATATTGAAGGTGGTTGTTATGCAAAAGCAATTAATCTATCTCATAAGAAAGAACCACAAATCTATGATGCAATCAAATATGGCACTATTTTAGAAAATGTGGTTGTAGACGAAGAGGGTGATGTTGATTTCGATGATAATCACTATACTGAAAATACTAGAGCTGCTTACCCTATCAATCATATCGAGAATATCGTTACACCATCGAAAGCAGCACATCCAAATACGATAATTTTCTTAACAGCAGATGCATTTGGTGTGTTACCTCCAATTTCTAAATTATCAAAAGACCAAGCTATGTATCATTTCTTAAGTGGGTTCACTGCTAAATTGGCAGGGACAGAACGTGGTGTAACTGAACCTGAACCATCATTCTCAACTTGTTTCGGTTCACCGTTCTTACCATTAAATGCTAAAGTATATGCTGATTTATTAGGTAATTTAATTGATAAACATGGTGTTGACGTATACCTTGTTAACACTGGATGGACTGGTGGTAAATATGGTGTTGGCCGCCGCATTAGCCTTAGTTACACAAGACAAATGGTTAACCAAGCCATTACTGGTGAATTACGTGATGCTGAATATATCAAAGATGATATGTTTGGATTAGACATTCCTGTAAAAGTCAAAGATGTACCTCAAACATTACTTAACCCAATTAATGCCTGGAGCAAACCAGAAGCATATAGAGAACAAGCTCAAGATTTAATTAATCGCTTCAAAAACAATTTCGAAAAATTTGGAGACGATGTTGAAGATTTAGCTACAAATGGTGGCTTTAAATAAAGATGATATAAGCAGGTTTCACTTTTCGATAGTGAAACCTGCTTTTTTGATTATTCGATTGCAAAAATCGTTTAACCCCCAATACATATACGTCTTATAACCTAATTATTTTGATGATTTGTGTGATTTGATGTTACCTGTTTCAACATCCATCATCCATTGTTTAACACAACTTAAAGTATTTGTTAATGCGAATGGTCTAGGCACATGACCTTCCTCCATTTGATAAAACGTACGATATGTTGTTCCTATTTTATCCAACTGATCTGCTAAATAATATGCGTTGTGAATACCTACTTGTTGATCTTGTCCGCCGTGAACGATGAGAATTGGAGGACTTGATGCTGTAATTTGTGCTATGGCATCCCGTTCATGATAAGCGTCCGCTTGCTTTCTAGGGTGACCCACCATACGCTTTAACATACCTCTTAAATCGATGCGTTCTTCATACATGAGATATATGTCTGACACTCCACCCCAAATGATATAACTAGATACTGGTAAATCTTGGAAAGTTAATAATCCTTGAAGCCCTCCTCTAGAAAAGCCAACCATATGTATCGCACAATCAGGATACAGTTGATGTAAAATACGGACTGCTTCGGTAACATCATGTAAGTCTGCACCGTAGAATTCATCCTTACCTTCACTTCCGTTATTACCTCGATAATACGGTCCGAACACGAGTGTCTCTGCATCTGCAAATTGCATGAGTCTGCCTGTTCTTACTTTTCCTACTTGCCCCTTGCCTCCTCGCAAGTAAACTACTATTCGCTTGACATTCTCATTTGGTAACATTAATAATCCACGGACTTTTAAACCGTCTACTTGATACGTAATTTCTTCAAAAATGTGATGCTTTGCGTCGACAGGCATCCTCTTTTTATTAATAATACCCAAGTTCACTCACTCTCTCTAAACAATGTAGTATCGCTGCATCTTTTAGCAAATAACTTTTCTTAGCTTCTGCAATTTGATCCGTATGTTGAAAAAGCAGCGGACCATCTGTTTCATAATAATTGGGTTGTTGTACAATCTCTTCAACTTCAACCATAAATACATCTTTAGTAAAACTATACCCACTTTGACGGTCCACTCTGTATTGCGCAATATATTCACAGTGTTTAATGGAAGCCCCAGTTTCTTCAAATAGTTCTCTTGAAGCTGCCATTTCGCTTGTTTCTCCAGCCTCTTTTTTACCACCTGGAAATTCTATACCTCGTATTTTATGTTGTGTAAACAGTAATTGTTGCTTAAAAATAGGAATCACTAATACATGTTGACCATCTGCAATGTCTTTATTTATTTTATACGTTAAATAAACTTCATCATTATCTTTATCTCTAAACTTCACATACATCACGCTTCCTCATAATATGTTAAACTATCAATGCTAAGATTTTTGTTGGAGGCAAAACTATGAAAAAAATATTTCTTGGACTCATTCATATTTATCAACACTTTATTTCACCTTTAACTCCTGCTACTTGTCGTTTCTATCCAACGTGCTCTGAGTATACACGAGAAGCCATTCAAGTTTATGGTGCCATAAAAGGCACTTGGTTAGGCATTAAAAGAATATCCAAATGTCATCCTCTTCATAAAGGTGGGTTTGACCCTGTACCATTAAAGAAAAAAGATAAGCATTAAGCATTATGAAATGATACGTCCCAATTGCGTCATATCTACCTTAGGAGGTTCAAAATAAATTGAACCTCCTTTTAATATGCCTGAATATTGCACAATGTCGTTTTCAAAATAATACCCTTCAGGCGTAATATCACTTGGATAATCCGCATATTGTGCCAACATTGCAGTAAAATATCTACTTAAGCCATACTCATACATGCCACCAATAACAAATTTAATATTTTTACGCTTAAGTATTTCTATTATTGTTAACGTCTTATCAATCCCACCCAGTCTAAACGGCTTCAAAACAACTACATCCACCTCATATTGCTCAATCGCATCAATGATTGCTCTATCTGACGTTGCTTTTTCATCAATTGCAATTGGCGGCAAATCATGTTCATTGAAATGATTTAACTGTTCTAAAGATTTAAACGGTTCTTCAATATATAAAATACGTTCATCAATTAACGCTTTCAATTGCGCAGCCTGATTTAAATTTAACGATTCATTTGCATCAACTGTAATTTGTATATCTGCTGGCAAGTTTTTTACAGTTGCAATATCATTTAATATATTAGCTGTCCATTTAATCTTAACACGTTCAGGTTTCGTATCGGATAATTGTCGCAAAGTTTCTTCTGTCAAACCGTTTAACGTTGCGCCATAAGGTACATGAAAGGCGTGCAAATCATGGAACATAGGATAACAGGCCATCATTAATGTATTTCGAGTCGATGGATATTCGTACAAATCATCTAACGCACTTTGAATTTCTGAAAAATGATCAAATGTTCGATTTTTATATTTTGAATACCACAGCTCTGCCTGAGTTTGTACAATTTCAATGGTCTCATTTGTGTACCATGCTGTCTCAAATGCATTACTCTCACCAAAGTAATGATTTTGCTTCTCTGTAATAAGTTCTATTAAGAGTACTTTACGTGATGTCATCGTTACTTTTGGTGTAATCACCGGCACTTTAAACTTAGTTTCATAATGGTAAAAGTTGATATCTACTATTTTCATAGCGTCTCCTTAGAAAATTTATAAGTGATTGCGCTGCAACTTACCGGTTGAGGTATACGGTAAGGACTTAACACATTGGAATCGTTTTGGTATTTTAAATTTTGCAAGATGTTTAGCAAAATATTCATATAACTGTTCTTCTGATATTAACTCATCCGCCACATAATATAGCATAGGTACCGCACCCCATGTTTCATCTTCAACTCCAATGCACATAGCGTCTTCGATTTTTGAAAATTGCTTTGCCACAGTTTCTATTTCGTAAGGATAAATATTTTCACCACCACTGATGATAAGATCCTTTCTGCGATCATAAATCATAACAAAGCCCTCTTTATCGATTTCAGCAATATCCCCAGTTTTGAAATAACCATCCTCAAACGTGTTCGCTTTGTTTAATGGATATAAGTATCCGTTCATAACATTTTCACCTTTAATAAGAAGTTCACCATGTCCGTCTAAATTTGCATCCTTAATTTTTACGCTGACATTTTCACTCGGTTTACCTACTGTATCATAGCGTTGGCTTAGCATTTCTGGTGAAGCCGTTAAAAATTGCGAACATGTTTCTGTCATCCCAAAAGAATTATAGATTGGTAGCTCATGCGACAATGCCTCTGTAATTAAAGTACTTGTGAGTTTGGCCCCACCGAGCAGTATTTTTTCTATGTTATATGGTTGATTTAAACCTGCATCCATAAGCCATTTCAATGTTTGTGGTACTAATGAAAGATGTGTCGGTGATTCATCCATTATAATCTTCAACATATTTCCAGCATTAAATTTCGCTTCAATACGTAAAGTAAATCCTTCAATCAATGCTCTTAATACAACACTTAATCCTGATATATGATAAATAGGTAACACTGATAACCATTTCGTTTGTTGATTATATCCTAAACTTTCCTTACAACCAATGGCACTTGCCAAATGATTGTTAAACGTTTGAGGCACTGCTTTCTGAGGACCCGTAGTACCTGATGTAAACATAATAGAAGCAATTCGATTCTGTGTGAAATTGACTTCATATTGTTTATCGATATTCTCTGTCATAAGTGTATTTAAAGACACGATATTTAATTGTTCTAATTCAAGTGTCTCGACTGCAATCACTGTATCTATGTCAATCGATGCCATTTGCGCTATCATTTCTCGTTTCGTTAAACGCGTATTAATCATTGCTATTTCAATTCCCGCAACCCATGCCGCATTTATTAGTACGATAGAATCAATTGAATTATTTATATATAACCCTATTCTTGAACGGTCGAGTTGATTTAATGCGTATGCTAGGCTCGTAGCACGTTGATACATTTGTGAAAAGGTTAATTGCGTTACACCATCATCCACAAAGATACGTTCCCCATTTTGTTTAGCTTGTTGTTTCAACCAAAAATCCACTCTAACATTCCTCCATCTCATTCTATATTATAACGCGTTTAACCATATTTAACATAGCCTGTGATTATTTAAATATACTAGTTATATAAAATATATGACTATTTTTCATAAAATTTAGTTTTGTTAACATATATACTGGGTAATTAATTATTAAATATAAAATGGGAGTGATATTAAATGAAATTAAAAACATTAACTACTTTATCATTATCAGCCCTATTACTAACAGCTTGTGGTAATAATGATCAAGAAAATACTAATGATAATTCGAATTCAAATAAACCTAGTAAAGAGACTTTAGAAAAACAAGTCACACAATTAGATAAGGTAAAAACAAGTCCAGAAGATGCCATTAAAAAAGCACAAAGTGAATACTCTGGTCAATCATTGAAAGGCATTTCATTTGAAGAAAGTAACGGTGAATGGGTCTATAAAATAGAACAACAAAGTAATAATGAAGAATCAGAAATCGTTATTTCTGATAAAAACCAAAAAGTATTACACAAAACATCTGAAAAAGAAGACTCTGTAGACACTCAAGATACATTTAAATATAGTGATGCGATAGATTATAAAGATGCCATTAAAAAAGGTCAAAAATCATTTAATGGTGATATCAAAGAGTGGTCACTTTCAAAAGATGATGGCAAATTAGTTTATGATTTAGATTTGCAAAAAGACACAACTAAACATGAATTAACAATCGATGCCAAAAATGGAAAAGTATTAACAGATGAACAGGAAGATTAACATTATAAATAAGGGGTCATCTAAGTATAGTTGGATGACCCCTTTTGAGTGCTTGTATTAAACAGTATGTTGGTTGCCCATAGCAATTGACAATCTATTCCACATATTAATTTGATTAATAATTAATACTAAGTCAGTATATTCTTCTTCGGAATAGCATGCACGTACTTCGTTGTATAGAGCAGTTGGCACACCATTTTTAGAAATATGTGTAATAGCCTCTGCCAATTTAAACGCTAATTTCTCTTTCTCTGAATAAATATTTGTATCATCCCATGCATTCAGTAAATAAATTTGTTCTTCTGATACTTTCATTTTTCTAGCATCTGCAGTATGCATTCCGATGCAGAAAGCACATCCATTGATTTGAGACACACGTATTTTTATTAATTCGCGCAATTTACGATCGATAGAAGTCTTCTTGAGTTGTTTTTCTAAATCCATAATTAGATTTAATTCTTCTTTTGCTACCTCATAATAATCTATTCTATTATCCATTTTTAAATCTCCATTTCATTTATGAAATATTATTAGTTCGCTTACACTTATGGTAACATTCAAAAATATAACCTAAACTTTTTAGCTCATATAAATCACTTTTGTAAAAATTACTGGCACTGTTTAATTAGAAATATTGTTGTCTTCTGTTCTTTTTTTAGGTAAAATTATACAGTAAAGAGGCAACGCACTTGCATTGCATTGCCCTTATGAGCCCGTTAAAAAGACGGTGACTGTTTAATAGTGATCTAATAACCATCTACTAATCGTCAAAGCTAGAGATGGTTATTTTTTATGGCTTAATTTAAAAATTGCAATCACTAAACTTAACATGGTAACGATGAACATACCATATTATTTATTCATAATCTCTTTTGTAGTTGTCTTCTGTCCTTTTTTTAGGTAAAATTATACATATAAAGAGGCAACGCAGTTGAGATGCATTGCCCTTTTGAGCCCGTTAAAAAGACGGTGACTGTTTAATAGTGATCTAATAACCATCGAACTCGTCAAAGCTAGAGATGGTTATTTTTTATGGTTTAAATTAACAATTACAATCACTAAACTTAACATGGTAACGATGAACATACCGAAACCTAACATTAAGTGTAATGCTTCTACAATTGAAACCACACAAGGCGTCTCCTTTCTAAAGTTTTTATAGGTACCTGCATAAGCACCACCTCACTTTATACTAAGATTAGCCACCATCCATCTAACTTACTCATAATTTTATTCTAACATGATTTTATATGATGTCATTTCAGTTTTTATTTTTTTGCTAACTTTTTTGTATACATATATTCAATCAAACAAACCCTATCATTATTTGGTTATTTTCGGGATTAGCAATTAATTTATACATTATTCACGGTATATAACGAAGGATATCAATATACAACAAAACCCCGTTATATCAACGTTTAGTTTAACGAAGAATAACGAGGAATATCGAATTAACGGAGAGTGAGGGATTCGAACCCTCGAGACGCTTGTGGCGCCTACACACTTTCCAGGCGTGCTCCTTCGGCCAGCTCGGACAACTCTCCATATAAAAAAACAGAAGCGATAATTCACCTCTGTTTGTATGACCCCGACGGGACTCGAACCCGTGTTACCGCCGTGAAAGGGCGGTGTCTTAACCGCTTGACCACGGGGCCATGGCTCCACAGGTAGGACTCGAACCTACGACCGATCGGTTAACAGCCGATAGCTCTACCACTGAGCTACTGTGGAATAATTAAAATGGAGCGGGTGATGGGAATCGAACCCACAACATCAGCTTGGAAGGCTGAGGTTTTGCCATTAAACTACACCCGCACTTTACGATTATGGGGCGGATGATGGGAATCGAACCCACGAATGTCGGAACCACAATCCGATGCGTTAACCACTTCGCCACAACCGCCAAAGTATAAAGCTAAAAATGGTTCAGGACAGAGTCGAACTGCCGACACATGGAGCTTCAATCCATTGCTCTACCAACTGAGCTACTGAACCTTAATAAAAATGGCGGTCTCGACGGGAATCGAACCCGCGATCTCCTGCGTGACAGGCAGGCGTGTTAACCGCTACACTACGAGACCTATGTAAAAAATTGCGGGAGGCGGATTTGAACCACCGACCTTCGGGTTATGAGCCCGACGAGCTACCGAACTGCTCCATCCCGCGTTAATATTATTAATAACGCTTACCCAATTAATATACCATAATTATTTACCTAATGTCAACAATATCTTAAAAATAATTAACATTATCTTAATTTATAGTTAAAATTGAAATGCCATAATTAATGTTTGCACATGCCCTATCAAACAAGACTAACTTAGTATATAAAGTTTTCAGTACATAGTCAATGGGTTCTACAGATTAATTTGTGTAAAAACAGACTTTATCTATAAATTTTTAATTTTTGTTCCCTATTTATATAAATAAAATCCAATAATTAAGCTTTTCCACAAACCTGACATATAAACCAGACATGTACAAACTAATTATATCTTCCATTATCCACTCATAATCTCCTGCATTTTACTTTGCAATCTAGTAAAAGTTGTGAATCCATCATCTTCCATAAAATGACCACCAAAATCAGTAACCTTACACTTACCACCTAAAGTATCCATTAGACGTTTAGTTTCTTTATAAGACACATGCGTATCATCTTTTGCACATAGTCCATAAAAATTATCTACTTTGTCTTTCACTTGTTCATAGTCTATTCGGTATTTATCTGTATTTACATTTTCAGAAAAAACTTTTGTATCTTCCATAAAGCCAGCAATACTAAATAAGCCTTCGATATGATCTATTTTAGATTCTTCAATATATTTTAGTGCTGCCAGTGTACCTAAGCCATGTGTAACAAAATACGTTTCATATTTATTAATTTGAACTTGTTCTTTCATTTTGCTAACCCATGTTTCGATTTGATTATTTTCATCAACGGGTATGTTAAATAAAGTGACATCATAACCTTCTAATTCAAGATTATTTGCTAACCATTCATACCAATGATTAGATGCATCACCATATTTTGAATGCACAATAATTATATCTGTCATATCTATATCTCCCCCCAAAAAACTTAAAGTTTTCGTTTAATTGTATTCAATCAAAGCTACTTATACAGTATCTCATAAATTTATATTGAATTTAACTAATTTAAACAATGCAAAAATACCATCTCTTTTCGAAAATATTGCTAAAGAGATGGTACATTTTTTTATTTTAAATATAACTAAATAGTTTCAAGCAATTCAGAGACTGCATTTTTTCCTTGTTGTATACAATCTGGCAAACCAACTGCTTCAAATGGCGCACCTGTAATCCTTAGTTTCGGATAATTTTCCTTTACATGTGCCTGTATCGCTTTGACTTGATCCATATGACCAACATGATATTGAGGCATACTTTTCGGTAATCTATTAACGATGCTAAAGTCTGGTGAACCTTTAAACGTCATCATCTGCTTCAAATCTCTTTTAACAATGTCTACTAGCTCTTCATCAGTATGCTCATCAACAACAGAATCATCAGGTTTACCAACATATGCACGTAATAACACTTTACCTTCTGGCGTCGTAAATGGCCATTTTTTACTTGTCCACGTACAAGCTGTTATATCTGTTTCACTAGTTCGTGCTATGACAAATCCCGTACCATCATACGTGTTTTCAATGTTTTTTTCATCGAATGCTAACACTACTGTAGCAACAGTTGTCGCATCCATAGTTTTAAAATAATCAAATGCTGGATCATTATCAAACCATTGCATAAACGTTTGGTGTGGTGTTGTTACAAGTATACGATCAAAGGTAAGTTTATCTTCATCTGTGACAATATCATAACCTATTTGTGATGAGACAATATCATTAACAGGTGTATTAAAATTAATTTTCACACCCTGCTCTTTTACATACTCTGTCAAATGTTCAATAAATGAACTCAGACCATGTCTAAATTGTTTGAATTGACCTTTAGGCGCACCCGGATACAATTGTCGTTGCTTTTGTCGTTCTAATTTCTCATGACGCATGCCTCTAATTAAACTTCCAAATTGTTCTTCTCTTCTTTTAAACTCTGGAAAAGTACTCATCAAACTTAATTGATCAATATTTGTTCCATAAATACCACCCATCAGTGGCTCAATTAGATTTTCCAAAACTTCATGACCTAAGCGCTGTCTAAAGAACGCACCAACCGAAATATCACCTTGCATTTCAACTGGTTTTTTAAACAAATCCATACTTGCTCGCAACTTACCGATTGGTGATATTAATTTAGTCTTAGCAAATGGTTTGATATCTGTTGGGATGCCTAGAATAGAACCACCTGGGATAGGATATAATTTATTTTTCGCATAGATATACGATTGACCTGTTTGATTGGTAATTAAATCTTTCTCAAGGCCGATATCTTTAGCAATATCTGTCATGATTTGTTTACGACCAAGATATGATTCAGGTCCTAATTCAATCGTGTAACCATCTTTTCTATAGGTTTGAATTTTTCCACCCGTACGAGACGTGGCTTCATAAATTGTTACATCGATGTCAGGACGTTGTTTTTTGATAAAATAAGCGCTAGATAACCCTGTAATGCCTCCACCAATGATTGCGATACTGTTCGTCAAAATAATTCACGCTTCCTTTAATAAACATTTTTAATTTCATCAACTATAGCACCAATAAATAATGGATCTGTATTAGGCATAGCAGGACGATAATAATGTACACCCAGTGCATCACATACAACCTTACACTCATAGTCATTATCATATAAAACTTCTAAATGCTCACACACAAAGCCAACTGGTGTATATATATAGTGTTTATAACCATGCTCATTGAATAATGACTTAGTTAAATCTTGTACATCTGGACCTAACCAAGGTGTGCCAGTGTTCCCTTCCGACTGCCATCCTTCAGCTACATGAATGATATCAGAATGTTGCTCCAATAATTCCGCTGTATGCTTCAATTCATTCGGGTATGGATCATTATTTTTTTCAATCAATCCCTTAGGCAGACTGTGCGCTGAAACCACAAGTACTGTCTTATCATGTTCATCTTTCGGAATTTCAGTTAATGTCTCATTAATTTTTTCAGTCCAATATTGAATGAATTTGGGCTGTTGATAATAATGTTCAACATGCTTTAACGTGATGCCAAACTTATCAGCCTCTTTTTGTGCACGTGTATTATACGCTCCCACAGAAAAACTTGAATAATGTGGCGCTAATACAACAGTAACCGCTTCATCAATACCATCTTCATGCATTGACTGAACAGCGTCCTCAATAAACGGATGGATATGTTTTAAACCAATATATAACTTGAATTCAACATCATCATAATCTTGGTTTAATGCATCGCAAAGTGCTTCACCTTGTTTTTGTGTTGTATTCGCTAAAGGTGATAAACCACCAATAAATTGATATCTATCTTTTAAGTCCTTCAACTCTTCATCCGTAGGTTTTTTCCCATGTCTAATATCAGTATAATAAGCTTCTATATCACTTTCTTGATATGGTGTGCCATAAGCCATTACTAACAAACCTATAGTTTTTGTCATTTTAAAATCATCCTTTTGTTTAATAATTTTTAGATTTATATGACATAATATTTGTAAATCTTGATAGCTAAAATTTATGTCTTACTATCTTCGTGTATATTCGTGTACAAACGTGGTTACACGTTTTAAAGTCTCAGGTTGTACTTCTGGAAACACACCATGACCTAAGTTGAATATATGCTTACCATGGTCTAGACCTTGATCAAGTATCTCTTTTAATCTAGGCTCAATGACTTCCCATGGTGCCAATAATAATGATGGATCCAAATTCCCTTGAAGTGTCTTAGTGATGTTCATCGATTGTGCTTCTTTTATTGAAAGTCTCCAATCTAGACCTAAGACATCTATCGGTAAACTATTCCATTCTTCAGCTAAATGACTTGCACCAACACCAAATAAAATAACCGGAACATTGTGTTTTGCTTTAATACCACTAATTAATTTATTCATAGCTGGTTTAATATAATAGCGATAATCTTCTACATTTAGCGCTCCGCCCCATGAATCAAAAACTTGAATGAGTTGTGCACCTGCTTCAATTTGTGCCGTCGTATATGTAATGGACATATCTACTAAATGATCCATCAATGCAAACCATGTCGCTTCATCACTATACATCATTGCTTTTGTAAAATTATAGTTCTTAGAAGGTCCACCTTCAATCATATAACTTGCCAGTGTGAACGGGGCACCTGTAAAACCAATCAAAGGCACATTCAATTTTTCTTCAGTCAATAGTTTTATCGTATCCAATACGTAAGGTACATCACGCTTCGGATTAATGTGTCCTAATTTCTCAACATCTTGCATATTTTTAATTGGATTGTGTATAACTGGACCTATACCTGATTTAATTTCTACATCTACACCGATTGGTTGTAATGGTGTCATAATATCTTTATATAATACTGCAGCATCTGTATTATAATTATCTACTGGTAAATGTGTAACATAAGCACACAATTCAGGTTGGTGCGTTATTTCAAATAGTGAATATTTTTCTTTTAATTTTCTATATTCAGGCTGTGATCTCCCAGCTTGACGCATAAACCACACTGGTGTGTGTGTAACGTCTTTCCCATTTATCATATCTAGGATTGTATTATTTTTAGTATGCACCTTTTAATCCTCCCACATTATAATCATTCTTATTTATGATACCATATTGATATATATCACGGCTTTTAATAACACAAAATGTCATAAAAAAGACAAAGTGTCTACTTTCACCGTTCCAATCATTTGACTATTGTTTTATATTGTAAATCAATTATAATATTAACAAAGTCTATTTTATAATTATTTGAAACACTGGTTGTTTCTATAGTAATGTAAAATAGTTATTTAAAGTTACATAATTTAAGCAAGGGGGACAAAATTATGAAAATTTATGCATCTTATGGGACATTTGGTTATTTGAATCAAATCAGACTTAACAACCCTGACCATAACTTATTACAATTTTCAGCATCTGATTCTTCAGTAATTATCGAAGAAACAGAGCAAAGTTCAGTTCTAAAGCAACCTTTAGTTTATGAAGTGCTTAAAGCTGAAGGCGAATTAAATAAAGATTATTTTTATTCTGTAATATTTGTACCTACTTCCGAAGATCATGCCTATCAATTGGAAAAAAGATTGGAAAATTTAACAACAAACTTCCAACAATTTGCAGGTTATAGAAGCTATCGTTTCTTGAAACCTGAACAAGGTCTAACCTATAAAATTTATTTTGGATTTGAAAGTAGAACAGCATACGAAGATTTTAAAGCATCTTCAGTATTTAAAGATAACTTTGATAAATCAGCACTAAGTCAATTCTTCGGTGCGAGTGGTCAACATTCAAGTTATTTTGAGCGATATCTATTCCCTATCGACGATCATTAAAAATAATTAAATCATCATTTCTGAAAATAGTGGTGCTCCGATGTTAATAAACATCGAGTCACCACTATTTTTTAATCTTTCAATAATGCTTCTTGATATTTTAATTTTTTTATCACATTTCTAATTGTTAACCAGCCAACTAAGAAAAACAGAAGTCCAAAATAACTATACATTGGGAATGTAATAACATAAACGATTACAAATAATATACCCACGATAACCATCAATCTATATAAAAACTGCTCATAGCCTTTTATAACTTTGGTATCTGAACTTGGCCATACTTGCGGCCAAAGACCATATGCTTGTTGCGTATAAAACTGTGCCATTTGTAGCAATATAATATACATGAACAAACTACCTATTATCACAGTGACAACTGGATGGTTTAGCCAAAACATTAATATTAATGCTATTAACACAAGTCTTAATATGATATTAAATGCGTCCTTTCCTCTCGCAAAACTCCTTTTAAATAAATAGAGGTACATATAGTTTTCATTAAATTGTTTGCTTTTCGGAGTTCCTAATAAAGGATCTAAATAACTTCTTCGAACAGCAGTTTCTTTAAGATGTTTTACGTCGGTGAACATATTTACGAATTTATAATAATTCATATGATGTTGTTGTTCTGATTTTATCAATCTCTCCCAAGGAAATAATTGATTTTTATTTTGTGCTTTTAATAGCATCACTAAACCAATTATCAAAAGTATAGATGTCACACTAGCAATTTGCTTCGCATCTAATGCGACATAATAACTAGATGTATATAGAATAAAAAGCAATGTATGTAATGACCAACTTTCAAGTCGATATTTATACCATTGCCATTTTAATAGTAAACCTACATACGGTAAAATCAGCATTAGCACTGCAAATAATATATAAAAGTCATAAGTCTTATTATTTAACACATAAAAAAGTGGAAATAATATGATTATCATAATTATTTGCAAACCTACTCTTGCAAAATAACTATAATTCAAACTATACGATATATATATCGACATATGCTTTTCAAATGGTAATAAAAATAATCTGTCGGCATCTTTAAGTAATGTTCTGAGCGGAAACATAGAAGTAATTGCTACAATAACACTCGCAATAAGTGCATAATTTATATTCTTAGGTATTGATTTTAACCAATCTCCATATCCTAAAATAAATGCGCCTAATAAAATGACCAAAAACACCGAAAAATGCCCATTAAAAATAAATTTATTATAATAGCGTTTTTCTTTAGCAATCGCATTCTTTCTTACACTAAATAATTGTTTGGCATCTTGTTCTTGCATCATGTATCTTGACCACCTTGTGTCACATGAATATAAATTTCATCTAATGTTTTCCCGCTTAAGCCTGTTTGAGCTTGTAATGCTTTTAAATCACCGAATGCTACGACTTCACCTTCATCCATAATTAAAAATCTGTCACAATATCGTTCAGCTGTTGCTAAAATATGCGTACTCATGAGAACTGTACGTCCTTCATTCTTTTTTTCAACCATTAAATCTAGCATCGATTGTATACCTAATGGATCTAAACCAAGAAATGGTTCATCTATGATATACAATTCAGGATTTACAATAAACGCACATATAATCATGACCTTTTGTTTCATCCCTTTAGAAAAATGACTCGGAAATATATTTAATTCATCTTCTAAACGAAACGTTTTAAGTAACGGGCGCGCACGTTCCATAGCAGTCTCTTTACTGATATCATATGCCATTGCAGTCATATATATGTGCTCTTGCAATGTTAGTTCTTCATAAATAACCGGAGACTCTGGAATATACGACAATTTTCTTCTATATGCTTCGACGTCTTGCTTAATATCAATATCAGAAATTGATAACTTCCCTTCCATTGGAGTTAATAATCCAAGCATATGTTTAATCGTTGTACTCTTACCTGCACCATTTAAGCCTATGAGGCCCACAATTTCACCTTGTGTTAATTCAAAATTTATATTTTTAATAACAGGTCGTTTACCATAACCACCTGTAAGTTGTTCTACTTTTACTGTCATAAGGCACCTCCACAAAATATATTGTACCAAAAATCAATGATTAGTCATAAATTTACTATTGAAAACTGACGGAAATATACATGTAATGCTATAATATTTAGTAACAATCTTACAAGGAGTGAAGATTCATGTCAGAAACAATTTTCAGCAAAATTTTAGATGGCGAAATTCCAAGTCATAAAGTATATGAAGACGATGCTGTATATGCATTTTTAGATATATCACAAGTGACTAAAGGACATACATTGTTAATTCCGAAAAAAGCTTCAGCAAATATTTTTGAAACGGATAGTGAAACGATGCAACACATCGGCGCAGCACTGCCTAAAGTAGCCAATGCAATTAAAGCTGCCTTCAATCCAGATGGATTAAACATTATTCAGAACAATGGAGAATATGCGGATCAATCTGTATTTCATTTACACTTTCATTTATTGCCAAGATATGAAAATGATATAGATGGTTTTGGTTACAAATGGGAGACTCATGAAGATCAAATTGATGATAAACAAAAAGCTCAAATTGCAAAAGAAATCGTAGCTCAATTCGAATAATCATGCTTACACAACAATTAAAAGGGTATACAAAAAATATTAATAGATGAGAGATTATTAAGGATAAGGAGAATTTTTATGAAAACAGCTCAAATTTTACTAGGTCTAGGTGCAGGCATTGCAACTGGAGTTGGTGTAGCTTTAATGAATCGTGATAAAAAGGATTCAAACCAATTCTCAGCGCGCGACAAACGACCAGCAGGTGCTGAATCTGAAGTTGATAGAGAAATAAACACAATTAAACAAAGTATTAATGATATTGCAAATTACGTTGCACAAATTAAAACTGAAAGTACTGAATTCGGTACATCTATTGGCGATGAAGTTAAAACAATGATTGGTGATTTCAAATCAGATATCAATCCAAATATTGAAAATCTACAATCACATATCGAGAACCTTCAAAATCGTGGAGAAGAAATTTCTAAAGCATTTGAAAAAGATAAATAAGATTGATTATAATTAAAAAAAACAGGCTAGAATCATTAAAAAATGAACTAGCTTGTTTTTTTATATGCTCTCTCCTTCGTTCACAATTAATTAAGATTGATTTAACCTTAAAATAGTCTTGACCTTACTCAAATTAAGTTAGATAATACCAAAGTATACAGACTACTTAATTAATTGAAGGGAGTATGATAGAAAGTGTATCTTTGTACAAGACAAATTGATATTAATGCACGTTTTGGCTTACCCAGGATTGCATTTCTCAGTTTAGTTACAACTATCATTACCTTTCTTATTGCATATGAAATTCTATATTTCTTTTCTAATACCAAATTAACAGATCAATATTTTTTAATATTTCTATTGCTTGTGATTATTTTATATCCTTTGCACAAAGCAATACATTTAATTTTCTTAATTCCATATTATAAATCGTTTAAAAAACATAAATTACTACGTCAAAAGAATATTCCATTCTATAACACATACGTCAATACGCCTGTAAATAAGTATTATTTTTGTTTTGATTTAATTACACCTTTTATAATTATTACAGCGATTTGTGCATATGTCAGTACATTATACCCACAATATGGACACTATTTAATGTTTTTAATAGCATTAAACATGGGTTATTCTGTAATGGATTTTCTATATTTAAAAATTATCCTGTTCTCAAATGAAGGATCCTACATTGAAGAGCATCAAACAGGTATCAATATTCTTAATAAAGTCAAATCAAGTGATATCAATTAGTATTAGCAAATTATATTTTATGCAGTGGGAGTGGGATAGAAATCTAATTTTTTATTAAAGATTTCGTAGTCCCACCCCGGCAAAGATGACTAGAGTTAAAAGTTTACCTTAGCTTAAGCTCATGCATAAGTCTCACTAACTTAATGAATTAAGCAGTGAGACTTTACATTTTCAATTCAATCATCTGCTGCCTAATTTGCCAAGAGCCTGAGACATCTAGTTATGTCTAGGCTCGCTTTTTTGTACCACGTGCTGTTTCTGAATTTATCCTGACGAAATCGCGTTATTATTCTCTATTCTTAATACTATAGTCGTAGATCATAGGTTTCTAATTGGTGAATAGTAAATAATATGTTATATTTACGTTGTTATTCTTACAAAAGGAGTTTCCAACTATGAAAACATTTAAAAAAGTTTTACTACCTGTTACGGCTAGTGCTTTATTATTAGGTGCATGTGGTAATAGCGCAACAGACTCAAAAGAAGATACAATTATTTCATCTAAAGCTGGTGATGTTAAAGTAGAAGATGTTATGAATAAAATTGGTGATGAACAAATCGCGAATAGCTCATTTTCTATTTTATTAAACAAGTTACTCGCTGATAAGTATAAAGATGATGTAAACACTAAAGAAATTGATGAAGAAGTTAAAAAAGAAGAAAAACAATATGGTGGTAAAGACCAATTTGAAAGCATGCTAAAACAACAAAAAATGTCTTTAGGCGATTATAAAGAACAGAAAAAATTACAAGCTTATCAAAAAGAATTATTAAATGATAAAGTGAAAATGTCAGACAAAGAAATCAAAGATCAAACTAAAAAAGCATCACACATTTTAATTAAAGTTAAAGAAAACAAAGATGATAAAGAAGGTTTATCTGATAAAGAAGCAAAAGCAAAAGCTGAAAAAATCCAAAAGCAAGTTGAGAAAAATCCAAATAAATTTGGTGAAATTGCCAAAGAAGACTCTATGGATAAATCATCAGCTAAAAAAGATGGTAGTTTAGGTTACGTTGTTAAAGGTCAAATGGAAAAAAAATTTGAAAAAGCCCTATTCAAACTTAAAGAAGGCGACGTATCTAAAGTTGTAAAAACGGATTATGGTTATCATATCATCAAAGCTGATAAAGAAGATGACTTTAACAAAGAAAAAGGTAAGCTTAAGTCTCAATTAATTCAAACAAAAGTTCAAAAAGATCCAAAATTACTTACGGATGCATATAAAGATTTATTAGATGAATATAAAGTAGACTATAAAGATCGTGATATCAAAAAAGCCATTGAAGATTCTATCCTAGATCCTGAAAAAATCAAACAACAGCAGCAACAGCAACAACAACAAGCTATGCAAAGTGGCGCTGGTATGACTGCTGGTCAATAATTTAATAATTGTTAACAAAAGGCGTTAGGTTATCCCCTAGCGCCTTTAACTATTTTAAAAAGCAGCTAATCAACACTTTACTTTGATTAGCTGCTTTAAAAATGTCCTATTAATCTATTGATTTAGGATTATAAAATTGTCTACCATCTAAGCCAAAAATACGCTCAGTAAATTGGCCTTTATCTGTTTTCTTGAATGCTTTTTCAAACATATTCATTTTAGCATCAATATTATCGATAAAGTATAAAATTTCTGCTTCTTTCATATGTGGTAATTTAGGTGATCCATACTCCATTTTACCATGATGTGCTAATATCATATGACGAAGTAATAACACTTCTTCTCCATCAATGTTCAACTCTCTCGCAGCTTCAGCTACTTCATCACTTGCAATAGATATATGTCCAAGTAAATTCCCTTCAACTGTATAAGTTGTTGCTACCGGACCGCTTAATTCTCTCACTTTCCCCATATCATGTAATATTATCGCACTATATAATAAACTGCGATTTAATAAAGGATAAATATCACAAATAGACTTTGCAACACGTAACATTGTAAGTACATGATAACTTAAGCCACTAGAGAAGTTATGATGATGTGTACTCGCTGCTGGAAATGTGAAAAATGCATCTTGATGTTTACGAATCAAATGACGTGTAATACGTTGTAAATGTGCATTTTCAATTTCTAACATATAATGAGATATTTCATCTTGAATTTCATCTGGGCTTAGCGGTGCACCATCAACAAAATCTTGTGTTTTCATGTTATCTTCCGGTGTCGCTAATTTTATTTTATTTATTTTCATTTGTTTACGGCCACGATAATTTATTACATCACCAAGGACATGAACAATTTTCTCTGGTTCTAATATTTTCATATCTTCTTTACTTACTGTCCATAACTTCGCTTCGATATCTCCGCTTTTATCTTGTAAATAAAGCGTCATATAGTCTTTGCCTTGTGCTGTCACACCTTGCGTCGCTTTATGGATTAGAAAGAAATGATCAACGGAATCACCAGGATTTAATTTTTCTACATTTCTCATTTTTTACCGCCTTCCTCGATTTTATCTAAGGTAATAATTTGTTTTGAAGGCACGCTAGTATCTTTGACACATGTAAAGTATAGAATTTGATAATGATTTGGCAATTGTCTTAAATAATTCATCATAATATCTTTTCGCTGTTTATCAAAATGAACAAATGCATCATCAATGATAACTGGGAATGGATAATATGGTTTCAATATTTTAATTAAGCTTAAACGTAATGCAATATAAAGAATTTCTTTGGTTGACTGACTTAATTCAACTGGTTCATACATTTGACCATTGTTTTGTTTTACCATTAAATTGTCATTCGCATAAGTAACTTGTACATAATGCCCATTAGTTAAGTGTTTAAAGATATCAGTTGCTTCATTTATCACTTGTGGTAATCGTTTATCTTTAATTTGTTTAATATGTCCATCAACCAATGCTTGTAAATAGCTTAGACTTGCCCAATCTTTAGCTTCATCATTTACTTTATTTTTGAGTATGTGAAAACGATGTCTTAAGTCTGCTAATGTTTTATCGGTTTCCATATCAGTGATTTTAGCATTTAAATCACTTACTTCTGATTGCATTTCCAAATATTGATCATTATAATCATCAACTTGGCCTGATAACACTTCATCTTCATAAGCTAGTTGAGCTGCTGTCTTTTCACTTAATTTTGAACTTGTATCATAGTTATAATTTTGATTTTCTAAATACTTAGTTAAGTCATTAAAACGTGCCATATTTCGGTGATAGTCTTTATATTGCACGTGATGTTGATAAAATGCTTCTTCATCATTTACATTTATAAAATCAAACAGTCGTGCAATCACATTGCTATTTTCATTAAGACGATTATGCAATTGTGAAACTTCACTTTCAATTAATTCGATTTGTTCATTATTGCGCGTCCATTTTTCTAAATTACTTGTTTCTGTTTTCAACCATTGGCTAATATCATGGAATAAAGACAGTTCATTGAAATATGTCCATTGTTGTTTTGTTACTTCTTGTGCATGCGCATAAAATTCTGCTAATTGTTGTTGTAAATCATGCGCTTGTTGCTGTAATTCGTCTATATGTTTGTCATGCGCTTTAATCTTGTTCATTGTGCCAATACTATCAACTATGAGTTCGTCAGACATCTTTTCAGATAAGAATAAATCTGATTTAACTTTATCTATGTTGTCTTGTGCATTTTGATATTGTTGTTGTGCTTGTTCTAATGTGCGAATGAGATAGTCTGATTTTTTATCAATAGCTTCCTTAGTCTTAATTGCATTTTGCAATTGCTCACGCACTCTGTATTGATCGTCTAAATCAAAATCCAAATCATAGTTATCTTCAAGTTTATTAATTTGAATTTCTAAATCATCTATTTCTTTAGAAAATGATTCACTATGACCAACTTTTTTAGTTTTAACAAAGAAAATTCCTACAATAAATACAAGTGACATCACAGCAAATATAATACCAAACAATACATTTGATGATACGAAGGAGAAAATTGTCAGACCTATACCCACTAACGCTAACACGATTAAACTCATGCGCAACAGATTTTGTCTCTTTTCATTTTCACGCTGTTCTTTATCAAATGTTTCTTTCATTTTTTGATAGAGATTATTTTTCTCTTGTAATTCAAATACTTGTCTACTATGTTGTTTTTTCTTTTCAAAATTCTCTTCCGGTACAATATCCGCTTCTAACGCATTAATTTCGGCATCATTGGTCTCTTTATCGATTTTGTTTTCTTCAACATTTCGTTCAAGTTGTTGAATATATGCAGTTTGTTCTTGCTTGTTTTTAATTTGATTACTGACGTGACTCTTCATTGCTTCAGAACCATCTATCTCATGATGTACAGTCTGCCAACCAATATTTGATTTCAAACCTTCTTTTTCTCGCGTTTTATCTTGAACTTCTTTGTTTAAAGCCTTTAATTCATATTCTTTTTGTTTTATTTCATTTTCTTGCTGATATATATGGTTAAAAGCATCAATATCACTTTGTTTAGGTACTGTAATTTTTTCATTTTCTGCTTTAAGATGTGCTAATCGTTCTTCTCTTAAGCTAATATCACGCTTTAAATTTTGAGTTTGAATTTTAGCAGATTCATAACGATCTATCCCTTGTTCTGGGAAAACGATTGGCTCTATGTTTAATTTTGTTTCTAGCTGTTTCCACTCTTGAGTTTGTTCATGTAACGCTAACTCTTTTTGTTTTCGCTCATGCATTTTGGATAATTGGGACAAATTTTGTTTTAAATTACTTAGACGTCTTTCTGATTTATCTTTATCATCAACCAAACGCTGGTATGTCGTTAATTTAGCTTCTTCCTCACGAATTTGACCTTCTAATTCTTTTAATTGTTCTAGTTGTTGATTAATTAATGGATTACGGCCATTTTTCTTATATAAAAATTCTTTTTTTTCATTTAACAATTCGCGCATGCTTGTAAATTCTGTAGATCCAAGCGCACCCGCCTGCAATAAATAATTTTGTAATTGAGTTTCATCTAAATTCTTATGAATATCCTGTAATCCTAATACGTCAAATGAAAAAATGCCTTGATATGTACGTTTAGAGATGTAATTCAGTTCTTTTTTCAACCAGCTCTCATCTTTAATCGTACCATTGGGTAGATATACCTTAACATCGCCTGTTGCACTACCTTTAATACGCTCTACTTCGACTAAAGAGCCATCATCTTGAATTAATGTAAGTTTCCCACCATATTGATTTCCTAATCGTGGTTCTAAACGTGGTTCGCTTTCTTTCTTTGTTGGGAATCCAAATAATATAGAGTGGATAAAAGCTTGAATTGTTGATTTACCTGTTTCATTTTCACCATAAATCTCTGTAAAATTAGCATTGAATTCAATCTTTCTTTCAATAAATCTACCATAGCCATATATTTCTAATGATTTGATCTTCATTTTACTCCCCCCTCATATCTGATTTCAACAATGCTTCTGCACGTTCTATTAATTCTTTTCTGTCAAAATCATTATAATTTTCTAGATATTTGGATGCTTTGGGATTTAAATACAAATCATTCATTGCTTGATCATAAACTGTTGTATCTTCAATAAGCTCTGTTGAAAATTCTTTGACTAAAGTATTAGACTCTTCAAATTTATTACTTATAACCAAGTCTTCTATAAACACAAAGTTATGTTCATTTTCTTCATAGTCACTAATCATTTCATGTACTTGTAACTTATCATGATCTGATATGTTTTGATCTGAATTTACCTCCACTTTTAATTGGTAAATAGCTTTACCTTGTGGTCTTACTTGTGCCTTAAATGCTTGAATATCATCAAATAAACCCTGTTTTGTCGTCTTATCCGTTTCTAGCGTTGCTTTTTCAAAACGGATAAATTGTGTAGGTACAAACTGTGTGTTGAGCTTCAGATCATCTCCCTCAACCAATAAACAGCCCTTCTCACCTAATTCTTTGAAATGACGACCTTGTATATTTCCCGCATAGTGTATCTGTGGCATATCACTTAATTGTTGGCGTTCATGAATATGTCCTAATGCCCAATAATGATACAATTTGTTGTTTAAATCCTCTAATCTAAATTCAGTATATCGATCTTTCGCATTTGTCTTACTATATGTTCCATGTAAAATACCGATATGTATACCTTTTTGTCCTTGGCTTGAAGGATATGCATCGAGTTTATTTTCATAACTCGCATCATTTTGATAACTGAATCCATGTAGGTAAATTTCTTCACCATTTTTAGTTATGGTTTGGTAGGTTTCTACATTTTCTGCGAAAACTGAAACATTGTCTGGCCAAACTGTACCTATTCTTGCTGAAAGTGGGTCATGATTGCCATGACATAAATAAACAAAAATTTGTTCACGTTCTAAACGTTCAAATTGTTCTTTTAAAAAAACTTCCGCGCGCAATGTGCGATTCTCCTGATCAAATAAGTCACCAGAAATAATCATAAAATCTATCTCTTCTTTTAATGCTAAATCAACTATTTTTTTAAAGCTCTCATAAGCACTTTTTTGCATATCTTCTAAAATAGACCGACTTAAATAACTTCTAGATTTAAAAGGACTATCTAAATGTAAGTCAGCACAATGTATAAATTTCACCATACAGTATAGTTCTCCTTTTTTGAAAGGTTTATTTATGATAATGCAACAAACACAATTCATCATAGAATTGTTTCTTGAATACAACGATAAATTGTATGCATGTCAATACCTTATATCTCTATATTTTACCACATAGACCACAATACAGTCGATAAAACAAAGCCTGCATCTCATAGAATACTGCCATTGTTAAAATGCTTAAAAATGTTTTAGCTATGTATATTAAATTTAATCTAATCACTAGTGAATGAAAAATAAAAATGCCGACAAAGCACTAAGACTCTGTCGGCATTTTATTAAAATAATCTAAAGTTTATTTACGAAAACTAAGTTATTAGTCAGCGTAAATTTCATCTAAAGGTTTAACAATGATTTGGTTAATTTCTTGGAATACTTGGCTCATATTTTGTTCAGCAGCCATTAATTCAGAAATATTTGAATCATTTTCGATTTTTTGAGCTTGTTCTTGTGCTTTTTGTAGCTCTTCTTCACCGATTTCTTCACCTTGCATTTGCTTTTGTTGGAAGTTTAATTGTGTTTCACGGAATTCGTCAAATAAATCTTTTGACTCTTTATTTTCTTTAACTTTTGCATAAGCATTTTGAATTGCTTGATATTCATCACTTTCTCTTAATGCTTGCTCTAATTGATTTGCATGATCGTATAAATTTACTGCCACTATGCTTCACTCCTTTTTTGTATATGTGTGAAAACCACATCGCTACTACAATAACATAATTTAATATGTTATACAAAAATTGCAATCACACCTTGTAATAAACCGATAATACCACCTAATAAAAATCCTAAAAGCATAATTAATTTTAATTCTTTATTAGCTATATCAATAATTAATTTTTCAATATATGCCAGATCAAATGTATTAATTTGTGCTTCTACCATTTCACGTAAATTAATCCGCTTCATGATTGGTGAAACATGTTTAGATGCATTACTAATAACCATATCCGTTATTTTTTTAGACAGCTTTCCTTCTAGAAAATTAATAAAACTTGGCATAATCGTATTTAGCGGTTTGTGCGCATTATGTTCAATATCAATATAACCTATTGCTAATTCACAAATTGAATGCTTAAGCGAATCAAATTGCTGTTCATTTATAACTTCACTTAATTGTTTAGATTTCATCGTTTCGTATTCACTTTGAATGATTTGAGTAGCAATGTCTTTCGCTTTAGGATGGTCCGTTAAACGAATAAGTTCATGTTGAATACGGTCTGCGATGCTTTCTTTTGTCATAAACATTTGTAACAAGCCTACAATTTTACCTCTTTCGTTAAAGAACGTATCTAACATGGATGCTATATCTGTAGCACCTTTTTGAGATTTCAAGTACACACGTGCACGCTCAAATAACAACTCAGGTACCGCATCAACTTTTTCATCTAAATCTTTTTCTATCGTACTTGGTATAATTTCATTGACGGCTTTTTCTTTATTGTCTACATAAAATGCATCCAATTTTGAAGAAATTAATGCATCTGCCTTAGTGTTTACTATTTCCGTTAAATCGATATCTGCTTTGTTTGCTAAATACTGCAAAGTCGTATTTTCATGTTTTAACTTTTGGATTTGTTTTAAAACTAAATCTTCAATTGCCTCTCTTGACGAAGTTGCATTTAATTTTGAATGAATGACACTTTCGGTAAGTAAATGTTCTTCAACAACTTGCCCAATTTTATCTGCAACTTCTTTCCTTCTTTTAGGAATTAAGCCAGGTGTAAATGGAACACGTTTATTAAATATATAGTAAGTCTTGAAGGGATGAAAAAGCATTCTAACGGCTATCACATTAGTCACTCCACCAATGATTGCACCAATCACCATCATAAAGACAATTATTAAAAATGCATGCATATCAGTTACTCCTTTGATTACTTTAGTTCATTTCAAATGACTATTCTATTATAACCATTTCTGTATCATATAACACTTATAATACACAATTTCGCATTGTTTAAAATTAGAGAATAGTTAGATATTCAAATACAAAAAAAGACCTAAAACAGTGTTTAGATCTTTTAAAATATAGTGATTAAATCATTCATATATATCTGGAAATGAACTCTTTCAAAATCTATATAAATAATGATTCTCCTATCACAATCCGAATTAATATTATACGTGCATTAACTCTTCTTTAGAAATTCTTCCAAAATACGTTTCAGCTTCTCTAAGCTTAGAAGTTCCAAAAATTGGTTGTGTCTCTTGATTCAATACACGATAAATGTCGCTTACCTTATTGCTTTGTAATGTAAATCCATTACGACTATCTACTGTGTTCCAATAGATATCACTTGTCGTAGAATGATTTGGGTATGCACAATGATTACGTGAAATTGTTTGTACCATTTCTAATGGGTCACAACCAAACGTACTATTTAATACATCAGAATCTCTGAATAATGCACAAATTGACACACATGTTGTCCAGTTAGGTAGTACTCTCTCTTTTTCTATTTGTACTAATGTCTTTTTTGAAAGACCAATAGTTTGGGCCATCGTATCTTGCGTATAACCTGCTTCAATACGAACCATTTTAAATTTTGTTTGAATTAAATCTGTAAAACTCTGTCTATCCATTACTTAATCTACCTTTCATAAAGAAATATTTTATCCGGACACAAGAAATTGCAATAATACACGCTTCTTGAAACACAAATTACATCATATTACATTTTTTAGTAAAATAAAAGAGTGAAATGAAATTTTCATTGTTAATTATCATTGGCGCAATTATCAAAATAATCAATCTTATATCATATATTTAATTTTAAAACAAAACTAGCTTGTTTTTAACCACAGTAAGTTTTAAAAAAGTGCTTCATCCGAATTACTTATTACTCTTTTAAGATAAGAACACTATTTATTATTATAGCTTATTTTTCGCTATTACGCATAGGAAATGATCTTATTTATTAAAAGTTTTTTCTATAAATCATCCTTTTGTAATACTGTATCCCCTATACAAATTTAAAATCCTCTACACATTCAACTAAAACCGTCTGAATTTCAATTACTTTATGTTTAACATTATAACGCAATTTTAAAAGTTCATTTTATAGAGGTAGTTCTAAACACAAAGTTTTTTATGCCCAAGCGATTCACATTCTGTTATATAACAGCTCTCCCCTTTAATGCAACTGTATTCATTTTCCATACAGTTTTTCAATTCAGTCACAGAACAGTGAAAAAACGTTCACAAAGTTTGTGAAAAATATAACAAGACAAATGTTACAATATTTGTGAAAAGATTAACAATATGAATGGAGGCAACATTATGCTAGAAAAAACTAATGAAAAAGCAACTGCATGGCATGGATTTAAAAATGGACGATGGAATCGTCAGGTAGATGTACGTGAATTTATTCAGTTAAACTATTCACTCTATGAAGGCGATGATCAATTTTTAGAAGGTCCTACTGAAGCAACAACGAAACTTTGGGAACAAGTCATGACATTGTCTAAAGAAGAGCGTGAACGTGGCGGTATGTGGGATATGGATACCAAAATTGCTTCTACTATTACTTCACATGATGCTGGATATTTAAACGAAGATTTAGAAACAATTGTCGGTGTTCAAACAGAAAAACCTTTTAAACGTTCTATGCAACCTTTTGGCGGTATTCGCATGGCAAAAGCCGCTTGTGAAGCATACGGTTATGAGTTAGACGCCGAAACAGAAAAAATATTTACTGACTATCGTAAAACGCATAACCAAGGTGTATTTGATGCCTATTCAAAAGAAATGCTTAACTGTAGAAAGGCCGGAATTATTACTGGTTTACCAGATGCCTATGGCCGTGGTCGTATCATCGGAGACTACCGTCGTGTCGCACTTTATGGCATTGACTTTTTAATGGAATCAAAAATGCATGACTTCAATACTATGTCCACAGAAATGTCGGAAGATGTTATTCGTTTGCGTGAAGAACTCTCTGAACAATATCGCGCGTTAAAAGAACTTAAGGAATTAGGACATAAGTATGGCTTTGACCTTGGACGTCCAGCAACGAATTTCAAAGAAGCTGTTCAATGGTTATATTTAGCTTACTTAGCAGCAATTAAAGAACAAAATGGTGCAGCAATGAGTTTAGGTCGTACTTCAACATTCCTAGATATTTATGCTGAACGTGATTTAAATAATGGCACTATAACTGAAAGTGAAGTTCAAGAAATTATTGACCATTTCATCATGAAATTAAGAATTGTTAAATTTGCACGTACACCTGATTATAACGAATTATTCTCAGGTGATCCTACTTGGGTAACAGAATCTATTGGTGGCGTAGGTATTGATGGCAGACCATTAGTTACGAAAAACTCCTTCCGTTTCTTACACTCATTAGACAACTTAGGCCCTGCACCAGAACCAAACTTAACTGTGCTATGGTCAGTTCAATTGCCAACACATTTTAAAACATACTGTGCAAAAATGAGTATCAAAACAAGCTCAATTCAATATGAAAATGACGATTTAATGCGTGAATCTTATGGAGACGATTATGGCATTGCTTGTTGTGTATCTGCAATGAAAATTGGTAAACAAATGCAATTCTTCGGAGCACGTGCAAATTTAGCAAAAACTTTGCTTTACGCTATTAACGGTGGTAAAGATGAAAAATCAGGTGCACAAATTGGACCTGCATATGAATCAATTCAAAGTGACATTTTAAATTATGAAGAAGTGTTTGAAAAATTCGATAAGATGATGGACTGGTTAGCTGGTGTATATATTAATGCATTAAATGTGATTCATTATATGCATGATAAATACAGCTACGAACGTATTGAAATGGCGTTACACGACACGAATATCATTCGCACAATGGCAACAGGTATTGCTGGTCTTTCAGTGGCTGCAGACTCGTTATCAGCGATTAAGCATGCACAAGTTAAACCAATCCGTGATGAAAATGGACTCGTAGTTGATTTTGAAATCGAAGGAGACTTCCCTAAATATGGAAATAATGACCAACGTGTAGATGAAATTGCCATTGATTTAGTAGAACGCTTTATGACTAAATTAAGAAGTCATAAAACATACCGCAACTCTGAACATACAATGAGTGTGCTAACAATAACTTCTAATGTAGTATATGGTAAAAAGACTGGTAATACACCAGACGGACGTAAAGCTGGCGAACCATTTGCACCAGGTGCTAACCCAATGCATGGTCGTGATCAAAATGGTGCCCTATCATCTCTAAGTTCAGTAGCAAAATTACCATATGATTGTTGTAAAGATGGTATTTCAAATACATTTAGTATCGTTCCAAAATCATTAGGCAAAATTCCAGAAGAACAAAATAAAAACTTAACAAGTATGTTAGATGGATACGCAATGCAACATGGACATCATTTAAATATTAATGTCTTCAATAGAGAGACATTATTAGATGCCATGGAACACCCAGAAGAATATCCACAATTAACAATTCGTGTATCTGGATATGCTGTTAACTTTATTAAATTAACGCGTGAACAACAACTCGACGTTATTTCTCGTACATTCCACGAAAAAATGTAATAACGTTGGATAAGGGGTACTAAAATGCTTAAAGGACACTTACATTCCATTGAAAGTATGGGCACTGTTGATGGACCAGGACTTAGATATATATTATTTACTCAAGGATGCTTATTAAGGTGTTTATATTGCCATAATCCTGACACGTGGCAAATAAACACACCTTCCCGAGAAGTTACTGTTGATGAAATGGTTGAAGAGATATTATCGTATAAACCCTACTTCGAGGCATCAGGTGGTGGTGTTACGGTAAGTGGCGGGGAACCTTTATTACAAATGCCCTTCTTAACGGCACTTTTCAAATCATTGAAAGCACATGGCATTCATACGTGTATTGATACCTCTGCAGGTTGTGCAAATGACACTGTTGCATTTAATAGACATTTCACTGAATTATTGAAATATACTGATCTATTGCTATTAGATATTAAACATATTAATAATGAACAACATATTTCACTAACTGGAAAGCCTAATACTCATATTTTAAACGTTGCTCAAAAATTGTCGGAATTAAAGCAACCAGTATGGATAAGACATGTACTCGTTCCTGGTTACACAGATAACTCTTCTGATTTAATTGAGCTTGGAAAATTTATCAATACATTAGACAATGTTGAACGATTTGAAATTTTACCATACCATCAACTCGGTGTTCACAAATGGGAAGCAATGAATATAACCTACCAGTTAACTGATGTAGAACCACCTACAGATAAAGATGTTAAAATCGCTTATCAGACTGTTAATTTTAAAGGGAAAACCCCGATGAACATATAGTTTATGATGATATTAAAATTCACTTAAAGAACTACCGTGCAAATAATGAATTACAGCGAACCTCCACACTGCAATTATGGAGGTTCGTTTTAGTGCTAATATAAAAATATTCAAGAACATTAATTGACTAAGAAAATTTACTTACATAAAAAAAATAATGTATAATATTTTTCACTGATATATAGAAATAAAGTATATGAAAGAGTGATATGTTCAAATGAATTCAATTTGGTTTGTGTTTAAAGAGCAATTAAACAACTTATATTTAATTAAAAGACTAGCAGATTTTCAACTTCGCATTTCTAATCACAATAATTATTTAGGCGTAGCATGGGAAATCATCAACCCTGCCATGCAAATTGCTGTATATTGGTTCGTCTTTGGTTTGGGATTGCGTAACAATGCGACACATGATGGCATTCCATTTATATACTGGTTGATTGTTGGAATTAGTATGTGGTTCTTCGTTAACCAAGGTGTACTCGAAGGAACAAAGGCTATTGTTTCAAAATACAATCAAGTTGCTAAAATGAAATTCCCACTTTCAATCATTCCTAGTTATATTGTATTCAGTAGATTCTATGGTCATCTTGGATTATTACTGATTGTATTAATTTTATGTTTTTTTGGTGGTTATCACCCATCTATGTATTCATTACAATTATTAATTTACGTGCCATATGCACTGATTTTAACCACTGTTATTTCAATTCTAACTTCGACACTTGGTGTATTAATTCGAGATACACAGATGATCATGCAATCCTTGATGCGTATCATATTCTTTGTATCCTCAATCTTATATGAACCTAAAAATGAAATTGTCGTAACAGTCATGAAACTAAATCCAATTTACTTTTTAGCAGAAGGTTACAGAGCAGCAGTACTACATCATCAATGGTATTTTATAGAACATTGGCATTTAACAGTTTATAATCTGATCCTCGTTACTGTTTTGTTCATTATTGGTGCTATTGTGCATACTCGTTATAGAGACCATTTTGCAGATTTCATGTAAATGTAATGTCCCTTTGTTCTTCATGAACAGAGGGATTCTTATTATCTTAATTCACTATTGTTCATAAAATGTTATACTTAAAACTAATAATGTTCCAATCAATATTTTAGTTATTTTAATAATTTAAATTACATTTAGATTGGAGTCATATTTATGAAAATTGATATTAATCATCCGGTATTAGCGGTAAATGCCTCATTAAAATTTTTTCAGTTGCAAACAATTCCAGGACACCTCATTTTATTAGATGACCGTATTGTTTTTAAATCCATCGAACCAATTCAAGTTGCAAATGTTAAAGAAACATTTTTATTTACTGATATTCAAAGTTTAAAGACTGGTCTTTCATTTTCACCATTTAGAATTACCATAATGGATAATGATGGAGAAACATGGATTTTCGACCAAGTTCAACGCGCAGAAGCGAAAAAATTTGTGGAGTTATATGAAAGCATTCGATAGAGATAGTAATTTTAATAAAATTGATTTAAGTGAGGTTAAACGATGAAAAAGTTTTGAATTATTTTTATTTGTTTAATTGCCATGTTATTACTTTCATTATTAATTTTTAGTATATCAGATAGTCTCTTTGCTAGTATATTCAACGCCATTATTATGGGCATATTGGTAGGGGCGGCTATGTATTTACTGAAAAAGAAAGTGATTTAACAATAAACCACAACAATTCACATTTAATTTTACTCAGCACATTCATTAAAAAACACTCTGTATGGTATTTATTCATTCCTACCATACAGAGTGTCTATTATTAATATTCTATTTTATCACTTTTTAATTCTTGGAATTTATAGTTGCTAATTTTTTGTCCTCAGATTTAGAAATTATCAATGCACAGGCAGCATCACCCGTTATATTCACAGAGGTTCTCGTCATATCGAGCAATCTATCAATGCCCAAAATGATACCAATTGCTGCTGGGTCCAAACCTACTGCATTCAATACCATAGCAAGCATAATTAATCCAACGCCTGGAACACCAGCTGTTCCAATAGATGCTACTACGGCAATAACAACCACTGTGACTATTTGGCCAAAAGTTAAAGTGACTCCTGAAATTTGCGCAATAAATATGGTTGCAACACCTTGCATAATTGCTGTGCCGTCCATGTTAATCGTTGCCCCTAACGGTTGTACAAATGACGCAATTTCTCTTTTAACCCCCATTTTTTTGGTGCATTCTAATGAAACAGGTAACGTCGCAGTCGAACTTGACGCACTAAAACCTAAAGTAATTGCAGGAATAAACTCTTTGAAGAATTTTAAAGGACTCGATTTTGCAATAAATTTTATTGCAGCTCCATAAACTACAAAGAAATGTATCGCTAATGCGAGTAAGACAATAAAGAAATACATGCCTAGTTGTTGAATGGCTCCAAATCCTGCGCCAGTAAATGCATGTGCAACCAGTCCAAATGTACCAATTGGTGCAAAAACGCTCATAATCATCGTTACAATATACATGAGTACTTCATTTGTTTGATCTAAAAATTTGTGAATCAACTGTGCTTTCGCACCAACCATGATAATACCTACACCAATGAAGATTGCAAAAGTGATTATTTGTAGCATATTTTCGGTTGCCATAGCCTGCAATGGATTTTTCGGAAATAAATTAATTAACGTCTGATCAAAAGTTTGTTTTGCTGGTGAATCTTGTGCACTATTTTCTTTATTCAAAGTCTGTTTATAACTAGATACATCATCACTTTTTAATAATTCAGATTTTCCTGAACCTGGTTGTAATATAGTAGCTAACGTTATACCAATAATAATTGCAATTGCAGTTGTGGTTAAGAAAAACGTTATGGTCTTTAGCCCAATACCACCCAATAATTTTGGATCGCCAACCCCTACTACACCTAAAACGATAGAAACAAATACAACTGGTACTACTAACATAAAGATTAAATTTAGAAAAATTTGTCCAATAACATTAAAGACATATTTATCTATGTTTTCTACGAACAGTGAATCTGAAAACATGTTAAAAATAGAACCAATTGCTATCCCCAATACTAATGCTACAACGATTTTTACTGACAAATGTTTCGTCTTCATAGCAACATCCCCTTTTTGTTTATTACTGTTATTATATAGTATTTATATATATTTAAAAGTAATAACTTAAACAAAAGGCGTTTTTTTCTACTGGAATTTTATTATATGATTATGCGTTATATTTATAATAGATTATTTTGCATAGCATAAATAGCTGCTTGTGTACGATCTGTGACTTGTAATTTACTGAAAATATGGCTCACGTGGGTTTTTATTGTTTTTTCTGAAACAAACAATGTCTCTGCGATTTCTTTATTAGTTTTTCCTTTAGCCATTTCCGTTAATACTTCTGATTCTCTCTTGGATAATTTATTTGTGAAATGTGGTTTTTGACTTACAGTTTCTATAACCTGTTGTGCTTGTGGATGTATCATTTTGTCTCCTGCTAAGACTCGCTTAATCGTATGAATAAGTTGTTCAGGTTCAACATCTTTCATTTCATATCCATCTGCACCTTTATCTATCGCTGATATAACATGTTCATCATCTACATAACTCGTTAAGACTAATATTTTAATAGCCGGATATTTTTGCTTTAAAATTTCTGTAATTTCAATACCATTCATTTCAGGCATAACTAAATCAAGTAATACTATATTTGGCAATACATCACTATTTGTTAAGAATTCTAAAAATGATTTGCCATCTGAGAATCCACCTATCACTTCTAAATCTTCTACAGTCGATAGCAGAAACTCTAACCCTTGTCTTACGATATGGTGATCATCTACAAGTATGATACGATGCATATTTTCATCCCCTTCTTATCTTACAACGGTACCGTTATATTAATATGAGTTCCTTGCTCTTTATCTGATTTTATATCCATATGACCATTAATCATTTTACTACGCTGTTTCATATTATTAATACCATGTGAATCTTTAAGTTGTGACTGTCCTAAATCAAATCCACTACCATGGTCTATTATATCTACAATTAATGAAGTGGCATTTTGAGCTAGTATTAGGTAAGTTGTATTTGTATTTGCATGTTTTTTTGTATTATTCATTGCTTCTTGAATAATTCGATATATATTTTCTTCAATCACACTTGGTAGATTGATTAATCCTTCAACTTGAACGGACAATTCTATTTGTAAAATCTCGCTATATTTTTTTAAGGCATGAACAATACCATGTTCTAGTCCTACTGGTTTGAGTTGCCATATTAATGAGCGCATTTCATTTACAGCTTGTTGACTGGTATTTTCAATTAAATTAAATGCATTTTTCGAAACTGTTTCATTCGTAATGCCTTGTGCTGCATGTGCAGTTAATTTCACCGAAAATAATAATTGATTCACGGAATCATGTAAGTCACGTGCTAATCGATTTCGTTCATTGATGCGCGCCGCTTCTTTTTCTTGATCTGTTAAAATAATACGTTTGATAGCCGATCCAATTTGAAAAGCTACTGATTCTAACAATTCCAAATCTTCTTCACTATAACTTGTCTGATTTGGCGACGCTACATTTAGTAATCCGAACTGTTCGTCACCTGAGCGCAATGGAACGGTTGCATGATGTGTGATTCCTTCTGTCTCTTCATGATAAGCTCGATTTGCCAAGTTAATGCGAGAGCAATTGATAATATTGGAAGCCTTCGTCAGTCTTTTATTCTGATATGCTTGAACACACCAACATGTACCTTCACACATATATTTACAATTATCTTTAGACAATGCACCAGGTAAATCTACATGTGACACGAGCTCAGGTTGACTAGCATCGTCTATAAAGAAAATCCAACCTGTCGTGAATGCAGTACCTTCAATTAAATATTTCAAAGCACCATGCATCATATTATATGTTTCTGTTTCTTCATTTAAAAATTCTGCAATTTCTTTTAACAATGCCAATCTTGTCGGTTTTTCCATATTACCAATCCATTCTTTTACTACTTTATGTATATTATACCTTCTTCATTACACTTTTAAAAATATTGAATTTTAATTTTCCATAGATAAAAAATAATAGACTATGTTAAAACATTGATACATTTGTCTAATATTTTTATGCACCTGTTTATGGTATGATTATAAATGACTATCGAGGAGGATATTATGAAATTTGAAATCCCTATTAAATATAATCAATTAACGCTAAGAGAAATTTTCCAACAATTGCATTTACCAAAAAAAGATTTGCATAATCTAAATATGTCTAAAACAATCACAATCAATGATGAAACTGCAACACTGATGACTAAGGTGAATACAGGTGATGTTGTATATGTTCCCACGCCTGAAGAAACAAGTAATTATCTACCTAGTTATCGTTTTGCACAAATTTATTATGAAGATGACGACATAGCCATTGTCATGAAACCTAAAGGTGTAAAGACGCATCCAAATGATTTAAAAGAAAGTAATACATTAATGAATCATGTCATTTATACGGTTAAAAGTGATTATGTAGAGCCTATCCATAGATTAGATCAAGAAACAGTAGGACTACTTATCGTTGCGAAAAATCCATTAATGAAAAAGATATTAGATCGTATGCTTGAAGAAAATAATATTGACCGTATATACAAAGCGCATGTGCATAGTTTACTACCAATTAAACCACAAACACTAGACATGCCAATTGGCAAAGATAAGTTCCATGCTAATAAACGTCGCGTATCACCTACTGGTCAAACGGCAATCACACATATTCTTAATTCTAAAATGATTAAAGAAGATGTATGTGAGCTAGACTTGAAATTAGATACTGGTAGAACACATCAGATTCGTGTACATTTAGCTGAGATTGGACACCCTGTAATTGGTGATCCAATTTACGGTAATTCGACTTTAAGACAACTTGAATTAAACAGTTATAAAATTGAATTCGTGCATCCATTAACACAAAAACACATTTCCGTCAGTTTAGATGATGAAATTTAAGTCATAAGAAAAGCCAACACTACTTAAAAAGTGCCGGTTTTAGAACGTTGACAAGCCCTTCGTAAATTAATGCGAAGGGTTTGTTTATTTCTATTTATATAGCTTTTAATATAAATCCTGAAATGAAAAACTTTATCTAAAAGTTATATAGTAAATAGCAACGTAACCTAGTTTGTTTCTATTTCTTTAATTGTTTGTCTTATTGATTTAATACTAAATAATATTTTATATTTCTTTTACCAAATGATTTGTTCTACATAATAAACACTACCCCTGTTTAATTTACATATATTCTAATTTTTTAATATTGGCAGTGATTTATGCCGACTCCTGTGGGAATAGTATTAGCCGAAGTCTACAGGCTAAGGCAGTGCCCGCGGAAAGCGTACATAAAAAACAGCCAACACTACTCAAAGTATTGGCTGTTCTGGTTAATCTTGTCTTATTTTGGTTCAACCATGTCCTCTGGTTTAATCCATTGCTCGAATTGTTCTTCCGTTACATAGCCTGATTGAATTGCTGATTCTTTCAATGTTAGACCCTCACGGTGTGCTTTTTTAGCAATACTTGCTGCTTTTTCATATCCAATATGAGGATTTAAAGCTGTTACTAACATGAGAGATTGATTTAAATAATTATCAATATTTTCAGGAATTGGTTCAATACCAACTGCACAATTATTATTAAATGTATCCATACCATCAGCTAATAAGTAAATAGATTGTAATGTATTTAATAAAATAACTGGTTTATATACATTTAATTCAAAATTACCCTGTGAGCTTCCGATACCTACTGCTGTATCATTACCCATCACTTGTACAGCTACCATAGTTAACATTTCACATTGTGTCGGATTAACTTTACCTGGCATGATTGATGAACCTGGTTCATTTTCCGGAATAGACAATTCAGCTAGACCCGCACGTGGACCAGATGCTAACCATCTTACATCATTCGCAATTTTCATTAAATCTGTAGCAAGTGCTTTTAATGAACCATGTAATTGTACAACTTCGTCATGTGCAGTTAAAGCGTGGAATTTATTTTCAGAAGATACAAATGGATAACCTGTATTTTCTGCGATGAATTTAGCAACCTTATCACCAAATTCAGGATGTGCATTAATTCCTGTACCTACTGCAGTACCACCAATAGCTAAATTTAAAATATGTGCTTTAGATTCACCCAATAATGTTTCACATCTATCTAACATGTAACGCCATCCGCTGATTTCTTGCCCTAAGCGAATTGGAGTTGCATCTTGTAAGTGCGTACGACCTATTTTAATAATATCGTTAAACGCCGTTTCTTTTTGTTTAAAGGTATCTCTTAAAGCTTTTAATGCTGGTTCAAGTTTTGTTTCCACTTCATTATATAAAGCAACATGCATTGCTGTTGGGAACGTATCATTTGAACTTTGTGATTTATTCACATCATCATTAGGATGTATCGTTTCATCACTGCCTTGTTCTTTCAAATATGTGTTGGCAACAAAGCTTACTACTTCATTCACGTTCATATTACTTTGTGTACCGCTACCTGTTTGCCATACAACTAATGGGAAATGTTCATCTAATTCTTTGTTTAATATACGATCACATGCATAAACAATGGCATCTTTCTTCGCATCAGATAATTTGCCTAGTTCATGATTTGCTAAGGCAGCACCTCTTTTTAATTGTGCAAAACCATATACTACTTCAATCGGCATTCGTTCTTTACCTACTGGAAAATTACGTTTACTTCTTTCTGTTTGAGCACCCCAGTATTTATCTGCTGGTACTTCAATTTCACCGAATGTATCATGTTCAATTCTAACTGACATTGTATAATTCTCCCCTTCATTAATCATTGTTCGCTATTAGTATAGCATTATTTATTTTATAGGGGCAATTGTATTATATAGCGTTTTCATAAATTATTGATTCATCTTGTAAACATACACTATTTTAGGGAATATTCATAAAAAAAGAACCTCATTGCTATGAGATTCTTTGAAAAGCTATGAACTTATTTCTCTTTGGTAATATCAACGGTTTTAAATTGTGCTTTAGCCGCTTGTATAATTCCAATTGCAGTTAATATCAATAATATGGCACCAATAATCATAGTGACCGGACTCATTGTAATTAATAATCCTAGAATACCATCTAATCCATTGTAGAAATCTCCCAATGGTTTAAATAGCAAAATCGTAATAACAATACAACATAAAACGCTTATAATAATACCCGTTTGGTTCCCTTTGACGAAAGTCGATGCATTTACTTGATCAACTAGTCCTCGGGACAGATTAACTTGTAGTTTTATGATTTTAAATAATATTGGTAAATATAATGCGCCTATTGCCATTGGGAAGCCTTTGATTGAAATAAAATTTATAATAACTGCACTTATCATTATGTATTTCCAGTATTTCCTTAACATTTGTATAAATCTCCTTAAATATATAATGATTTAATAATAACACATTCATATTTCACTTGGCATTGCTTTTTATCATTGTTAAACCAACTACTCTAATATAAAAAAAACCTTTGTAAAATTCAAATTTTACAAAGGATTCATCGATTCAATTATCTATTCTTTTAAATCTGAACGTACTTCAGAATCATGCGATTTATCTAACTTATCTTCGTCATTTTCTTCTGAAATTTGTTCCATTTCTTTGCCTAATTCTACAACATCACTAAAATCGTCAACCATTTCATTTTGTGGCTCTGTTGTGTCATTAGAATCGAAATTTTGATTTTTAGTCAATTCAATCACCTCACATTTTTATTATGCAAAACGTGCTGTGAAATAATGTCTCACATCTTCTGGTAATCCTTCAGCAGCCGCTTCATCTAATATAACATTAACCATACGGTGTGCTTTCAAATCAGATGGCTCAAAGCTTGTTTTACCATTTTCTTCATAAAGTTTATGCACAACTTCTTTTTTATCGCTACCAGTAATAACAAGAATTACTTCACGTGATGAAAATAAGCCTTGATTCACACTTACATTCAATTTCCCATTTGTATCAATAGAAAGTACTTGTGTAATCAATTTACCTTTATTTTCTTTTGTTTTAATCTTATCGTTAATGAAAGACTCTGTGTCCTCACCAAATGAAACGTTATATATTTGACCACTTGGAACACCTAGTGCTTCAAAATATGATTTATTATTATCATAATCCAAAATATTAATTTGACTAAAATCTACTGCGTGTTTATCTACATTTTTCTTTAATTCATCCAATACAGGTGCATTTTCACTTGAAAGGTGTACACCAGCAATCGTTGTAGGGTTGTTATTAAATTGTTTTCTTAAAATATCTGCAGCATATTCAGCTACAACTTGCTCATTTTCAAAAATTTTAAAGTTCATTGCCATAGTCATTACACTCCTCTTCTTCTATTAAGAACCGTTCTAGCATTATTTTTATTATTACCCTTGTTAGTTTAGCCCTAAACCATTTACTCTATATGAATTGTTTATGATTTATTAGACTAACATTCATGACTTAGCTTAATTATACAAAGCTTTAGCGTCATTTTCACTTATTTTGAAAATTATTAATGTAACTCTGGGAAATTCTGTTGTCTCAATGCTTCGTAAATCAACAATGATGCTGTATTAGATAAATTCAATGATCTAATATTATCATTCATTGGTATGCGTAAAGCTGTATCCGCATATTGATCCTTTACCCAATCCGGTAAACCAGTTGTTTCTCGGCCAAAAATAAAATAATGATCGTGCTCAACATCTCTAAAATCAAAATCTGAATATGTCTTTTTACCAAATTTAGTTAATAAATAGTATGTTCCTTCTGTTGCTTCAAAAAACGCTTCGATACTTTCATGATAAGTAATATTCACTGTTTCCCAATAATCTAACCCTGCACGTTTTAACATTTTATCATCAGTACTAAAGCCTAAAGGTTTTATTAAATGTAAATGTGTATAAGTTCCAGCACAGGTTCTTGCAATACTCCCCGTATTTCCTGGTATTTGTGGTTGAAACAGTACAATGTGATTTGTCATGCGCTTACTCGCTCCTCATTTCAAGTCCTTTAATCATTTCATTTTGGACTTCTTCTAATTCTTGATCATAATGTTGTTCTATAAATGCTCTAGCCGCTTCACCTTGAATTTGTCCAATCGCCCAATATGCCGTTCCTCTAATCATTGGTCTAGGATCGGTTAATGCTACGTCTTGTAATTCTGGTATTGCAGCTTCTTCTTTAAAATGTGCCAATGCAACAATTGCATTACGTTGTATCGGTTTCTTACCTCTCCATGCACCCGCTAAATGTCCATAGGTATTTTTAAATTCCTTATTACTCATTTTCAACAATGGAACAAGTCTTGGTTTCAAAATTTCTGGCTCTAATATTATATCATCGTGTTGTGTGTTTATCCCCTTATTTCTCGGACAAACTTGCTGACATGTATCACAACCATATAAACGATTACCAATTTTATAACGATATTCATCAGCTAAATAACCTTTAGTCTGCGTTAAGAAGCTAATACACTTCTGACTATTTAACTGGCCATCACCTACCAGTGCGCCTGTAGGACAACGGTCTACACAAATCGTGCAATCACCACAACTATCTATAAGTGGATCGTCGGGCGGGAAAGGTATGCTAACTAACATTTCTCCCAAATAAGTCCAAGTACCTAATTCAGGATTAATAACAAAACCATTTCTCCCTGTATAACCTAGGCCAGCACGTTCTGCTACTGCCCGATCTGAAAGCACACCCGTATCAACCATGGACTGAATTTCCACATCCTCGACTCTAGATTTTAGATATTCACCCAATTTGTCTAAACGCTTTCGCATAATAGTATGATAATCTTGCCCCCATGATGCACGCGCAAACATACCTCTACGATCACCACGTACACTTTTAGGCGCACCTTTAAGTTTATTCGGATAGCCAACAGCAATTGCTATAATTGATCTCGCAGTTGGCAATGATAATTTAGGTTCTGTTCTTAATTCAATATCAGATTCTTCAAACCCAGAAGCATAGCCCTTTGCATGATAATCTGCTAATTTTTGTTTTAATTCATCAAAAGGGTCTGCCGTAGTAAATCCAATACTATCAATACCAATTGTATGTGCATATTCAATTACATCTTGTTTCAATTGGTTTACATCCATTAAATACACCCCACATTACAAACATACATTTTACAGTTTAACATATTGAGTTAGATTTGAGCGTTATTCCATCACTACTTTTAAAATAAAAAATGTGCAGCGTTCAACTAATATATTTGTTTTAAAACACTAATAGACTGTTTATCTTTAACTTGAAATTCAGAGATAATAACATACAAAATTCTGGCTTATTTTAGTCCAAAAAACCTTCAAAAATTCACGTTTAAGTGTCATTTTTGAAGGTTTATATATTGTTTAAATATTGCAAATTTATAATACGCGACTCAAGAAATTCTTAGTTCTTTCATGTTGTTGGTGAACAAAAATATCTTCTGGTGTTCCTGATTCAACAATGACCCCATCAGCCATAAACACAACTTTATCACTGACATCTCGAGCAAAATTCATTTCATGTGTTACGACCACCATTGTCATACCCTCTTTTGCCAAATCTTTCATAACTTTTAAGACATCTCCAACAACCTCTGGATCAAGTGCTGATGTTGGTTCATCAAATAATAGCACTTCTGGATTCATCGCTAAAGCTCTAGCAATGGCAACTCTTTGTTTTTGACCTCCTGATAATTGGGAAGGATACGATTCTGCTTTATCTGCCAATCCAACTTTATCCAATAATACTTCAGCTTGCTTTCTCAAGTTATGTTGTGTATCTTTTTTTAATATACCTGGTGCAAGCATAATATTTTCAATCACTTTTTTATGAGGAAACAAATTAAAGTTTTGAAAAACCATACCCATTTGCTGACGTAATTTTTCTAGTTCTGTATCTTTACTCGTTAGACTATTATCCTTAAAAATAACCTCTCCACTTGTAGGCGTTTCTAATAAATTCATACAACGCAATAACGTACTTTTACCACTACCTGAAGGTCCAATTATCGCAACAACTTCGCCTTTGTTCACTGTAAAATGAATACCTTTTAAAACTTCATTTTTATCATACGACTTATATAGATTTTTAATATTAATCACTGACTTTCATTCTCCCTTCAAAGTAGTACATTATTCTAGATAATGTGAATGTAAGTATAAAGTATAATATAGCCGCTACAATTAGCGGTGTAAATGGATCAAATGATGCACCCTGAACAACTTGTGCATTAAACATAATTTCACTAACACCGATGACTGATACAATTGAAGATTCTTTAATAACAGTTACAAACTCATTACCTAATGCAGGTAAAATATTTTTTATGGCTTGTGGTAAAATAACACTCTTCATCGTTTGCCCATAGGTCAAACCTAAACTACGTGCTGCTTCTGATTGCCCTTTGTCTACCGCGTTTATACCTGCTCTAATAATTTCCGCAATATACGCTGAACAATTAATTACTAACGCAATCATCCCACAAATTAATGCTGAAATATTTAAACCAAGTACTGCTGTTGTGCCAAAATAGACTAAAAATACTTGTACCAATAATGGTGTACCTCTTAAAAATTCAATATATGCAGATGCAAGCCATCTCAACACTCGTATTTTACTAAGTTTTAATAACGCAATAACTGCACCAAATACAGTTCCTAACAATACACCAACAATTGATATTAATATCGTATTTTGAATCCCTTTAATAAAGAAATTACCGTATTTTGTAAAGAAATTACCATCATCTTTTTTCATTGCTTCTGCTGCAGAATCTTTATAATCTTCTATTAAATTTTTGTCTTTTACATCTTTTATTGTTGCATTTAATTTATTCATTAATTCAGGCGAGTGCTTAGGTGCAGCAATTGCAGTGCTTTTGCTACCTTCATTAAATTTCACATTTTTAGCAAAAGTTAAGTCTTTATTTTGTTTTAAATATGCTTCAGCAACTGGTCCTTCGATAACCATTCCTTTTACTTTACCGCTTTTTAATGACATGATTACTTCCGGTACTCTAGTTAATGATTGAATATCTGCATTATCAATTTCAGTTTGTGCTAATTTTTCTTGTTGCGTCTGTTTTTGAACTCCAATTTTTTTATTTGCAAAATCATTTAAATCTTTTAATTGGTCGGCATCAGATTTTTTAACTATCATTTTTTGTTGCACAGACATATATGGGTTTGAAAAATCTACTTCCTTTTCACGTTCGGGAGTAGGAGTCATTCCTGATATAATTAAATCTATTTTACCTGTTTTAATTGCCCCTAATAAACTATCAAACTGCATATTTACAATTTTTAGTTTTAGATGATTATCCTTCGCTACTTTTTTAGCTAATTCAATATCAATACCTGCATATTCCGATTTGCCATTTACATTGTGTTCAAATTCATATGGTGCATAATCAGCAGATAATCCTACTCTTAATTCACCACGTGCTTTTATTTTCTCCCATTGATCCTGTTCAACTGCATGAGCATCAGGATTTATGTAACTTATTGCGCTACTAATGATTAAAATCATCATCAATATTAATTTTAAAATGTATTTCATAGAATAACTCCTCTCCACATGATTTATTATTATACATTTTATCGCAATAATATTCAATACGAATTTTTAAAATACAATCTATTCAGCATATAATAGCTACATAAAATATGTTTTATTCAAATTTAGTGCATAAAAAAAGAGACCTTCTATTCGGTCTCTTAATTTTTATTGCTTTGGTATTTCAAATTGATATATATCATCTGTATAACTATTCATGAATTTTTTACATAATTCATGAACAAAAAAAGCAGACACAAAAGGTATGATAAAATAGCCAAATACTAATAAAATTATATTCATTGTTGGGTCGCCATCCATGCGATTAAATGCATTAATTGGACCTACTAGACCTGTATAACCAAATCCAGCAGACATCGGTGTCCCTTGTATACCTATAAAATAAGCAACCAAACCGCAAATAATTCCATTAATCGTTAATGGAATGGCAATAATTAAATGTTTGAAATATACCGGGATCATCATTTTTGCTGCACCTATAATAAGGACTAAATTAACGCCAGCACCATTGACCCTAATTGAACCAAACAAGAATGTAACACAGGCTGCTACTATCCCCATATTTGCTGCACCACTACCTAAACCAGATAATCCTATTGCCGTAGCAATCGCTACAACTGATATTGGTGTTACCATTAATAAACTATAACTTACACAAATCAGGATAGACATTAACATAGGATTAAGCTCTGTAAATGAACTTACGACATGTCCAATACCTTTGGTTACGTTTGATACGTATCCTAAAGTATAAACACCTACAATTCCACTTATCACAGGTATAACTACTGGTAAAATTATCATTTCTAATGAACCAAGCTTATTTTGCAATATTAAATATAAAAAACATGCAACAACAACTACCAATATAGTGTTGATGATATCGCCAATGCCATTTAATATAAAACCTTCAGGCGTGATTTTAACAGCACCACTACCTAACATAGCAGATACACCAATCATCGTTGCTCCAGCTCCGTTAAATTTAAATTGATGTGCCGCCATCACACCAATAATAAATGCCATAAATGATTGTATTAATACTACAAGTTGATAAATAGTTTCCAATAATTGATTTCCGTCTTTAAAAAACTTCAATAGTTCTCCTAATAATGCATTTGGGATTAACGCAATTACAACACCAGCACCAACAGCTTGTAGTATATTGCCGAAAAATTGTTTCCCTCCAACATTATTTTGCTTTGATTTTCCCATTTAACTTTCCTCCAAATATAACATTAGACTAATGATATTACACTTTACAATAAACTACAATCTAATTTTCAGCCTAGATATAGACACATATAAAAATGTTAAACAGTACTTTTAATTAACCATTCATATATATACTTCAAAAGAAATTCTACAATTACTTAAGATTATTACTAACCTATTTATAACCATAATTAAATATCAGAAGATTAACTTTCTATATTATTAACTTTGTACTAAAACAAAAATATTTTTTGTGAGAATCAATGTAAGCTGTAAATATTATCACGCTGTTCACTCAGTGACCAAAATTTCAAAATTTAATGGAGTTTAATGGAGGATATAAAAAAAGGGCTCTTTGTCAATAACGGTTGGTCTATAAAAAATGAATATATTTGATGCATCAAGCAACTTTTGAATGTTGCTTGATGTGTTTTTTATGTTCAGAGACAAATAATCTAGAAATTATAAGTATTCTATTTCTAAAATTAATAAAATTGCGATAGCCGTAGGCATTTCTCTTTATTAATTTGATTTTATTAATGATTCCTTCAATTGGACCGTTAGTTAATTTTGGATGCTGCACAGTGTTTTCTATAAAAGGTAAATAGTCTTTGAAAGTTTTTATAATACGGTTAAGTCCTTCAAAGAGTTCTTCATTTTCTGCTTTACTTAAAGCTTCTTCAAAATTCTTTATATCGTTCATTCTTAATGCATTTAAAATTTGATGGCCAATTCGATAGGTTGCTTCTAATTTATCGTCTAAAGTAAGTAAATACTGTAATGCACTATAAGTGCTTTGCCAACTCTTAAAGAGCCTGAATGGATGATAATTTATAGAATTCAATTGATAAGGGTTCTTTAAAAATAAACGCCAATAACGCTTTAATTTATTATATTCAGGTCTGTTTGTCTTTCGTTTGCTATTCATAACTGACACACGACAACGATTAATTTCTCTATTAATTGCTTGTACGATATGAAAGCGGTCAATAATAATTTTAGCGTTTGGGAATAATTTTTTGATTAATTCTATATATGGTTTATACATATCAATGGATATGGTTTTAACACGTGCCCGTGTTTTAAGAGGAAATCGACTAAAATATTTTTCAAGTTCACCTTTTCGTCGATCTGGTAAAATATCTAATATTTCGTGTGTAATTCCGTCACAATATATAAAACTCATTGCACCTTCAACATCTTTAGTTGATTTAAACTCATCAAAAGACAAATGATTTGGCAGTGTATCTGATATTTTTGGTTTAACTTGTTGGGCAATAATTTTCATTTGACGATGAACAGTTGAAGGTGAAATAAATAAATCATGCGCGATTGCTTTCTCAGAGCGTGCTTCAGCAGCCTTTTCAGCAATGGCTAGCTTTACTGAATTTGAAATCGAAGATTTTGGTTGAACGAAAGATGACTTAGCTGTGAAAGTTTCACCACAAGCCTTACAATAAAATCGCTGTTTATTTAGTTCTAAGTAAGCAGGTTTATATATGATTTCCCCCATATAAATTAATGTGTGTCGTTTGCCATTTTTAATAACAGTATTATTTTCATTTTTAATACCACAACATTCACAAGCAGTAACATCATAGGTTAAAACAGCTTTATAAAATAGTGTTTTGATGCATTTGTAGTATATTTCTTGAGGTAATTCATTTGAAAAATAAATATTATCTACTTTCAAACCAAGGTAATTTGTTTTATTATAAGTATACGGCACAGATATCTCTCCTTAATTATGGTTTCGTCGCTTATAATTATAGAGATATTTGTGCTTTTTTTGTATTCAAACATAAAAAAAACGATTGATGATTTTACTCACCAACCGTTAAAAGTGTACAGCCACAATTAAAGCAATACAGTAAAGTAGTACTCCGAATTTCATTCAACTAGTACTACTTATGCATTCGCCTTAACGAATGTATACCGCACTCATCAATTGAGAAAGTAGTACTTTAAAAAAACGCAGGCCATTACTGGCCTGCGTTTAGCGCGTGAACTCTTAAATTGTTATGCGATCTTATTTAGATAAGTTGTAGAATGATTTAAGTCCGTCAAACTTACCTGTTTCGAATAATTCATCTTCGATACGTAATAATTGGTTGTATTTTGCAATACGGTCAGTTCTTGATAATGAACCAGTTTTAATTTGACCTGCATTTGTTGCAACTGCAATGTCAGAAATTGTAGTATCTTCTGTTTCACCTGAACGGTGTGATACAACTGCTGTGTAACCAGCTTTTTGAGCCATTTCGATAGCGTCAAATGTTTCAGTTAATGTACCGATTTGGTTAACTTTGATTAAGATTGAGTTACCGATACCTTTTTCAATACCTTCAGATAATTTAACTGTGTTTGTAACGAATAAGTCGTCACCTACTAATTGTACTTTGTCACCGATACGTTCAGTTAACACTTTCCAACCGTCCCAGTCGTTTTCATCCATACCGTCTTCAATAGTGATGATTGGGTATTTGTTTACTAATTCTTCAAGGTAGTCTACTTGTTCTTCAGCAGAACGTTTCGCACCATTTTCACCTTCGAATTTAGCGTAGTTGTATACACCATCTTCAAAGAATTCAGAAGAAGCACAGTCGAAGCCTAAGAATACATCTTTACCAGGCTCTAAACCTACTGCTTTAATAGCTTCTAAGATTGTTTCAACAGCGTCTTCAGTACCTTCGAATTTAGGAGCGAAACCACCTTCGTCACCTACTGCTGTTTCTAAACCACGATTTTTAAGGATTGATTTTAAGTTGTGGAAGATTTCTGCTCCCCAACGTAATGATTCTTTGAATGAATCTGCACCTACAGGTAATACCATGAATTCTTGGAATGCGATTGGTGCATCTGAGTGAGAACCACCATTTACAATGTTCATCATTGGAACTGGTAATTGTTTACCGTTAAATCCACCTAAGTATTTGTAAAGTGGTTGACCAAGTAAATCAGCTGCTGCACGAGCTACTGCGATTGAAACGCCTAGGATTGCATTAGCGCCTAATTTACCTTTGTTTTCAGTACCGTCTAATTGGATCATCATTTTGTCGATTGATACTTGTTCTAATACTGAAAATTCACCTTCAATAAGTTCTGGTGCAATAATTTCATTAACGTTGTCAACGGCTTTCGTTACACCTTTACCTAAGTAACGTGATTTGTCACCGTCACGTAATTCTACTGCTTCATGTTCACCAGTAGAGGCACCTGATGGAACTAATGCACGTCCAAAAGCACCACTTTCAGTTAATACTTCTACTTCAACTGTTGGGTTACCGCGAGAGTCTAAGACTTCGCGAGCGTAAACATCTGTAATAATTGGCATGTTTATAATCTCCTTTATAAATAAGTAGTTTAGAAATATTAAATTTCATCTTCATTATAGCTTTAAATACTATAAATACAAAGTAATTTAATTCTCTTGAGTTGTTTGATTTTTGCTATAAATATTTTGGGAAAATGTGATTGAGACAAAAGTCGATTTCTGCCTCAACGCCATTTTGAATATCATTTAAATCATTAATGTTTAATCAATGATTCACCAGTCATATCTTCTGGTTGAGATACATTTAATAAATCTAATAATGTTGGTGCTAAATCACCAAGACGACCTGTTTCACGTAATGTCACACCATCTTTAGTAAGAATGACTGGCACAGGATTTGTTGTATGTGTTGTCATTGGTTGATCATCGTCTGTTAATACCATATCTGAGTTACCATGATCAGCAGTAATAATTGCATGGCCACCCATGTCGATGATTTTATCAACAACTTCACCTAAACATTCGTCTACAGCTTCAATAGCTTTAATCGTTGGTTCTAGCATACCGCTGTGGCCAACCATGTCTGGGTTCGCAAAGTTTAATAGAATTAAATCTAAGTCACCTTTATCAAGTTCTTCGATTAAAGCATCTTTAACTTCATATGCACTCATTTCTGGTTTCAAATCATAAGTCGCAACTTTAGGTGAATCGATTAAACGACGACGTTCGCCTTCAAATTCATCGTTACGACCACCACTCATGAAATAAGTCACATGTGGGAATTTTTCTGTTTCAGCAATACGTAATTGCTTTAGACCATTGTCTTGTGCAACTTCACCGATTGTGTTTGTTAAGTCTACTTTTTCAAACACGATTTCAGCATTTACATTATCGTTATATTTAGTGAAGGTTGCATAGAATAAATCATTAATTTGTTCTACTTTAAATCCTTCAAACGCTTTGTCTGTAAATACTTCTGATAGTTGTCCGGCTCTATCTGGACGGAAGTTATAAAAAATAACTGCATCGCCATCATTTACACCTTCATTTTGGTCTTGCACGATAAATGGTTCAACAAACTCATCTGTTAGATCTTTATCATAATTCGCTTCAACACCAGCTTTAGCTGATTCAAATGTTTCTCCACCAAAGTTACGGATTACATTATAAGCTTTTTCTTCTCTGTCCCAACGTTTATCACGGTCCATAGCATAATAACGTCCAGATACTGAAGCGAATTGACCAATGCCAAGCTCATTAAATTTAGCTTCAGTTTCTTCGATATATTTCAACGCTGATTTTTGATCTACATCACGACCGTCTAAGAATGCATGCACATAGACTTTTTCAACGCCTTGTTTTTTAGCTAATTCTAATAATGCGAAAAGGTGTTTATAATGACTGTGCACGCCACCATCAGATAATAAACCAAAGATATGCAATGCTGAATCATTTGATTTCACATGATCAATTGCGCGGTTTAACACATCATTATCGAAAAAGTCACCGTCTTCAATTGATTTGTTGATACGCGTTAAGCTTTGATAAACAACGCGTCCAGCACCAATATTCATATGGCCAACTTCTGAATTACCCATCTGACCTTCAGGAAGTCCAACATCTAAACCACTTGCCTCGATTTGAGTTGTTGGATACTTACTGTAATAGCGATCGAAATTTGGTTTATGCGCTAATTTAACAGCATTACCATGTTCGCTTTCTCTATTCGCAAAGCCATCTAAAATAATTAAAGCAGTTGGTTGTTTCGCCATATTATTTTGCACCTTCTAACAATTGTACAAAATCATCCACTTTAAGAGATGCGCCACCTACAAGTGCACCATCAATGTCAGATTCTGCCATGTATTCTTTAATGTTGTTAGGTTTCACACTACCACCATATTGAATACGTGTTGCATCAGCTACTGTTTGGCTTGATAATTCTGCAACTGTTTGTCTAACGAATGCACACATTTCGTTGGCATCTTTAGCTGTTGATGATTTACCAGTACCGATTGCCCAAACTGGCTCATACGCAATTACAAGTTTTTGTAGTTGTTCCTCTGAAAGACCTTCTACAGCTTTTTTCACTTGGTTGCCAACAACTTCGTTAGCTTTACCGCTTTCACGCTCTTCATCTGTTTCACCAACACAAACGATCGGAGTCATACCGTGATTGAATACAGCGTGTGCTTTTTTGTTAATTTCTTCATCAGTTTCATGGAAGATTTCACGACGTTCTGAGTGTCCAATAACTACATATTTAACACCTAAGTCAGCTAATGCAACTGGAGATGTTTCACCAGTGAATGCACCATTGTCTTCATAATAAGCATTTTGAGCACCGATTTGTAATCCTTGTGCTTTACCTTCGTTAACTAAAGTAACTAATGCATCTAATTGAATTGTTGGTGCACAAATTACAGATTCTACTTCTTTCGTATCTGGTAATGCTGGTAATTCATTGATAAAATCTTTAGCTTCTTTTACCGTTTTGTTCATTTTCCAGTTACCTGCGATAATTGGTTGTCTCATTATATTACACTCCTATTAGTAAATTATGATTAATTGTGTTGTCACGAATAATCACTGATTGCTGTTTTTAGTCGTGCGCTTATTTATTAGCGATTGCTACTACACCTGGTAATTCTTTACCCTCTAGGTATTCTAATGATGCACCGCCACCTGTTGAAATATGGCTGAAGTCATCACCGTAGCCAAGTGAAATTGCCGCTGCTGCAGAATCACCGCCACCGATAATTGTGTTGGCATCTTTTAATTCTGCGATTGCTTCACAAACGCCAATTGTACCTTTAGCAAAGTTACTTAATTCAAATACACCCATAGGTCCGTTCCATACTACAGTATGCGCACCTTGTAATTGTTCTTTGAATAATTCAACTGTTTTAGGTCCAATATCCATTGCTTCTTGATCTGCTGGAATATCATCGACTGAAACTTCTGTAATTTCAGCATCGTTTGAGAATTCTTTAGCGATTTTACAATCTACTGGTAAAACGATTTGATCGCCTGCACGGTCTAGTAATTCTTTGGCAAAATCAACTTTGTCTTTTTCTAAAAGTGATAAACCAATTTCTTTACCTTGTGCTTTAAAGAATGTGTATGACATACCACCACCGATAAGTACTTTATCAGCAATGTTTAATAAGTTTGTGATAACGCCAATTTTGTCAGAAACTTTGGCACCACCAAGAATTGCAACGACTGGCTTATCAGGGTTCTCAACAACGCCACCGATGTACTTAATTTCTTTTTCCATTAAGAATCCTGCAACAGTTTCTAAATTAGATGCAATACCAACATTTGAAGCGTGTTCACGGTGTGCAGTACCGAACGCATCGTTTACAAACACATCACCAAGTGACGCCCAGTATTTACCTAATTCAGGATCATTTTTAGATTCTTTTTTACCGTCTACATCTTCATAACGTGTATTTTCAACTAATAGTACATCACCGTCGTTTAAATCTTTAACAGCTTGTTCTAATTTTTTACCACGTGTTTCAGGCACGAATGTAATTTCTTTACCTAATTTTTCAGATAATGCATCTGCTACTGGTTTTAAAGTTAATCCAGCTTTATCGCTTTCTTCTTTAACTTTACCTAAATGTGAGAATAGAACGATTTTGCCACCTTGTTCAATGATATATTTAATCGTTGGTAAGGCTTGAACGATACGGTTATCATCTGTGATTTCTCCATCTTTCATTGGTACGTTGAAATCAGCACGAACAAGTACAGTTTTACCTTTTAATTCTAAGTCAGTTACAATTTTTTTAGCCATGTAAGCTTCCTCCTCTGAATGGAACAATAAATTAAAATAAGCGGAGAAGCGTTGTGCTCCCCGCTTACTCCTAAGCTTATTGTTGAAAATTTAACAGCACATTAAGCTTGCTAAATTCATTTTTTAGATCGAATTATTTAGCTTGAGTTGCTAAGTGTTCTAATGTACGAACTAATTGTGAAGTGTAAGACATTTCGTTATCGTACCAAGCTGCTACTTTAACTAATTGACGATCGCCAACTGTCATTACACGAGTTTGAGTTGCATCGAATAATGAACCGTAAGTCATACCAATTACGTCAGAAGAAACGATTTCGTCTTCAGTGTAACCGAATGATTCGTTTGATGCATTTTTCATTGCAGCATTTACGTCTTCAATGCTTACATTTTTCTCTAAAACAACTGTTAATTCAGTTAATGAACCAGTTGCTACAGGAACACGTTGTGCTCCACCGTCTAATTTACCATCAATTTCAGGAATTACTAGGCCAATTGCTTTAGCAGCACCAGTTGAGTTAGGGATGATGTTTTCAGCTGCTGCACGCGCACGACGTTTGTCGCCTTTTCTGTGTGGCGCATCTTGTGTACTTTGGTCACCAGTGTATGCGTGAATTGTTGTCATGAAACCTTCAACTAAACCAAAGTCATCATTTAACACTTTAGCAACAGGCGCTAATGAGTTTGTAGTACATGAAGCACCTGAAACAACTGTTTCTGAACCGTCTAATTCTTGGTGGTTCGTGTTATAAACGATTGTTTTTAAGTCGCCAGTAGCTGGAGCAGAGATTAATACTTTTTTAGCACCAGCATTGATGTGAGCTTCTGCTTTTTCTTTATCAGCGAAGAAACCTGTACATTCTAATACAACATCAATGTCTAAGTCTTTCCAAGGTAATTTGCTTGGGTCTGGCTCAGAGAATGATTTAACTTCTTGTCCGTTTACGCGGAAACCGTCATTTTCAACTTCAACTTCTCCTGTGAAGCGTCCTTGCATAGTGTCATATTTTAATAAATGTGCTAACATTTCGTCATCTGTTAAGTCATTTACTGCTACTACGTCGATTCCGTCAACGTTTTGAATTCTTCTGAATGCTAAACGACCAATTCTACCAAAACCATTAATTGCTACTTTTACTGCCATTAAAATGGCCTCCTTTAATAATGATATTTAAAAAGTATAATTACTTTTTATTACTGTTGTTCGTGATTATGCTCGCTGCGCCTTCATCTGTAATTAATACAGTGTTCTTAGGGGCAATTGAAAGATAAGCTTTGATTGCCTCTCCTTTTGATTTACCCCCAGCGACAGCAAAGATAAACTTTTTCGACTCAAGATCTTCTAATTGTAGTCCAATTGTTTTCACTTTATGGACGATATCGCCTTGATCATCGAAATAATATCCAAATGCTTCTCCCGAGGCATTGTGATGTTGAAGTTTATCTATAACTTCATTAGGTGATTGACGTCTTCGCGCCATCTTCAGCGCATCACCAATGCCGTGGATTGTTATGTTGGATTCTTTAATTTTTTTTAGTGTATGAATCACTGATGGTTCTAACATAAGTGTATTGTATGTTGTTTCACTTACATTATCTGGAACGTACAATGTTGTATAATCACCATTTGTTTGTTCTGCCATACTGGCTGCGATGGTATTCGCTTGATATACAACATTTTCGCCAAGTCCACCTCGTGCTGGAACAAAAAACACATTGTAAGGTTGACTATGCATTGCTTCACTCACGTAGGCCATTGTCGACCCACCTGTAACTGCAACAATTGCATCATCAGAAAGCACATCTTCAACTAACTGTCCTGCTTGTCGAGATAATTCAATCTTCACTGTTTGATCAGCATCTGAATCACCTGGAATCACATAGACTTCATCGATTCCGTACTGTTCTTTAATGACCTGTGCAAGATGATGGTCGTCAGAAAATATATTAAAATAACTATTCAACTGACGCACCGTAGTTTCGCCTGCTTCGGTAATTTCCATTCCCGTAGGCTTAACTTTAATGAGTGCTTGTTGTTTCAATATGTCTGTTTCAGAACGAAGTACACGCTCAGTTAACTCCATATATTCACTTAAACTACGTCGACCTACTGGTTGGTGCTTTGCAATAGTAGTGAGAATTGAAAAACGTCGATACATTTTTTCAACAAGTTCTGGAACAAGCTTTTGTTGAATTTTTACCAAATCCTTCACTACTATCCTCCTCCGTTTCTATATAAAGGGTCAAGTTTCAACCATAGATTGACTTTTTACGTCCCTGGTGGGACAAAAAAATATAACCTCTTATATTTGCAATAATACTACTATGAATTTGAAATTGCAAGAGAAATACTTTTCTATTCAAATTTCGCTTTATCGTTAAATCAGTGATTATCAATTTGTATTATCGCTTATGGTGATATTATACCCCTTTCGTATATAAATAATCATTTTTTGCTGAAATTTTTTATTATCTCTATGATTCATTTTATTCATAAAGTAAAATCAAAAACATATCTTGCTATTCATACTGACTTTGTTCAATACACAGTATCATGCGTCAGTGTATTTTCTAGGGTGAAATAAATTAACAGTACATTGATTATCTATCCTTAATACATTTAGCAATGTGTATGCTTTGAATCTATGCTCTATAATTATTAAAATATAGTTTATCACTTATAAATAGGGAGGCTAGTTCATGTCTCGAGACCAACAACCAGAAGTCATTGATCCAAAAGATCAACGTTATAAAGACGATGACTACTTCAAACAAGCACAACAATTTAATACGACATCATCACGACAATCCTATCATTATTCCAAGAACATTGGTTGTGGTTGTGGACCACTTGGTTGTCTCAGTGGATGTATGACGCTTATTTTGTTATCTGCATTAATCACTTTCTTATTAAATTTCTTCTTTTAAAACGCTTATAAAAATTGTCTGCCACTGTAGTTGCGTTTCATTAATAATTATTTTTAAAAAAGCAATCGCTACTTTTGAGCGATTGCTTTTTGAGTGACTATTTTTATTCATTTGATGATTGTGCACTTCTATTTGTGTTTGTATTACGGTTGTTACTATTTTGCGTTGATTTTTGCTGTGTATTGTTCTGAGCGCTTCTTTGTTGTGTTGAAGGTTCAGGTTTTCTTTGTTCTCTCGTTGGTTCAGTCGTTTTTTTTTCAGTTGATGGTTGAGGTGTTTTCTCTTCAGTTGTCTTTTCCTCAGTAGTGCGCTCTTCTGTCGTACGTTCTTCCGTAGTTGCTTCTTTCGTTTTTTCTGCTGTTTTTCTTTCTTCAGTTGTACGTTGTGTCGTTGCAGGTTGTTGTGTACGTTGTTGCGTCTGTTGAGTTTGCTGTGTCTGAGGGATTTGTTGCGTCTGTTGTGTCTGCTGGATTTCTTCAGTAGATTTTTCTTTCGTCTTTTTCTCTTTATCTTTTTGTTTGTCTTTTTGTTCTTGTTTCTGATCCGCTAAGCGTTCATTAGCTTTATTGGAATGATCCACAAATGCTAAAATAGCAAAAACAAGTCCTCCAACTAATAATAAGACAATTAAACCACTAACTATTTTTGCAAAACCGCTCATTTTCTTATTGTTTTGGTCATCAAAATTATTATTTTGATTAGGCATATACTTCCCTCACTTCACTTTATATCTTCACTTTTTTATACGTGTACATGTTTAATACCAAATGTGTATTTTACACTATTTCATTTATGAATCAAACTAATTATTAAATTTCTTATCTTGGTGTTATCCTAAAACTATATCTATAGTAAAATACATATATAGATTACTATATTATGCTTTAAACTCATCTTAAGCTAAAAGAATATCCACTTTCAATACTTTTGTAGAAATAAAAAATTAAAATTGATACTTTCTCTAATATCATAACAGGATGTGTTATAAAAATGAAAAATCATGATCCATTTGATTTTGATTCATTAGACCGCGATGATGCGCATCATCGAAAAGGTTTACGTCAAATTATGTTAGACAACGAAACTTATGACTCAAAATCATATTCGAAAACACGTTTTTCATTCTTTATTATGACAATATGTTTGCTACTATTTGGTTTTGGATTCATTTTGTTTTATCTATTTTAAATTATAACATTTTATTAAAACCACGACTTAAAAGGTCTGATGTTAAATGATAGTTCCTATGCTTTACTTACGTTAATATATAATTAAAGACCTATACGTTAAACGTATAGGCCACTACTAAAGGGAGTCAAAATTTTACCTTCGTTAGTATATTATGGGGTATACTCGAAATAATTAAGAGATGATTAATTCATATCGAAGGTACTTTTATTATAATGTGAATCTATTTTATTTTAAATAGTTCTTTAGCGAAGTAAATGACATATTATTGAACAAAGTTTGAAAAAATTATGACCTTCAAATGCAATTGATGATTTCTAAAGTGATTGTAACATTAGGTATGAATACTCATGAGGTGATAAAATGAAACAATTTTTAATAACTGGTGGTACTGGTATGGTTGGCACGCAACTCGTTGAAGCACTCATTCAAAGCGATGCACATATCACGATTCTCACAAGACAAGATATAACGACGACGCATCCAAAAATTTCATATGTTAACTGGTCACAGCCAGGCTGGCAAGATCAAGTTCCCAATATAGATATTGTTATTAACTTAGCAGGTGCGAGTCTCAATAAAAGATGGACTACAGCATATAAACAAACAATTATGTTAAGTCGTATTCAAGCTACACAAGCTTTATTCGAATTATTTAAAACGCGTGAACATAAACCGTCTGTATTTTTCAATGCAAGTGCTGTTGGTTACTATAAACCTGATTTAAATCGCACATATACAGAATTATACAAAACATTACCTTTTGATTTCCTATCAGAAGTCGTATATCAATGGGAACGCTTTGCACGTCAATTCGAAGACTTAGGTACACGTGTGATTATTGGCAGATTCGGAATGATTCTTTCCGACAAAGGCGGCGCATTGCCTATGATGAAACTACCTTACGATTTATATCTAGGTGGAAAATTAGGCTCAGGACGTCAATGGTACTCTTGGATTCATATCGATGATTTAACAAGAGCTATCTTGCATACGATCAATACAGAAAAAGCGAAAGGTGTCTTTAACTTTACAGCTCCAATCGTAGAACATCAAAACTTATTTGGCTATACGATTGCACGTGTAACACATCGCCCACACTTAACATGGGTACCTTCAATTATGCTGAAGCTTGTTTTAGGACAAATGTCTACAGTCATACTAGATACACAAAAGGTAATCCCAAATAAACTACAAGCAATAGACTTTAAATTTAAATACCCAGATTTAAAAATTGCGCTTGAAGACTTAGTCCAATAATTCAATAAGGAAGCGAAATTTCATATGAAACATGACCGACTAACACATATTTTATTATTAATTGTAGGCCTATTATTTCTTTTAAATGGTGCAATGGCCTTTGATAATACACTCGCAATGCTAACTGTATCTTTAGTATTAATCATTTTTGGGCTTGGTATTACTACGATCGCCATTAGGTTAATGTTAAGTAATCAAGCCAAGAAACAACACAAATCAAACAGCAAATAAAAAAGCGAGCAAAGCCATTTATTGACTTTGCTCGCTTTACATATTCACATTCTATGATTCTGGAATCATTACTTCATCAACTAAACCATAAGCTTTCGCTTCTTCAGCTGATAAGAAATTATCACGATCTGTATCTTTTTCAATTTTTTCGATTGATTGACCTGTACGTTCAGCTAAAATTTGATTTAATTTAGCACGTGTTTTTAGAATGTGGTTAGCAGCAATTTCAATTTCAGTTGCTTGACCTTGCGCGCCACCTAGTGGTTGGTGAATCATAACTTCAGCATTTGGTAATGCAAAACGTTTACCTTTCGCACCTGCTGCAAGTAAGAATGAACCCATTGATGCAGCCATACCGATACAAATAGTTTGTACATCTGGTTTGATATGTTGGATTGTATCGTAAATCGCAAATCCAGCTGTTACACTACCGCCTGGTGAGTTAATGTAAAGGTAGATATCTTTCTCAGCATCCTGTGCTTGTAAGAATAACAATTGAGATACAATAGAGTTTGCTACATTATCATCGATTTGAGAACCTAACATAATAATACGGTCTTTTAATAAACGTGAGTAAATGTCATAGGCACGTTCCCCACGGTTTGTTGTTTCAATTACTGTAGGTATTAAATTCATTAATATTGCCTCCTTATTTCTAATTGATAAATTTATTTTAACCCAAAAGTCAAACATGGTCAAAAAATAACGCTCGAAAAATTTTAAGAATCTTAGATTGTTCTTATTGACCGTTGCGTTTAAGATTTGTACACTAATATTAATGTGTTTATTAACCCCTCGTAGTGTAATGGATAACACGTAAGATTCCGGTTCTTAAGATAGGGGTTCGATTCCCTTCGAGGGGATTCAGTCAACTGATACTCTCATTTACACAATCAAACAAAAAGAGCTCCTATTATGTAGGAAGCTCTTTTTTAATATCAAAGCAGATAATAAATCTCAATTCTTATTTATCATCACTTAATTATCAAATTATTTTCTAAGTGCTTTCAAAATAAATGAAAGAAGTAAAATCAAAACAATCGCACCAATTAAAGCTGGAATAATCGGAACGCCACCTAATACTGGTCCCCATGTACCTAATAATTTACTACCGATTGCTGAACCAACTAAACCAGCGATGATATTTCCAATGATGCCGCCTGGAATATCTTTACCTAAAATAACGCCAGCTAGCCATCCAATTAGGCCACCTACAATAATCATTAAAATAAATCCCATAATTACTCTCCTCTTAAAACAATATTTTTGTAAACCAAAGCATTTTACTATTTATATTTCAAAATGACGAAATATAATAGTTGCTTCAAATTTGCTGTGTATTAATAAATTAAATACTACAATCGTATTCATACCCGTTTTTAAAAATGTAAACCATATTTATCAAAATTTTATTTAAATTCATTTTAAAGGTGTAATATTTACAGAACTAGTGTCACATAACCATATATTTTTTCGACATTAATTCTTAGAAAATTGTAGTTTTTATCTGCATTAATTCATATTAATAAATGTACTACCTAAAACATCACGTACATCATGAATAACTAAAAATGCATTTTCATCTACTTCATTTACTAACTTTTTCACTCTAGTTACCTGAGATTGTGGTACAACGACATAGAGCATGTGCGTTTCAGTCTTACCATAGCCGCCCTTACCAGTCAGTATTGTTGAACCTCTGCCTGTAAAAGCGTTGATTTTATCGCTGATATCCTCACTTTTATTCGAAATGACGGTAACTGCTTTTTTCGGGTTGAATCCTTCTATAATAAATGCGGTTGCGCGTTCAGTAACAAATAACATAATAATTGTGAATAAAACATTTTCTAGAGGCAATACCATTAAAAACGAAAGTACGACGATCGCATCTAGGATAAAAATACCTTGTGATGTCTTAATTTCTGTGTATTTATTGACAATTTTAGCAATAACGGAGGTACCACCAAGTGTACTACCAGTTGATATAACTAATCCTGCGCCAATACCAATAATCGCGCCACCAAATAATGAGTTTATTACAAAATTGTCCACACCGAGATTAATATTTTCAGTTAAATGTAAGAAGAATGATAATGCAGTATTTGAAATAACGGTATATACCGCAACTGTTTTACTTAAAAATTTCCACCCTACAAAAACGACAATTGTATTGATAATAAAAGATGTCCATGCTGGTGATAGGCCAAATGCATACATGAGTGACAGTGAAATACCAACTGTCCCACCATCTCCTAAATTTGAACCGAGTAAAAAACAGTTTACACCGATTGCATTGATTAACGTACCAATTAAACAAAAAACAATATTTTTATAATGCTTTTTCACCACATTCATGATGTATCCCTCCTCTATTCCATGTATTTTTGTATTAAAAAAGACACCTCTGTGAGGCGCCTATGACTAATTGCTTTCCATAAGAATATTCTTATATTAGCATATTTATTTTATATATGACTAGAATGAATTTATTTTACACAGAAATTTAATCTGTAGGATACATCAATCATATAATTCATCAATATGTACTCGACTCGACAATTTAGAGCTCAATTGATTCCCCGCTTCTCAACTTATCTGCCATTTCGTTTAACTTTCTCAAACGATGATTGACACCAGATTTAGAGATTTTACCGATGGACATCATTTCACCTAACTCTTTCAGTGATACTTCTTGGTGCTCTATTCTAAGTTTCGCTATTTCGCGTAATCTATCTGGCAAATTATCTAAACCAATTTCCTGATCAATCAAATGGATACTTTCGACATGCTTCATTGCTGCACTAACCGTTTTATTTAAATTTGCTGTTTCACAATTCACTAAACGGTTTACTGAGTTTCTCATGTCACGTACGATACGCACATCTTCAAACTTCAATAACGCTTGGAAGCCGCCAATTAAACTTAGGAAATCTGATATTTTTTCTGCTTCTTTTAGATATGCAATACTCCCTTTTTTCCGCTCAAGGTGTTTTGCATTTAGCTCATATTCATTCATGAGTTGAGTTATACCTTCTGAATGATCTTCGTATAATGAAAATATTTCCAAATGATAAGATGACGTTTCCGGATTATTTACAGAACCACCCGCTAAAAATGCACCACGTAGATAACTACGTTTCATATCATCATCTCTTATCATTGCTTCATCAATTTCATGCGTAAACACGCCATCCTTTAAAATACCTAATTCATTTAATATCTCACGTGCACGTGTTTTAATACGGCAAATATAGATATTATTCTTTTTCAGTTTCATTTTTTTTCTAACAAGTAATTCGACCTCAACACTAAACACTTTTTTAATTAGTGAATAAATACGTCTGGCAGTTGTGGCATTTTCTGTTTGTACGTTGATTACAAATTGCTGATTTGATAGACTGAGCGCTCCATTCATTCGAATAAGAGCACTGAGCTCTGCTTTTGCATTTTCTTCGTCAACTTCAATTCTTGTCAGTTCATTTTTCATATCTGATGCAAAGCTCATGAGTTATTCAGTCCCTTCTATACTTTATCTTCTCAATTATTGTTGTCTTTTTTACGATTAAATTCAATTGTAGCAGTTTCTCTCATAGCAATTTCATAAATCATCTTGGACAACACTTCTGTATTATGGCGCACATAATTTTCAGATGATACTTCTACTAAATTCGGATGTGTAAATACCTTAATATGTTGTGCTTCCATTTCATCGTTATTACATTTTACCGGTTCTGCACCGTCTTTCTTATAACGTTCAATGACATCACCATGAAAATCTTGCGTGCTGCAAATCGCATAATTAATACATTTACCACCCATATGGTCATGTATGGCATTGACGTGATCGACAGCAGAATAATTGTTTGTTTCACCTGGTTGTGTCATCACATTTGATACATATAGTTTGGGTGCATCTACTTTAAGTAACGCATCTGTTATACCTTTCACACATAAGTTTGAAATCACACTTGTATATAATGATCCCGGCCCCATGACAATTAAATCTGCTTCTTCTATTGCTTCTACAGCTTCTTCCATAGGGGTTACATCTTCTGGTTCTAAAAATACACGTTCAATTTTTTTGTTTTTCTTAGGTATTTTAGATTCACCGTAAACGACTTCTCCGTCTTCCATAACAGCATTCAATCTGACACTCGTATTTGTAGAAGGAATGACACGTCCTCTAATATTCAAAATTTTACTTAGTTCTTTTACAGCATGTCCAAAATCATCAGTAATGTTCGTCAAAGCAGCAATAAGTAAATTACCTAGAGAATGCCCTTCGACTTGATTTTCTTTAAAACGATATTGGAATAATTGTTCCAACGTAGATTCTGTTTCACTTAATGCAGAAATTACGTTTCGTATATCTCCAGGCGCTGGAATATCCATTTCGCTTCTAATTTTCCCAGTACTACCACCATCATCCGCTACTGTAACAATTGTAGTGATATCGATGGGATACCCTTTTAAACCACGAGCTAACACAGATAAACCGGTACCTCCACCTATCAATACAAGTTTAATTCTTCTCATCTTTTAGTTTCACGCCACTTTCAACATGTGCATCTCTATGATGCACATACACATTATAGTCAAAACTCTCTTTGAGTTCTGCTGCGATACGTTTGGCTAATGCTACAGATCGATGTTGTCCTCCTGTGCAACCAATTGCAATAACTAGTTGTGATTTCCCCTCTTTTTTGTAGCCAGGTATCATAAATTTCAGTAAATCAATTAATTTTTCATAAAAAATATTTGTTTCTTTCCATTTCATCACATATTTATACACAGGTTCATCTTCGCCTGTGAGCGGTCGCAATTCATCAACGTAGTGTGGATTCGGTAAAAAACGTACATCAAACACGAGGTCGGCATCTCTCTGAATGCCATGTTTAAATCCGAAACTTGTCACATTAATGTTAAATGTTTGCACATTACTTTGATTGAAATAATCGTTAATTCTTTTACGTAATTCTTTCGGTTTCATTTGGGTTGTATCGATTGTATAATTTGCTAAACCTTTAATTTCATTCAATAATGCTCGTTCTTCTTCTATCGCTTCTATCAATGAACGTTGTCCGTTTTCATTTAAAGGGTGCGCACGACGTGTTTCTTTATATCTGGAAATCAAACGCTCATCTGACGCTTCCAAAAACATCATATCTACGATGACATCGGTATTACTTTTAACCAAATCCATTTCTTTAATCAGCGATTTGAATAATTCTTTTCCTCGTAAATCAATGGCGATTGCTACCTTTTGCAATGATGGATTACCTTGTCCCATCAATTCAACAAATTTTGGTAAAAGTATGGGTGGTAAATTATCAACACAAAAGTATCCGATATCCTCTAGACTTTGAATAACTACAGACTTACCTGCACCTGATAACCCTGTCACGACTAACAATTCACTTTTAACTATTTCTTTTTCTTCTAGTTGCATTATTTACACCATCCGTCGATTTATTTAATCATAAAATGTTTTTACATTGTTAACAGTTCATTATATTAATATGAATGCTACATTTCACTATAAACAAGTCTAACAATCTTATGCTATCATATATTATTTTACATGAAAAAGGTCTTAGGTAGTAGTTTAATCATATCATAGCAAATATTCATTTATGTATTTTAAATTAAGTTATTAAATGTTTTCTATTTATATAAAATTATTCCTTATAAAATGCACTATTGAACGATTCACTGTGCGTTTCAATTGCTGCGTATAACGAATGGTTGAATTACGAAAGCAAAGTAAATCATGTTAACCTTATGAAAAAAGCTAGAATGCTGCAACTTACATAATTGGTAAGCTCACATTCTAGCTATGACTGAATTTATTGGTTATTGAATACGAATATATTATGCTTCAATAGTATCTTTAAGATGTTCTATGAACGCAATTGCACTTTGTGCTGCAATACTACCATCACCAGTTGCAGTTACGATTTGGCGTAAACCTTTCTCACGTACATCTCCTGCTGCATAAACACCAGGGATATTTGTACTCATATCTTCATTTGTTAGGATATAGCCAACTTCATTAGTAATACCTAAGTCTTGGAACGGAGCAGTTAATGGTTTCATACCTATATAAACAAAAACACCATCAGCGTCAAGTGTTTGTTCCGCACCATCTTTCGTTGATTCTATTGTAATAGAGCCTACTTTTCCATCTTTCTCATTGATTGTTTTCAATGTGTGACTCCAGATGAAATCGATTTTGTCATTTTTAAACGCACGATCTTGAAGGATTTTTTGCGCACGTAATTCGTCTCTACGGTGTACTATTGTCACACTATCAGCAAATTTAGTTAAAAATGTACCTTCTTCAACAGCTGAATCTCCACCGCCGATAACAAATAATTTTTTCCCTTTAAAGAATGCACCATCACATACTGCACAATAACTTACACCACGGCCACCAAGTTCTTGTTCACCTGGTACTCCGATTTTTTTATATTCTGCTCCTGTTGCAATAATAACTGCATGTGCTGTAATTACATTATTACCTAGATTAATTTCTTTGTAATTACCTTTATCTTCAATTGATTTAATATCACCATATTGATATTTTGCGCCAAATTTTTTCGCATGTTCAAACATTTTCGTTGATAAGTCCGGTCCAGTTACCATTTCAAAGCCAGGGAAGTTCTCAACTTCCTCTGTATTTGCCATTTGTCCGCCTGGCATACCACGTTCAATCATTACAGTACTTAGATTTGCACGTGAAGCGTAAACTGCTGCAGTCATACCTGCTGGGCCTGCACCGATAATTGCTATATCAAAATCTACTTGTTCAGCCATTTAAATTGCCTCCTGTTTAATCATTCATTATGCGAAGTATATACGATTCCTTGCATTTTATAAACTTATATGCTCACTAAATAATCTATCGTTTTATTTAAACGATAAGCTGAAATATCAAACCATTCTAAAACTTGTTGCTTCGTAATTTTTATATCAGTATTACGATAATACATATATACACAAGCAGCAACATAATCTCTAACATGTGTGAGTTCAATTTTTTCAGCGATGATTGCTTCAGCTTGGTCAATCCATACGATAAACAATTCTTCATTATTTTTCAATGATTCAACACCATAAAGCATCAACATGCCTTTATGAATAAACTCTAATTTATTTAATTTTAAGTCTTGAATCAAATAAGTGAGGTACAGTTTTTCATAATCGTTCATTGATTCTAGAACGCCCCAGATTTCTTGCGTCAGAAGTACTTCTCTGCCTTTAAGCTGATTTAAAAGGAAGATGCCATACAACCTATGGTGACTATTATCATTTAACAATAAAGGTAATACTTGTTGATCAAAATATGCTTTACTTTCATCTATAACCCATGGCGCATGACCTACATCCACTTTACTTATCTCTTGTAATTTACCCCAAAAGTATTTACTATCTTCGAGGTTCCCTAAATAGTAATGATTGTAACTAAGTGCATTATACATTTGGATAGAAAGAAATTTACCTTTTCTATATAAAGGTTGAAGTATTTTTTGAGAAGCTTCATATTGTTTTAAATAACACAGCACAATACCTAATTTAAATGATTCATCATCATTCATTGGCGCTACTTTGCTGAGTATTTTTAAATAGCGTTCGTATTTTTCATTGTTATTCGTGTTATACAATAACAGCGTATAATGACAAAGTGCATGTACATCTGTATTATCTTCGCTTAACAAGCGTTCAAACATTTCTTTCGCTGTTTCATATTCATTCAAATATAAATAACACATCGCAAGTAAATTACGAACGACACGATGATCTTGAATGTCAGTTTTTTGACTCAATATAAAGTCTCGTGCCTCAGGAAGTCTTCCTTGTGAAAACAAATATTGAAATATTAACTGTATCGCAAATAATTGGCATTCAATTTCGATTTTTTCTGCAGAATGATAGGACACCTCGAACATTTCTTCGAGCTCCTCTTGATAGCTTTCATCCTCGGAAAGTGCTACATAATTCATTCCAAATAAAAACGCTTTGTTAGCTTCATTCATTGTGATATTCAACTGACTTAACTGAAAATAGCTTTCTTCAGTTGCCTCACCTTGAGCAATGCTTTCATAAAATAGATGCTCCGCTTTATTTCCTAATCCTAGGTGAACCAAGCATTCTGAGTATATGACTTTCGTCTCAAAATCTTGAGGTGACATTTCAAGCACTTTGCTATAGTAGTCAGCAGCCTTCTTGTATTCTTGTTGATGGAATTTTTGATTAGCCAATTTTTTATAAAATTGACTATCAAAGTTCATAGGAATGATATTGTCGTTTCGCGCCATCCATAGCCACCTCCTAAAGGTTCATTTATATTTTATTTGTATGGGATTACCATACGCTAACGCATGATCTGGAATATCTTTAGATACAACTGAACCGGCACCGATTTTCACATAATCACCAATCGTAACTCCTGGTAAAATCGTCACATTTGCACCAATCAACGTATGATTTCCAATTTTAACGGGACCCGTTGTGAAGGCATCGACTAAAAATTCATGTGTTAAAATCGTTGTATTATAACCAATCACACAATTTTCTCCTATTGTAATGTACTCTGGATATAATAAATCTGGAACCACTTTAAATGCAAATGCAGTGTTTGGCCCAATCGACATTTTCAAACAGTTACAATAAACCCAATGCTTGAGTTTAACATTTGGCAGATATCGACATAGCTCGATTAGCACGGTTTGTCTAAACATTTTTACGCTTTTAACATAACGATACATTCGCCATAATGGATTAACACCATCTACAGTTCGTTTTTTTAAATTACGCATGTTATCTCATCACTTCTCTTTTAGATTTGGCCAAGCCAATGGTCCAACATCTTTATAGCGCGGCGAATTATATTTCACTCGTCTAATAATCATGATACTAATACCAATAATAACGAGTAGCACTGATACAAGCTGTGCAACACGAATATCGCTCGTCAGCATCAAACTATCCGTACGCATGCCTTCTACGAAAAATCTACCTATAGAATACCAAATCAAATAGAGACAGAACGTATCACCAATACGAAGATGTTTTCGTAATAAAATGAGTACCACAAAACCTAATACATCCCATATCGATTCATATAAAAACGTCGGCTGATAATATTTTCCATTAATATACATATTATTAATAATGAAATCGGGAATATGTAATTGCTCGAGGAACGCTTTTGAAACAGGGCCACCGTGTGCCTCATGATTCATGAAATTCCCCCATCTACCGATACCTTGACCTAATATCATACTTGGTGCAATAACGTCACCAATTTGAAATGGATTAATATTCTTTTGCTTACAAATAATAATACCCGTAGCAAAACCACCTATGAGCCCACCATGAATAGCAATACCACCTTGCCAAATCATAGGTATTTCAATTGGGTGTTGTGCATAATATGGCCATTGGAAAATGACAAAATAAATCCTCGCTACCACGAAGCCAATAATTGCACTCCAAAAAATAATATCAACTAATGTGTCTTGATGAAATCCAATGCGTTTCACACTGGCTTGCGCAATAAAATACCCTAGCAATATACCAGCAGCAATTATTATGCCATACCAACGTACCGAAATCGGTCCTAATTCAAACGCAATTGGATCGATATAGTTTAATACCATTATTTATTCTCCTCACTATTGTTTCCATTGCGCATTATTTCCGCATTGAGACGATCATTAAATTCTTCAGCCGTGTTAATTCCCATAATATTTAATCTATAGTTCATAGCTGCGACTTCAATAATCACTGCCACGTTACGACCAGGACGTACAGGTATCGTTTTTTTCGTAATCTCAGTATCTAAGATTCTTAACGTTTCTTCATTTAAACCTACACGATCGTATAATTTATCTTTATGCCAGTTCTCTAGATGAATATTTAAACGCAAACGTTTTTCGGTCAAAATTGATCCTGCACCAAATAATGTCATCACATTAATTATGCCTAAACCTCTGATTTCTAAAAGATGTTCTATTAATTTCGGTGCTCTACCAATCAATTCATCTTTACTAATTTCTCTAATTTCAACATTGTCATCAGCAACAAGTCTATGACCTCGTTTAATTAACTCTAGGGCCGTTTCACTTTTACCAATTCCCGAATCTCCAGTTATAAGAACTCCGACACCATACACATCCACCAGTACGCCATGCAATGAAGTAGTACGTGCTAATTCATGTTCTAAAAACGTAGTTAGACGACTCATTAATTGTGTCGTTGCGGTTGTTGAAGTGATTAAAGGCGTGTCGTGTTCTTTTGCCGCCTCAATTAATTCTTCAGGTGGTTCTAAATCTCGCGTAACAATAATTGCCGGCGTTTCAGGACGACATAGTTTTCTCATACGACCTTTACGCTCTTCATCCGGTAATAAATTATAAAAAGATAATTCTGTAGTACCTAACAATTGAATGCGGTCTGATGCATAATGCGAAAAATATCCCGCCATCTCCAATCCAGGTCTAGAAATATCTGTATTTTTGATCTGTTTATTTAAACCTGCTTCACCTGCGATTAATTCAAGTTTAAAACGTTCTACCAAGCTCTTTGTCGTTAACATTCATTCACCTCTATCATTCATTCTCTTACATTTACACTATGCTATTATCATATCAAAAAGAACTGATAATCTATATTAAAAAGTGTAACTGTCTCATAATTTATCCATACCTTTATTATCATACCTTATATTAATTATAAAGGATATCACTTATCGAAAAGCTACTTAATTTTAAAAATAAACTATTGAGCATTTTGAATCTACTAGTGCTATATTTGTAGGCTATTAATTTTATAGTTCAAAAAACTCCTACAATATACGTATATGAAAATTCATACGCATTGTAGGAGCTTATGTTAAAGCAACAATTCATATTTATATCAGTCATCCTATAACAACAAATACGTTAATGTTTGACCGTGTCTCTTTCAAGTACAGGTTTTAAATATTGACCTGTATAACTCCCTTCGACAGAAGCAATTTCTTCAGGTGTACCTGTAGCAACAACAGTACCACCACCATCGCCACCTTCAGGTCCTAAATCAATAATGTGATCCGCCATTTTAATTACATCCAAATTATGTTCAATAATTACGACAGAATCTCCATTTTCTACAAGTTTGTTTAATACTTTCAACAATCTACTAATATCATCCACATGCAAACCTGTTGTAGGCTCATCTAAAATATAAATTGAACGGCCAGTTGAACGTTTATGCAGTTCTGATGCGAGCTTCACTCGTTGTGCTTCCCCACCTGATAACGTCGTAGCTGGTTGACCTAATGTGACATAACCAAGCCCAACATCAACAAGTGTTTTTAATTTGCGATGTATTCTTGGAACATTTTCAAAGAAAGTAGTAGCATCTTCAGCCGTCATAGCTAAAATATCTGCAATATTCTTTCCTTTGTAAGTGACTTCAAGTGTTTCGCGATTATATCGTGTACCTCCACAGACTTCACATGGTACATAAACGTCTGGTAGGAAGTGCATTTCTATTTTTATAATGCCATCACCTTTACAAGCCTCACAACGACCACCTTTAACATTAAAACTAAAGCGACCCTTTGTATAACCACGCACTTTGGATTCATTGGTTTGGGCAAAAATATCTCTTATATTGTCAAACACACCCGTATACGTTGCCGGATTGGATCTAGGTGTACGTCCAATAGGCGATTGGTCAATATCTATAATGCGGTCTAATTGATCAATACCTTTAATTTCATCGTATTCGCCAGGTTTCACTTTGGATTTGTTAATATGCTTAGCTAAAGATTTATAAAGTACTTCATTTACTAATGTACTTTTACCTGAGCCTGATACGCCTGTCACAACTGTCATTGTAGATAATGGAATATCCACATCGATACCTTTTAAGTTATTGCTACATGCACCTTTAATCGAAATCTTGCGGTCTGTAATCTCTCTTCTAGCTTCTGGCACTTCAATACGTTTCTTACCACTTAAGTATTGTCCAGTTAGTGATTGATTGTTAGCCATTACTTCTTTTGGAGTACCACTAGCAACAATTTGCCCGCCATGTTCACCTGCGCCAGGTCCTACATCAACTAAATAATCGGCAGCACGCATTGTATCATCATCATGTTCGACAACGATTAATGTATTTCCTAAATCACGCATTTCTTTTAACGTGTTAATCAATCTATCATTATCACGTTGATGTAATCCTATTGATGGTTCATCTAAGACATAAAGAACACCTGACAGTCTAGAACCAATTTGTGTCGCTAAGCGTATACGTTGTGCTTCCCCACCTGATAAAGAACCAGATGCACGATTTAATGTTAGGTATTCAAGTCCCACGTTATATAGAAATTCTAGTCTTGAATTGATTTCTTTTAAAATTTGATTTGCAATCTTTTGTTCTTGTTCTGTCAGAGTAATATGTTCAAATGCATGTAACGCATCTTTAATTGAACGTTCAACAACGTCACCGATGTGCATACCATCTACAAACACAGATAGCGCTTCGCGACTTAAACGTTTACCATGACACGTCTCACATGGTAATTCCGTCATATATTTACTCATCATTTCTCTAACTAATTCTGACGGAGATTCATGATATCTTCTATTAATGTTATTTACGACACCTTCGAACTCCATTTTACGTGTGCGTGTTTGTCCGTTTCGTTGTGTAAATGTAAATTCAATCTCTTTACCTTTTGAACCATATAATATGATATCTTTTTGTCTGTCAGTTAATTTTTTAAATGGTTTATCCATGTTTATTTTGTAGACTTCGCAGACGCGTTTTAAAATCGTTGGATAAAAATCAGAACTAGAAGATTCCCATGCTACGATGGCATTTTCATTTAATGTCTTACTTGCATCTGGTACTACTAAATCTAAATCGACCATGAGTTTTTGACCTAAACCGTCACAAGTTGGACAAGCACCAAATGGACTATTAAAACTAAACATACGCGGTTCTAATTCACCAATTGAAAATCCACATATTGGGCAAGCGTGATTTTCAGAGAATTTCAATTCTTCTCCTCCAATGATATCTACCACCAATGTACCTTCTGATAATTGTAATGCCGTTTCTATAGAATCGGCTAAACGTGTTTCTATGCCTTCTTTCACTACTAAACGGTCCACTACAACTTCGATTGTGTGATTTTTATTTTTATCTAAAGCTGGCACTTCATTTATATCAGAAATTTCGCCATCTACACGTACACGTACATACCCTTTTTTGGCAATGTCGTCAAAAAGTTTTTCTTGCGCACCTTTTCTATGCGTAACAACGGGTGCCAATATTTGAATTTTGGAACGTTCTTCTAATTTCAGTACTTGATCAACCATTTGTTGAACAGTTTGTGATTTGATTTCAATACCGTGATTTGGGCAGAATGGTTTTCCAATACGTGCATATAGTAAACGAATATAATCGTAAATTTCTGTCACCGTGGCAACTGTTGATCTTGGGTTCTTACTTGTTGTTTTTTGATCAATTGAAATGGCAGGAGAAAGACCTTCAATAGTGTCTACATCAGGTTTATCCATTTGTCCTAAAAACTGTCTAGCATATGCACTAAGTGATTCTACATATCTTCGTTGACCTTCGGCATAGATTGTATCAAACGCCAATGATGATTTTCCTGAGCCTGATAAGCCTGTCATAACAATGAGCTTATCCTTTGGAATTGTGATGTCAACATCTTTCAAATTATGGGCACGTGCCCCTTTAACTACAATGGATGGTTGCTTCATATGCTTCACCTTTCTGCTTTTAATTCAAACAACATATCTCTCAATTCTGTTGCTTTTTCGAAATCTAAATCTTTTGCTGCCTTCTTCATTTCTTTTTCTATATTTGCAATTGTTTTTTCGCGTTCTTTTTTCGTCATTTTCTTCGGTACTTCAGTTTGTTGTTGTTCATTCGTTTCATCATTGTCTACCGTTGCACTGATAACATCGTGTATTTTTTTATTAATTGTAGTTGGTGTTATGTTGTGTTTTTCATTATATGCTTCTTGAATGGAACGACGTCTTTCTGTTTCATCCAATGCGTAGCGCATAGAATCTGTAATTTTATCACCATACATAATAACTTCACCACTACTATTACGAGCAGCACGTCCAATTGTTTGTACCAATGAACGTTGTGAACGTAAAAAGCCTTCTTTATCTGCATCTAAAATAACAACCAACGAAACTTCTGGTATATCAATACCCTCTCTCAGCAAGTTAATACCGACAATAACGTCATACGTTCCCATTCTCAAGTCACGTATGATTTCAATACGTTCTAACGTCTTTATTTCTGAATGTAAGTAATTAACTTTAATACCTGCTTCCTTAAGATATGTCGTTAAATCTTCACTCATTTTTTTCGTTAATGTAGTCACCAATACGCGTTCATTTTTATCAATACGATCTTGAATTTCACCGAGTAGGTCATCAATTTGATTTTCTGTAGGTCGCACTTCTACCTTAGGATCGAGTAATCCAGTTGGACGAATAATTTGTTGCACCATCTCATCTGTATGTTCTAACTCAAAAGGTCCTGGTGTGGCAGATACATAGACAAATTGTTTTGTTTTTTCTTCAAACTCTTCGAATTTTAACGGTCTATTATCTAATGCACTTGGCAAACGGAAACCATGATCGACAAGCACTTGTTTACGTGCACGGTCGCCATTATACATACCTCTAATTTGTGGCAATGTAACGTGCGATTCATCAATCATCACAAGCCAATCGTCACCAAAATAGTCTAATAATGTATATGGAGTTGAACCTAATGGACGTAACGTTAAATGCACAGAATAGTTCTCTATACCTGAACAGAAGCCCATTTCTCTCATCATTTCCAAATCATAATTCGTACGTTGCTCTAAACGTTGTGCCTCTAACAGTTTATTTTCTGAACGTAATTCTGTTAAACGTTCCTCTAATTCTTGTTCAATCCTTTGAATCGCCGATTTCATTTTCTCTTCACGTGTAACGAAGTGAGATGCTGGGAATATAGCAAAATGATCGCGTTCTCTCAATACTTCTCCTGTTAAGTAATTCACTTCACGGATACGATCAATTTCGTCACCAAAGAATTCAACACGGATACACATTTCTTCTCTAGAAGCTGGGAAAATTTCAACTACATCTCCCCTAACACGGAATGTACCACGTCTAAAGTCGATGTCATTTCTTGTATATTGAACATCCACTAATTTTTTCAATAACTCACTTCTATCCATTTCCATACCTACACGTACACTTACCACTAAGTCGCGATACTCTTCCGGGTTACCTAAACCGTATATACAACTAACACTTGCAATGATGATAACATCATCTCGTTCAAACAATGCACTAGTAGCTGAGTGTCTTAATTGGTCTATTTCATCATTAATGGATGCATCTTTCTCAATAAATGTATCTGTTGAAGGGACATAGGCCTCTGGTTGGTAATAGTCATAGTAACTGACAAAGTATTCTACTCTATTTTCAGGGAAAAATTCCTTAAACTCACTATATAACTGACCAGCTAGCGTTTTATTATGTGCGATAATCAACGTAGGTTTACCAACTTGCTTTATAACATTACTCATGGTAAAAGTTTTACCGGTACCTGTTGCACCAAGTAATGTTTGGTGTCTTTTCCCCTCATTTACACCTTTCACGATTTTTTTGATCGCTTCTGGTTGATCCCCTTGCGGTTCAAAATTAGAATGCAGCTCGAATGGATAATGCTCCATAATGACATACGCCTCCCATTTAATCTCTCTCGTGACGAACCTATGAACACCATTTTTATCACATATTTATATACATTCACATATGCGCTTAATTTTTATGTGCGGCTCAAATACTTTCTTATACTTGTTTCATATTTTAACAGATTAGCGAACAAGAAAGCAAACATTTGTTCGCAATAAATTAACTTCACTTTATAACGAAAAACAAACACAGTTATTCACCATGTTTGTAAATTTTTGATTTTCATCATACTTTCTTCTATTATCTTGAAGTCATATAATTATAAATCTCATATTTGATTATAGCAATTAGGTTGCTCGATACTTAATGTTTAGTCATCTTCTTTTTTATGTAACTCTAGCTGATCAATAATTAGATAACCAGCAAGCAAAGAGACAACGTCTATAAAAATAATCCACTCACTATGGAAAAAGCCTTTTTCAACTGAAGCACCAATTATGATAAGTGTAAGTATGGTGCCCACCCACTTGTTCCTTGTTAATACGCTTAACAGTACTACTAGGACACAAGGAAAAAAAGATGCGAGAACGTACCAAATCATTAATTTCACCCATTCCTATTATTTAAAATAGCCATCGTTGTTTCTCGTAATTCTGATCTTGGAATGAACTTTTCTGTTAACATTTCTGGAATAATATTATCAATGAAATCTTGAACGGAACTTAAATGGTCAAACTGCATAATTGTCTCGAGCGACATCTCATAAATTTCGAAAAATAACTGTTCTGGATTACGCTTTTGAATCTCACCAAACGTCTCATACAATAAATCAATTTTGTCTGCCACTGAAAGTAGTTGCCCTTCTAGTGAATCATCTTTGCCTTCTTGCAGTCTTTCGCGATAAATATCTTGATATGGCTCTGGTATTTCTTCACTGATAAAATGATCAACCATTTCTTCTTCTACTTGCGAGAACAATTTTTTCAATTCTCCACTCGCATATTTTACTGGTGTTTTAATGTCTCCAGTAAATATCTCAGCAAAATCGTGGTTTAAGGCTTTTTCATATAAACTTTTCCAATCGACTTCATTACCATGATATTCTTCAACTGTTCCTAAATACTGAGCAATTTTCGTCACCTTAAATGAATGTGCAGCGACGTTATGTTCAAAATATTTAAATTTCCCTGGTAATCTGATTAATTTTTCTAAATCAGATAAACGTTTAAAATATTGATGTACACCCATGACATCGCCTCCTTGTTAATGAATGATTATACTTTGTTTCATAATATCACTCAACACTACAAATGTCCTACCAATATCATTATTTGTACAGATTTTCATTTAAAATCTATCTATAAATTGACAAACTTTTTAATCATTTGATATTGAATACAATTAAAGGCTGAGACAAACATTATGTCCCAGCCTCTAAAACTAGTTTTATACAAATTCTATACCCCTAGTATAAATGTTTACTAGTGAATATAGTTATATTGACCAGTGTTATGAACAGTTCTATATGACTTTTTGCCTACGCCTTGCCAGTTCATTTCTGATACTACGATAGAGCCATCAGCATTTTTGCGTTCTACAACACCTACATGTCCATAGCTACCTGCCGAACTTTGGAATATAGCACCTACTTCAGGTGTATGATTTACTTGATAACCATTTTGTCGCGCTGCAGAAGCCCAGTTGTTTGCATTTCCCCATAAATTACCGACAGATTTCCCTAATTGTTGGCGACGATCGAAGGCGTAATATGTACATTGTCCCCAATCGTAATAGTTACTGCCGTTTGAAACGTGCTGTGTAGGGCGTGTTTGAACTGCCGTTGTATTATATGATGAACTTTGCTCAACGTATTGTTGGTTTGGTGTATCATTTGTTACTGTTGTCCATGTTTGCGTAGCACTTGGTCTTACTACAGATGATGTACTGTTATGGCTATTTGATGTCACTTGTTCAGATTGATTATGATAATCAGCTATTTGTTGATTATCTTGGCTTTCAGTTTGCATATTAAACATTTGTTGTAACTGATTGTTTATATGTGCTGAACCTTTATCTGAAACTGCAATCAGTTGACCTGGATAAATTACTTCTCCTAAATTCGGATTTAATTGATAAATTGCAGCTACCGTTAAATTATGTTGTGCAGCAATACTTTGAACTGTATTCCCGGATTTAACCTCTACGATATCAGAATCTGGTAATGTAATTTGTTCTCCCAAAGTTACGTAATCTCTACCATTTAATTGATTTAAATTTTGAATTTCTGTTGTCGTTGTTGCAAATGCTTGTGCTATATCTGTTAATTTAGCATCTTCTTTTACTGTGTGGATTTGGTCTGCAGAAGCAATCCCATTATAACCAAAAAACAAAGCTGCCGTTGTTATAGAAAATGTTAAACCTTTCTTCATTCGTATTTCCATCCTTTTCATTCGTATTTAATCAAAAATACTATAGCACAACGAAAAAAGGGTTTGAGAAATGTTATTATTCTGTAACACAACGGTCAAGTTTGTATTTTCAATCAATTTCACTTCATAAAAAAAGTACTTGAAACGCTTGGTATCACTGATAATTATACATTTCGTCTATTTAAGGTAAAAAGCAATGTAATATTAATATTTGCATTTTACATTTATTCTTAATTATTTTCCACAGCTAATAAATATAGTTTATGAAATTATATATACATCAATAACGAAGTTGTTTAATTTCCATTCCGATTATGAAAAACAACAATCCGTATCAACTACGAATCGTTGTTTTAATTTAAATAGTAGTCGTAGCCATACAAAGACTGAATTAAAAGTCATTTACGTCTACTCTTTTATTATTTTGTTGGCTTTATGATCCATCTGACTACGCAGATAGGCTTCGATAAATGGACCGATATCCCCATCCATAACTGCATCTACTTTACCAGATTCTTCATTGGTACGATGATCTTTAACCATCGCATATGGATGGAAAACATACGATCTAATTTGACTACCCCAACCAATGTCTTTTTGTTCACCACGAATTTCCGCCATTTCTTGCTCTTGTTCTTCAATCTTTAATTGATATAACTTCGACTTCAATGTCTTCATAGCCGCTTCTCTATTCTTAATTTGCGAACGTTCATTTTGGTTGTTAACGACAATACCTGTAGGATGATGCGTAATTCTAATAGCAGATTCAGTTTTATTAATATGCTGACCACCAGCACCTGATGCTCTAAATGTATCTACTGTAATGTCATCCGGATTAACTTCGATTTCAATTTCAGTATTGTTAAATTGTGGAATAACATCACATGAAGCAAAAGACGTATGTCTACGACCAGATGAATCAAATGGCGAGATACGAACTAAGCGATGTACACCTTTCTCAGCCTTCAGATAGCCATATGCATTATGTCCTTTAATTATGAGCGTTACACTTTTAACACCAGCTTCATCTCCTGGTAAATAATCAGCTACTTCAATCTTAAATCCTTGTTGCTCACAATAACGTTGGTACATTCTCAAAAGCATATTCGTCCAATCTTGAGATTCTGTACCGCCTGCACCAGGATGTAGTTCTATAATGGCATTATTCGCATCATACGGCCCATCAAGTAGCATTTGTAATTCAAATTGATCAAGTTCATCTTTAAAATCATGAACACTTTGTTCTAAATCTTGCTTCATAGACTGATCTTCTTCTTCAAGCAATAATGCTCTTGTTGTATCCATGTCTTCTATCGATGCTTCTAAATTGCGAAAAGCATTAACAATTGCTTTTAACGCATTATTTTTATCAATCACATCTTGAGCTTTGTCTTGATCGTCCCAGAATGATGGGTCGGTCATCATTTCTTCATATTCTTGAATATTCGTCTCTTTTTCTTCTAAGTCAAAGAGACCCCCTAAGTTGTTCTAATTTTTCATTATACGTATCTATATTACGTTTAATTTCCGATAATTCCATTTGCATCTCTCCTATATTCTTAAAAACGTGTGCACACATTTGTTTGTAATTATCTTTTATACTTACAACTATTGTACAGAACTACGCACGTTGTTTTCAACATTAATCATTTTCCAAGTAAGAATCTCAAATTTTTTATTGTATTTTAAAAAAAACAAAACCGAGAGCAAATGATAGTGTCCTATCATATCTCTCGGCTTTATAACATATATAACTCAACTTAAATTTTAGGCACCATGACAGTTTTTATATTTTTTACCGCTGCCACACGGACATGGGTCATTTCTGCCAATATCTTCATCTTTAACAAATGGCTCGGCTTTTGCTTTTTCTTTACCATCTTCCGCTGAAACATGCTCAGCTTTTCCAAAATCAGTTTGTTTATCTCTTTCAACATCATCTTCAACAGAAACGACTGATTTCAAGATATATTTACTCACATCTTCTTCGATATTTTGCATCATAGTATCAAATAGTTGATGTCCTTCGTTTTGATAATCACGAAGAGGATTCTGTTGACCATAAGAACGTAAGTGTATACCTTGTCTTAATTGATCCATTGTATCGATGTGATCTGTCCAATGTGTGTCGATAGAACGTAGTAAAATCATACGCTCAAATTCATCAAATTGTGTACCAATCTTCTCTTTTTGATTTTTTAATGCAATTTCGACTTTATTCCAAACAAACTCAAAGATATCATCATTATCTTTCCCTTTAATATCTTCAACTTTTAAGTCACCTTCATTTAAAAAGACATCGTCTACATAATTGATAAATGGTTCATAGTCTGGTTCGTCAGCTTCTTCACTTACATAATAACGTACACTTCTATCTAAAGTTGAACGAAGCATGTTTTCGACTAATTCGCCACTCTCATCACTATCAATAATACTGTTACGTTCGTTATAAATAATTTCACGTTGTTTACGTAGTACATCATCATATTCAAGTACACGTTTACGTGCATCAAAGTTATTACCTTCAACACGTTTTTGCGCAGATTCAACCGCACGTGAAACCATTTTAGACTCTATAGGTGTAGAATCATCCATGCCTAATCGGTTCATCATATTTTGCAAACGTTCTGAACCGAAACGTACCATCAGCTCATCTTGTAATGATAAATAGAAACGGCTGTCACCTTTATCACCCTGACGACCAGAACGCCCACGTAACTGATCATCTATACGCCGAGATTCATGACGTTCCGTACCAATAACGGCTAAACCGCCAAGCTCTTGGACGCCTTCTCCTAATTTAATATCCGTCCCACGACCGGCCATATTGGTAGCAATAGTTACTGCACCGCGTTGACCTGCACCTGCGACAATATCCGCTTCACGTTCATGATTTTTAGCATTCAAAACGTCATGACGTACACCGTTTTTCTTCAATAGATTTGAAATGTATTCACTTGTTTCAACTGCAACCGTACCAAGAAGCACAGGTTGACCAGCTTTATGTTTTTCAATCACTTCTTCTACAACTGCATCAAATTTACCTTTTTGACTAATATAAATTAAATCCGGTTTATCTACACGTTGCACAGGTTTATTGGTAGGGATTTGAGTTACTGTCATATTGTAAATATTTCTAAACTCTTCTTCTTCAGTTTTAGCAGTACCTGTCATACCTGATAATTTGTTATACATTCTGAAATAGTTCTGGAATGTGATTGATGCCATAGTTTTTGATTCATTTTGAATCTTCACACCCTCTTTAGCTTCAATAGCTTGGTGCAGGCCCTCAGAGAAACGACGACCTGGCATCGTACGACCTGTAAATTGGTCAACGATTAATACTTCTCCATTATTCACCATGTAGTCTACGTCTCTTTGTAACGTAACATGTGCACGTAAGGCAGTATTGATATGACTAATCACATCAACGTTCTTAACATCGTATAAATTATCTATTTTAAACATACGTTCTGCTTTGTCGATACCTTGCTCTGTTAACTGAACTGCTTTTGTTTTTTCATCGTAGTTGTAATCATCTTCATTTTTTAGCATTTTAGCAAAAACATTTGCTTGCGTGTAAAGTGATGTCGATTTTTCCGCTTCGCCAGAAATAATTAATGGTGTACGTGCTTCATCGATTAAAATTGAATCGACCTCATCAATGATTGCAAAGTTTAACGGTCTCATGACACGTTCTTCAGCATAATTCACCATATTGTCACGTAAATAGTCGAAACCAAGTTCGTTATTTGTACAATATGTTATATCACACGCATATGCTTCACGTTTTTCAGTCGTTGTTTTACTATTTAAGTTTAAACCTACAGTTAGGCCAAGAAATTCATACAGTTCAGCCATTTCTTGACTTTGTACACTAGATAAATATTCATTGACTGTGATGACATGGACACCACGGCCTGTTAGGGCGTTTAGATATACTGGCATCGTTGCCGTTAACGTTTTACCTTCACCGGTTCTCATTTCAGAAATATCGCCGCCATGAATTGCGATACCACCCATAACTTGCACTTTATATGGACTCATGTTGAATACGCGTTTTGCGCCTTCTCTTACGAGCGCAAATGCTTCTGGTAAAATGTCATCTAATATTTTATTTTGTTTTTTAATATCTGTTTCAGCTTGTAATTTTTCTTGAAATGATTTTGTTTTCGCTTTTATTTCTTCATCAGTTAATATCGACGTATCCTCTTCTAATGCAAGGACTTTGTCGGCTAATTTACCAAGGCGTTTTATTTCTTTTTTATTGCCATCTGCAATTTTTGATAAAAAACCCATTTTGTTCGCTCCTTTAGCTTTATAACTCTTCGCTTACAACAATTTATATTATCATTTATAAGCTAAAATTTACACTTATTGACTTATGATTCATGTAACGGTGAAAAAAACGCTTGATTTCAGTTACTTTGTTCTTTATTTTAACAGTATTATTTTAAATCTTACTCAATAAAAATATACACAAATACCTACATCACTTTCAAATTATTTTATAGTAACATAGCAAAAAATGAGCGTCCACGATTTTACTTAATCGTGAACGCTATATTGATGATGCAACTTTGACTCAATTCAACTGATGTTTATTCAGTTGTTTCAATAAGTCCGTATTTTCCATCTTTTCTTTTATATACAATACTTGTACCATCTGTCTCACGGTCTGTGAAAATAAAGAAATCGTGACCTAATAAATCCATTTGAAGTACTGCTTCTTCTGAATCCATTGGTTTCAAGCTAAAATTTTTAGCGCGAATGATTTCAATTTCATTGTCAGGCTCATTGGCCTCTTTTTGTATTTCAACCGCTTCGTTCTCTTCAGGTAATGAAGCAAATACTTCTTGCTCACCACGATTTCTACTTCTACGATTTACACGTGTTTTGTATTTTCTAACTTGTCTTTCAAGTTTACTATTAATTAGATCAATACCAGCATATAAATCATCGTGACGTTCTTCAGCTCTTAAAGTGACATTTTTCAATGGAATCGTTACTTCTATTTTAGTAGCTGAATTGTGATACGTTTTCACTTTAACGTGTGCAGTTGCATTTGGCACATCGTTGAAATAACGCTCTAATTTACCAATTTTCTCCTCAATATAGTTGCGAATCGCATCAGTAATAGTGAGGTTCTCCCCGTGAATTTCAAATCTGATCATAACTATCGACTCCTTTAAAACCTATATATTGGTAATATTGCTTATTAATATAATACCACGTTTATCCTACCGTGCAAACGTAAACACATCGAATTTTCTGATTTTTCTAACAGAGAGTTTGGCAATCGCTTGATGAACCGTTATGCCCGTAGTATAGATGTCATCTACAAGTAAAACATATTTATTTTCTAAATCTGCACTTTTTGATATTTCAAAAGGATTATCTAGCCTAGCCCTTAGCTGTTTACCTAAAAGTGATTGTTTTGGCCTTACCCTAGTCACTAATAGTTGTTCGTAATTCACTTTCATTTTTTTTAACACTACTTCAACCGGATTAAAAGTACGCTCTAAATCTCTTTCGTAAGGTGATGGTATGGGTATAATGACGTCATATGGCCCACGTGGTAACCGTAATCGTGTAGCAAACACATCACTAATTGCAACATCTTTCATAAATTTATACTGATGCATGAGCTGCTTCATAATACCATCGTATTTGAAATCACAATACAATTGGTGCATTAATGGATATTGTTGTGACAAAAAAGCACAATCTAAACAAACACTTTCTGTTTTCTCCAATAATTTCAAGCATTTCGAACAACGTTGCTGTAACGTTAATTTTAATGCAATCTCTTTCCACTGATTTGTGCATTGCTCACATAGCTTGGCAGGCCTTCTATAAAATGTAAGGGCATTAAAGGGGTCAATAAATAGTTTATGACATTGTATACAATTAGGCATCAACCCACCCCTTTTGCATGGCTAGTCGGTTCATATGCATAATATCTCTGCGTGCTTTTATCATTTTAAGCGTAATACCTTCATGAAAAAATATTACACGTCCATTTGGCGCCTCACACTTTCTTCCAACCCTGCCAGCAATTTGCACTAATGCACTTGTTTCAAAATTTTGACTTTGCAATACGATAGCGTCAAGGTGAGCCATTGTAAATCCTCTTTCTAAAATTGTCGTGGTAAACATAATTTGATATTTACCCCTCCTTAAATCATTTACTTTTTCAAAACGTAAGGTATCTTCACTATATACATAAGCCAAATGTTCAAACTGTGTTTTATATATGCTATAGCATGATTTCATGAGCTCAATATTATCGAAGAATACTAGTGTATAGTGTCTTTTATCAATTTGCTGCTTAAATAAATTGCTTATTCTACATTGCATTGTATGTGGTTTTAATTTGAAATATTTAAATTGAGGTACTGGTAAAGGATTACGGTGGAAGCGTGCAGGTAAAGTGATAATGTGCTCAGGTTTCATTTTTTGTAAGAGTGCTTTAGGCGGTGTGGCTGTCATGAAGATATGACAGTATCTTTGCTTAGAGGCGTGCTTAATTGCGTCCATTAATGTTGGATCCATGGTTAATGGAAATGCATCCACTTCATCAACAATGACGAAATCAAAATGACATTTAAATCTATAGAGTTGGTGCACTGTGGCGATTACAAAATGACCATTATATCTTTGAGGTTGACCTTGATAGAGTATATCAATTTGTTCTTGTTTAAATGCATCTTGTATCCTTAAACCCACTTCAATGACTACATCTACCCTTGGTGATACTATCGCTACATTATAACCTTGTTGTCTTGCATAACTAATCGCTTCGAATATCATTTCTGTCTTACCGGCTCCAGTTACTGCATACAGTACTTTTGAATCAAAATGTTTTAGTGCATTTAGAATTGCAGTTGATGCAAACAATTGTTGTTCTGAGAGCTGAAATGATAATTGATATATTCCCTGGGAAATATTCCTTTTGGACTTTGTGATTACAATTTGGTTAATATTATCCATTCTTCCTAATGAAATACAATTTCTACAATAGACGACCTTTTTATTTAGCATGGGTGCATAGTAACTATAAAAATGTTCAGGTCTAGATGTATGACATTGTTGGCAAACCCACTGCTTGTTTTGTTTTATAATTCCAGTTGTTACGTTCTCAATAGATTCATCAGTTAATTTACTTTGATCGTTAATCAATCTTCCATAGTATTTTACTGTATTTCCTCCTAAAAAAATCAGGTTGAGACCTTAAACATTGTCTCAACCTGAATCATAATTTTAAACATCGTTATCTTGAACCATCGAATTTGAATAAACATCAATTTCATTGCTCATTCAACATGCGCTTGCTCGCATTAATTTATTAATTCGTACGAAGTTTGCTCCCGAAATAACCTAAACCTATACCACCTGAACCTAAATGTGCTGCAACAACTGGACCAAAACTGGAACGATAAACATTATATTGAGGGTAGTTTGCTTCTAATTCTTGTTGTACCCAATCTGAATCTTCAGCAATATCGCCTTCAATCACAAAAAGTGTCGCTGTTTCTAGGTCTTTCACTTCGTTTATTACTTTTTCAATCATTTTACGTAAGGCGCGCTTTTTAGTTCTTACTTTCTCATCTGGTACAATTTTCCCATTATCAAACTTCAGTACTGGTTTCATTTTTAACATTGTACCTATCCAAGCTTGTGCACCCGTGATGCGTCCACTTTTTTGTAAATTCTTCAAATCATCTACCATTAAGACTGCACCTGTACGATTACGAATTTCATGCAATTCATCTAATATTGTAGTTGGTTCATAGCCCTGTTCAATCATTTCAATTACTTTTAATACATATGCACCTTCGACCATTGCAGCTAACTTGGAATCGAAAGTATGCACTTCAATATTGTCCACCATTTCGCCTGCTTGTGTAGCAGTTTGATAGCAACCACTAATACCTGATGAAAGGAATACGCATATCACATCTGTATAGCCTTCTTCACGTAGTTGTTCAAAGTGTTCTAAAAAATCACCAATTGCAGGTTGGCTTGTCGTTGGGATTGTTGCAGATGTTTTCATCCGTTCGTAAAATTCATCTGTCGATATGGATGCGTTCTCAACAAAATTTTCACCACTATCAAACGTCACGCTTAACGGTGCAATCCTTATATTATACTTGTCTATTAAAGTTTGAGATAGATAACTCGTTGAATCTGTCAAGACGGCAATCTTCATCAAAATCCTCCTCAATTATACTCACAACTATGATACCTTATTTTTAGTTAAAAGAAAATTCATTTTTACATTTATACAGCGTTGTCTTTCCGTGTATAATAAAAGATACTAAAATTAGTTTTATCGCCAATTAATTTCGAATATACAACTGGAGTGACGTTGCATGTCAGAATCAATTATAACAATTAAAAAAGAACATATGATTGAAAATGTTATTAGTAAATCACGATTTATTGCACATATTAAACCTGTCGAAACAGAGGATGAAGCTAAAGCTTTTATAGATCAAGTTAAGCAAGAGCATCGTGAAGCTACGCATAATTGTTCTGCTTACACAGTAGGCGATCAAATGAATATTCAAAAAGCAAATGATGATGGCGAACCAAGTGGTACAGCTGGTGTACCCATGCTAGAAATCCTCAAAAAACTCGAAATTCATAATGTTTGTGTCGTAGTAACACGCTATTTCGGTGGCATTAAACTCGGTGGTGGCGGATTGATTCGCGCTTACAGTGGCGCAGTTAGAGATGTTATCTATGATACAGGTAGAGTCGCTTTGCGTCCGGCAATTCCTACGACGGTGACAATCAGCTATGATTTAACTGGAAAATTTGAATATGAACTTGAAAGCACCCCATTCTTATTACGCGAGCAAAATTATACGGATAAAGTGAGTTATCATATTGATGTGGTGGTAACAGATTATTCGACGTTTATTGATTTTCTAAACAGAACTACATCTGGAAATTATGATTTAGACGAAGGTGATGCTATGCGCTTACCATTTGATATTTCAAATGATTAATACAAAGTAATTGGGTACACTAAAAAGCCAGGCAAGTCTTTGAATATTCATTCATGACTTGTCTGGCTTTTTAGACATCACTATGATTCGTGACGGTCTTCTTTATGTCGTTCTTTATTTTCAATGAGTTTTAATAATGGTCTATAATCATCATCGATTAAACCTGTAAATTCTACAATGAGCTCAATTGTAATTAATATCAAGATAAGCATCATCAGTACGCCCCACGGTTGCGATAAATACAATATAATACTAGATAAACTAAAGAGTATTGCGATTGAATAAATTAATAATACCGTTTGACGATGTGTATAGCCCAATTCTAAAAATTTATGATGTAGATGTGACTTATCTGCTTGCATGATATGTTGACCTTTCTTCACACGACGAATCATTGCAAATAACGTATCTATAAATGGCACTGCTAAAATAACAATCGGGAAGAATAACGATACAAACGTAATGTTTTTAAAACCAAGTAACGATAAAAATCCTACGATGAATCCTACAAGTAATGCCCCACTGTCTCCCAGGAAAATTTTAGCTGGATGAAAATTGAAGAATAAAAATCCTAACAAAGCACCAATTAAAACACTGCAAATCATAATAATAAATATATTGGCTTGCAGTATGGCAATGAATCCAATCGTCATTAACGCAATCATTGAAACTCCTGAAGCTAAGCCATCTAGACCATCAATTAAATTAATTGCATTGGTAATTGCAACAATCCAAATCACTGTTATTGGAATGCTAAGTACACCAAAGTGAATTGTTGGTCCTATCGGTAAGGAAATAAAATCTATAGTCACGCCATAGTATACGACAACTATGGCCGCAATCACTTGACCTAATAATTTTAAAACTGGTTTCAAATCATAAATATCATCTATGAGTCCAACCAAATATATTAATACTGCACCAATAATTAAAGGTTTGACTTCCGTTTCTATAGGATGTCCAAGCCAAATTCCTAATAAAAATGATAAAAGAACGACCGTGCCACCTAATACGGAAATGGGTGTTGTATGCACCTTTCTAAAATTCGGTTGATCTACAATACCTAATTTATGCGAAACTTTTATAACTATTGGGGTAAGTATTAAACTGACAATCATTGAAAAAATGATTAGTAATAACGTATACATCAGTTCACCTTCATTATTTAACTTCTTTATTTTTTAAATTAAAGTTTTTGTATTAAAAATCACTCTAGAAATTATATTAAAATAACTTTGCTCATACACTTTCAATAATGTTCCATTCATATGATTGAAGTGTATCTTATAATAATTAATTTATATCTATCATACCCTATACACTTTTACTTATACAACTTGAAGTGCGATAATAGGTAAGTTGAAATAGTATATGCATTGATTAATTTGGAAACATGTGAAACTTTTAATATTCACTAAGAAATTATTTTAACATGAATGTTAAGCAAATGTTATAAATTTCTATTTATATCTTGGTGACAAATTGTAAGTTTTCACTTACAATAGCTAAGTGTTGATCTAAAGGAGTGTAAAGAATAAATGTTTGAAGCTATTATCTATAATATCTCTGTAACAGTGGCAGGAATCTATCTATTCCACCGCCTACAATATTCAGAGAATAGAATCATGATATTCTCAAAAGAATATGTTTCTGTACTAATGACCATTGTCGCACTTTTACTATCTGCTTATCCAGTCCCTTTATTTAATGAATATGCGCTCTACTTATCCTTTGTTCCAATTTTATTTTTAGGTAGATATACAAATATGTTTTATACAGTATTATCGGCAATTGTTGTTGGTTTGGTGAATTTGCTAATTGGAGATTACACTTTCATTACAGCAATTGTTCTAATTGTCATCGCAGTCATCGTAGGTGCAATTGGCCCATTCCTTAAACAAAACGATATTATATCACTGCAAATTCTAAATGCTATAACATTGGTTATTTTTGCAATCTTATCTTTGATTAGTCCTTATTACGATGTTACCGAAGTTTTATTTTTAATACCAATATCCTTTGTATTAACGATTACTTCTTCTATCACGTTTGTTGATATTTGGCACTTCTTCTCATTAGTAAATCGTTATGAAAATGAAGATAAAATTGATTACTTAACAGGTTTAGGAAACGTTAAAGAATTCGATAGACATTTAAATGAAACAGCTCGTATTTCTGAAGAAAACAATCAGAGTCTAGGTCTACTATTAATTGATATTGATGGTTTTAAAGATGTGAATGATTCTTACTCACATAAAGCTGGGGATGCCGTATTAAGACAAATGGCACAGTTACTTAAAAACTATGTTCCTCAACAATTCAGTATTTACCGTAACGGCGGTGAGGAATTTTCTATTGTGTTATACGATTACACATTAGATCAATGTGTTAAATTAAGCGAAAGTATTCGCGGAGGTGTAGAACAATCTACCTTCCACCTTCCAAATAAAGAAGTTATTAAATTATCAGTATCCATCGGTGTTGGTTATCTTACAACTGAAGATTATAAATCTCAGCGCAAAGTATTTAAAATTGCCGATGATATGCTACACATGGCTAAAAATGAAGGTCGCAATCAAGTCATGTTTAATCCAATCGTTAAATTATAAAATAAACAGTAAAACTACCAACATAAGCTGCATTTTGTTGGTAGTTTTTTGTTGTAAATATTTGAATTTACATACATAAAATTAGTGAATTGCTCTGCGGCGCCATAATGATTTTTATATTACTCAATAAAATATTTTTTCAATTTATTCGAAACAATTAGCAATAATAAAATTAGTCATACATTAAAAAACTATGAATTCCCTACTGTCATACTCTCTAGGCCCCTGCCAGTGTATTGTCAAAAACTAACAACAACATAAATTTAATATACTTTTGTGATTTTAAATACTGATAAGGCACATTTCCCTAATCATCACTATTGAAAGTTTTCATGCGACACTGTAAACTTTCAATTGTTCTATTAATCAAAAAGGAGGTTCAAAGCTATGTCAGATTCGATAACGATTATTGACGAAGATAAGGTTATAGATGTCGTTCTAATTGCTGGGAGAATTTTACTTGAAAGCGGTGCTGAAACCTATCGCGTGGAAGATACGATGACACGTATTGCTGCGAGTTATGGTTTAGATGATACATATAGCTTTGTGACGTCAACTGCAATTATCTTTTCACTAAATAATCGTACGAATACACGCCTCATCAGAATTCGTGAACGTACAACTGATTTAGAAAAAATCGCTTTGACGAATAGCCTTTCACGAAAAATTTCAAGCAATCAACTTGATATAGATGAAGCAAAATCCGAACTCATTCATTTACATCATGCATCATTACAGTATTCTTCTATAACAAACTTTGTAGCAGCAGCCATAGCCTGCGGATTTTTCCTATTCATGTTTGGCGGTGTGATCAATGACTTTATATTTGCCATCATAGCTGGTGCTGGTGCCTTTTTAACTTTTAGTTATGTCCAACGTTATATTCAAATTAAATTCTTCTCGGAATTTATAAGTGCAGCTGTTGTTATTGCAATCGCCGCCTTTTTCACAAAAATAGGTTGGACGCAGAATCAAGATATTATAACCATTGCTGGCGTCATGCCCTTAGTTCCTGGGATTCTCATTACAAATGCTATACGTGATTTAATGGCGGGCGAACTCATTGCTGGTATGTCTCGTGGAGTAGAAGCGGCTTTAACATCATTTGCAATCGGAGCTGGCGTTGCCATCGTATTATTAATCTTTTAGGAAAGGAGTGCTTTCATGGGCATTGTCTATTACTTATTACAATTTATAATTAGTTTCTTTGCGTCAATGTTATTTTCAATTTTATTTAATGCGCCACGTCGCCTCCTTTTAGCATGCGGCTTCGTTGGTGCAATGGGATGGATTATCTATAAATTATCCGTTGATGCTGATTTAGGTAAAGTATTGGCATCATTTTTAGGTAGTTTTATACTAGCCATTATGAGTCATGTTATGAGTAGAAGATACAAACGCCCCGTTATTATCTTTATTGTACCTGGTATAATTCCACTTGTTCCCGGTGGCTTAGCTTATGAAGCTACACGTTTCTTAGTAAGTAATCAATATACACACGCTGTAAATACATTTTTAGAGGTTACATTGATCTCTGGTGCAATTGCATTTGGTATATTATGTGCAGAGATTATCTATTATCTCTATACGCGTATTAAGCAGCATTATGGTAAAATGAAAGGCAAAACATATAAAAAATCTTATAATATGAACAATAGAGCTTAAGGGGTGTTTTTATGAAACAAGATTTAATCGACAGACTAACTAGATATGTAACAATCGATACACAGTCAGACCCAGAATCTACGACTACGCCTTCCACTGAGAAACAATGGGATTTATTAAATTTACTCAATGATGAATTAACTGATTTAGGATTAGAAACAGATGTAGATGAACAAGGTTATTTATTCGCCACACTAGATAGTAACGTAGACGCTGATCTCCCTACTATTGGATTTTTAGCACATGTAGATACGTCACCAGATTTTAATGCTTCCGATGTCAATCCTCAAATTATCGAGCATTATGATGGTGCGCCGATTCAACTTGGCAACACGAATCGTGTACTCAACCAAGACGTGTTTCCTGCTATGAAGCAAGTCGAAGGTCATACACTTATGATTACTGATGGTACGTCATTATTAGGTGCAGACGACAAAGCTGGTGTCGTTGAAATCATGGAAGCCTTAAAATATCTAACTGAGCATCCTGAAATCAAACACGGGCGCATTCGTATTGCCTTCACACCTGATGAAGAGATTGGAAGAGGACCGCATCACTTTGATGTAGACCGCTTTGGCGCAGATTTCGCCTATACAATGGATGGTAGTGAATATGGTGAATTACAATATGAAAGCTTTAATGCTGCCGAAGCAATCGTGACTTGTCATGGTGTCAATGTTCACCCAGGTTCAGCAAAAGACGCAATGATTAATGCCGTACTATTAGGTCAACAATTCAATGCGCTTCTTCCTCAAAATGAAGTGCCTGAAAGAACGGAAGACTATGAAGGCTTTTATCATTTAATGAAAATTAATGGCGATGTTGAAAAAACAACATTACAATATATTATTCGTGATCATGATAGAAACAATTTTGAATTACGCAAAAAACGTCTCGTTGAAATTAAAAATGATATTAATTCACATTATGAAGATGAACCTATCGAAATAGAAATCAATGATCAATACTTTAATATGGGTGGAAAAATTGAAGCAGCGCCACACGTGATTGAAATTCCTAAACGCGTATTTGAGAAATTAAATATCCCTGCAAATACAGCACCAATACGTGGTGGTACTGACGGCTCTCAACTATCCTATATGGGATTACCAACGCCAAATATCTTTACAGGTTGCGATAATTTCCATGGTCCATATGAGTATGCTTCTATTGACGTTATGGAAAAAGCAGTTCATGTAATTGTTGGTATTGTTGAAGAAGTCGTAGCGACTTATAATAAATAATAATTATTTGATTACTACATGCATACTATAAAAAAGCGATTTGTAAACGTGAGTTTTTAACATCCGTTACAAATCGCTTTTTATTAATTTTAACTATTAAATAGATTAATTCATATTAAACTGTGTCTTTAATAATTTAATCGCTTGGACAGTATAATGTCTGATTTGGATGCCCATTTTAAAATCAGTAAAGCTTTCAGGCATTTCAATAAATGTATTAAACATCGCTGTAACACCCATAGATTCAAATAAATCAAATTTATCTGCTGTCGCACATATTGCTATAGATGGCTTATGATATTGTGCAGCCAACTCTGCAAGACGCACCGTTGTCGTCTCCAATATTTGATCTTCCTCGTTTATACCTTCACCGAATATAATTAAATCTGCTTGCTCCATTAATGAATCTAAGTGCGTAATCTGGTCAACTAATTCATGACTTGTCATAATTTCTGCATGATATAACGCGTAAAGTACTGCTGCAATACCGCCACCAGCACCGCCTCTTTGAATCGGTCCAAGCGCAAGCTTTAACTCACTTTTAAATATTTCACTTAAATACCAAATTAAATTATCAATTTCTGCAGCTTGTTCACGACTCAATCCATAAGTTTCATATGTTTGCATAATCTCACTATTTTTACCATATAGCTTGCTATCAAAATCTGACATCAATTGAAAACGGACTGCGGCTAATTTTGGATTTAATCCACTCGTATCAATTTTGCGTATATATTTCAACATCTTACTGCCTTGACGCATATCTACTTCTTGCGCTTCATCATCATAGAATTTAACGCCTAGTGCTTGTAACATACCTGCACCACCATCAAAACTACCGATACCACCTAGTGAAATCACTATATGATCTGCGTTATTTTCAAGTGCATCCGCAACTAATTCTCCAATACCGTAACTTGAACGTTCCGTAACTGGCTTATTACCTTTTAAAAATAAATTGCCTTCTATGACTGTCATGCCACTATCTGTCATGCCATATACCGCTTCTATTTCATTCATATCTGCATCGTGCGTAGGCACTCTATACTTCGTACCTGACTGCCATAAGAATACTGAATCCATTAACTCATGACGTCCATTGAACAATGGCACTTGCACGATATCCGCTTTGTCTATTTGACTTGCCACCGCTTCTTCTACATAACGATTTGCTTGATAACTAGAAATAATACCATTAAATTCATCCATCGCCACTAAAACTTTCATACTGTCACCTCAAATATATTATTCTTTGCTTTATATTATAAATCTATTTTCATTTCAAATTTCATATCATTTACGTGTTTGATGGATCCCCACTGTGATGTTGACCACCAATATTCCCAATATCATTGTACGCCATATTGGGTATTCAACTGTTTATTATACATGGCAACGCACATTTTTTCACACTATAAGAAACGCTTGTCAATCACTTTTCTATAAAGAAGCGGTTAACAAGCGTCATCATTATCTATTTAATTGTCACTTACTCTTCAGCATTTGCTAAAGTTGATACATTGATATCATTATGGCTTGCATTCCAAATCGCCTGTCCCTTAACAAAATAAAATGCTTGTGGCGATTCATGCTTAATCTGTGTTTTTTCTTCGATATAATTCGACAATTCACGTTCTTGTTGCACAATTAAATAATAACCATCCATATCTCTTTCATATAAAAATTTATTGAATTGGTCAATTGCGTTTGCAGACGTTGGACATGTTTCACTATGTTTCAACACAAACACATAATTGTTTTCTTTAATAATTTGCTCAAACTGGTCAATCGAACTCAGCTTTATAGCCATTCTATTCACCTCTAAAAATATTTAACACACCCGTTTTAACACAAAAAGTGTGAAATCTCCACGATATACTCATATCATTGCTTCCAATTATACACAATACTCTTTTTATTGTTAACCGTTTATTTAAAATTTTATAACTTAACTAAAATACATTTTTAATTATAGTCTTCTTTTATATTGTTATAATGCTTATCAAAAACAGCATCAAATTCTTCTAAATCCTTACTTTCTTTCGGTAATTTTCCATAATCAATTTCCGATAAATCTTCACTAATATCTATTGTTTCTACACGCGTTTCATAATAATTTTGTAAGCTATAATACATTTCAATCGCATTTTTTCTTGCGTCATTGACATAAGTATCCGTAATAGCAGTTTTGTTTAAATCTTTAATTTGCTTCGTAATTAACGGCATAATTTGATTTTTTATAGCTTTTTTTACTGTAACCGGATCTGTTGAATCAGCATCTTTTTCTGCAGTCGTTTTTAAATCTTTATTATTTTTTTCTAGCTTATGTTTAAAATTATTTACGTCTGTAGTTGCACCAGCATCACTAGCATCTTGTATATGTTTTTCAACTTGCGATCTACTTTTCTCAAAAAGTTTCGTATAATCTAAAATATCTTCATTCGCTTTAATAGATTGATTACATAAATCGACAAAAGTTTTTAATTGGTTAACTGATTTTTTCTTATCTTTCACCGAATCTAAGTAGGTTGACTTTAATTCTTTAGTATCATTTGAAGTCGCTGGCATCTTTTGTGCTGCTTTTTCGTATGCTTTTAGTTTAGGAATTAATTTACTATTTATCTTATTCTGTATATCATTGAAAGCTTTTTTATTTTTATCTGTCATATCCGTTTTACTTAAGTCGTCTAAACGCTTCAGTTTAATATCATCCATGGTTTGCTTGAGCTCTTTTTCTTTATTTTTAACATTTTTAAGCGAACTATCAAAGTCTTTAAATTCACTAGCTCCCTCATTACCACATGCACTAAGCGAAACCACAAAGCCCAACAATAAAATAATGCAAAGTATTTTTTTCATTTCTGCACTCCTTATCATTCAGTATTATACAGAAACTTATTTAACTTGAAAATAATATATGATATATTGTTTCAGAATTTACAGTTTAACAGTTCCATCATAACATTGAAAGGCGTGGACAACTTATATGTATTCACAAATTCAACCATTTATTACTGAAGATGGTGATAATGTCTATTTTCAAAAGTATAAACATTTACAAAATGTTCTATTCAATTTGCTCGACACACCGATTAAATCAGCACATCATATTGGTGGCACTGCTCATTTTAATTACCCGACAGAGCCCATCTTAGATATCTTAGTAGGCGTCGACAATTTACATGATATTACGTCACTAGATGAGAAACGTTTAAATTATGAAGGGTTTTACCGTTTGCATCATCCTTATACAAAAAAGGTTGTTATGGCCAAATTTAATAATTTAATTGATTTAAAACAAGTGGCACGACTACACATTATCCAAAAAGATTCGTCACTTTATAACGACTATCTACATACACATCAAGTACTTACTCAAAATCAAGATGTTGCTGCAGCATTCGCACTTTATAAAAACGACCTATCTGATACTAATCTCACGATTCGTGAATATGAAAATCAAAAACAGCAATGGTTCAGTTCAACTATTCATAAACTTCATCAAAGCAATTCATGATAAAATTATATATGGCTTTAATTCATATTTAAATATGAATTACTTAAATTAATTACCATACTTTTTAGCAAAGCGCACGAATCATTGGTATAATAAACAAATGAATTTAACAAGAAAGGATGTTCTATAGTTGCATAAAGATGACATCTTAAAAGATTTAGAAGCAATTATTCCAAAAGAAATTATTAAAATTGACGAGCCATTAAAACGCTATACATACACGCAAACAGGAGGTAAAGCAGATTATTACTTATCTCCTACTAAAAACGAACATGTTCAAGCAATTGTTCATTACGCTTACACAAATGACATCCCAGTCACTTATCTAGGTAATGGATCAAATATCATTATTCGTGAAGGTGGTATTCGAGGTATCGTCATCAGTTTACTGTCGCTCGACTACATTGATGTCTCAGATGACGCAATTATATCTGGTAGCGGTGCTGCAATTATTGATGTTTCTCGAACTGCAAGAGACAATGCCCTTACAGGTTTAGAATTTGCATGCGGTATCCCAGGCTCTATTGGCGGCGCAGTATTTATGAATGCAGGTGCTTATGGTGGAGAAGTCAAAGACTGTATTGATTATGCACTTTGTGTTAACGATAAAGGCGATATTGTCACATTAACAAATAAAGAACTTGAATTAGACTATAGAAATAGTATCGTTCAAAAAGAGAACTTGGTTGTCTTAGAAGCAGCATTCACCTTAGCGCCAGGTAATCAGCAAGAAATCCAAGCAACAATGGATGATTTAACACATCGTAGAGAATCTAAACAACCATTAGAGTATCCATCTTGTGGTAGTGTGTTCCAACGCCCACCTGGTCATTTTGCTGGAAAACTTATCCAAGACTCAGATTTACAAGGACACCGTATTGGTGGCGTAGAAGTTTCCAAAAAACATGCTGGTTTTATGGTTAACGTAGCAAACGGAACTGCGACAGACTATGAAGATTTAATCCACTATGTACAAAAGACAGTAAAAGAAAAATTCGATGTCGAACTCCATCCAGAAGTACGAATTATTGGAGAACATCCCATTGATTAATCACTCTAAGAGGTGCTTGTCCGTATGATAAATGTATATGGCTCTACAGTAGATCATGAAACGCGTTGTGTACATTATCAAACACCTTTGGACATTATCGCAATAAAGTTTAAATGTTGTAATAAATACTACCCTTGCTATAAATGTCATAACGAACACGAGACACATCCAATTCAAAGATGGCACGCTGATGAATTCAATCAGAAAGCCATTTTATGCGGCGTTTGTCATCATGAAATGTCTATTAATGACTATATGATGACTGAAGCATGTCCAAGTTGTAATGCACATTTTAATAATCGTTGTAAGTATCACTATCATTTATATTTTGAGATTTAAAGTAATGACGAATCATGTAAAAAGAGTTATCTGCTAATAACTGCAGATAACTCTTTTTCGTATATTATAACCCTATTATTGGTCTATTTTATCACTGACGTATTGTACAAAAGCTTCTACGTCACCTTTTTGAATGTTTTTCATTGGTATTGGGCCAATATTAAATGTGAAGTTTATACTTTCACCATCATATTCAATTTTTTCAACTTCATTATATGCAATACTTCTATAATAGAATTCGCCATTCATATCAACATTCATTATAATTCTCTCATTGGTAGCAATAAAAGCCCCTTCAAATTCAGTTGCGCCTTGAACTGAATATTCAATTGTTCCTAGGACACTTGGTCCCTTATTTTCAGTTGGAAATAAATCATTTGGATTAACATTATCTAAAATCATTCTTTTCAATCCTCCTACTAATACTATTTTAATTATTATACAATGGACGTATTTAAATTTATACTTATCTGTTTCACTGTTACTACAAAATTCAAATTGCCACATATTTATAAAATTCGTTTCACACAAGTCATTAGTCATAAAAAAGAAGCGTATTCAAAATCAATAACTTACGTTTTGATTTTGAATTATCGCTTCTTATAATTACATATTTATATAAATTAACAGTATCGTCCCCACAACTTATACCGTAAATTATTTTTCAAGTGCTTTCTCAACTTCATCAATTTGCTTAATTGCAGTACTTGTAGAGCCACTTGCGAAATACCATAGTTTTGGATCTAGTTCATATACTTTGTTTTCTTTGATAGCATCTACATTTTTAATGACATCATTATTTAAAGCTTTCTTAGCTGTAGAGTTGCCACTAATTGCTTGTCCTCTATCCATTGCAAAGATAATACTCGGATTTTTTTCGGCAATGTATTCATTCGTTACATTTTGTCCATGCTTACTATTTTTAATATTATCGTCCGCAGGTGTGAAGCCCATTGTATCAAAAATCATTGAACCAAAGCGTTCTCCCGCACCAAATGTTGATAATTCTCCTTCATTTACAAGTAAGAATGATGCTTTTTTATCTTTTAAGTCTTTTGTTTTCTCTTTAATACTTGCTACTTTATCATCTAATTTTTTATTTAAATCTTTTGCTTCATCTTCTTTTTGGTAAATTTTACCTAAATTTTCTGCATTTTTCTTCATAGAATTGATTTCATCTTTATTATCAACACCAACGTAAACGACTTTAGCATCCGGTGCTGCTTTTTTAAATTCATCTAAATTCTTTTGATTTGCTGTACGTCCAGAAATATAAATCACATCTGGTTTAGCTTCTGCAACTTTATCGAAGTTAACTTCTTTAAGGCTACCAGTATTTAAATACTTTTCATCTTTAAAATCACTTAAGAAATCAGGCAAAGAACGATTACCTTCTCCTTTAGGAACAGCTTTAACTTTATCTTCTAAACCAAGTTCTTTCATCGTATCTAATGTACCATAATCAAAAACAACTGCTTTTTCTGGGTTTGTAGGCACTTCCACTGTTTCTTTCACAGTTTTCGCATCACTACCATCACGTTTCTCCCCATTAGCTTTATAATTGTTTTCAATTTTCACAGTTTTATTTCCCTCTTTTTTATCAGAACTTTTCTTATCTTCTGAGCCACCATTACTACATGCTACTAATAAAAACATTAAACCAACTAAAAATAATAAACTTAATTTTTTCATGTACTTTACGCCTCCAAGATTTCTAATGCTGTATACCTTTTATGTCCCTAAAAGTTAAACTACGTTACTGTTGCATCACTCCTTTCAATGATATGCTATTTAATTACTCTGAACTGAATCCAAAGTTTGATCCAACATTGCTTCATCATAATAAACACATATACGTTGTCCACGAATCTCTTCAATCCTGATATCCATATCATATAATTGATTCAATACATTTGTTTGTATGACCTCATCTTTTGTTCCTGCCTTTACTAGTCGCCCATGTTTCAGAGCTATAATGTCATCGGAATAACAAGATGCAAAATTAATATCATGAATAACAATGACAATTGTTTTATTTAACTGTTTTGCTAAACGTCGTAACGTTTGCATGATTTGTACTGAATGTTTCATATCAAGATTATTTAAAGGCTCGTCAAGGAGAATATAGTCTGTATCTTGAGCAATTGTCATGGCGACATATGCACGTTGACGTTGCCCACCTGATAGTGTTTTGATATTTCTGTCTTTAATATCTGTAAGTTGCAATAATTCTAGCGCGTAATCAATTTGCTTATAATCTTCAGGCTTTAAACGTCCTTTTGAATGTGGAAAACGACCAAATCTAACCAGTTGTTCAACTGTAATATTTAAATCTGTATGATTAGATTGCTTTAAAATAGATAATTTTTTAGCTAATTCATTACTTTTATAATCTGTAATTGTTCTTCCTTCAATTTCTATGGAGCCTTCTTCAAAATCAATTAACCTTGTCACCGCAGCTAACAGCGTACTTTTACCAGCACCATTAGGACCTATCATAGAAGTAAGTCGACCTTTACTAATTTCTACATCTATATCTTGTAATATGACTTTGTTTTGAATTGATTTTTTAAGTCCTTGAATTCGAATCACTGCGCATGTCTCCTTTTAATTAATAAATAAATGAAGTAGCTTCCCCCTACCAAGTCTATAATAATACTTACTTGTGTTGTCGCTTCAAATAAATTTTCAACAATGGCTTGTGCTAAAAATAAACTCATCCAACTAATGCATATCGTTGCAGGTAAAATATATTTATGTTGGTAGGTTTTCATTAATTCATGTGCTAAATTTACTGTCAATAATCCCAAAAATGTAATCGGACCTACAAGCGCTGTGGAAATTGAAACGAGTACCGATACTAAAATAAGAAGCAGACGTGTCACTGTTTGATAGGATATACCGAGATTGATAGCTTGATCTCGCCCAAGAAGCAAGACATCTAAATATGGTATTGCATATACGGTTATTACTATTAAGACAATTAGGGTGACTCCACATAAGACCACTAGCTTGCTGTTTGAAGCGTCAAAATTTGCAAACATCGCACTTTGAACAGCTAGAAAATCTTCTGGATTAATAATTAATTCCAAAAATCCTGTAATACTTTTAAAGAAAGTCCCCAGGATAATACCAATTAATAAAATAAAATACACAGATACATTTCCAATTTTAAAAATGCCTTGGAATAATAACAGTGAAAATGCAATCATAACAATTACTGATATAGCGAAACTTATATATAAATTAGTCACAAACATAGACTGTACACCAAACACAAATACGATTAAGACTTTGACAAACATATAAACGGCATCCAGCCCCATTATAGAAGGTGTCAACAGTCGATTCGTAGTAATTGCTTGAAAGATCACTACAGAAGCTGCAATCGCGCCACCTACTAATAACATGAGAATGAGTTTTCTAAATCGACTCATAAATTGATATTCAAAAATTGCAAAATCAATACCGATGATGAGATATAAAACGGCAACTAACAAAGTTAAGCCACATAATATCCATAATTTTGATTTAGCGCTCACCTGCATAGTTATGTCTCCCTTTCATTAGCAATACTAGAAAAATAATAGTACCAAAAACTCCAATCGTTAATCCGATATTAATTTCATATGGATAAACAACAATTCTTCCAACAATATCGGAAAACATAACAAATACTGCGCCAAGCATTGCCGTGTGTGGCAGAGCATTTTTCAGATGGTCACCTCTAAAAATTGAAACTATGTTAGGCACAATTAATCCTAGGAAAGGTAATGTGCCTACTGTTACAACAACAAGCGCTGTGATAGTTGCTGTAATAAACAAACCAATATTGATGACTTTTTGATAATTGACCCCTAAATTTGTACTAAAGTCTTTGCCCATACCAGCTATCGTGAAATGGTTAGCAAAAATATATGTAAGAATTAATAACGGAATACTTAAGTATAAAATCTCATATCTGCCACTTGTAATGATTGCAAAATTTCCATTTAGCCAATTACCAATGCTCTGTACGGTATTTGTCCTTAATGCAATAAAAGTTGCAAAACTTGATACAATACCACCTAACATAATACCTAAAAGCGGAATGAAAATGACATCTGTAAAACGTATGTATTGCACTAATTTAACAAATAAAAATGTCCCGGCAACACTGAGTACTACCGCAAATATTAATTTGATAATGATATTCTCTTGTGGGAAATATATCATCGATATTAAGATACCTAACTTTGACCATTCCATTGTACCTGCCGTTGTTGGACTCACAAATTTATTTTGCATCATCTGTTGCATGATTAAACCAGCAAGTGCCAATGTACTACCTGAAATCAATATGCTGACTGTTCTAGGAATACGGCTTGATACTATAATATTCATTTGACTCTCAGTTAAATGAAAAATGTCTGTTATAGATACCTTACTTACACCTATAAATAGTGAAAGGATAGTTAGTAACAATAAAATAATAGCTAAAACTGTACCATTTAATAAAAATTTCATAATGCTCTATCCCTTTCATATCTGAGTGATTATAAATCACGTTCTAAATGGTAATGATAACCATTATCATTACCTATATAAAAATATTACCTATTTTTATCTGTAAATTCAATGGATTTCAGTGATTTAAATAAAAACATTTAATTGCATTAGATATATTTCTAATAATAAATTCAATATTTTTATAATAAGCATTAAAAAAAGAGGTTAGCAGACACTGCGCTGCTAACCTCTTAATATTAATCTTGCTTTACTTATCAAAAACGAAATCTTCATCTGTAAGTGCTTCAACATTTAATGCTAAAGTATAGCCATCACCTTTAACTGAGAAGAAATCATGATTTTTTGTAGTTGTATCTAGAGCATTTTCAATAATTGGATTAAATTCACGTTCTTCAAAGTACGGATCAAATCCTAAATTAGACAATGCTTTGTTACCGTTATATCTAACATAGTTTAATACATCTTCAGATAAGCCAATATCATCATAAAGTGAATGCGTATAAGCCACTTCATTTTTATATAAATCTTCTAATAATTTATACATTTCTTGATCAGCTTGTTGTTTTTCACTTTCTGAAAGTTCATTACGTAAACTTTGTGCATCCATACCTGTAAATACACCATGAATAGATTCATCTAATAAAATTTTACGAATAATCTCACCAGATGTCGTCATTTTACCTTGACCTGCTAAATATAATGGATAATAAAAGCCTGAGTAGAATAAGAATGTTTCTAAAAATACACTTGATACACGTGCGATATATTGATCATAAATCGAAGCTTCTTTGCCCCATAACTTATGATAATTTTCAATAATCTTGTCAGATTTATATTTTAAATGAGGCTCTTCAATTACCCATTTATCTAATAAATAGTTTGTTTCACTGGAAGGTAGTAACGTTGTAAAAATATGTGAATAACTTTTAGCATGAATTTGTTCCATCATCGCCATAAATGAATATACAGCTTTTTTTCGTAAATCAGTTGTATGTAACATGATTAATGGCATGCCATCATCTGCTTGATGCGTATCCAGTCCTGTTAAACCTGCTAAAGCTTTTTTAAATGCTTCTTTTTCTGGATCTGCTAACGTTTTCCAACTTGCAATATCTTTCGATACTTTAAACTCAGTTTCTACCCACATCTGTGAAATATTTTGTCGCCAAAACATATTTGTCATATCTTCTTGCGTATTCCAATTGACTGCTTTCATTTAGTTAATTTCCCCTATCCAGTAAAAATTTATTTAACCAGTGATTTAATCTATGTGCTCAAAAACTGCTACAGCGCTTATCAATGATACAATTTACATTATGCCTTATCTTGAAGGCTAACATTAGAACCATCCTATATTTCTAATGTTTGTATATATCTGTCACATCGTTAAATCCTGTTCAATCAATATAGAGAGGCTAAGACCTACCTAATGTCTCAACCTCAATTTCAAATCAAAATCCTTTATGCTTGAATAACACTTTCAATAGTTATATAGAACAACTTGTACATTCTTCAACACTCAACAATTTGTTTCTTGTGTAATATAAAGATTTCAATCCTTTATAGTGTGCATATACATACAATCTTGATAACTCACGTGTAGAGATTTCAGAATTAACATAAAGAATTGTAGAGATACCTTGGTCAACATGTGTTTGAATTGTTGAAATTAAGTCAATCAATTTCATTTGATCCGTGTTAAATGCAGATTTGTAATACCACATTGTCTCTGGTGATAAGAACGGCATTGGATAAAATGTTTCTGCATTACCATAGGTACGACGCTCAATCTGGTCAACAATTGGCATAACAGAACTTGTTGCGTTTTGTACATACGAAATACTTTGTGTAGGCGCAATTGCTAAACGATATGCATGGAATAAACCATGTGTTTCCACCTCTTTTTGAAGTACTTTCCAATCCTCAGGTGTTGGGATTTCTAGGCCATCAAATAATTGGCGCACTTTAGCAAATTTCGGCTCAATTGTTTGAGATGTATAAAAATCAAAATATTTTCCATTTGCATAATCTGATTGTTCAAAATCTACATACGTTTCTTGTCTTTCTTTCGCAATTTCCATTGAACGTTCGATTGAATAGTAATTCATCATCATAAAGAAGATATTCGCAAAGTCTTTTGCCTCTTCAGATTCATAGCCAATTTTATTCTTCGCTAAATAACCATGTAAATTCATGACACCTAAGCCTACAGAATGCAATTCTCTATTTGCTTTTCTTACACCTGGTGCATTTTGAATGTCAGCTTCATCACTTACAACAGTTAATGCATCCATACCAGTGTGTACAGAATCTCGGAATTTGCCTGATTCCATAACATTAACGATATTTAATGATCCTAAATTACATGAAATATCTCGCTTAATTTCATCTTCTGTACCATAGTCATTTATGATAGATGTTTCCTGTAATTGGAAAATTTCAGTACATAAATTACTCATCTTAATTTGACCTATATTAGAATTGGCATGTACTTTATTCGCATTATCTTTAAACATTAAATAAGGATAACCAGATTGTAATTGTGTCTGTGCAATCATATTTAACATTTCACGTGCGTCTTTTTTCTTTTTATCAATATTCGGATTTGCCACAAGCGCATCGTAATATTCGTCTAAGTTGATATCATCTAAAGTCACACCATATTCTTTATATATCGTATGTGGTGCAAACATGTGGAAATCTTTACCTTCTTTAGCTAATTCAAAGAATTTTGAAGGTACAATTAATCCAGTTGAAATCGTAGATAAGCGTAGATCTTCATCAGCATTTACTTTTTTAGTATCTAAAAACTCTTCAACATCATAGTGGAAAATGTTTAAATACACTGCACCTGCGCCAGGACGTTGACCAAGTTGATCTGCATAACTAAATCCACCTTCAAGTGATTTTGCAACTGGTAGCACACCTTTAGCTACACCTTTGATACCTTTAATTGCTTCTCCGCGCGCACGTAATTTTGATAAATTGATTGCAACTCCGCCACCAATTTTACTTAATTGTTTCGCTGTGGAATCGATAAAATTAATTGAATTTAAACTATCATCTACTTCTAGTAAGAAACAAGACACAAGTTCTCCACGACGCGCACGACCAGCATTCAAGAATGTTGGTGTTGCAGGTTGATAGCGCTGCTCAATCATGGCAGAAATAAATTGTTTTGCTGTCGCTTTGTGGCCATTTGCCAAATATAACGCTACAATTGCAACGTGTTGCTTGTAATCTTCTAGATATTGACTTTTATCATTTGTTTTTAAGGCATAGTCTTTGAAAAATTTGCTTGCTGACATATAACTAGCAAAGTTAAATGAAATACTTTGTGCAAAATCTGTAATTTCTTGTAAATCAGCTTCTGAATATTTTTCAAATACATTGAAATAGAAGTCATTATCAACGAGATAGTGTAGACGTTCTAGTTCTGTATCAAAGTAAATCGTTTTATCTTGAATTTCTTCCAAATAGACCTCAAGTGCCTCTTGGTCTTTCTCCAAATTAAAAAAGCCATTGTCTTTACGCTTAGTTACTTCATTATTTAATTCAATATGATTGTATTTCTTCTCGTCCATAATCTTCATTAAACTGCCCCACCTTATCTTTGAATTCACTTATATCACTCTGTGTTCCTTGTACTTCAAATTTCATCAGAAGTGGAACTTGATATTTCTCTGAAATTGATCGTCCAGCTTTCGCAAAATTTTGTCCCCAATTGCGATTTCCGCTAGCTGCAACGCCTCTTAATAAATCATGATTTACATCTAAAAATGACTGTACTGGTTGAGGTACTTCTCCAAATCCTATTGTTCCAGTGACCAAGATGAACGGCACATCAATTTTCCCATCACAATTATTTTGCGTAATTTCCATAACATCAGCGAGTTCTGTCTTGTTAATAAATCTACGCACATTGCCGGAAAATGAAAAATAAACAACCTTCATTGGACCACCTTCTTTCTAAACTATTATTTTATTCATGATAAATCATAGTCATTAAATAGAACTTCTTTTATTTATTTTTTAAGAATAATAAGTAGTATCAACTTATTGAGATTACCACTATATATAGTGCTTTCTATTAATAATATACAGTTATGTAAAAACTCAATTATTAAGTATTAATGCTTGATTTGTCATGTTTACACGTCCAAAAAAGTGTCATTTTACTTAAATTTTGATTTATTATAAATAAATTGACCACGTACAAAAACACAATATATTGTGTTCCGTCCTGGTCATCAATACTATATTCTGTGTTTCATTATACATAAGTCACAAGCTTATTAAAAGGGCTATGATTATGACAAAATATTGACTAAAGAACAGAAATGGCACCAATTCAACGTTAAATAGCAATTTGGTGAAAATAAAAATTTTTTTAGGAAATTTAAAGTAATATTGCTTGCTTTTTTTCAAAAATTTGTGCGCCTTGATACTGCTATGTTTGTCTCAAATCCTCAATCTGTGTTGTTTGCAATTCAAAATATAACCGAAGTATATCAAATAAATATATGAACAAAGAGCCACTCTTCTAAACAGAACATTTGTTCGCATAAATAATATTACAACACTTTCCTTTAGCTTTCAAGCATATATACATATTCTCCAAAACTATGCTAATATAGATACGTTAAAATTTTAAAATTGAGGCGATATATGTGAATCCTAAGGTTAAGGGTATCGTTGCTATCTTAATTTCAGCAGTTGGTTTTAGCTTTATGTCTGTCTTTTTCAGACTTGCTGGAGACTTACCCGTATTTCAAAAATCGCTAGCCCGAAATTTGGTAGCAATGTTTATACCACTTTATTTTATTTTTAAATACAAACAACCACTATTTGGGAAATTGAGTAGTCAACCCCTTTTAATTTCTCGTTCAACTTTAGGTTTAATTGGTGTGTTATTAAATATCTATGCAATTGATCACATGATTTTAAGTGATGCAGATACATTAATGAAACTCAATCCATTTTGGACCATCTTATTAAGCTTATTATTCTTAAATGAAAAAGTACGCAATTATCAATTTTTAGCAATGATAGTAGCCATTATTGGTATGCTATTCGTCGTTAAACCTGAGTTCTCATCTGCAATGATTCCTGCATTAGGTGGACTGTTTTCAGGCATCTTTGCTGCAAGTGCCTATACTTGTGTCAGAGCATTAAGTACACGTGAAGCACCTTATACGATTGTATTTTATTTTTCTTTCTTTTCAATTATCGTATTAATTCCATTCACAGCATTCACATTCGAGCCTATGACTTTAATGCAAGTTGTGTACTTGATTGGCGCAGGACTCGCTGCTGCTGCTGGACAAATTGGTATTACATTAGCGTATAGTTTCGCACCAGCAAAAGATATATCTATTTTCACTTATGCATCTATTATATTTACCGCGTTATTTGGCTTTATTCTATTTGGAGAATCACCTGATTTTTATGCAGTACTTGGCTATATTATTATTATAGGATCCAGTTACTATATGTTTGAAAAAGCTAGACGTCAGCCATTAGCTGTACAAAAAGAAGAACAAAATCCTAAATCTTAAGGAGCGATTTAAAATGACAGAAGGACGTAATAAATCAGAATTAGAGGATATTACCTTACTTGGTAATCAAAATAATACTTATGACTTTGATTATAGACCTGACGTATTAGAATCATTTGATAATAAACATCAAGGTCGAGACTACTTTGTGAAATTTAATTGTCCAGAATTCACATCGTTGTGTCCAATTACTGGTCAACCAGATTTTGCTACGATTTATATTTCATATATTCCAAATATAAAAATGGTTGAATCAAAATCATTAAAACTTTATTTATTTAGCTTTAGAAATCATGGTGATTTTCATGAAGACTGTATGAATATCATTATGAACGATTTAATTGAACTGATGGATCCTCACTATATTGAAGTTTGGGGCAAATTCACACCTCGTGGTGGTATCTCTATCGATCCATATACAAATTATGGTCGCCCAGATTCTAAATATGAAAAAATGGCAGAACATCGATTGATGAATCACGATTTATATCCTGAAAAAATCGATAATCGTTAATCAATCATCTCTGACTATATAAGCTACCTAGACCAAAGCATATTTTGGTTTAGGTAGTTTATTTTTTTATATTTTGTCATTTGAAATAAAGGTTACGAACAAATGATTTTGTACGATTGATATATACACTTGTTATTTTTGTGAAAACATTATAAAATAAATCCAACCGTTTAGGGGGAGTGAATTTATGAAAAAGATAAGTTATACACATGAAGAAATCATGGAAAGTACACCACGTACAGGTTTCTTCGGTCATCCAAAAGGATTAAGCACACTATTTTTTACTGAGTTCTGGGAGAGATTCAGTTATTATGGTATGAAAGCCATATTAATTTACTATCTTTACTATAGTGTTGCTGAAGGCGGTTTTGGTTTACCACAAGCTGTCGCACTTCAAATTGTAGCCATATACGGTACATTGATTTACATGTCTGGCGCAATCGGTGGTTGGATCGCAGATAGGATAACCGGTACACAAAATGCCGTATTCTATGGCGGATTCCTAATTATGATTGGACATATTCTACTATCGTTACCAAATAATTTAACGTTAGTTATGATAGCACTTGCCGTTATCATTGCTGGTACTGGTTTATTAAAACCAAATATCTCAACTACTGTTGGTGAATTATACGATCGTAATGATGTAAGACGAGACGCTGCATTCACATTATTCTACATGGGAATCAACTTAGGTAGTTTAACAGCACCATTAATTACTGGTTATTTACAAACGAGAATTAGTTTCCATGCCGGCTTTTTAGCGGCAGCTATCGGAATGTTCTGTGGTTTAGTCGTTTATGCGATTAAACGTAAAAAGAATTTAGGGTTTGCAGGACGTAACGTACCTAATCCACTTACTAAACCAGAAATTAAGAAATTCAGTTTTATTGCTATAGGCACATTAGTACTATTTTTAGCATACCTAGGTATTTTGCAGTTAACGGGTAATTTAACATTAGAGAATTTCAGTTTCTTCATTACCGTACTAGGTATCGTTTTACCAATTTATATTTTTGTCGTAATGATTACTAATAAAGACGTAACAAAAGATGAGCGTTCACGTGTTTATAGTTACATACCCTTGTATATCACATCGGTTGCATTCTGGATGATACAAGAACAAGGTTCTACAGTGCTTGCATCATTCGCTGATAAAAAGACACAACTTGAAATGTCAGTGCTTACAAATGGATTAATTGATTTTTCAATTCCAGCAGCTTGGGCACAATCTTTAAACCCTGTCTTTATCGTTATCTTAGCACCAGTATTTGCAACACTTTGGATGAAATTGGGTAAACGCAACCCACCTACAGTGCACAAATTTGCATTTGGAGCAATCATTGCTGGACTTTCGTATTTAGTTATGATCATTCCATTAGCGTCTGGCAATGAATTAATAAATCCACTGTGGTTAGTTTTAAGTTTCTTATTAATTACTATTGGTGAACTATGTATCTCACCTGTTGGATTATCAACAACAACAAAATTGGCTCCTGTAGCCTTCACAGCTCGTATGATGAGTTTGTGGATGTTAAGTAATGCAACAGCACAAGGTCTAAACGCCCAACTTGTGGTAGTTTATACTAAGATGAATCAAAGTGATTACTTTATGTACTCAGGATTAGTTGCAGTCGTAATTGGAATATTATTATTACTTGTTTCACCAAAAGTAAAACGTGCAATGAAAGGCGTATACTAAAAATCACTGTAAAGTACAATATTTATATTATTATAAAACCAAACGTAAACATTGCGTTTGGTTTTTCTTTGTACATTACAGTTTATTTATTCGAACATTACTGCATGCACACTTGCTTTACAACACAACTGATAACACTCAATTCAATTCAGTTCAAATTAAACTTTAGTGTTGTAAATTATAATAATTCAATTTTAAAGTACAAGAATTTATTCTCTCTAAAATCTGAATGTTCCGAATTTTCTTATTTTGAGAATATTATTGCAATTTAAATTAATTAAGCGTAAAATCTTTTTTATACATTTTATTGGGGCAAGAAAGGACGGGAATGTTTTATGCAAGACAAATACATACAACATGAACAAGCAGCTAAATCTATTCCACAAAAAGGATTTTTTGGACATCCAAAAGGACTCGGGGTGTTATTCTTTGTAGAGTTTTGGGAGCGTTTTAGCTATTATGGCATGCGTGCGCTACTCATTTTTTATATGTACTTTGCGATAAAAGATGGTGGGCTAGGCATGGATAAAGGGACAGCACAGTCGGTTATGGCTGTATATGGTGCCCTTATTTATATGACTTCCGTACTAGGCGGTTGGATTTCAGATAGAATTACTGGTACACGTGCCGCTACTTTTTACGGTGGTGTCTTAATCATTATTGGTCATATATTCTTAAGTTTACCTTTAGATATCATAGGTTTATTTATTTCTATGTTCTTCATTATCGTCGGGTCTGGACTCATGAAACCAAGTATTTCAAATATCGTGGGTAGACTTTATCCTGAAAATGACACACGTATCGACGCTGGATTTGTTATTTTCTACATGTCAGTCAATTTAGGTGGTCTACTTTCACCATTAATTCTAGATCGTTTTGTCGGTTCAGGAAACTTCCACTCTGGATTCCTTATCGCAGCTGTTGGTATGGCTTTAGGCCTTGTTTGGTATATGATTTTCAATAAGAAAAATATCGGTGAAGTCGGCACTATACCAACCAACCCATTAAACCAAAGTGAAAAGAAAAAATATGGTTTAATATTTGTCGCTGCAATTGCAATCATCGCGGCCGTATTAATCATTACAGGATTAACTGGTACGCTATCATTTAATATTGTAAGTACAGCAGTCTTAGTACTTGGTGTCGCACTACCAATTATTTATTTCACTATCATGATTCGTAGTAAGGAAGTAACTGACGATGAACGTTCACGCGTTATTTCGTTTATACCGCTATTCATTTTAGGCGTTGTATTCTGGTCTATTCAAGAACAAGGTGCAAACGTACTTAATTTATTTGCATTTGAAAGTAGTGATATGAAATTAAACATTTTCGGTTGGAAAGCTGATTTTGGACCTGCACTCTTCCAATCGATTAATCCATTATTTATTGTGTTATTAGCACCAGTCATTTCACTCATTTGGGCAAAAATGGCACGCCGTCAACCAAGCTTAGCAACTAAATTTGTACTTGGGGCAACACTCGCAGGTGCATCTTATATTATGATTGGCTTAATCGGCCATACAGTGGGTAATGATTTAAGCGTAAACTGGGTTATTCTATCTTATATCATATGTGTAATTGGTGAATTGTGTTTATCTCCTACAGGTAATAGTGCAGCAGTAAAACTAGCACCAAAGGCATTCAACACACAAATGATGAGTTTATGGCTTTTGACAAATGCCTGTGCGCAAGCTATTAATGGTACATTGGTAAAACTTATCGAACCGCTTGGCTATAAAAACTACTTTCTATTCTTAGGTGGTATCGCAATTGTAGTCAGTCTTATCATCCTTGCCTTTGTTCCTAAAATTGTAAAAGGCATGCGCGGCATCAAGTAATTACATTAGGCATCCATCATTATATACAATGATGTTAAATTGCATTATTTCAGATTACTAAGTTCAAAATTTAAAAAATCACCATTTCCTTTAATTCAATTAAGTGGAAATGGTGATTTTTTGTTACTCAATAATGTTGTCCCTCATTACAGGTACTAATCAATAACGACGTAATCATTCGTCTTAATAGTGATATCTACAAGATATAATGATAATATGATTGTCTATAATTGTGTAAACTAATCTATGTTCATGATTAATTCTTCTACTACAGTCCCCTTTTAAATTTCCAATCAAGAGCTCAGGTTTACCTTCACCGTCCAAAATACCCTCGCGTTGTATACTTTTGATTAAACTATTGATCTTCTTCATCAATTTTCTATCCTGAAGTTGCCAATATTGATAATCTCTAAACGTTGAATATGTAAAAGTGATATTGTAGTTACTCATAATCGTCAATATCTACTTCCATCATATAAGCTTTTTCAACTTCAGCTATTGATTGAGCAAGATGTTGCGCATTAGCCGGGGTCTGTTGTAAATAGAGTGTTTCCATAATAGCATTATAATCATCTTCCCCCATTAGTACTGCGTTACGGTCATTTGTAGTAATTGTTACTATATCATTATCATCATTCACTTTATCAATCAGTTTTCTAAACGCTTTCCGTGCATTTGAATAAGTAATGATTGTCATCTTTAACCCTCCTTTTCTAGTTGAATTCCTTGTACAACTTTATGTACAAGGAATTTAGATATTAAAGATATGTTAGGATTCCGAAATGTACTACATAAAAACAAACACTTTAAGGTCCTTGATTATACTGTATAAAAAGGATATATATCGGTACTTTTATAATATATTTAATTATAGTTAAAAACGGGTACACAGGTATATGACGTAATTAAATTCAAGAGAAATATGGTGAATAGAATGACGAATAAAAAATATACACATGGCGTATTATTTTACCATGAACATTCAGGTATTAAAGACATATATCGAGGTTTAGGAGATGTTGCGACATCCTTAACAACTTTCTGTAAACATTTATCGATACAGTTAAGTGAGAATGAAGGTGACATCATTGCCTTTTGTAAAAAAATAAAAGATCAAAGCTATAGTGATGATGTAGATATTGTTTTCATTCTAGGTGGTGATGGCACAGTTAATGAATTAATCAATGGCGTAATGGAAAGTGAATTAGATGTACCAATTGGCATTATTCCAGGCGGTACTTTTAATGATTTTACAAAAACGCTCAATCTTAGCCCTCGTCATAAAATTGCTAGCCAACAATTAATCTCATCAGAATTAAAATCCTATGACGTGATGAAAGTAAATGGTCAATATGCCTTGAACTTTGTCGGTCTTGGACTGATTGTGCAGAATGCAGAAAATGTTCAAAATGGTAACAAAGATGTCTTCGGTAAACTTAGTTATGTTGGTTCAACTGTTAAGACATTATTAAATCCTGAGCATTTTGATTATAAGATTACCGTCGATGATCAAACTGTCGAAGGCAATACTTCAATGTTAGCCGTTGCAAATGGCCCTTTTATCGGAGGCAGTCGTATACCATTAACTGACCTTTCGCCGAATGACGGTTACTTAAACACATTTGTATTTACTGAAGAACGAACAAGCGTCTTAAATGACATTTTCAAACAAAGAGATAGTATGAATTGGAATAACATGACAGATGGCATCAAGCATTTGCTATCTAAACATATTACTATCGAAACAGAACCACAGATGAAAGTTGATATAGATGGTGAAATTGCGTTACAGACACCACTTAATATTGAGGTCATTCCTAATGCAATTCGCATCTTAACATTGCCAGACAATGATGCGGCAGAACAAATTGAAACTGAAAATCCCTAAAAACATAAAAAGTGAGCACTCAACATTAGAGCGCTCATTTTTTCTTTTAATTAAATTTGATATTCACTATCTCCCAAGAAATAACGTTCTACATCTTTCCAATTATTGACACGTATGAATCGATCATCATTAATATTATGTGTTGCTGTATACATAATTGGTGTGCCTGTAAAGATACTTAATTGTCTTGGATTATCATCAATTAAATAGTCCGCGTTCACAATATTTTTACGTCCACAAAAGACGAATTGTTGTGGATCTAAAAATGGGAAGTATTCTCTTAACCAAGCATATTTATCGTGAAACGAAGTAGGTACGTCCATAGCAGCAGTAGCAATATATACATCATAATGCTCTGTCAGTTTTTTCACTACAGATTGTGCATCTGCCATTACTTCCAATTTCTTGAAAAACCCAGGCTCTCGTAAAATTTCAGTCAATAAACCATCATGTTCAGGCATCGCATGGCGCAACTTTTTACCATCTAACATGTCAATGGTAATACCTAAATCAGTACGCTTATTTACATCTTCAATCAAAGCACCTACCGTGTCAGCCAGCACTTCATCCATGTCAATCGCTATCGATTTTCTAGTCATGTACTACACTTCTCCCTTTAACTTCATAATCATTAACAAATTAAGTATAGCAAATATTTTTCAGTGAAATCAAAGTTACACATAATCACAGCATCAATAATGCTTTTTATATAAAACAATATTGCTTGCTCACTTAAAATTCAAAGGTTTCCAATACTTCTCTCATTGCAGCATTCTGTTCTGGGAAGCCAATTGTAATACGCACACCATTGGGAAACGCTCTAGTGATACATCCCACTTTTAATAACGCTTCATATAACACTTGGGGTTTATCCGTTTTGACGAACACAAAGTTAGTTTGACTTGGATAAAAGTGATTACTTTGCGCTAATTCAAAGAATTTCTCTCTCTCTTCAGCATTACGTGTACGAATGGATGACAAGTACGCTTGATCCTCGAACGCTGCTAAAGCTGCGTATTCTGACAAACGTCCCACATTGAATGGTGGTCGTATAATATTATATTTTTCAATTGCTTCTTTTGGTGCAATGACATAACCAATACGCATGCCTGCAAGTCCATATGCTTTAGAAAACGTACGTAAAAGGAAAGCATTGGCATGTTGTTGTTGTAACGCAAGTGTATCAGGAAAATCATCCGCTGTTACAAATTCCACATAAGCTTCATCAATGATGACTGGCACATGACTTGGCACATGATCTAAGAAATTGCTTAATGCTTCATGTGTAAAATAAGTACCTGTAGGATTATTAGGATTACACAACCAAACAAGTTTAGTGTCTTCATCAATTTCACTTAAAATACCTTCTAAATCAAATCCACCATTTTGCAATGGAACTTGGACAACATTTGCTGCTTCAACAATTGCATTATGATAATACTGTCCGAAAGTCATTTCACTTGTTACAATATTATCACCTGGTGTAAGTACCGCACGTGAAATCATTAAGATTACTTCATCTAAACCTGCGCCAAATAATATTCGAGCTGGATCAACATTAAGTTGCTTACTAATCGCTTCTTTGATTAATGGAGAACCTGTTTCAGGATAGTATTGTAGTTCATCTAAGTGTGCTTGAATCGCTTCATTGACCTTTGGAGACGGTCCATATAAATTTTCATTAGAAGCTAATTTATGTAACTCACCTTCAATACCATAGCTTTCTTTTAATGCGCGTGGCGATAATCCTGGTTCATAAGCTGAAAGTTGCTCAATTTGTTTTTTCATTGTTGCATCGGTCCTCCTTAAATTTACAGAAATTTCAAAACTTATTCACTATTATAAACACTTTTTCGCTTTGAAATCAATGTATCAATACAGTTTGTTCATGCCCAAAAATAAAATATGAGTTCAAAAAAAATGGAGCCTGGGAGATAAATAGATGTCTCAGGCTCTTATCAAATTAGGCAGTAGATGACTGAATTGAAAATATAAAGTCCCACTGCTTTAATTTAATAAGTTAGTGAGACTTATGCATGAGCTTCAGCTCAGGTAAACTTTTCAACCCTAGTCCTCCTTGCCGGGTGGGACTACGAAATCTTTATTAGAGAAATGGATTTCTGTCCCACTCGCATTTTTGAACTCATACTTAATTATTTGTGTTTAATGAGGTGGTGCTTTTCTAAATACGCTTTTGCAACTTGATAGGGATCTTCTTTTTTAACTGTCACTTTATAATTCATTTGTTGCATATCTTCATCTGAAATTTTACCTGCTAAACGATTTAATGGTTTCTTAATTTCTGGATGTTCTTTAAGATATGAAGTTTTAAACATCGGTGCGCCTTGATATGGTGGAAATACATGTTTATCATCTTTTAAGACAACCATATCGTATTGTTTCAATTCGGCATCTGTCGAATACGCGTCGATTAAGTTAATGTCACCATTTTCAATTGCTTGATAACGGAGTTTTGGTTCCATCGTCTTAACATTACCTAAATCAAGTCCATACGCTTTTTTAACTGCTGGATATCCATCACCACGATCATTAAATTCGAGTGTGAATCCAGGTTTAATTTGGTCACTTACTTTGTTCAAATCACCTATTGTTTTCAGATGATGTTTGTCTGCAAAATCCTTCTTCACTGCTAAAGCATACGTGTTGTTATACTTCATTGGTTGTAACATTGTCATATTGTATTTATTTTCAAGGCTAGATTTCGCTTGTTTATAGACTTTAGCTTCTTGTTTTGATTTCAAATCTTCTTTTGTCAATTCACCTAAGACTGTACCCGTAAATTCTAAATAACCATCAATATCGTCTGACTTTAATGCATTAAATAAGAAAGATGTTTTACCCATGCCATCTTTAACTTCTACGCGATTATCTGTTTCTTGCTCGATTAAAATTTTATACATATTTGTAATAATAGATGGCTCTGAGCCTAATTTACCTGCTAATGTCACTTTATCTCCTTTTTGTGCTAACATTGGTCCAATAATTACTAATAGTAATATAATGACAATTGCACCAAGTGAGATCAATAGTTTTTTATAGGATAATTTTTGCATATAACGGAGTACTAAATCGAATAAAATTGCTAATAAAGCTGCTGGAATAGCACCTATTAAAATCAGTGAAGAATCATTACGATCAATACCTAATAATATCAAGTCACCTAAACCGCCTGCACCTATTAATGCAGCTAAAGTTGCTGTACCAATGATAAGCACCATTGCAGTGCGTATACCTGCCATTATCACCGGCATCGCAATGGGTAACTCCACTTTAGTCAAACGACGTCCAGGCTTCATTCCAATCCCTTTAGCTGCTTCAACTAATGATCCATCAACCTCATTTATACCCGTATATGTATTTCTTAAAATAGGTAACAATGCATATACAACAAGTGCAATCACTGCTGGAACCTTTCCAATACCAAATAACGGAATCATCAAACCTAATAATGCAAGTGACGGTATCGTTTGTAGTACAGCAGCAATATTCATAATAATTTCAGCTAATTTACGCGTTTTTGTAAGATATATTCCTAAAGGCACTCCAATCAAAGCTGCAATGAGTAACGCTATAAATGATATTTGGATATGCTCAAAAATCGTAGTAATCAACTGTCCTCTACGCTCTGCAAGTGTGTGAAAGAGTTCATTCATGCGTGGTGCCCTCCTTCGTTACGACCTGATAACATTTCAAAAACATCTTGTCGTTTAAGTATATGTTGTGTTCCTGTTGACGAATCATCGATTATGATTGCTTCATGCGCTGCTAATTCTCGATAAATATCACTCACATATTGATTACTGTCGACGATAGGATAGCCTTGTTTAGCATCCCGTTCATTCAACATTAAACTTCCCGTTAATTCTGACAACTGTAGATCATTTACAGTACGCTTTAATTTATCGCCCATAAATTGTTTTACGAACTCATTTTTGGGATTTTTGATAAAACCGTCCGGCGTATCTATTTGTTCAACGTGTCCTTCGTTTAATAAACAAATGCGATCACCTAGTTTCATCGCTTCTTGAATATCATGCGTTACAAAAACAATTGTCTTCTTAATTTTTAATTGTAATTCAATCAAATCATCTTGCAATTTTTCACGGCTAATCGGATCTAACGCACTGAATGGCTCATCCATTAATATGACAGGAGGGTCAACGGCAAGCGCACGTATCACCCCTACACGTTGCTGTTGACCACCAGATAATTCGGCTGGTTTTCTATTTTTATAAATTTCTGGCTCCAAGCCTACCATATTCATCAACTCATTCACACGTTGATCTATTTTTTGCTCTGACCATTTCTTCATTTGTGGGACCTGAGCAATATTTTCCTTGATTGTCATATGTGGAAACAATGCGATTTGCTGCAGAACATAACCAATATCCCAACGCATTTCATATACTGGATAATCACTGATTGGTTTGTTATTAAAATAAATATAACCTTCTGAAAGTGAAATTAGACGGTTAATCATCTTTAAAGTTGTTGTCTTCCCACAACCCGAAGGTCCAATCAATACAAAAAATTCGCCTTCTTTGATATTAAAACTAATATCGTCAACAGCTTTTTTATCACCGTAACGCTTCACTACATTTTTAAATTCTATCACTTTGTCACCTTCACTCTTGTATGCGCATATGAATTAAATATACACTGCGCTTTTCATTTCATATTCCCTACTTTTCAATATTTCATGTAATTTTCATCAAATATTTCAACGCAAAGTACAGTCAACTACTGTTACCATTTATACAAAAAGCGAAGTTAACACTAGACAAAATCATATCCATGGTAAACGTCACACATAGAATATTAATGATTGTCAATTTAACTTCGCCTTTTTAAATAATTCGCGATTCACCGCTTATGATTTGTGATAATTATATACATATAACCAATAAAAATAAAATATTTCGCTTTTTAAATTTTAGCTTTATACGTTTGAATTTTCTCCAAAAACATCGGACAGTAATGTTTCAATTTATAGCTACCAACACCATCAATTAAAATCATTTCTTGCTTAGATTCCGGTTTTCTTTTGGCAAATTCTTCTAAAGTAAAATCAGAGAAAATGCTTACAGGTGGTATACTCAGTGAATCGCTTAATTGCTTACGCACATCTATTAATTCATCAAACAATGCGCGATCAACGCCTTCAACCGTATTGATATGAACTTTCTCTTTTGACTTACGCTTAAATGGTGTCGTATAAATTTTAATTTCATCATTTAATAATTTTTTTACGGAATTATCGCAAACAAGTATTTCATCATGCTCGTTTAAAAAACCTTTGAATCTTAATTCATCAATTAAATGACTTAAATCTGAAGTCGTATATTGTTTCATAATGCCATGTGTAGACAATTGATTATAATCACAGTATCGAATATAATCTGAATCTTCACCTCTAAGCACTTGTATAATGACACTATAACTTTCTTGTTGTTTCATACGCGCGATACAACTTACAATCATTTTGGCTTCATCAGTCATATCATACGTTTTATTCTCAACCACACAGTTACTACATTGTTCACATCCCTCTAACTTCTCATTAGGTTCAAAGTAATGTACAAGTGTCGCCTCTAAACATTTTTTAGTCTTGGTATAGAGCATCATTTTATTCAGTTTGTCGCCCATTTTATCTTTGTAATCTTCATCAGCTTTCGAGGAAGAAATAAAGTATTGATGCAAACCAATATCTCGTTCACTGAACAATAAAATACAATCACTTTTCAAACCGTCACGCCCTGCACGCCCCGCTTCTTGGTAATAAGATTCTAAGTCTCCAGGCATATTATAATGAATGACAAACCTCACATTTGATTTATCAATCCCCATACCAAACGCATTTGTAGCCACTACTACACGCACCCGATCATATACAAAGTCATTTTGTGCTGCTTCACGCTCTTTATTTGATAGGCCAGCGTGATAAATTGTACTATCGATACCCTTACTTTCTAAGGCTTCTTGTAATTCTTCTACTTGTTTACGTGTTGAACAATAGATGATACCTGCTGCATTTTTGTGCGTTTGCACATAGTCCATCACAAATTTCTGTCTTTGGTAAGTTGGGTTCACTTGAAAAACAAGGTTACGTCTTTTGGTACTCGTTTTTATTTCATCATTTTTATCAATGTTCAAGCGTTCCATGATGTCTTTCTGAACTTCTATTGTTGCTGTTGCTGTTAATGCTACAATCGTAAAATCTTGCGGCAAGGCAAATACTTTATGAATAACATCTTGATAACTTGGTCTAAAATCATGGCCCCATTTAGAAATACAGTGTGCTTCATCAAACGCAACAAGATGAATCTTTAACTGTTGTAACAATCTGACAAAATACGCATTATCAAAACGTTCTGGTGCCACATATAAAAACTGAATTTTACCTTTTCTTAATTGTTCCTCAATTTCTTTTTGCTGTTTCTGCGTTAAACTACTGTTTAAATATGCTGCATGGATACCCATGGCCTTTAATTGATCAACTTGGTCTTTCATCAATGAGATTAACGGACTGATGACTATCGTTGTGCCGCCCATCATTAATCCCGGTACTTGATAACAAATTGATTTACCCCCACCAGTAGGTAGTACTCCTAGCACATTTTGATGATTCAATACTTTTGTTATGATTTCTTTTTGGCCTGGACGATATGTGTCATAGCCAAAATAATGCGATAAAGTTGACTCCATATTATAAAATCCCTCATTGTTCTTTTTGTTCTTCAAGTTCGCTCCATCTTGCAATATCATCTTCATATAGTGAATTCAAACTGCGTTGTTCTTCGCTCAATTCTTTAATTTTTGCATAATCTGAACTCGCCTCAACCATCTCTGCTTCTATTTCTTCTAAACGCTGTTCAGTTGTATCTATACGTTCAACAATCATCTCATACTCTTTTTGCTCTTTATAAGACAATCCTTTTTTCTTTTTCTTTTCCACAGGTTGCTTAACTTTAGTTTGCTGTTTCTGTTGTTCTTTTAATTGATCTTGTTCTTTTTTATACGCTTCATAATCTTCAAATGTTCCAACGATGCGTTCTATTTGTCCATCATGGATGTACCAATATGATTGCGCTACTTTATTTAAAAAGTATCTATCATGACTCACGGTAATAACCGCACCACCAAATGTATCAACATAATCTTCGAGTATAGTGAGTGTTTCTGTATCTAAATCATTTGTTGGTTCGTCTAGCAATAGCACATTGGGTTGATGTACCAATAGTTTTAATAGGTACAAACGTTTTTGTTCGCCACCAGATAATTTATATACTTTCTTACCATGTGTAGAACTAGGGAATAAAAAGCGCTCAAGTAGCTGCGTAATTGAAACAGATGTACCATCTTTTTCCTTGGCAACTTCACTTTCTTCTCTCAAGTAATCAATCATTCTAATATCACGATCAAGTCGTTCTTCTGTTTGTTTAAAATAAGCTACTTTCACAGTCTGCCCAATTTTCAGATTACCTTCGAAATCTTTATCTTCACCACTTAATATATTTAATAGTGTCGTTTTACCTGCACCATTGGGGCCAACAATACCAATTTGTTCACCGCTTTGAATAATCTGAGTGATATCTTCAAAAAGTGTTTTACCGTTAATACGTTTTGTCAGATGTTCCAATTCATACACTTGTTTACCAAGTCGTGAATAGGCCAGATTTAAAGAAGCTTTATCTTGTTGATGCTGATTTTTTACATCTTGTTCTAAATCTTCAAACCTGTTTTTACGTGCTTGTTGTTTTGTTGTACGCGCTTTAACGCCCGCTCTCATCCAGGCTAACTCTTTTTTATACAACGATTGCTGTTTCGCCTGCTGTTTTTGTTCTATAATTTCATTTTCAGCACGTTGTGCAATATAGTCTTCATAATTACCTGGATAGGTCGACAACTTACCTCGATCTAACTCTATAATGCGAGAAGATACTTCATTTAAAAAGTAGCGATCATGCGTGATGAATAATACTGTATGCGGATATTGTTTCACATAATTAATGAGCCAGTGGATTGATTCAAAATCTAAATGGTTCGTTGGCTCATCTAGTAATAATAAATCTGGTTGTTCAATAAGCGTTTTTGCTAATCCAACTCTTTTTTGTTGCCCACCTGACAGTTCACGTACATATTTTGTCGTATCATAAATCCCTAATTTAGACAAAATCGTTTTAATTTCAGCACTATAATCCCAAGCTTGATATGTATCCATCGCTTCTTGTGCTTTCATCATTTTCTGGAAATCTTCTTCACTTTGGGTTTCCGTATATTGATTCAATGCAGCTTCATATGTACGTATAATTTGTAACGTCTTCGTTTCTGAAGTTAACACTGCTTCAAACACAGTCATACCCTCATCAAACGTTTGTTTTTGCGAAGAGTAACGAATACGATATGCATTAGGATGTGATACTTCTGCATTAAAATCTTCATCCAATCCTGCAATGACTTTTAATAACGTACTTTTACCTGTTCCATTTATACCAACAAGTCCTATTTTTTCACCTTCAGAAATAGACAATTGTAAATCATCAAAAATGATTTTATCGGCATATGATTTATGTAAATGTTCAATTTTGTATGCTTCCATTGTCCAACATCCTTTTTAATATCGAAAATTATAATTATTTCTGTTAAACTTAATTTCAGTTCTATATATTATACACCTTTTTGAACTCAAATGATACAAAGGAGCAAAGCATATGTCAGAAATTTTCCAAGACTTACCTCCTTATATCCAAGCATTAATCGCAGGTATCATTACATGGCTACTAACTGCATTGGGCGCAGCAGCTGTATTTGTTTTTAAACGCGTCAATGACAAAATATTAAATTCTATGCAGGGATTTGCTGCTGGAATTATGATTGCAGCTAGTTTTTGGTCATTACTACAACCAGCTATAGATTATGGTGAAGGCTCTGCCTTTCCTTGGTTACCTGCAGCTATCGGTTTTCTATTGGGTGGATTTTTTATTCGTGCATTAGATTTAGTTATACCACATATACACCCAAACACCCAAGATAAGAACCAATACCATGAAGGTGTAGGCACAAAAAAACTCAATAAAAATACGCTACTTGTTTTAGCAATTACATTGCATAATATTCCTGAAGGATTATCGATAGGTGTCGCTTTCGGAGGTATTGTGGCAGGTAACGGACAAGCAACTTTCTTAGGTGCACTTGGATTAGCGATTGGTATCGGTATCCAAAATATTCCTGAAGGTGCAGCATTATCTATGCCTATTAGAGCAGCTGGTGCATCAAGATGGAAAGCATTTAATTATGGCCAAGCTTCAGCAATCGTTGAACCCATCTTCGCAACCATCGGGGCAGCAGCTGTACTTGTCATAACACCTATGTTACCTTATGCCTTAGCTTTCGCAGCTGGCGCAATGATATTTGTTGTAGTGGAAGAACTTATTCCTGACTCACAAGCGAGTAATAATACTGATTTAGCAACACTGAGTTTAATGATTGGTTTCACAATCATGATGATACTTGATGTTGCACTTGGATAAAGGTTCCATTTAAATATGTATAGGGAAATACAAATAATTTTCCTAATAAAAAAAGTGTTAACGAGCATATCATATCGCTCGTTAACACTTTTTTATTATTTTTTCTCTTGTCCTTTTGGACCTGTTTTATATTCATAGTTAGAAGGTTTAATTTTCTTGAAATCTGGGTTGTCGTAGAATCTTAACAAGTCACCATTAAGCACATCGTCACTCATTTGCAAGTCTTTTTCAGACTGTTGTTTACGTTTATCGAAGTCTTTAGGTTTCTCCGTCATAGGTTCATTATTCTTATTATCATAAATTCTACCATTTACATATTTATAATCTTTTGTGACAAAGTCACCATTTCTAAATGGTACCGTATCATTATGATCTTTAGATAATAAGTCTGTACCCATCATCAAGTAATTCTTCGAATCGATACCTAATAAGTGCAACATTGTAGGCATTACATCGGCTTGACCCGCATATGTTTTATCTACAGTACCTTCTTTACCAGGAATCTTCAACCAGAAACCAGTGCGATTTAAATCATTAAATTTAGCTGGTGTAATATCTTCACCTAATAATTTTTCCATTGCTTTGTTATGATTTTCTGAAATACCATAGTGGTCACCATAAATCATAATAACTGAATCATCATACAATCCTTTTTTCTTCAACTCGTTAACAAATTCTTCTAACGATTCATCTAAATATCTTGCTGTTTGAATATAACCATCAACTGTTGAGTCACCAGTATTAGGTTTTTCAATTGATGCATCTTCATCAGAAACTGTGAATGGATAATGGTTTGTCAACGTGATTAAGTGATTATAGAAAGGTTGTTTCTCTTTAGCTAAATAATCCGCAGACTCTTTAAAGAATTCTTTGTCTTTAAGACCCAAGTTTTCAATATTTTCTTCAGACATATCATAATAAGTTGCATCATAGAACTTATCTACACCGAAGTGTTTGTAAACTTGATCACGGTTCCAGAATGTTTTGTAATCACCGTGCATAACGCTAGATGTATAGCCTTGTTTCTGATCTAGGATTGCTGGCAGTGATTGGTAAGTGTTATCTCCTTTTAGAGAATACGCAGATCCTTGTGGTAAACCGAATAAACTGTTATCCATTGTAAACTCTGAATCTGATGTCTTACCTTGTCCAGTTTGATGATAGAAGTTTGGATAATATCTATATCCTTCTTTACCGGTAGAAAGTTTATTTAAAAATGGTGTTACTTCTTTACCATTTACTTTTTTATCAATTAAAAATGTTTGGAAACTTTCTAAGTGAATTTTAATAATATTTTTCTTTTTCGCTGCGCCGAAGTATTCTTTGTTCGGTTCAGTATTTTTTTGTTTTGTATAGTTTAATACTTTCGTTAAATCGTCTTCATTTGCTAAAGCTTTTTGTTGGTTATTTTGAATCGTTTTAACACCATCATAAACTGTGAAGTTAAATGGTCCCAAGTATTTAACTAAATATTTATGGTCAAACGTACGTGTCAGTAATTCTGGACGATCAGATTCTGCAAACGCTAAATTTAAGAAGAATAATGCTACTGATGCTGCCATTACGACAGGTACAAATTTTTTGCTAAATACGCGTTTATCAATCCAATTTTGTTTAAAAATCAATACAAATAAATAGATGATTGTATCAATGAAATATACAAAGTCGTACCATTTAAATGATGCAGTCACTGCACCACCCATAGATTCCACATTACCAACCTGATTTAAAGTACTGAATGTTAAAAAGTCAGAAAAGAATCTGAAGTATACGACATTGGCATATAGTAAGAATGTTAATAAGAATCCACCAATGAAGATGAACCAGAAGGCTTTCTTACCTTTGAAAAATAAAAATATACTTAGTACTAATGCAATTAAGCTGTATGGATTCATTAATAAGATTAAGTTCTGAACTAATCCCTTAACACCCAAAGAAAAATCAACATAGTATGAAAAATACGTTTTTAATGTAACAGTGAGCACTGTCAAAATAAAAAACGCAAAAAGAGTCAGTTTCTTTTTGTGTAAACTCATGTTCTTATCCCCCGATATAGATTAGTATAGGTTGTTTCGTTGGCCAACCTTCGTGCAATGGCAAGTTACGTGTAATTGTTGTTAAATTCTGACGATGCTTTCTGTCGTTTCTAGTCTTATAGTCATGCTTTAATTTAATATTCATAAAAATCTCGTTCATATGTAGATTTCAATTTATATATGTTAAGCATTAGTTCGATTTTTTCATTAGTTATCGTTCATTGTGTAATTTTTCTTAGATATAAATGTTATATCTAGCTAAAATTTCAAATGTTTTGTTTACAAATTAACTGAAGTTAATATCGTATTTACAAACAGTATAAGTTTGTAACACTTTCGTAACAAAACGCACATAGTTCAATTAATAAATATAAAGCAAACTAAGTGAAATATCAAGTAAAAACACACTTTTTCACACATTAATTTCCTTCATTAACGCTATGTTAACGCCTTATTAACGTACGATGAATCTATCATTAACTAAATAATACGCTTTTAAATTATACGCTGAAAATTGCACATAATAATCGGGCTTGGGTCGTATAGGTTTCTTTTAACTAACTTCCATAAATATACTCAAAAGAAAAAACTGCAATCTTTCATCTATATCAATGAAAGATCACAGTTTTAATTCAACTTTAAATACGATTGTCATTACTTCAACATCTCTAATTGCATACGATATTCGATACCATGGAACAATTGATTCAACCAATTTGTGTATTTAATAAGATTCTTCTCTGCACTTACCACATCTATGAATTGAAATTTCAATTTAGTACCTTGGTGTTTCTGACCTAACTTCGTTAAATGATAACTGGCAATCGTGCCAATTTGCGGATAACTTCCTAAAGTATAATGATCATTTAATAGTATAATCGGTGTGCCATCTCTTTTTACTTGAATCGTACCAATTTGAACGGATTGATGAGCCGGCATATCTTCGTAAAATGCTTTCACAGGCTTACCTTCAACATACATACCCACTCTATTAGCTTTGCTAGTCACTTTATACTCTCCTGAAGTAAAACGACTCAACGCTTTTTGCTCAAAATCTTCAGTACCTTTATTTTTTATTACATGGAACACATCCGACATGTAATTAAAAGAAAGTGCATAGCCATCGATGCCCCAATCGGTTTGATGAGACTCTTCTAAATTCTCAAATAGTTTATGATGTCGTTCGGTATAGTCACGTTTCATGTTGATTTCATCGCCTTTTTTCAACTTACGGCCATGAAACCCACCAATTTTCACTTTAAAATCCGTAGAAGTAGAACCAAGCCACTCTTCTAACTCGAAACCACCACCTACAGCTAAGTAAACTCTCGACGTATGTTTTGTCTCGGTAAACTCAAGTACATCGCCTTTTTCCATTAAGTAAAGTTTATTCGGCAATACATTCATGTGTGCCGTTTTCGCTTTAAAGCTACCACCACTCAATGCAATCAACGTTGGCTCCGTAAAACGAAAACTTGCCATTCTATTCGTCATTTCTAAAGTTGCTTCATTTTTATCATTGGCAACCAATCGATTCGCTATTTCATGAGACAATGGATCAAGCGCACCACCAGGAATCACCCCATCATGCTCATAGCCTGTTCTCCCAAAATCTTGAAAACTCGAGAAAAGACCTTCTCCTTCTATTATGATTGACATGGTTTAAAGCCTCCTAAATCCATTTCTTTCTCTGAAACCGACTTGAATACAACGTTATCTCCAAGTTTTAATTTAGTAAAATCTTCAAATTCGGGCGTAAATAACTTAACAGGTGTGTATCCAATAACTAACCAATCACCATATGTATCAGTCGTAGTGATGCCTGTCTTTTTACCTTCAATAATCACAGAACCTGCCGGAATGAAGGATTTATTTTCACCTGTATGATTCACAAAAAGGTGCTTATCCATGCCTGTTAAATATGGAAATCCTGGCGTATAACCCATCATAGAAACAAAATAATTTGGTTGTGTATGACGTTTGACAAATTTTTCAAAATTCATTTTATAATGTTTTAATAATGATTCTAAATCTGGGCCATACATACCACCATATACAACCGGAATTTCAATTGGGTCCATCGTATCTTCTTCATGTTTAATCTCTAATTGTACAGATTGAATTAATGCTTTCATATATAAAAATGGCGATTGAATATGATGGTGTTTAATCATGTCTCGCGCATCATAACAAATCATCATATCTGATTCAGTAGGCACAATTTCTGTAATAAATGGATAGTTTTTATCTGCTAAATACTTTTTTAATGCTAATAAATCTTCTGTTAAATCTTTAGAGACCTCTTTTTCTATAGAAACGACGATTGCTTGGTCTCCTTGGCTATATATTTTCATAGGTTCACCTCATAATTGTTACTATCGATAGAATACGTCTAGTGCTTGCGCCAAATAATATACGATTGCTTTCACGAGCAAATAAACAAAAATAAATTGAATTGCGCATGATACGGAAGCGATAAGTCGCGTTAAATATATGCTATCTTTCTGAATTAACAAACGGGTTCCCCAACGGGTAAACACAGAAATCAATATAATTATCAATGCCCAAATCAGTATCATCATGCTACTTCACTCACTATTCACATTTTTTCAGTATATCTTATTATTTATAAACTCTCGTTCTCTCGTTGCAATCTTTTGTTCCTTTATAGGACACCATGGTATACCTTGCTTTTACCTACTATATTCTATAGATAAATTTCTACCTCGGCAACCTCTCTCAAACTATTTATTAGAAAAAGCTGTGCCTCTCCACTGTTTAATTTGGATTTCAATTCGTTGACATCGTAATCCTTGAGAAAAAGTTTCCCTTGATCTAACATTTCTTGTCTCATGCATCCGCGTAAAAAGTCCTCTTGATATTTAGGCGTAAAATACTGACCTTTTTCCTTAATCATCACATTACCAATATCAAATTCTAAGATTTTACCATCTTCATTATATAGTAATACAAGATCAGTTTGATAATTATGCATTAAATGCGCTCTTTCTGAAGTTTTATTTATAATGTAATGTTGATTTACTTGTGACACTACTTGTTGCAATTTTGCAGTAAAACGTTGCTTATCAGTCATTTCAGCAATCACAGTATCCATCGTGCCATCTTTATTCAACAGTAGCTTCACTCTATATTTTCCAGTATTATGTTCACGCAATACAGTTTCTATACATTGTGTCCACTGTTGTTCATTAAAAATAAAACCTAAGGCTTCAGCCGAACGCATCATTCTTGATTTATGATATGACAATCTAGGGAAATCACCCTCATCTAATCGTATCGTTTCAAATAACTGCATTATAATCTCTCCAGTATTTTGGTTTTATCAAAAAATTCTTGAACCTCTTGTTCTGGTATTGAATCTATTGTAATGCCAGCACCAACACCATAAATAGCTTGATTATTTAAATATTGAATTGTACGAATTGGTACATTAAATATAGCCTTACCATTTGGATGTAATAAACCTATTGTCCCACAATATGCATATCTTGGCACTTGCTCTAACGTTTGAATATATTTCATTGTGTTAATCTTTGGTGCACCAGTAATGGACCCGCATGGAAATAGCGCACTTAGTATCTCCACCAACTGTGTAGTCTGTCTGACAGCACCTGTTACCATGGATGTCATTTGAAAAACTGTTTCGTATGTTTCTATATGAAATGGTTGATATACTTTGACTGTTCCAGTTTGCGCAATGCGACTCATATCATTACGCAACAAATCAACGATCATAACATTTTCAGCTTTATCTTTGGCAGACTGTATCAAGGACTTATAGTTTTGTTCATCTTCATATTCAGAATGTCCTCTCGCTATTGTTCCCTTCATCGGTTTACTCAATAGTATGTCATCTTTTTCTTTAAATGGACCTCGTTGGAAAAATAATTCTGGTGATAGTGACGCAATTTGCACGTCTTCCATATCAATTAACGCAGTATAAAATCCATGATTCTGTTGTAATAAACTATAATATAAATCTGCAATTGGATAGCGAATGTTATCCGTTAGCCTTGTAGTGTAATTGACTTGATATGTATGGCCTTCAATGATGGCCGCTTGTATTGCTCTAATATGTTCCTTTAATTGTGATGTTTTCAATTGAAAATGAAATCGACAATTACGTTGAGGATGTGACATCAAGGGTACGCTTGCCTCTTTGTCCACATGATTAAACACATAAGCTGCTGCGTATACATGCTTATGTTCAATTGGCACTGTTGCCATTTCAGGATTAAAATAAGTAGCTGCTTCATAAGGCAAATATAAAGCAACATACTTCCCTTTATGTTGTTGCTGCTCGGCAAATGTCACCACTTCTCCTACATCTTCAATACAGTATGCCACTTTTTGCTCCACACAACTAGATAAAAAATATTGATGACTTTCATATGTTGTTTCATCTAAATAATAACGATAATTAAAGTGTATTGGCATGATATACCTCCATAATATTTATAAATGATTGAATTTGTTCTATACCATATTCACTTAATATAGATTCTGGATGATATTGCACACCATAAATTGGTAAATGCTTATGTGCTATACCCATAATAATACCTTCATCATTGATGGCCGTAATTTTAAGCGATTCAGGAAAATTAGCTTGATTTGCTTTTAAAGAATGATAACGCATAACATGAAATGTTGCAGGCAGCCCTTGATAAATACCTGTGCCATCGTGTTTGATTTTGGTAGTATGACCGTGAATTGGCTTATCATTTTTTATAATCTCCCCACCAAAATAATCAACAATTTGTTGGAAACCTAAGCATATTCCTAAAAAGGGTACATGCTGTGCAAAATTTTTAATCACTTGATTTAATATGGGGTAATCTTTAGGAGTACCTGGTCCTGGTGAAATTACAATCGCATGTGGTTCTATTTCGTATATTCGTTCCACACTCACTTCATCAATATCTATAACTTTGACCTGCTTTGTATAACTTTGTTTGATATAGTCTACGATGTTATAGGTGAACGAATCTTTATTGTCAATTATAAGTATCATTTCGTCTCCTCTTTTTAAATTATTCATTAGTCTGTTATACTTATTATCACAAATATTAACTTGATTTTACAGTTTAAATATATTATTCTAAATCACGTTGTAAATGAATATAAAGAGGTTCCTAGCTGATACCCTCTATAAAAAACTAGACACTAGCACGACGTCTGTCTTTTATAGAGATAGACGTTTTTTTGCGTTATGCCACTCGTCTATACGGCTAGTCTAACCATTAAAAGGAGTGCACGAAAAATGTCTCAACAATCATTAGATAATCAAAAAGCCGTCGTCGTATTTAGCGGAGGCCAAGATAGCACGACTTGTTTATTTTGGGCTAAAAAGCATTTCGAACATGTAGAACTTGTTACCTTTGCCTACGGACAGCGCCACGATACAGAATTAGAAGTTGCAAAACAAATCGCAAAAGAACAAAACGTTAAGCACCATTTATTAGATATGTCATTATTATCGCAATTAACACCAAATGCTTTAACACAACACAATATGGACATAGAAATCGGCGATGATGGTATACCAAATACGTTCGTCCCTGCAAGAAATTTATTATTTTTATCATTTGCTGGTGCTTTAGCATATCAAATCAATGCCAAACATATTATTACAGGTGTCTGTGAAACAGATTTTTCAGGTTATCCAGATTGCAGAGATCAATTTATTAAATCTATGAATGTCACACTGTCATTGTCTATGGATAAAGACTTTGTGATTCACACACCATTAATGTGGCTAGATAAAAAAGAAACATGGGCATTAAGCGATGAACTTGGTGCTTTAGATTATATTCGCTATAACACCCTAACATGTTATAACGGAATAATTGGCGAAGGTTGCGGTACATGCCCAGCTTGTGAACTTAGAGCCAATGGATTAAATTCGTATTTAGTCGAAAAAGGAGTTCAATAATAATGTTTCAACAAAATTATCCAAGTATCCAACACCCTTATGCATTTGAGCTAAATAAAGATTTCAATTTTTCTGCTGCACATTATATCCCAGGTGAAGATGCAGGTAAATGTATGCGTACGCACGGTCACACCTATTTTGTTAATCTAACTATTGCTGGTGACGTATTAGATCACAATGGTTTTTTAGTGAACTTCAGCGAACTGAAACAACTTGTACATGGCCAATTTGACCATTATTTACTGAATGACTTACCACAATTTTCCGGAAAAAGCCCTTCGACTGAAATTGTTGCACAAACAATCTATGAAATGGTTCAAAGTTCCTTAGACGCACGTGATAATCAACCAAAATGTTTACAAGTTTATGTAAGAGAAACACCTACTAGTTATGTTGTTTATCGACCAAAGGAGCATCGTCATGAGTAAAATACCTGTTTTAGAGATTTTCGGTCCAACGATACAAGGTGAAGGCCGCGTCATTGGCCGTAAGACCATGTTTGTACGTACAGCAGGTTGTGATTATCGCTGTAGTTGGTGTGATTCAAGCTTTACATGGGATGGCAGTGCTAAAGAAGATATTCAAATGATGACTGCCGAAGATATTTATAATGCCCTATACGAGATTGCTGGTGACACATTTAATCATGTAACGATTTCAGGCGGTAACCCTGCCTTAATTAAAGGCATTCAAGAATTAGTTGATTTATTTGATGAGAAAGGTATTTATAGCGCATTGGAAACACAAGGTAGTAAATTCCAACCCTGGATGACACAAATTGACGATTTAACAATCAGTCCAAAACCTCCAAGTTCCATGATGAAACCAAACTTACCTTTATTAGATGAAGTGATTGAACAATGTGTACCAGAATCATTAAATTTAAAAGTAGTCGTATTCGATGATACCGATTATGACTTTGCAAAAATGATTCACCACCGCTATCCTACTATCCCCTTCTATTTACAAGTTGGTAATCCTTACCTCGACGGAGAATATGTAGAAGCACACACTGAAAAATTATTATCTTTATATGAAACGTTAGTAGATCGCGTTATGGTGAGTAGCGATATGAATAATGTGTATGTCTTACCTCAGTTACACACACTATTATGGAGTAATAAAAAAGGTGTTTAAATTGAGTATTTCATGCGATTCGTTGTATAATGCTTTTTGTCTATATAACGAGTCGCTTTTTAATTTGTATTAACAATTATATCGTTGAGCATCGAGATATAGCATATTTTTATCATCATAATCATTAAACGATTTTAATTTGTTTTTTAGCATATTTAAAATTAAAATATCTAATTAAATGATTTGCTTTAACTTAATTGCTATAATGTTGCAGTGAAGTATCTAGGTTAGGAGAGCACCATGCTGATTAATATAATTATAAATATAGCTACGATATTAGTCATTCTTGGCATTGATTTATATCGTCAGAATTTTAAACAACTTAAGTTTAGCTCTATACTAATTGCAATAAGCCTGAATGGCATAATTAATTTATACCTAGTCGGTGAATATGATTACATCGCATTTTATACATGCGGTCAACTTATCATTTGGACGTTATTACAATTGTACTTAAACTATAAAATAGGTACTTTTAATATTTCTAACCAAAAATTTATTGCAGGTATTTTCACGATAATAATAAGTACATCACTTATACTTACATATAGTACAAGTCATGATTCATATTATATGTCTATTCCATATCTGGCTCCTGCTATTTTCTTATTCGGTGCTATTTTACTTTTCTATAGTACATTTCAACCACAAGAAAAAGCACAATTAAAATTAATGAACCGTATTAAACACCCTATTCTCGTGGGTCATATTAGTATTTTATTATCCTTTACAATCATGACGTTACTTACGCCATATTGGTATGCATTTATTATTATTCATTTATTGTTCATATTATTTTTATTTTGGCAGAATATATTTTTTTATCATAAATGATTAAGATAATATTTTTTGTGGTATATATTAACAATTAAATATATATCAAAGGAGGTTAATTCATATGGGCTTTATTCTTATGTTAATTGTCGGCGGATTAATCGGTTGGATTGCTGGCGGCATTTTAGGTAGAGATATTCCAGGTGGTATTTTAGGTAATATTATCGCTGGTATCGTTGGTGCATGGCTTGGATCATTAATTTTTGGTGATTGGGGCTGGCACTTAGGTGGCATCGCGATATTCCCTGCACTTATCGGAACGATTATCTTAGTTGCACTCGTTTCATTTATTCTAGGTAAATTACGCAAAAAATAATATTCATTTAATACACAGTGAGACAGAAATCTAACTAAAAAAGGTTTCATTGTCCACCCTGGCAAAGATGACTGAATTGATAAGAGCCTGAGATATTTATCTCCCAGGCTCTTCTTTTTTTAGAACTTCAATTCAAAATACAAATATCTTTCATTGTTGGTAATCTCAATACATACAAATAAAACGTACTTAAAGTTAAACATTTCGTAATGTCTACATTTAAGTACGTATATTAATAAATTTGATAAATGATTTCTTAAGCCACAAATTATTTATATGTGCTTAAGTTATCTGTGTTTAACTAATTCTCTTTCTTCTTTATGTCTTGATGTCATTCCATGTTGTCGATCACTACGTTCGATTTCCTGATTGATTTCTTGATTGAGGTTCTGTTTATTATGGTTACATTCATAATCAAAGTTAGTTGCCTGTACAATATATTTTGGACGTTGCTTCACTTCATAATAAATACGACCTATATATTCACCCACGATACCAATTGAAATGAGTTGAATACCTCCGAGTAATAATATAGCTGCGATCGTTGAGAAATATCCTGGTGTTTCTACACCACGAATCATTATCCCTACAGAAATATAACCAATATATAATAAACTGATAAAGAAGACGATTAATCCTAAGTAAATCATTGCCCGAAGTGGTTTATTATTGAAAGAAATCAATCCATCAATGCCATAGTTCAATAATTTACTAAACGACCACTTGGATTCGCCATCTTCTCGTTCAACATTTTCATACGTGAAAACTTTAGTATTATAACCAATCCATTCATATAAACCTTTAGAAAAACGATTATACTCATCTAATTGTGTAAGTGATTGTACCGCACGTTGGCTTAGTAATCTGAAATCGCCAATACCGTCCTCTAATTTAATATCTTCTACAAAGTGATTAATCATTTTGTAATAAAGTTTTGTCACCATTTTTCTTGATTGTTTTTCGCCAGTTCTATCTCTCTTGGCAACTACCTGATCGTAACCATCCATATAGCCTTCTATCATTTGGGGAATTAATTCAGGCGGATGTTGCAAATCAGCATCTATCATAATGACGCCATCACATGCTTTACTGTGTTGATATCCCGCAATCATTGCTGCTTCTTTACCAAAATTACGACTAAAAGATATAAATTTTACATGTAAATCTTTGTTTGCCATATCTTGAATATAATTTATCGTTTTGTCTTTACTACCATCATCTACGAATAACAAGTCGTAGTCATATTGATGATGTTGACTATCTTTAGATAAAATTTCAGTCAATTTTTGATACGTTTTAATGATGACTTCACCTTCATTGTAACAAGGCACGATAACTCTTATTTGCATTTCTAAACACCTTCATTTCAATAACTTCAACCTTACTTTATCAATTTCTGCTGTAGCTTTGCTATCTAAATCAATTAAATTTACATAATCTTTATATATCCTTAATATTTGAAGTCGAAACTTAATGCCTTCGCCGATTAATTAGGTTAATATGCAAAAACACATATTGCTTAAAATTTAATATGATAAAAAATATAAATTGTAATTCTAATTTTAGCAACAATTCTTCAATTTTGAAAATAATAACTGTTCATCATCTTTTGAAGCAAATGTTAGTGACACCTGGTTTATTCTATGAACCCTATTTATAAATATTTAACTGACTATGTGACTTGCTTAGTTATTTTATTAATTATGATTAAAAAAACATTCAAACGGTCACTCATTAAACACCGCTTGAATGCTCTTTAAATTACTCTAATGTACCTATTCGTACTTCATCTGGGTCTTTACCTTGCCTATCGTCTTTATTAAGGCTATCAATTTCAGCAATATCTGTAAGTTCAAGATTGAAATCAAAGATGTCATAATTTTCATTAATGCGCTCAGGTGTCTTCGATTTAGGAATAATCAGACGGTTATGTGCCAAATGCCAACGCAAAACAATTTGTGCTGGTGTCTTATCATATTGTTCAGCAAGCCTTGTAATTACACTATGCTCTAGCAATCCTCTGTTCCTCATTAGTGGCATCCATGCTGTAACAGCAATATCATGCTTATCACAGTATTCTTGTAGTGGTTGTTGGTTAAAGAAAGGATGCACTTCTATTTGATTAATTGCCGGCACAACATCTGTTTCTGCCATCAATTTTTCTAGATGATGTTCTTTAAAATTACATACACCAATTGCTCGAATTTTCCCTTCGTGATACAACTGTTCCATTGCTTTATAACTTTCAATAAACAAGTTGTCCGCTTCACATGGCCAATGTATTAAGAATAAATCTAAGTAATCCGTACCTAAATTCTCAATTGATTTCGTAAAATACTCAATTGTACGATCATATCCTTGGTAATCATTCCATAATTTTGAAGTGATAAAAAGCGCATCACGCGAAATATCTGCTTTTTTCAAGGCATTTCCTAATGCAATTTCATTTTTATAAAAATACGCAGTATCAAAAGCACGATAACCTGCCTCTAAAGCAGCATTGATAGCTGTTTCCATGGTTTCATCATCAATTTTATATACGCCTAAACCAATCTTTGGCATCGGATAGCCATTATTTAAATAATATACATCTTCTAGCATAATTCAAACCCTCTCATTATAAATTCTATTATATAGGGATATCACAATTTCACTTTTATACATTACCCTATCTCGCCTAATATTATTTACTATAATACTTTTTTAGCATCATGAAAATTAAAAACCCTGACATAGCTCATACACGCTTTGTCAGGGTTCTATAATCTAACTCTATTTCGCTGATATTAATCGTTTTCTTCTTCTTCAGCAATTTCTTCTAAAGTAGGTCTCGTTTTATGATATTCTAACTCTAAAATTACAGTAATAATTTGATGATTGTCTATTTCAGAAATAACCCATCTGTCAAATTCTGTATCGACATAATCATTTTGTTGTAAATTTGTATTATGTGCTTGTAGCCAACCACCGATTGTATCAATATCTTCTGAGTCTTCAAATTCAATACCAAGTTGGTCATTTAAGTCATCTAACAATACACGACCATTGATTTGGTAACGATGATCTGTGACTTTAACAATATCGTTAACTTCATCATCATCAAATTCATCACGAATCTCACCAACAATTTCTTCTAAGATGTCTTCCATCGTTAAGATACCTGCCGTACCACCATATTCATCTATAATAAGACTGATATGAACATGCTCACGTTGCATACGTACAAGCGCATCGCTAATACGTGTGGTCTCGGATATCATTGGTAAATCATGAATGTAGTTACTAACTTTAATCTGTTTACCTGATGCATATTCCGTTAAAAACTCTTTAACATTGATAAAGCCTTTAACATGGTCCTTATCGCCATCTGCAGTGATAGGATAACGCGTAAATTGATGTTCTTTGATTGTCTCTAATAATTCATCTACATTAAAAGGTTCATTCATCGTAATCATTTGTGTACGTGGAACCATGATATCTTTGGACTGTCTTTCATCGAATGAGAAGATATTTTGCATATAAGCTAATTCTGTCTGATTAATTTCTCCACCATTGTAACTATTGTTAATTATTATTTTTATTTCTTCTTCTGACATCGCATCATTATTTGCATCTGGATCTACGCCAAACATACGAATAATCATTCTAGCGGAACCATTCATTAACCAAATTAGTGGTTTCATTATCACACCAAAATAATATAAAGGTCTAGAATACACTAAAGCTAATTTCTCAGTATGTTGAATTGCTAACGTCTTAGGTGCTAATTCCCCTAGTACTACATGCAAATATGTCACGATAATAAATGACACGATAAATGAAATCGTCGTCGTTAGCGCATCTGGTAAGTGGATAAGTTCAAACACTGGATGTAATATCTTATTAAATGTCGGTTCACCTAACCAACCTAAGCCTAAAGACGTCACAGTAATACCGAGTTGACATGCAGATAAGTAATAGTCCAAGTTCTTAATCATTTTTTTAACGACGCGTGCATTTCCATTACCTTCAGCAGCGAGTTGATCAATTCTTGTGCTACGCACTTTTACTAGCGCAAATTCCGATCCTACGAATACAGTTGTTAAAGCTATTAAAAGAAAAAATATTACTAAGTTCATTATGGTCACAGTTTCCAATTAGTTCCCTATTTCTAGGGATTCACCTCCAAAATTTGTGTCACAATAGGTGACATCGTATAAGTGTTTTTGTGTTTACGTATTATAAAGTTGTTTACTATATCCTTCCCATTGTGACACCTCCCTAAAAATACGCATTGCCTTTATATTATCATAAAGTAGTCATTTCATGTAAATTTTGCTTTGAAATTTGATTAATCCAACTTAATATTTAATCGTAAATACTACGTTAAGTCAACTTTTGAATTCAATGTAACTGCCAAAAGAATGTGTACCCACTTTTTTTATAAATTGAACTTATGAATTTCACCAGCTTTTATAGTAGCAAGCACATCAATATCGTCATTTGCAATGACAATATCAGCATCCTTCCCTACTTTCAAGCTACCTTTTGTATCATCAATATTAAGCGTAATCGCTTGATTCAAGCTTGCAACACGCCATAACTGGTCTAAACTGTCACCTGTGAATGTCATTAAGTTACGTAAACCTTCATTCATTTTCAAAATACTTCCAGCTAATGCACCAGACGCTAAACGTGCCTCAGAGCCTTTGACAGTCACATTCTGGCCACCTAAATCATAGTCACCATCTGGCATACCTTTTGCACGCATCGCATCTGTAATTAGTAAGAAACGTTGATTACCCTTCAATTTATATGCAACTTCAATAGCAGCTGGATGAGAATGTATACCATCAACAATTAATTCCGTGCTGAGTTTGTCATTTAACCATGCTGCACCAAATACACCTGGCTCACGATGTCCAAAGGCTGTACCCGCGTTATATAAATGTGTCACGTGTCTCGCACCATGTTTGACTGCTTCATTCACTTCATCATATGTTGCAACAGTATGCCCAATTGAAAAGCGCATATCACTATGTAACGCTTTTAATGTTTCTTGCGCACCTTCAACTTCAGGTGCAAACGTGATTACTTTAATTTGATTCTTGGCAATTTTTTGGAACTGCTCTATTTTGGCTACGGACGGTCTTTGTACATAGGCTGGATTTTGTGCACCAACCTTATGCTCAGAAATAAACGGGCCCTCTAAATGTATCCCGACAATTGACGCTGCATGATATGTATCTTGATTTTGTTGGTAATTCACAATATTTTCTAAAGCCTTTGTAATATTATCATCAGACTGAGTCATGGTTGTCGCTAAATAACTGGTTGTCCCTTCTGATAATAATGATTCTGATAAATGCTTCAATCCTTCTAAAGAAGCATCCATAGCATCTTCTCCGTATCCTCCGTGCATATGTATATCTATAAATCCAGGTAATACGTGCTGACCATTTACATCAATTGTAGTTAAGTCGCCTTCATACGCACCGGATGCAATTTGTACAATTTTTTCATTTTCAATTATTAGATAACCTTTTTTAATCGTTCCTATTTCTGTATAAATACGTCCATTTTCAATCACATATTTACTCATTTAATCTACCTTCTTTATTATATTTTTCATTTTAACTGTGTAAAAAAACAATAATTCCCAATAAAAATTGAGTAACTTGAATATCATTTGTTATCACTCGTTCACCAAAACTGATATTAAGTTCGCATAAGTATTCAGTCTTGCCTACTTACATATATTTTACCAAATCGCAGTCATTTATTATATTCAAAAGTTTTTTTATCTTAAAATGAATAAACATAAATTTCAAAAACAACGTGCTCATATATACAACTTGTCATTTCAAATGAATCATGAACTATTATTTTTGATTTCTAGTCACTGTAACACAATAAAAATTGGGCCCGAGACACGATATTGATACTGTCTCAAGCCCAATTATTTTTTATTTAATATTATTCATTCATCGCTTCAGACGTTGCAATTTCATCCTGTGTTAATTTTGGCTTTAACACACCGTAAATAATTGCAGATACGATTGAACCGATAACAATTGCAAGTAATGATTGTAAAACATGGCTGAAATCTGTACCAAAAATTACAATAATACCACCATGTGGCGCTTGAATTGCAGAACCTAAACCTAATGCAATCGCTCCGGCTACACCTGAACCGACCATCATTGACGGAATGACTCTCAATGGATCTGCTGCAGCAAATGGAATCGCACCTTCAGTTATAAAGGACGCACCCATAACATAGTTTGGCACAATCGAACCTTTTTGTTCTTTCGTAAATTTCTTACGGAAGATTAACATTGCAGTTGCAATTGCGATTGGTGGAACCATACCGCCAATCATTGCTGCCGTAATTGGTGCCGCATTGCCTTCAGTTAATGCAGCTACTGAGAATACATATGCTGCTTTATTAAACGGACCACCCATGTCGATTGCCATCATTGCTCCGACTACTAAGCCAAGTAACATAATATTCGTGCCTGATAAACTTTGTAATCCATTTAATAATGTATTATTCAACCATGAAGCTGGTGGATTAATCACATAAATCATTAATAATCCTGTAATGGATACTGATAATACTGGGAAAATTAACGTCGGTTTTAAACCTTCTAATGATTGAGGCATACCATTTGTTAATTTTTTTATACCTAATGTTAAATAACCTGCTAAGAAACCTGCAAGGATACCACCGATGAATCCTGAATCACCATTACTAGCTAATAAACCACCGACTAGACCTGCTGCGAAACCTGGTTTATCCGCAATACTACGTGCGATATAACCTGCTAAGATTGGAATGATAAACATGAATGCACTGTTTTTACCGATATTCCAAATTTGTTCGGCAAATGCATTATATTCGGAACTCTTAGGATCGAATGAATTGGCACCAAATAAGAATGCGATAGCCATTAAAATACCACCCGCAATAACAAGAGGTAACATATTAGAAACACCATTCATCAAGTGTTTATAAATCGTTTTACCTACGCCTTGCTTTTCATTACTTTCAGCTGACGTTCTACCTTTATTACCTGAACTTGCTACAAATGGTTTGCGTGACGTATCTTGTGCTAAATGAATTAATTCTTCCGGGCGTTTAATACCATCTGCAACAGGTACTTCAACGACATTTTTACCATCAAAACGATCCGTTTCGACGTGGACATCTGCTGCTACAATAATTCCCGTAGCACGTCGAATATCTTCATCTGTGAGGTGGTTTTTGATACCGCCTGAACCATTTGTTTCAACTTTCATTTTTACGTTCATTTTAGATGCTTGCTTTTTCAACGCATCTCGTGCCATATACGTATGCGCAATACCTGTCGGACAAGCAGTTACAGCTAAAATATATGATTCATCATTGTCAGTAGTGCTAGTCGTTGACGCTGATACTTCATTTACTTTTGCTTCAGCCACTTCTTCTTCTGTTGCTTCATCGTCTGCTTTATCAATAATTTGCAAAATTTCTTCAGGACTATTTGCATGAAGGAGTGAAGCACGCACATCTTCATCCATGAGTATACCTGATAGCTTCGCTAGTGCGTCTAAGTGTGTTTGAGCACCGCCTTCTGGTGCAGCAATCATAAAGAATAAATGTGCTGGTTGCATATCTAAACTTTGATAATCAACGCCTGCTTTAGATTTACCGAAAGCAATGGCAGGTGTCGTTACCGCTGCAACTTTCGCATGTGGAATGGCAATCCCCTCTCCAATTCCTGTAGTACTTTGAGATTCACGATTATGAATCGCAGACTTAAATTGAGCAACATCATTTAATTTCCCAGCTTTATCTAATTGATTGACTAATTCATCGATAACACCATTTTTGTCTGTTGCAGTTAAATCCATTGCAATCGTATCTTTTGTTAATAACTCGGTAACTCTCATAACTATTCACTCCCGTCAATTGTCGTAATAACGACTTGATTTTTAATTTTTTCGATATCGGACTTATTAGCTAAGTCCTCATTAAATGCAGTTGCAGTCCCAGCTGACACTGCTTGTTTGAATGCATCTTTGATTGGTAATCCTGATGCTAAACCAGCAACCATACCAGCTACTGTACTGTCTCCAGATCCGACTGTATTTACAACATGCCCATTTGGTACTGTTGCTTTGTAACTATGTTCGTCATCAACATACACAGCACCTTCACCGCCTAATGAAATGATGACAGAAGTTGCGCCTTTTTTAAGAATCTCACGTGCATATTTGATAACATCTTGATCTGTAGATATAGTAGTATCAAACATGACTTCCAGCTCATCTTTGTTGGGTTTAATGAATAAAGGATGGTAACCTAATACTGATTCTACGAGGTCTTTCTCCGCATCAACGACCAAACCTGCGCCAGTCTCATTTGTGATTCGAGCAATTTGTTCATAAGCATCTTTAGGAACACTCTTTGGAATACTACCTGCGACGATTACTGTATCATTGGCTGATGTCTGTTTAATTTGTGATAATAATGCTTCAAATTGTAGATTCGTGATGTTAGGTCCTGGAGCGTTAATTTCTGTCTCATCACCTGTTTTCAACTTAACATTTATACGTGTATCTTCATCTACCTGAATAAAATCTGTAAGAATATCAGACTGCGTTAATGTGTCTGATATAAATTGGCCTGGAAATCCACCTGCAAAGCCAAGTGCTGTCGATTGAATGCCTAGTGTCTTCAATACTCTTGAAACATTAATACCTTTACCTCCAGCAAATTTATATGTTGCTGTCGCGCGATTCAAACCATTTAATTCAAAATCGTTCGCAAACATAATGTAATCAATTGAAGGATTAAAAGTAACTGTATAAATCATATCGTACCTCCCATAAAATGATATTTATCTGTAAATCGTTGAAAATCTTTTCTAGTTTTCGCCTTTGCGGAAGTAACTATTGCAACATGCTCTTCAAGTGGCACATGTGCAAAATAAACTTTTTCATATTTCGAATGGTCTATTAATACAAACACATTAGTACCTAACTGCATCGCATGGTGTTTAATAATGGCTTCTTGTTCATCTGGTGTCGTTAAACCATATTTCAAATCGATACCATTCATCCCTAAGAACACTTTGTCAAAGCGATAACGATTCAATGTCTCCAATGCGCTGGCACCCACCGTTGCATAAGTCGTATCTTTAACCTCTCCGCCAATAATCAGCGTTCGAATGCCATGTTTTAATAATTCTTCAACATGGGTCAAACCATTCGTGACAATAATGATATCTTGCGCAGTAATATGCGGAATCATTTCTAAAGTTGTTGAACCTGCGTCTAAAAATACGCAGTCTCTATCTTCGATTTGACTAGCTGCATACTTTCCTATTTCTTGTTTTTCACGTAAGTTCGTACTTCTTTTATCTGCTAAATTAGGTTCTAGGACAGATGATTGATTTAGGGTTGCACCACCATGTACTCTTTTTAATTTTCCAAAACTTTGTAATTTCGATAAATCACGACGAATCGTTGAAGCACTGCATCCTGTCCGTTCAATTAAATCTTGTAATGTTAAAAAATCTTGCTTGGACAATGCATTCAAAATTAATTCATGGCGTTTCTCCGTTATCATCACTTCACCTCATCTCACTGTTATTATAATGGATGCGCTTTCTTAATTCAATCATTTTTCGCCAAAAACAATCAAAAACAATCAAACGTATTAAAAACGTTCAACACTTTGCCATGTTTTTGAACAAAAATACTATTTTCTCAAAAATTAAAAAGTCGTGATTTCCACAAAAAAAGTGATACAAAATAATGAAAACGTACTACCTTCATTATTTCATACCACTCATATATTACGACTTAACTGACATTCAAATTAGTTTATCCAAACCATCATGTGTCATTTCAAAGCTACCATTCAATCAAATCAAAGTTTATCTTTGACTAACATCTGAAACCTCAGCCTGTATTGCTTGAATTAAATCGGATACTTCTATTTGAATTTGCAATCCTCGCTCACCACCACTAACATAAATCATTTCGTATCCAGTTGCGGTTGCATCAATAATTGTAGGGAGTTTGCTTTTCATACCTATAGGAGAACATCCACCTCTTATATAACCTGTCACTTGTTTCAATTGCTCCAGTGGCAGTAAATGTAATTTCTTCTCTCGTACAGCTTGTGCAGCTTTTTTCATATCCAACGTTTGATTGACTGGAATCACGAAAACAAAATGTGCATGGTTTGCATTTTCAAGCACAAGGGTTTTAAATACGTGAGACGGTTCAACTCCGATCATTTCAGCCACATGTTCTCCATCTATATGTGTATCAGTAACTTCATATCTATTCATTTGGTATGCAATACCTTGACGTTCTAACATGCGCATCGCATTCGTTTTCTTGTGCTTCATTATATGTCTCACCTCATAATGACTGAATAATCTTGTTAATATTTTAAAAATGCAAGTACAACAAAAGCATGTATAACTTAAATCATTAAATTTTAGCTACGCGGTGTATCCAGGTCTAAATTTTGAATAAAATCTGTTAATTCATCACGTATTTTTTCATCTTTCAAGGCATATTCAATCGTTGTTTTTACAAATCCTAATTTTTCACCTACATCGTAACGATCACCTTCAAAATCATACGCATACACTTGATCTGCTCTATTTAATCGTTCAATTGCATCCGTTAATTGAATTTCTCCGCCAGCACCTTCGCCTTGTGTCGCTAAATAATCAAAAATGTCTGCAGTCAGTACATAACGCCCCATAATCGCTAAATTTGATGGCGCTGTGCCTTGTTTTGGCTTCTCTACAAATTGTTTCACTTCGTATTTTCGACCTACTTTTTCTAATGGATCAATAATACCATAACGATGTGTGTTGGCTTCATCGACCTCTTGCACACCTATGACAGACTTTCCTGTTTCCTCATAAGCATCCATCAATTGCTTAATCGCTGGGTTTTCGGATTCAACAATGTCGTCACCCAATAATACTGCAAACGGCTCATCTCCAATAAATTGACGCGCAGAATAAATTGCATGGCCTAATCCTTTTTGTTCCTTCTGTCTTACATAGAAGATATTCGCCAATTCTGTTGAATATTTTACTTTTTCTAATAAATCCATTTTCCCTTTTTCTTGTAAAATCATTTCTAATTCTTTTTGATTATCAAAATGATCTTCAATCGCACGCTTATGTTTACCAGTTACAATAATAATATCTTCTATACCTGCGCGTGCAGCTTCTTCTACTATGTATTGAATCGTTGGTTTATCTAATATAGGTAACATTTCTTTAGGCATCGCTTTCGTCGCCGGTAAAAACCTCGTACCCAAGCCTGCTGCCGGTATGATTGCTTTCTTTATTTTTCTCAAAACGCTCATCCTTTTCTATATAAATTAATTATTACTATGCACATCTCACTTATTTTAAATATTCCACACGTTAATAATTTCATCATAACATTGATTCGTGGCACTTTATACTGATTTCCTATATGCAAAAAACCACACAGAACTTCCCATACGTTTCTGCGTGGTTTCATATTATTCATTGAGTGAAGGTTGGCGAATAACGTCTCCCGTTTTATTAACAATGACTTTGTAATCTTTTTGAGTTTCATATTCGTGGAATGTGTAGAACATACCATCTTTCGATTCATGCACTTTTTTCAATATAGCATTTTCACCTAATTCGTCTACCGCATGTTTTTGGGCAATCACTTCTGATTCTTGTGGAGAAATGCTCATTTGATTGGCATGTTGGTTGTCATTAATTTCATATGCTTTATCAAATATCGTAGCCTGATTATTATCATTTACAGTTACTCTGTAATATTTACCTGGTTTAGCTTTGTTTTCAAATGTAAAAATAAAATAATATGCACCTTGGCAAGTGCTATCAATTCCATAATCATTGTATTTATTCGAACGATCATTGTCGTTATTTACAATTGTTTGTGCCTTATCCAGCGCTTTGGAAAATTGTGGCAAATCCGCTTGCTTCTTCTCATTTTCTTTTAAATTGTGTGTCGTTAATTTGGCTATTGGCTTATAGTTTTTAGCGTCATATGGCTCTTCATTTTCATCTTTTTCCATTGCGGCCTTCAATGAATGCTTATCTTCTTGTGTTGTATTACTCTTAGCTTCAGCTATTTCGTCTATGTTTGAAAAGCTAGAAATGGTTTCATGCACTTGCGCTAACGCTTGTTGATGCATAGCTACAAAAATAAGAAAACCTAAACAACAAGCAAGCAAGAATGCCATAATGGTTAACATTAAATTTTTCAAATTCATCCCCTTACTTACATTTATTACATTTCTTATTATGTTAGCATAGATTAAACTTAAATCACTTATATAGAACACAATTTAAACCAAATGTAATATTTGTTACATGATTATTACGCAGTATAAATTCATTTAATACATATGTCATATTTATAAAAATAGAGTAACCCTCATCAATCATATTATTACTTTGATTGACGACAGTTACTCTAATAATATTCTTATACTATTTTGACTTTCTGACTTGTGCACTTATCATTTTTTCTATGAATATTACAATCATTCCTAGTACCATCACTAAAACGGACATATATAATGGAAATTCAAAGTTCACATCATATAATGTACCAGCGACAAGTGGACCAATAAAATTACCCATACTTGTAAATGTAGAATTGAGACCACCGGCGAAACCTTGACGATTTCCAGCTATATTTGAAAAGTAATTCGTTATCGCAGGTCTAATCATATCAAAACCTATAAATACGACAAAACTGATGACCATGATTGACCAATAACCATGTACAAATGTAAGTGCCAATAAAATAATTGCAGAATAAAGTAATGCATATGTGATAAATGTAAGTTCATTAAAATACTTCATAAATTTATCAAAGAAAAAGACTTGGAACACTGCACCTAGTATACCGCCACCAGTTATAGCGAATGAGATATCGAGTGGTGAATAGTGCGCTTTATCTGCAGTATATAATGGGAATAACGTTTCAAAAGCCGATAATCCAAAAGCCAATACCAACGTTAAAATAATTGGCGTTAAAAAGACCTTCCAATTTATTTTAGACAGTAATTCTGGCTGATATTTTGCGAAACCATCTTGCGTACCGTTTTTAGGATTTTTAATGAGCGTTATCGATAAAATCAGTGCGATACAACCACTGACACCAGCTACATAGAATGGTAATCTATGGGATACTTCAGCAAGCATACCGCCTAAACCAGGACCTAAAATAAACCCAGAATTAATAATCGCAGACATATAACCAAAATTCTTCGCCTTATCTCTACCAGTAGAAATATCAGCAATCATCCCTGTAACGCCAGGCATAACCATACCCGCACTGAAACCACCAAGTATTCTTGAAACAATTAGAAGTGAGAACGTATGACTTGCCGCAAATAAAAATTCAGAAATAGCAAAAAGTCCAAGACCAATACATATGATTAGTTTTTTTCCTAATTTATCTGCAAGCGTCCCACCAAATGGTGAAATAATCATTTGTGCTAGCGCAAAAACCGCAACCAATATGCCTAAGTCGCTACCCTTCAATCCTAAATCTTTTAAATATACCGGTAACACGGGCACAACTAATCCAATTCCTAAAAAGACAAGAAAAATATTAAAATATAAAATCACAAATTGTTTATTCACGTATCTCACTCCATTCTTACCTTCGTTTTTTACTTTTAAATAGTAGTTAAAAGCATAATATTAGAACATTCTATAACAGTTTCATGTCAATTGACAATAAAAATTTCATTTTGTAATCACTATTATACAATCTCTGATTTATAACTTGTATAATGAATATGTAAATAATTTTATAGATGGGGGTCGCTTATGATTTATCAAGTAGATGGTAAAACAATAGTATTGGTCTTGGAACAAGGTGAAGATATTGTAGAAGCAGTTACAGACATTGCAAGAGAACAAGGTGGAAAGTTCGGTACTGTCAGCGGTATTGGCGCTTGTGCTAGTGCTGAACTCAATTTTTATAATTTAAATACTAAAACCTATGAAAAGAAAACGATTCATGAGCCCTTAGAATTAATTAGTTTATTAGGCAACATCTCTCATATTGACGACACTCCTTTTGCACACTTACATGCAACATTTGGCACGGATCAATATGAAACCCTAAGCGGACATTTATCAAAAGCTATTGTTTCGGCAACAGCTGAAATCGTCATCACTATGACAAACTTAGATATCAACCGCAAACATAATGATTCTATTGGTTTAAATCTTTTAAATTTATAAAATAATAGTTAGCAACTTACCCTTGAGCGTGTGATACCACAACCTTATGTATCATGAGGTTTATGTCGCACGCTTATTTGACGTATTGAAAAAGTCTTTATTAATAACTATGTTTATGTTTGAAATTCATTTTCAAAATATGTATCATATAGTCTTGTATTTCATATAAACTCTACAAATCGTCCCTTTGCTCAATGCTCGTTCAAAGGATTTTTTGCCGTTTATATAACTTTTAATCAGCATAAAATGCGTTATTTGGAATATTAAAAAAGTTAATTAAGGAAAGTAGGTGTGGTTATGAAAGCACGCTATATTGCTAGAACAGTATTTCTTATTTTAATAATGATTTCAATATTTTTTAATAGTTATTATCCATTTATGACTTTAAATCTATTTCTAGCTTACGTCCCTTTTGAACTGTGCTTACTATTAAATTTATTTAAACCTAGACAAAAATATGAATGGCCATTATTCATTATATTTGCCTTGATTTTTGTGTTAATGGTACCAAACACGCTCTACATGGTAACAGATTTAATACATTTAAATCAGTTTGCATTTAACTTTTATCAAGGCTTGAATATCACAGAATGGGCATATTTTACATTTTTAGTAGCTGGTGTGTTACTTGCTATTTATTTACTCATAGTCATGTTTTTAGAAATGGAACGCTTTACACATCGCCTATGGCTAAATAGAACTATTGTTATTGCGATGATGTTTTTAAATGGATTAGGTATTTTCATCGGAAGATTCTTGCGTTTACATTCAGTCTATCTTATCAACGAACCCGTTCGTATTTTAAATGAAGTGTCTGCAAGTTTAAACTGGAATACATTATGTTTTGTATTGCTATTAGTAGCCTTACAAATGATGCTATTTGCATTTGCGAAAGGAGTACGCGACGTAAAATGACATTAAACATCCTTATCTTGTTAGGTATTCTACTTGTTTTTCAATTAATTATTGGTCATTTATTACATGATGTTGGTTTTTCGTACACAAAAAGCATTATATTGATGTGTTTACCCTTAGGTATCGGACTATTTTACCTACAATTATTTTATTACGAACGTCGATTTCCAAAATGGGACGTGCCACTTAATGTTAAATTGCGATTAAAATACATGTATATTTTGACATTTTTTGAATTTGTTGCTTTATATATCTGTATTTTTAGAATGTAACTGTAAGTAAGTATTAACTTTAGTATATGTAACTCAAAATAGACAAAGGCTAGCACAGTTTTTCATGTGCTAGCCTTTTGTATATAAATTATATTAATTTTTTTCGTGGTATTTTAGTGCCTGCCTTACATCTTTAACCGAATTTGCTGAAATTTGAAGTTGCGTTTTTTCATCTTCTGAAAGCGCGAGTTCTACGATAGACTCGATTCCATTTGCACCTAATACTGTCGGTACACCTAAGCAAATATCAGTAAATTGATATTCCCCTTCTAAATAAGCAATACTCGGAAGTAAACGGCGCTGATCTTTCAAAATAGCTTCAATCATACTATATACTGCTGATGCGGGAGCATAATACGCTGACCCCTGACCTAGCAATTCTACAATTTCTGCTCCACCTTTTCGTGTGCGTTCTACGATTTGATCAATTTGTTGTTGTTCTAATAACTTGTGTAAAGGCACTCCATTGACGTTGGTTGAATGGACAAGCGCAAGCGGAACCATCGTATCTCCATGACCACCCAAAACTAGACCTTTGATGTCTTTAACCGATACATTTAACGCTTCAGCAATAAACGTTTGATATCGAGCTGTGTCCAAGATACCTGATTGACCAATCACACGTGACTTAGGAAAGCCTGACGCTTTTAATACAGAATACGTCATCGCATCTACAGGATTTGTTAGTACAATAATTTTACAGTCTGGTGAATACTTAACAATCTCTTTTGTAACATCATGCATAACTTGTTCGTTTACTTGCACCAAATCATCACGGCTCATACCTGGTTTACGTGGGATACCCGCAGTAATTACAACAATATCCGAATCTGCAGTATCAGCGTAATCTGTAGAGCCAGTAACACTAACATCAAAACCATATATTGGACTACTCTCAAGTATATCGAGTGCTTTTCCTTTCACCGGACCTTCATTGTTCGGACGATCAATTAGGACAACATCTGCTAATTCCTTTTGTGCGACGATAAAAGCTAATGTGGCACCTGTATGCCCAGCACCAATAATTGAAACTTTTTGTCTTGTCATAAAAACACCCCCTTTTTCAATCATGATATATTTCGCTTAAATTATACCACCATTTTGTGTGCAACTATGATTACATTTTATGAATATCAATCATCATTTTCACTTATGTTTTCTTTGTCGTTTTAGCCATTTCCATATTACAAAAACAACAAGTACAATTAAGGCAACGTAAATGATACGCGAATAGATATCCATATAATAAACAATGGCATGCCAATTTCCACCAACTGTTTGACCTAAATAAATCAGCACCATATTCCATATTAGCGTTCCTATCGTAGTAAATAATATAAATAGCGGCATATTCATTCGTGTCAATCCAGCTGGAATAGATATTAGACTCCTTAATAATGGAACAAACCTACAGAAAAAGATCGTCCAGTATCCATATCGTTCAAACCAATGAATCGTTTTATCTAAATCTTTTGTTTTAATACGTAAAATTTTCCCATAACGATTTACCAAACGATATAGATTAGCTTCACCAATCCAAGCACCAATGCCATACAAAGCAATAGCACCGACAACTGAGCCGATGGTAGACGTAATTGTTACCCCTACATATGTTAATTCTGTTTTGGTAGTCATAAAGCCACCAAAAGTTAAAATAATTTCAGAAGGAATCGGAGGAAATATATTTTCCAAAAATATTAAAGAAGCAATTCCCCAATAACCAAATTGTTCCATAAAATGTGTAATCCACTGTTCCATGCATTTCCCCCTTAAGCATCTGCTAAATCTATTTATGAAATGAGGAGCGAAACAGAAATCGAACTATAAACTTGATTTCATTATTTCGCTCCAAACATTTAAAACTATATTTGAATCTCAGTACAACATCATTATTTTATATTTTCTGACCATTTATACAATAATATTTTGTGATCCACACTATTCCCCTAGATTTAGAACAAGTGATTCGACAAAGCATATAAATATAATGATAAAGCAAATAGTGCCATGGATAATATCGTTAATAATAATGCTAAAATGGCTGTTCGTTTAAAGTGTTTAATAAATGCCACAAATAAAATGCCTCCATTGTAAAGGAAAAATAAACCAAACAATGTCATCATGATATTAATATCTGGGTATGCAATATTCAAAATTGCAATCACCAATGCAAAGCCTAAAAACGGAAAATTAATAAAGTTTCTTTGAAATTTCAGTTCATTTCTACGATGTTGTTCGTTCTGTGTACTCATGCTTAATGCTCCTTTATTATCATTGAATTAAGGTATATCATGTCCTAATGAAGCTGTGTATATATCAAACCATTCTTGATCTGTTAGTATAATATCTAAACCTTTGACCGCTTCATCCACACGTGAAATGTTATGTGTTCCTAATACCGGCATAATCGATGCTGGATGTTTATTTAACCATGCTGTAACGATACTATTCGCACTTACTTGATATTTTTGTGCCAGTGGTGCAACGATTGACATAATACTAGACGCTTTCTTATCTACTAAATCAAACAACTTTCCACCTGCCAAAGGACTCCATGCCATAATCTTCACATCATCTTTATACATATGATTAATTATACCATTTTCAATTGCATCTAACGTGTATGGCGATACTTCCAATTGGTTAACCGTGATATGCAGTTTGTCACAGACAAGACATTGACTCAGTAAATCATATTGTGATTTATTGAAGTTAGAAACACCAAAAGACTTGACTTTACCTTCTGCCACTAAAGCTTTCAAAGCATCCGTTACTTCATTCGGATCCATTAATGGAGACGGTCTATGAATCAATAGTGAATCTAAATGATCAATTTGTAGTTCTTGCAATGAACGGTCAACAGATTGACGAATATGATTGCTACTATGATCATAACGGTGGCCACTTATACGATTAACAGGACTATCCGGTAAGACAATGCCACATTTAGTAACAATTTCAAGGTTTTCACGTAGCTCAGGTGATAATTTTAATGCTTCTCCAAAAATACCTTCACACGTATATTTACCATAAATATCTGCATGGTCCATCGTCGTAATGCCTCGCGAAACCAATTCATTTAAATAACGATTAAGTTGTTGTGGTGTCCATTGCCAATCTTGCGCCCTCCAAAATCCTTGGATAATTTTTGAAAATGAAACATGTTGATTTATTTTTACTCTGTCCATTTATACACCTTCTTTATTTATTTAAACAATTAAGTGAACTGTAACATGTCTAGTTGGTTGCGTAGGCGATTCTCATCAATTTGTTCACCTATTAATACGATTGTAGTCGGTATATCTTCGTTAATGATTTGATAATCTGGTAAGCCATAAGCATATTGAAATTCATATAAATCACTAGGCATATCACGAAATTTAACATATCCCTTTAATCTTAGAACATTATCTGGTAAGCGTAAAATAAATTGATAAAATAATTGTCGGTCAATAGGCGCAGTAAAATGATATTGCATACTATTGATACCATGATGATGTGTATGTTGTAAGTGTTGATGCCCTTCATGATTACTGATGTTATATATAGATGGCATGTCAACATTCGCAAACGTTGTAAAGAATTGCGGTGCTACACTATTTATTTCACTCAGTTCAGATAATGCTAATCTTTCATCTTTAGATATTTTGTCGGTTTTGTTAACAATTAAGGCGTGACTTACTTCTAATTGTTCTTCCATCAATTGTATTGTACTATTAGTATATTGGGTTCTGTTTAAAAATCTTGGTGCGTCCACTATCCCTATAACTAATGGGGGGTTCACATAGTCGACGATTTCAGGATCTTGACACGCCGCAATAATTTCAATCGGATGTGCGATACCTGTCGCCTCAATTATAATATGGCGCATTGCACTTTTGTTAAGAAAATGTTTTAATTGTTTTATTAAATCTAGTTGCAAGTCACAACATACGCAACCATTTAATATTGATGCAACTTCAACATCGTCGCTTAATGCATAGCTATCTACATTTAAATTGCCGTATTCATTTACGATGATACTTGGGGTCTCACGTTGCTCAAGTAAATATTTTATATAATTACTAAGAAACGTCGTTTTCCCACTACCCAAAAAGCCTGTTACAATTGTAATGGCTATCTGAGGGTTTTTAATATTTTTCATAAAATCACTCATTTCTTAATTTCAAATGTTTGTGTAAAATTTAATTTATACATATAATTAAACTTTCACTTGATAAAATATTAGATATCTTCTAAACTTTATATGCACTTTATTTTAGCATGGCACAGTGCAAAAGTATGATTGAAGAAGTATCAAACACAACATTAGACGGATTCCGGTCCGAAGCAGAGAGAACAAAACGGATAGAATGTCTGGAGGAGAACTTATGTCTGAACCACTTAATTTAAAGGAACAACTTTGCTTCAGTTTGTATAACGCTCAAAGACAAGTAAATCGCTACTGCTCAAATAATGTCTTTAAGAAATACAAACTGACATACCCGCAATTCTTGGTATTAACCATCTTGTGGGCCGATTCACCTGTCAATGTCAAGAAAGTCGTTACCGAGTTGGCACTTGATACTGGTACTGTATCTCCATTGCTTAAAAGAATGGAACAAGTTGATTTAATCAAACGTGAACGTTCTGAAGTAGATCAACGAGAAGTATTTATTCATCTAACTGACAAGAGTGAAGCGATTCGTCCTGAATTAGATACCGCTTGTCAAGATGTTGCAGTTGCTTCATCACTAAGTACAGAAGAATCTCAAGAATTAAATCGATTACTTGCAAAAGTAATCAATGCCTTTACTGAAGAAAAAGGGAAATAATTTTTCTAACGTATTGGTTTACGTTATCCCAAATTATTCCTTAAATATACTTTATTTATTAAGCGAGCTCAAACACTTATGTGTTTGAGCTCGTTTGTTTTAAATAATCAACTTAACCACTGAAGTTGTTGACTGTATTTATACGTGTATGTCCTCGCTTTTCTCCTTAACCATAGTAGCCACTAGGTTTTTATGTTGAGTACACCTTTAAAGCTTATTGCGTATTCAACATCATTATCTTCCGTAAATAACTATCCGCTTGATTTAACAAATCTGGGTAACTTCCCACTTCAACAATTTCACCTGACTGCACCACTACAATTTTATCAAATTGCGATAGTAGTCTTATATCATGAGTCGCTATGATTAATGTTTCAGCTTGCTTCTGAATATTTTCCATAATCACATCAGTATGATAAACATCGAGCGCGGTTGTAGGCTCGTCTAATATCCAAATTGGTGCCTGCTTAAGGAATAGCCTTGCTAAAGCTAATCTTTGTTTTTCACCACCTGACAATGTGTCAGCCGTCAATGTTATTTCTCTATCTAAATCGAGGTATGCTAGACCTAAACTATCTAGTACTGCTCGCATTTCCTGCGTTGTTTTTTCTGAAAATAAGTTATCACGCACTGTGCCATCAAATAATTGCTGTGACTGTAATAATGCATTTATTGCTTTATATTTATCTTCATCTCTAATTTTCGTAACCTCTTGTTGATTTAACATTACACTACCATGGTTACTTTGATATAAACCAAGCATCAATTGCAACAATGAACTCTTACCAGACCCTGAAGGCCCTACGATAGCAACATGTTCTCCTTTTTCAATACTCAAATTAATGTGATTCAGTACGTTACTTGATTGATTCCAATATTTAAAATCAACGTGCTTTATATCAAGCACAGGCAAATCATTTATGACGCTTGAATCTAATGCTTCTTGACCTTGCATCATAGGATGCGCAATGACCTCATTGATATTACCAAAGGCTTCATCTGTGTCCCCTTTATAATAAGCAACATTACTCATAGGTATCGCCTGTTCAAATAGCGTCAACATCATAAGTACAATACTAGTTAAATAGACTACATCTAATTGTTGCTGTTGAACTTGCACAACGCCTGCATATAATGTAACAAACAACGCCAACATCGATACAATATTCAAACTGTACTCATATAGCGATAAGAATCGTTGTTCCTTTGCTTGCGCTTGTTCAAATGCAGCGAGTTCAGTTAAAACTTTTTCCTTATACAGTTCAGTTTGTCCAAAACGGTTTAACTCCTCATAACCTTCTTTATAATCATAAAATTGGTTTAAAAAACGACGTTGTTTGGCATTTACTGTTCTTTTCAATTGACGCGCCTTTTTCGCACTTATCCATGGGATCACCCATAAAGTCACAAGCATGCTAAAACCAATGATAATTGCATGAATATAAGAAAAGAAAAGCATTGTAACCATAGCGACAATAGCTGTCAAACCAATGACAATGGGCGGGTAATATACACGTAGGTATAAATTTTGCAAAGCTTCCACTCTGCCAATCATGCGCGCAATCAAATCGCTAGAATTAAATTTACGATACACATCAGGAACAACAGGTAGTAAATTTCTAAAAAACTGAACCCTTACATCTCTTAACATCGTAAATGTTGCTCTATGCGACAATAACCTTTCGATATATCGCGCAATTGCTCTGACAAACCCAAATAATTTTACAGAAACGATTAATATCATTAATGCGAATAAGGGCGCACCTAAAGCACTTTGCGTAATCATATAGCCACTTAAAAAAAACATACTTAAGGCGACTAAACTTCCTATCACACCAACTATGATAGCTAATATGATATCTCTATCAAACTTCATTTGAATACGTGGCTTCATCTAACCTCACTACCTTTGTTGGGATTATCATGTAATACATGTGTATCACGTTTTAAACATCCATTTTCGATATTGATAAGTTTATCTGCACTGTTAATTGTATACGCCCTGTGCGCAATTGTGATAATAGTTGCGTTTGCAAATCGTGTTTCAATGACTCGTTGCATAATTTGTTCTGTTTCCACATCTAAACCTGTCGCAGGTTCGTCAAAAATTAAGACCTCTGGTTGCATCAGTAAGACTCTTGATAGCTCTATGCGTCTCATTTGACCACCTGAAAGCATTTCGCCACCTTCACCAATCCATGTATCTAATCCTTTTGGAAGCTCTGAAATCTTTTCTTTCAAACCTACATCATCTAACACACGGTAAATGCTCACTTCATCAATGTTATAAAACATAGTTATGTTGTCGCGAATTGATGCATTAAATATATATGGCGACTGGCTTAGAAAACCTATGTTTAAATCTTGATTTTGATAGGTCACGGAACCTGAATACGGTTTATAATTTTGTGCTATAAGTTGTGCAAGTGTTGATTTACCTGCGCCACTCTGACCAATTAATGCTATCTTTTCCCCTTGTTCAATCTCTAGAGAGACATCTTTTACTGTGTCTGTTGTTGCATCATCATATTTAAAATATACTTGTTTCAATGCTATTAACGCAGCTTGATGCTTGTCATATTTTCTCTCTGAATGTACTTCTTGCTCCTTTTGATCTAACAACGCAAAAATAACATCACTCGCCCCTTCACTTTGCTTACCTGTATGAAATGACTGACCTAAATCTTTGATTGCATTGTAAAATTCAGGTGCCAATATGATAGCAATAGCAGCCGTTTTAAAATCAATACTATGAAACAGTATCAATCCTAAGCCTGCCTCTAATGCGACGAGTCCTATACCTAACATGCTGATGAATTCCAACATGAGTCCCGACAAAAAAGCACTTCTTAGAATTTTCATTGTCAAATCTCTAAAAGTAGTACTCTCACGATATAAAGCTTCTTCAGTAACTGCCGTCCTATTAAATAACTTTAAAGTAATCAAGCCCTTTATTTTATTTAAAAATTGTTGGCTAAATTGATTGAGATACATCATCTTATCTTTTGATTCATCACGGGTCTTCAAACCAAAAATAATATAGAACACAGGTATAAATGGTGCTGTAACTAACATAATAAGTGCTGTATTGAGGTGAACAAAACACATCGCAATAATTATCATGACTGGAATCATCATAGACTTAAATACTTGCGGAAAATAACTATTGAAAAACGGTACGATGCCATCGACACTTTCCGTCAAAGTACTAATCTGCGCGCCAATTGGCTCCTTAGCACGTTTAGAAATGATTTGACGTCTTAAATCTTGCTTAACACGTCCTGCCATTTTGTTTCCTATAAGTTGATTTATTGTATTTAACGTTGCCCGCCCTATTAGTATGGCAAGTGTAAATAAAAGTAATAACACTAGATCTTGGTTGCGATGTTTTAACATCGTATTTAAAATTTCAGCAATAGATATATTTTGAACCACTACGGTAACTGCTAAAAATGTACTGACGATAAACATTAATATTGGATATAATTTATATTTTAACGCTAAATTTGTTAATCTTTTCACAAATATCACCTGCCACATATTATAAACACATTATATGAAAATTAAATGAATTCGCTCATTATAAATAGGTTGTTTTTATGTTAATTTCATATTTTAGACATAAATGGTTATTTTTCTACTTTGCCTACTATCTTATCGTGAGATATCAGTCTTTAGTCTAGTCTTACATTTATAAGTAGCATATTATATTTTCATTGTGCTATCATTATAAAATGAAAATGTATGAAATCTAATAAGTTCTATGAAAGAGGTAAATTATGTTAATACTTGAATTAATTAAGGGTATAATTCTTGGTATTGTGGAAGGTTTAACGGAGTTTGCTCCTGTTTCTTCTACAGGTCATATGATTTTAGTTGATGATATGTGGCTAAAATCAACTGAATTTCTAGGTTCACAATCAGCTTTTACTTTTAAAATTGTGATTCAACTTGGTTCTGTATTTGCAGGAGCTTGGGTATTCCGAGAACGCTATTTCGAAATGTTACATATCGGAAAATACAAAGCAGAACCGATTGACGGTCTACGTCAAAAACCAAAACGTTTGAATCTATTGCATATTTTTGTCGGTATGATTCCAGCAGGTATTTTAGGATTATTGTTTGATGATGTTATTCAAAAATATCTGTTCAGTGTACCTACTGTAATGATTGGTTTATTCATTGGTGCAATTTATATGATCATTGCCGATGTTTATAGTAAAAAAGTTACAAATCCAAAAACTGTCGATCAAATAAACTATTTCCAAGCTTTTGTAATTGGTTTATCACAAGCCGTAGCAATGTGGCCTGGTTTCAGTAGATCTGGTTCTACTATTTCTACTGGTGTTCTTATGAAGATGAACCACAAATCAGCGTCTGACTTTACATTTATCATGGCTGTCCCTGTCATGTTGGCTGCAAGTGGCTTATCTTTAGTTAAAAATATGGAATATATCCATTTCAGTGATATTGGTTTCTATGTTTTAGGTTTCTTAGCCGCATTTATTGTTGGTTTAATTGCAATCAAGACATTCCTATTCTTAATTAGTAAAGTCAAATTAATTCCTTTCGCGATTTATAGAATCGTCTTAGTTATTATTATTGCAATTCTTTACTTTGGTTTCGGAATTGGACAAGGCATTACTGGAGAATAATATTAACCATTTAGGTTTCATGAACGATATAGCCGATGAATTTTCAAATTATTGAAGGTTTATCGGCTCATTTTTTCTAAGTAATATTGTTTAACTCCCATTAAAAATAAGATTATAATAATACATAATAAATCCCATGCATACGCTATATTTACCGTTTAATTTCATGTATGATAGGGTAATGTGAAGATAGTATATATTAAATGGAGGCAACGAGTATGAACAAAAAGCAATTAATTAAAACAATTATCACAGTAGCGCCTGTGTTTTTAGTACCATTAATCGTTGAACGTAAACGAATCAAAGATCATCCAGATGTGAAAAAAGCAAGTGACGCAACAGTAAGTGCTTCTAAAACAGTAGCAAATAAATCAGTAGAATTAAAAGATACTGTCGTTGAAAAATCATCTCATGCTAAAGATTTTGTTGTAGACAAAAAACATGACATCGATCAAAAACGCGAACTTAAACGTATCGCAAAAGAAAACGATCCTGCTTACATTGAGAAAAAAGGCGAAAAATTAGAAAAAGAAAATCGCAAAGAAGCAGACAAAATGAATAAAATTTTACAAAAAAATATCGATAAGCGTCATAAAGAAGAAGACAAAGCTCGCCAAGAAAATGAAAAACAACGTATCAAAGATATGAAGAAATCTAATAAGCACATGGAAAAAGTTGGCCTAACACCAGGTAAATTAGATGACGAGACTGAGAAAAAAGGCGAAAAATTAGAAAAAGAAAACCGTAAAGAAGTTAATAAATTCAATAAATTACTGCAAAAAAACATCGACAAACGTCATAAAGAAGAAGACAAAGCTCGCGAAAAAAATAAAAAAGCACGTTTAGCAGAGTTCAAGAAATACAAAGACTATGTGGCTAAAAGTGTTGTAAAACAAAACAACGAAAATAAAGGCAAATAATAAAATGACACAAGTCATTATAGACGGAGATGCTTGTCCTGTAACCAATTCAGTAATTGAATTGACTGATGGGACAGGCATTTTTGTTACGATAGTACGTAGTTTTAGCCACTTTTCAACAGTTATACAACCTGAACACGTCAATGTCATTTATGTCGATGATGGCCCAGACGCAGTCGATTATCGTATCGTTAGACTCGCCAAATCTGAAGATATCGTTATCACTCAGGATTATGGCTTAGCCAGTTTATTATTAGCAAAAGTTAAATATGTAATGCATCATTCTGGATTTATTTTCAATCAGCAAAATATAAGTAACTTACTTGAACAACGTCATGCCAGTGCGCAGTTTAGAAAAAGCGGAGGACGTACAAAGGGCCCTTCTGCTTTTACAGAAGAAGACGTGACAAAGTTTGAAACGAAATTCACGACTATTTTACAGACTATACTGAAGGAGGACTAACGATGAAAAAAATTGCAGTTTATTGCGGTGCTAGCAAAGGTAATGACCCATCGTATATCAAAGAAGCTTACCAATTAGGAAAGTATATGGCTGAACATGGGTATGAATTAATCTTTGGTGCTGGATCTATTGGCATAATGGGTGCGATTCAAGATGGCGTCCTTGACCATGACGGTACAGCTATTGGTGTAATGCCTAAGATGTTAGATGAAAAAGAAATTACGAGCACAAAGCTTAGCGAGTTAATTTTGGTCGATTCTATGCATGAACGCAAACATAAAATGGCAGAATTAGCAGATGGTTTTGTCATGGCTCCAGGCGGTGCTGGCTCATTAGAAGAATTTTTCGAAATGTATAGTTGGGCACAAATTGGTATTCATCAAAAACCACTTGCCGTGTTTAACATTAACGGCTTTTTTGATCCGTTGCAAACTTTACTCAACCACATGATTGATGAAGGTTTTATTGATGCTAAATATAAAAAACTTGCCCCACTCTGTGATTCGAAAGAAACTTTATTCGATACATTAAAACAATATCAACCTTTAGGCGTTCGAACTTACGATTAATATGTTTAAAGTGAATAAAAGCACCTATAGCGAAAGTTCTGCGCAAAGCATTTTCACTGTAGGTGCTTTATTTTTAATTCTTATATATTTTGGGGTACATTTTTAAATACAGTTAAGCTGTCAACTTAGACCTTATTCATTAAATAATTTCAAATAATTGTTTTATAATCATTGCTGCCACAAATAAAATAATAACAGCAGAACATTTGTTTAAAATCGTAATATATTTACCAGTTTTATCAATATTGCCCATTATTTTTCCAGCTATTGCTAAAAAGAAAAACCAAATCCAAGAAATTCCAGCAGTCGCAACTGTAAAGGCAATTTTGTCTCCACCATCATAAATTGCACCATTCGTTCCAATAACGCCAAAGATATCCATAATTGCATGAGGATTAAGCAATGATACCGACATCGCAAAACTCATTTGTTTTTTCGCAGACATTGGACGATATGTTTGAACACCATTAGGTTGCGTTCGCCACAATGATATAGCCATATATAATAAAAACAATAATCCAATACAATAAATTGCAATTTGTAGTGCAGGTAAAGATAATAAAATAGCTGAAACACCTAACACTGCCAATACAATTAACAATGTATCACAAAATCCAGCAGTAATAATCACAGGTAATGATTTGGAAATACTCTTGTGATTTGCTCCTTGATTAAATACAAAAACATTCTGTGCTCCTAAAGGTAAAATCAAACCTAATGCTAATAATATGCCATGTGCTATTGCTTGTAACATCATTTAATCCCCACTTCTATATCATCATTGGTCAATAAAATCTCATGAATATAAATGCGCACGTTTGTCCAAATTACTAGAGATTCATTCATGATATCACTTAACTCTCTTGCCTTAATTTTTTAACTTCGTCAAATCTTTATAGTATCTCACATGTCTTTTAAGTGGATGATATTTACTCAAATCTGGATATTCAAAGTAATCATACAATGACATACCAATCTTCTCCATAACTTTTCGTGAGGGCTCATTATTTTCCGATGTAAATGCGTATACTTCTTTCAGTCCTTGTGCCTTCGCATATTTTAGCACCGCTTCAGCACCTTCTGTCGCAAAACCATTTCCCCAAACGTCAGGTATCAGACGCCATCCTATTTCATAAAATGGTAATTCATCAAATTTATATTTACTTTCTTTAGGTACAAAATTCAAACCTATAAAACCAAGCCAACCATTTGTTTCTTTCAGTTCGACTGCAAAAAGACCTATATGATGCTCTTGAATAACATCATTCATTTGACGCATATCAAGTTCTGTACGTCGATAACTTAATAAGCTAGGAAAATAGCGTCTTACTTGTCTATTCGCATTCATTTGTTGAAATGGTAATAAATCATCTTCGCGCCAGTCACGTAATCTTAACCGTTCAGTTTCAATATAAACTGTCATTTATTACACCTCTAGATTGAAAAATAAATTGATATAGAAAAGTAACGCGTTATGAACCATGTCATATCGCGCTACCTTTAAATTATTTAAAAATTTTCATTTATGCTCTTGAAACATAGCTAATTAATTCAACGTTTACTGCTACTTCTTTCAAACGACTACGCTCACTTTTCGGTGCTGTAAATGTCGCATCGATAAAATCGTTTCTATGATTTAATTTGTAAGTAGCTACAAATGTATCTGTGTCAGATTCAAAATTAGGTAAGTGTGCAATAACACGCTTAATCTCACCTGTTGAATCTTTAATTTGTCTGCCAGTTATATTTTCAATTTCCCTGCCTAATTCAGGTAAAGTAATTGAACGTCCCTCTAATAAATTAAAATCTTGTTCGTGCATAACCATAACCTCTCTTCTTTATGAAGGAAAATTATTATATACCTTCATCTTATTTAATGTAGTTAACATTGTGAAGATACACTTAATGAAATAATCAACCTTGTTTTTTATCTTTAACCATTATATTTTATATCTATTTATACAAATCCCTATTATCTTATAACGTTACCCATTATAACAATGACTAAAACCATATTACAATGATTTCCTAGGAAATAACTTCATATGTTTATTTCTGTTTTGTCACATTTACCACAAATCAAAGACAAAAAGTTACATTTTTGCGTTAACATCTTTTTCTAAACTATCTGATTTATCTTTAAGTTTGTCATGTTCTTTTTGTAATTTTTCTTTTTGCTTTTTCAAATCCTTATTCTGCTTTTCAAGTTTATCTATATCTTTCTCTAACGTTGCTTTCTCATCATTTTTACTACATGCAGATAAGGCAATAATACAAGCTAATATGAGTGCCAGACACTTTTTCATGTAAGAACTCCCTTTTCACAATAATATAGTTATTTTATCATCATTTATTATTATCTTCATTATTTATTATAAGTTTTTTAGACATCACAACGCTATTAATTTGATAACCCATGTTCAGATTCAATGATTGCATTACCATATTATCAGCTGCTATTGTACTTTCAATAGACTGTGCGCCTTGTCCAATAGCCCAAGATTCAACGGCCTTCTTCAAACTGGTTCCTATATGTTGTTGGCGAAACATTTCATGAACAAACAGTATTTCAATTAAAGCCTTCCGTTCATTTGGAATATAGCGCGCCCATATAAAGCCCATCATTTCATTTTGCTCATTAGTTTCAATAAATATTCTGTCGTCATTATATTTTAAGCCATGTTCAATCATTTCAATACGTAAAGCTTTAGATAATGACGTACAAGTATAAGTATCGTATTGACGTGCTAATTCCGTTTCATGAATCGTTGCAATTTGATGAATAAAGTCTTTTTGCGATAATTGTAATCGTTCCATATATGCTCCTTTCAAAAGCCTGTTGCTTTATATTGTTATATTCGTCATAATAATCCTTATCTTATATTTATATTCTAAAAAAAGGTAGCGAAATTCAAATGAAATCTACGGATAGATTAATGCGTGAAAATAATGTAAAGTCATTGCGACTTAATAATACAGATAGAGAGACTTTCGAAAATTATATGACATATGTTCGCGCAGATTTAAGCGTGAATCCTCATGATTCTGAAAAAATGCTCAATCGTATTTTAAATAAATTATTACAAGCTGAAAAAGATGGCACGTTAGCAATGGATTTCTTTGATCACGATCCAAAAGCTCACGCTAAAAAGGAAATTAAGAAATTACCAAATGAAACGATTGTTAATATATTTAAGTATATTTTTCAACATATACTGTTATTCTTTGGTATTTTTTGTTTCTTGAAAGGCTTCGTTGGTTTTTTTATTGGCGCTAAACGTTTATATCTTTATACTTTTCCTATTATGTTAATTATTGGAATTTGTATTATTTTCATGTTTATATGGATGATTTTTAAAACTGTCCAAATGCAATGTTTCACGAAATCACATTGGACCTGGATGTTGACATACATCGGTATTTTCGTCCTACTGTTTGTTTTATTTTATGTATTTTTTGTGCCACAGTCTAGTTTGGCTTTTGGCCCCTATATCAAGATTAGCAATTGGACGTTTATTATTATTTCATTCATAGTCATACCAATTTCATTATATATTGACCATCATTATATTAATAAAGATAGCAATACTTCACTATAATGATCAATCGACGATTAATTAATAAAAATGCGGTAAGAACTCATCATCACCAAGTTATTGATGGGTTCTTACCGCATTTTATTGTTACATACACAGATTATTGAATGTACGTTTATGTTGTCATACCTTCTCTCTTTTCAACTGCAATACTGATGAATAAGAAGATGAGTCCGACTACTGTTAGAAGAGGTGCAACTAAACTTAAGGAAGCCACCGGTAAATGTGTAACAACCACGCCACCTATAAATGCACCTAGTGCATTTCCTAAATTAAAGGCAGACTGATTAAGTGTACTAGCCAATGTAGGCGCATCTTTCGAAATCAATGTACTCTTGAATTGCAAGGATGGACTCATACTAAAGCCTATTAAACCAAAGAAGAAGATACCTACAACCATTAAATAACCATTCATTTGGATAAAGTATAGCAATACAAAGTATGCAATAAAGGCAATAAAAATCATTTTCAACGCTTTATTTAAATCCCAATCTGCAAGTTTACCACCCACAACATTACCTAATGTCACACCAATACCAAATATTATTAGAAGGTAAGAAATCAAATGTTCTTGAACATGCGATACATCAATCAATACTGTCGAAATATAAGTGAAATATGCAAATACACTACTAAATCCAAAAAGTGTTACTGCTAATGTTAACCACAAGCGCTTTTCTTTTAAAATTTTCAGTTCATTTAATACTGAAGATTTCTCTGTTTCTTTTTGCATTGGTACAAAAATAATGATACCAATCAGAGCGATTGCACCTAATATGGAAATAATGATAAAAGTCATCGGCCACCCGAAATTTTGACCGATTAATGTACCAAATGGCACACCTAAAATGTTACTCATGCTAAGTCCCATGAACATCAAAGCCATCGCACTTGCACGTCTTTCAGGCTTGACCATACTTGCGGCAAGTATAGATCCGATTCCAAAGAATGAACCATGTGCTAAAGATGTAATAATACGGCTTGTCATCATAAAGCCATAACTTGGGCTAAAAGATGCTGCAACATTTCCTAATATGAAAATGCCCATTAATGCGAGTAATAAATATTTTCTATTCCATTTAATCGTCAACATCACAATGATAGGTCCACCGATGGCCACACCTAAGGCATAACCTGTAATTAACTGACCCGCTTGGCTCACCGTCACATCAAAATCACGTGCAATATTAGGTAATAAACCCATAATTACGAACTCAGTCATACCAATTGCAAAAGCTCCAATGGCTAACATCCAAATTGCGATTGGGTATTTCATTTCAATGCCCCCTACCTTCATTTTTTAAACACGTTTGTGATTATACTAAATTGACATAAATGAAAACAAGGTTATTGCTTATATGACATTAAATTTGTAGAGCAATGCACTATATATGTATTTTGTCGTTTTAATTTAAGGTTTTTTATAAAAATATAAAAAAGAGTTAATCTTATTCATAAAAATGATGACACGCTTGTGACTTTCATTTTCAAAAATTAAGATCAACTCTTACTAAAACATTTAATTTATTAATAGAGCGTCAATAAAGAACCAAGTAACCATAATAATCATGATTATAGCTTGTGCAATTGAACTCGCTAAAAATGCCATTACGGAACCCATACTCGCCTTAAGCGCTTTTGATAAATTTGGCTCTTGGATCATTTCCACAATCAATACCGCTACAAACGGTACAATAATAATACCGAATGGAGGGAACACAAAACACCCTACAATCACACCTATTAGTGCGGCATATTCACTGAGTTTGGATCCGCCAAATTTGTTAACAAAGTATTTGTTCATGACAAAATCTGCAACAAGTATAAAGACTGTAAAAAGAATCATCGATACATAAAATACCCACGATAATTGCCCGTTATGAAAGCCGAATTGATAAATCAAGAAACCAATCCATAAGACTAACACAGACGGTATAATTGGCTTAATTAAGCCAATAAATGCGACGACAAACGCCGCTATTATACATAACCATAAAATAACTGACATTATAATCTACTCCATTTGTTCCTCTGTAAATTTTTGATCTTTTGTAAAGAAAATGAGTACCATACCAATAAAAATAGACCCTGCAGAAACAAAAAATACATTTCCTAAACCGACCCATTGGCTCATGATACCACCTAATAGATTACCACATAATTGTCCGATAACCATAGCGTTAGCAAACAGTGTGGATGCATATCCTGGAAAATCTGGCAAAATATCTTGGAAATAACTAATCCCAAGTCCTAATAAAATAGCTAAAAAGATTGCTAAAAACAACTGACCTACGAACATCATAATCAAACTTTCAAATACACCAATACTAAAATAGAATAGTCCTCCGAATAATCCACCTAGCATTAATAACGTTCGTGTTGTCATTTTTGCAGACAATATACCTAGTACCACCATAAAAGGTACTTCTAAACCAGCACATAAACTGGCCAAGCCACCCACGTAACTTTCAGATTCATGTAGATAATTGGTTACGAAGAGTGGCATGTTTAAGGTATACATCCATTGTCCGATATGTAATAAGATAAATGCTAAAAATGGTACAAATAATACTTTATCTTTCAACATATTAGGCGCTGTTGTTTCAACGTGAGTCGCATCAGTAACACTATGCTTTGTTTTAATATCTTTAAAAAAGAACACTTGTAAAATAAGTGTGAATAAAATAATTGAAATGGTACCACCAAATAATCCAGAATAGCCGTTTGCTTTTAATAACAACGCACCGATTAATGGACCAAATAAGAAGCCGAATGAGAACATGGAACGTAATACAGCATTCGCGAATTTAGCTTTACTTCTCGAGGTAGAGGCATTAATTGACTCTCTTGCAGAGGCATACATTTGTGGCATTGCTGGCGCAAAGCACCCTTGAAATATTGCATACATCACTATGAATATCCATATTTCATGAATATAAAAATAAATAGAAAAACTTACTGCACCCATAAACAAGGCAGCTATAATTATGACTTTTCTATTGATTTGATGTGTATCTGAGAAACGGGCAACAATCGTGTTCATTATAAATTGACTGATTGCTGCTAAGGCTAATAACAACCCATATTGCGAGGATGTCATTCCTAAATCATTTGTCGCAAACAATACTAAGTATGGAACCGTTATTGCTATTCCCATTCCTAGTAGCATCATATTCACAACAAAAAGTTTATAATTTTTAATATGTAATAAGGCACTAAACATATAGATGACCTCTATTCTTTAAATAATGGTACATTAACGCACCTGCATTTTATTAATAGTCTTTAAAAATATATTTTGCAACGTGTACAATAAACTGTTATTTTTATGATTCTACATATTCCATCATTAAATTAATAAATGATTCTACTTGTGGCAATTGCATCATACTAGAATCATAACTTAAGAACGTTGAACGAATGAGTGGTTTCTCATCAATATTGACACGTTTAAATTCAAATTGCTCTTTATCCAAATTTTTCATCATAATCTCTGGAAGTATCGTTACCCCTACACCATTCAACAACATTTCCTTACACGTTGCTACCTGATCCACGGTAATCATTGCATGATAGTCTTGTCCAATTTGACTACCATACCACTCTTTAATTTGATTAATATAAATTGGATCTGCCTGAAACTCAATAAATGGCATTTTATCTACTTCATCATTTCGATTCTTAGGATGAATAAAAAAATGCTCATCGTTAAAAAGATGTGTATTACTTAAATTCATCATTTTGTTACCACGAATAATCATAACGTGATAATCTCTATGGTTTGCTTTGATTTGTTCACTTGATCCTACTTGTACCTGGATCTCCACATTTGGAAATTGTCGTGTGTACAAATTCAACACTTCAGGTAACAACGTTTGACCGATTAATGATGAACAGCCAATCGAAATCGTACCATTGACCTCACCAATGTGTGCCTGCATTTTATCTAAGAACAAACGCTCTCTGTTAAGCATTTCTCTCGCATGTTCAATAATCATCGCACCTTCAGTCGTCGTGATTAATTGTTTTTTAGTGCGGATAAACACGTCCACACCAAAGGCATTTTCAATCGCTTTCAAACGTTGTGTCACAGCGGGTTGAGATATATATAAAATCTCTGCTGCTTTTCTAAGTGTTTTTGTCTCGTCCAATGTAGTTAACAAGCGATAATCGTCAATCTTCATAATTATCCCCCTATTTAAAAAGCGTATCGCATCTTCAGTGTGTGAATCGCTGTTTCCAATCGCCCTATTGCCCGTAAAAGTACGCTAGAAATATAATTAACAGTTAGATAGATTTGATTTACGCATCGACTTTGTAACTTTTTCAAAAATCTAGCAGTTTATCTACATGACAGTACAACAACCATCACTTTAACCGCATATAATAAACAACTTTAACAGTTCCTCATGTGCATACTCACTATAACACGCTTGGTTTTGTGCGCATATCATTACTTTAACAAGGTATGTACATAGCCTTTCCATACCTATACTTGGCTAATTGTCACTCGTCTTATGTGATGTTTGTTTACTCCATTGTTCAAAAGTTCCTTTTTTATGCTGCTTGTCAGTCTTTTCGGATTTGGAAGACTTTTCGTGCTTCACATGTTTGTCCTGTTTAGGATGCTTTGATGAAAATTTGGGTTTGTGTGTTTTGTTTTTACTATCCTTCGCTTTATGCGGGACATGTTTTTTTTGAAATGGATGTTTTGATGTATTAGATTTCTGCTTAATCTTATAAAAACAATACATAATTCTATCTTGCATCGCTTGGAAATCATCATCAATTTTTATCATTAATTGATGCGCAATCACATACGCTTCATGATATTGCTTTTGCGTAATTTGCCCTGATTCTAAGGCGCGTTCTAAATCATCTTGATCCACTAACTCATACTGACCATCCGGTAGCACAAGTACATCCAAACACAAATCAACCGTTCTCGCGTTACCTTTTTGTGTAACGTTCTTAATGTTGATATCAAAGTAATATTCTAATGGATTACCCTTGTCATCAAGCATCACTGTAATACTGTATCGTTTCTTCTCTGGTAATATTTGTAACCACTGATAATTATCATCAGCGACAATGATATTTTGACCTACAACAGTTACTTCTAATGGTTCTCTTACTTTTTTCATAGTCACTAAGCCAATAATACCCTTAAACTTATTATTGTTGACCTTGACTTCTGTATATTCTCTATCAATAATACGACGCCAGTGACGCTTATCAATATATTTTACCTTCATTGTCACCAACTCCTTGTCATTATTATATAAAACTGTCCTCGCTATGTCATCTCATGAATTATATTGAATGCATTATATTTGTTTTACACAAAGTTTGATTATTGTTATTGTACTATATTTCATACCTTAAAAGCGAAATTGACAATTTTAATGAAGTCTGTTAAATTTTATCTATATTTTTCAGAAAATTCTATAAATAGGGGAGTTTACATAATGACAGTTAACCAAAGACCATTTAGAGCTGATCATGTCGGTAGTTTATTACGACCTGAACACTTAAAACAAGCAAGACAAGATTATCAAAACCAAATCATTGATGCACAAGCATTGAAACAAGTTGAAGATGAGGCAATCATTCACATCATAGAAAAACAACTAGAAATCGGTTTACATAGTATTACTGACGGAGAGTTCAGAAGAAGCTGGTGGCACTTTGATTTTCTAGAAAATTTAAATGGCGTAGAAGGTTATACATCCGAACGCGGCTTAGAATTTGAAGGCATAGAAACACGCAACCATAATGTCAAAGTTGTAGATAAAGTTACATTCAATCCAAACCACCCTCACTTTGAACATTTCAAATTCTTACATGAAAAAGTTGATGGGCGCGCGACTTCAAAAGTATCTATCCCAAGTCCTAATCAGCTATTCCATCCAAATATTCTGAATGAAACAATTTATCCAGACATTCAAGTGTTTGCACATGACGTTGCACAAGCTTATCGAGAAAGCTTGCTTAAATTTTATGAATTAGGCGCACGCTATATTCAACTTGACGATGTATATTGGGCAAACTTAACTTCAGGAACACAAAAAACACGTGGTCGTGATCGTACAGAAGCTGAAAAAGAAGCAGCGCGTGAACTTGCCTATCAAGTCGTGAATGAAGCAGTACAGGACTTACCTGATGACTTGCTTATAACAACACACATTTGTCGTGGTAACTACCAATCAACTTGGGCTATTTCCGGTGGTTATGAACCTGTTGCACCTTACTTATTCAAAGAGAACTTAGGTGGATTTTTCTTAGAGTATGATGATGAACGTTCCGGTGATTTTGAACCTTTACGTTTCTTCCCTCAAAACCAATCTGCTGCCGTATTAGGTTTATTCACTTCCAAAAATGGCGATTTAGAAGACAAGTCAACCATTCTTAAACGTATTGAAGAAGCACAAAAATATATACCTTTAGAACAAATTTGTCTAAGCCCACAATGTGGCTTTGCCTCTACTGAAGAAGGTAATAAATTGACTGAAGAAGCGCAATGGAAAAAATTAGCATATGTTGTAGCTATTGCGAATGAAGTTTTTGGCACTGCTAAATAAAACCATATATACAATAAAGAGCGAATCAGGTACTGACATCAAATGATGCCTTTACCTAGTTCGCTCTTTTTATAGTTTACTTGTTCGCATTTTCAATTGCTTCATCCGTCAATGCATAACGTTTATGAATCTCTTTTAAATGTGGATATTGTTCATTTAACCAAGACTGGCTCATCAATTCAAAATGTTCAAATTCAAATCCAGGTTGGCACATGCAACCAACAAGCGCATAATCATTTTCACCTTCCACGGAGGAAGCAAAAATCGTCCCTTTTGGAACGACGTATTGCAATACATCACCCGCTTCTATATTTTGACCAATTGTTACCTGTGAATATTGCCCTTCTGGACCAATCATATGCACTGTAAGTGAGTCACCTGCATGATAATACCAAATTTCATCTGCATCAATTCGGTGGAAATGCGAAATATTGTCGAATGTTAATAAGAAATAAATGCTTGAGTATGCCGCCCGCGTGCCTTGACCCTGCGCATTTCCTTTAATAATTTCTTTATAATAACCACCTTCTGGATGGGGCTGTAACTGTAATTGTGTAATCCAGTTTTCTATATGTTGTTTCATATTATTTCACGTCCACATTATGGAATACATTTTGTACATCATCCAAATCTTCTAATGCCTCAATTAAGTGCTCAAACACTTCTTGATCTTGTGATGACAATTCAATATCTGTTTGGGGTAACATTTCAAATTCAGCAACTTTAAAATCTTCTACACCAAGTTCACGCAATGCATCTTGAACTTGTGCAAAATGATCCGGTTCTGCATATACAAGTGTCAGCCCATTTTCTTCAAAGACATCACGCACATCGATTTCTTTTTCCATCAATGCTTCTAATGTGTCGTCCGCTGTTTTGTCTTCGATACCAAACACTGCTGTGTGTTCAAACATATATGCGACTGAGCCAGAAACACCCATGTTTCCACCATTTTTACCAAATGCCGCACGTACATTGGATGCTGTACGATTTACATTATCTGTCAATGCATCCACAATAATCATCGAACCATTAGGTCCAAAGCCTTCATATCTGAGTTCATCATAATTTTCTTCGCCAGAGCCTTTTGCCTTTTCAATAGCTTTTTCAATAATATGATTTGGTACTGAATATGTCTTTGCACGCTCTAATGTCAAACGTAGCGTTTGATTAGATTCTGGGTCTGGTTCTCCTGATTTGGCAGCTACATAAATCTCTTTGCCAAATTTCGCATAAATTCTACTTGTATTCTTATCTTTTTGGGCTTTTTTTTCCTTAATATTATTCCACTTACGTCCCATAGTTCCATCTCACTTTCTCAATAAATACATAGTCATAACATGATTTATTATACAATATTTTCTATTTAGAACATAGATGTACGCACGTATATCTGCCATTATTAGGACTTCAGTGCAAAATATGTTATTCCCTTTGATTTTACAAATCGTATTCCTACACTCATTTTTCTATTTTTAGACTAAGCTTGTACAACTAAGCAGTGCATTTTCTATAGTCATTGAACCAAGTCTTTAACACTATTCAATAAAAACAAACCCGACACCAATAAGGATGACGGGTTTGTCCACATACAAAAGTTAATGCTCTATTAACCATTGCACTTTATCCGATAATAATGCATTACTAGAAAAAGTAGACGTTATACAATTTTTAAAGTGTTCGTACACTCATTTTGAATATGCGCATTGCATTTATGTGCACTTCATCCCTTATACTTTTTAATGTTGTCAGCACTCGGATAATTATGTATAGAAGTTGAACCTTTAACTACAATTTTCAGCTTCCCAGCGATTTGTCAATTTCCAAATTCACATGGTTTTTATACTTTTCAAAGCATCGAACAACTATTTTACAAATGCTTCAATTTCATCTAACAACGTATTGTATTTAACCACGTTATCGTCGTTCATAAATAAATACACTTTGCGTTCATCTTCAGTTGAACGTATTTTACTCACTCTATCTTGATCTATTAAACGACGAATCGACGCAAGCACCTTAGTTCTACTTAAATCCAAATCCGTTGTTGCAATTTTTAAAAATGGTTGCATTAACATATTTTGTGCACTGCAGTTTTGTTGTATCAATTCTAAGATTGCTACGTCATTCATTGTTAACTTATAATTCTCTTCAACATAGTGCATTACACTTTTATATTTTTTATAAATGTTTAAAAATTGCGCTTTTTTGTCTACATTCATTGTTGTTACACCTCCAAATGCTATTAAGCAATACACTACAATTATCCATAAAATGCATATGCTTGTCTTTATCATTTGTAATTATAGGTTTGTCAAAATTACGAACAACAATAAATTAAATTTTGCTACGCTTTATAAATGTTTAAATTCATAGCACTAAATCCTCATGTTCATTTATATATATCTATAATATGCAATGTATTATAATCCAAATTTATGGTTAACGTTTCATCTTCAAAATCATGTTCAAACACACTAAATTTCGGTTTATTATAATCATCAATCCTATTAACCAACGTATTCGGCCAATCATATCGATTTCTCAATGTTGCAGGAATAGCGTTATTAATATTGCCATATGCGTTGTTGATTGTTTCGTAAAATATCATATAAGGCTGACGCAATGCACGATCTTTAAAATTAATGTGCAATTGAATATTTTGCGATTCATTATCTACTGCACTTTCACTTTCAATAACACGCCAATCACCAACAAATATTGTGGTTTTATCTGGTTGTTCAACAACCGTATAAAAATCATATTCTTTTAAGAGGTATTTCCCCTTTTCCATTAATCGTTCATAAATATTACCAAGTAAAGAACGAAATCCTTTACGATCATATAAATATAATGCATTTTTTCTTCCTTGTTGTTGTATCAAATCAATACCTATACCCGAGAAGTGACGATATACTTTTTTAAACATATCCATTAACAAGGGTGGGCTTTCTATAATTTCCATTGTTTCATCATTTAACAATACATTATTATGCACATTTAATAGAAAGTATTTGCGTTCTTCTAGTTTCATCATCGTCATTATTTTTTTGATATTGCTAAACTTAAACACTTCTTTTGTTAATAATTCTTCATGATCCACATTTAAATATGGAGATGTTAGTTTGTGATTATCAATAAAATAATAGTCAAATCCTATACGCTTTAATTGTGTCTCCATCATTTTAAATGATTCAGGGTGATTAAACAGGTGCGTAACATCTACGCCAAATTTCACATGCTCTCTATAATGTTGAATCTTTATAATATTACGGTAAATTTCTTTGATGGACATTGTTGCTAAGTCAAAAATATAACTTACAGAATGCATTTTACTTTCAGACAAATCGGGATGCTTTTCAAGAAAAGTTTTATACCTTCTATAAATTTCATCTATATAAATATTAAGCTCTGTACTATCGTTAATTTGAAACACTAAATTAACTTTTGTGTTTAATACAAAATCAATAAACCCACAATCTAAATCCCCATCAAACGCGTTGCGCAATTCTTCTGCATGAATCTTGCAATAGACAAGCACCTTTTGTGTCCCCTCAAACACGTAACTCATACTCTTGTTGTTAATTAGAAACTGTAGTTCTTCTATTGAATGTATTTGTATCACAACTGTATCATTGGTTACTTTAGTCATTTCTTTCATATTTAAACAAATATAATTATTTTGGACATTTAGCTGATTTAATTTTTGGGCAATGATTTTTTGCACACCATCGATAAACAATGCATCATAACTTTTGGTTGAATATTCAAACAATTTTTCGTTTTTGGAAAGACGCCGATACACCTTTGGCGCATAGCCAAAATAATGTTTGAATTTTTTACTATAACTCGCAGAACTACTAAATCCATACTTATCGGATATTTCACTAATTGTACACTGACCATTTAATAAGCTGGCAAGTGAAGTGGATAGCTTCAATGTATCAACATAGGATTTAAAGCTCATACCTAGTAAATTATAGAATTGATTCGAGATATTGGATTGTGAAATAAACACCTTACTCGAAATCGCCTTTAAAGTCATTCTTTTATGTAAATGATTATCTACATAATCAAGCATTTCTCCAGTAATACCATATTGAGAATAATCTGTTTGTTGTTTCAGATAATTAATATCAATCTTAGCCTCGGAAGCAATAATATCAACAATTTTATACATATATGCATCGAAGTTTTCTTTAGTCAGTGTTCGATTCAAGTGATATTTTGCTATGTTTAATAACGATTCAAATAACATGCTCGATGACTGAATTAATTTAGATGTATATTGATATTCAAAAAATGAATACCCACGCTCATAAAACCAATCACTGGATATATAAAGCAATAAGGCAATTTCATTACGTTTCACACTGAAAATCTCTGAGTTATTTATAATCAACAAATCCTCTTCAACTTCTACGTCAGTTATAAAATGTTGTACTTCAGTTTTTCCCTTCAAAGGAAATAATAGTACCAATCCATCTGTTACACGTTTAGCAGGATACTTGTCCTTAGAAATAATATTTAAGCACTGCGCTTTCATAAATTTAACCTCTTTCAAATATTGTCATACGCTATGCATAAAAAGTCGCTTCGCTATTAAATCTATATTCAACACGGTATGCCCCTAATACCTTAATTAACATGTTTTTAGCCTTTAGATAATTTTGAATAAAATAATTAATTTTGTCAACATCTTTTTTTATTTATCAAACTTAATTTTAAAATACACCTATTTTATTATTAAAAATTTAAATAGTTTGTCGAATTTTAAATGTACTTATATTAAAATACACCCTAAAAGTTACAATGATAAAAGTAACCTTTAGAGTGTATTCACACTGATATAATTATTTAATAGTAAACTATCTTTTTACTCTATTTGCAAGTCTTAAGACATATTTTATGATATGAAGCAAATTAATAAACAAATTAAAACCCATTTCACGGGGAGAAAATTGTCCTCGCTTCATACGATTAAAATCATATAATGTATATAGTAAGAATAATAATAATCCCACTACTGTGATAATCGTATGAAAAATTGGATTATGAATGAACATTCCAATCAAGCTTGCAACAATCAATGCAATCAGAGTTACAAATAAATATTTTCCCATACTAGCGGCATTACCAATTAAGAAAAAGCCTATAATCCCAAATACAATAAATGCTGCAATTGCAAGTGCTATATTTTTATAAAATACTTCTGGTCCTAAATTCTGTAAATAAGCTGTGAATGTCGCATATGACAACAATCCAACAACAATAGTATAAATATGTGATATCACAAGACCGTATCTACGTGCTCTATTAAAGAACACCGTTATCAAGACTAATCCAAGTAATACGAAAGAAAGTGGTTGTCTCCATGACATTGGTAAAAATTGTCCAAAGTAACAACCGATACCAAATATAATCCAATAGTACATAAAAAAGAGCCAGACTTTTCCATATGCACTCGATGACTTTGATTTTGCTTGATGCTGCTTCTTGCCAGCTTGTTGTGCTGAATCAGTCATTGTAAACACTCCTTATTTTTTAGTTCGTTTCCAAATCGTAACGCCATAACTGGGCTATTACTACACCTGAAGATTTAAAATACTTAGTTGTAATTACTATATTTAAAATGCGTTTATTTCCAGATTCTCTCAGTTTTCATGACGTTTGACAAGCAATCCGTGGCTTCTATATTGCATTGAAAAAATAATAAAATTGCCTGTTTCTACTATTATATATGTTCACACATTACTTCAATGTTCACTTTTTTGCTTTATATCAAACATATCAATTAAAAGTATTTTACACAATTGTTGATAAACAAGTTATTTTTAATCGAACTAATGTTACATTTTAAAAAATAAACGCGTAATTTCAATCATTATCATCACTTATAAACTGCTCTATACAAGTCTTTGTTGATAAAAAGTCATTTCCTTACGAAATGTTAATAATATTACAACTCTATAACAACGCACACAAAGCAAATATTTTTTGATAATATGGAACGTGAATTCGCAATCAAAAAATTAACGAATATATTTAATACATAAATTTGGTTAGATATATAGGATTTAAAGGAGGAGTTCTTTTTGAAAAAATTAGCATTTGCAGTTACTGCAGCTTCTGGGGCAGCCGCATTCATCGCGAATCACGAAGCCGATGCGTCGACGCAACACACAGTTAAATCTGGTGAGTCTTTATGGACAATCTCACAGCAATACGGTGTTTCAGTAGACGAAATCAAACAAAGCAATGATATCAATAACAACATGGTATTTCCGGGACAAGTTATTGAAATTGGTGGAAGCAATAGTTCTCAAGGACACAGTGCTTCATCAAACAATGCTTCAGGTGGTTCTACACACACTGTTCAAGCAGGTGAATCATTAAACATCATTGCAAATCAATATGGTGTTTCAGCAGAAGAAATTATGTCAGCTAATAATTTAAATGGATACTTAATCCACCCTAACCAAACATTAACAATACCAGGGGCAACTGGTACAGGTGGTTCTGGTGGCACAGCTACAGAAACACCTCAAACAAATACAGGTAACTCATCTGCAAGTGATGCTAACCTATATGACTGGGGACAATGTACTTGGCACGTATTTAACCGTAGAGCAGAAACTGGTCAACCTATCAGTACTTACTGGTGGAACGCAGATCACTGGGCAAACAACGCTGCTTCAGATGGCTACACGGTTAACAATGCTCCAACAGCTGGTTCTATCATGCAAAACTATGAAGGACCTGTTGGACACGTAGCTTATGTTGAAAGAGTTAACCCAGATGGTAGTATTTTAATTTCAGAAATGAACTATAATACACCACCAGGTACAGTAGACTACCGTACAATCCCAGCTTCTCAAGCTTCAAGCTACAATTATATTCACTAATCAGTGATAACACATCAAAAACAGAGACAATCATTGTCTCTGTTTTTTTATTATTTAATTGTTATATGGCGTTGAATACTGTATTTATTAAAAGGTGTTTATAAGTTCAATTCTTCTTTTAAAGCACGTTGCAAAGTTTGACTGAAGTTAATCCCTCTATCTTTCCCTAACTCAACCATATACTTAGGTAATGTCACCATTTTATTGACTGTTCTATTCTCTTCTCTAGCTCGAATAATCTTAGTATCAACCATAATTAATTGTAATTGCTGTTTAACATCCAAATGACTAACTAAATCATCGAAAGTTGATGGTTCTGGCAAAATATCATGATCATTCTCACATACTAACAAATGACCACCTAATGCATCGCTTGCCATATCTAGTGCATCTTCAATACCCTCTCCAAAAGTATTCACCCCTGGTAAATCTGGAAAAGTGACATTATAGTAATGTTTCTCTGGTTCTAATATTGCATAATAATAATATTTCATAATGTTTCTCCCCCCTATTGATTCTCATATAGAATGTGTGTATCATATGTAACTTTCATACACTTTAACATATGTAAAAACATATATCATGTAATCCTATCATTTAGTGGTGAATATTGCTAAATCAAAACTCCCCTGCTTTATATAGTGCAAAATAAAAAAGTGAGATGGCGGCACCATAATTGGCTTCGCCATCTCACTTTTTAGTATAGAACACTGTCATACTTACAAATATTTTCAAACGTATTATAAGAATATGTTAATGATGTAATAAATAATTGCTGCAACAATTGCAGAAATTGGTAATGTAATCACCCAAGTAACAATCATACGTTGTGCTGTATTCCATTTTACACCTTTAATACGGTTAGAAGAGCCTACACCTAATATAGATGAAGATACAACGTGTGTTGTTGATAATGGGAAATGTAATGACGATGCAACGAATATTGTTAATGCAGAAGATAAGTCTGCTGCTGCACCATTCGCTGGACGAATTTTCATAATATTACCACCAACTGTTTTAATGATTTTCCAACCACCTACAGCCGTACCTAGCCCCATCGCAGTAGCACAAGCAACTTTAACCCACATTTGTGGCTCAACGCTAGTACCAGTTTGTATATTAGCAACAATTAGGGCTAATGTAATAATACCCATTGATTTTTGTGCATCGTTTGTACCATGTGAAAATGATTGTAACGCTGCAGTAAATATTTGAAAGAATCTAAAGTTACGATTAGACTTTGTAAGATTCGCATTTTTAAATAATACTTTTACGATCGAATACATAATAAAACCTACACAAAATGCAATCATAGGAGACACTAATAATACGATAATTATTTTTGTGAATCCTTCATAATGTAAAACTGCAAATGAGCCTTGTGAAGCAATCGCTGCTCCTGCAATAGAACCAATCAACGCATGGGATGATGAGCTCGGTATCCCATAATACCATGTGATTAAATTCCATAAAATCGCCGCGATAATCGCCGCTAAAACGACAACGAGTCCATTTTGTAATTTAAATGGGTCTACAATATCTTTCGTGATTGTACCTGCAACCCCTGTAAAAGTTAATGCTCCAATAAAGTTCATCACTGACGCTAATAGTATAGCAGTTCTAGGAGTTAAGGCACGTGTTGAAACAGCAGTAGCCACAGCATTGGCTGTATCATGGAACCCATTGATAAAGTCAAATACAAGTGAAAAAATAACGATAGCTACTGTGATGATCAAAATATATTCCATAAGTTAGGACTCCTTAGCTATTTTTCATGATTATAGTTTCAAAGTTATTCGCAACAGCTTGACATTTATCTGCAATTTCTTCCATGCTTTCATAAATCTCTTTTATCTTAATTAATGTAATTGGATCTGTTTCACTATTAAAAATATGCTTGATTGACTGGCGTAAGATACCATCACAATTTGTTTCAAATTCTTTAATATTAATAGAATGAATACGCATATGTGATAATTTTTTATCTACAAGTAGGCCAACAGCTAATTTCATTTCTACAATAGCTTTTTGGATATTGTCAGCAAATTCTGCCATGTATTCGTCCGTATATTCGATAGAATACATCTCAAACATCGCTGCTGTTTCTTCAATTGCGTCTAACACATCGTCAATTGCGTTACACAAAGAGAGGATATCCTCACGTTCAATTGGTGTAATAAAAGTTTGGTTTAAATCAGAAATAACTTGGTGCATTAATTCATCGCCGTGTGATTCGTACGTTTTGATATTATCCGAATAGGCTTTAAGATCTAAATGTGTATTGAAATCCATTTTACCAAATTCGATGGCCGCTCTATCTAAGTTGAACACCATTTCTTCAAGTTTCACCATGAACTTATCTTTTTTCTTGTTAAACATCCAAAAAATCCTCCATTTACAGTGATTGACTGCAATCACTTTCAATAAATTTAAAAAAATTTTAAAATTTAAGACAAATTAAGATTGGCAAGATTTACATTAACTCACTGTTTCAAGGCCAAAATAATAGCATTGATATGTATAGCAATGAGTATTTGCTTATAATGGTTTAAAAAATCTCACAAATGTTGATTTATCCTTCTTTGAAAATATCACAAAATTTACATTCCCACAATTAAATTTACAAATTCTTAACAATTCATTTTTCGTATTTACGCAAAGTTTACATTAATCATTCACATAATTGCATTCATAGAATATAAAGTTTAATGTTATTTACAAATTAAATTCACATAAGATATGATTGCACATTTATCACTGGTATTCAACTATTACTTACATAAACTGTGAAATTCCATTTACTTCTTCATATTTTCCCTTAAATACGATTTCATACAAAAAATGCCAGCACCAAAGTGCTGACAGTTACTGTCCATATAATGATATTATGAAATGTTTTCATTTAGTTTTGAGACGATATCATTTTGATTAGGGAATATGAATTTAAATGTTGTCCCAATGCCTACTTCTGACGTAACGTTGACGGCAATACCCAGCTTATCTTTAACGTGATTAACCAAATATAACCCAATACCTGATGAAGCAGTGCTATGGCGATAAATCGTAGAGGTGAATCCTTTTTCAAATATTCGCGGCAAGTCTTTTTTACTAATGCCCCTACCCTCATCATTTATTTCCAGCACCACATGGCCTTGTGCTTTATATGCACGAATATGAATGGTACTATCTTCACTGTATTTCACAGCATTAGACAATATTTGCCTAATCATCATACGACACCACTTCGTATCTGTATAAATCATGAAGTCATCGTCAAAATCCAAATCATACCCTATACCTTTAGATTGACTAATATATCTCGTGATTTGAATTTCTTCTATAACTAATCGTTTCAAACCAACTTTTTCAAAATACATATCTTTATTTTGAGAAGTTAAACGTGTCAAAAACAACTGTCGATCTAACATATCATTGATTCTCGACCACTCATATAGTAATGCATTTTTCCGTTCTTGATCTTGTTCTTTTTCAATCAATAATTTCATAGCTGTCACTGGCGTTTTGATATCATGCACGAAATCAGTTAGTGATGCTTCTGTAGATCGAATTTGTTGTGTTTGTTGTGTTACTAATGATTTTTGGGTTGTAATTTGGCTGTATAAGTAATCAACCATTTCCTGTTGTAACGGCGTATCTGCGAGCGATTTATGTTTCAAGGCTTCTGGTTCAATATTTTCATCTAGATGCTTAAAGAACTTAATTTCTTTGATATAAGTAAATAATAAAAATAATACAGATATACCTAAATTCAACACGATTATATAAAAAATACTGTAAACACTTATATCGTAATCTAAATATGCAACACCTAAAAACACACAATGTAAAAATACTAACCATAAAATCCAATATATACGCGACCTTAAAAAGATAAGTAACCACTTCAAATTAGCCATGTGCCATATATCCTTTACCAATCTTCGTTTCTATCGCATCATTCATATCAATATCTGCTAATTTTTTCCGAAGACGATTTACGTTAACTGTAAGCGTATTGTCACTCACAAATGCTTCATCATCCCATAATGCTGTAATCAAGGTGTCTCGCGTCACAATTTGATTCTGTTTTTTCACTAACATTTCTAAAATAATCATCTCAGTCTTAGATAAGAAAATTTGGCGGTCTCCTTTACTAATACTATCTTTAGTCAAATCTAGTACCGCATCTTGCCATGACAACACGCGTTTCTCATCCAAACTAAACTGATACACACGTCTATAGATGGCCTGTAATTTTGCAATTAACACACTCGTATTAAATGGTTTTTGCACATAGTCATCCGCACCCAATTCCATACTCATAACTTGGTCCATTGGATTATCTCTTGATGATAAGAACAATATTGGTGTATTTGACACTTCTCTTATTTTCCGTGTCCAATAAAAACCATCATACTTAGGTAACTTAACATCCATAATAACAATCGCAGGTTTCACCATCTCGAATTTTGCCATGATATCGCTAAAATCATCAATGCCATTGACATTAAAATCCCAAAGTTCTAATTCTTCACTTAATTCTTTAAATAATGTCATATCATCTTCCACTAATAAAATGTCCATATAATCACCTTTTATTTATTTAGTATATTTTATATCTTCACCAGACTGTATGCGACCATTGAAATGTTTAATGCGACAATCAATTTCAAAGCCACGTAACATCAAACCTTGAAATGGCGATTGTACTAAATAGTAAACTGGCCAAACTAATTTAGGAATATAATCATACAGATGAACCAGTACTTTCTGCGTATCTTTAAGCATTCTAAATTCTAACTTACCTTGTTTTTGCAAATTGGGTTTAACTACCGTACCACCGACTAAATGCAACACAATCATATCTTGATCAATATAATCCTTATGCAACACTAATAACGGATTCTGTTTATCTTTAATATAGATTACATAATTATCTTCATCCTTGTATGTATGTAACATTGTTCCTTTCGTTTCATCCAACCATTGAAAATAATACTCAACCATTTGCTCCAGTGTCCAGTTCATCGGCAACTGGATACTTAAAGCACTTCGCACATCATCATATTTCGACACTTGAAGTTCAACTGCAACATGTGGTCTTGATACTATTTGTTGTGTTTTTTCAACGGGAACACCGTACGCTTCTAATCGTTGAATCGTTTCAAAATCAAAACGACTACCACTAATATATATGATTTTCCCAATATCATGTGCCGCAGCCGCTCTACCAAAATTATCCGCAGCAATTAGATTCAAATCACGTGCCGTCGCTTGCGTAAGCTTGGCCGAGTGTTTGGTTGGATCTAAATAATAAATCGCAATATCCATACCTTCCATTGCATTCCATACATCTGTGTAGTTATAAATATCCTTTTTTAGCCACGTTACTTGTTGAAAATCTTTTTCCTTTGGATACTTTGATAATGTATATAGTTGACCTTCATCTTTGATAGAGTGTATCAAGTTTTTTCCTATATAACCTGTGACGCCAGCTAGTAAGATATTAGGTTTCATAAATTGGCTCCTTTGCATTTATTGTTATTGAATTATATATTGCTAGTATTATGGTAATATTGATGTTAAGTTATACTATAACTGAGTAATAGCAAAATAGATATAAGGAGTGGACATATATGGTTCATCAAATACGTGAAATTGGCATCAACGATATAGATCCATTTGTTAAATTATTAACAACAATTTATGATGAATCTGATTATTTAATCTACAATCCAGGTGAGTATGCACCATCTAATAACGACGCAATTGCAAATTTGGAGCATTATATCACTTCACCCTCCAACGCTATATATATAGCTGAAAATAATGGCGAGCTTGTTGGTTTCGCTATCGTTACAACTGAAGATTTCGAACGCACACGCCATGAAGCTTCGTTCTCTATGGGTGTTATTCGACATTATCGTGAAAAGGGATTAGGTCAATCCTTAATCAATTCCATTGAAGCATGGTGCTTGAACCATGATATTCGACGTATTGAAGCATTCATCGTCCCTGAAAACGAAACCGCCGTTGATTTATTTAAAACTGCTGGTTACCAAATCGAAGGCGAACTTCGCGATAAATTATTTATTGACGGTAAATATTACAACCAATATATAATGGCAAAATTATTATTATAACTTACTGCTTTATGTATGTTTAATTCATTGATGCATGTTATTTCCATTGTATATGAACAAAGCGTCAAATGACAATCATGTCATTTGACGCTTTTGTTTTCATCTATATTAGTATGGATTTAATTCTACACCATTTGGATTTGAAGCATCTTCATTTAACTCCGTTTCCACACCCGACGAACTCGTATTTCTACTTAAAAAGCTCAATACATCCTTCATGTTTTGGCGAGATTCTGGTAAATCTAGATGAAATTGATATTGATGCCTCAAATTATGTGTACCATCGTAAAATAATTTATCTACTGGAACATCTTTTGATTTCAGTTTTTTATAAAATTCAATATTTTGACTATAGAATGGATCCGCATCTCCTACAGATAAAAAAGTTGGTGGGTATTCATTAGTTATTTGGTTTATTGTCGACATTTCACTGATGTATTTAAACTGTTGTTCCCAGTCTCGTTTACCAGTATAACTTTCCATAAATAATTGAATTCTTGGAAATTCTGTTGCCTTTACCGTTTTCATATCATAAAAGCCACCAAAAAAGATTGCTGCTTTTAATTGCTCCGGATCAAAACGTTGTTCAAATTTCATATCATTTCTCAATGATTGATTCGTTTGTATGGCTGTATATTGACTAGATAACTGAGCACCAGCAGAATCACCACCAAAAATGACTTGATCAAAATCTATTGGCAGTTCATGCTTGTTTCTTTTTATAAATTTTACTGCCTGATCAATTTGTTGTAATTGTGATGGATACTTATAATCAGGAGCTAAGGCATAGTTTATATTTACTACGATATATCCTTGTTCTGCAATTTTAGCTAGCAATGGATTTTTATATTGTTTATCGCCTGCAATAAATCCACCCCCATGCATCCAAAAAATCACAGGTAACTTATTATCTTTATCTAAATCTGTTGGTGTTAATATGTCTAACCTGCTATTAGGATAGCCTTTACCATACGTTATATTTGTAAATGCATTTACATTTTTATTATTAATTTGTACTTTTTCTTTTATTTCTTGTGAGTGTTGACGATCATATTGCACTTTTAATAACAATGCTGTTACTAAAGATACGACAATAAATACTATCACTGCAATCATCGTCCATTTATGTTTTTTCTTCATGCACTACCTTCCCTTTCGGAAGCATTGTACCATATTTAATTATGTCGCTGTAGTCTAATTCCATTTTCTTTAAATTTGAAAAATTTCTTACAAAAAGGGCTAATCCATTCAATATGGGTTAGCCCTTTTACTTATAAAGTGCAACAATGTATCTTTGTATCGTGTCACACTATGCTCATTCTAATTTTACTTACGCAATAAATTTCTTGTTTTGACGTTTTCTGCTGTAGTATTTCACAAGTACGCCGATTACAACTACTAAACCTACAACACCCATAATTGGGTATAAGAAGGTGATAAGTCCAGCGAAACCTACAAAACTTAATGCGAATGCAACAATGACCATAACAACGATAAAAATATGATATTTTTTGCTATATGGTTCTGTAAATCTTGCTGCAAATGAATACATAAGTCCAAGAATTGTATTATACATTACCGCTAACATAATAATTGATAATACCAATCCAATCCATGGATGGATATCATTAGCTAACGTCAACATCGGAATTGATGCATCTTGGATTTTTGTGAATTCTGATTGTAATGCAAAGTTGATAAGTGCTAATAAGATTGTATACACAATACCACCAAATAATGCACCTGCGCCTGAAACTCTACGTCTCGAAGCGTCTCCACCAATTGCAACAATCGTACTAAATCCAACCGCAAATGCTAAACCACCGTAATTAATACCGTATAAGATACCTTTCACGAGACTTGCATCTGGTACTTTTTCATTAACTTGACCAATCGAAATACTTCCATTGAATAAATAATAAATGGCAATAATTACTACCAAAATAATCAAGAACGGTGTAACGACACCTAATGCACGTACAATTTTATTGAAATCCATTAATAATGTAATGTAGATTGCAATGACCATAATTAGTGCACCTAACCATGTTGGTACGCCAAAACTTTCTTGGAATGTTGACCCAGCACCTGCGATCATTGTGACTGAGATACCAAATAAGAAAAATATTAATAAATAGTCTACAAGTTTACTAAACTTATCTCCGAATAAGTAGTCTAAAGTAGATTCATGGTTTTGTGCATCAAATGCAGTACCAATTTTTGCTACTTGTCGACCTATAAAACCTAAAATCAGACCCGAAAGTATCACACCAATGTATGACCATAGGCCAAATGGTGAGAAAAATTGCATAACTTCCTGTCCTGTTGAAAAGCCGGCACCTACTACGATACCAACATAAGCGAAACCAATTTTTATAGCTTCTTTATTCAACCCCATGTGATTTTAACCTCCTCATAGTTAACACATTGAGTTATTATAACTTACTGAATATATTTTGCAACTACACAATATAAAATTTTACACTATAGATTATAATTAACACAATCTTGTAATTAGCTTAATATAATTAAAAATACATTTAGTGTTTTAAATATAATCAAGTTAGTTATTAAACCCTTATTTTAAAACTAAAATTTAATGGATTTTTGTAAATTTATACAATTATGTAAAGCATTAATAAAGTTTTAAATTTCATCCATTTTTTTATTTATTTCTTTGGTTACTTACCCTTCTAGGAGGATGTAAAACAAAAAAAGAACTAAAAGCAGGCACATACAAGATGTATCTATTTTAGTTCTTTATTTTAAGCATTCACTTTATTAATTAAGTCAAAATCTAATTTTCATATTTCAATACTAAATTCACTGCATTGTTTAATGTGCGTTTTTAAAACGATTCAATTCGTTGAAATCAACAACAACATTATCCATACGTTTGGCAGTTTCTTTTAGTACATTACGCGCAACACTATTAGAAGGATCTAATTTAAGTATTTGACGAGAAACATCTAATGCTTTTTTATCAGAAATGACTGGTTCGGGAACTGCATGTAGTAACAACATTTGTAATAAGCTTTTTACTTCTTTGCCCTCAGTAAGTTTTATGGATGAATCCGCATGATAGTATGCAGAATCTAAAGCACCCTTCAGTTCACTTAGTGGATAAACTAATAATAAGAAAGCTAAGTCGTGCATTTCTGCCGTTTCTTCTACTTTCATCATATCTAAAATACATGTGTAAAACATGATACTTTCCACTTCATGTGCACTTGAAATATATGCCTCTTCAAATTCCATAAAATCTGATTGGGACATTAGTCGTTTGACTGACTCAAATTCGCCGTTTAAGACATGCTTTTGTATCAAATCTTTCATGGCAATGTCCTCCTAAATATCCAGATTTCTATTACAGTTAGCTTTTATTCTACCATAATTTACTGATATATTCATTTAAAAAAGTATTTTTTGTCAATTTAATGATGCGATATGCTTTATTATACCTAAATTGAATTAACATTTTATCAAGCGCGCGCATTTTAATTAGAGAAAAATCTAGAACTGATTTAAAATACAGACATAATTCTTTTCTTCATCAATATATTACTATTTAACTTTCTTAAAACGATTCATTGCCCCACAAATTTCTCAACAGCGCATATGGAGGGACCTTTTATCCAAAATTTTGTGTAAGCTCATCAAGCGTATCATCGATAGAAGCACCTACAGATAATTTTACTGCTGCAGTGAAACTACCCTCTACAATAGGTGCATCCACTTTCACAACACGTTGTGCTCCTTCGTACATTTCAATCGCCAAATCTAAATTCATTTCAGCCGAACCAATATCATAGAAACATAACGCATCATCATCTAATTCATTAATCAACGATTGTATATGATCATATGAAGTGCCAATTCCACCATCAACGCCACCTTGTGCCACAATTGTCACACCACTTGCCATTTGTTCTAATAATTCCTTTGTACCTTCGGCAATTGCATGACTATGACTAACTACTACTATCTGTGTCATATCTATTCATCTCCAATCAAAGCGTTTAAAATATACACACTGCTTTGTGCGCCTGGATCTATATGCCCTTTTGAATCTGCTTTAAAGTAAGATGCTCTACCTTTAGTTGCCTCAATATCTTTTGTTAAATCAGCATAAGACTGCAACACATCATAATTTAATGTTTCGCCTTCTTTAGCCGCTTCATTTGCGCGCGCTACTACGTCGTACATTGTTTTTTCGTTCAATTCAACTTTCCCTCTTTGAGCAATAGCTTCTGCGAACGTATTTAATAATACTTTTAAATTGTCTTGATCAATTTCATCTTCAGCTACCTGAGCCATTTTCACAAAACTGAAGCCATATAGTGGTCCAGAAGCGCCACCAATATTAGACATCAACGTCATGCCTGTAGATTTTAGTAAACTTTGCATTGAGCTGTCATCGATATTATCAGGTAGTGCTTTAAAACCTCTAACCATATTGACACCATGGTCGCCATCACCAATTGCTCTATCTAATTCAGTTAATAAATTTTCTTTTTCTTCAAATACATCTACTAAATTCAATAAACGTTGTTTAAGTTCAGTTACATTCATAATAAAAATGCTCCTTTGTATATAGTAATCACTTCTTGTTAATTAAAATATGGACTTGCTGTGGAAGCTGTTAATGCTTTTAATAACGTTTCAGATTCTGGAACAAGCGTTAGTGAAAAACCTTGCATATCTAATGCAGTCATATAATCACCAACGAACCATTTGGTAACCGTTTTATTTTGAGATTCTAATGCTTCATCAACATATTTTGCAACGATATTAAGTTCAGATAACGGCGTTGCGCCCATGCCATTGACCATAACTATAAGACGGTCCTCATTCACTTCATTAAGTAATTCATTGAGTAATCGCGCAACAATTTTGTCTACTGTTTCAACTTTTTCACGAGATAAGCCTTTTTCACCATGAATACCCACACCAATCTCCATTTCGTCAGCTTCAATATCGAACCCATATTGTCCAGTAGTTGGAACCATTGGCGCAGTCAGGGCCATACCAATCGTTTTAATATTGGGTAGTACCGTTTCAATTTGCGCTTTCATATCTTGCAATGACGAACCTTGTTCTGCCAAATAACCAGCATATTTATGGACAAGCACAGTCCCCGCAACACCTCGACGCTTATCGACATCACTGACTGCAATGTCATCTTTTACTATAACTGTTTCTACTTGAATGTCTTCCATTTCAGCCATTTCTTGCGCCATCTCAAAATTCATCACGTCACCAGCGTAGTTTTTAACTACTAACAGTACACCCTCACCATTATCAACTGCTTTAATTGCATTCAATATTTTATCAGGTGTTGGTGACGTAAATACTTCTCCACAGACAGCAGCATCTAACATACCTTGTGCTACATACCCAGCGTGTGCCGGTTCATGGCCACTACCACCACCGGAAACAATGGCAACACCTTGTTGCTTTTTATCTGCTCTTACAACAACCGTATCTGAAATAATTTTTATATCTTTATTTGTTTTTGATAATCCATCTAGCATATCTTTTAGAAAATGTGTTTTGTCTTTAATTAATTTTTTCATAACGATGGCCTCCTCAATTTTCCGCTTCATGTATAGTATACCCCACCCACAAATGTAAACGCTAACATATTAAATTGAATTTTTATATTTTTTGAAAACAAAAAACGAATATCTGCCGATACACTGACAGATACCCGTTTTAATTCTAATTGCGTTAGACTGATTTCGTTTTGTACATTAAATATAAAAAGTATGGTGCACCAACAATAGCTACGACAATCCCAGCTGGAATTCCAGAAGGTTGTAATATCACTTGTCCTACTGTGTCAGCGAATACAAGTAAAAAAGCCCCAATGAGAACTGCAAGCGGTAAAAACAATTGATGCCTTGGTCCAACTATTGACTTAGCAATATGTGGTCCCAATAAACCAATAAAGCCAATAGCGCCAGCTACAGAAACTGCAGCTGATGATAACAATACTGCAACTAACAGTAATACAATGCGCTCTCGTCCTATTTTGACGCCGACACCTTGTGCAATGTGTTGATGTGTATTTAACAGATTCAAGACATTAGCTTTAATTAAAAGGTAAGGGATAAGTACAATTACCCAAGGCAGGAATGCAATTACAAACGCCCACTCGTCACCCCATATATTACCGGCAAGCCACGAAGCAATAAATTCTGATTGATCTTCGTCAAATGTCGACATCAATGTAAGTGAACCACCACTAAGTGCTGAAGCCATACCTACACCGACAAGTACCATACTCGCTGGCGTGATACCCTCACCTTTATTATAGCTAAAGGAAAAAATAATCAGTGCTGTTAATACCCCACCAATCATACTAATAATAGGTAATACATAGATAAAGTTGTCTGCATCGACTTGCCCTACCACGATGAAGAGTGAAATTACAAATCCGCTACCAGCATTAATACCAAGTATGCCTGGTTCTGCTAATGGATTTCGCGTAACACTTTGAATAATGGCACCACTCATAGCTAAAGCTGCTCCTGCTAGTATCGTAATGACCATACGTGGCAGCCTAAATTCCATTAATATCAAGGTATCTGTATACTCACCTTGACCGATTAATGTTTTAAAGAAAGCTCCCATAGACATCTTATACTCACCAGAGGTCATACTCCACGCGCAAGCCAACAATACACATATCGTTAGAATAATCATTGCGTACCACTGTTTACGCTTTAATTTTGGATCAATCATGAGAAGCGTCCTCCTCTTTTAACTAAGTATAAGAAGTAAGGTACACCAATAAAGGAGATAATAGCGCCAACAGGAGCTTCTCCTAGCATTCGTGCAATCGTATCTGCCACAAGCAACAACAATCCACCTACAACCGCTGTAAGTGGGATGACACGTGCATAGTCAGTACCTACTAAATATCTCACTATATGCGGTACCATGAGTCCAACGAATGCAATCTGACCTACCATGGCAACGGCAATCCCTGCAAGTATCATTGATAAAATTAATGTAATGCCTCTTGTAAATGCCACATTCTGCCCTAGACCTTTGGCTAACGTTTCACCTAGATTTAATATTGTTAATTGTTTACTCATCGACACGATAATCACCAATGAAACTAAAATAAATGGTGCAGCCCACATCAATTGATTCCAAGTTGTTCCTGACACACCGCCAGCACTCCAAAATGTTAAACTTTGATTTAATCTAAAGAGTAACGCAACGCCTTGGCTCAGTGCAGTTAATAATGCACTTACAGCTGCACCTGCAAGGATAATTCGCATCGGATTGAACCCATCACTTCTTGAACGCCCAATCATAAGCACAATAAATCCACCAATTAGCGCACCTATGAAACCTGCAAACATCATTACTAAAAACGGTGCAGTTGGATAAAATGCAAAGGTAAGTGCCAACATGAATGCGGCACCCGAATTTAAACCGATGAGACTCGGATCTGCGAGGCCATTTTTTGTCACACCTTGAATGACTGCACCTGAAGTTCCGAGTGCGACACCAACCAATATTGCACCAATATCTCTTGGGATACGAATTTCACTGATGATATTATGCTGTTGATTTTTTGGATTATAATCAAAAATCGCTTCAAAAATCGTCGTTAAATGAATTTTTGCATCACCATACAGTATCGAAATCATCAGTGCGATGATTAATAATACACATGCAATACTAAAGGTCGCAGTAAAATTTAACTTCCCTTTTCTCTTTGTAGTCATAATTTACCCCTAAACTTCTGAATAACTTTTTTTGCATAAATCGTATGTCACTAGCATTGGTTTTCCAGTTCTTGGGTCAGTACTAATTTCAACATCTATGTTAAATACTTTTTCTAGTATATCTTTCGTTAATACGTCTTCTGTATCACCATCTGCGACAATATCACCATTTTTCATTGTAATTAAATGATCTGAAAAGCGCACAGCCTGGTTAATGTCATGTAACACCATGATGATGGTACAGCCTTGCTCTTTATTTAATTGCGTAATTAATTCTAATATTTCTAATTGATGAGAGATGTCCAAATATGTCGTTGGCTCATCTAAGAAAATAATATCAGTACGCTGTGCAAGTGCCATAGCAATCCATACGCGTTGACGTTGTCCACCACTTAAATCGTTAATCGATCTCAATCGGAAATCATACGTACCTGTTACACGCATTGCCCAATCAATTTCTTTCTTATCTTCAGCAGAAAGTCGACCAAATCCTTTTTGATGTGGAAAACGTCCATAAGACACCAATTCTCCAACTGTAAGTCCGTCTGCAACTTCAGGTGATTGTGGTAAAATGGCAATTTTCTTAGCAATTTCTTTAGTAGATTGCGCATGTATATCTGCATTATCTAACTTGATTGCACCACTTTTAATTGGCAATAAACGCGATAACGCTTTCAGTAATGTCGATTTCCCACAACCATTCGGTCCTATAATCGAAGTAATCTTCCCATCGGGTATTTGGACATCTAAATTATCGACGATGACATGATCTCCATATCCAATTGTGACTTGTTCACCTTTTAAGCGCGTCATAAATTCCCTTCTTCCTATATTAATAAGCTTAACATCCTAAATTTTCCCAAATATTTATGTCAATTTACTAAGATTTTCAATTAATCTCTAGTAAATGATAATCATTATCACAGGAGGTATTATATCATTTTTTATATCTATTGACTATTAAATATTTTCTCGTGATACGTTCTACATCTTGCTTTTACTGACACCGACAGCTATCCAGCCTCAATTTTTAGTAAAATAAAAAAGCTTCAACTCTAGGTATTTGCACTAAAGTCGAAGCTGATATCATCATTACGTATTATATGTTTTAATGTTCATCTATTAAGAAACCATTGCCATATACATCACGCACATCGTGAATAACGAGGAAAGCATCTTCATCAATTTTTTTAATCAGACGCTTGGCTCTTGTAACCTGTGTCTTTGTTATAACGACGTATAAGATATCTTTTTCTTCTTTTGAAAAGTAACCACGTCCATTTAAAATCGTAAGCCCTCGTCCAACTTGTTCGTCAATGACTTTTGCAATTTCATCGGGCTTGCTAGAAATGATTGTCATTGCTTTCTTCGTATTCAAACCTTCAATAACGTAGTCCATTACTTTAGTCCCAATATATAATGAAATAACTGTTACCAAGGCACTCGGAACTGGTATTACAGTTAGTGAAATTGCAACTACGATGAGATCAAAGAATAGCAGTGCATAAGGCGTACTAACATCCAGATATTTATTTGCGATTCGTGCCAAGATTGTTGTACCAGCAGTTGTCCCACCAGCTAATACAATAACACCAATACCTAATCCAACACAGGCACCACCAAATACTGCATTGACCAGAATATTACCTGTTTCAATCTTCCAACTGACGGTTAACTCTAAGAATATCGAAATAAGTATCGTTGCTACAATCGTTAAGTACATACTTCTTTTACTCAAAAATTTATAACCGATTGCGATAAGCACAGCATTAAAGACAAAGTTAGTAATACCGGGAGAAATATGAAAGGCATAGTATAGTACGATGGCTATACCAGTCACTCCTCCTTCACCTAGATCAGCAGATATAATAAATGTATTAACTCCCGCTGAAAATATGAATGACCCTAAAACGACTAATATTAAATCACGTACTGTTTTATTCACCCACACAACCCCCTTGTATTTGATTCAATCAATTGAATAGTAGCAAATAATTACATATACCACAACATCTATAACCCTTAAATACACTAAAACTTCCCTTTTATCCATAATGATTTTATATTTCACTCACTCAAAAATTTACTTTTTAAAAATTCTGAAATTTCTGTTTACTTATAAAATCTATTTTGCTATAATGATTTCTAACTTCTTATTTTTTAAAACTTTAAGAAGTGATCTCCTTTGTGTTGTTTATAATAATCAACAACATAATTTTTGCTCGAGTATATAATTAGTTCCTAGTCCTTACTATTTATATACAATTTATTCATTTCCCGTAAAGCCAGATCATGTAATAAGTGTCTCCTCACTTTTATGGTCTGGCTTTTTTATGCTATAGATTCACAACTCACTATTTATCACATGCAATGATACAACCACTGCTATTTTTGACTTAACAGTTCTGTGTTTAACAACAATCTAAATTTTTTATGCGCAGCCAAATCATTTGTTATTACATAATTAAACGCGTGCATCCATTGTTTCGGATACACGCGTTTGTTTTAAAATATATATTGATAACTTACTTTGAACAGCGATTTATTTTGACAATTACCAAGCAAATAAACCGACGAAACCTGCAGTCATTAATGAAACTAAAATACCTGCTAATAAAAGCATTGGCACGTATTGTGAAACAAAGTCTGATGTTTTCTTATCAACAATCCCTTTCAATGTACCTACGATCATACCAATCGTCGAGAAGTTGGCGAAAGAAATTAAGAATGTTGTAATTACTGCACGTCTGTGTGGTGAATAAGAATCAACCACATCTTTAATTTGACCCATAACAACAAATTCGTTCGTCACAATCTTTTTAGCCATTTGTTGTGCAACTATCCATGCTTCATCAAATGGTAAACCAAGTAATAAGGCAAATGGATACATAAATACGCCTAGAATTTGGTCTAAACCAAAGCTTCCTTTGATACCAGCCCAATTCGCTACAACGCCTGTTAATAGATTAATGAGGCGGTCAATTAAATCAGAGAGTGCCACAAAACTGATAACGAATGCAACGATAATTAAGATTAATTTACCAGCATTGAGTACTGAATCTCCTAAGAAAGAGAAAAAGGGTTGACGCTCTAATTCATCATTTTGAATACTATAAATGATATCCTCTTTTTCTTCTAGTGAAATAGGATTTAGTATTGCCGCAACAATAATCGCATTGATTACATTTAACGGAATTGCCGTTAATACTAAGTCTCCTGGAACCATAGATACATAGGCACCTACAATCGCACCCGATACAGAACTCATCGACATCATAGCTACCGTTAGTACACGGGCTTCTTGCATACGTTTGAGTTGTTCATTGGAAACAGCTAAAGCTTCTGTATTTCCTAAGAACATCATTTCGATACCGAAGAAAGATTCAAATTTAGGTTGGCGTGTAATTTTTGCTAATACCCAACCAATACCTCCAATAACTTTAGGCAGAATATTGAAATACATCAAAATATCAAAAAGTGGAACTACTAATAAAATCGGGAATAACGCACTAACTGCCATATCCATAGCACCTGGTTTCACCCAACTTGCAAATGCAAATCCAGTACCCATATGTGCAGAATCAATAACCCAAGAAATACCATTTGCTAATAACTGTACTGTCGATTTCCCCCATGGAAAGTACATTAAAAACCATGCTAAAAACAAATTTAAAACGACTAATATACCAATTGATTTCCATTGAATGTTCTTTTTGTCTCTAGAAAAAAGCACGGCAATGCCTAGAAATACAAATAATCCAATGATATTAATCACTAAAAACATCTTACACCCACCATTCCATAATAAAATCATTGATTACAATGTCATGTTGAAAGTCATATTTACTATGTATTAAGCGACATCAAGTTGCAGCAAACGCAATATTAATATAACTTGTTTCCACTCATACATAAGGTGAAAATTTGACAACTTTTATTTGCTTATTCATTATTTTTAAAATTACACTTTCATAAAAACACTGTTTTTTATAATGCACAGTTATTATAGCATGTGTGGACTTTATATAAAATAACTATTTTATCGTTCGAATAATAATCAACTTTTCGACGCCATAATAATACAATGTTCGCCTTTAGATATGAAAACGGCTACATGGTACCTATTAAAGTTAAGTCATGTAGCCTAATTTTTATTCTGATAGGTTTTGTGTATTTACAAACTGACGATATTTTTCATGATTTGTGATCAATGCTTGGTGTGTGCCTACACCAGTTACTTTACCAGCATCGATAAATATAATTTGCTCTGCTTTTTTAATTGTTGATAGCCTGTGTGCGATAACCACGGTTGTACGATTATCCATGAGCTCTTCCAACGCATCTTGGATTTTACGTTCACTTTCACTATCTAGATTGGCTGTAGCTTCATCTAATAACAGGATATCTGGATTTTTTACGAAGCTACGTGCAATATCGATACGTTGACGCTGACCTCCTGAAAGTTTCAAGCCACGCTCACCCACTATCGTATCGTATCCATCTTCAAATTGCTCAATAAATTCATGACAATTGGCCAATTGAGCATAATGTTTGAGTTCTGAATCACTGACTTCTCGATTGATACCATATAGGATATTATCTCGAATCGTCCCATTCATCATGGAATTAGATTGCATTACATAGCCAATCTTTTCACGCCAATCACCCAACGCAATGTCGTATATAGACTTACCATCATATGTAATGTCACCTTGTTCAATATCATACATGCGCTCAATGATATTGAAGACTGTACTTTTACCTGAACCTGATGGCCCGACAAATGCCGTTACTTTACTAGGTAAAATTTCAAAACTGACATCTGAAAGGATAGGTTTAACACCATATTTAAAGTCTACATGTTCAAATTTTAGACTTCCATCCGTAATAACACCTTCTTGTTTAAGATGTAGAGGTTCCGTAGGTTCTTCTAAAATTTCATAAATACGACTACTTGCGCCTACTGCTTTTTTATAATCTGTAACCAATGTCGATAAGTTCACTAATGGAGATGACAATTGAATCACATAGAAAATCATCGCAATTAACGTACCAGCTGTAATCGCACCTGATGAAATTCTAAGTGCACCAAAACCTAGTATAATGGCAATGGTTAATAACATAATCACACCAGAAATAGGTTGTATAATCGCAGTAATCTTAGCTTGTTTAAGTCCTAAAAAGTAGATTTCTTTCAGGTTTTTATGTGCATTATCTAATTCTAAGTCTTCTGTATGTGACACTTTAACAAGTCTCATTTCTGTTAAAACACGACCTAACAATCCACTAAAGTTGGCAATTTCAGACTGTGTTTTTTTAGAAATATTTTGCATAATCTTTCCTAGTGGAATCATGATAATTACGAACACTGGTATTGTAATAAATGTTAGCAATGTCATCTTCCAATCCATCACAAACAGCATAATCATCGAGCCAATAATTGTAAGTACAGAAGGTAATAGTTCTGGTAATTTCTGTGAAATAAATTCATTAATGACTTTCGTATCATCTGTAAGTCTACTCATTAGTTGACCACTTTCATTTTGATCAAAGAATGGCATTTTCAAATGAATAATATGACGCCATAGTACCGAACGAATCGCGTAAATGACCTTTTCACCTATTTTACTTAGTAGATATAGCCCTACACCACTTAATAATGCATTAACGATAAATACCAAGATAAAACCTGCAATAAACATCCAGTTCATATTTTCAAACGAGAATTTATCGACAAGTTTCCCCGTAAATAAAGGAACGAGCAGTCCTGTGATACTACCTAATGAAGAAATTAATACGGCAATAATGATCAGACCGATCGGCCATGATAATTTTTTAAATAAGTAGAATAATGGATTCTCTTGCTTCATGTTTTTTACCTCTTCTAAAATATTTTAATTCACTTACTTTGAAAATGAGCAATAATTTTAATTTCGTGTCGCTTATTTCTCGACGTAACCCCTTCTATTTTACACAACTATTTTTTAATTCACAAACGTTCTAAAATTCATTGGGTTATATTTTATTATAAGTTTGCATTATGCTAAAATACTTCTATTGCAATTAAAACTGAATATATATTAAGAGGGAATGTAATTATGAGAAAGTTTATACTAACAATCGTAACTGTACTCTTCGTTGGTACAATTATAACACCTTTTGCACAAGCTGAAAGCATAACGCCAACACAAGCTGCAAATCAATATGGTTATAGTGTCTCTGACGCCTATCAGCCTGAAGGTGCAGTCAATGTTGCTCAAACCGGGCAAGTGCTTTATCAATATAATATGAATAAAACATGGTACCCCGCTTCAATGACGAAGCTCATGACTATGTATTTAACGCTAGAAGCTGTTAAGCATGGCGAACTATCTTTAGATGATAAAGTTAAAATAACCGACAAACATTACAGAATGTCTACTTTACCGGAATTAAGTAATACTAAATTGTATCCAGGTGAAACATATACGATTAAAGAATTATTACAAATCACTGTTTCTAACTCAAGCAACGCTGCAGCACTTATTTTAGCAAACGAAGTTTCTGATAATACTTCAGATTTTACAGATAAAATGAATGAAACTGCTAAATCATTGGGTATGAAAGACACACATTTTGTAAATCCAACCGGTGCTGAAAACAAACAACTTCAAGAGTTCGCACCAGCAAAATACAATAATGAAGATAATAATACATCGACTGCAAAAGATTTCGGCATCTTGTCACAACATGCTGTACAAGATACGCCTAAGATTTTGTATTTCACTAAGCAACTCGCACCTACGCAACATGGCGTCACTTACTATACATTTAACCATTCACTAGAAGGCGCTGATATGAGTCTAAAAGGTACAGATGGATTAAAAACCGGTTCGAGTGATATTGCCAACTATAACCATTCAATCACGACTGAACGCAATGGTTTCAGAATTAATCAAGCCATTATGGGTGCTGGTAACTATGATAACCTAGGTGGGGAGAAACAGCGTAATATGATGGGCAATGCATTGATGAATATGTCCTTTGATCAATACAAATATCAAAAAATATTATCTAAAGGTGAACAAAAAATAAATGGTAAAACATACTTTGTTCAAAAAGACCTTTATGATGTACTGCCTAAAAACTTTACTAAGAAAGACTATAAAATGATAGTAGAAGATGGCAAAGTCCATATCGATTATGACCGTACTTTCATATCGAACAAATATGGTCCACCTACTGTTAAAGTAGGTAAGCCCATCGTTCACCAAGCAACAACAATTGTAAAATCAACATGGGATGACCATCCAGTATTAACTTTACTCGGTACTGTGTTACTCATTGCAGCTATCGCAATCATTATTTTTCTAACTATTGATATATTGAGAAGGAAATTTAGATAAAGCGCATATATCATTTCAGATTCTAGCCCGCCTATAATTTTCCAAACAAAAAGCTGTATGTAACTGAGACATGATAAATGTTTCAGACACATACAGCTTTTTTAGTCCAACTATCATGACCACATGATGTTGGGCTTTTTATTATTTCGCGTTATCGCCATACAGTTCTTTTTTAATTTTAGTTGTAGAAATTCCTTCTGTACGATTAAGATAAATGACTTCACATTTATCTTTAAGGAAATCAAACTCACCTTCCCAATCATGTCCCATCACAAACGTATCAATTTCATAGCGCTCGACATCAATTTTTTTTTGATCCCAACCACTCTCTGGAATGACTAAATCGACAAAACGTATAGATTCCAACATCATTTTGCGTTGCTCAAAGTTATAATATGATTTTTTATTTTTAATACGATTAAATTCATCAGTAGACAATGCAACGATTAAATAATCGCCCATTTCTCGTGCTCTTCTTAACAATTCAATATGGCCATAATGAAGTAAATCATAGGTCCCATAAGTGATTACTCTTTTCATAAGTGTATACTCCTTAACAAAATATTAAATTGATACGTTTCATTTTTAAAGATTATATCACATTCATTTAAAGTATAAGCAATGAACTATTTTAACGCTTTAAAAATTGTTTTAATTTTGTTCTTGATTTAAACTTCGCACGTTTAGGTAATACTTCAACTTGGAAGCGATAGTAATTAGGTCTACCAATCCCCACCTTCAACAACGTCTCTCTCCATTGTTGATATAGCGATTTATCCCATTTTTTACCGCCTTGTTCTATGACTTTTACCAGTCTAAACATTGCTTCACCACTACAATCAGTCTGCTGCATTGCTTCCATATAGGCTGTTACAGACGTAATTAATGTTTGTGTAATTGTTGGCTGTTTTTCAATAAATGCTTGCACTAAATAACTCACAATTAGCTCATCCATACGATAGCTATAATAGACACGTAATTCTCTTAACAATAATGCTTCCATTACCCGCGCTCTCACTTTTTGTGCATCTGAAATATAGGCATTAAATTGGTCCGCACGCTGGTCAGTTACAGAACCTTCTTGTACATTATATCCATAAACCATAGTCGGTAATAATTGAATATCACGCGCTTTTTTAAATGCATCGATCATGAACGTATGCTCTTCACAGAACACAACATCTTCATCGAAACGTAAATCTGCAAATTGAGCGCTAAACATTTTGGCGCCTGGACCAATCGATTGCATCATTTCTGGGCATTGTGCCAGATTGACTTTTTCTAATTTCTGTATTGCTTGATGCGAATAAATCGGATGCCAAGTATCATGGCTGTCTCTAGCAATTTGTCCAATGACGATATCCACGTTTTCATCTTTCTGATAGTAATCCGCCATAAAATCAATTCTACTAGGCAGAAATTGATCATCTGCATCTAAGAACATAAATACATCACCTGTCATAGATGATATCCCTACATTTCTGCTTGTAGCGGCACCTTTATTCTCTTGGTTAATGATGATGACATTTTTATATTCTTTTTGGAGTTGCTCTAATGTTGCTTTACTATCATCTGTTGACCCATCATTAATACAAATAATTTCATATTGATGCTTTGTGTCGATAGATGCAATTGCTCTACGAATTGTCTTAGCTGCATTATAGACTGGAATTATAATTGAAATTTTCATAGTTTCACCATTTTCTCTATTTCATTTATTACTTGTGTCAGGCTTTCTGATGTATTATATTCATGCCATTGCTTAAATAATGGCTGCAACGTCGTATCTTGAGTTCGTAATTTTTCAAGCAACGCTTCTTCAGAATACGCTTTATATTCATCAGGTATTGCTTCATAAAATGTATTTAAACCACGTTCTTCTTCATATGCTTGCTCATCATAGACATAAAAGAGTGTTGGTTTCTCTATAATGCTCGCTTCGATAGCTAAAGAACTATAGTCACTGATTATAACATCAGCTAGCAGCATTAACGTTTGTAAATCAATGGACGTTTGTGCGTCTGCTTGAATAGATGGATGTAATTTGCTTATGAGCGTGTAACCTGGTAAAGCCGCTTCAAAACGTTCTTTATCTATTTGTCGATTCGCTTGTTTATGCTCACGGTAGGTCGGTACATAAATAGCTACGTTCCCTTCAATACCATATTGTTTTTTCAATGCTTGCTGTTTCTGTTTCACATCTATTTGAGTGTAAGGGACCAAGCGTGGCAATCCAGTTTTTAAAAATTGCTCCTCAGTTGCACCAAATGAATCTTTAAAACATTGCTCCATAGGCTGACCACCAACTAAATACTTATCCGTTGCATTGTAAACTCGTTTATATTGTGCAACCATCTTAGGATTAGACAAATCGACTTGATGATCCGTCAAACCAAATTTTTTTAATGCACCCGCAGCATGCCACGTTTGTATGATTTTTTGGCTGCGTTTCTTTTTAAAGCCTCCAAGCATTAAATAATACGTATCAATGACGATGACTTTTGCAGTACTCAACACCTTAATATGCTTCAGCACTTGTTTGTTCCCTGCTGGTATGAAGTTAATGTTCTCTAAATGTTGGATATATTTATAATTTGTTACGTCACCAATAACTGTAAGTTTATAACCCTTGTGATATAACGCCTCGATAATTGGACGTACATCTTCTACAAATGTCATCAACACCACAATATGATTGTTTTGCACCTTTTTTTTAGCGTACATCACATTCAAAAGGCCAATGATGACCATATACAATTTTTTAATTATTTGTCTCAATACATTCACCACCAATATCATTTTCGCTATTTTTACTATATTATAGCTATCCTCATGCCAAAATTATAGAAAAATCCATTTTTATCTTGTTTTCATTAAACAAAATTTTTTGCTAATAATGTCTTTGAAATTAAAAAATGCCAACAAAGCCAAAGACTCCGTTGACAATTTACATTTACCTTTTACATGAAATCAGCAAAGTGATCTCTATAACGCATGTGTAGAATTGAACCTAATATAAATAAAACTAAAATAATCACTATGTTATATAATGTTAATTCCCAATGTGTAATGAAATACCACTCTTTATGCAGTACAGCAGAACGATATGCTTCTGCAAGATAATAAATCGGATTTAATTTCATTACATCTTTAACTATTCCTTCTGGAGGAACAATCAAAATTGAAGATGCAAAGAACACCATTCTCATCAATGCTTGAATCGCTTGTTGCGTATCTTTAACAAGCACGCCGAGCGTCGAAGTAAACAACGCAATTGCTGATGTCAGTATTAAAGCTAATGGTATATACAATAATAATTGCAACGTATATATTGTCGGATAGAATCCTGCTAACATACATAATCCAATTACTACCGCAAGTAATGCCAGATGTCCGTAGAACCTACTCATGACAATATATGTTGGAATAATCGATAACGGAAAATTCATTTTCGCTACGTGATTATACTTCATTGCTATGGACTTTGTTCCTTCTAAAATACCTTGGTTCACAAAGAACCACATACTAATACCCACGAGTAACCAATAAATAAATGGTACACCATCTACTGGACCGTTATTTCTAATTCCTAGACCAAATACAAACCAGTAAACCATTATTTGCATCGCAGGGTTAATAAGCTCCCAAGCCATGCCAAGGTAATTATTCGTATTTGTAATTTTTACTTGAAACTGCGCAAGTCTTTGGATAAGATAGAAATTTTTAAAATGCTCTCTAAAAACTACCCACACTGCATTCATTTAATAAACCACACTTTCAATCGATTAGCTTTTTATCTACTTATTTTTGATACCATTGACACTCTTGTCATAATGCTTTCAATAACCATCATACCAATTTGCATTCTCATTCGTAAATGCGTTATTTTAAAATTACAGTTATGCGGCATATTCATACAAGAAGTCTAATTAATTAATGTTAGATAACAACTATCATATCTTTATAATTTCACAATTTGTCTTTAAATAGTTGATTTTATATTTTATATTAAGTAAAATTTAACAACTGTATAAGATTTCATTTGTTAAATTGTACTCACTTACTTTACAATAGGTTAATAAATTTAACAACTAATATAATGTATAATATAATAGTAGTAACTGTAAACAAGGAAGGTAAAAATATGAATGTATCGGTTAACATTAAAAATGTAACTAAAGAGTATCGTATTTATCGTAATAATAAAGAGCGCCTAAAAGATGTTATAATTCCATTTCATAAAAATAAAACATTTTATGCATTAAATGACTTATCATTAACAGCATATAAGGGTGATGTTATAGGACTTGTCGGCATCAACGGTTCCGGTAAATCTACACTCAGCAATATGATTGGCGGCTCATTGTCTCCAACAGACGGGGATATCACTCGTGATGGCGATGTCAGCGTTATAGCGATAAGCGCGGGATTAAATGGCCAATTAACAGGTATTGAAAATATCGAATTCAAAATGTTATGCATGGGATTCACTCGAAAACAAATCAAGGCATTGACGCCCGAAGTAATTGAATTCAGTGAATTAGGTGAGTTCATCTATCAGCCTGTAAAAAAATATTCTAGTGGTATGCGTGCCAAACTAGGATTCTCAATTAATATTACGACAAACCCAGATATACTTGTCATTGATGAAGCATTATCGGTTGGTGACCAAACTTTTGCCCAAAAATGTTTAGATAAAATATTTGAATATAAAGAACAAGGCAAGACGATTTTCTTTGTAAGTCACAATATGAGACAAGTGCGTGAATTCTGTACTAAAATTGCATGGATAGAAGCTGGTAAGCTTAAAAAATTCGGTGAGTTGGACGAAGTATTACCAGAATATGAAAAATTCTTAGATGATTTTAAAAAACGTTCAAAAGCAGATCAAAAGAAATTCAGAAGTGATTTAGATAACTCAAGATTCGTTATAAAATAATATGAAGAAAGCATGAAGCTAAGACATCAATTGATGTCTTAGCTTCTTTGTCGATTGGGCAGTAGATAACTGAAATGAAAATGTAAAATCCCACTACTTAATTCTTTAAGATAGTGATACTTATGCATGCGCTTCAGCTCGGATAAATCATTCCATTCTAGCCACCTTTGCTAGGATGAATCTATACAAACTTTTCAGTAAAGTTAGGTTTCTGTCCCACTCTCACACTTTTTTCTTATTTTCTAAATTTCATTTTAAACACTTTTAATAAAAATTTAGGGATAGCTTTCATTCTACCAATACGTTTCCAATCAATAAGTAATCGGTAAACCCATTCTAAATTTAATCTACGGAATAACAATGGCGCCCGTTTCTTCGTTCCACTAAATACTTCTATTGAACCACCGACTCCCATCATCACAGTTTGTTGAAAACGATGTGCATGTTTTTCAATCCATTTTTCTTGTCTTGGATAACCCATACCTACAAATACATAATCCGGATTAAAATCCGTCACCTGTTTCAAGACCATTTCATCAGTTAAATCAAAAAAACCATGATGAAAATCAAAATGAATATTGGGATACTGTACAGAAAGCTTTTCTACTGCTTTCGTAACCACTTCATTATTCGCACCTAATAGGAATACTTTTTGATGATTTGCATTCGCAATTTTCAAACATGCTTCTGTCAATTCAATGCCTGGCACCCGTTCTTTTAAAGGCGTATTAAGTATTCTCGCCGCTTTAACAATCCCCGTCCCATCTGGTATGACATAATCTGCATCATTAATTAAATTACGATAATCTTCGTTTTCTGTTGCATAATCTACAATTTCCGGATTAGCTGTCACGATGAATAAGTTTTCAATACTATCTTTCAAGAAAAATTGCTTAATATGTTCTCTCATTTCTATTAAAGTAACATTATCAAAATATATTGAAAGTACATCTACTTTATTTAATCTGTTGTTCTCCGTCATGATTTAGAATCTCCTAACTCAATTTTACATATTCCTTAATTGATTACTGTCATATTAACACATTCCAATTTGTATGAGATAGCAATTGCAAGTATTTTTGTCGTACATTTAAAATTCAAAGATACATCAAAAGTCTAAATGTTTTCTAATCACAAATACTTTATAATTAAATTAATACTACAGGTTCCATTTATGCAAACAGTGGGCCGTTCTAATTACAAAACGAGGTTACATTATGACAAAATTACAGACATTTTTCAGTTCTTCGATCCAACTAAATTTATATTGGGTCGCAATCATAGGTCTTATTTATATTTTTATACATACTTATAGAAATAAATCCTTAAATCAAATCTTAGACATCTATTTAAACTACATTCCTGTATTAACTCACGAATTTGGCCACATTTTATTCAATAAAATCAGTGGAGGTAAAGCAAAAGATCTCGTCATCGTTTCTCGTCCATCAGAGCGACTAGAAACTGGACAACAAGGATTTGCTATAACACAATCCAAATCTCGCCTAGGTCAAGCTATCACAACTTTTGGTGGTTATGTCATGCCGCCTATCATGTTATTTTTAGGATTCTTAGCTATCACATTTCATTACCCTAGCTTGTTTATCACGGCTTACCTTGCCATTTTCATTTATTTTCTAATACTTACTTCTAGAAAAATACTACCTATTCTTATTGTCATAATACTCATTGCACTATTGTACTTTTTATTTCAAAGTGACAATCAATTCATGATGCACTACATAGTGACCTTGTCCTATCATTTTATTTTAGGTGTACTATTAGGTGAAGTTTTACAATCGTCATGGACAATTTTTAAACTGACTTTTTCAAATCAAACAGTGACATGGGATGGAACCACGCTCAAATCATTAACACACATCCCTACATTTTGTTTTAGTATCATATGGATTGCTATCAACATATTCACAGTTTACCAGCTATGCGCTACGTTCTTTGTGAAGTGATTTTTTGAAACTTTATTTCAAAAAAACACAGCTCCTATTTTAGGTAGCTGTGTTTTTTGCATTGTTTCAAATTTCTAACACTACGCAAAGATACTTGCATTATTTTTCAGCATAAATATGTTCAGCATTGTCATAACTTAATACAATAATTTGATCTGATTTCTTCACAATAATTACTTTATTAGTATCATCTCTGTTAATAATTTCTATTTTTTCATCAATTAAAATGTCTTTGCTAGATAAATAAATTAACAAGTCTGTTTTATCTCGGACACGTTTAATCGTGACCGTATCTCCAGTATCATATGCTAATAAACTAGTCGTATATAGTTCTTTATACTGCTCATTTCTTGGTATGACGCCTCCATGTGGACACGTTACAGGATAATCCAATAATTTATCTAATCGCTCTACAAATAAGTGAGATACTCTATGTTCCAATACTTCTGCTTCTTGATGTACTTCTTCCCAATTGTACTGCAATATTTTAATTAAAAATAACTCTAATAATCGATGGCGTTTAATGATATCTAATGTATATGTTAAACCTGTCGCTGATAGTTTAACTCCTTTGTAAGGTTTTGTTTCGACATATCCCGCTTTTTCTAAACGAGTTACCATTTCACTGACAGATGGCGGCTTAATATTTAAATATTGGGATAGCGTTTTGTTTGAAACGAAAGAATGATCGCCATCATGCGTCAAAATCGCTTTCAAATAATCTTCTTTTTCTTCAGTTAGCATTATCTCACCTCTCAACTATTCACTTTATTGTATCACGAATCGACTTGACACGCTAAAAGTTCATGGTATATTATAAATTAAATTAGGTTAACCTAAAAATATTATTAAGGAGGGTGAATATGTTAGAGGTTAAAGATTTAAATCTTAGTTTAGGTAACAAACACGTGTTACATAATATCAATTTAACTATTCCTGTTCACGGAGAAATTATCGGTATTATGGGACCCAATGGTGCCGGAAAATCATCTTTAATAAAATCCCTAATAGGCGAGTTTAAATCTACAGGGTCTGCTCAGTTAAATGGTGATACCATACAAAATTCTTTGAAATCTGTAACTTATATTCCACAAAAAGCGCATATTGATTTAGATTTTCCAATTGATGTAGAACATGTAGTTATTTCGGGTGCTTATAAAGACATTGGCTGGTTTAAATGGGTAACACCTGATACAAAAGCGCGCCTAAACCAACTCATGCATACGTTAGAACTGGAAGATTTACGTCATCGTCAAATATCAGAGTTAAGTGGCGGACAATTACAACGTGTATTGGTAGCACGTGCTTTAATGACTGATAGCACCATTTATCTATTAGATGAACCATTTGTAGGCATCGATTTTCATAGCGAACAAATCATCATGACACAATTACGTCGATTAAAAGCAGACGGTAAGTTGTTACTGATTGTACATCATGATTTATCCAAAACAGAAACTTATTTTGATCGCGTGATTCTGTTAAACAAGTCGATTCGTTTCTTCGGGGACAGTGTAACTGCAATGCAACCAGAGCATTTAAACAAGACATTTTTAGGTGCCGCAATTACAGACGAAACGGCTTAACATCTTAGAAAGGAATTAACTTATTATGGAATTTTTACAGCATTTACTGGATTATAAATTTTTAAGTAACGCATTAATTATTTCAATTGTTGTAGGGATTGTCTGTGGAACTGTAGGATGTCTAATTGTACTTAGAGGGCTCTCTCTAATGGGTGATGCAATGAGTCATGCGGTGCTGCCAGGGGTTGCTTTATCATTTCTATTTGGTATTCCTATGTTTATCGGCGCACTAGTTACAGGTATGATTGCCAGTATTTTTATTGGTTTTATCACTAAAAATAGTAAAACTAAACCAGATGCAGCAATTGGTATTAGTTTCACCGCATTTTTAGCAATTGGTGTAATTCTCATCAGTTTAATTAATAGCACGACCGATCTCTATCACATATTATTTGGTAATTTACTTGCAGTTACACAATCTACTTTTTGGTCAACTGTCATTGTTGGAATAATTGTTATGATTTTGATTATTGTCTTTTATAGACCATTAATGATTTCTACGTTTGACCCTGTATTTAGTAGAATGAGTGGTTTAAATACAACATTTATTCATTATTTTGTCATGTTGTTATTATCACTTGTTACTGTAGCAAGTATTCAAACTGTCGGAATCATATTGGTAGTTGCACTACTTATAACACCTGCTTCAGCAGCATTCTTAATTGCTAAAAAATTACACACAATGATGATTATCTCAAGTCTTATTAGTACAATCAGCGCTATTGTAGGACTATACATAAGCTATATATATAACATTCCAAGTGGTGCAACTATTGTATTCTGCGCATTTATGATTTACATCGTTATTTTTATTTTAAGCAAATTACAGTTTTTTAATAGGAAAGGACAAAAAATATGAAGAAAATAATATCAATCGCACTAATACTACTGTTGTTTCTAGCAGCTTGTAGTAATGGCAAAAATGAATCAAGTTCTAATGAAAAATTAAAAGTCGTAACAACAAACTCAATTTTATACGATATGGTTAAACATGCAGGTGGTGACAATGTGGAAGTGCATAGTATTGTCCCAATTGGTCAGGATCCACATGAATATGAAGTAAAACCTAAAGACATCAAAGCATTAACTGATGCAGACGTTGTATTTTACAATGGTTTAAACCTAGAAACAGGTAATGGTTGGTTTGACAAAGCATTGTCTCAAGCAAATAAATCAACAAAAGATGACAGTGTAGTCCAAGTTTCTGACAAAGTGAAACCACTTTATTTAAACGGTGCTGAAGGCGATGAATCTAAACAAGACCCACATGCTTGGTTAAGCTTAGAAAATGGTATCAAGTATGTTGAAACGATACGTGATACATTGTTAAAACATGATAAAAAACATAAAGATGATATAGAATCACACAGTAAAGCATACATTGCAAAATTAGAAAAATTAAACAAGGATAGTCATGAAAAATTCAATGATATTCCAAAAGAACGTAGAGCTATGATTACAAGTGAAGGTGCTTTCAAGTATTTCTCTAAACAATACGGTATCAAACCGGGCTACATTTGGGAAATCAACACTGAAAAACAAGGTACACCCGAACAAATGAAACAAGCGATTCAATTCGTAAAAGATAATAATCTGAAACATCTTCTTGTCGAAACAAGCGTTGATAAGAAGAGCATGCAAAGTTTAAGCGAAGAAACAAATAAAGATATCTATGGCGAAGTGTTTACAGACTCAATTGGCAAAAAAGGTTCAAAAGGTGATTCATACTATAATATGATGAAATCAAATATTGAAACTGTACACGGTAGCATGGAATAAATCATTAATGATGAGGGCTATTTTACCTATTTGTAGGTGAATAGTCCCATGCCGTACGACTTCCCTCCTAATGATACGTACGGCATGGTGGTATTCAAGCCTTAAATCATCTCCCTTACTCCATCAATGGCGGCTCCTCCCCCCATTGATGGAGATTTTTTTTAGCGAAACTTTTCGTATAGAAATTAGTTTCGCTTATGCATGAGCTTTAGCTCAGGCGTTCCTTTGTCATTTTATGACTTAGTGGCATTTATGCATGAGCTTTAGCTCAGGCGTTCCTCTTTCGTACAGAAATTAATTTCGCTTATGGGAGTAGGACAGAAACTCCACTTTTCTAAAAAGGTTTCGTTGTCCTACCCCCTCAAGGATGACTAGGATTGAAAAAGCTTAATATAAGCGCATTTTCAATTCAGACAGCTACTGCCTATACAATTAAAAATTCTAGTTCATTTTTTATGTCTTAGGATAGTTCCTTCCACGTAGAATTATTTACTAGAAACATCAGAATGCATTTAGTACACGTAATTAAATGGCAACACATAAAAGCAGATTCCAAGTTATTATGGAATCTGCTTTTATTAAACCTATTTATCAATCAGTTAAACTATCAACAATAATCATTTCATCATAATTGATAGATTCTCGAATTTTTAATGCCGTCACTTCGCTGACTTCTTCATCTTCTACAAGCTGATTAAGAATACGTCGTTGCTCTTTTAATGCATTTAATTTAATTTTCGTAATAGAGTTTTCATTTTTAGGATTAAAGAAATTAGAAGGCGTTAAATTATCAATACGGATAAGATAATTATCACAAATCATCCCTACTTCTAATTTATTATCTTCTGTAGTCTCTTTACCTAAACGACTTACTACACGATAATGTACTGTGCGCATAACATTTGAAATTTCGCGTAGATTATCAACTACTGATAAAGGTGAAGCAGCATTAGTTTTTACTTTTGATCTAATTCTTCTCTTTAAAATAAACGCTCTTACTTCTACCTTAATACGTTGTAATAATGATGCTTGTTTGTATACCTGTGTTCGCTCAGTATAACGCATATAGTTGTCTAAGACGTTTGTCGTAATATCTCCATTTTCCACTAAATTATTTAATGTTTCATTTTCAACATCAAATGCTAATTTTTGCAATCTTTCAAGTTCTTTCGTATTTTCATCTTCATTCTCAACACTTCTTAAAAAAGCTAGTTTATCATGGTAATCTTTGATGACATTACCATATTGAAAACTCGATGCCACCGAAGACTGTTGATTCAGTGAATCAATTACTTTTTCCAAAATATATACTCTTGCTTGTTTAAAATTCATACCTAATACTTTAGGCTTTTTCGCATTTGGGGTAACTAATGGCAAGATAAATTGCGCCACAATTAGACTAATTATCACCATACCTGAAGCAATAAATAGTAAATCATCTCTAAAACTAAATGCATGATGGTTAGCCAACATATAAGGTAATGTCAATGCAATCGCTAATGAAATCGTGCCATGCACACCACACAAAGTCATTATAAACGCATACATACTACGTTTTGGTGGCGTTTCTGTGACTTTCTGTGCATCTTCGTTATAAGATATCATTTTTTGGAAAGGACTGACAGGTAAATAGAAGTACGGATATAAAACAAATACCCATAAAAATCTAAATAAATAAATGGCTAACGCAATTAAACATGTCACGATAATTAAGAAAATTAAATTATGTGGTTCATTTTCTATAATACGTCCAACAACTTCTGGAATTAAAAATCCCAAAATAGAAAATACAAAACCATTTAATGCGTATCCTAAAATGTTCCATGTATGGTTATAACTCATTTGTAATCTTGTACGCGCTTGAGCAATACGATCTCGCTCAAAGCCATGAACTAAACCTGCTACAACCGCTGCTATAATACCCGATGCATGAAACATCTCCGCTACGAGATATGTGATAAACGGCGTCACCAATTGTAAAAAAGTAAACATATTAATATTTTCGATGCCGCGTCTAGACAATGTAACTCTGAATCTTACTAGCGCTACTCCAATAAATAAACCTACGATAAAGCCACCTATTGATGAAATTAAAAATTGCTCAATGGCATTGACCATTGAAAAGCCACCTGTTATAAGAGCTGCCACAGCAATTTTAAAAGAAATGATACCCGCAGCATCATTTAAAAGAGATTCACCCTCTAAAATTGTCATAGAACCTTTTGGTAATACTTTTCCATTGGTAATCGCTTGTACTGCAACCGCATCTGTCGGACAAAGAATTGCTGCAAGTGCAAATGCAGCTGCTAATGGTAAGTCTGGCCAAATCCAATGCACAAATAAGCCAACTACAATTACTGTTGTTACAACTAAACCCAATGCCATCATTAGCACAGGCTTAATATATCTTCTTAAATGAACACGAGAAACTTTAACGCCTTCTACAAAAAGTAAGGGTGCAATTAATGCCACCATAAATAACTCAGAATCAAAATGGAATTCTACTGGTATCGGCGTTACATAAAGCAACATACCTAATATAATTTGGATGAATGCTAAAGGCATTTTAGGAAGGAATGTGTGTACAAACGAACTTACTATAACAAGCGCTAAAAATATAAGTATCGTTTCAAATATCTGCAAGGTTTCACCTCTTTTCAACGTAATTATTCTTTCATAATTGTTGAGGTTGAAACATAAAATTATTACGTTTTCGTATGAAGATTTGAGTCTCAAACTCATAATTATAATTCATCAAAATGTTTTCGAAGACAAATTTGATTATAGAACATAAAATTATAACAATTACAAATATATATTATTTTATCATTTTCTTGTCATCTTATTAAAGATATTGCTTCTACAGTCACTTCATTTTGCTAAGCACATAGTATTTATTACATGGTTATTATTGAAGACACGAGTTACTTGTACATGCTGAACCCCAAAAAAGGTTACACATAAATATGCGCAACCTCTTTTACTTTGAATTTAATAGTCGTTCTCTTTCTCATATGCTTCTCTTCTACGTGCTTCACGTGCTTGAGCACGTTTTTTCAATTGTTCAAAGGTATTATTTTCAGTGGAACTCAACAAGATACTGGACTGTCTTGGCGCATCGCTTTTCCGGTACATATAAGCGCCTGTCCGATAAGCTGCGCGAGAGATGAGGTGTCCACCCACCGGCGAAGTTAAATTGATGAATACTAATGCTAAGATAAGCCTAACACTTAAGTATCCTTGCGAAGAGATAAAGAATATAATTACGCCTACTAAAGTTAGTAGAACGGATAATGTTGAACTCTTCGTTGCGGCATGACTACGTAAAAAGACATCTTGGAATTTAATTAAACCAATTGCACTGATTAATGCAATAATACTTCCCATGAAGATCATAAATGCTGCTAATAAGTTAACGATTTCGCTTGTTATTTGCATTGAAGACGTGCCCCCCTTCTATAAATCTAGAAATAGAGACCGTACTTACGAAGGAAATAATAGCTATAAGTAGTATAGAGTCTAAGAATGAGAACGTGCCAAAGACAATACTGAGCAAACCAACCATCGACATCAATATTGCACTGGCAGCATCAAACGTAACTACTCTATCTGCCGTAGTTGGACCTTTAATCAATCTAAACAATGTAAGTAACAGCGCAATTCCAAATAATATGAGTGCACTTGTTATGAAAAAATCAGTCATCACACTTATCATTCTGCCACCTCCAATATGAGTCCTTCATATTGTCTAATACTTTTCAATAATTTTTGTTTCTCTTTATCCGAAACATCAATGGCATGTATAAAGAACTTTTTCTTTTCTTTCGAAATTCTTATGACTGTAGATCCTGGTGTAATGATAATTAAAATAGTTAAAAACGTTACTTCCCAGTCAGTATCTAAAGTTGTTTCATAAGTAACGAGGCCAGGGTTCAAATTTTTCGTTTTAAACAAAATATAATTAATCGTCGTAATACTTGAAGTACTTAATTGATACAGATAAACAGCTAAAAATTTAATGCCTACCCAAACTTTTTTTAAGTAAAATTGCTGACCGAAGAAACGATGCAAAATGTAAATTACTAATAAGCCAATAAGGTAACCCGCAAAAAAGGTAGATAATTTAAATGAGTCTTCATCTTGAAATAATACCCATAAAAATGCAATAACAATATTTAATAAAACTTGTTGCATTATTTATCCCCCTTTATCAAATGCGGATTCACCATTTTTTCATACATTCCATCATCCATATTTAAATGTGTTGCATTTTCTGTAACTTTAAATATCAACGGTGCAGCTAGACCCATTGCGATAATAACTGCAACTAAAGTACCAATTAACCCTTTACGATAGGTAGGTATTTTCTTAAAATCGATTGCTTCACCTTTTTGCTCATTGCCAAGATACATGACAAAGAATATTCTAAACAAACTAAACATTGCAATTAAACTTGTAATAATCATTAATGCTAATCCAATATAATTTCCATTTTCAATTGCGCCTTTAAATATAAAGACTTTACCTGGGAAACCACTAAATGGCGGCACACCACCAATAGCTAAAATCATCACTACAAATGCAACACCAAAAAATGGCTCTTGTTTCGCTAAGCCGTATAAACTTTTATACTGCCTAACCCCTGTAATATAAACCAGGCTACCAATGATAAAGAATAATAATGTTTTCACTACGATATCATTTGCTAGATAGAAAATTGCACCATTTATTCCAGAAAATGTATTCGTTCCTAGCCCTAAAATGATGAATCCTATAGATAAAATGACTTGATACGCAGCAATTTTTTTAATGTCTTTGTACGCTAGGACACCGAAAGCACCAATGAGCATTGTGATACATGATAAAAACACTAACAATGGATGTGAAATGCCATTATGCTCATCGAAAATCAATGTAAAGAAGCGAATCAGTGCATAGGCACCTACTTTTGTCATTAATGCTGCAAATAAAGCGGCCAATTCTGTATTCAAAACTGCATAAGCTTTAGGTAGCCACATAAAGAGTACTAAAGCAGCTTTAGCGCTAAATGCAACTAAGAACACCATCGATACAATTACAATCGAACTTTTATCATCCATTTCATTTAAACGTTGTGCGACAAGAGAAAAATTTAACGTTCCCGTTAATTTATATAACAAACCGATGCCTAGCAAGAGCAACCATGAGCCTAAAATATTCAACACTACGTAAATAATAGCAGCACGTAATTGCTCAACTGATTGCCCAAGTGTAATCAACACAAACGACGCCAGTAGCATTACTTCGAACATAACATATAAATTAAATAGGTCAGCCGTAAGAAACGATCCAATCACGCCTACAGTTAAAAATAGTATAAAACTTGGTAAGTAATAACGAATTGCTCGTTTTTCAGTCCTACCAAATCCGTATGCCATGATCAATGTAACCACAAAACATGAAGTTGTGACCATGAGTAAACTTAGTGTATCTCCTACAAATTGAATACCAAATGGTGCCTTCCATCCACCAAAATCTAAGGCAATCGGTTTGTGATTCATTACATAAATGAGTAATAGTAATGATATAACGGTTGTTACACCCATCGTACCGATTGAGAAAATACGTGATAAACGACTATGTGTACGTATAAATACGAGCCCTAAGGCACATACAGCTGGTAATAGTAGTGGTAATATTAATAAATTACTCATAATCATCGTCGTCATCACCTCTCAATACATCGATTTCGTCTTCTTTCGTTACACGATAGGTTCTATAAACTAAAACGAGTAAAAATGCTGTCATCGCAAAACCAATGACAATCGCTGTTAATACAATTGCTTGTAGTAAAGGATCAACATAATTCTGACTACCTTCACCAATCAATGGTTCAACTTTATTTTTATTATATTTACCCATGCTCATAATAATTAAATTTCCTGCATGCGTATATATTGAAATACCAATAACAATGCGAATCAAATTGACTGATAATATCATATACGTTCCAATAAATATTAAGAAGCCAATAACTAATAATAAGATTAAATTCATGAGCGACCACCACTAATAGATAACATAACAGTGACAACCACGCCGACCACTGCTAATACGATGCCCGCTTCAAATACGGTTACCGTCGTTAAATGTACTTCACCTAATAATGGTAACTGGACATATGCATCGGTTTGGTAAAGGAACGGTTTACCAAAAAACATCGGTAGCACTGCAGTTACAAATGAAAGTAAAGATCCACAAATCATTAATATTCTGAAATCAAGTGGTAAAGCCACCAACACTTGCTTCACGTCGAAGGCCAAGAACATTAATAAAAACGCTGAACTAAATACAAGACCACCTATAAATCCACCACCTGGATTACTATGTCCAGCTAAAAACAAGTAAAATCCAAAAGTGAGTAGGATAAATACGACAATCTTAGTGACGGTCTTTAATACAACATCATTCTCTTTCATCTTGACCCCTCCGTTCTTTAAAGTTGAGCAACGTATAAATACCGAGTCCTGCAATTATAAGGACCATACCTTCGAATAACGTATCTAGCGCACGGAAATCACCTAGAATGGCATTGACGATATTTTTACCACCTGTTAATTCGTATGCATCATGATAGAACGTTGAAATTGTAGGCATTGCATCACTTTGTTGAGCAATAAATACGAGTGTTACAACAATAACAGCCATCAATAATGACACGACAATTTTAACGGCTTCCCGTTTTTTGTGCACTTTCGCACGTGGTACGTTGGGTAGACGTGAGAAACTGACAATGAATAAAATAGTCGTAATTGTTTCTACTACAAGTTGCGTTAATGCTAAATCAGGTGCTTTCATTAAAATGAATAATATCGTTACACAATATCCAATGATACCGTTTAAAATTACCATTGTTAGCCTTTGACGTATAAATGTTAAGGCTATTCCTAATACAAAGACTACAATTAATGTAATGACTTCAATTGGACCGAAATCACTGACATGAATTTGATGAACTTCAGGAAAACCTGCCTGAATAATGCCATACGTTACTACCATACTAAAAATCAACAGCGTAATAATGATGTAATGATTTAAACGGTTATTCATTAATGTACGAATGCTATATCCTGAATAATGTTCAAACTGTTTGTATGAACCTAGATACAAATCTGTTATGGACTTCACTTTAATTCGATTCGCATACCCTTTCCAATTAATTTTCAAGGCCATAACGAATCCTACAACCATCACTATAATACTCAATATGAGCGGTAAATTAATACCATGCCACTGCGATACATGCGGCGCAATATTGTCTACTTTTTCACCAATTGTAATGCTGCGTAATGCTGGTAAAATTATATTATTTCCAAACACATTTGGTATGAAAAAGATAATTGGTAAAAGTATCATCATAATTGCAGATGGTAGAGTAAATAAAAATGGTTCATTTGGCTTAGGTTTCGGTAAATCGGCTTTACTCGAGTCTCCCCAGAACACTTCTTTTATCATGTACACACCATAAACCAGTGTAAATATACTTGCGATTACACCTATTGCAGTAATTATAATCGTCAATGTTAATCCGAACTGAGGCAATTCAATTGCACTGACTAGTCCATCAAAGAACATCTCTTTACTTAAGAAACCATTAAGGAATGGTATACCTGCCATAGATAAAGCTGAAACTAACATCACTATATGTGTAATCGGGAATGCTTTTCTTAATCCTGACAATCGACGAATATCTCTCGTACCCGTTTCATGATCGATAATACCAACACCCATAAACAATGCACCTTTATATAGCGCATGATTCATTAAATGAAATAACGCAGCAAATAAAATCATGCCGTACACTTTTGCTAATTCACCAGTTGGATGCTGTGCAAAGCCGCCGCCAATTCCTACCATAGAAACAATCATACCTAATTGACTGATTGTCGAATAAGCTAAAATTGCCTTCATATCAAATTGTCTAACCGCATTAACTGCACCAAAAATCATTGTGATTAACCCTACAAATGTCACACTATAGATATAAAAATCACTTAAGCCTAATACAGGCGTAAATCTGAATAATAAGAATATCCCTGCTTTTACCATTGTCGCTGAATGTAGATATGCACTGACAGGTGTAGGTGCCGCCATCGCTTTTGGAAGCCAAATATGGAATGGAAACTGCGCAGATTTAGTGAATGCACCCAATAGTAGCAAAATAATGATAGGAATAAATAAGTCACTTTGCGCAATTTTATCACTTTGCTCAATAATGGAAGAAATCGTATTTGTACCAGTTACGTTATAAATCATGATGAAACCTGTTAATAATGCGAGTCCGCCAAATACAGTAATCATAAAGGATTGAATCGCGCCGAATTGACTTTCGCCTTTACTATACCAATACACGATTAATAAAAAGGATGAAATACTTGTTAGTTCCCAGAACACGTATAACAAAATTGTATTGTTAGCTGTTACAACACCTAACATACTGAACATGAATAATAGTAAATAAATATAAAAACGAGGTAAATTATCGCGTTCTTTAGATAAATACTGAGTGGCATAATAAACAACGGCTAAGCCAATCAATGAAATTAACAAACTGAAAAATAAACTTAACCCATCTAATTTAAAATCAATATTTATATCTAATGATGTTAGCCATGGAATTTTGACTGACACAAAATGTCCTTGGAGGACTTGTGGTATTTGCCATAAAAAGTAAAATGAAGCAATTAGCGGTGCAGTAAGTGCTATATATCCAGCAATTTTTTGAAAGCTTTGCTTAATTAATGTTCCTAATAAGATAACCATTATGAACATTAATGCAGCGAGTAGGTAAACGATACTCATGATATCCCCCCTTTAATTAAGATTTATAAATTTAATGCAATGGTCGTCTTGCACTTTTTAGTAGAAATACCGATAAACTTCATCGTTTCATAGGTCGTTTGATGCCCTAAATATTTTTGTATGATAGAAATCGATATTCCAGATTGATACGCGTGATAGGCAAATGTTTTTCTTAAAGTTGTTAAACCAATATGTAACATACCAATATCTTCTGCAGCCGCATGTATAATACGATAAGCCTGCTGCCTAGATAAACCTTTTAGTGTTCTATTTGATTGAAACAACAATTGGTCTGTTTCTAATTGTTCGTTTTCAATAAATTGTGTCAATTCATTTCTCAAAGTTTCAGGTAATCTAATATGAATATTTGGCGCATGTGCTTCAAGCCAAAAGTGTTTAATATCTTGATCGTGTCCTTGAACATCACTCACACACAAGTTTAATAACTCTGAAAGTTTCACGCCTGTATGTATTGCAAACTTAAATAATAAGTAATCTCGTTCTGATTTACTTCGTAGTACTTTATACATAGCTTGTATCTCATGTATATCTCTAATTGGATCTACTTGATTCATAAATTCACCTCTCATCGTCCAAATGTTTCTTATATAATGATATATGATATTTATGTCACATGGAAGAGGTTAGCTCAAATTTTTCAAATTATTTTGACCAATTTGCATCTCCTATTCGATATATATAGTGAAAGGAGGTGACAAACATGAATACAATTAGCCAGCTAGCAGTCACATTGTCGCGCACATTGTTCGATAAAGATGGAAAAGCAACACAAGTCAAACGTCACTTTACAAACTTAAGCACCGAGGCAACGACAGAACAACTAAAGAGCTTTAAATCAATTATCGAGCAAATCACAGGAGAACATTTTGATAAATTAGAAGTTATCAAAACAGAAACAATTAATTAAGGAGGATAACAATTATGAGCCAAACATTAGAACTTATATTTAATGATGCTGTAAATAAAGCCATCAAGATTCAAATACCCAAAATCGAACACTTTCTAAACGAATCTGCAGTTAAAGAAGGTATGACAAAATTGATTGAATTAGACATCTTAAGACCAAAATCCGGCATACCAACTACAGCACATTCAGCACAAATCATCGATAAAACGACTAAATTGATTTTTGAAAATTAATAGTCTCAAGTAGGACAAATACTTAACCTCTGTAAAATTATGTTCCTACCAGAAAAGGCATGAAACTAAGCGTTTCATGCCTTTTTTTGTATGCTATGGAAAATAATTCAGAAATCAGATGAATTAATTAGTATTTTCATAGAAAAATCTTTTCAATTTATGTCTTGTCTTAATCTCTTAATGGTCTTAATCTAACCGTATCTCCAAAAAATATTTTCTTTTTCCCAAGTTTTTTGCACATTGCGTATTGATCATAGACCTCAACAATTTGCGCTAGATTTTTATATGAACGTCTTGAGTTCAACACTTCTAAAAACTGATTCTTTTTAATATTGTCATTGCTACCAGCACCTAAGAAAAAAGTTTCCTCATCTATGAGACGAATTATGGAAAGTTGTTTCAATATCTATAGTCACTCACTTCTATTTTTGCTTTTATTATTTAAAAACTTCATTTATTTAATTACTTTTAAATTTCAAAAATCATCAACATAGATATTTTATTATAATTCCTGTGTTGTGTACATTATTTTCGACCAAATGCATTCTTTTTTATAATAAATTTAAAATTATGATTATCTTTCTCTTTCATATATAATATAGCTATCTCCATAGAAAGCGTGATTTAATGATTCTTTTATACATAATAGGTATTGTTGCTGGCATGGTTGTTCCATTTCAAACTTCTATTAATTCCAGACTTAGTCTTTATACCAAGTCATCATTCTATGCCTCAACGATTTCATTTGCAACAGGAACTATATTTTTAGTTCTTATTATTTTTATTTTTAACCCACATATCTTTAGTACATACTATATAAGCCATCAATCATTGAGTTATCTTTGGTTTGTTGGTGGTATGTTAGGTGTTATTTTCCTTACCGGCAATTTATTACTTTTACCCCGTCTAGGTGCTTCATTGACTGTCGTTATGACAGTAGCTGGACAAATCATTATGGGTGTAACTATTGATACTTTTGGTTGGTTTGGTGCAGATCAAGAACCTTTTACTATTTTTAAAGTATTGGGAATATTGTTTTTAATTTTTGGTATTCTATTGATGAACTATGTACGTCGTAATCCAATGGCGAACAAACGCAATACTTCTACTATTTATATTTGGTTATTCATAGGCTTTATATTTGGATTTTGTCCACCTATTCAAACTGCAATCAACAGTGCTTTAGGACAATCTCTACAATCACCTATTGCAGCATCTTTAGTATCCTTTTTTGTAGGTACAGTCGTTCTTTTCATGTTGACGCTTATTTTTAATAGAAGTCTAAAACTTACAACTACACACGCACAACAAGGTAAACTTAAGCCTATCTATTTTATCGGTGGTATACTGGGTGTTATTTTCGTCACAACAAATATTATTTTAATGCCCCACTTAGGTGCTGCATTAACTACAATTATCGTTATGCTCGGTCAAATGCTCATGGGTAGTATTATAGATCACTTTGGATTACTAGGAACGTATGTCAATAAGATAACACCTCGAAAAATTATAGGCATTGTTGCTATGATGATAGGTATAATATTATTAAGATTATTTTAAAAATGAACTATCAAGTCAATTACTTTTAACAAACGGTAATTGACTTGATTTTTTTATAGAAAGTCCTTCAACAGTGCTTGTATAATAAAAGCATCAAACAACATGAGGTGACTTTATTGCGAAAATCTATTTTAATATTTATTTTAGTATGTATCATAAGTAGCATCATTTACATTGGCTGGCCATACATTCACTTTCTGAAGCCAAATTTTAAAGCAACTCCTATAGAAACCATAGATGTGAAATATAATTCCCCAACTGTAATCTCAGGCATACAGACGCCGACACAGACTTCTCGTATACGCTACGTAAATTCTAAAGGTTACATTAATCATTGGTTTGTTAAGAATAGCGCTAAAGTCAAAAAACAAACACCCCTTTTTGAATACTATAATCCAAGTATTGAACATCAAATTACAGCAAAACAGAAATACCTTGCTCACTTAAAACAAATACCCCCTAATAAATACACATCACTCAATTTAGAAATCCAGCGCACACAATATGAAATCGAAACACTACAATCTCAATTACGCACGACAATTTATGCTCCTTTAGATGGTATTGTGACGATAAATCAAACAAATCCTTCTGAAAAAAATGAACTCATTCTGCAAATTTATCAACCAAATGCTATAATCAAAACTGAAGTCCCAGAAACTATAGTAAACTCATTGGAATTGAAAGATAAATTACGCATAAAAATTGACCCAGTACATAGTTTCACTGGTGAAATTATATCCATTGCCCCCTTACCTGTAGCAATAGATCATTCAAAGCAGAAATCTCATTATACGATGACGATTACGAGTAAACCTGAATTTCATTTTGGGAAACATTTTCAAATAAATATTCCCAGTCGCACAATTGAAATTCCTAGCACTGCTATTTATGATAATCAATTTGTTTTTTTAAAAAGAAATAAAAAATTTATAAAACGGGTTATTAAAGCACAAAAAATGGGTAATAACAAACATGTGTTAATTCTAGAAGGATTAAGACAAGGTGATAAAATAGCTAAGGATGCGAGTACAGTACTTTCCAAACAATAACTATAACAATTATTAATAGCAAGCACTTTTAAATTCATTAATCTTAGTTAGAAATTTTATCAAATTACGAAAAATTGAAATAGAGAAATATTAATTTCAAATCAATCATTGGTATTTAAAGAATTGAATTAATATCTTAAATCATTCATGCAACGCTTAAACAGATTTTTGTTTACTTTCTAAATTTATTTAGTTATAATAAACTAAATAATAGCAGTTTTAATATATTTTACCCAAATATAATGGGACTGCAAATTATGATGAATTCTTTGTATTTAACTTTGAATTAAGACAAATATTTATACAAAAACATTTTTAATATGTATACTTGATTGGGCATTACAATAGGGAGGAATAAGGATGGCTATCACCAAAATCAATGATTGTTTTGAATTATTAGCAATGGTTACTTATGCTGATAAATTAAAAGGAATCATCAAAAAGGAATTTTCAGTAAGTTTTGAGGAGTTTGCTGTATTAACGTATATTAGTGAACATGAAAGTGAAGAATATTATTTAAAAGATATTATTAATCATTTAAACTACAAACAACCACAAGTTGTTAAAGCAGTTAAAAACTTATCACAAGAAGACTACTTTGATAAGAAACGTAACGAACATGACGAAAGAACTGTATTAATCTTAGTTAACTCAAAACAACGTAAAAAAATCAACGAGTTGCTTTCACGTGTAAACAACCGTATTAAAGAAGCTAACGACGAAAAAGAAGTCTAAGCTTATTATAATAAAAGGACCTTCCCTAATTGGAAAGGTCCTTTTTATGTATCTATATTCAGAAATCAATAGATACGTAAATAATTTTAGGTCACTCTGTCAATTTAATATTCTGCATTGTTGTTATAGATTTTATATACGATGTCAACACTTCTAAGAAATGTTGTGGTTCTTCGATATGTGGTGCATGACCCGATTGACTAAATGATTGCACATGCACAGAAGTAAATGCATTACGATATTCTTCAACAGTCTCTTGTGTAACTAAAGGATCGTGTTCACCATTAATAATTAAAGTCGGGATACTCGTATGCTTAATCTCTATATTTTTTTCAAATACTGGAAAACCCATTAAGGCACGTGCTGCAATGGCACTATCTTCTGAAGATTGTCTGCTGTAAATGAACTGATGTTGCAGCCACTTTTTCGCATTTTCTGAATCTTTATACATATATGGCATAAGTAAAATAAGCGCTTCATGTTTATCGAAGCCTTCTATTTCATCTTGATGTTCGACCATTAATCTATTCAAACCGTGGACACTTTCTACTAAATCGCAAGCAATGAGCGTTAATGATAATACCATCGATTCATATTCGTCTGAAAAATGCTTTGCTATAACACCACCCATATCATGACCAATGATATGTGCTGCTGGAATTTCTAATTTGGACATCAATGTATATAAATCATCGACATGATCATCTAATTGAAACGCATTTGTTTTCGTTGATTTACCATGACCTCTCACATCGTAAATAATGACATCAAATGAGTGTTTGAGTGCATCTTTTAAACTAAACATTGAAGCCATATTACCGTCTAAGCCATGTATAAGTATTACAGGAATACCTTGACCCTCTCGGATGTATGTAATCTCGGTGTTAAAGTTTGTTGCAATTTTTTCCATTTATGGGTCACCTCCCTTTACAGAAGTTATATACCCTAATATATAGAAATTCACGCTATGTTTTATATTTAAGTTATTAATAAATGGAAAATGAATGATTTTCGTCATAAAAAAAACACGTGTCCTATATGTTGTGCCGTAGCTTTTAGCACTTCATATTGAAACGTGTTTAACTTACTTATGTTGAATTTTTCATCAAAAACACTTAATTTCTAGATGAAATCCGAATAGTGTAATAAATAATCACAATTAATAAAAGTATCCAAATAACGATGGATCCTATTTGCGCAATATTAGGATTACTAATCATAGCATCTATTGTTTTTTGACAAAATAATAGCCCAATACCAGTAAATTCTAACCTGCCAAAATAAAGACCAGACACACTAAATAATACACCAATAAAAAATACGACTTGATGCGCATAAATTGTTACCGCTACAATACCGATATCCATATTTATGCCATGTGAAATAACAAGAATGAAAGAAGCCACTGCTACAATTAAGCCAATTATCATTTCAAATTTATTGCTATATAAATAATTTTTCCAATCTATCCTCAAATAAATAAATATTGAAATCGGCAAAATGATTAAGCAATAAAAAATTGATGTCCCAGTAGCTGCTTGGTATGATACATATTGTTTATCATATAGATAAGAAATTAAGATGAAATTAATTATAAAAAATATAATCGGATTTAATTGCAGTGTAAATAAATTGCGCTGAATTGTTAGAATAATTTCTGCAGGTGATTTTTTTCTATATTCAATATAATCTTCATCTTTTGCTTCTGATTTTTGAAAATCCTTTTTCAGTTTTCCCTTAATATCCTCTATTAAGTTTGGAGAAAGGCCTTTATGAGTGAAATAATCATTGATATTTTCCACTAATACTTTATCGTTAACTCTCATATTAATCTCCTTTTAAATTTTAAAAAACGACTACTTACGTATGAGATTCTGACTCTCCTGTACTTAGGTGTAGGCACTCGTAATATATAATACTCACCATAACTCGTTTGTAACATTATAGCTAAAATGATGATCGATTTTCAATGCAATCTAATCTAGGTTCCATTTATCATTCTATTATAACAATAACACGACGGCGATACAGTTAATTCACTTTTCCAAAATGAATTTTGATCACATGTGTTTACACAACAAATCGCATAATTTCTACAGAATTTGACAATCAAAATAAGGTTGAGATGCGCATTCACGTCCCAACCTTATTTGCTTAATTTTATATTAGACTGACGATTATTCAGCCAAATCTATGCGATATAATTTAATGTTTTTATCACTTGGTGATGACGAGCTAAATTGATAAGATAATTTGTTATCTTGCACATAGCCAAAATTACCAGTAACTTTATTATAATGTTCACGAGTTACTGCATTTTTACTTACTTGATGTTTAACGTCTTTATAAGTTGGACCATCTGGTGCATTATAGCTCATTGACACGCGTGTAATTTTACCTTCATCTTTCTTACCATTCGCTGTCACAACAAGTACGCCATTATTTTTCTTGAACTCATAATAATGTTCCTTGCCATCAGGGCGATGTGAATATACAGGTTTTTGGTTGTTTTTCAAAACACTTTGAACCGATGCACCTAACTTAGCACCTTCTAATGTCGTATCTCCATGTTGTAATGCTTTAACGTTTTGGATTGAGTTACCCGAAGCTGCATCTACACTGCCTGTACTAGCAACTGTAAGTGCTAGACCTGAAACGAGTACTGCTGTAATTAACTTTTTCATAAGCACTCTCTCCTTATTTGTATGTCTTATTGTGCTTACACACAGTATACTACAAATATTACTAAAATAACAGTAATGTTACAAAAAGATTACAGGACAATTGATACACTTTATCAAAATCCTTATAATTACAGTTATTTGTTACCTAATACGTTGCTTCAACTTCGTTTTCTTTTATAAAATCTAATACTAATTTTATGAATTTATCTTTCTCTTCCACAAAAGGATACAAACCAGATGACGTAAATACTTCAAATTTCACTTCACCAATGTAGTCTCCAACTTCCTTAGCTTCTACAATAGTTGTCCGTTCACCATGTTGACCTGCAATAATTAACGTAGGCAATTGAATATCACTTAAATAATCCATAATATCATTATCTATAAACGAATCCTTCACGGCTTGTAATTCCGCTTTCGTTGCAATACTATTTGTATCTTCGACTTGTTTTAAAAATTTCTTCGCTTTACGTTTGGAATAGTACAATTGCTCATCCAGGAATTTTTGTTGCGCGTCTTTATCCCAATTTCTAATTTGGGGTGCGTATCTACGGTATAAACGCTCTTCAGGTGTCATATCATTCAATAAAGTCGGGTTAATTAATGTTATTGAATCTGACATATCAGGATACAATGAGGCAAAGGATGCAGCAATCGAGCCCCCTAATTCATGCCCAATAAACGATGCTCTCGTGATATATAGATGATCCAACAATGCTTTAATATCCGCCGCATATGTTTTAAAGTCTATTTTATGAGGTTTATCCGAATAACCATGACCTCTTAAATCGACAAGTACAACTTGGTTGTCTCCGCTAAATTGATTTTCAATCGTATCAAATACAGTTAAATTGTCAAAAGCTGTATGCAACATTACAATTGCATTGCCTTCACCGCTTGTTCTATAATTTAGCGCAATGTCGTCTTTTGTTGTAAATAAATTCATTCACTATCTCCCTTTCTCTGCAATTGCTAATATATCCAACAATTCTTCAGTTGATGTTATGGTAAAATCTACTTCTTCTGGCAAAGGTTCAATATCTACTTCTTCATTTTCTTTAAACCACACGCTAATCATGCCCATTGCCCTTGCTGGTGCAACGTCATTAAGCGGATCATCTCCAACATATATCGTTTCTTCTGGTTTCGTACCTAACTGATCCAACATATCTTCAAATATCTTCGGATGTGGCTTACGATAACCTACTGTTTCTGATGTTGTAAGATAATTAATTGCATCTTCTACACCTAATGCATGTAGTCGATATTGTTTTATTTTAGAGCGCCCATTCGCAATTACACCTGTTAAATAACCATGCTTAGTTAATTTTTCTAATGTATAAAGGGTGTCATAGTATGGAAACACATAGCGATAGAAATGCATTTCAAAATCATTAAACAAATCTTTCCAAGTCAAACGGTCAATATGAAAATCTTTAATAATCGCTTTGTAAAGTTCTGGTTTATCATGATCTTCATCATCATCTAACTCAATAAACTTCCTTTTAAAATCTGCAAGTTGAATGCGTACTAAATAGTCATGAAATCTTTCATATTGTTCTTCAATAAATTTTTCTCTAGACTTTTTTCTATCTAAAAGTGTGCCCTCTAAATCAAAAACAACCGCTTTAACTTGTGATACATCCATTATCATTACCTCTTTAATCATCATATTTCTAATTATGTTACGCTTAATTGTAACGCGCTTACCCGTTTTAATATTAAATTATTGCACCTGTCCTTATATAATATAATCATTCTTGTACACGTTGTTGTGTCGCCATTAAATAGAACAATACTGGTATACCTAATAAAGCGAGAATGATACTTGCTGGAATTTGAAAAGGATCTAGGACAATGCTCCCTATCCAATCTGAAAGTACCATTATTGTACCACCAATTATGATATTCAGTACCATCTGTTGTCCAAGACGATAATTTCTTTTGATTCTGCGTATTAATTGTGGAATGACCATACCTATAAAGCCAATTACACCCACGTATGCAACAATGACTGCAGTCACAATAGTTGCAATGAATAGCACAATATAGGTCACTGCTCGCACATTCAGACCTAATGATTGTGCACGTAAATCTCCTAATTGTAAAAGCTTAATTTTAGAAATCATACTGAATAATATAATTAGACAAAATATTAATACGATTCCTATATAAGTCACTTCATTATACTCTGCAGTCGAGAATCCACCAAACATATAATTGACAATATTATTCATTTTACTTTGATTAAATATTATTAAAACATATAAAAATGCATTGAATAATGCTCCAATCATAATACCAGCTAAAATCAATGTCTTAACAGGATAGCCTTTGGACATCACAGAAGTTAACGTAATCACAAGTATTAAAGTTGTAATACTAAATACCATTGAAAACACAGGTAACCAAATAAACGACACGCCCATTACAACTGCTAAACCAGAACCCAATGTTGCACCACTAGCAAGCCCAAGCGTGAAACTATCTGCCAATGGATTGTTCAGTAATGTTTGAAACATTTGTCCGGCTATTGTTAAACCTATGCCTGCAAGCAATGCCTGTAACATACGTGGCATTCTCACTTGGAATAAAATAGTTTGAGATAGTGTATCATTCATTGCACCAATGCCCCAAGATAAACTCAGCAATACACTGACTATAAGTAATAAAATCCAAAGGATAATTGCTCTAGAATACCACATGTCTTTGCCACGCTTTCAATGAAATCTTTCACTTCTTACAATACCATTTGCACTTGTTTTACACTATACCCTTTTGTATAAATCAGTATTTCCCTTATATAATAAAGATAAGAGCTTGGGACATAAATAGATGTCTCAGGCTCTTATCAAATTAGGCAGTAGATGACTGAATTGAAAATATAAAGTCTCACTGCTTTAATTTATTAAGTTAGTGAGACTTATGCATGAGCTTCAGCTCAGGTAAACATTTCAACTCTAGTCATCCTTGCCGGGGTGGGACTACGAAATCTTTATTAGAGAAATGGATTTCTGTCCCACTCCCCCTCTATATTTGTGTCGTTAGTGCTGACTGAATCAAAATACTTTTAAATATCGTTTTTCTCTAGCCATCCTTGCAAGTATGAGACTACAAAATTTATTTAGAAAAATTAGATTTGCATCCCTCTAACATGACTGTTAAAAATGCATCATGTATCTATAGCGATTCCAGAGGTTTAGCACTAAAGTTATTTTTTATAAATTGCGTCTCTTAAAGCTTTAAGTCCATCATCAATCCGTGGGCCCGGACGCGAAATTTGATCACCATTGACTGTTTCAATGCGATTGTTTTTCACTGCCTTAATGTCTGAGAATCCACCACGTTTATCAACCATAGATTGATATTCTTTATTAGAAATACTCATTGTCGAAATCATAATATCTGGATTTTTCTTAATAATAGCTTCTTTACTCACTTTTTTCCATCCGTCTAAATTAGAAAAGCTATTCTTCACCTTCAATTGAGTTAGCATATCATCAAAAAACGTACCTTTACCAGCCGTATAAATTTCTGGTTCCGATGACACTTCCATAAACACTTTTTGTGATTTTGCATCTTTTGGTACAGAATCTTTCACTTTTTTGATATTAGCTTTTGTTTCTTTTACAAGCGATTTTGCTTCTTTTTCTTTGCCAGTAATCTCACCAATTTGCTCAAAAGTATCATACATTTCATTTATAGATTGCGCATCTTTCACATAAACAACCTTTATGCCACTATCTTTCAATCCATTTAATAGTTTTCCATTAGTAGATTTTTGTGATTCGTGTGCAAGTATTAAATCCGGCTTCGCTTTCAATAAATCTTCTTTATTTAATTTCATCGCATCGAATTGTTTTTTATCTTTAACTTCTTTAGGATAATCATCTACTGTAGATACACCTACAACTTTATCTCCTAGACCTAATTCATATAAAATTTCAGTATTACTAGGTATGAGCGATATAATCCTGTCATACGACTGTTCTGATTGCTTGTTTTTATTTGATTGATCAGAATTAGTACTACATGCAGCTAACAGTACAGCTAAAATTATAAACAAATAAGCAACTTTAAAACATTTCTTCATGATTTAATCTCCTATTATATAATTTACTTTTATCATATCAAATTCGGCCGTATTTTTGGATATGGTTTATTATTGAATAAATATAAACTAATACATAATAATACTTTATAATTCATTGATAATAATGAAATGCTAACTCCACTATTTTTCTAATCATTTTCAAAATAAGTATCTAAAAATGTATATCGATTTTCCATCTTACCGTTGAAATAATTTTTACCAAAGTTATCAAGGAGTGCATGTAACTCATTGGCATCTTGATTTGTAAAAGATTTAGGTAATTTGATTTGGCGTTTGAGCTTATCATATTGCTCTGTATGTTCGTATCCTAATAAACGATAAATTCTTCGCGTATAACTATCTGGTATAAATTCGATACCTCCAAATATATAAACGATCAGAACATCCGCCGTTTCACTACCTATCCCTTTGATACTGAGTAATGTTTTTCTTAAATCTGAACCATATATTTCTGCAATTTTCTCATAATTAAAATCATGTTGAGACAGCCAATTCAATAATGATACTATCGTTTGAGATTTATTTTTATAGAATCCACTCGATTTAATAAGCAATTGTAAATCTTCTAATTTTAAATTTAAAATATGATGTGGTTCTAACTGTGTTTCTTGTTCTAATGCTCCAATTGCATATGCTGCATTACGCCAATTTGTATTTTGAACTAATATTGCTCCTAAAATAATTTCGATTTTTGATTTTGCTGGCCACCACTTTTGAGGTCCCATATGACGTTTCAATATTTGATATAAAGTTTCTGTATCTAACTTCATTATAGTCACCCTCTATACTTCATTTTTCAAATAAAAAAACTAGCACCTTTTGTCTTTGAATGAACTTTACTTTCATCTTCATCCAGAACAAAACTGGTGCTAGCTTTCATTATCATGTCTTCTTTATTGATTACATGGATTCCGGCGCATTTACACCGACTAAATCTAACGCATTGTGCAATGTGATTCTTACCGCATCAATTAATGCAATTAAAGCCGTTGTTTTCGCAACATCATCTGTTAATACTTTTTCAGCATTGTAGAATTTATGGAAATGTGATGCCAAATCTTGAATATAATTAGTGATTCTGTGTGGTGCTCTGTGTTTTGCCGCACTTTGAATTGTTGTTTCAAATTCAGCAATTTTTTTCAATAAATCAATCGCTTTATCGTTGGTAATCAAGGAATAGTCCGCATCTGTTGACGGAGTAATACCTTTTTCAGCCGCTTGTTTTAAAATTGAACAAATACGCGCATGTGCATATTGTGCATAGTATACGGGATTATCTTGAGATTCTTGTTTTGCAAGTTCCATATCAAAATCAAAATGTGTGTCTGGACTACGCATTGTTAAGAAATAACGTGCCGCATCGACACCAACTTCATCCATGATTTCTCGTAATGTGATCGCATTCCCTGTACGTTTACTCATCTTCACTTCTTGTCCATCTTGCATTAAACGCACCATTTGCATTATTTGAATTTCAAGACGCTCACTGTCTACACCAAACGTTTCGAGAGATGCTTTAAGACGATTAATATAACCGTGATGATCAGCACCAAATAAGTTGATAAGCGTGTCATTACCACGTTGAATTTTATCAAAGTGATAAGCAATATCTGGTAAGAAGTACGTATAATTGCCATCATTTTTAATTAATACTCTGTCTTTATCATCTTTAAAGTCCGTTGTGCGTAACCACGTTGCACCGTCTTGATCATATGTGTATCCAAGTTCAGACATTTTATCTAACACTTCAGTGATTTCATTTTTTTCATATAGTGATGTTTCACTAAACCAATTATCGAAATGTGTATTAAAGTCCGCTAAGTCTTTTCTTAATTTTTCCATTTCATAATCGACACCTAATTGTCTAAATGTCTTGATGCGCTCATCTTCTGATAAGTCTTTAAGTTCAGGTTGTTTTTCTGCTAAATCTTTACCGATATTAATAATGTCTTTACCATGATAGCCACCTTCAGGCATTTCAAACGAATCATCGCCAAGTGCTTCAAAGAAACGCGCTTCAATAGAACGTGCCAAATTCGTAATCTGATTACCAGCATCATTAACATAGTATTCTCTTGTAACATTGTAACCTGCAGCTGTTAAAATATTCGCAAGTGTATCACCTACAGCTGCATTACGAGCATGACCAATATGTAAATCACCTGTAGGGTTTGCAGATACATATTCTAATAATATATTTTCGCCATTGGAATGTTCCGTGCTGCCAAATTGATCCCCTTTATTGATCGCTTCAGTGATGATTTCAGTTAAGTAACTATTATCTAAATAGAAATTGATAAAACCTGGTCCAGCAATTTTTACTTTTTCGACATTAGCTGCTGAAGTATCTAAGTGATCTACGATAGCTTGTGCAATTTCACGTGGGTTACGTTTCGTAATTTTTGTTAATACCATGGCAATGTTTGTTGAATAATCTCCATTGGCATGATCTTTTGGTATTTCTACTTTAATTTCTGGAATTTCACTCGCGTCGGCAAGTTGCGCTTTAATAACACTGCTATTAATTTCTTCAATCAATGTTTGTTTAACTTGATCAATTATATTCATCTATGATTGCTCCTTATAAGTGATTTCATATTGATATGTGCCCATTTTCTCGTCATCTTGAATTAAATCATAGTGAACTTTTAATTTGCCACCATTATCCATCACAAAATGTAAAATTGAATGCGTACGTACAGTTAATGGAATACGTCCACCATTAATTTCGTAAAGCGTCATTGTGTCTGCACCTTCGACAAAATGCAGGTTCATATTAATTTCACCTTTGCGAATAATTTTTACGCCTGATGATTCTATTTTAACAGTTACATTAACGACGATATTATCAATTTCTTCTTGATAACGTATAAATTCAGCATTACGTTTTTGCCAAGATCCTTGTGTTTTTACTGTGAATTTCTCTTTATTATCAAACTGCTTCACAACTTGTTTCGTTTGGATATCAACATTGTTTTCCAATGTACGTTTCACCCTAATCTTTTAAAATAATACAGACCATTATAGCACATTTGCAAGGTGCATTACAGATACGAAATCGTTTTTCCTGATGCGAATCATTCATTTTTACGAAGGATAATGTTATAAAAAATATGGAGTGGAACAGAAATCCATTTCTCTAATAAAGATTTCGTAGTCCCACCCCGGCAAGGATGAATAAGGTTGGAAAGTTCACCTGAGCTGAAGCTCATGCATAAGTCTCACTAACTTAATAAATTAAAGCAGTGAGACTTTATATTTTCAATTCAGTCATCCACTGTCTAATTTGATAAGAGCCTGAGACATCTATTTATGTCCCAGGCTCTGATATACCATGATTAGTTTTCAAGCGCTTCATGTAACGCTTTTTCCGAATTGTTCCACATGTCTAAATCATGTGTTTGTAGAAAATCTTTCAAGATTGCCTTGTTTTCATCACCTATATGATTTATCTCTATTTGATGTTTCATAGACTTATCCATCATATTGACATGTTCTGGCATACTCTTATATCCTCTACGAATACTTTTATTCACTAATAAATAACAACCTGTTACACCGGCATAATACGGGCCATGCTCGCCTCTTTCAGTTGTGACCCAACACAACCAATACTCCTTGGCTTCTTCGCCTTCGACCGTTTCTTTGTCGTTAATCCACTTAACACCTTTTTCCACGCTCGAACGGGCGTGCATACCACCAATATCAATAAATGCTTCCTTATTTTGTACATCTATAAAGACAGGTGCTACATTGTCTAAACTAATCGAACCAATATTAGTTCCTTTATGTCCATCAAGTGGATCATTTTTAATGATATTAAATTTAAAACCTTTATTTTCAGCCACGATTGCACCTCCTATGCCTATCTATGCATACTTTGATTATCTGTTCATTATTGTACTATCTATACGATTATGAATTCAATTCATCTAAAATACTATTTATTGCATTTTTTACCTGCTCGTCTTCTATTGCAGCAATGCGCTCTTTTGGATAATACAACTTATAGTCTTCCCTATTAATCCCCGTGATACTGTGAATGACCAACGATTGACTACTTATTTCACGAATTTTGCCATTGCGTTTTAATAGGTGAATCGGTTGACGATCCGAACCAGGTCGATCATAGTCGTATGGTAAATCTGAGAATGATTCACTGACGAAATAATAGTTAGGGTCAATATCTCCTTGTATAAATAAATCGGTTAATTCAGTAATTGTAATTATGGATCCATCAAATGGCATATATTTGAATAAATCTCTATTTATAAAGCGGCGAGATAAATCGCTTAATATCTCGTCGTCTTCATTGATCCATGCTTTCAAATAGTAAAGCACCACGGATTCATCTAGGTCAACGTATTGCTCTATCGTCATCGCTTCTTCAAAAAATGGCACAAAATCGGTTGGGTACATCTTAAAGGTATAGCCTTCATTGTACAATTGCTTCGCACGTTTCAAACAATTATTTAATAATACTTCCCCACCTCTGCTTACAGGATGGAAATAGATCTGCCAATACATTTGATAACGACTCATGATGAAATTTTCAACGGCATGCATACCACTTTCTTTAATCAGCACTTCATCTTTTGAAGGGCGCATTAATCTAAGGATACGTTCCATATCAAACTCACCGTACGAAACACCTGTGAAATAGGCATCACGTTGCAAGTAATCCATTCTATCTGCATCTATCTGTGAAGAAATCATTGAAATGACTAACTTATTGTCATGCGTTTTATTGATAACATCTGCGACTTGTTGTGGAAAATCTTCAGATACACGACTGAGCACAGCATTGACTTCTGTTGGCCCGGTGATAATTGCTTGTGTAAATGCTTCGTGATCTGTATTAAATATTTTCTCGAAACTATGGGAAAATGGGCCATGCCCTAAATCATGTAATAAAGCCGCGCATAAGGCTAACGGTCTATCGTCGTTATTCCAAGCTTCACGACCATTAAATGAATCATCAATAAGTCTGCGCACGATTTCATAAACGCCAAGCGAATGTCCAAATCTGCTATGCTCTGCAGTATGGAATGACAAATACAGCGTCCCTAATTGTTTGATTCTTCTTAAGCGTTGAAATTCTTTGGTCTTGATTAAATCCCAAATGACTTGATCTCTGACATGAATATATCTATGAATCGGATCTTTAAAAACTTTTTCCTCTGGTAACTTTTGCGTTGCATAAGCTGTAAATGTCAATGTAGTCCTCCTATTCACGAGACTAGAACATATTATTTTTTTCAACGTCTCTTTCATCGTTTTGGTTATAAATTTTAAAAGTGTATTGTCACGAAATCGAATGAGCTACGTTGAAACTTCACCTAATTTATTATTTAGGTCTTACACCACTACTTAGGTTAGTTTTACGCAACAATGCTAAATCCATGGCCTCTCCATACATCACATGAGTATACGAACGTATTTTTTCAAATCCTTTTTGTTCATAAAAAGCCACTGCTTCATCATTTTTATTATCAACTTCTAAAAAGACTTCATTATACTGATCTTTAAAGTAATTGAGCCCTTCTTCTAACAACTTAGAGCCATAGCCATGATGCTGCCATGATGGTCTTACATAATGCGCTGATAAAAATAATTCTGTCCCATAGATAAACGTTGCGAAACCAATAATTTCTTCATCTTCTTCAACAACTAAAAATAATTGATCTTCCAATCGTTTAAGCAAATGTTGTTCATTATATGAAGCAGCTAGTAACTCATTAACCGTTTTAGCCGCATATATATTTAAGTAAGTATTATACCAAGCTTTTGTTGCTACATCTCTGATGCCTACAACATCTTCTGGTGTTGCTTTTCTAATTTTATGCATGTTGCTCTCCCCCTATTTAAGATAGGTAATAATAGCTACATTATATCATATCTTTAATATTCAAAATACTTTAACTATCTATACAAAAAAGGTTTGGGCAATTTAAATAATCACCCAAACACTCTAATAATATTTATGATTGGTCTAACGTTTGTTGCCATTCTTTAGCACGATTCAATGCATAGACATCTTTTTGAATATCTCCTGGTCTCTCAGCCGTCCCAATGATATATCCGCCTAGTGTAGCACCTAAAAATTCCAGACTATATTTGATTTGTGTAATACATGGTTTAGCCTTAACCTTCGGACAATCTCCACCCACAATAATCAATCTGAAATCTTTTTCCGCCATTTTCGCTTTAAAATCGCTGTAATTTGGATCCATCATTGTTTCAGACCAATGATCGATAAATGCTTTTACAGACGCCGATACACTATACCAATAGACTGGCGATGCAATAATTACCGTGTCGCTAGCTAATACTTTGTCTATAAGTAATTTATAGTCATCTTCATAAGACGTTATATGCTTCCCATCATGTCTAACGTCTCTAACTGGATTTAATTGATATTTTGTTAAATCTACCCATTCGTAGTCGTGTCCATCTATGGCCATCTTAGTTAAATGTGCAGTATTTCCTTCTGGACGACTACCTCCAAATAAAACTGTGATCATAATATTCTCCTTCTACTACCATTGTGAATGTATCTCAACAAATTCATAAATATACATTTTCATAAATTAACTAAATATATTTGATAATTCTACACTAAAATACAGAATTACTAAATAGTTTATCTAAAATACTATAATCATTTAAAATATTTACTCAGAAATAGAAGTAATTTACCATACAATCCATGTATATTTTTAAAAAAAGCATTATAAAAATTAATCAAAAGCGAATAGATTGTGATATTCAGTATCAGTACTTATTTCTTAGGAAATAATTTATCAATTTTTTCTATTTCATCATCTGTTAATTTAACATCTAATGTCGTCAAATTATCGACCACTTGATTCGGACGTTTCGCACCCGGTATCACAATATCAAGCGATGGTTTAGTTAAATAATATGCCAATACTATATGTGCAACATCTACTCGATGATTTTCAGCAATGCCACGTAATTGCTCTATTTTATCAAGATTTTCCTTAAAACGATCCCCTTGAAACTCAGGATTTTTCGCACGAATATCATCAAATTCTGTATTCTCGTTATATTTACCTGCAAGCAAACCTGATACTAGTGGGAAATATGGCACAAAAGTAATATTATTGGCTGTCGTATAGTCAAAAATCGCTTCATTTTCACGATTAAGTAAGTTATATTCCATCTGAACAACATCGACATAACCATCTTTATTGGCTTCTTTCAGTTGTTCTAAGCTGAAGTTAGATACACCAATTGCTTTTATTTTACCTTCTTCTTTTAAAGACTGTAATGCTGCTACCGCTTCATCTTTAGGTGTATTTTCATCAGGAAAATGAATGTAATATACATCTATATAATCTAATTGCAGACGTTGTAAACTTTGTTCCACTTGATTTCTTAAAAATTCTGGATCGTTTGAATATCTTTCATTGCCATTTTCATCGACATAATGCGCGCCTTTAGTAGCAATTGCAAAATCTTCTCTAGCAAATTCTTTGACTGCGTCACCTATTAATTCTTCAGAACGCTCCGGCCCATAGATATAAGCCGTGTCTATAAGCGTAATACCATTTCTAATCGCTGTACGTACAGTCTCTTTCCCCTGTTCTTCATCTAAATCATTATAGAAATTATGTCCGCCGACAGCATTTGCACCTAATGCAATTGGTGTTACTTTAACTTCTGATTTTCCAATTTGTACTTTTTCAGTCATTTATATCTCGCTCCTTTTATAAATATTCAAAATTGACATCATTACCTGTCGCCATGTTCTCAATTTAGAACATATTGCCTTCTATGATTGCCATTGCAAATAACAGCAAGTTTTAATATATACTATTTACCCTTTTTTATTCATTTTAACATCTACTAAAAACATATTTTCTATTAGAAAATTACTTAATCTATCTAAAACTTATCATGTCATCACTAGTATCTTAAATTTTTTGCTCAATTGTACATTACTGTGTTCGTCAGTTTTTATCCCAACTAAAAAAGTTGTGATTTCATCTAATATCTCAGACTAAATCACAACTTAACCGTGTTATTTTTATATCTTATTATTGTGCACTTTTACGTTTTGCAAGTTTCTCTTTTAATTTCTTGTCTTGCTCTTCTTTTCGACGTTTACGTTCTTCATTTCGTAACCTTAGACGTTCCTCTTCTTCAGGGTCTCTCGGTTTTTGCAGTTGCTTAACAACTTTATCCATCAGTTCATCTTCAGTGAGTGCAGCAAGGGGACGATTGTTCACAAATGCAAATGTCTTACGACGGCCAGGACCGCAATATGATTGGCAACCTATTTCGATTTCAGCATCTGGATCTAATTTCGTTAATTTTTTCTCAAGGGATTTACAGTTCACACCTTGGCAATCATCACAAATCAGAAATTTATTTTGCATCTACAACCTCTCCTTTCTCTGAGCTCACACCTCATTCGTCATTTTTTAAAAACTGATTCGTTTTTTATGCGTACTTAATTCTGTAGCTTTAACTCTAATTATTTTACGCTCTTTTGATAAAATTTCAACCTCTAATTATGATACACACAGTACACTTTTTGTACATGTATTCTTTATTGTGACATGATTAATATTATAAAAAACAGTACCCCACCGTTTGATGAGAATACTGTTAAATGAATAATATTACTATTGACCGTGATATATATTAAATTCTAATGGCTTCACTTCATTTTCTAACCATTCTTTATAAATCAATTGTTTATTTACATCACTATTAATAATTGTAATACCACAATCGCCACCACCAGCACCTGATGTTTTGGCAGCACCACCATGTTTTTCAGCTATTGAGCATAAAACTTTTAAATGAGCAGTTTCAATATCAATCGTAGCTTCTTTATCCATGGATTGAATAATTTCACGATTCGTTCTAATCATTTGTTGGACACCTTTAATATGGTTCGTCTTAAAAGCATGGATAAGTTTTTCAACACATAGGTGAGAACGTTCTAGAAACTTGCCATAAAAAGTAGGATCCGCCTTCAAACGTTTCACTTCACTAACAAGATGATGAGAAGATGCAGGTGAACCTGTCCACCCAATTAATACTTCCATATTTTCAGGTGGCTGTAATGGTTCAATATGTAAACCAGGCCAGTTTTTATTTAACACATCATTGACAGAAGTATCTTCAATTTGTTGAGCAACCCACTCATGATCAAATGTACTATATGCCAACCATCCCGTATATATACTTACGGCAATATCACCACAAGAACTTAAACTTTGTAATTTCATGTTGGCGATGACTGCTAATTTGTAAATATAAAGATTTGATAAATGCGTTTCATAAAACTCATTTAACACTTTTACTACAGAAACAAGTACAGCTGCACTTGAGCCCAATCCATATTTATGGCCATTAGCGTCATCTAAGTTACTATCAATCGTTAAGTTGAAATGTTTTAAAGGAATGTGATTACTACGTGCGTACTGTTCAAACACTTCAATTGCAGTAATAACATATTTTAATTGCTTTGCTGCATGTACATCTGACACCACAATTTTATCTTCATGTCTTTGGAACGTTACAGGATCATGGTGTAACGTCTTAGAATGTATTGTACCTTGAGATGCAGTCGCGTCTTCTATTGCAGCTGTTACAAAACGGTCAACTGCAATTAATACAGATTTATAGCCAGGTTCAGTTACCGCATATTCACCTGCAATATAAAGTTTACCTGGTGCTTTAACTTGAATCATGTTATCTCTTCCTTATTCAATAATTTCAACGCCTGTACGTGTAATGTCACTCGCAATAATTTGGTCTTCACTAAATGATTGATGTAATGCATCTAACACAGCTTGCTGATTTTTCTTTTCTACTAAAATTTTCACATTCGGTCCAGCATCCATAGTAAAGTAGCAAGGATAGCCAGCTTCTCTACATTGATGCACAACATTCATAGCAAGATAACTATCGTCTACCATATATGTAAATGGTGGTTGAGCACCTAAGTTCGTAGCGTGCATGCGTAATCCATTCGCCTCAATGACTTCACCCATTTGTTTAAAGTCCTTTTGTTTAATTGCATGTTTAACAGCAGTGATATCTTCATCTACGTGGTCTAACCAATATTTGTAAAAGCGTGAAGTGTCTCGTGTTAGAGACATGCCCGCACGGCTAGAAACTTTTTTCGATTTATTATTAATCACCACAAAAATCATGGCAAGATCATCTTCCCAACGATCTGCTTCAATTGGAAAACTGTATGATGATACATCATCATGCCCTTTTTCCCATTCTACAAAGCCACCGTAGATACTTCTAGATGCTGATCCAGAACCTCTACGCGCTAATCTGGATAATGCTTTACCAGACAATCCTAGGTTTAAAGCTTTGTCACACGCAGCTGCTAATGCCGCATAAGCACTCGCTGAAGACGCTAAACCTGCAGCAGTTGGGACATAATTTTCACTTTCAATTCGCGCATACATCGTCGTATCTGCTTGCGCTCTAACTATATCCATATAACGACTAATTTTTACTGATTCTTTACCTTCAATCGTTTCGCCATTCAATACCAAGACATCTTCAGTATACTCAGGATCAAATGTTACTTTCGTTTCAGTATAAAAACGCTCTAACGTTACAGACAGACTATTGTTCATAGGAATAATATACGTCTCGTCTGCTTTCCCCCAATATTTAATCAGTGCAATATTTGTATGTGCACGTGCTTTACCACTATTCACCAACTTCATTACCCTCCTAAGTACTCAATCCAAGTGTGATGGGCGCCCAATTGTTTCGCTGTAGCTGCAATTTGCTCTGCCGTTTCTAAACTAGAAGCAAGCACAATCATACTTCCTCCACGGCCACCACCAGTTAATTTACCTGCAATCGCTCCATTTTCTTTACTAGCGTTCAGTATTTCTTCTATTTTGTCATGGCTTACTGTCAGTGTTCTCAAATTTTCTTGGCATAAATTAAAAATTTTAGCTAATTGTTCAAAATTGTGGTGCTCAATTGCTTCACTCGCTTCATGAACAAGTGTACCAATATGTTCAACATATTGCAGATATGTACTATCTGTTTTACATAAATTATGTACATCTTCTACTGCTTGTTTAGTAGAACCGCGTACACCAGTATCAATTACAATCATATACCCCTCTAAATCTAAAGGTTTAAGTGTTTGAACCTTTCCTTGTTTAAACCATACGGGTTTATTTGAAACAATTGTTTGTGTGTCGATACCACTCGGCTTACCATGTGCAATACGCTCCGCCCAATTGGCTTCTTCAATCAGCACTTCATCCGTTAATGTCTGCTTTAAATAATCGTAACTCGCGCGCACAAAAGCAACCGCCATAGCTGCACTAGAACCTAAACCTCTAGACGGTGGCAGATTTGTATCAATTGTAACTTTTACAGGCGTTTTAATTTTATATTTTTCAATAAAGCGTGTAATCACTGCTTTTAAATGTTCAGGCGCTTTATGTAACGCTCCATCAAACACATCGCTTTTAATATAGGAATCTTTTAACTCTGCAATAGATTCTATTTTTGCTTTTACTTTTCCAGTTGTAAATGGAATTGCAATTGCTGGTTCACCAAACGTAACAGCATGTTCTCCTATTAAAATCACCTTGCCATTCGCTTCCCCGTATCCTTGTTGTGCCATATTTTCAATCACCTTTAGTATTTTCTTTAAATTTATGTAAATTCACACGTTCAACTTCATTCGATATTTCCACTTTTCAGTTATTTGCCAAGTCATTTCATATTATATTCGCGCGTCATTTCCCAGGAAATTATATACATTAAGAAGTTTAACATACACAAAGCCAGCATAGTGTCATGTGGTTTATGTAACGACGCCTGGCTGCCTCTTTAATTATCCAGGTTTCAGTTACCGTTAATTTCATTCTAAATTTAACAGCACCTGTTGTTGTGATGTTGTGCGTAACGATACTAAATTTCTACTTTTTCTTATTTTACTCAAATGTCATTCTATATTATCTCATAATTTTAATATATTGCCATACGACTCTAGCCATATTTTATTATTTAAAATACGCAGAAAAATATCATTTTTTCAAAATTAATACCTGCTACTAATTATTATCCGCACTTTTTTATTATAAATTGCATTTGCTACATATTCAAAAAGTTCTACTTTTATAGAATATACTTTATTCGTATTAAGATTTTAAACCATACTTTCACTATATTACTGATTTCAAATCTATAATTCAACAGATATAAAAATCTATTACTAGAAATTTTCCAAAAATTAAAAACCAGAACACCTACCCATGTAATTAAGTAAGTATTCTGGTTCAATTATAGTTAATTCATAGATTGATTTATTTTTGCATTACGTTCAATCATTTTATCAAAATAGCCTTCGTAACGTTGCCATTCATCATCCGTTATAGGTTCCATATTTAATCTGCCACCCAAATCTTTGATAGCATATAATAGTTGGAACATGACATCTTGAACTGTAATCTTTCTATTTAATAGCGTTTCTAATGATGCCATACATTGTGGATCAATATCAGGATATGAGAACTTTGTATGTTCCCCTTTTAACGCATGTGCATAAAAGGATTTCATCATGTCTGCACGCTCACTGCCGTCTCCTTCGACGCATAAATAAATTTGAACAGCAATGCCTCCACGTACACGTCTTTGTGAGATACCTGCAAATTTCTTCCCATTGATGCTCAAATCAAATTTGCCCGGACAATAGGATTGTTCAATCTCATGTGTTTCAATCTCGACATCTTCATCTTCAAACATTTTAGCAATTAATAAATACATCACTGAGAATGCTTCATCAATCGTCACGTCATGTTTCCCTTTGATGAGCAAAGAAATATTAAGTACGCCTTGATCTAAGACCACACCGAGACCACCTGAATTTCTAACTATCGCATTATAACCACGTTCTTCCGTAAGATAGCGTATGCCGTCTTGCAAATGCGGCAACCGTGAATCATGAATACCTAAAATCACAGTATGTTGATGTACCCAAGTACGTACCACACTACATGATAAGTCTTTGCCGACACTTTCTGAAAAAGTATCATCAAAAGCAAAAGATTGCATTGGCGCTAAACCCGAAGAATGATCGATATAGCGCCAATCTGCACTGTTAAAATATTTACTTGCGAGGTCCATTATTGTAATGATTGCGCAGCTGTAATTATTGATAAATTGTATACGTCTTCTGTTGAACAGCCACGAGATAAGTCATTTACTGGTGAGTTAAGCCCTTGTAATACTGGACCTACAGCATCAAAGCCACCTAAACGTTGAGCAATTTTGTATCCAATATTACCAGCTTCTAAACTTGGGAATATAAATACGTTTGCGTCACCTTGGATTTTAGCATCTGGTGCTTTTTTCTTAGCAACTTCTGGTACAATCGCTGCATCGAATTGGAATTCGCCATCAACAATAACGTCTTCAATGTTGTCCGCTTCAATTTTTTCTTGAGCTAGAGCAACTGCGTTAGATACTTTTTCAACATCATCTGACTTCGCAGAACCTTTTGTTGAGAAACTTAGCATCGCAACACGCGGTGTCATACCAAAGCTTTTCGCTGATTTTGCACTTTCTACTGCAATTTCTGCTAAATCTTGCGCTTCAAGCGTCGGATTAATCGCACAGTCACCAAAGATATATTGTTTATCATCCTTAATCATGAAGAAAATACCAGACGTTTTTGATACGCCAGGTTTTGTTTTGATAATTTGTAATGCTGGGCGTACTGTATCACCTGTTGAATGTGCTGCACCACTTACAAGTCCTTCAGCTTTGCCTGTATAAACTAGCATTGTACCGAAGTAGTTAACGTCTTTCAGCATTTCTTGAGCTTGTTCCTCTGTTGCTTTACCTTTTCGACGTTCTACAAACGCAGAAACTAATTCGCCTTTTAATTCACTCGTTTCAGGATCAATAATTTCTATACCTGAAATGTCTAAGTCTTTATCACTCGCTAAAGCTTTTACATTTGCTTCATTCCCCAATAATATTGGAGATACATAATCTGTTTTTTTCAATTGTGTTGCAGCTTCCAACACACGCTCATCTTCACCTTCTGGTAAGACAATCTTCACATTTTTACCTGTAAGCTTTTCTTGTAATACATCTAATAACGTCATTATGGTGCCTCCTCGAATTTCTTTTCATATGATTTTACGTTTCTCATTATACGTTATTTTTCAACAGAATTCCATGTCACCAATTTGTAATCATTTGCTTATGTTTTAAGCGTTTCTTTATGGTAAAATTTTGAAGTGAAGACATAAGAATTTTCATAATGAAGGAGCGATTTAAATGCCACAAGCACCAGAAACATTAGACGGATGGTATAGTTTACATTTATTATATGCAATTGATTGGTCAAGTTTGCGCTTAGTGCCAGATGATGAACGTCAAACACTCGTAACTGAGCTACAATCATTTTTAAATAAACATCAAGAGGCACGTACAAATCACGTAGGTGATCATGCACTTTATAATATTACTGGTCAGAAAGCGGATATACTTTTATGGGCATTACGTCCAGAGATGAAGGATTTAAATGCTTTTGAAAATGAATTTAATAAATTAAGAATTACCGACTTCTTAATTCCAACATATTCATATGTTTCTATTATTGAGTTAGGTAACTATCTCGCTGGCAAATCAGATGAAGATCCTTACGAAAATCCTCATATCAAACCGAGACTGTTTCCTGAATTACCTCAAACTGAATACATCTGTTTCTATCCAATGGATAAACGACGTAACGAAACGTACAATTGGTACATGTTACCGTTAGAGAAACGTCAAGAATTAATGTATGCACATGGTAAAATCGGAAGAAAATATGCTGGTAAAATCAAACAATTCATCACTGGTTCTGTTGGTTTCGATGATTTTGAATGGGGTGTCACATTATTTGCGGACGACCCACTACAATTCAAAAAAATCGTTTATGAAATGAGATTCGATGAAACAACTGCACGCTACGGTGATTTTGGTAGCTTCTATGTTGGTCATATTATTACAGAAGACAACTTACCAACATTATTCAGTTTATAAAATATATAGCTTTAAAAGCATAGCAGAACGAGCCTGGGACATAAATAGATGTCTCAGGCTCGTATCATATTAGACTGTAGATGACTGAATTGAAAACATAAAGTCTCACTGCTTTAATTTAATAAGTTAGTGAGACTTATGCATGAGCGTCAGCTCAGGTAAACATTTCAATCCTAGTCATCCTTGCCGGGGTGGGACTACGAAATCTTCATTAGAGAAATGGATTTCTGTCCCACTCCCGTTTTTCGTGCATATATTATGTATGTAATTTGCTCAAATTTAATGAGGCTGAGACACATATTAAATGGCTCAGCCTCGTCTGATTGTAGTGTGTTTGGGAGAACTTAACCACTACTTAATTTAAAGATTAACTGTTGTATATTGTCGCTACCCAACATACATTTGTAACAGTTAACTAATATTATTTTAACCTATTTGAAATATTTGAAACATAACTGCATTAAATAATTCACTATAAAAATAGCCACGTTTGTATACGCGATTCATATTCCAATTCTAATAACAAATTCCAATAATAAAATGTTACAATAAAAATTATTACTTTAAAGTTAACACTAGTGCGATTACCTCGCATGGCGCTAGCTAAATAAATTATAATTGGTGATCAAATGACGATATATAATCAATCAATAGAAAGTTATGATGAAAAAATGGCTAAAGATGTCATCATGCTGGCAGGCAGAATTTTATTAGAATCTGGTGCTGAAGGCTCTCGCGTAGAAGATACAATGACACGTATTGCAACGACTTTAGGACATAAAGAAAGTAATAGTTTCGTAACGAACACCGTTATTAACTTTATGCTACATGATGAGTCCTATCCACGTATGTATAGAATTCGAACACGCGATACAAATCTTCATCGCATTTCACGAACCAACGGCATTTCCAGACGACTCGCGACAGGCGACATTTCTTTGGAAGACGCTTTTCAAGAATTACAAAAAATTTATAACGAACAAAGTATTAAAAATCACTATCTTCTATATAAATTTATAGCTGCTGCAGTTATATCAGTCAGCTTCTTATATTTGCAAGGTGGCTATTTAATTGATGTATTTACCGCACTACTGGCAGGATCATTTGGATACATCGTCGTAGAAGTATTACAACAAAAATTACATGCCCAATTTATCCCTGAATTTATAGGTGCACTTGTAATAGGTGCTATTTCCATTATCGGTCATAATTTGATACCTGGTGGCTCAGTACCAACAATCATCATCGCTGCCGTCATGCCTATCGTTCCCGGAGTGCTCATTACGAATGCTATACAAGACTTATTTGGTGGTCACATGCTCATGTTTACTACCAAATCATTAGAAGCACTTGTAACTGCATTTGGAATTGGCGCAGGCGTTAGTACAATACTTATTATTTTTTAGGAGCAATGTCTATGTTTTGGATATTAAACTTTATATTTAGTTATACTGCTTCCCTATTTTTCGGTGTTATATTTGATGTGCCCAAACGCTTATACAACACTGTCGGCATCGTAGGGGCATGCGGTTGGATGGTTTATACATTCTTTTTCGACGGCTTAAATACACATACAATTTATTCAAGTTTCTTTGGCAGTCTTGCACTTGGTTGTTTAAGTCACGTGATGGCTCGCTCAAAAAAAGAACCTGTTATCATCTTCATGATTCCAGGTATCATACCACTTGTACCAGGTGGCTTAGCTTTTGATGCTACGAAAAACCTAGTACTTCTAGAATTTAGTAAAGCCATTAACACGATGCTTGAAGTAACACTTATCGCAGGTGCAATTGCACTCGGATTATTATTTGCCGATCAATTATCAAAACTCATTATTTCCGGTACAAAAATACGTAAAAAAAGAGTTTAACGTATTGTTAACCTTTAACCAAGCTCTTTTAACTACATTTCTATAGTTATAGCGATTTATATATTAGCTTTATAAAAAGAAACGGACAGTCCACCTAATTAGGAGAACTGCCCGTTTTTTGATTTTCATTTAAATTTATATCATTATGCTTTGTGCATATTTTCAGTTAAAAAGTATGCTGATTATCTTTATTTTCCGGTTCATTTTCATTAACCATCGCATCCACATCATCTTCAGAACGATTCAATATGAGCAAGCTCAATTTATCATTATCCATTAATTTCAATTTAGGATAACGTACGGCAAAGAAGATTAATCCAATCACGAGCCAGCCTCCTAATGCAATATAGGAAGGTAGTGAAAGTGATGCTGGTGAACCAGGCACCAATAATAACAACAAGAAGATAAATGATACGATTGTACCTAATATTGCAAATGTCTTATAAATCGGTCCATAAGTATTGCTCGCTTTGTTATAACTGAATAATTTAGCCGCCGATAAACATGTAATAAAGTATGCAATCGACACACCTGTAGAAGACATATCTACAATCCAAGTTAACGCTGTACGCCCTAACCATGGCGCAATTAATGTCACAGCAACTAAGAAGATAATCGCTACATATGGCGTTTTGTATTTCTTGTGCAATTTACTAAATACAGAAGGCATTATGCCTGAACGTCCCATTGAGAATAATAGTCGACTTGAACTCATTAAAAATCCATTCAGACCGGTAAATATTCCCATCATAATCGCGATAGCTAGCACAGCTAAGCCAATATATCCAAAGGCTTCTTGCGTTACAGCTCCTGTTAACCATAGATTACCATTAAGGCTCTTCGCATTAGTACTCAACCAACCTGTATATAAAATCATTAACACATACGTAAATGCTGCAGCCAACAGACTATATACGATTAATTTAAATGTTTTATTAGGTGAAAAATCAAATTCTTCAGCAGTTTGTGGTATATTATCAAATCCGACATATGCCCACGGTGCTACTGCTACAATCATAACGATTGATGTCAGCCAACCTTCTTTTTCATTCGTTAAAGGTTGTAAATTTTCTAAAGAGAAATTACCTCCAAAGAAAGAACCGAAGAATAATAGTAAAATTGTAATAACCATCGCTACACAGAAGTAATATTGCAGTGAACCCGAAACACTCGCACCTTTAATTGCGATAAACATAAACACAATTAGTAATAATGATGCTATCAAAATTTCAGTAATATAAACGTCCCAACCTGCAATCGTATATAATTTTCCAGTTTCTAAAACATCTGGCAACAAGAACTTAATTAACAAACTAAATGCCGTCGCGTTGAGTGCAACTACACATATGTAACCAAAAGTTAAAAACCATGAAGAAAAGAAACTGACATATCTCCCAAATCCTAAAAAACTAAATGCAAAGGCACCACCTGAAACTGGGAACCTTTCAACTAATGCACCATAACTTACCGCTATGAGTATCATTAACAGTGCACCAATGACAATACCAATCGCAGCTGAAATCGGACCCGATTGTCCAATCCAGTCACCTGGTAATATAAACGCACCCCATCCTATACAAGATCCATAAGCAATTGCCCACACAAATTTTTCTGAGAGGTTCTGCTTCAAATCTCCTCTATCTATCTGTTTATTATTTTGACTCATAAAAAATTCACCTCGTGAGTTGTATTATACCCCCAAGATGAATTCTATAACAATTAAAAGTCTATAATTTAAACGTAGCTATTACTAGCATCAACCAGCCTACGATGAATAGTACGCCCCCAATTGGAGTAATCGCGCCAAGAATACGGATTTGCGTTAATGCCAAAATATAGAGTGAACCACTGAAAAACACAATACCAAAGAACAGTAACCAACCTGCCCAACTTACATTAATAGACGTCGTACCACTTATGATACCAATGGCAAGTAAACCTAACCCATGATACATTTGGTACGTTGTAGCTTTTTCCCAAACTGACATATATTTGTCAGATAATTTATTTTCTAAACCATGCGCACCAAATGCACCTGTTCCCACTGCCATCATTGCATTTAAGGCACCTAATATTATAAACACTTTCATCATATTTATTTCACACCTGTTCCTGTTAAAATTTTAAAAATCAAAAATTGAGTCACCATTGCCTATATTATCATCCGTAACTAATTTATTTGAAGACAGCGTAGAATTAGAAGTTACGTTTGAATTACTTGTTCCTGACACTTTTCCACCCATAGCTCTGATTTCTTCATTAGAGATACCTTGAGTGGTCTTTGTGGATTGCTGTTTCGTTGACGATGGAAATGACGCCGAAACATTAAAACTGTTATCGCTATATGTTATTTTTGTCGTCGTAGTCTCTGTGGCCAACGATGTTAAGGTATGAATCGCGTACATATGTTTTTCGAATTCCGCTTGTGTATTTGCTTCATCTGCCTGCACCAATTCTTGTTCTATCAATTGAATTATTTTATCTTTTTCCATTTTATGCCTCACTCTCACACCACTGCACGGGTTGAATGCCATTTTCTTCTAAATATGTATTTGTCTTTGAATAGGGTTTAGAACCAAAGAACCCTCGATACGCTGATAATGGACTTGGGTGTGGTGACTGGATAATATGATGTTTAGCTGTATCTATGAGTTTAATTTTTTGTTGCGCTGGTTTGCCCCATAAAATGAATACAACATGATTCAAATGCTCTGAAACTGCTTGTATAACTTCATCGGTAAATATTTCCCAGCCAATATGCTTATGGGAATGTGCTTCTCCCTGTCTCACAGTTAATACTGTATTCAATAAAAGTACACCTTCACGCGCCCAATCTTGTAAATGTGGTGATTGTCTGACACAACCAATATCATCTTCGAGTTCTTGATACATGTTACGTAACGATGGTGGGAATTTCGCATCAGGTTGAACTGAGAATGCTAAACCATGCGCTTGCTTTGGCCCATGATAAGGATCTTGCCCTAATATGACAACCTTTACTTGTTCAAATGGCGTTAAATCAAATGCCTGATAAATATTTTCTCTATCCGGATATACTGTTTGTGTCGTATATTCCTTTTCTAAAAAATCATGCATCTCACTAAAATCATGCTTCGTTGTTATGTCGTGAAAAACGTCCGACCATTCCATGTCACTCACCTCAATGATATATTAACATATAAAGTGGTACTTTCTCGAAGATGAGATTAGTACCACTTATGCATTCACTTTAGGGAATGTATTCCTTTATTCACTTTTTTGCTTCGCAAAAATTATAAACGCTACTTCTTGTTTTAACAAGTTTAGTAGCGTTTATGCATGGACTTCAATGGCCAGGTATTCCTTTACTTCTTCAACTTTGCTATGTCATTGAAACTATTTCACATAATCAATTCCTCCCATTCAACCTTCCTTTATTTTGCATACTCGATAAACGTGATATGATATATGCAAAAGATATTTAGGAGTGAAATTCCATGGCATTGAAAAAAACATTAACGATTGCCGGTTCAGATACAAGTGCTGGCGCTGGTATGCAAGCAGATTTAAAAACATTCCAAGAACTTGATACTTACGGTATCGTAGCGTTAACATCTATCGTGACAATGGATAAAGCCTCATGGTCTCATGATGTAACACCAATTCCATTCGATGTATTTGAAAAACAATTAGAAACAGCTATTTCAATTGGACCAGATGCAGTAAAAACTGGTATGTTAGGCACGCAAGAAATCATTAAACGTGCAGGCGAGGCATTTGTAGAATCTGGCGCAGATTACTTTGTAGTAGATCCAGTCATGGTATGTAAAGGGGAAAATGAAGTACTCAACCCTGATAATACAGATGCTATGATTGAACATTTACTACCAAAAGCAACTGTTGTCACACCAAATTTATTTGAAGCTGGGCAACTATCAAACTTAGGTACTTTAAAATCTATAGACGATATGAAAGAAGCTGCTCAAGTTATCCATAAACAAGGCGCACAACACGTTATTATTAAAGGTGGTAAAGCGCTAGATCAAGATAAGTCATACGACCTTTACTATGATGGAGAACAATTCTATCAATTAACAACAGACATGTTCCAACAAAGTTATAATCACGGTGCAGGTTGTACATTTGCTGCTGCAACGACAGCCTACTTAGCAAATGGCAAATCACCTAAAGAAGCTGTGATTGCTGCTAAAGCATTTGTTGCTTCTGCGATTAAAAATGGTTGGAAGATGAATGATTTCGTCGGTCCAGTAGACCACGGTGCTTATAATCGTGTTGAACACATTGATGTAGAAGTTACAGAAGTATAAAAATGAAGAAAACGCACACTCGAAATCTTGAGTGTGCGTTTTCTTCATTTTTACTTTTATTTTATATTGATTTCATTCTTTTTTATCCACCATAACCACCATAACCAATATTCACTTCGGTAACTTTGCTATTTGTCATTTCAAAGTACACTACTGGACCTACTTGATTTGGTTTATAAGCATAAACACCAGTACCTTTAGGCTTTTTCTCTGGTTCTTTAATTTTAGCAAGTTCACTTCCATATGCTTTCTTCACTTGGCTATATGTTAGATTTCCTGTGATAGGTATACTTACATTGCTCGCTGTTTTGTGTTTTTTAGAATAACTTGTAAACGTTTGGTCATATTTTTTAAATGTTGGCACTGTATTTTCTGTAGTTTTACTACTGATTTTCACACCATTAAATGTAACGTTGTTATATTTAACACCATTTTTAAATTGCCCATTTAATAAAAAACTAGGATTATTACCTGCGTAACCATCATAGTGATAATATGGCGTTGTTGCTGCTTGTGCTTCGTTTTGTGATACGTCTACGTTAGAAACGCTTACGCCTAATGCAGTCCCCAATACAATGCTACCCGCTACAAAAGTCTTTGCAATCTTATTCATACTGTATCACTCCATTACTTTTTTTGAATCATATTATATTACGATTCGATTACAATGTTACAATAGCATTACTCAAAGTGCAAATATAAACTAAAAAACAATATAATATATGTTTTTATGTAGTACAAACCTTATTAAACCGACACTTCCACTCTTCTAAAAAAATTAATTGAATTTTCTAATAATATACGACGTTAGTCCTAGTTAAAGTTGATACTACAGACTCATGTATTTCGCATAGATTTCTATTATTATATGTAGTGTAGAGAGATGAAGGAGGGAACACAACATGATTATCTACAAGAAAGCTTTTGAAAATGGTAACCCAATATATGAAATTATCACCCAGACTTTCAAAACAATTTCTGTTAAATTCGATGAAAGTTTCAACAAGACTGAATTATATAAGTTACTCTCTCTACTAGAAAATGACATTGATAACATGAAATTGAGTTACTAGTTTCATTTTCAACACATCCAAGATGAAACAGAAATGGCAATAAGCGAAACCAGAAGAAACGATATACAATTAACTCCCCTTATTAAGAAATATGTATTAAAACAAAAAGTAAGTTTAAGTTGTCCCCTTAAACTTACTTGAATAAAACATCCCTATAAACACACACCCTTAGTGGTACATGGTTAGACAAAGATTGTCCCCTTTGTTTGCTTGGAGAGTAACCTCGAAGCAGTTCTAACCCATGTACCACTTTTTTATACGTATAAGACTTTAAATTCTTCGCAGATCATCATTGATGTTTCATTAAATTCAATATCTAAGGATGCGTAATAAAGAATGACTACTTTATTTATAAAGTTTAGTCATTCTTATGCAAATGCTTTTGCATTTGTAATCCTACTTACGAGTACTTTTCTTATATATTAGAACCAATTTCATCATTTTTAAATATAATAATAACCAAGCCTTAGCTATTTAATTACCTATAAAATTATATGCATTACTTTTCATATCACAAAAACACACCTATTCCATTAATTTCAGAACAGATGTGTCTTTCATTTAGCCTTCTAATAATTCTGCTTTATCTACAGTCAACTTATCTCTTAACATATAAACAATAAACATTGCAGCTAATGCACAAATTGTTTCTGCAATTAAAAGTGACCAAATGACACCGTGCAAACCAAATAATCCATTCATTACAAATAACACTGGTATGATAACAACACCTTGCAAGATTGCCATAATCGTTGCACCACGACCTTGACCAGTGGCTTGTAGCATACCTGTAAATAGGAAACCAATACCATTTAATAGTAGTGAAGTCATCGTCACTTTCAAGATAAATGTCGCTAAATCAACAATAGTAGCATCATTAGAGAACATACCAATGATTGAGTGACCCATTGTAAATACAATAATCATGCATACAACAAACAGCATAGCAATTGATAAAATAACTGCTTTAATAATATTTTTCATACGTGCTTTATTTGAAATAAAATTATAAGCAATCAGTGGCACAACACCTTCACATAATCCCATAATAATTAATTCTGGAAATTGTACTAATCTAAAAGAAATACCATAACTAGCAATCGCGAAGTTTCCATATCCTGCTAAAAATAAATTAAGTACGAGCCCTGTCACACCCATTAGAACACTCATTAAAAACGCCGGTATTCCGACTTTAACAATTTCTGTTAAAATCTCACGTGTTGGCTTGATGTACTTAATACTAATCGAAATGATGTCATTTTTTCTCATAAAGTAAAGAATAAAAAAGATGGATGCAACTACGTTTGAAATTGCTGTTCCTAATGCTGCACCTACTACATTTAAATCAAATCCAAAAATGAGTATCGGATCTAAAATAATATTTATTGCCACACTCAATAACATACCAACCATAGATATAACCGGTGCACCCATTGCACGTGCAAATTGTTCTAAAATAAAGAATAAAATTACAAATGGTGCACTTAAAAACATTACTTTCAAATAATTACTTGTAAAATACATCGTTTCTCCGTGAGCACCTAATATTTGTGCAATTTGTTCAGTATTAAAAATAGTTACTAAGATTATCAGGATGCCTAAAACCAATCCACCATATATTGAAAAACCGCTCACAAATTTTGTTTTGTGATAATCCTTTGCGCCTAATAATCGGGATATATATGTCCCACCACCTACACCAAAAAAGTTTCCAAATCCCATCAGTAATGCAAATATTGGCAGTGTAAGCGAAATAGCTGAAATCATGTGACTATCGCCTAAAAATCCAATGAAATAAATATTTAAAATGCCATAAATTACGCTTAATAAAGTTCCAATCATCATTGGCAATGAAAAATGCATCATTGCTTTAAATACTGATGCTTTTTCAAAATAATATAACTGTTCTTCCTTCATTTTTAAAATCTCCCATTCCGTTAGACACCTTATAATTAGATATCTAACTATATATTCAAAATAATAGTGACTGTGGATTAAGATCCAAAACAGCCACTCTATATCACTAATCTTCCAAGCTTTTTATCATTTTCATCAAATTTTGTTTCATTTTTTCATTTTCTTCTTTCGAAAATTGTGCACACATGAGTGCTTCAATTTCATCAAAGACACCTGTAAATGACTCAACTAGCTTCCTTCCAGCTTCCGTTAAACCTAGGTTTTTGCGTCTTGTATCATTTGCATCGACATAGCGATAAATCAACTTTTTATTTTCTAAATTCTTGAGTAAGCTACTGACCGTTGAGCCCTTACGTTGCAGGCTTACTACTATATCATTTTGGGTGAGTCCGTCTTGCTGATGTGCATAAATATAACCAAGTGTATGTCCTTGTTCATTGGTAATATCGTAAGATTTCAATCGTTGATCTGCTTTGCGCTTCATCTCATGACCAAGCATCCGAAATAAATACCCATATGACTCTTCCAAACTAACACCTCATTTAATTAGATATCTAACGAATATAATACACTAGAATTTTTGAATGTCAATGTTTAATACAAATTTTAAAAATCTATTCTCATACTTAACAGAACCTATTAGTTTATTTATCTTTATAACACAAAAAAATGCCACCAAGATATTAAACTTGATGACATTTCAGTTTCATATTTAATAATATAAAGTATTTCTAATCATTTAAACACGCTTATCTTTTGCCCACCATAAAGCTTTATCAGGGTTATTTGCATAGTAATCAAATTCTTTATCATTTTCAACGTTCGGATAAGAACCTTTCAATGATTTACCTGATGTACTAACATGTAACAAAGTAATGACGATAATACCGACAATACTCATTGCAGTTAAATAATAAGCTGGTGCCAATGGATCGCCAGTCTTCGCAACGAGTGAAGTTGCAATTAATGGTGTAGTTCCACCAAATAGAGATACAGAAACATTAAATGTTACTGCCAATGTTCTATATCTAATATGTGTATAGAACATTGTAGGTAATGAACCTGGCATTGTTCCTTCATATGTTGCCAAGAAGAATCCTAAGACAAAGACCCCTACAATAACAAAGACAATTGATGTTGATTGTAACAGTATAAAAGCCAAGATACTAAATACTGCTGTACCTACTAAGCCTATTAAGAATACATTTTTCTCACCAATTCTATCTGCAAGGCGTCCAAACATCAATGCTAATGGAATCATAACCGCCATGACTATTGTAATTAGTATAGAAACAGTTGCACTATCCATCTTCACAATTTCTTGTAAATATGAAGGTAAGTATGAAGTTACCATATAATTTGTACAGTTAAAGAACGCAACTGCTACAAAGCATACAATAATATCTTTATAGTAATATCTTATAATTGTTAAGAAACCAACGTTATCTCTTTTTGGCTTCGTTGCAATTTCATTTTCAAATACAGGTGATTCTTCTAACTTTCTTCTTAAATAAAAACCAAATATTCCTAAGAATAATCCTAAAATAAATGGAATTCTCCAACCCCATGATGCCATTTGATCCTCACTTAAAAAGAAGAACAATAAACCACTTAATATTGATGCTGCAATATAACCAGACAAAGTTCCAATTTCTAAACCAGAACCAAGCGTATTACGTTTTTTATCTGGAGATGATTCAGCAATATAGACCATTGCTCCTGCGTATTCTCCACCTGTTGAAAATCCTTGTAAAATTCTACCGAGTAAGAGGAATATCGGTGCCCAAACACCTATTTGATCATATGTTGGTAACAACCCAATGAGTAACGTCGAGAACGCCATCATAATAATGGTTGTTGTAAGAACTACTTTTCTGCCATATTTATCGCCAATAATACCAAATATGATACCACCGACTGGTCGAAGTAAGAATGCGATTGCAAAGGTCGCAAATGTAAATACCATTTTCAGTTGATCATTTTCTACTGAACTAAAGAAGTTCTGCGCTATGATAACCGCTAGATATGAATACAATCCAAAGTCAAACCATTCCATTGCATTTCCGATACCTGTAGCAAACACAGTTTTTTTAGCTGTTTTCGCATCTACCTTATTTATGTTACTTTTATCAAAATCATTTTCATAATCCATGAATATGTCCACTCCCTTAATATGTTACATAATTATACGGAGTTAATTAATATTGTCAAACTGATTTGCGATTCGAAAAGTATTTTTCATAAATTTTTATACATAAAAGGTATATTAAATATGACATGTCTTTTTATTTTAAATCATTTTTATACAGATATTTTATATGCTTGAATATCGTTTTTAATTTTTAACTTTTAAAAATTTTCATCTTGATTTTTCCACATACATTTGACACAATCACCTTGTTATCGGTGGTGTGCTTATAATCAATAACTTCATTTATCTCAATACTTTCAACATATTTAATTTTAAATGATGACCAATCTAATTGTAGTTGTGAAATTATTATTTGTGCGACCATTTGCCCAGGTATAATTTGATCATGTATCGGGTTTGGATCATTGACTATTTTTAAATATTGTTCAACTGCTTCTCTTGTTATTTGAATCATTTTAAATTCTCTCCATAAAAGTTTGGATAATAGTTATACAGTTATATTCATTTTTATTAATTTCTAGTTTCAGGACATATTTCATAAATTGTCGTACTTTCTTCTGTTCTAATATGTAAATATTCGCTAAATAGTGTGAATCTACTTTCAAGTCATATATTTGAGTAACTTGTGTTTCTTTTAATAATATTGTTTTTTTCATAAATGGTTGAAACAACTCAAATTGCGGCCACAATTTGGCACAATAAAGCGGTGGTACTAGATTGGATGGAGAATTATCACCAAATAATTGTTTATAAGCATCTATTTCTTTACCATCAAACTGAATTATTTTTGTTACATGACCATCGTTCAAATAGGGCTGCATTCCCCATTCCTCCCCCAATTCCCATTGTCGCAATGGTTTTGTTATGATTTTCCAAATAAAACAAACGTGTGACCAATGCAGCACCACTCGCACCATATGGGTGACCCGTAGCTATTGCACCACCATAGATATTAAGTTTCTCAGTAGGAATATTTAAACTTCTTTGACTCGCTAAGACTTGCGAAGCAAAGGCTTCATTTAATTCCACTGCATCGATATCATCCATTTTGTATTCACAATTAGTTAATAATTGAGTTACTGCTGGTATAGGTCCTATACCTAAGAGCTTTGAATCAACGCCGACTGTTACGCCTGCTTTAAATGACAAACCACTCGTAAATCCATGGTTAAGCGCCGTTGTTTTATCCATAATAAGTAAAAGTACCGCTCCATCATTCTTCATACAACAATTGCCAGCAGTCACGGAACCACCTGGTAGTAGTGGTTTTAAACGATTTAATAATCGTTCATCTAAATGTGATTTAATACTTTCATCCTGATGCAGTGTCTTCCCTTTTACGCGCATCGGTATAATTTCTCGGGAAATAATATGTTGCTGATACGCATCAATCGTTTTCCTGTGACTTAGGTATGCATATTTATCCTGATCTTCCCTACTTATATGGTAGGTTTGTGCTACATTTTCAGCAGCTTCAATCATTGACGGGTCTTGTCCATCAGGGGCAAATGACGCGCGTTCATAAAATTCAGGCAACTGTGTCTCATAAACAGACTGCGGACGTTTAATCTTCCATGGTGCGCGACTTGTACTTTCTACACCACCTGCAATATAAATTGAACCTGCACCAGATTGAATCATTCTGCATGCTTGCATAATAGCCTCTAAGCCAGAACCACATTGTCTATCCACAGTGAGTCCAGGTATTTCTGTCTTTAGCCCCGCTTCTAACAATGCTTTTCTCGCAATATTGCCGCCGTTACCAATGACATTACCTAAAATAACATCATCCACGCGAGCCATAGATTCAGGGTATTGTGCTTTAAAATAGTCAAACAATGGCATCAATAAATTTTCAGGTTCAATATGTTTGAGCGCGCCGCCATATTTTCCAAATGGTGTACGTTTTGCTGCTACTATGACAACATCCTTCATATTTTAAAATTCCCCTTTCAAATAGCGTTTTTTCATTGTGCTTCGTGCAATTTTCCCACTTTGCGTATAAGACATTTGCTGTATTTTAATTATTTTCGACGGTATTTGGTATTTAGCTAAATGATTACTCAAAAAAGATTTTATCTCTTTTTTAGAAATATTAGTTTCACCTACATAAAGTAAGACTGCAATTTCTCCAAATTTAGAATGTGGCTCACTTAATACCACCACTTCATCTAATTCTGGATATATTTGTGCAACACGTTCGATTTCACTTGGATAAACATTTCGTCCACCAATAATCATGCGATCATGTTGCCGACCATGTAAATACAAATAGCCATGCTGATCAATGGAAGCAAAATCTCCGACATTAATCCAATCAACTTCCTTATACTGATTCAAAACATAGCCATTAAACGTCATATTACTTCTAATGTTTAACTGACCGATGCCTTGTGAATCAGGTTGATTCAATTGAATTTCAACATTTGAAAATGGTTTTCCAACAGATGCTGCTGGTGCTTCATTATTATAGTTATAACTAATAAAGCTTGCCTCTGATGTTCCAAAAAATTCTATGAGTAATGCACGTGGAAAATGTAGTTGCACTTGCTCCCTAACTGAATCAGACAATTTATCTCCGGTCGTAAATACATACCTTAATTGTCGCGTAACTTGATGTGAAACAAAACATGAAACTAACATAGTTGGTACTACAAATAAGGCGCTTGTATTTTCCTGTAGTTCTTGATGTATGGTTTCCAATAATAATCGACCATCAAACTGTTCTTGACCAATAAAACTTCGTCCACTATATAAAGCAAACACACAAACAAATAATGATAATGAATGTGATAGCGGCCCAGGAGCTACTAGTGTATCTACTTTTTCTTCCATTAACGCTTCAGTCATTTCATATGAAATTAGCCAAGAGCGTTCACCCCTATAATATGCTTTGGGCAGACCCGTTGTTCCAGAAGTAAAACCTATATGTAATAAGTCATGATGCCATTCTAATTTATGCTGAACTGCATGCGTAGAGGTTACTTCTAACTCGTCATTGATGAGATATGGAATACCATATTGTGCCACAATTTGATCAATTTGTTTTTGCGACCACCGTACATCGATGACGCATGGTACACAGCCGGAATTCAATAACGCCAAGTATAGAACCATTGTCATCCTAGGTTGTTGTACGACAATGCCTACAAAACACCGCTTAGGTATTTGAGCTAGTTGTATCTCAAGGCGCTTGATTTCATCGTTTAGTTGTTTGTATGTAACACACTCGGCACCAAAACATAATGCATTACGATTAGGTGCTATTTTGGAAAAATATTGTATTTGGTCCAGTAATTTTGGCATCTTCATCCCACTCTTTGTAAACTTTTATATAAAACATGTTAACATTATAGTCTGAATTTCGCTCGTTTATTATACTTACATCTACTCAATTGATAATATGGTTCGTAATGCCATAGCAATCCCATTTCTTAAGTAAATTTAGTCATATTTTCGTAGTACATAGCCATTTATAATTAAAAATCAATCATCTTGTGGTTATCTATCCCATTTTCATTTAAATTCAACTAAGATTGATGACTGCTTTATAATTGCTCCCTATTTTTTATACATTATGTAAAATAAGCTATAAAAAAAGCTGCGAAACTAACCTATGTTATAGATTGTTTCGCAGCTTAAATTTTTGTTTTATTTAAATTACAGCCTAACCCATCAAATTTTTCATTCTAAATTTGCGTGATTTTGTTGCATCATTGTTTCATCTATCTTGAGCTTAGGCATCAAATCCAAGACAATACTGTCTAAAAAGATTTGTGATGCTTGTTCAAACAAACTACCTAATGGCTGGGATGAACCTTCAGCATCGTATTTAGTACCAGCAGGTAATTCTATTACTGCATCAGCACTTTCACCAATGTCTGAATCTGGTTTTGTTGTTAATAGTACAACCTCAGCACCCACTTCTTGTGCTTTATCTGTGAGTAATTTTAAGTGTACAGTTGAACCTGAGCCTGAAATAACGATAAATAAATCTTTGTCAGAAATAGAAGGTGTCGTTGATTCACCAATGACATGCGCTATTTTTCCTAATTGATTCAAACGCATTGCAAAACCATTGGCTACAAATCCTGAACGCCCTTTACCTGCTACAAAAATTTGTTTCGCTTCTACGATTTTAGCAACAAGGGTTTCAGCTTCACTATCTTTAATGTGATTTAGTGTGTTTGCTAATTCATCTAAGATCAGACGATAATTTGTGATTTCAGTCATATTATCTGCCTTCAATCGCATCTTTACATTGTTTTGCTGCTGCTACTGGATCATCTGCATTCGCAATACCGCCACCAACTACAACTAAGTCTGGCTCTTCAGCCACAACTTCTTTAATTGTATCTGGTTTAATACCACCGATTACTGCAACTTTAGAATTATTAATCACTGATTTTACTTGGCGAAGGCTTTCTAATGGTGATTCACCTTCAGCTTGTAAATCATAACCTGTATGCACTGCGATATAATCTGCACCTAATTCATCTAATTCTTTTGCACGTTTTTGTAAATCTTGCACGGCAATCATATCTACTAATAATTCTTTGCCATTTTTATGTGCTTCTTCGACTGCAGCTTTAATTGATGCGTCTTCAGCTACACCTAAAATCGTAACTACATCTGCACCAAATTTAATCGCTTGGCTCACTTCATAGTCTGCTGCATCCATAATTTTCAAGTCAGCTAAGACCTTAACGCCATCAATGTTATCATTTAAATGTTGAACTGCTGGTAAACCTTCATTAATAACAATTGGTGTACCAATTTCTACAATATCTACATAATCTTTAACTTTATTTGCAAGTTCTGCTGCTTCTTCTTTATTTAATAAATCAATTGCAAGTTGTAATTCCAATATGATCCGTCCCTTCTTGAAATAAATGATTAAAGTCATTAGATGACTCTGCTTATTTAAAATCTTTTACTTAAAATGTCTACCCGTTTCTTATAAATTAAAACGATGTGCTATGATTTTGGTGCTGCTTCGTCATCTACATAAATTTCAACATTTGGATGAGCATGCAAGATTGAGGCAGGAATTTCACTATTCACTTCATTTTGTGTTAGTTGTTCAATCGCGGCTCTTTTCTTTTCACCAAATGCTAATAATATAATTCTTTGTGCTTTTAAAATTGTAGATAATCCCATAGAAATTGCTTGTTTAGGCACTTCATTTTCATTATCAAAATAGCGACTATTAGCATGAATTGTACTTTCAGTTAAATTTACAACATGTGTCGCACTATTGATATCTGTACCAGGTTCATTAAAACCGATGTGCCCATTTTCTCCAATGCCCAAGATTTGAATATCGACTGGACCTTGTTGGTTAATTAGGTCTTCATAGCGTTGAGCCTCTACATTTAAATCATCTGCATTACCATTTGGCACATGAGTTAGTGATGGATTAAAATTTGGGTATTGCTTAAATAATACTTGATTCATATAACTGTGATAACTTTGGTCATGTTGTGCATCAAGACCTACGTATTCATCTAAATTAAACGTTTCAATGTGACTGACATCTAACTGATTTTTGTGTAATAAATCTACTAAAAATTGATACATATCTACCATAGTGCCACCAGTTGCTAATCCCAACTTACTGTGACTTTGTTGACTCATTTGCTTATATAATTCACATGCCACATAAAACGAAGCATTTGCCCGTGTTCCAAGATTTGTTATCTTCATTTACATAACCCCCATAAATTAGTAAATACTATCGAAACATTACAACATATCTATTACATGATTCATTATACGTGTTTCTCTATTGAATTAAAGAAATTGAAGTTTGTTAGTCATAAACCTTATAAAACAAAGAAATTCATACCAATTGAGCAGAGTGATACATTTATCTCCACTTTTTTAGTAAAATAGATAGATAATCAAAAATTCATGCTTAATCTATAAAATTCACTTTTCTGGTAGAAAATGTAGTCGAGTTGGTTTAAACTAAGACATAGACTATTTTTAGACAATATACTAAATGAATGCTATTTCAATAAATGAATTTTAAATACAAAGGAGGCTAACATTTGGAAACCATAGACCAATCACACGTGCAATCTATACTTTCATCCTATGAAAATAAAGCGGTGTACCTGCATGTTGAAACAACCAATGGTGCATATGCTGCACATTTTGATCAACGTGTATTTAATGCAGGCACCTTTTTACGAAACATCCAAGTAACCTTTGAACATGCACAACTCAAAGGCGGAGACAAAGACCCATTCCGCGTTGGACTTAAATTAAAAGATAACGGTTGGGTATACGTACAAGGTTTAACACATTATGAAATTAATGATGACGGCGAATTTCTATTAGCTGGATTTAACTATGAAGGACAATTGGCAGCTGCCCTAGAAATTAGTACGCAACCATTTAAAGCTTAAGGAGGGATATATCATGCCAGAAGAACGTCAAGTATTAGTGATTTTTCCACATCCAGATGATGAATCTTTCTCATCTGCAGGCACATTAGCACGTTATATCGACAATGGCGTACCAGTCACTTACGCGTGTTTAACTTTAGGCCAAATGGGACGTAATTTAGGAAACCCACCTTTTGCAACACGCGAAACTCTGCCGGATATTCGTGAAAAAGAATTAGAAGATGCTATGGATGCGATTGGCATAACGGATTTACGTAAGATGGGATTACGCGATAAGACTGTTGAATTTGAACCTCATGAGGAAATGGACGCAATGGTCAAATCATTAATTGATGAATTACAACCATCAGTCATTATTTCTTTCTATCCACAATTCGCAGTACATCCAGACCATGAAGCCACAGCAGAAGCAGTCGTTAGAACGGTGGGTCGTATGCCCGCAACTGAAAGACCACGTTTACAACTCGTAGCATTTAGTAATGATGCATCTGAAAAATTAGGTGCCCCTGATATTCTAAATGAGATCAGTGATTATAAAGAGGTAAAACTTCGCGCATTTGAGGCGCACGCATCTCAAACAGGACCATTTCTTAAGCAACTTGCAACACCAGAAGTGTCTGGAGAAGCTCAAAGTTTCTTAGAAGTAGAACCTTATTGGACTTATAACTTTGAATCTTAAGTGGAGGCAATAGCATGACAGAATTTGACTTATCTACACGTGAAGGTCGCTGGAAACATTTTGGTTCCGTCGACCCAATAGAAGGTACGAAACCAACGATTAAAGAAGAAATGAAAGATTTACAAAGTACAAATAAAAACTTTTTATTTGAAATAGAAGAAGTGGGTATTAAAAACCTTATATACCCTGTATTTGTTGATCGTTTCCAATCCGCTGGGAACTTTAGTTTTTCAACAAGTTTGAATTTAGATGAAAAAGGTATCAATATGAGCCGTATTTTAGAAAGTGTCGAAAAGCATTATAATAACGGCATTGAATTAGATTTCGATACGCTATACCAAGTATTGCGCAGTTTACAAAAAAACATGAATCAAAATGCAGCTGGTTTAGATGTCTCTGCAAAATGGTTCTTTGATCGCTATAGCCCAGTGACGCAAATTAAAGCAGTAGGACACGCAGATGTCACTTATGGTTTAGCTATCGATCAAAAAGACGTGACGCGTAAAGAGATTACTATTGAAGCTGCAGTTACTACCCTATGCCCTTGCTCAAAGGAAATTAGCGAATACTCAGCGCACAATCAACGCGGTATCGTTACAGTTAAAGCTTATATCAATAAAGATGCAGCTTTGACTGAAGACTATAAAGATACGATTTTAGATGCTATGGAAGCAAATGCAAGTTCAGTATTATATCCTATTTTGAAACGTCCTGACGAAAAAAGTGTTACAGAACGCGCTTATGAAAATCCAAGGTTTGTTGAAGATTTAATACGCTTAATTGCTGCAGATTTGGTAGGTTTCGAGTGGCTAGATGGATTTGATATTGAATGCCGCAACGAAGAATCTATTCATCAACATGACGCATTCGCCAAGCTAAAATACAGAAAATAATATACTTTTTTCAATATACAAGTGATTGTAACTAAACAATCATCTCAGAAAGTAGAGAAACCCTTCGTGAATGAGTGCGAAGGGTTTCTTTACTTTCTAAGTTCATAATATATCTTGATTTATAGTAGAATCATTAAATGAAACTTTGAAATCATTTTTTTTAGCATCAGTATTTTAATTACACTTAATCCACAATTAACATTGAGATAAACCTAAAAATTGCATTACAGATTATTGGAACTCTATATGTTGTTTATAAATGTAACAAGGTAAAAAAATAAGCTCCCGTTATTGGCGTAACGAGAGCACCTAACTGAATAGGCTAATTGTGATACATATTGTGAGTTAGTAGCTCGGTAGTATGTGCTATGTGTTTGGCACCTAGTCGTTGGTTGGAACCTGGCTAGGTGTTTTTTCTATCTGTTATAGAAGTTCCCACATTTACATGTGACTTCTGTAAAATCATACTACCATGATATTACATGAAAATCTTGGGAAATCTATACAAAGGTATGGACTTTGAAACTAACACTGGTAAAGTGTTTAATTCCCTTTTATTTTTACCAACTTACGTTCTTTGATGTAAAAAAGTATTAACTATCACCTTTTTCATCAATTTAAATCAAATTACAGTTTAGTTGTACCATCTTGCACATGCAAAAACTATCTCCATATCGTCTCTATCATGATACGTTTTTTTCTGTAATCCTAGAAAATGGGACATAAATCAAATTTTATAATAAGTTTTCGTTGTCCCAACCCCATTTCTTAACTAATAACTGCGTTTTACATGTAATTTACTTTTAAAACAAAATGTACTACTAATTTGTTGTAGTAAAATTTCGATGCTTTTGATTAAAATAATAGCTATAAAATTCTCGAATATTTAAAAATTTTAAAACAATCCATGTTAAGAATTAAATTTAGCTAATGTCATTTATACAATTTTCATATTAAAATTATTATGCAGAAATTTTATTTCATTTTTTACTAAGTCTAGTGAAATGAATCATGAATAATAAAATAGCCTCCACCATTTCTGATAATGATCATTCACACCAATAATCACTGCACTTCTTAAACATCTCTTTAGCAACACAATTTATGATTACACATGTATAGGATGAAGGACACTAGCCCAATTCTCTACGAACAATCCAAGAAACTTATAGTAAACGCACTTTATCAATTACTTAAAAATTAAAATGGCTAAAAATTCTGCGTGATATATCAAACTAAATCAATTGTTAATCAACTGAATTTAATCGTTTTTTAAATGGAGTGAGAAGATACATATGAACACAATTTTATATGAAGAACATCGTAATTTTATCAAAAGAGCAATTAAGCACAAATTAAAATTGAGCTTCCTTGAAATTATTATTTTAGATAAACTTAAGTGCCTCAACAAAAAGAAAATTGATGCTGTAGAACTCAAAAATAACTTAAATATTGAAAATACACCTATTTCTATTCAACTGAACAATCTAAGTCGTTTAGGTCTTTTCAAAAAATCTCGCGATGAACACGATGAAAGACGTATTTACTTATATGACATTGATTTCAACAGTATCAATGAAATCTTAGAACAATACCAATTGATTGTATCGTCTATATTAAAAGTAGAATAAAACAAATAAAAATACTTAAGCCACTTTGAAGCTTAAGTATTTTTATTTATTGCTTTGTTTATTATTCATTACCATAATGTACAATGCTAACCACAATTGTTCTGGATAATTTTCAGTAGAAGATATAGTCACATAATGCTTTTCTCCTCTACGTTGCGTTATCAAATTTTTACCCAAATCAAAGAAAGAACGGTTTGCAGTTAGAATTGAATTTCCTTCAATATCCGTAATTTTAGTTTGAGTTGAAAAGTAAGGATTCTCGAATTTATATTCATATTTATCATCTTTAAAAACAAAAGGTGTTTGCTGTTTCATACCACCCTTCAGCAATTTCAGCATTGATAACTCGCCTATTTTTTTATCATTTATAAAAACTGTATATTGGGGTTTAAGTGCCCATAATTTTTCTCTTTTCAAAATAATCTTAGATTTTTCGGAGGTCAATTTTAAACCTGCCGCTGACATAAAATTAAAAATACTTAGCCATTTTTGCAATGTATTATTAAAGTAAGGAACCCATGACATTTTTTGATAACCATGAACTTTTACGTGCATATCATCAAATAAATATAGTGGGGCTTGATAAAAATATTCATTATTGGCTAAAGAAGGACTTTCTTCATACTTAGACATTTCTTCACTGAACTTTTCTTTGTTATATTTTCTTAAGAAAATAGTACTAATGAGGACAATAATACTACCACTCCAGAAAATAACTAAAGTCCACGGAGAAATTGATTGATTAAAATATCCGAAAAGAGCACCAATTGTATATATCGTTATAAAAATTGTTTCAATAAACAAAACTAAAATAACCAAATTAAACCAACCTTTCTACTCATAATTAATACTTAAGCCACTCAACACCTGTCTAATACAGAATTGAGTGGCTTATTTAATTATTCCTAATATATTGTGTTTTTTATTTTAAATGTTCATACGGACTATTTTTAACAAATGAGATAATTTGGTCTACAAATAAGCGTGCGCGTAATTGAAACTCTTCATTAAACAAATAAAATGTACCGTCTTCTAATTTTTTATAGTCTGTATCATGTGTTGCGATTTGTGTAGGCACTGCGATGCCTAATAGTGAACGCACAATCAAACGTAAATGTGATAGTGGTTCAGAACTCACAATACCACCACTGTTACCGATGAGTCCTACAGGTTTCATTTTAAAATCATCCATCGTTAAATGATCTAGTGCATTTTTCAAAATACCTGAGTATGAACCATGATAATTTGGGGTTCCTAACACAAGGAAATCCGCTTCACGTGCTTTTGTTTTCAATGTTTGCAGATTTTGTTTATAATCCTCGCTAGGATTTGAAGCCCCAGAAACATCTAATTGATGTATCGGAGACTCTGCTAAATCAAAGATGTCTACTTCAAAGTCATGCTCTTCAAAGTGACCTTTTAAATATTGAGACAATGCCGTAGTATGTGAACCTACCTTGGCACTACCTACTATGATTAATCCTTTCATTACTAATTCCACCTCATACTATTTTTGGTTATTTTCCTGAAGTAATTTCATGATTGCTTTGCCCACACCACTATTTTCATTTGATGCTGTTGCATAAGTAGCAACTGTTTTAACTTCTGGTGCTGCGTTATCCATAGCCACTGAATAACCTACACGTTCTAACATAGAAATATCATTCATATTGTCACCAATAGCCATAACATTTTCCATTTTAATATTAAGACGTTCTGCTATTGTTTCTAATGCGATGCCTTTTTGAGCATCCGAGTGAGTAATTTCGATATTACCTCGAGAAGATGATGATATTGCAAGGCTTTCAGATTGCGCTAGTTTTTCACTCACACGATCAATTTTGTCTAAATCGCTATCAAAAGCTAAGATTTTCATTACAATTTCGCCAGGTGTATCTTCAATTTTGTCATAATTTTCAACAACTTTTAAAGTTCCGTTATCGATACGTTTCTGAATACCAGCTTTAATTTTTTCAACATCTGCTTTTTGACCCGCACGTTCCGCAATATCAATATAGATTTCTAAATCACGTTGTGGGTTTTCAGTATATATTCCTAAATTTGTATACACTTGATAATAGATATCTTCTTGCTTCAATTCTGTTGTAATTCTGTTGATAAGTTCTCGATTTAAATTAGATGTACTCATAATATTAAACGACTCATCTCTCACTTCCGCACCATTTAGACAGATATAAGGTAGTTTCAAATCTGTTTGATTTACAGGTGCATTCGCTTCATAAAACGCACGTCCTGTCGCAATAACGACTGTAATCCCTTGAGATTGTGCATATTTGATTGCTTCAATATTCTCTTCTGATATTTCGTGTGCCGCGTTTAATAACGTTCCATCCATATCTGTAGCAATTAAATTGATCATTTATTTACCTCTTTCCTTTGTAAAATCGATAACACAAAGTTAATGACAATACGTGCGAATTCGTCACATTTTTGTAACACATACATATTTTACCAAATGTTTATGCATTTGTATTATCCTCTGTTCGACTGATTTTCTTTTGTTTTCTTATATTTTTGAAAAAATCCCTTAATAACTGACTGCATTCTGTTTCTAAAATGCCTGTCTCTACATTTGCTCGATGATTAAATCGAGGTTCTTGTAAGAGATCCATGAGGCTTCCGGCACAACCACCTTTTGGGTCTCGTGCACCATAGATAACATGCGGAATTCGACTCATTACAATACTTCCTGCGCACATTACACACGGTTCTAACGTCACATACAATCGACAACCTTCTAAGCGCCAACTTTGAACAACGGTCGCTGCTTTACGGATTGCAATATGTTCGGCATGTGCAGTGGGGTCTTGTGCAGATTCTCGCAAATTATGCGCACTTGCAATAATTTCATTGTCTTTAACCACAACTGCACCGATTGGCACTTCGCCTATGGCCCCTGCTTTTTTAGCTTCTTCTATAGCTGCTCTCATATAAAATTGATGATTTGTCATGTATCTCACACACCTCACATATGGTACAATATTTATTGTCTATTTTAACATTGGAGCGGTCAATATGAAAAAACAATTTATTGCTGTGGAAGGCCCGATTGGCGTCGGTAAGTCTTCTTTAACACATAAACTGAGTCAAACTTATAACTTTTATGAAGAAAAAGAAATTATTACAGAGAACCCTTTTTTATCGGATTTTTACGAAGATATTTCAAAATGGAGTTTCCAAACTGAAATGTTCTTTTTATGTAATAGATACAAGCAATTTCAAGATCTTGCATTGATTGAACAAGGGATTGTCAGCGATTATCATATTCATAAGAATAAAATATTCGCAAACAACACCCTAACTTCATCAGAGTATAATAAATTTTCAAGAATATATGATATTTTAACTGAAGATTTAGAAATGCCTAATATAATTATCTTTTTAGATGCTGAACTCGCAACTTTAAAAGCACGCATTGCACATCGTAATCGTAGTTTTGAACATCAAATCGCCGACGATTATTTATTAAATTTAAAACGTGATTACAATGCTTATTACGAATCATTAAAAGCTGAGGGTGCACGTGTGATTCGGATAGATACAACACAACTTGATTTTATGAAATACGACGAAGATTATCAATATATATTAGAATTAGTGAACCCACTGATTGGAGGACAAGATTATGAATAATTATGGTATCCCTCAAGATGCTATTATTACAATCGCCGGTACCGTTGGCGTTGGTAAATCAACTTTAACGAAGGCTTTAGCGGAGCGCTTTAACTTTAGAACATCTTTTGAAAATGTAGACCATAACCCTTACTTAGATAAATTTTACAGTGATTTCGAGCGTTGGAGTTTCCATTTACAAATTTATTTTTTAGCAGAGCGTTTTAAAGAACAAAAACGTATGTTTGAATATGGTGGCGGCTTTATTCAAGACCGTTCTATTTATGAAGACGTCGATATTTTTGCGAAAATGCACCAAGAGCAAGGTACAATGAGTCCTGAAGATTTCGAAACATATTCAGAACTGTTTAACGCAATGGTGATGACACCATATTTTCCAAAACCAGATGTACTCATCTATTTAGAATGTGACTATGACGATGTCATCCGTCGTATTCAACAACGTGGACGTCAAATGGAAATCGAAACAGATCCAACGTATTGGAAGAAATTGTACCAACGTTACGAAGATTGGATTAGCGAATTTAATGCCTGTCCAGTCGTACGTGTCAACATCAACGAGTATGACTTGCATGAGGATCCAGAATCTCTGAATCCCGTTATTGATAAAATAAGTCATATTATACAGACATACCGTAAAGTCGATCAACGCCAATCTTGATATAAAAAGGCACGAGGCTAGGACAACATATTTATCCCAGTCTCGTGCTTTTTTGGATTTCGCTAGTCTCGCTATTTATTCAACCGGACTGCGATAAATTATTTTTTCAATTTCATCGTCGGTTACACGTTTACTATAATATTGATCAACTGTTTGTGTTAATCCATATGCACTTGCTTTATCTTGATCTTCAGTGCCAATGTATAATTGACCTTCTGTATCTTGATATAAGTCAAATACTGCCCCAGCATATCTTGCTTCCTGATGTAATTCGTACAGTTCTTCAATAGCATCACGTGGCACATGCTTATAATAAAGTGTATGCGCTGTATGTTTACTTGTTTCTGCCTCAAAACCACGCGTTACTGCCTGTGCATCTTCAGTTACTAATTTAAGCTCATTGCCATTCATGTCTACAACTTTATACGTTTCCGATTGATAATCTGCATATGTTCCATCTATCATCCAATCACCTCATTGTTTTATGAAACTGGAATTTATTACCAAGCCTTTAGGTCACTCGATATCCTAGTAATATCAAAATCAACTACTTATCAAGTATCGAGACGATATCATTAGCGGTTTCAACAATATAATCGGCCTTTGTAAATTCATCTTTTAGCCCCACACCAGTCATAACAGCAACTTTCAAGCCTAACTTAGCATTCACACCTGTTTGGATATCATTTGCAGTATCACCAACGATAGCGACATCTTCTGGCGCTACATCATACTGCTCAAATAATGGATTTAACACCTCTGGATTGGGTTTTTCTACTGCATTTGCTTCCGTAGAAATAACAACATCAAAGAAGTGCGCAAAGTCAGTCACTTCTAAAAATTGTTCGACGCCCTTTTTCGAATCACTCGTTACGATTCCCAATTTATAACCTTGTTGTTGTAGCGTTTCTAAGGATTCTGTTATTCCCTCTACAAGTACATTCTCCGGCACTCTGTTATCTACTAAGGTTTGACTACGACGCTGCGCCCAATCTGTCACATCTTGATTCGCTATGTCACAAAATGCTTGTACCATTTCATCAAGCGCACCCGAAGCCATAATTGTACCTGGCAAAATCTCACCATCAACTACACCTAGATGTGCATATGCTGCTGACTTATCTTCAATACTGTGTTCATAGGTTTCCATAAAATCATCGACAAGCTTTAATCCAATCTTCATCCAACTGCAATCAAAATAAATTATCGTGCCATCTTTATCAAATAAAATCCACTTCATTGCGAGAACAGCTCCTATAAATTCACTAATATTAAACACTTTTATCTATTACATTTTAATACAAACTTGTTTCACTAAACAAATAATGTCCTTTAAACATTTTTTATTTTACAATAATTCAAAGTTGCAATGCCTATTGATTGTGTTAGGATATAAACAACAATAATATATATTGCGTCATACATTCAACAAAAACAAAGGGGTGTTAAAGATGGGTTATATCATTGTATTTATTGTCGTTTCTTTAATTATTGGTGTTTATTTTTCAAAAAGAGAAAAGCCAATGACGCCTTCAAGTTGGTATAAAGGTGTTGTTGTACTTGCCTTTGCTATGATTATCGTAAGTGGTTTTTATAGCATAGATTCTATAAAGCAAGGCTATAAAGAAGGTATAAATGAAGAAAGTGCTATAGAAGATGTTTCTAAATAATTTTTAATGGGAGTCGGACAGAATCAAATTTTCTAATAGAGGTATCATAGTCTCCCTCATCAAGTATGACTAGAATCAAAAAATTCTTGTTATAAGCGTTATTCAATGCCTATTAGCTTTTATGAATTTATAATTTTTTGAAGTGGAGGTTAAGCAATGAATAATGAAATGAAAGACGCTATATTTTGGAAACCGGGCTTCATACCTGTGTATTTCATCGTGGCATTACTCCATTTTTTATTTTTTTACTTCTATATTCGCACCGATAATTATTCTATTTACTTGTGGACGATTTTCCTAATTGCTCTAGGTATCGCCTCAATCAACTATAACGCCAATCGTAAAAATTGAATAACGCATCAAAAAACAAGCTAGAAACGATATTTGAATTCGTTTCTAGCTTGCTGCATTTACATATTAATATCTTGGAACAACGACTCTCCAACCTTGTGGATCTTCAAGTTTACCACTTTGAATACCAGTGTAATTATCGTATAATCGTTGCGTAATTTCGCCTGTTTCATTATTATTGATTACAATTTCAGTTTCTCCATATTTTAACTGACCTACTGGAGAAATCACGGCTGCTGTACCTGTACCAAAGACTTCAGTCAATTCACCTTTATTATGTGCTTCAATGAGTTCATCAATCGATACTTTACGTTCTTCCACTTCATAGCCTAAGTTTTGAGCTAGTTCAATGACTGTTTTACGTGTTATACCTGGTAAAATACTGCCATTTAATTCAGGCGTTACCAGTTTACCATTTTCAACGAAGAAGATATTCATACTACCTACTTCTTCCACATATTTCTGCTCAACACCATCTAACCATAATACTTGGTCATACCCTAATGCAGTGGCATTCGATTGCGCTAACAAACTCGCTGCATAGTTACCTGCAACTTTGGCATAGCCCACACCACCACGTACTGCACGTACGTATTGGTCTTCTACATAGATTTTCGTTGGATTTAAGGATGCACCGCCATAATATGAACCTGATGGTGATAGAATAATTAGTAATTTATATGAGTACGACGGACGCACACCTAAGATACCTTCTGTCGCAAACACATATGGACGAATATATAATGATTGTCCTTCACCTTCAGGTACCCAATCACGTTCAACATCTACTAATTGTTTTAATCCTTCCAGTAGCACTTCTTCGTCTACTTGAGGCATATCTAAACGTGCCAATGATTTATTAATACGTTTAAAATTCTCTGATGGACGGAACAAATCAACTTCGCCATCATGTTTATAAGCCTTTAATCCTTCGAATACAGATTGACCATAGTGAAGCCCTTGTGCTGCTGGAGAAATTTCGATTGGACCATAAGGTACAATCTTCAAATCATGCCAACCTTGGTCAATATCATAATCGAAACTTAACATATAATCTGTGAAGTATTTTCCAAAACCTAATTCACTTGGATTTGGTTTTTCTTTTAGCGTTTCACGTTGTACAAACTTAATTTTTTCTGGCATGATGATTTCCTCCTAATGTTCATTTCTTAAGTAATATATTAAATTATACCAATCCAACGTTTGCTGTTCAATAATTTTCAAAAAATTTCAAATACAATAACAATAATGCAGTCCTAAAATATGAGTTTCATTACAACTCAAAAATAATATCAACTTGTTTAATTAAGGTTATAAATTAAAAAGCCTAAAGCGTGGTTAACACGCCTTAGACTTTGAGATAATCATATGATATGACTTATGCTTTTTCTTTTGCTTCAATCGCTTCTAACATAACTTTTGTCATTTTATTTAAATCGTATTGTGGATCGAAGCCCCACTCTGCTCTCGCACAACTTACATCGATGCTGTCTGGCCAGCTATCTGCAATCGATTGTCTTACAGGATCTACATCGTAATCTAATTTGAAGTCTGGATAATATTCTTGAATTGCTTCTTTAACCATTTCTGGTTCAATACTCATACCACTTAAGTTATAAGCATTACGGTTAATTAATTTAACACCATCTGCTTCCATAAGTTGGATAATCGCATTAATCGCATCGTCCATAAACATCATATCCATGAATGTATCTTTAGCGATAAAGCTTGAATATTTTCCTTCTCTTACTGCTTGGAAATAAATATCTACAGCATAATCTGTTGTACCGCCGCCTGGCTCTTTAATATGAGAAATCAATCCAGGGAATCTCACACTACGTGTATCTACACCAAATTTGTCAAAGTAATATTGGCATAATAATTCACCAGCTACTTTATTCACACCATACATAGATGTTGGACGTTGGATTGTCACTTGTGGTGTATTTACTTTTGGTGTTGATGGTCCAAATGCACCGATTGAACTTGGTGTGAAGAATTGTAATTCGTGTTCACGAGCCACTTCTAATGCATTCATTAAACCGCCCATATTTAAATCCCAAGCAAACAATGGATTTTTCTCAGCAGTTGCTGATAATAACGCAGCCATGTGCATCATTGTATCTGGTTTGAATGATTCAACAAGTTCATTCATACGTTCTCTGTCTGTTACATCTAATATTTCAAATGGTCCATCAGCAATGGCAGCACCTGCTTCTGGTTCTCTAATATCTGTAGCTAAAACATTATCATTCCCGTATAATTCTCTACATTTTACAACTAATTCAGTACCAATTTGTCCTAATGCACCAGTAATCATAATTTTTTTCATATTTCTATCTCCCTTGTGTATTACAAAAAATGTAATGTATTTCCGAAGTGGACAATACTCTTATTTTCACTCACATTATACAATAAAAGCGCTTTACTGTATACATTGAGTGAACAATTCAATTGAATTTTAGCAAGGTACATCGCTAATGTCTAATATTTCACAGTTACAAAGACCTATTTTTTTAATTACTTATCTTGCTATTTATCTAAAACCATCAGCACAGGTCCCCTACATACGCTTACAAATTTGACATATTTTGCCGATGTTGATATAAGGTATATATTAAACGTTTATGGAGATGATCATATGTTGCACAAAAATGCCACATTATTAATACAAAGCAGACGATTTAAGTAGTCGATGCTTTGTAAGCAATTTCCTTTTCACAAAGCATCTTTCTTATGCATACAGACAAACAAGATGTGAAAGGAATTTTAAAAATGAAACCACAAATACAACCTTATCAATTCAATTATATAAAAGAACGTATCGCTCACTTAGTCAATGTCTATAATTCGGTGAATGATCCTAATACTGTTGCTTCTATTAAAGATGTCACACGTGAGGAAATCCTTAACACATTTCCAATACCAGATGCGACGATTCACTCAGAAGTAGAAAAATTGATGAATGTTCAATTAACAAAGGGTCAAGCAGAAAAAGTGTTAGAAACATTACAATCCTATGTCATCCCGTTTGAACATCCGACTAAAAAGCAAGTCGATAAGGTATTTAGGAAAATCAAAAAATTAAAAACACCACTAATCAGTGAAGAAATCCTTAAAGAAAGCACCTTTATTGGTTGGAATGATATTGCCTCAAACAGAAAATATATCATTTACTACAATAACTTAGGTCAACTTGAAGGATTTTATGGAGATATTTCAAATCAAACAGTCAAAGGGTTCTGTTCAATATGTAATAAAGAATCACGCGTCAGTCTATTTATGCGAAAAACGCGTACTGCCAATGATGGTCAATATACTAAAAAAGGCGACTATATTTGTTTCGATAGCACAGTTTGTAATCGACAAATATCAGATTTATCGCATTTCCATCATTTCTTAAATAAAATACAATAACTTAAAATAATCGCGCTTAATGGGAGTGGGACTTTGAAATCTTTGTTCAAAATTTGATTTCTGTCCCACTCCCATGCTTTATTAGTGCTATTTTATTTTCTTAAATAGTTAATAAATGTTTGTATCGTCCGCGCATTACTTCTATCTGAGTGAGAAATGGCTGTAAAGTAAATATAATAATCGAATGGCGCACCAATCGGCAATGTTTCAATCAACCCATTTAAGATAAATGGATCATCTTCTAACATCAAGCTAGATACAATGCTGACACCTAAACCTTCTGACACAGTTTTAATCAATACACTTGGATTATTGGTACGAAAAACAATTTTTAATGGACCATTTTCTTCTTCAAATTGTTTGAAATTATGGTGATAAAAATTTCGATCATATAAAACAAACGGATAAGCACTGATAGACTCCATTTGAACCGTATCTTGTAAGGCTAATTTAGATTTTTTAGGCACTATCAACTTAAAATCTGTAGCAATATTCAATGCGTGCGTAACAATTTGCTGACCAAATGTTTCCGTTTCTGTCTTACCAATTAGTCCAATATCTACCGCATTCATCTCAACCATTTTCAATATTTCATCCCTATCACTTTCAATGACCTCTACTTCAATATGTGGATAATCTTGTTTAAATGCAGACAATGCTTTCGGGACAATTTTATTAAAAAGCGTTGGTATCGTTGCTATTTTTAACGAACCTGAAATATTTGCATGTATCGCCTCTACTTCCGATAACAGTTCATCTTGTGCCTCTAAAATATTAATAATACAGGGAATTAACTTCTTGCCAATATCTGTCGGCAACGTCCCTTTACGAGACCGTTCGAAAAGTTTAGCATCCAATTCAGATTCCAGATTAGCGATTGATTGACTCATTGCAGGTTGACTAATATGCATCGCTGCAGCTGCATGTACAATCGATTCAGTTTCATATATTTTTTGAACATATGCAAGTTGTTCGAAATTCATTTATTCACCTCTTTTATATAAGCTACCCTTATGGAAACATCAAAAATACTAATTTTACATTAGCATATATTAATCATTATAATAAAAAGTACAGACAAAATAGTTAAAGGAAGGTCATCATATGTACGATAAACTCTGGTCAAAAGACTTTATCTTTATTACTTTGGTTAATTTTTTAATGTATTTAATCCATTATACATTAATCGTTACAGTTACCATTTTTACAATAAATAAATTTCACGCATCTGAAAGTATGGGTGGTTTAGCTGCCGGTATTTTCATCATTGGTATGTTATTCGGACGGCTAGCCGCTGGGCGCGTGATTGATTATTTACAACCAAAAAACGTATTACTCTTCGCTATCATTTGGTCCATCATTACAGTTGGGCTATATTTCGCGATTCATAGTTTAGCGATATTAATGACTGTTCGACTATTACATGGTATCGCCTTCGGATTAGCATCAACAGCGACTGGTACAATTTCATCTAGAATCATTCCTGAAAATCGTAAAGGCGAAGGCATCGGCTATTATGCACTAAGTGTTACAACTGCATCTGCCATTGGGCCATTTTGTGGAATTATTTTAAATCAACGCTTTGGCTTTGAATCTATATTCGTAGTCAGTCTCGTCATTATACTTATTGCATTTGTCGTTGCATTATTTGTAAAACGTTTACCAAAAGCGCAACCTACTCAAAGCAACGATGCTGAAACAAAAGGATTGGACGCTTATATTCAAAAAGAAGCACTACCAATTTCATTTGTGATTATCTTTGTGGGTATTGCTTACTCAAGTGTACTATCTTTCTTAACGGTTTATACTGAACAAATCAATCTCGCTACTGCATCTAGTTTCTTCTTTATTGTTTATGCAGTCAGCACATTTGTGACACGTCCATTTACCGGTAAAATTTATGATAATTACGGCGAAAATAAAGTCATGTATCCTGTATTAATCAGTTTCACACTTGGCTTAACACTCTTAGCGCTAACACATACAAGTATGTTATTACTCATATCAGCAATCTTTGTAGGTATTGGATACGGTACGATTGTTCCAAGTGCACAAGCCATCGCCATTCAACAATCACCTAAAGCGAAAATTGGATTAGCAACGTCTACATTCTACATGTTCGCTGACTTTGGTGCGGGTATAGGTCCATTTATTTTAGGTATCCTCATCCCACTCATGGGTTACCGAAATTTATATATCACAATGTCCATACTCGTTATCTTTTCAATCGTACTTTATTACTTTATGCACGGCAGAAAAGCGACACGTTAACGAAACATTTGGCTTCTTCAGCTTTCTGCGTAGTTTATATTATAAACTACCTAAAAGGAGTTTAATTTAAAGCGATTCAATTTAGTGTTGAATTAATGGCTTTGTAAGCCCGATAAAAAGTAAAACAGAAGCAAAAATCCCTCACTAAAGGAAATAGTGAGGGGGTGGTGCATTAAATGCAAATCGTTTTGATAATTAACCTTTTAACTTTTTCACAAGTGACGACTTTAATCCGACTAAGCCGATTTTATCAACCTTAGCGTCAATGTCATGACCGTCTTCTGGTTCTACGATACGGATACTTTTCACTTTAGTACCTTGCTTAATGACAAATGATGTACCTTTTACTTTTAAATCTTTAATTACTGTTACTGAGTCCCCATCTTCAAGAACATGACCGTTTACGTCTCTTGTAATTTTTGCTTCTTCATTCTCACTGTTTTCAGCAGCTGACCATTCATGGCCACACATTGGACAAACAAGTAAGTTGCCATCTTCATATGTATAGCTCGAGTCACATTCTGGACAATTTGGTAAAGTATATTCCATTATTCAACCTCCATTAAATTGTTCTGTTGCGCATAATCTACCATATTATAAAATATATATCCTATTTTCTCCACAATTTTTATAAAGTTTTAAGCCTCAGCCAAATATTTATTTTTAATTAAACACCCTCACTTCATGCATATTATTAGAATTCCACACCAGAATTGAAGTAGTTAACACCCTCTTATTTCACATAATCGTCAAAAAATTGTTTAATAACGTTTATAAGTGGAATAGTACCAGTGTCACAAATCATAAAGGAGGCTTTTATAATGAGTAAATTTGATGATTTTAAAGACAAAGCGCAAGACAAAGTAGACGAAGTGAAAAACGATAAAGACAAACAACAAGAAGTTAAAGATCAAGCACAAGATAAAGCAAAAGACTTAAAAGACAAATTTTAATTAATATAATGATGAATCTATTTGATTCATTAAAAAAGCATCGACCAAGTACATTTCGTACTTCGGCCGATGCTTTTTCTATGTCTTATGCTTCCAGTTCAAGTTGCTGTGCAATTGCTTGCTTTTTACTATCAAAATCACATTCACTTTGATCAATAGGCTGTCCTGTTTCTGCTACGCTTTTAATGCTTTCCATTTGAAATTGCCAACCGGAGAAATCAAGTACAATATGTGGAAAGCCATATGGTAGAAATTCATCAAATACGAGAATCGTCTGATTGCCCTCACCAATTACATCAAACCTTACTGTTCCACTATCCCAAGTATATCCAATAGCTTCATTTTCCTCAAAAGCAGTGATTTCCATTTCCATATCGTCTTGGCCATCCATATGAAACGTCATCTTTCCGCCCACTTGTCGAGCGCCGAAAGCTAACTGTGGAAACCATTGTTGTATACCTTCTGTAGTACTTAGATAATGAAAGACCGTTGCAACATCTTTCTCGATTGTGATTTTCAAGGTTTGATATGCGCCTTGATCATCTTTCGAATATACAGCATCCATATTATCCTGACTCCTTTCGATTAACTATACATAAGTTGTTCTGCATTTCGTGACACGCTCATGCTATTCCCGACTTAGTCTATTTTAATCTTGAATCAGATTGATTTTGTAATTCTAATTTACGTGCTTTTCTTGTATATCTTAAATAAATCAAACCTAATAAGATAAACCATAATGGTGATAGTACGACGCCCATTCTTGTATCAGGTACGACTAATAAGATTCCCAACACAAAGACAAAGAATAGTTGTACCAATCGAGCCGAGTGCACACCGCCTGGTAATTTAAATTTACTTTCTGCATGTGATTTAGCATGTGCTTTAACATATTTACTATATGAGTGCATAATAAACATCCATACCACGACTAATAATATTGTTGAAATCGCAGTTACATAAAAGAATACTTGAGTTGCATTAGGAATAAAATAATTCAGTAACACGGTAATAGATAATAATAAACACGTTACTAAGATTGCTATATATGGCACACCTTTTTTATTTGTTTTCATTAATAAATGGTGTGTTTGTTTTTTCTCTGATAGACCAAACAAGATTCTACTGTTTGCAAAAATACCGCTATTACATGCTGATGATGCTGCCGTTAATACGACAAAATTAATTAAACCAGCTGCAAATGGTACCCCGATTAATGCAAATAAGCTCACGAATGGACTATTATTTGGATCAATATCTTGCCATGGGATGATTGACATCATAACAGCAAGCGCACCTACATAGAATAGTAAGATTCGAATCGGCACACTGTTAATCGCTTTCGGAATCGTTGTTTCTGGATTCTTAGTTTCACCCGCTGTAATACCAAGTATTTCAATACCTGTAAATGAAAATACTACCATTTGGAATGACATGAAAAATCCGGAAGCGCCATGTGGGAATAGTCCACCATTATTAAATATGTTAGATACACCCGTTTTCCCGTAAGGTGTCTGCATTGCAAACACAATCATTACTATACCAACAACATTCAATGCGACAATCGTTAGTACTTTGATGATTGCAAACCAGAATTCTAATTCTCCAAACATTTTCGTGCTTGTTAAATTAAATGCCATCAATATCAAAATACAAGATAATGATGTAATCCAGTTTGGTAAGTCTGGTACCCAAAACTCGACGTATTTTGCCACTGCTGTGATTTCCGCCATCCCTGACGTAATCCACGTTAACCAATACGTCCATCCGGTTACAAATCCTGCAAACGGACCGATTTGATCATGAGCAATATCCGCAAATGTTTTATATTCTGTGTTAGATAATAACATTTCCCCCATTGCACGCATGAACATAAATAATACAAAACCGACAATAATATAAGTGAGTAGAATAGATGGTCCAGTTAAACTAATGGACTGCCCAGCCCCTAAAAATAAGCCAGTCCCTATGGCACCACCAATCGCAATAAGTTGAATATGTCTATTGCTCAACTCTCTATTCAAAGTATTTGTCATAAATCTTGCCCCATTCAATTGTTTTTAAGCATCATCAAATCCATATACTTAGTTTATTAGCCCCTTTGTTTCATAAAATAAACTAATGTATTTCATACACGTATATTTCTCAATAATGCTTGGTTGTATAATATTCTTTTTTTCTGAAAATTACAACTAATGAATTAAGTTTCTTCTACTATAATTGCTTATTAGATATTTGAATTTTCAGATTTATTTGAAATACAAATATCTAATCTATATACTTATTTACAACAAAGGGGAGGAAATACATGATGAAGAACAATATTTATGGTAATGCACCTTGTTTTTTAAACAGTAAAAATCTCACTCAAACAAACACATTAGATACAGATGTCATTGTATACGGTGCGCCTTTTGAAGGGGAAAGTACATGGGGAGACTACACTGGTGTCGAATTAGGACCGAAACAAATCCGTGTATGCTCTGCGCGATACAGTCAATATTTACCAGAATTAGACCATATTGATATTAGTGAACACCTGACTATGGGAGATGTCGGGGATATTCCATATGTTGCGCATGATAATCAACAGAGCTACGACAATATTACAAATTTTGCTAAGTCTTTATGGGAAAGTGGTAAATTCTTAGTTGGTTTTGGCGGTGAGCATGGTGTAACGTATCCTATACTTAAAGCACTCACAGAAACTGGAAAGAAAGTCGGCATTATACATTTAGATGCACACTACGATAATATGCCTGATTATGAAGGTGAGGCATATGCACGCAATACGCCTTTTATGCGTTTATACGAAACGGAAGGCATACGCAATGAAAGCATTATTCACACAGGTATTCATGGCTCTCGCAATAAACCTGCTACTGGAAAATATGCTAAAGAAGCTGGTGCGGTCACTTTAACCATCAATGACATCCGTGAAGCACAGGATTTAAAAGCATATGCACGTGATATTTATGCTCAAGCACAGAAAGATGTCGATGTGGTTTACCTTACGATTTGTAGCGATGTCTTAGATTTCGCATTCAACCCAGGTGGCCCAGTCGATGGCAACGGATTAAGTTCCTATGAATTATTGACGATGATTCATGAATTTGGCAAACTCGGCCTTTGCGGAATGGATTATGTTGAAGTCTATCCAATGATGGATGCCAATCAAAACTCAGCACACTTTGTCTCTACAGCAGTCTTATACGTACTCGCTGGCCACGTCGCTTATTTAAATCAAACAAAATAATTGAGGAGTGGTTGCATTGTTCAAAGATGCTAAGAAGATTCTACGTTCAATTGGCCCTGGGATGATTATCACTGCCTCATTTATTGGACCAGGCACCGTAACAACAATGACGCAAGGTGGTGCTGGTTTTGGTTATAGTTTATGTTGGGCAGTCGCTTTTTCTATTATTGCGACAATCGTGCTACAAGAAATGATTATTCGCCTATCGCTCGTCACACGTGAAGGCTTAGGTGAGGCGATACAAGATTTATTTAAACATCGCATTGGCAAACTCATCATTGTATGGTTTACATTGATAGCTGTTACTGTTGGTTGTGCAGCATATATTAGTGGTGATTTAATAGGGACTTCCCTTGGGGCTGCTTATTTATTACATTTGCCCGAGCGTTGGGTTGCCCCTATGATTGGTGTCATCATTTTACTCATTGGTTTATTTGGCAATTATCGCTTTTTAGAAAAAATCATGCTTGTACTCATGGTAATCATGGGCATTATTTTTGTAACCACAATGATCGTAATCAAACCAGATATTATTGGTATTTTAAAAGGCATATTTATCCCTTCCATACCAAATGGCTCTATCATTACTGTCATCGCGCTTATCGGAACCACTGTAGTCCCTTATAATTTCTTTATTCATTCCACGGCCGTACATGAACGCTTTGGTAATATCAAAGAACTCAAATATGCACGTTGGGACACAGTAATTTCGATTACGGTTGGTGGTATCATCTCAGCCGCTATTTTAATCGCTGCTGCTACCTTAATACAAGGTAAAGAAGTAACAAGTGTCATTCAACTTTCCGGACCACTCGAACCCGTACTTGGTAATGCAGCACCTTTCGTGATTAGTATTGGATTATTCGCAGCAGGTCTTTCTTCTGCCATTGCTTCACCTACTGGCGCCGCGGCAACAATAAGTAGCTTACTCGGCTGGCAAGGTGGTATGAAGAGCAAGAAATATAAAACTGTTTTTACAATTATTATCATCATTGGCATTATTACGTCTGCATTAGGATTTGAACCGCTTCAAGTTTTACTCATAGCACAAGCACTCAATGGTATTATTTTACCTATAGTAGCTATATTGATATTTATTATTATAAACAAGAGAAACCTTATGGGCCATTACGTCAATACGCTATGGCTCAATCTACTCGGAGGCATTGTCGTCCTTGTCGTATCCTTTTTAGGTATCTACAGTTTGATCGATGCAATTAGTAATTTCCTGTCGTAACAACACATATATTTCTATAGAAAAACCACCTCTGCCTAAATTTTGCTGACAGCGGTGGTTATTTTTATATCATGCTAAGATGCAATCTGTTATGCAAATTTTATTGCGCATTTGATTCTGTTTCACATAAATGTTTTAAACCTTTGAACATCATTTCATAACCTGCTTCTGTTTGTGATTTCGCATCACTTTTAGCTTTTTCTATTTCTTGTTCACTTTGCTTATCATCTATTTGAACTTTTATACCATGATTGAATTTAACTTCGGTTTCATCTTGTAAATCTATAAATTCTACCGTGATGATATCTTCTAATTCACTAAATTGTGGCATTTTAAATGAAAATATTAATTTATAAGGTTCTACGATATCTATATACGTGCCAATCGCTCTATATTCTACGCCATCTCTCACGTCAACAATTTCCCAGTCACCATTAACTTCTAAAGTATTTTCAGCCACTTTATTTGTTTGTGCCATTGTCATAAACCATTGTTTAAATAATTCCGGCTCAGTCCACGCTTTAAATACTGTTGCTATCTCTGCTTTCACTTTAAATGTCATATCTAAATTCACAATTTCCCATTCCATTATAATCACCCTCTCATTAATCTACCAATATCTACCTTACTGATTCATTACCTATTTTGATTAAAATAAACGTATTTGCATTACGCATGTATACAGTTAATATGGATTTAGATATTTAATTAAATACAATAATTAACACATCTCACGCTTTTTTTGATGCAACTTCATTTAATTATATTTCGCACATAGAAAAAGACTGTTCCGCGATAATCACGTACAGCCTTTCATCATTAATCATACTTGACTTAAATAAGTTTAAAAGTTACATCAACGCACTCACATTACGCATAATGCGTGCTTTTTTATATCCATGTAAATCATGTAATTCTTTGTATGCAGAGAATAATTTTTTATAAATTGCAACTTGTTCAGGATCAGGTGTGACCTGATACAGTACCGGTTCTTTCATTGCTGCGATGGCTGTATTGAAATCCGGATGTGCTTTACCACAAATAGCGCCAAGTATCGCTGCGCCAATAGCAGGTGCATATTCACTATCTATGATAGTCACCTGTTTATTTAACACATTCGCATAAATCTCCATAAGCAAGCCATTTTTCTTAGGTATGCCGCCACATGCAAAGACGTTTTCAACATCCATTTGCCAACCTTGATATTGTTGCATAATCATTTTCGTTCCAAATGCAGTTGCTTCTATATAGGCCCTATAAATTTCTTCATGCTTTGTTTGTAAAGTCATTCCAAACAAACTACCTTTTAAATTACTATCACTTAATACACTGCGGTTTCCGTTGTGCCAGTCTAAAGCTATCAAACCACTTTCTCCAGGATATAGCTTCCCAGCTTTTTCATTCAATAAATCAAATATGGATATCCCACGTGATTCAGCAGCTTGCACATAATCATATGGTGCTTGTTTAGCCACATATTCAAACAAATCTCCAACAGCGGACTGGCCAGCTTCATAGGCATATAAATCAGGAATGATTGCACCTTTAACAGAACCAGAAATACCTGGTACTTTATGTTGTGCTTTATTGAGCATCAGATGACATGTACTCGTTCCCATAACCATCGTCATTTCTTTGTCTTTTTCCGCACCAATGCCCAATAAACTAGCATGTGCATCAATAATAAAGGGACTTACTTGTGTCTCAGGTGACAGACCCAATTGTTCCGCCATTGTAGCGCTCACTTGACCTACACTTTCTCCAATATTCACAATAGGTGCATCCAGCTTATTACGTACAATTTCTGATAAATCACTATTCACTTTATCAAATAAATCATAATGGAATCCTGTAGATGCTTCCCAAAAAGCTTTAAAGCCTAAACCGCAATTGGAGCGCACATTTTTATCAGTCAGTCGATTGACAATCCAATCGCCCGCTTCCATAATATATGCTGTTTCGGCCATGACTTCAGGCGCCTTGTGATGAACTTCCATAATCTTAGGAATCATCCACTCACTGCTCACATTAAAACCATAGTACCCGAGCCAGCGATTCTTTTCTTCTAATGCTGTATTCAATAATGCATCCGCTTCTTCTTGCGCACCATGATGTTTCCATAGTTTCACGTATGCATGCGGATTATCGTGAAAATGCGGCTTATTATGCATCGGTTCCATATTTTCATCAACAAAAATCACTGTTGAAGATGTAAAATCGATCCCCATGCCTACGACCTCTTCCACATTCACTTGGGACTCCGCCAATATAGCGGGTACACCCAATTCAATGACTTCCATATAATCATTGGCATTTTGCAACGAGAAATTTTGCGGTATTTTTCGCCCGTTTAAATTCCCTTCAATCGTGCCATGCGTATAATTTTTTATATATTGAGCAACGATTTCTCCATTTTCCGTATTAACTAAAAAAACTCTCCCTGAGCCCGTTCCAAAATCAATTCCTATGCTATAAGTCATACATTAGCCTCCAGTCCCCTATTAAGAAAACGCTTTCCTAAATCATAATTAAGTTATGCTCAAAAATCAACATAAACATTCATAAAACTACAAATAAAAACATTAATTTCTTATAATTCAATTGACAAACGTAAATGAAAGCGTTTACCATTAGCGATATGAACATAAACAAACAATATTTCGAAGGAGTTGCGCAAATATGAAAATCCAATCACATGCATATCGTCTTATAGAGCCAGGTGTATTTGAACCAGCGACACTTGAACATGATTTTGATGATAGAGATATTATCGTTAAACCAACGAAAGCAAGCGTCTGTCATGCCGATTTACGTTACTATACTGGCAATCGCCGTCCTGAAGCACTCGCTAAAAAATTACCAATGGCTTTATTTCACGAAGGTATTGGCATCGTAACGCAATCTAAACACCCCGCTTTTCAATCTGGAGATAAAGTCGTCATTGTGCCGAATATACCATCAAGATTGCGCAAAGCATCATTTGAGCCTTCACCCTTACAAGATAACTATGATGAAAATGCCCTATTTATGGGGAGTGGCTTTGATGGTATTTGCCAGGATCAAATGGTTGTTTCAGGTGATAACGTTGTCAAAATTCCTGAAGAATTAGATGAAGATGTCGCACTACTTGCCGAATTATGCTCAGTTTCTTTATTCCCTATTAATCAACTTAAAGCAATCACAACTGACGCTTCACCGCAAGTAGCAATATTTGGAGATGGCCCTGTTGGATACCTTGCTGCAACTGCTTTACATTATATTCATGGCATAGACAAGCACAACTTAATTGTCTTTGGAGCTATTGAGGAAAAATTAGCTGCATTTGATGGATTTGCAACGACACATCTTGTTACAGATTATGACTTTGCACAACATCGTGGTGTACATACTGTATTTGAATGTGCAGGTGGTAAATTTTCAGAAACTGCAATTAACCAAGCCATTGATTTAATTGATAGAGAAGGACAAATCATACTCATGGGCGTTACAGAAACACTTGTAGGTATTAATACAAGGGATGTGCTCGAAAAAGGACTAACATTTTCCGGTAGTTCTCGCAGTACGAAACACGAATTTGAACAACTTATTGCTGCGTTCAGCAATGAACAATATCAACAAGCACTACGTCAATTGATTCCAGAAGACTATTACCACATTCATTCTACAGAAGATTTAAAACGCGCAATGGACGACACAGTCGCAAATAGAGGTTGGAAAAAAACGTATTTACAATATCATTGGTAAGCGATGACAAAAAGGTGGGTTATATATGCAACAATCTAGTTCGTTTTTAGGCATGCCCCGACAAATTATATGGGGTTATATTGGTATTATTATTTTTATGATGGGTGATGGCTTAGAGATTGGTTGGCTAAGTCCGTGGCTCAATGGACATGGTTTCTCAGTACAAGAAACCAGTTTACTCTTCTCTGCTTATGGTGTCACGGTCGCAATCGCAAGTTGGCTCAGTGGCGTCTTTGCAGAAGCATTGGGTGGAAAGCGTACAATGATCTTAGGCTTGACGTTCTACATCATCGGCACAATTTTCTTTGTAGGATTCGCTATTCCATCACAAAACTTAGCACTCATGTTACCTGCTTATGCATTAAGAGGTTTAGGTTATCCACTATTTGCCTATTCATTCTTAGTATGGATTTCCTATCGTTCTGAGCAGAAAACTCTCGGAGCTGCTGTAGGTTGGTTCTGGTTTGTCTTCACAGGTGGTCTGAATGTGCTCGGCGCACTTTATTCAATTTGGGCTATTGAACATTTAGGTCATATCAATACATTGTGGAGCTCACTATTCTGGGTATTACTTGGTGGATTCTTCACCCTCGTCTTGAATAAAGATAAATTACCTTCCAATCAAGGAAGCTCTAAAGAGAAATTCAAAGAAATTATTAAAGGTATCACAATAATGAAAGACGAACCTAAAATCTTCTTAGGTGGTATTGTTCGTGTCATTAATACGACTGCACAGTTTGCTTTTCCAGTGTTCTTACCTATATATTTATCATCCTTTGGCATTCCCACTTCAAAATGGCTCGCCGTCTGGTCAACCATCTTTGTAGGCAATATTGTATTCAACCTTATCTTTGGTATAGTAGGAGATAAGATTGGTTGGCGTAACACTGTTATGTATTTCGGTGGTATCGGTAGTGGTATTTCTGTATTATTAATGGGCTATGTCCCGATATGGACAGATGGTAACATCATCCTATTAACCATTGTCGGTTTCAGTTGGGGTGCATTTATCGCAGCATACGTACCACTTTCTGCACTGATTCCATCATTAGTTAAAACAGACAAAGGTGCTGCATTATCCGTGCTTAATCTAGGTGCTGGATTACCTGTATTTATTGGACCTATGATTGTTTTTCTATTAATTGGAACTATTCATGCGATTGGTGTCATCTGGGTACTTGCGATTCTTTATTTCATTAGTACAATACTGACTTATTTCATAAAAATGCCAAAGCATATGCAAAGCGGCGATCAAGAAGTAACTTAACTATAAAAAATATTTAAAATTGGAGGTGTCGTCGTTGTTACCAGCAGAACGAGAGCAATTGATTATTACTTTTTTAAAAGCAAATAAAAAAGCGACCATTCATGATTTAGCAACTGAATTCAATGTTCATGAAGCTACCATTCGTCGTGATTTAAATAAATTAGAACAATATAATCAAATCAAACGTACACACGGTGGTGTCGTTTTAAATAACACCGAAGTATGGGATGAATTAAACTTTGATGACCGTGAAACAAGTTATTATCATGAAAAAGTAGCCATCGGTCAACATGCCGTAACATTTGTTGAAGATAATGATACATTGTTTATTGACTCTGGATCGACGACCATCCATTTTGCGCGCGCTTTAACACAAAAACACAATTTAACGATTATTACGAATGACATCCATATCGCGACGGTTTTAAAATCATCATCAAATCAAGTGATTGTAACCGGTGGCGTTTTGTACAAGGATAACTATTTATTGAACGGTATGATTACCAATGAAATCTTGCAACGCTTTAATCCAAACAAATTATTTTTAGCAACACCAGCACTAGATTTAGAAAAAGGCGTAACACACTTTAATGACGCGTTAGCTGCTACAAAAATCCAAATGGTTAAACAAGCGAAAGAAGTGTATGTTCTGACGGATAGTTCAAAATTTGATAAAGTATCACTTTATCACGTCTGTCCTACGAGCAAAGTTGACGTGTTAATTACTGATCAAAGCAATACAGACATTGATTGGGAAGCATATACTGACGTATTTAATAAAATAGTACCCGTCAAAGTAAACATCTAGTAATATTACAGTTTTTTTATGTACACAAGCACATGGTTACTATTAAAAAGAGAGCTAATCCAAAATTTCAGGATTAACTCTCTTTTAATTTTATGATTATATTATCATAGAACGAACTACACACCTGAATAAGATGAGAAGCCGCCATCTACTGGCACAACAATACCAGTGACAAAGCCACTTAACTGATGATCCATCAACCAATACAATGTACCGAGAATATCTTCAGGCTCACCAAAGCGATTCATTGGTGTTTGTGATAGAATTTTCTGCGCACGATCTGAGTAGGATCCATCTTCATTTCTCAGTAACGCTTTATTTTGTCTTGTTTCAAAAAATCCTGGGGCAATGGCATTTACACGGATGTGACCTGCAAAGTAAGTACTTAACCATTGCGTAAAGTTGCTTACTGAAGCTTTGGCGCCACTGTATGCTGGAATTTTCGTTAATGGTGTAAAAGCATTCATAGAAGAAATATTGATAATTGTGCCCGCTTCCTCTTCAACGACATCTTTGCCAAATACTTGCGAAGGTAAGAATGTGCCTGTGTAATTGAGTTTGAACACGTTGTCTACACCAGCTTCCGTTAAATCAAAGAATGTTTGCTCAGCAGTTGCATCATACATTTCATCATCCGTTGTTGCATTTGGGTGATTACCTCCGGCCCCATTAATCAGTACAGCAATCGCACCAAACGCTTCATTAAATATTTGCTTCGCTTGTACTAATGCATCTTTATCTAATACATCAGCAACTAAAGCTACCGTTTGCTTTCTATCTTTATCAATTTCATCTTGTAATGCTATGATTTTATCTTTGGAACGACCTAAAATACCTACATTCGCCCCTTTCGCTACTAGACCTTTGACAAACGTTGAACCAATCACACCTGTCGCACCTGTAATCACGACATTGACGCCCTTAAATTGCGCAGTCATTATTTGCTCACCCCTTCTATTAACCCATTAATGTATGTTGCACCTAATGCCCTATCAAACAAACCATAACCAGCTTTGCCCGTTTCTCCCCAAATCATGCGGCCATGGTCTGGTCTAATCGTACCTTTAAATTCTATCTCACATAATGCTTCAACAACTGCTTTCATATCTACAGAACCATTTTTAGATAAATGACCTGTTTCCACAAATGAAAATTCATCTAAGCGCTTAACATTACGCATATGCACAAAATGAATATGCGTACCAAATTCACGAATCATATTCGGCAAATCATTGTCAGCTAGTGCCCCTAGAGAACCTGTACAGAAACAAATACCATTATGAGCATCATCATTAATAGATAAAAGTCGCTTGTAACTATCTTTATTTTTAATAATACGTGGTATTCCAAAAATCGACCAAGGCGGATCGTCCGGATGTATCGCCAGATCAATATCATGTTCGATTGCAGTTGGTAATACTGCATCTAAGAAGTATTTCAAATTTGCCCATAACTGTTCATCTGACATGTCACGATATGTCGTGATCAGTTGATTCATTTCTGACCTTGAATAACTTTCATCCCACCCTGGTAAATTTAAGTCAGTCGTTAGTGGGTCAATATCTTTAAGTTGATCGTGTTTGTATATTAATGTGTTTGAACCATCTGCTAACTCATAATCTAATTGCGAACGCGTCCAATCAAATACAGGCATGAAGTTATATGTCACCGTTTTGATACCGTTTGCTGCTAAATTGATAAGTGATGTTTTATAATTTTCGATTAAAGTGTCACGCTTGTCCGTGCCCATTTTAATTTCTTCACTAACTGGTAGACTTTCTACGACTTCAAACTTTAAACCTTCCGCTTCAATGGACTGCTTTAACTGTTTGATTCTTTCCGATGTCCATACTTCCCCAACTGGAACATCGTAAATTGCTGTCACAATTTGTTTCATATCTGGAATTTGCTTAATATTTTTTAATGTTACTGGGTCATCTTCCCCATACCAACGAAATGATAATTCCATGATTATGCCTCCTTAGCACCCTCTATTTTGAATAAATTAACTGCATTGTTATAACAAATCGCTTTCACCATTTCATCAATCGTTGAAGCAGACAATGCAATTTCTCCCTTTTCAATCTTTTCACCTAAAAAATTACATAAAATTCTTCTAAAATACTCATGACGCGTATATGAAATCATGCTCCGTGAATCCGTCAACATACCTACGAATTCCGACAATAATCCTACATTGGCGTAATCCACCAAATGTCTCTCCATGCCTTCTTTCGTATCGTTAAACCACCAAGCTGCACCCAACTGTACTTTGTGTACACTGTTGGTAAAATTACCTGCCGTTGCTTGAACCATAAGGTGATCGTTACCATTATTTGGATAAATGATTGTATCTGATAGCGCTTGGTGTTGTTCAAGATGGTCTAACATCGCATTTAATTTCTTGGCGCTTAACTGTTCGCCTACACTATCAAATCCACTATCAGCGCCAACTTGTTCATACATACTTGTGTTATTATTTCTCGTTGGACCTAAATGGTATTGCACCACCCATTTTAATTCATGATAGACCTTGCTAATTTCCGTTAAAATATAGCCTGCCAACTCATACTGTTGCGTTTCCGAAACATTTTCACCATTTAATAACGCGGTATATATTGCAGTTGCTTCTTCGGAAGATGCTGTCATAAGTGGTGTTTTTTCAAAACTTTGATCTGAACTTCTAGCACCTTGTCGATCAAAATAATGAATACGTGCTTTCAATGCTTCAATATAGCTGCTTAAGTCATTAATGTTACGTTTTGTGGCTTGATCCAATTTGTTAATCTTTTCTTGAATCGTTGCACTACTTAAAAATACATAACTGTCAGGTCTAAATGTAGGGATTACTTTGAATGTTACTTTTTTATCTTCATTTAACAAGCGATGATACTCCAAATCATCACAAGGATCGTCAGTTGTACAAACGACCTTGACATTACTCCATTTAATCAAATTTTGAGGTGTATGTGATGATTTTGCTAATTTACGATTCAATGTTTTATAAAGCTTTTTGATGTTAACTTTATCTAAATCTGTATCCTCATTAAAATAACGCTTCAATTCCAAAGCACACCAATGATACATCGGGTTCACTACGGCATATGGCAGCATCTGCATAAATGCTTTGAATTTTTCGAAATCGTCTGCATCACCAGTTATCAAATCTTCGTCGATACCATATGCACGCATCAGACGCCATTTATAATGATCCCCCGATAACCACAGTTGTGTGATTGTTTCATAGTTCTTATTCTCATAAATTTCTTTTGGGTCTAAATGACAGTGAAAATCATATATTGGAAGGTCCTTCACTTTTTCATATAACTTTACTGCAGTTTTATTATTTAATAAAAAATCATCTTTAATTAAAGCCATCATCTATTGCCCCTTTTCTTGAAAATTGTTTTATAGCCAACTATATGTACTTGCACCTGCTCATTTGAATGCGCTTACAAATAATGGCGAAACTATTCTCATATTTCATCTTTTCCACATCATACTTAGCGATTTAATTCACCAAAATGTGTAGCTAGATGAAATACGTCTCGCTCATCCACCGCTAATGCATCTTCATTCGTTGTATGTTGCATAACCGAGCATTTTGTTGCGAAATCCACTATCTGCGTTAACGACCACCCCTTCAATAAGCCATGTAGCGTACCTGCCATAAACGCATCACCTGCACCAATACGATTAAGTACTGTATATGCGTATACTTGCCCTTCAAAATAGTCTTGGCCTGATAACACAATGCCTTGTAAAGTACTTGCTTCAATATCACGATTACTCGAAGCCATGAAGGCAATATTATATTGCTTTTGTATGGTTTTTGCACAAGTTTCCATATCGTCATCAACTGAATTAGTTTCCAATAAATGCGTTGCATCTTTCTTTCCAAAAAACAATACATCGACAAGCGGCAGTATCGACTGAATAACTGGCAATGCTTCTTCTTTCGTCCATAAATTACTTCTAAAATTTATATCAAATACGATCTTAACCCCTCGTTGTCTCAGTTGCGTCAATACTTCTACTATTTGTTGGCGAATGCTTGGGTTTACTGCCAAAGTAATACCAGTAAATAAGAAATAGTCACCCTTATCTGCATTTAGATGTTTTAATACACTTTCTCCTTGTTCTGCAAATGTTGAATGGTTACGGTCATATATGACTTTACCGCTTCGATAACCGAAACTTTCCTCCATATAATATGTGCCCATTCGTCCGTTCACCAGTTGGAGCGTTTGTGTTCCTACACGTGCCTGATACATCCTTTGTAATGCCAGTTGCCCCATAGCATGATTCGGTAAAACCGTTAACATTTCTGTTGAATGTCCAAACTGGGTCAAAGTAACTAATGCGTTAAACTCTGCGCCACCAACGTTTACTTCAAACGCACTGGCATCCTTAAGTTGTTCATAATGTGGCGGTGTATAGCGTAATAATACTTCGCCAAACCCATATACAGTCATAAACTACCCCTCGCTTTTTAGTTCTGTAACATACTGTACTAATGCCGCTTGACCTTGTTGCTCATAAATTTTAGTGATTTCACTACCAATACCAACTGCAAAACTACCTGCTTTCAACCATTCACGATGATTATCTTTACCAACACCACCGGTTGGCACAATTTCAATTTGTGGCAATGGCCCTTTAAAATCTTTTATCGATTTCGGTGAAAATTGTGTTGCTGGGAACAATTTCAATACTTTGCACCCATAACGGAGCGATGTCACCATTTCTGTAACTGTCATACATCCCGGAATATAAGGTATATTATATAAATTAGCCATTTTCGCTGTTTCTTCATCAAATGATGGACTCACGATAAATGTTGCACCATTTAAGATAGCTGTACGTGCTGATACACTATCTAATACTGTTCCAGCCCCAATAATAGCGCCGTCTTTTTGTGAAAGTTCCGCAATAATATCCATAGCGTTCGGCGTAGTTAACGTCACTTCGATAATATTGAGTCCATTATCAATAATCGTATGCGCAATATTTAAAAATGATTCCGCATCATCTGTACGCATCACTGCGATATGTTTCCCCTGTCGGATTGCCTGCATTGTCTCTGTAGCATTCATCTCGTCATCCCCTTAATAGATCATTTACAAAATAACAACGTTGTTATTTTTATTCAAAAAAATATTTTAATGCTTATCTCTATGGTATAATTAATTCTAACTTAAATCAATCTATTTCAAGGAGAAATTTCATGGCAGTCACTCTAAAAGATGTCGCCGAAGCCTGTGGAGTCAGTTATTCCACAGTTAGTAAAGCATTAAAAAATTCTAAATTAGTCAAACCAAATACAAAACAAATGATTCAACAAAAAGCCCTTGAGATGAATTACATACCTAATCACTCCGCGCGAGCACTTGTGTCTAAAAAAAGTGGTACGATTGGTCTGATTTGGCCATCCGTAGACCGCGTCGCCGTGACACATCTGATTACGGAAATTAACATAGCAATTAAAGCATTAGGTTACACGATGTTTGTGTCAATTGATGATGTCGCAACCGCTTCGAAAAAATTTGTCGAATTCGGCTGCGACGGTATCGTCATTTTTGACGAAGGTGATGGCTCTAACCTTCCTCCAGAAATTTATAACAATGTTCCCGTAGTAGCCTATGGTGTTGACCGCGCTCTTCCTTATCCAATCATCAATGTCAACCATGCCGAAGCAATGATCATGGCAATTAAAGGCTTGCGTGATAAAGGTATACAAACGATTGACTACATTGGCGATACTCAAACCAATGATGCACGCCAAATCGCCAAAAAAGAAGCGATTGTTCAGTATTGTAATCAACAGCATCTTTCTTATCGCATGATTGATTCAAATGGTTTAAATGCGATGGATGCTGAAACTTCTATTAAAAATTTCCAACAACACGATAGCCTATCCGAAGGCGTCATTTGCGGAAGTTATGATATTACTGTAGGCACAATCAATGCACTTAACACGAAGCAACGCCCAGTCATTTATTCATATGACAATATTCCACAAATTAAAAAATTAGACTATCCAATACATGCAATTGGTGTTCCCACTGCTGAAATTGCACAACAAATTGTGACAACACTTGATAAAATCGTACAAGGCGAACCGACAGAACAAACTTATCACTTACATCCTTCCATTGCTGATAATCAATAATGTCGATGTACCATGCCTCATTTTAATATAAAACAAAACACCCAAGACTACATGGACAGTGTAGCCTTGGGTGCATTTGTTTGAGAGATATTTATCTAGAGGGTTATTTCATTTTCACTTCAACTGAAGTATAAGTTTCGACACATGTATTAATATATTCATCACGTGTTCGTAGATAATCAAGTTGTTCATTTCATAGATGATTGGTCGTCTGATCGATTTACAACAGCTGGTACACCTTTGTTGTTCATCTGTGTATGAATGTTATTGTCTAATACCGTTAATATTACGTATATTAATAATTGCTTGTGTATATGTTCTGACGTTTCTAGCTCACTCATTTACAATCACCATTTGTGGTGGGCAGGGGATGTGTTGTTTTTATTTTATTGATTGGGCAAAAACATGAAAAACAAATTTGTTGTTGTATTTGGAATGAACATGCTGTTTACAAGCAAGTGGATAATGAATCATTCAAGTGTTTAAGGGGTACATATGAAAATCATCTTAGATTCTACCACATCATCTCTGTATGGTACGTCATCATTATCCGGTCGATATTCTATTGAGACTCCCTCAGTATGTTTATAAGTTATGAGTCCTGATTAGAATGACGTTAATATTAAACTGTTGTGTTGGTTGTACGACGAATTAATACATCGGAAATACTTATCTTAAATCATGGTGAATGATTTGTTAATCAGTACTCATAACCCTCTACTCATCTATTATATTACGCAATCTTCTATGATAAAAATACATAGTTGGAATATTTGACATTCGTTAACGGAATACTTTATATAATCTTAATATATCTTTTCATCGACTTCCGTTGTGTCACTCTGTGCTTCATTTTTATACTGTGGCTAATGATAATTTTTCAGAAAATCAATCCATTTGTGCGTTACAAAATTCATATAGCTTTCTTTTTTCCATATGACACCCAAATTCCATGATACGTCTGCGCCCGTGATTTTGACGCCGACAACATCTTCATGCAAGATACTTACAATACTCTCTGGCAATATGCTCACACCCATGCCATCGCGAATCATATTTTCAATAAATGTAATTTGCGACATTTTTGCTACCGTTTTAGGATGGAAACCAACTTTCCGACAACTTTCAATAATCTGATCTTTTAAATAATAATCATCGTGAAACATGATGAAATGTTCGCGTTTTAAATCACCTAAATAAACAGAGGCTTGTGATGCATACGCCGAATTTTTATTTACCACTAAAAGTAGTTGCTCATTATATAGTGGCACAGCATTGTAAACATCATCGTCTACAGGTAATGTTGTAATGCCGACATCAATTTCATCTCGGTTCAAATAATTCTCAACGGCTTTACCACCACCTTCAATCACTTCATATGTGACATTCGGATATATGTTATGGAATTCATTTAAACTTTTTGTAAATAATCTCACATTCATAATTGCAGACACACCTAATCGAATATGACCACGCTCTAAGTTAGTTACATCTCCCATTTCAAGTGACAAATCATCCAATACTGCCAGAGCTTCTACACATTTATCATAGAAAATTTGTCCCGTATCTGTTAAGACAATATGTTTTTTACGACGGTCAAACAATGTAATGTTAAATTCATCTTCAATACTTTTTATATTCTTACTGATTGTCGACTGTGCGATATATAAATGTTCTGAAGCCTGTGTCATGCCCCCATTTTTCACAACTTCCACAAAATATTTCATTTGCTTAATTTCCATATTTATCTCCTCTATGAGTACTTTTATTTGAATTATAGATGTAGTGTGTAACCCATTAATTGTTAGGACGCTTAAATCATTATCTTAATTATAACGATAAACCCTACAAATTTCATTTAGCTACATGTTAAAAAGTCATAAAATAATAAGTTTCACTATTGTTCTGTACTATCGTATGACCCAGTAATTTTTTATCTTTTATAAATATCATATGCGTTTTGTTACCTTTTACTTCAACTTATCTTTATGCTTAAAGTACAAACTTTAGTTATTGAGAAGGGATGTTAAAATATGGCACAATTTTACAAGTGGATTTCCCGCTAGAAGGACCTTTTGGAAATGAAATGGCTCAACAATTTGAAGATTTAGCAAAGTCTATCAATGATGAACCTGGTTTTTTATGGAAAATTTGGACAGAAAACGAAAGTGAAAAAGTAGCTGGCGGTGTGTATGCTTTTGATAACTATGATAATGCACAGCAATACTTAACAATGCATCGTGCACGCCTTAAATCTATGGGCGTAACAGATATGCATGCACGTATATTTGATGTGAACGAAACACTTACAGATATCAATCACGGCCGTCTCCAATAATTAGTAATAACTAACCCCCTCATTCTATACATCAAAATGTATCGTCTGAAGGGGTTAATTGCTTATATAGAAAATGGGATTTCTGTCACACTCTCAACACCCATTTTACTGTAATACACGCATTTCATTCACAAACGTTTCATAGCTAATCTCATTTTTCGAAAATTGAGAAACAAGCTTATACATTTGTTCGTTTTTTGTATACTCCTGTTTATATAAAACAGTATCAATCTGTGATTCTTCTGCTACTGGATTCACTACATTTGCTTTATTAGAAAATGCGGCATAATAACGTACACCAAATACACGCTGTGATATTGCGTCAATATGTATAGCATCAGGGTTAGACGTTAATCCTTGTGCTGTCACATAATAACAATGGTCTTGCTCGCGCGCAACGCGTTTAATTTCAGCATTGATTTCCTCGTATTCTATTGCACTTTGACCAAAAGCTGTTTTTCCTAAAAAATCCGGTAACAAGCCCATAACAAAAGGTGTTTCTGGAATATTTAAAGTTGTTCTAAAATGATGAATCAAAGTATTTAATTTCTCAGCATATGTTTGATAGCGCTGATTTAAACTGTCACTTTCTCCTTGATGCCATAATATACCAATGATTTCACTCGTTTCTTGCGCAAATGTGGCTTCAGAGATTGCATGTCGCGTCAAGACGCCATCTGGTGCCCAATCCTCTATAGATGTTCCACCATCCGCACACGGAATCAGACCAATCGTTTCATTGGGATGTGCATCTAGCCATAATTTTGCTAAAGAGGCAGCAGGACCAATACCAGCCACTGCACGATCGTTATGAATCGGTTCTTCCATCATTTGCCATCTACCATTTCGTAACATCAAAATACGCTCATCTAATATCGGTTCTACCTCGTTAGTATAACCGCGCCCAGCCATATTTGACTGTCCTATTAATAATATAGACTTCATCTATTTCACTCCTTACTTTTAGACTTTAATCTGCTTAAAATTATCCAGCTTAATGTCTGTTTCACTTAATTTTTAAAATGCTAATTTCTCTCATCAACAGTGAAAATTAATATTTAAATTATAGCATCTATACGTTTGATTTAACTACAAATCGGAAATTCAACTAGAATAAAGTAACTATTGGAGGATTTAATCATGACTAAAGTATTTGTAACAGGCGCAACAGGCTTAATCGGTACGAAATTAACACAAAGATTATTAGAAGAAGGCTACGACGTCGCTGGCTTTACAACATCTCAACAAGGTAAAGCCAAATTGGTAAACGCTGGCGTGGAAGCTTATATTGGAGATATCTTAAAATACGACACGGTCGAAGCTGCAATTTCTGATTTTAAACCCAATATCATTATGAATGAAATTACTGATTTGAAAAATGTGAATATGGCAGCGAATACCAAAGTAAGAATTGAAGGTACCAAAAATCTGGTCGAAGCTGCACTTAAAAATGATGTCAAACAACTTCAATCTCAAAGTATCGCCTTTACCTATGAAGGTGGAGACACATTAGCAACCGAAGAGACGCCGCTCGACTACCATTCAACAGGCGATCGTAAAGTAACCGTCGATGGCGTTGAAGGATTAGAAAGTCAAACAGCACGTATTGAACATTACGTGGGACTACGTTATGGGTTACTCTATGGTCCTGGTACTTGGTATGGTAAAGACGGTATGATATATAACCTTTTCAAAGAAGATAACGTAACGATGTCAGATGGCGTACAATCATTTATCCATATTGATGACGCTGTAGAAGTTGCAATTCAAGCACTCCATTTCGAACCAGGAATCTACAACGTGACAGATGATGAACCTGTCAAAGGCGATGTATGGGCGCAATGGTACGCCGATTTATTAAACGTAAATCCAACGCTCAATATCCAATCTGCTGCAACGCATGAACGTGGCGCTTCAAATGCAAAATTGCGTGCACACGGTGGTCAGTTGATTTATCCGTCTTGGAAACAAGGCATGGATCCAATTCAATAAATGTAACAAACACGTGGGACAGAAACTTAATTTCTGCCCCACCTTTTATATTGCTTAAAATTAATAAAACAGTATACCAACGCCAATACCAATCAGTACAATAGACCACGAAGGCCATTTAAAATACATCAATAGCACAAATAACATTGCTGCAAATGTAAAATCCAATGATGTATGAACTGTTGAAGTCCAAATTGGCGTATAAAAAGCTGCGATCAAAATACCAACTACACCTGCACTGATACCTGTTAAAAATCCATTCATATACTTGTTTGATTTAAGCGCATCCCAAAACGGTAACACACCAAATAACAATAGAAATGCCGGTAAGAATATAGCGATCGTTGCGACTAAACCACCAACAATACCTTCCATTTCTGTTCCTAGATATGCTGCAAATGTAAATAATGGCCCTGGTACTGCTTGTGCTGCGCCATAACCTGTAATAAAGTGATCTGCTGAAATTAAATTTTGGGGAACAAATTCCTTTTCTAATAAAGGCAACACAACATGCCCACCACCAAATACTAAAGATCCAGCACGATAAAAACTATCTATCATTTTCACCCAAATATTATTAGTCTGTGCACTCAATATCGGTAACACTACCAATAATGTTGCAAATAATGACAGCGAACATAAGCCAACTTTTCTAGATAACTTAAATAAATGCGCGTCATTTTCATCCTGTGTTTTTGCGTCATTTCTTAAAAAGTACATACCATACAAGCCAGTTAGTAACAAAGCAACCACTTGTATAAGCACGTGGTCGATCAGTAACGTCATAGCAAGTACAAACATCGCCAATACAATCGTTGTCTTGGTATTCGCTAACTTCTTCCCCATACCTAATATTGCTTGTGCTACAATCGCCACCGCAACAAGTTTCAAGCCCTGAATCCAAGTAAAGTCCGCACTACTATTTACAAAAATCAATGCAAATAACATCAATACAACCACTGAAGGCAACGTAAAGCCTATGAAAGATATAATGCCTCCAACAATACCAGCTCTCACTGTACCAATGCCTATACCGACCTGACTACTCGCTGGTCCCGGTAAAAACTGACATAGCGCCACCAGATCTGTATATTCCTTTTCGTTAATCCATTTCCTGTTTTTAACATATTCGTCATAAAAATAGCCCAAATGTGCAACCGGACCACCAAAGGACATACATCCAAGTTTAACGGCAACGATAAATATTTCTAAATATTTTGTCATAAACGACTCCTATAAAGTTTTTTGATAAAAATAATTGGCTACCACGATATCTACGATGGCGACACCTACAGATTTAAAAATTGTAATTTCGTCAGTAGACACACGTCCCTCTTGTCGCTTTGCAATAATGTGACCTAGCTCACCATATAAATCATTTTTTGTAAACACGCCCTCATTTTCAGGCGTGATTAAGTCACCTGTTTCTTCCATTGCTGCACCTTCAGCTTCGACGACAACTTTATCTGCATCAACAATCGCTTGTGTTGGCAACTCTTGCATATCAGGTTTAAATGAACCTACTGCATTGACATGTACACCAGGTGCTAGACGTTGCTCGAATACAGGTGTGCGCGCATTCGTTGCTGTGACGATAACATCTGCACCTTCCATAGCTTTATCTGCATCTTGATACACTTCCATGTCGATGTTTGAGTGCAATGATTTTACAGTTTTTGAAAATTGCACCGCTTTATCATATGTACGATTATAAAATTGAATTCGCTCTATCTGTCTTACAGCTAATACCGCTTCAATCAGTCCTTCAGCCTGATCCCCTGTACCAATGACACATAATGTTTTGGCATTTTCACGTGCTAAATATTTCGTCGCAACTCCTGAAATGGCGCCAGTACGAATTTTAGTCAGATAAGAGCCTTCCAACACAGCAAGTGTTTCACCAGTTTCATAATCCGAAAGTGTTACAGAACCCACAATCGTCGGCTTACCTATTTGAGCATTATTCGGTGCGACTGTCACGGTCTTAACCCCTGTCACTTTCAATGCATCTGAAAGTGCAGGCATGACCAAATATCTATTTTCATCATTAAATGGTAATGAATACCGCAGTGGCGTATCTGTCTTACCTTCTGAGTACGCTTCAAGCGCCTCAGCAACCTCTTCTATAACTTCACCCATATTGAGTAGTTGTGCCTGTTCTTGTGCATCTATATATCGCATAAGCCACCCCTGTTTCTGTTAGTCGTCTTCATGATCAATAATATCTGTTTTCTTTTCAAATTTGGTAATAATCATTAGTAATACAATAAATACTAGGACAATACCTAATAAACTTAGCCACATTGTTTGCCCACTCAAATATAGAGAAATAAAGAAAATTGCTGCAAAAAAGCCATATATTATCAAATTTCTAATAAATAATAACCAGTAGTCCACTTTGATACTGAACCATGTGCGTATATTAGGATTTTCCGTTTGAATATGAAATCTCGTGCGAATTATACCTCTGATTACCACATATATCAGCAACAGAATCATAATTGCCGTTGCAACTAGCCGATATAGCGGTTTATCCAAAACATCTGAAAGTATAGCAAAACCTATACTAACAACGATAGTTAGCCAATCACCATTTTTTGCATTATTATTTTTCATCAGCCTATCACCTTCAATCTATATTTTCAATGTTACCTTTAACGTAACATATTTAGATTGAATATCATTACTGAATTAAAAATTTGTTGCTTGAAATATTTTGATTATTGAACCGTATAACCACCATCAATCAAAATCGCTTGCCCCGTCACACTTTTCGCACTATCACTACATAAGAATAATGCATAATCTGCAATATCTTTAATATCTAATAGTCGTTTTTGCGGAATAAGCGGATATAGCACTTCTTCAAGTACTTGCTCAACTTCGACGCCACGTTCTTTAGCCAAGTCTGCCATTTGATTACGCACAAGCGGTGTATCAATATAACCTGGGCAAATCGCATTGACTGTGATGCCCTCCGTGGCCGTTTCTAATGCTGTCACTTTTGTTAGTCCAATGATGCCATGTTTTGCACTATTATAGGCAGCCTTACCGGCGAAACCAATCACACCATTAATTGATGCCATATTTAAAATTCGACCCGCTTGCTGTTGTTTCATGATTGGTAATGCATATTTCGTACCTATAAAGCTACCCGTTAACATGATATCAATCATCTGTCTGAACTTTTCAGTAGGAAACGATTCAATACTTTCAACATGTTGGAGTCCGGCATTATTAAATAAAATATCTAGACGTCCATATTGTTCAACCGTTTTGTCTATCATCGATTTCACAGCTTGTTCATCTGTCACATTGACTTTGATAGCCATACAGTCATAGCCTTGCGCTTTCAAAGTATCTGTTTCTTGAATAAGTTTGTCTTCATTTAAATCTGCAAGAACAACTTTCGCTCCATTTTCCAAAAATACTTTTGCAATCGCCAAGCCAATACCACTTGCAGCACCTGTAATAATCGCTATTTTTCCTTTTACCATGCATGACACCTACTTTAAATGATATTCAAAATGTGCATCCGTACTTGCTTCAACTTGTTCTAATGTTGTATCCGGTTGTAATTCAATCAGTTTCATGACACCATTTTCAAATTGAAATACAGCTAAATCCGTAATTAAGGTATTGACCACACCCGCACCAGTCAGCGGTAATTCACACTGTGCTTTAATCTTAGACTCACCATGTTTATTCATATGATCCATAATAACGACAACTTTCTGAGCACCAACCACTAAATCCATTGCGCCACCCATGCCTTTAACTAATTTGCCAGGAATCATATAGTTCGCCAAGTCTCCCTTTTCTGAGACTTCCATGCCTCCAAGGATGGCTAAATCGATGTGTCCACCACGTATCATCGCGAAAGATTCTGCATTGTCAAAATAAGACGCCCCTTTAGCCGCCGTTACCGTCTCTTTACCAGCATTAATTAAATCTGGGTCAACCTCTGCTTCTGTTGGATAAGGTCCAATACCTAACAAACCATTTTCCGATTGAAAATACACATTCTCAACATGATCATTGATTTCATTCGCAACTAATGTTGGCATGCCAATCCCTAAATTGATAACCATGTCACTTTTAATTTCTTGTGCTGCACGTTGAATAATTTTTTTACGTTGTACTTTTTTATCCATGATTTGCCTCCTTTACTGTGCGTTTTTCAATACGTTTTTCAAAATGCGCACCATGATAAATGTAATCTACATATACACCTGATAAATGCACATCGTCGGGGGCAATTTCTCCGACTTCAACCAGTTCTTCTACTTCAACGATAGTTGTCTTAGCCGCCATTGCACATAATGGATTAAAGTTACGCGCTGTTTTTTCAAAAACAAGGTTGCCAAATGTATCTGCTTTTTGCGCTTTAACAATACCAAAGTCACCTTTAATCGCACGTTCCATTAAATACGTTTCACCATCAAAGTCACGCGTTTCTTTATCTTCAGCGATTAATGTACCTACACCTGTCTTCGTGTAAAATGCTGGAATACCTGCACCACCTGCACGTAATTTTTCAGCTAGTGTGCCTTGAGGTGTCAATTCGACGTTTAATTCACCACTGATAAATTGTTGTTCAAATATTTTATTTTCACCCACATAAGAACTAATCATTTTATCGATTTGTTTATTTTCTAATAAACGACCTAAACCAAAATCATCTACACCACAGTTGTTACTCACTACGGTCAACCCTTTCGTACCTTTCGCGCGAATTGCTTCAATACCATGTTCTGGAATACCACATAGCCCAAAACCACCTGCAAGTACAGTCATACCATCCTCAAGACCTGCAAAAGCGCTATTTATATCTGTAATTACTTTCGACATCTTTAAACCTCATTTCTCACTTTAGTTTTTAATACCTAGTACTAACAATTATACTTGAAATGTTTAGCGAAGTCTTTTATTTATGTTTGCGGTTTCATTGATGAAAACAAAAAGAAACTCGTCATTTTATAAGCAACGAGTTTCTTTTAATTAATATATTTTACGCAATTTCGATTTGGAAGCGACGTACGACTGTGCCATCTTCTAATGTAGATGATTCTATTTCTTCTCCACCATTATGTTCAATTACTGCTGCAGAAGCTTTATTATCTATTTCGCATGTGACAAGTGCTTCTTGGACGCCAATTCTTGATAAATAGTCCAATGACTTCTTCAGAATCTTGTTTCCGAATCCTTTGCCTCGTTTTGACTTGCGGACGCCATAGCCAACATGGCCGCCGATAGTCTTCAGCTTTTCATTTAGATTATGACGTATATTTGCTGCCCCAATAATTTCATCATCGTCTATTAGAAATAATGTTGTATTATCTACAAATGCATCATGTGATTTGTTATCTGCGAGTACATGTACGAGTTCGTCGAAATCATTATAATTGGTGATATTTGTGATTTCAGGGACAATTTTTTCATCATGATCAATCCATTCTCTCATATAATCACAATACATTAGCTCGTCACCCATTGTTAATTCTCTAAATTCAACCATGTTAACACTCCTTCCTTTCTCAACTTATATATTTGGTGGTTCATTATGAGTATTTATGTAATACACGTAATGATCGGTCCATTGTCCATTTTCAAAAATAAATCCTTTACGGACACATTCAAATTGGAAACCAACTTTTTCAATTAAGCCAATAGAAGGTTGATTATCCAAATTAATATGCGCCTCAATTCTATGAAAATGCAATTTCTCTTGTGCTTGTTTCACTAATTCTGTCAGTGCTTCATATGCATAGCCCTGTTGCCAATACTGATTATGAATAAAATAGCCAATTTCAGCCCATTGAAAGTGATCGCGACTTAAATTTTTAATATTTAACATCCCAATATGATGACCTGCTTTGTCAAATATTCCAAAAATATATAAATCGTCCGCTTCAATTGCTTGCTGCTGCCTTGCGACGAGTGCTGCAAACCAAGGTTCAGTCGCATCTGACATATCTATTTGACCTTTATCATGCCGGTATTGCGCTGGCTTGCGATTTACAAAACCATGCAACCATGACGTATAATCACTTTCTTCCAACGGTCTAATGATAAGACGTTGTGTAGTGAAATGCAACCCCAAATTTTTCGTCATTCAAAATCCCCTTATTCATTAATCTTCTTCTATTTTTTGCCGTTAAAACAACCATCTCCATTTGAAATCGTCCTTATCTTGCTTATAACTTTATATAACCTATTCCAGAATGTCTAAAACTTCATATACTATTTCTAGATTCCAGCAACGACTATTTTACTATTACTCCTATTTAAGCATAGTTAACATATTATTCCAATATTCTGGATTGCTAGTGGTGATAATCACCTATGCTTATATTTGTCCTTAGCAGTCTATTTCACATCACTTAATATCTGTCTTAATATTTGCGCTTCAGTCATTTCCTGGGTAATACACATTTCTCCCTTTACTTGCAACATGTCACGTTCGACAAACCACTTTGCCATTGCTGCTTCTCCAAAATCAGTATCTTTTTTGGAATGATGTCTACGTACCGTTTCTTCAAAAGGCAAATCAAAGTAATAGGTGTGTGTTTCAACATGCTCATGTTTGATAATTGATTCTAACATCTCTCCATATTTATTTTTATTTAAAATGCCTTCTAAAATAATAAAATCGCAATGTTCTATCCCGAAGGCCAATATTTCTGCTATCAGTGTTATCGCCAAATTACCAGGTCGATCATGCACATGCAGCATTTGCCGCCTAACGATATCTTGTTCTATTAATAAGACGGCTTCGTCATCAAGTTCATGCTGTAACTTTCGTGCAATCGTTGTTTTGCCACTACCTGAATTGCCTCGAATAATTATGAGTTTAACCATTTGTGTACGCTCCTTCCTATTATATATGCTAAAAAACGCTCGAAGACAATCATATCTCCGAGCGTTCATCAATAGTCAAACATAACGATATTTGTGTACCGTATGCTTTATATCAAAAATTATTTAATTGTACCTAGTTCTTTACCTACTTTTTCAAAAGCAGCTAAGGCTTGATCTAACATTTCTTTTGTATGTGCAGCAGTCGGCATGTTACGTACACGACCAGTGCCTTTTGGAACTGTAGGGAATACGATTGATTTCACGTATACACCCTCATCTTTAAGACGGCTACTGAATGCTTGTGTTTCTTTTTCATCACCAATGATGACTGGTGTGATTGGTGATTCAGAATCGCCAATATCAAAACCTAATTTTTGTAATCCCTCTTTAAGGTAGTTACCATTTTCCCAAAGTTTGTCATGTAGCTCTGTAGAAGCCATTAATTTTTTCACTGCAACTGTAATTGCTTTTGTATCTCCAGGTGCTAATGAAGTTGAGAATAAGAATGGTCTAGATTGTGCTTTTAACCAATCGATAAGTGATTGTGTACCAGCTACATAACCACCAACAACACCAATCGCTTTAGATAACGTACCAATTTGGAAATCAATTTTATCTTGTAATCCAAAATGTTTCACTGTACCTGCGCCTTTACCCATAACACCAGAACCATGTGCGTCATCAACATATGTGATTAAACCAAATTCTTCAGCAATTTCAACGATTTCTGGTAATTTAGCAACGTCTCCGTCCATACTAAATACACCATCCGTGATGTACATCACTTTATTATATTGACCTGATTCTACGGCTTCTTTAGCTTTCGCACGTAAATCGTCCATATCTGAGTGATTCACACGAATAATCTTCGCTTTAGATAAACGACAACCATCAATGATAGATGCATGGTTAAGTTCATCAGAAAGAATTGCATCATTTTTGTTCATAACAGCAGAAATTGCTGCCATGTTACAGTTGAAACCTGATTGATAAGCAATCGCTGCTTCTGTACCTTTAAATTCAGCAAGTGTTTGCTCTAATTCATCATGCACATCTAATGTACCATTGATTGAACGTACAGCACCTGCGCCTACACCATGTGTATCGATAGCGTCTTTAGCTGCTTGTTTCAAATCTTCATCTGTTGCTAAACCTAAATAGTTATTTGAAGATAAGTTAACATATTTTTTCCCATTAATAGTAATTTCAGGGCCATTCGCACCCTCAATTGTATCAATTTCATTATATAATCCATTATCTTTTAAATATTGGATATTTTCATCTAAAAAACCGTGTAGTGATTGAACCACTGCAAGTCCCCCTTTTGGAATTATCATAGTTTTCAAGTTAATCATACCTTATTTTTATTGTTGTGGAAAGTAGAATAATTATAACTTAGAAAGCGTTTACCACAATTTAATTTATCAACACTCAATTGCGCCTACAGATACGTATTATAAAATGGTATAATAGTTAAAAAGCTTAAGGAAGAAGGGTTGAAGTTGTTTGATTGGTTTCAACTAGCGCAACAAAAAGAAAGTAGAATGATCCAAGTACGTCGCTATTTACATCAATATCCCGAATTATCATTTGAAGAACATCATACGCATGACTATATAGTAAATCAGCTCAGCCAATTATCATGTGATATACGTACCCCTGTTGGTCGCAATGGTATTGTTGCTACATTTAAAGGTCGCGGTGATGGCCCAACGATAGCATTACGTGCTGATTTTGATGCTTTACCTATAGACGAACTTACCAATGTAGATTATAAATCTAAAAATCCAGGTGTCATGCATGCATGTGGTCACGATGGCCATACTGCAATCCTATTAGGAGTAGCGGAAATCATTGAACAACACCTCTCTTCGTTAAATGGTAATGTGGTATTAATTTTCCAATATGGCGAAGAAATCATGCCTGGTGGTTCCCAAGAAATGATAGATGATAACTGTTTGAAGGATGTCGATAAAGTTTATGGTAATCACTTATGGTCAGGTTATCCAACTGGTATGATTTACTCACGTCCTGGTGCAATGATGGCTTCACCTGATGAATTCAACATTACTATTCGAGGTAAAGGCGGTCATGGAGCTAAACCTCATGAAACGATAGATCCAATTGTTATCATGGCAGAATTTATTATGAGCGCGCAAAAAATCGTTTCTCGTACTATTGATCCTGTTAAACAAGCAGTCATCAGCTTTGGTATGGTGCAAGCAGGTTCAGCGGACAATATTATCCCTGATACAGCATTCTGTAAAGGTACTGTTCGTACATTTGATACTGAGGTTCAAAGTCACGTAATGACAAAAATGGAAAAACTATTGCAGGGACTTGCGGTAGCAAATGACATTACCTACACGTTTGATTATATTAAGGGATACTTACCTGTTCATAATCATCCAAACAACTATGAAATCGTAAAACAAGCTGCGAATGATATGAATTTACGTTTTCATAAATCAGAATTAATGATGATTGGTGAAGATTTTGCGCACTATTTAAAGGTCCGCCCTGGCGCATTCTTTTTAACTGGATGTGGTAATCCAGAAAAAGATACCATGCATCCGCACCATAGTCCAAATTTCAATATTGATGAAAAAGCTATGAAATATGCTACATGCGAATTTCTCAAAATATTAGAACTAGAAAGTGTGATTGATAGAGCCACTTCGTAACTTTGTTACATTAATGGCTTTTATGCATGAGCTTTAGCTCAAGTATTCCTCTGCTGGTGTTTTATAACTTTAACTATTCAATCATAACCTTATATTATGTATAAAAAGACCATTGTCATGCGCTAATGACAATGGTCTTTTTGCTCTGCTTAATTCTGCAATTCTATGATAACTTTGTTTGCATCAACAATTGGCTAATACACTAAGAACCCCTAATTCAATTTATGTGAATAAATTCGGTTTACATTAGCTGTCGGCTAATGCACTAATAACCCCTAATTCACTTTGTGAATAAATTCGGTTTACATTAGCTGACAGCTAATGCACTAAGCCCCCCTAATTCACTTTGTGTGAATTAGGGGGGCTTAGTGAAAAAAGAGGCTCCCGAAGGAACCTCTTGAAATTTCTATCTAAGATAGAGATTTATATTATTGGTTGATTACAGTAACAACGCCTGATCCAACAGTACGTCCACCCTCACGGATAGAGAAACGAGTACCGTCTTCAATAGCGATTGGAGAAATTAATTCAACTTCCATTTCAACGTTATCGCCAGGCATAACCATTTCAGTACCTTCTGGTAAGTTAACAACACCAGTTACGTCTGTAGTACGGAAATAGAATTGTGGGCGGTAGTTAGTGAAGAATGGAGTATGACGTCCACCTTCTTCTTTAGATAAAACATACACGTCCGCTTTGAATTTTGTATGTGGTGTAATAGTACCAGGAGCAGCTAAAACTTGACCACGTTGTACGTCATCACGTGAAACACCACGTAATAATGCACCAATGTTGTCACCAGCTTCAGCGTAGTCTAATAATTTACGGAACATTTCTACACCAGTAACTGTTGTTTTGCTTGAATCTTCTTGCATACCGATGATTTCGATTTCTTCACCGACTTTGATTTGACCACGTTCAACACGGCCTGTAGCAACAGTACCACGACCAGTGATTGAGAATACGTCCTCAACTGGCATCATGAATGGTTTGTCAGAATCACGTTCTGGTGTTGGAATGAATTCATCAACAGCGTTCATTAAGTCTAAGATTTTTTGCTCATAGTCAGCATCGCCTTCTAAAGCTTTTAATGCAGAACCAGAGATTACAGGTACATCGTCACCTGGGAAGTCATATTCGCTTAATAAGTCACGAACTTCCATTTCTACTAATTCTAATAATTCTTCATCGTCAACCATGTCAACTTTGTTTAAGAATACAACTAATGCTGGAACACCAACGTTACGTGATAAAAGAATGTGTTCACGAGTTTGTGGCATTGGGCCATCAGCAGCAGATACTACTAAGATAGCTCCGTCCATTTGAGCAGCACCAGTGATCATGTTTTTAACATAGTCAGCGTGACCTGGGCAGTCAACGTGAGCATAGTGACGTTTGTCAGTAGTATACTCGATGTGTGAAGTATTGATTGTAATACCACGTTCTTTTTCTTCTGGAGCGTTGTCAATCATGTCATATGATTGTGCTACAGAGTCACCATTTTTTGCTAATACAGTTGCGATAGCAGCTGTTAAAGTAGTTTTACCATGGTCAACGTGACCAATCGTACCAATATTGGCATGTTCTTTTGAGCGGTCAAATTTTTCTTTAGCCATTATAAAATCTCTCCTATTCGTTAGAAAATTAATTTTTAAATTTATCTCTCATGACAGTTTCTCACCATCATGAGAAGATTGTTTGGTTTTTTATATAAAGGACCATACAGTACCTTTATAATGCATTTTTCCCAAAAAATCAATCAATAAAACTATAAGCTATCTAATTAAGCTTTACATGTATTGTACAGACAGTAGCCATACAACACAAGCTTAATTATTCGCTTTTATTACCACTGTTTTTCTTGATAATTTCTTCAGAAATTGATTTTGGAACTTCAGCATAGTGATCAAAGTACATTGTGTAAGTACCACGACCTTGAGTGTTAGAACGTAATGATGTTGCGTAACCGAACATTTCTGAAAGTGGTACAAAGGCATTTACAACTTGTGCATTACCACGAGGTTCCATACCATCAACACGTCCACGACGAGATGTTACGTCACCCATGATGTCACCCATGTACTCTTCAGGCATTTCAATTGTTACTTTCATCATTGGTTCTAAGATAACTGGATCACATTTTTTAGCAGCTTCTTTAAGCGCTAATGATGCTGCAATTTTGAAGGCCATTTCTGATGAATCGACATCATGGTATGAACCATCAAATAATTTAGCTTTAACATCAATTAAAGGATAACCAGCTAACACACCGTTTTCCATTGAATCTTTAAGACCTGCTTCAACAGATGGAATGTATTCACGAGGAACTACACCACCAACGATAGCGTTTTCGAATTCGAAACCGCCACCTGTTTCGTTAGGTGCGAATTCAATTTTAACGTCACCATATTGACCACGACCACCTGATTGACGAGCGAATTTACCTTGAACTTGAGCTGATGATTTAAATGTTTCACGGTATGAAACCATTGGTGCACCAACGTTACATTCAACGTTAAATTCTTTCTTCATACGGTCTACTAAGATATCTAAGTGAAGCTCACCCATACCACCAATGATAACTTGTCCAGTTTCATCGTCTGTGTGTGCATGGAATGTTGGATCTTCTTCTTGTAACTTAACTAAAGCTGTAGTCATTTTGTCTTGGTCTGCTTTAGATTTAGGTTCAACTGATAAGTGGATAACAGGCTCTGGGAAATCCATAGATTCCAAGATAATGTCATTCTTCTCACCACATAAAGTATCACCAGTACCAGTATCTTTAAGACCTACCGCTGCTGCGATATCTCCTGAATATACTGTGTTTAACTCTTGACGAGAGTTCGCGTGCATTTGTAGTAAACGACCTACACGTTCACGTTTGTTCTTCGTAGAGTTTTTAACGTATGAACCTGATGATAATGTACCTGAGTACACACGGAAGAATGTTAATTTACCAACATAAGGGTCAGTCATTACTTTGAACGCTAAAGCAGCGAACTCAGCATTGTCATCAGCTTTTGCGATAACTTCTTCTTCAGGGTTCTCAGCACGGTGTCCAACGATTGGTTTAACATCTAATGGTGAAGGTAAGTAGTCAATTACTGCATCAAGCATTAATTGTACACCTTTGTTTTTAAATGCTGTACCAACAAGTACTGGGTAGAATTCTACGTCAGTAGTTGCTTTACGGATTGCATCTTTCAACTCAGAAATTGAAATTTCTTCATCAGCAAGATATTTTTCCATTAATTCGTCGTTAGTTTCAGCTACAGCTTCAACTAATGCCGCACGAGCTTCTTCAGCTCTTTCTTTATGATCTTCAGGAATTTCAATTTCATCAATTTCAGTTCCTAAGTCATTGTTGTATTTGAAACATTTCATTTCAACTAAGTCAATGATTGCTTCAAATTCATCTTCAGCACCGATTGGTAACTGAATTGGTTGCGCGTTCGCTTGTAAACGGTCATGAATAGTACTTACTGAATATTCAAAGTTAGCACCTAATTTGTCCATTTTGTTTACGAACACAATACGAGGCACACCATAAGTTGTTGCTTGACGCCAAACTGTTTCAGTTTGAGGTTCAACACCAGATTGTGCATCTAATACTGTTACTGCACCATCAAGTACACGTAATGAACGTTCAACTTCTACTGTGAAGTCTACGTGTCCAGGTGTATCGATGATGTTTACACGGTGGTTATCCCATTCTGCAGTTGTTGCAGCTGATGTGATAGTAATACCACGGTCTTGCTCCTGTTCCATCCAGTCCATTTGTGAAGCACCTTCATGTGTTTCACCAATTTTGTGGATACGTCCAGTGTAGTAAAGAATACGTTCAGTCGTAGTTGTTTTACCAGCATCGATGTGAGCCATGATACCAATATTACGAGTTCTATCTAAACTAAAATCTCTAGCCATGTATTTTTCTCCTTCCAGTATAACTGCGAATAAATACTATAAATATGGCGATGCCCTAAACACGCGCCGGCGATAGTAAACTATCATTGTGGAACATGCTCAGGGAAAAAGCTACTATCCTACCAGCGATAGTGAGCGAATGCTTTGTTAGCTTCAGCCATTTTGTGAGTGTCTTCACGTTTCTTAACTGCACCACCAGTGTTGTTTGCTGCATCTAAGATTTCGTTAGCTAAACGTTCTTCCATAGTTTTTTCACCACGAAGACGTGAATAGTTAACTAACCAACGAAGACCTAAAGTAGTACGACGCTCTGGACGAACTTCTACTGGTACTTGATAGTTAGAGCCACCAACACGGCGAGCTTTAACCTCTAATACTGGCATGATGTTGTCGATAGCTTCTTCGAATACTTCAACTGCTTCACGACCACTACGTTCTTTAACGATGTCGAATGCAGAATAAAGAATTCTTTGTGCTGTTCCACGTTTACCATCTAACATAATTTTGTTGATCAATTTTGTAACTAATTTAGAGTTGTGAATTGGATCTGGTAATACGTCTCTTTTTGGTACTGATCCTTTACGAGGCATAATATAAATCCTCCCTTCCTATTATAATATAATTTTTAAATTTATAGCGAAAATTTACGCAATCTTAAACTTATTTTTTAGGTTTCTTAGTTCCGTATAATGAACGGCCTTGTCTACGTCCATCAACACCTGAAGTATCAAGTGCACCACGTACAATATGGTAACGTACACCAGGTAAGTCTTTCACACGGCCACCACGTACAAGTACAACACTGTGTTCTTGTAAGTTATGTCCGATACCAGGGATATACGCATTGATTTCAATGTTGTTAGACAAACGAACACGAGCATATTTACGTAACGCAGAGTTTGGTTTTTTAGGTGTCATAGTACCTACACGTGTACAAACACCGCGTTTTTGTGGAGAGTTTAAGTCAGTAAATTTTTTCTTTTTACTGTTAAAGTTTCTGTTTAATGCTGGTGAATCAGATTTTTTTGATTTACTTTGTCTTGGTTTGCGTACCAATTGGTTAATTGTTGGCATTGAATGTTCCTCCTTTCCTCATTTATAATCCCACACATCCAGGTGGTTCATTTTAAGGGTAAATAAAATTTAGTAAGAACAATTCTTACTAATCTCATTTTAATAATGCAACGATTGCTGCATTAACATTTATACCTACGTATTCTCCTAAAGCTTTTTTACTTTCGAAAAATGAGACAGGTATGTGTTTGTGATTGATTTGGCTTAACACGCGAGTCATAAGATGAACTTCTACGTCTTCAGCAATAATCAATGATGTCACTTGATCTTTATGCAAAGCTTTAAGCGTTTGTTTCAGACCAATAACATAGTGTTGTTTGTTAAAGCGTGCAACTTTTTCATTAGACATTTACATATCCTCCAAAGTTCTGCTTGCATCAACCTTAATAATAATAACACTTTCAATACGACTGAGTCAACTTTTATTCGTATTTTTTTGCTTAAAAATATAAAAACAAAGTGATCGAAAGTAATAACTCCGACCACTTTGTAATTTCTTACGAAACATTAGATTTCAGTTGTTTGAACTTCTTCTAAAATGTCAGTATCTGGTGTTGCTTTATCGTATTCTACATCTCTGTAACGTCTCATACCTGTACCAGCTGGAATTAATTTACCGATAATAACGTTCTCTTTAAGTCCGAGTAAGTTATCACGTTTACCTTTAATTGCAGCATCAGTAAGTACACGTGTTGTTTCTTGGAATGAAGCTGCTGATAAGAAGCTTTCAGTTTCAAGAGACGCTTTCGTAATACCTAATAATACTGGTTTCGCTGTTGCAGGACGTTTACGTTCTTTAAATGCTTCACGGTTTGCATCAGTAAAGTTATGAATATCTACTAATGAACCTGGAAGTAACTTCGTATCTCCAGCTTCAATGATACGTACTTTACGTAACATTTGTCTTACCATAACCTCAACGTGTTTATCATCGATTTCTACACCTTGCATACGGTAAACTTTTTGAACTTCTTTTAGTAAATAACTTTCTGTTGCATTTAAACCAGAGACAGATAAATAGTTCTTAGGCTCGATTGAACCTTCTGTAAGGACTTCACCGCGTTCAACGCTTTGTCCAACTTCTACTTTCAATCTTGAAGTACCAGAAGCTAAATATGATTTAGACTCATTGGCACCTTTAATCACGATTTCTTGTTGACGATCTTTTGCAAGCTTAATGTCATCAACAACACCTTCGATTTCAGTAATCACGGCTTGACCTTTAGGATTACGTGCTTCGAAAATCTCTTGGATACGAGGAAGACCTTGAGTGATATCGCTACCTGCTACACCACCTGTATGGAATGTACGCATTGTAAGCTGTGTACCTGGTTCACCAATTGATTGGGCAGCAATTGTACCAACTGCTTCACCAACCTCAACTTTTTCACCAGTCGCAAGGTTTTTACCATAACATTTTTCACATACACCATGACGTGTATTACATGTGAAGGCTGAACGGATATACATTTCCTCTATACCAGCATCAGTGATTTTCTTAGCAATTTCCGCAGTCACTAATTCGTCAGGATGGATGATTACTTCATCTGTTTCAGGGTGACGAATTGTTTCTTTAGAATAACGTCCTTCAATACGTTCGATAAATGGTTCAATCATTTCTGTACCTTCTTTGATATCAGAAACAAGCAAACCACGGTCAGTACCACAGTCTTCTTCACGGACGATAACATCTTGTGCAACGTCAACAAGACGACGAGTAAGGTAACCTGAATCGGCAGTCTTAAGTGCTGTATCGGCAAGACCTTTACGCGCACCGTGAGTTGAGATGAAGTATTCTAATACTGTTAAACCTTCACGGAATGATGAAGTGATAGGTAATTCGATAATCTCACCTGATGGTGCGGCCATAAGTCCACGCATACCTGCTAACTGTGTAAAGTTAGATGCGTTACCACGGGCACCAGAGTCACTCATCATAAAGATTGGGTTTGTTTCTTCAAGTGATCCCATTAGTTCGTTTTGAATTTGGTCTTTAGCGTCAGTCCAAATTTCAATAACTGCGTTGTAACGTTCGAAATCTGTGATTAAACCACGATTGAATTGTTTCGTTACTTTTTCAACTAATTTTTCATGTTCATCTAAAATGTCTTGTTTATCTGGTAATACCACGATATCAGATACACCAACAGTGATACCAGCTTTAGATGAAAACTTAAATCCTAAGTCTTTCATTCTGTCTAACATCATTGATGTATCAGTGATGCTGAAACGGTTAAACACTTCTGCAATAATATTTCCTAAGAAATTCTTATTGAATGGTTTGATTAACGGTTGCTCATCAAAGTAGGCTTTTAAGCCTTCTTCACCAATTTCAGTAGGCGCGATGAAATACTTCTCAGGTGTTTTATTTTCTAAGTTTGTTTGTGTTGGTTCATTAATATAAGCAAATGAATCAGGAATAATTTCATTAAATATCACTTTACCAACTGAAGTTAATAAGATTTTCTTATTTTGTTCTTCAGTGAATGTTGGATTATTAAATGATGCAGCGTGTACACCAATACGTGAATGCAAGTGAACATAACCATTTGCATACGCTTTGAGCACTTCATTTGTATCATTATAAATTGTACCTGTATTCACAGCTTCTTTACGCTCTAAAGTAAGGTAATAGTTACCTAATACCATATCTTGTGATGGTGTAACAACTGGTTTACCATCTTTAGGGTTCAAGATGTTTTGCGCTGCTAACATTAACATACGCGCTTCAGATTGAGCTTCTTTAGACAATGGTACGTGAACAGCCATTTGGTCACCATCAAAGTCGGCGTTATACGCTGTTGTTGCAAGTGGATGTAGACGAATCGCGCGTCCTTCAACTAATGTAGGTTCAAATGCTTGGATACCTAATCTGTGAAGTGTTGGTGCACGGTTTAAAAGCACTGGGTGTTCTTTAATAACATCTTCTAATACATCCCATACTTCATCATCCATACGCTCAATTTTACTTTTCGCATTTTTGATGTTCGTCGCAATTTCACGTTGTACTAACTCTTTCATAATGAAAGGTTTGAACAATTCAAGTGCCATCTCTTTAGGTAGACCACATTGATACATCTTCAAGTTTGGTCCAACTGCAATAACTGAACGACCTGAATAGTCAACACGTTTACCTAATAAGTTTTGACGGAAACGACCTTGTTTACCTTTCAACATGTGAGAAAGTGATTTTAATGGACGGTTACCTGGTCCAGTAACTGGACGGCCACGACGACCATTATCAATAAGTGCGTCAACAGCCTCTTGTAACATACGTTTTTCGTTTTGTACGATGATGCCAGGAGCACCTAAATCTAACAAACGTTTCAAACGGTTGTTACGGTTGATAACACGACGGTATAAATCATTTAAATCACTTGTTGCAAAACGTCCACCGTCTAATTGAACCATTGGTCTGATTTCTGGTGGAATAATTGGAAGTACATCTAAAATCATCCATGCTGGATTATTACCAGAATGTCTAAATGATTCTACAACTTCTAAACGCTTGATTGCACGCGTAAGTCTTTGACCAGTTGCTGATTCTAATTCATCACGTAAGTGCTTCAGTTCAGCATCTAAATCAATTTCTTCAAGTAATTCTTTGATACCTTCTGCACCCATTTTAGCAGTGAATTTGCCTGGGAATTTATCATAATATTCTCTGTATTCAGCTTCAGATAGTAATGTCTTTTTCTCTAATCCAGTTGGACCCGGGTTAACAACAACATATGAAGCAAAGTAAATGACTTCTTCTAATGCTCTTGGTGACATGTCTAATAATAGACCCATACGACTTGGAATACCTTTGAAGTACCAAATGTGTGATACAGGTGCAGCTAATTCAATGTGTCCCATTCTTTCACGACGCACTTTTGATTTAGTTACTTCTACGCCACATCTGTCACAAACCATACCTTTATAACGGACACGTTTGTATTTACCACAACTACATTCCCAGTCTTTTGTAGGTCCAAAAATTCTTTCACAGAATAGACCATCTTTTTCTGGTTTTAAAGTACGATAATTAATTGTTTCTGGCTTTTTAACCTCACCAAAAGACCATGAACGGATTTTTTCAGGTGAAGCAAGTCCTATTTTCATATAATGGAAATTATTTACATCAATCAAGGAGCCTACCTCCTTCAATTTAGATTAGCTGTGCAAATTGATTGATTGCTCTATATCAATAATGGAACAAACTGTAATGAGGGTGAACATAACGTATCACTCCTCACACAATTCATTCATTTATAAACTTAAATGCAATTAGTCTGTAATTTCTTTTTGTGATTGTGGTGCTTCTTTTTGTTGAAGATCCACTTTACGTTCAACAACATCGTCATCTTCAGTGTCTTGCATGTCAATTTCATTGTCATGCTCATCCATAATCTTAACGTCTAATCCTAAACTTTGTAATTCTTTCATCAATACTCTGAATGATTCAGGAACGCCAGGCTTAGCAATGTTTTCACCTTTAACAATAGATTCGTATGTCTTCACACGACCTACTGTATCATCAGATTTATAAGTTAAGATCTCTTGAAGTGTATATGCAGCACCGTAAGCTTCAAGTGCCCATACTTCCATCTCACCGAAACGTTGTCCACCAAATTGTGCTTTACCACCAAGTGGTTGTTGTGTAACAAGTGAGTATGGTCCAGTTGAACGTGCGTGTAATTTATCGTCAACCATGTGTGCAAGTTTCAACATATACATAACGCCGACTGAGATTCTGTTATCGAATGGTTCACCCGTACGTCCATCGTATAATACTGTCTTACCATCACGTGCCATACCAGCTTCTTCAATAGTAGACCATACGTCTTCATCACTAGCACCATCAAATACTGGTGATGCAACATGAATACCTAAGTTCTTAGCAGCCATACCTAAGTGTAGCTCTAATACTTGTCCGATATTCATACGTGACGGAACCCCTAGCGGATTCAACATGATATCAATTGGTGTACCATCTGGTAAATAAGGCATATCTTCTTCTGGTACAAGTTTGGAAATTACACCTTTGTTACCGTGACGTCCACACATTTTATCTCCGACGTGAATTTTACGTTTTTGAACGATGTATACACGTACTAATTGGTTTACACCTGGAGATAATGTGTCATCGCCTTCTTCACGGTTAAAGACTTTAACATCTAGAACAATACCACCTGCACCATGAGGTACGCGTAATGATGTATCACGTACTTCACGTGCTTTTTCACCGAAGATTGCGTGTAGTAAACGCTCTTCTGCTGTTAATTCTGTTACACCTTTAGGCGTTACTTTACCAACTAAGATGTCGCCATCATTAACTTCAGCACCGACGTAAACAATTCCACGGTCATCTAAGTTTTTTAGTGCGCTATCAGATACGTTAGGAATATCGCGTGTAATTTCTTCAGGTCCAAGTTTCGTATCACGTGCTTCTGATTCGTACTCTTCAATATGAATTGAAGTATACACATCATCTTTAACTAGACGCTCGCTCATAATTACAGCATCCTCGTAGTTATAACCGTCCCAAGTCATGAAACCAACAACTACGTTTCTTCCTAATGCCATTTCACCAAGTTCCATTGAAGGACCATCAGCTAAAATTTCGCCTTTAGTCACTACGTCACCAGAAGCAACGATTGGTCTTTGGTTATAACATGTACCTGTATTTGAACGTTTGAATTTAGCTAATGGGTAACGATCTAATTCGCCCTCATACTCTTGACCATCTTCTTCAATAAGTTGACGTACAAGAATTTCATTTGATTCAACATGTTCAACGCGACCTTTACGTTTTGCAACAATTGCTGCACCAGAGTCACGTGCTGCTACGTGCTCCATACCTGTACCTACGAATGGTGATTCTGGATTCATCAATGGTACCGCTTGACGTTGCATGTTTGCACCCATCAATGCACGGTTAGAGTCATCGTTTTCTAAGAAAGGAATACATGCTGTCGCAGCAGAAACAACTTGTTTAGGTGAAACGTCCATGTAATCCATTTTTTCTTTAGCCATCACTGTGTTATTACCACGGAAACGACAAACAACTTCGTCATCTGTAAATTTACCATCTTCATCTAATTTAGAGTTTGCTTGTGCTACCACATAGCTATCTTCTTCATCAGCTGTTAAATAGTCAATTTGGTCAGTAATTGAATTCGTTTCAAGATCCACTTTACGATATGGTGTTTCAATGAAACCAAATTCATTCACACGTGCGTAACTAGATAATGAGTTGATAAGTCCAATGTTAGGACCCTCTGGTGTTTCGATTGGACACATACGGCCATAGTGAGAATAGTGAACGTCACGTACTTCCATTTGAGCACGTTCACGTGTTAAACCACCAGGTCCTAAAGCTGATAAACGACGTTTGTGCGTTAACTCAGCTAATGGGTTCGCTTGGTCCATGAATTGTGATAATTGTGAACTACCAAAGAATTCTTTAATAGATGCAATTACAGGACGGATATTGATTAATTGTTGTGGTGTTACAGAATCTGTATCTTGGATAGACATTCTTTCACGTACCACACGTTCCATTCTTGATAAACCAATACGGAATTGGTTCTGTAATAATTCACCTACTGAACGTAGACGACGATTACCCAGGTGGTCAATATCATCTGTAAAGCCAATACCACTTAATAAGTTAAAGAAGTAAGACATTGATGCGATAATATCTGCTGGTGTAATACATTTCACTTCAGAATCTGGTAACGCATTACCGATAACTGTAGTTGTACGACCTTCCTCATCGTTAGGCACGTAAACTTTTATAGATTGTATTTCAACAGGCTCATCAATAACTGTGCCTTCCAATTCAAATACTTCACTGTTAGCATTTGCTTCAAGCACATCTATGATTTCATCCAAGTTGCGACGATCAAGTACTGTACCTTCTTCTGCTACAATTTCCCCTGTTTCAGTATTAACAATAGGTTCTGCTAATTTTTGATTGAACAGACGGTGTTTTAAATGAAGTTTTTTATTTGCTTTATAACGACCTACACTCGCTAAATCATAACGTTTCGGATCAAAGAAACGAGAGTATAATAAGCTTTTAGCATTTTCAACTGTAGGTGGTTCGCCAGGGCGTAAACGCTCATAGATTTCTAAAAGCGCTTGATCTGTATTTTCAGTACCATCTTTTTCTAATGTATTGCGTAAGTACTCATTATCTCCTAAAAGATCAATAATTGATTGATCTGTTGAGAAGCCTAAAGCACGTAATAATACTGTTAATGGTAATTTTCTAGTTCTATCGATACGTACGTAAACAACATCTTTTGCATCTGTTTCATATTCTAACCATGCACCACGGTTCGGAATAATTGTTGCATCAAAGTTGGTACGACCATTTTTATCTAGTTTTTCATTGAAGTATACGGATGGTGAACGCACTAATTGTGATACGATTACACGTTCTGCACCGTTAATTACGAATGTACCTGTATCTGTCATTAATGGGAAATCACCCATAAACACTTCTTGTTCTTTTACTTCGCCAGTTTCTTTGATGATTAAACGTACTTTAACACGTAGAGGTGCTGAATACGTTGTATCACGGTTCTTCGATTCTTCTAAATCATATTTTGGTTCCCCAAGTCTGTAATCTACAAACTCTAAAGATAGATTACCTGTGAAATCTTCAATCGGAGAAATGTCTCTAAACATTTCTAATAAACCTTCTTCTAAGAACCAATCGTAAGACTTAGTTTGAATCTCAATTAAATTCGGTAATTCTAATACCTCTGAAATTCTCGCATAGTTTCTACGTTTACGATGTCTTCCATATTGGACAAATTGACCTGCCAAACAGATTCACCCCTCAAAAATTGCATGCTACTTCCACGAAACCAACTAATATATTTAGACAAAAAGAAAACGGTAACATACTTATGACACCATTTTCTATTTCACCTTATATACATTGTTAATTTATACGTAAAAGTACACACTTATTGAACATAATTTTTTACATTCTATTACTATATCAGAATAGCATTATTTAATCAACCTTTACACTTCTTAAAATGTAATAGCCTTTACTCTTTTCTAATACTTCTACGTTATTGAATGTTTCTTGCATTTTGCTTTTTGCTGACGGCATACCTTGCTTTTTTTGAATAACTACAAAAAGCTCACCGTCTTGTTTTAATTTATTATATGCATCTTCTAAAATTCTATGAACGACTTGTTTACCCGCTCTGATTGGTGGATTAGTTAACACAAAATCATAAGCGTTATCTTCTACTTTGGATAAACCATCACTTTCTTTTACTTCAACATTATCTATACGGTTTCGCTTCATATTTTTTCTAGATAATGAAAGCGCACGTTGATTAACGTCTACCATTGTCACTGCGTGATGCGGAGATACTTTCGCAATCATCAAACCGATAGGACCATAACCACAACCAACATCTATGATATTTTTCGTAGGACCAGGGGGATATGTTTTCAAAAAAGTTTTGATTAATAAATCAGAGCCAAAGTCGATTTTCCCTTTTGAAAAAACACCAGCATCTGTCATTAATTCTAAATCATGGTTATCGTAGGAGTACGTAAAAAGCGATTCATCACTTTCAACTTCAGGATTTTCATCATAGTAGTGACTCATGACTACACCTCTTTTAATCTAAATATGTTTAGATTATTACTATACCCAATATCTAAACATTTGTTCATATACACATAGATTCAGAATGGATATATCAAATAAGACAAAACCCCGTTATCTGGATAACGGGGTTTTCACTTCTCAAAGATATGAGACTATTTAGCACAACTTAATCGCAACGTACCGAAGTAGTTGATGCATTAAGCAGTTCGAATAATCTACAATATATAATTATTAAGAGTTAGGCAGTAAGAATTATTTTAATTCTACTGTAGCGCCTACTTCTTCTAAAGCTTCTTTAAGTTTTTCAGCTTCGTCTTTAGCAAGAGCTTCTTTGATTACTTTAGGAGCTCCGTCAACTAATTCTTTAGCATCTTTAAGACCTAAGCCAGTAGCTTCTTTAACAGCTTTAACGACTTTGATTTTAGATGATCCAGCTGAAGTTAATTCAACATCAAATTCAGTTTTTTCAGCTGCTGCGTCTCCGCCTGCTGCTGCACCTGCTGCTGCTACTGGAGCTGCTGCAGTTACACCAAATTCTTCTTCAATTGCTTTTACTAAGTCGTTTAATTCTAAAACTGACATTTCTTTAATTGCTTCAATGATTTGTTCTTGATTAGCCATTTTAATATTCCTCCATTAATTTTAATTAGTTTATGCGCAATTATTCAGCGCTTTCTTCTTTAGAATCTTTTTCTTCTCCAATTGCTTTAACTGCATAAGCGAAGTTGCGGACTGGAGCTTGTAATACTGATAAAAGCATAGAAACAAGACCGTCGTGTGATGGTAATGTACCAACAGTGTTAACTTCTTCTGCTGTGATAACATTGCCTTCCATGATACCTGTTTTAATTTCTAATGCTTGATGTTCTTTTGCAAATCCTGCGATAACTTTTGCTGGAGCAACAACATCTTCTGTTGAAGTAGCAACTGCTGTAGGACCTACTAAGAATTCATCTAAACCGTCGATACCGGCTTGTTCAGCTGCACGGCGAACCATAGTGTTTTTCAATACTTTGTATTCAACACCAGCTTCACGTAATTGCGAACGTAATTCAGTTACTTCAGCAACAGTTAGACCACGATAGTCTACGATAACTGTAGATACTGAGTTCTTTAATTGTTCAGCAATGATATCAACTTCTTGTTTTTTTGCATCGATGATAGCAGACATTTAGACACCTCCATAGATTTTAGTTTTGGTGCTTTTAATTTTGAAATTCTAAAGTTTAGCTAATGCTTAACTTTAGGTAATCCAATAAAAAAAGCACTTTCTACCCGTGGCAAAAAGTGCTTGAAAGATCTAAATTCTCACGTTCAAGTCAATTTTAGCCTCGGTAGGATTGATTTTTAAGTTATTTCTAACTCCTACTGTCTTAGGTAAAATAATACATTAACCAATATAACTAAATTAATGTACACTGTCAATATTTTTTAAAGACTGAAAGCAAAACTTTCAGCCTTTAATATTTATTTTATGATAATTTGAAGCTTGAAGTATCGATTTTAACTCCAGGGCCCATTGTTGTAGTTATAGCAACAGACTTGAAGTACGTACCTTTAGCTGAAGCAGGCTTCGCTTTAGTTAATACGTCTTGTAAAGTTTTGAAGTTTTCAACAAGTTTGTCAGTATCAAATGATGTTTTACCAATTGATGCATGAACAATACCTGATTTTTCAGCACGGTATTCAACTTTACCAGCTTTGATTTCTTCAACTGCTTTTTTAACGTCCATTGTTACTGTTCCAGTTTTAGGGTTTGGCATTAAACCTTTTGGTCCTAATACACGACCAAGTTTACCAACTTCGCCCATCATGTCTGGTGTAGCTACTACTACGTCAAAGTCAAACCAACCTTGTTGGATTTTCTCAACATATTCACCTTCACCTACGAAGTCAGCACCTGCAGCTTCTGCTTCAGTTGCTTTTTCTCCTTTTGCGAATACTAATACACGTTGTGATTTACCAGTACCGTTTGGAAGCACTACTGCTCCACGGATTTGTTGATCATTTTTACGAGTATCAATACCTAAACGGAATGCTACTTCAACTGATGCGTCAAAGTTAGCGATATTTGTTTCTTTAGCTAGTTCAACAGCTTCTTGTACACTGTAGTGTTTTAAGCGATCGATTTTACTAGCTGCTTCTTGATATCTTTTGCTTTTTTTAGCCATTTCATGTTCCTCCTTTAGTGGTTTTAGCGGAATTTCCTCCCACATTTACTTGCTTTCACAAGCTAAGAGCAGATAACAGTGAGGGAAAGTTGTATTTTATCGTAGGGGCTATAACAACCCTTTAATAAATGACATCTCACCTCATACTACGACAATATTGAACGCTGTCATCATGTTTGTCATTTCTGTCATCTGCTTCTATCGTCAATCTATGTTTTCGTTATTCATTAAAATTATTGTACTGTGATACCCATACTACGAGCAGTACCTTCGATAATACGCATAGCTGCTTCTTCGTCTGCAGCATTTAAATCTTGCATTTTTTGGTTTGCAATTTCACGTACTTGATCTTTAGTTACTGAAGCAACTTTGTTTTTATTAGGTTCGCCTGAACCTTTTTCAACGCCTGCTGCTTTTTTAAGTAGTACTGGAGCCGGTGGTGTTTTTGTAATAAATGTAAATGAACGGTCTTCATAAACACTGATTTCTACCGGAATAATTAAACCTGCGTCTTCTTGTGTACGTGCGTTGAATTCCTTACAGAATCCCATAATATTCACACCTGCTTGACCTAATGCTGGACCAACTGGTGGTGCTGGATTTGCTTTACCTGCAGGAATTTGTAATTTAACAACTTTTTCTACTTTTTTAGCCACGATGTGCACCTCCTTGATATCGTGATGTGGTCACAGGACTGAGTTTTGTCCTCCCACTCTTCTACATTTCGTGACGAAATGAACGCTCTATGAGCGCGACCACAGTATTATAACATTAACCTTTTACATAAAGCAATGGTAAATTGTAATTTTTTTATGTGAGCCTGACAGCAATCCATTTTCTTATAGAGATTACTGAGTCTTGCCCAGCAATATCGACTTAGTTTAAAAAACTTAACATAAACCCTTTTCAATTGAGTCAATTATTGCCTAATAGAGAAAAATCTGAGATAGCTATGTTTGTCTTTAACTCTCATACTTGTGATTCTACTCAAGTTTCCCTAAATATTACAATTTCCTCAAAACTTAAATTTCAACTTAAGTAAAACGACACCTTCCCGATTAGCGCGATAGGTGTCGTCTGATACAGATACTATTTCTGTATTTATTGTTATAGTTTTTCAACTTGATCGAATTCTACTTCAACTGGCGTTTCTCTACCAAACATGTCTACGAGAACAGTAAGCTTGAATTTATCTGTTTCAATTTCTTGAACTTCTCCAACTTGATTCGCAAATGGACCTGATTTAATTCTCACTTGCTCACCTAGTTCGATTTCAACATCAATTGTTTTTTCCTTCATCCCCATTTGTTTAAGGATAAAGCGTGCTTCTTCCGGCAGTAAAGGATTAGGTTTAGAACCTGCACCTGCAGAACCAACAAAACCTGTCACGCCTGGTGTATTCCTAACTATGTACCACGATTCATCAGTCATTACTAATTCTACCAATACATAACCTGGGAATGTCTTTTTAGTTAAAGTTTTAGCTTTTCCATCTTTAACTTGCGTTTCCTCTTCTTCTGGTATAACTACTCTGAATATTTGTTCTGTCATATTCATAGATTCCACACGTTTTTCTAAATTCTGTTTCACTTTATTCTCGTAACCAGAGTAAGTATGCACTGCATACCAACGCTTTGCGCCAACTTCTTCAGACATGTCGTCACTCCTATCTATTTGATTAACTCTATAATTCTACCAATTCCTAAGTCTAAGGCATAGAAGAACACTAAGAAAAATACTACAGTAGCCACCACAATGACCGTATACTTAAATAATTCTTCTTTAGTCGGCCAGCTCGTTTTTTCCATTTCCGACTTAACGCCTTGGAAGAAATTTTCTTTTTTAGCCATTTATAAGACCTCCGTATAATTCGTTATTCCTTATTTGCTTATTTCAGGCAACAAATCAAGTCCATACAATACACCCAACTCAAATTGGAAGTATACATGCACTCAATTGCTTTTTAATTTTGTCATTTCGATTCCTTATGCAACGTATGTGCATTACATCTCGGACAATGTTTTTTTAGCTCTAGTCTGGATGTAAGATTACTTTGTTTGGGAACGTTATAATTTCTATTACCACACACTTCACAACTTAATGGTACTTTCTTCATTAGACTTCCCCTTACTCATTATAATACCAATCTACTATACATAACTTCTGAGTCAATTGTCAATCAACAATCATGTATCATTACCCTAGTTGGGTCATATTTCAAAACTTAGATATATGGTTTTATTTAGTTTTCATTTTAAAATTACGTTTCAACTTCATTTTACAACGTTGTATTGCATTGTAAACCACTTTAATACGTAAATCTAAAGTAGCCGCTATTTCGTTAGGTTTGTAGCCATTTAATAAGTACAGGACTACAGTTTGTTCTAGATGGGTTAAGTTAGTCATACTTTGTTGTAATTTAGTACCAATATCTACTGCTAAAATGTGCGTATCTAACGATCGCTCTACCTTACTATTATTATAATCAACGATATATTCATTAATTAACTTTGCTTGGCGTTCGTAACTGTATCGTTTATGACGTATATAATCATTTTTCACATTCTTAATCACTCTGTTGACATAATGCTCCAATGGAATCTCCGCTTCAAAATCAAAGTGTTTAAACGCTCTGTATAATTTAATAAGTACGTCTTGGCATAAGTCATCTTGATCATTTGGATGAATTGAATAGTGATTCAAACGTAAACGAATCATAGGTGAAAGCATCTGTAATATCTGAGGTACATCTTTGAATCTGAGTGCTCGGTTGTTGTCACTTGTTGTTTGTTCTTGATTGTTTAAAGGTGCCTCTTGCATGACAAGTTCCTTTCTTTATAAAAGTAAAGTTAGCATACCTGTCATGTTATAAAAAAATCAAACTGCATTATGTTTATTTGTGATTATCACCGCGTCTAAGTTTCTCAAATTCTTCTAATATTTCATTTGATAGTTCGATACGCGTCCTTGGCTTTTGTTCATTAAAACCATCTAACTTCTTTGAAACAGAAAGTTCGTTCTCTCTCAGATCTCTCCACATTTCTCTTGAAGATACACGATAAGCACCTGCACCAAAAATCGCATGCTGTTCACTCATATCGCTAGTAACTACTGTAATATGTCTCGTATGTTTATCATACAAGTCATAAACGTAGCGCTCTATATAACTATCCGCAGTTTCTTTTTCTTTAGTGAATATCGTTTTAACGCCATGATACATATATTCTGAATGTGCGCCAGCTTGTTCATAAGCATCAAATACACAAACAACTTCATCTGCAATGACTGCATTATAATTTGCAATCGCAGTAAGTAATTGGTCGCGTGCTTCTTCTAGATTATCTTTTGCTATACGACTTAATTCTTGTGAATGCCCAATCATGTTATATCCATCAATGATTAAATAACGATCCTTCATGCCTTGTCCCCAATCGCATTTCTCTTACGGAACACTTCATACATCATTAAACTCGCAGCAACAGATGCATTAAGACTATTTACATGTCCCACCATAGGAATATTGATATAAAAGTCGCATTTTTCTTTAACTAAACGACTCATACCTTGACCTTCACTGCCAATAACTATCGCAAGGGGCATACCTGCATCCATTTCTCTATAATCTGTAGAGTTTTCCGCTTCTGTACCTACTACCCAGTATCCATTGTCTTTAAGGACTTCTATAGTATTAGCCAAATTAGTCACACGCATCACGGGGATATGTTGAATTGCACCTGTTGACGCCTTAGCAACAGTTTGAGTTAATGCGACAGAGCGACGTTTCGGTATAATCACACCGTCCACACCTGATGCATCAGCTGTTCTGAGTATAGAACCCAAATTATGTGGATCTTCTAGTCCATCTAAAATTAGTACGGTTGAAAGTTTATCTTGTTGCTTTTGTGTTGTTAAAAACGCATCAAAGTCTGCATACTCATAAGGTGCAATATATGCTGCGATGCCTTGATGTGGTGCATCAGATAAGTTGTCGATTTTTGATTTCGGTACTGATTGCACTATGATTTTTTTACTATTTGCTAATTTTAAAATTTCATTTATTTGGCCTTTTTTGATGGTATCTTGTATTAAAATTTTATTAATTGTATGATCTGACACGATTGCTTCTTTGACCGCATGTCGACCAACGATAACGATTTCTTCCATAGTATCACTACCTTTCATTTACATTTTGGATGATACACTCCAATAGTGTTGTTAATCGTTCGTGCTCTTTTTCCAAGTATAGATAGCCGATGACCGCTTCTAAACCTGAACTTTTTCTATATGTTTGAATATCAGTATTTTTAGCTTTTGTATAGCTCTTAGCATTGCGACCACGACGGACTATATCTAGCTCTTCCTCAGTAAACCATTCACTTTCGAGCAAGGCTTCCAATGTCTGTGCCTGACTTTTAGCAGATACATAACGCTTTGCTTCTTGATGCAATCGATTGGGCTTTGCTTTCAACTTCAACACAATATATGCTCTCACATGTTGATCCAGGACTGCGTCACCCATATATGCAAGTGTCAGTGGATTTAATAGTTTGTTATCCATATTAACCACGTTTAAATCTAACACCTTGAGGCGTATCTTCTAAGATAATATTTTGTTCTTTTAATTGGTCACGAATTTCATCAGCACGTGCAAAGTCTTTATTTTTTCTAGCCTGATTACGCTCTTCAATTAAGGCCTCGATCTCTTCATCCAATAATTCATCACTATGTTTATCCTTAAGCGGCACACCTAGTACATCACTGAAAATTTGATACACTTCTTTGAAACGTTGAATAACTTGCGTAGAAGTAGATTGCTCTAATACATATTTATTCGCTAATTTTGCTAAGTCGTACCAAGCTGTAATTGCATTTGCTGTATTAAAATCGTCATTCATTACGGCTTCGAATTGTTGAAGCACCTTCTCAATTTCTAAAATATATTCCTCTTGATCTTCGATATTTGTAGCAATCGCTTCACGTTCTACAATAGCTTGATAACTATTACGTACACGTTCTAAGCCACTTTTCGCTGCTTCAACAAGTTCCATATTATAGTTAATCGGGCTTCTATAATGCACGCTAATCATGAAAAAGCGTAAAACATCAGGATCAATTTGTTTAATAATGTCATGTACTAAAACAAAGTTTCCAAGAGATTTACTCATTTTTTCATTATCTATGTTAATAAAACCATTGTGCATCCAATAATTTGCGAATGGTGCGTGGTTATGTGCTTCTGATTGGGCAATTTCATTTTCGTGATGTGGGAATTGTAAATCCGAACCACCTGCATGAATATCTATCGTCGCACCAAGCTCGTGATATGCCATAACAGAACACTCTATGTGCCAACCGGGTCTCCCTTCACCAAATGGACTTTCCCAACTGATTTCACCAGGTTTTGCTTGCTTCCATAGTGTAAAATCAAGCGCATCCTCTTTCTGTTCACCTTGCTCAATACGTGCGCCGACTTTTAAATCATTTAAAGATTGGTGACTCAACTTGCCATATCCATCAAATTTGCGTGTTCTAAAATAAACGTCTCCGCCACTTTCATATGCGTAACCTTCATCGACAAGTTCTTTAATAAATTGAATAATGTCATCCATATGATTCATTACGCGTGGATTAGACGTTGCTTTTCTAACATTTAGTGCCCCTACATCTTCATGAAATGCTTTGATGTAACGGTCGGCAATCGTTTCAACCGATTCGTCTAACTCTTTAGAACGTTTAATTAATTTGTCATCTACATCAGTAAAATTAGATACATAAACGACTTCATACCCTTGATATTCGAAATATCTTCTAACTACATCGTAATTGATAGCAGGTCTTGCATTTCCAATATGAATATAGTTATATACGGTTGGTCCACAAACATACATTTTAACCTTACCTGGTTCGATCGGTTCGAACGTCTCTTTCTGACGTGTTAATGTATTATATAATGTAATCATCTTGTATCTCTCCATTTCTTGTTTTCTCAAGTTGTTTTTCTAACTCTTTTAACTGCTCATATATTGGATCAGGTAAATTGCGATGGTCAAATGTTTTTCCGATACGCTTACCATCTTGTTTAACGATATGTCCTGGGATACCGACCACTGTTGAATAACTTGGGACAGAGTTTAAAACAACTGAATTCGCGCCAATATTCACATTTGAATGAATCGTAATGTTACCTAATACTTTGGCACCTGCTGCAATAAGTACATTATCTCCTATATCTGGGTGACGTTTTCCTTTTTCTTTACCCGTACCACCTAAAGTCACACCTTGGTAAATTGTTACATTGTCACCTATTCTACATGTCTCCCCAATAACTACGCCCATACCATGGTCAATAAATAAACGTCTTCCAATTTGCGCACCTGGATGTATTTCAATTCCCGTGAAAAAACGAGTTACTTGAGATATTAATCGTGCAAGTACGAACTTTTTCTTTTTATATAATTCATGTGCAATCAAATGGCTCCACACGGCATGTATGCCTGCATATGACGTCACAACCTCTAATGTTGTTCGTGCTGCAGGGTCTTGTTCAAATACCATATTCACATCGTCTTTTATTCTTTTCAAAATTTTAAACAAGGTTGTTACCTCCTTATAAAAAAGCACCTCTAACTCAATTTGTTAGAGGCGCTTATGCACGGTTCCACTCTTATTTTTCATATAAGCCCTTAAGTCATTCATTCAATCATGTGATGAACAAAAAGTATCGCAACTTACATGTACTCTTTAAAGTTATTTAATTCAAACGCAAAGGTGCATTCCGTAATTTCAGTGATGTGCTCACAGCAACCGCACACTCTCTTGACACTGTTCATCACTTACTAATCCTTTGGTAATTTCAACTTTAATCATAGGTTGTTTAACATGATTTTTCAAGTGTTATCTATTTAATCCAATCATTAACTTCGTTTAGCTATTAGACATATTTGTTTAAACGGGATAATACTTTATCTTTACCTAACACTTCAATTGTATTTGGTAATTCTGGGCCATGCATTTGTCCAGTTACAGCCACACGTATCGGCATGAATAACTGCTTACCTTTGATTCCAGTTTCTTTTTGTACTTCTTTAATTGTTTTTTTAATTTCTGCAGCCTCAAACGGTTCAAGTGCTTCTAATTTGCTGTATAAGTGACTCATCAACTCTGGAACTTGTTCGCCGTTGATAATTTCTTGTTCCTCATCACCTAAAGTTTGTTCATCACGGAAGAATAATTCAGATAATGGAACGATTTCTCCAGCATAACTCATTTCTTTTTGGTAAAGCGCAACAAGTTTACGCCCCCAGTCTAAATCCGACTCACTTGGATTTTCAGGCAATAATTCAGCTTTAATTAAGTGTGGTAAAGCCAACTCAAAAACTGTTTCAGTATCTTTTTGTTTCATATATTGATTATTTACCCATGCAAGTTTCTGTTTATCGAAAAATGCTGGTGACTTAGATAAACGTTTTTCATCAAAGATTTTAATAAAGTCTTCTTTAGAATAAATTTCATCTTCGCCTTCAGGTGACCAACCTAATAATGTAATAAAGTTAAATAACGCTTCTGGTAAATAGCCTAAATCGCGATATTGTTCAATAAATTGTAGGATTTGACCATCACGTTTACTTAATTTTTTACGTTCTTCGTTTACGATAAGTGACATATGTGCAAATCTTGGCGCTTCCCAACCAAATGTTTCATAAATCATTAACTGTTTTGGTGTATTTGAGATATGGTCGTCACCACGAATAACGTCTGAGATTTCCATGTAATGATCATCAATAGCAACCGCAAAGTTATACGTAGGCACACCATCTTTTTTAACAATAACCCAATCACCCATATTATTTGAGTCAAACGAAATTTCACCTTTAACCATGTCATCAAATGAATATGTTGTATCTTGTGGTACACGGAAACGGATTGATGGCTGACGTCCTTCCGCTTCAAATTGTTGACGTTCTGCTTCAGTCAAGTGTGCATGTTTACCACCATAACGTGGCATTTCTCCACGTTCAATTTGTTGCTGACGTTCTGCCTCTAGTTCGTCTTCCGTCATATAACATTTATATGCTTTGTCCTCATCCAATAATTGCTGAATAAGTGGATTATAAATATCTGCACGTTCTGATTGACGATAAGGTCCGTATCCTTTGTCTTTATCAACAGATTCGTCCCAATCGATACCTAACCATTTTAAGTTATCAAATTGTGAAGACTCTCCATCTGTTAAATTACGTTTACTATCCGTATCTTCTATACGAATAACAAAATCACCATCATAATGTTTAGCAAATAAATAGTTGAATAATGCAGTTCTTGCATTACCGATATGCAAATATCCTGTTGGACTTGGTGCGTATCTTACCCTTACACGATTACTCATTATGTTCACTCCTGTTTTTATAAAATTAGTTATTATGTCGCATCTTATTCATTAATTTCGTGTTCCTAATAAACATCACCTATTAGTCAAATGCCTGTTTTCAACATTGAATTCATACGTAAAAACATAACGTTTAACCAATCAAAAGTATATGATGCATCGCTTATTAATAATACCATAGGTTGTTAATTTTTAAAGTACCTCTAAATAAAGTTTTTCAATGCTCCACAACCAGCTCATCTTCGCTCTAACTCACACTGAATCGCACTATTTAGAAATACAATTTCGCTATCTATTGTAGCATTTTAATGCTATTTATGATAACGCCACGCTTATAGACTTATTCATGCTATTTAAACAGTCAGTTCTCTACCATAGTAAAAAGGTTTCATGTGAAACTGTGACACTTCACACAAAACCTTTAACTTTAATTTATTTTTTTCGCGAAGATAATTCTACCTGATGATGTTTGCAATAAACTAATAACTTCTAAATCAATATGTTCACCAATGTATTTTTTAGCATTATCTACAACAACCATTGTGCCATCATCTAAATAGCCCACTGCTTGTCCTGACTCTTTACCCATTTTAGTTAGCAATAAGTTGAATCGATCACCTTGATGTACTGATGGTTTAATCGCCTCTGATAGATCATTCACATTCAATGCTTGTAATCCTTGAACGTGACATACTTTATTCAAATTAAAATCTGTAGTGATGATATGTGCTCGATAATGTTGCGCCAACTTAATCAACATCGCATCAATGTCACTATGTGTCTTAGTAGGGTGAATAATTCGCGTTGGGTGATTGGTATCATATAATGAATTTAATATATCTAAACCACGTTGTCCTTTTTCACGTTTTACACTATCATTCGCATCTGCAATTATTTGTAATTCATTGATGACACCTTGGGGGATTAATATTTCACCATCAATAAACCCGCATTCAATAATATCTAAAATACGGCCATCAATAATCGCACTTGTATCAATAATTTTTGGAACAGCATTACGCGCATTGATAGACATGGAACGCGCCATGTTCTCTGGTAAAAAAAGGAGCATCTCATCACGCTTACGCAAACCGAATTGGAAGCCAAAGTAACCCAAAATAATGGTAATAATAATTGGAACAAAATGATTAATCACACTGTTTCCGATGATTTGAAATATAAAAGATATCATAACTGAAATAAGTAAACCTATCATGAGCCCTATTGTTGCAAAAAGTATTTCGACTGCACTTTGACGCATGATATTTTGTTCTAATTCTTTTAATGCGTACGTGGCTTTTTTAATAAACCAACCAAAAATCAAGAAAAATATAATGATGCCCAGCAGACCATTAAAATAAGTATTTGTTAACAATGGCAAGTTGCTTAGACCAGCATCCTCAATAATTTCTGGTAGGAGATATACACCCAAGCTTGCACCCAAAATTATGTAGCACAAGATTACAATTAACCTTATCATATTCACAAGTTAACACCCCTTTCTGTCTAAATTTCATTAGTTTATTTTCTATGCTTTATTAGTGCTTCGTCAATGCATACTTTAATGCTTCATGTACATTCTTAACACCTATTACTTTAATTCCTTCTGGAAACTGCCATCCGCCAATATTCGATTCTGGAATAATCACACGTTTGAATCCTAATTTTTCCGCTTCTTGGACGCGTTGTTCTATACGTGAAACTCGTCTAACTTCACCTGTTAAACCAACTTCACCAATAAAACAATCCAGCCCATCTACAGTTAAATCTTTAAAGCTTGAAGCAGTAGCTACGACAATACCTAAATCTACTGCCGGTTCTGTAAGTCTTACACCCCCGGCCACTTTAATATAAGCATCTTGCTGTTGTAGTAAATAATTTTCTTTTTTCTCCAACACTGCCATTAACAAACTCAAACGATTATGGTCAATACCTGTTGCCATACGTCTTGGATTATTAAATGTCGTTGGTGTCACCAATGCCTGTATTTCAATCAGGAGCGGTCGTGTTCCTTCCATAGTAGAAACAATTGTCGAACCTGGCACATTTGTCGAACGTTCTTCTAAAAACATTTCTGACGGATTGCGAACACCTTTCAAACCAGTTTGTTTCATCTCAAAAATACCCATTTCATTCGTTGAACCAAAACGGTTTTTCACAGCTCTTAAAATACGATACGCATGATGTTCATCACCTTCGAAGTAAAGCACAGTATCTACCATATGCTCTAACAAACGTGGCCCCGCTATCTGACCTTCTTTGGTAACATGACCAACGATAAACGTCGCTATGTTCATTTGTTTCGCAATATTCATCAAACTCTGAGTACTTTCTCTAACTTGAGAGACCGAACCTGGCGCCGAGCTAATTTCAGGATGAAATACCGTCTGTATCGAATCGACGACTAACAAATCAGGCTTAATTTGTTTAACTGTTTCATGAATGATTTCTAAATCCGTTTCCGCAAAAACATTTAATTCACTGGAATCTTCATCTAATCTTTCAGCTCTGAGTTTCGTTTGATTTAACGATTCTTCACCCGTGATATATAGTACATTCTTAGATTGTGATAACGCCGCACATATTTGCAGGAGTAATGTCGATTTACCAATTCCTGGATCTCCGCCAATTAAGACGAGTGAACCATTTACAATTCCTCCGCCAAGCACACGATTAAACTCCTCTGAATTCGTCTTCACTCTTGGAGTCGTTTCATGTTTAATCTCATTTAATTTCTGCACTTTAGAAACGTTGTCTCGACTGCGCACGCCATGTTTTGGACTTGCTGCCTTTTGTTCAACAATTTCTTCCATTTGATTCCAGCCATCACAGTTGGGACATTTCCCCATCCACTTTGGTGACTGGTAACCACATGCCATACATTCAAAAATCACTTTCTTTTTAGCCAAAACAGCACCTCCATCTTTCCTTGAACAAATCTATTTTAAACCTCTGTCACTGTAAAAACAAATTTTATTATTAATAAATTAATTCACTGATTTTATATTCATAAAACGTAGTGAAAATTCTAAATACTGATAATACTTTTGCGACTATTGTTATAAAATACCACGCAGGATTGTATAGTACCAATGATATTATAAATCGTTTGGGTAAAACTACTCATCACATATACATATATTTTTTATGTTTAAACACTAAAGAGCTCCCCAAATATATACATATTTGGAAAGCCCTTTAATCTTAATTATAACTTTTATGATTCTGTTGTTTCTTTTTCTTCTTTTGAATCTTTTCTTTCAGTAATATCGTACTTAAATTCTTTACCGTCGTGATCAATTTTAACTTCTTTACCTTCAATTTGGTTACCGTCTAAAATTAATTCACTCAAATTATCTTCAACTGTTTTTTGAATAGCACGAATTAACGGTCTTGCACCGTACTCTGGATCGTAACCTTCTTCAGCTATTTTTTCTTTTGCCGCTTCTGTAACTGTAATATTAATATCTTGTTCTGAAAGACGATTTGTAAGTTTGTTAACCATCATAGTCACAATTTGTTTCAATTCTTCTTTAGACAATTTGTGGAATACAATGATATCGTCAACACGATTTAAGAACTCTGGACGGAATGCGTTTTTTAGTTCTTTCATCATAGTTTTACGAATTGTTTCGTAATCTTGGCCTTCTGAAGCACCCCCGAATCCAGCAAAACGTTGATCTTGTAATTCTTGTGCACCAACGTTAGATGTCATAATAATAACTGTATTACGGAAATCGACACGACGACCTTTTGTATCTGTTAAATGACCATCATCTAACACTTGTAATAGAATATTAAATACATCTGGGTGTGCTTTTTCAATTTCATCAAATAGAATCACTGAGTATGGTTTACGTCTAACTTTTTCAGTAAGTTGTCCACCATCGTCATGACCTACGTAACCTGGAGGTGCACCAACTAAACGGCTGACAGCATGTTTCTCCATAAATTCACTCATATCAACACGAATCATGGCATCATCTTCACCAAACATAGACTCTGCTAATGCACGTGCTAATTCAGTTTTACCTACACCTGTAGGACCTAAGAAAATGAAACTACCAATTGGACGTTTAGGATCTTTTAAGCCAGCTCTCGCACGTCTAACGGCTTTACTGATAGAAGTGACTGCATCTTGTTGACCGATTACTCTGTTGTGTAACGTACCTTCTAAGTTTAACAAGCGATCTGATTCTGTTTCGTTAATTTTAGTTAGTGGGATACCTGTCCAACCAGCAATGACTTCGCCAATATCTTCTTCAGATAATGATGTGTTATCGCCATTCTGAGCATTTTTCCAATTATTATTGGCTTCTTCATATTGTTTTTCTAATTTCGTTTGTTTATCACGTAAGTTCGCTGCATTTTCAAATTCTTGCGCATGTACAGCAGCGTCTTTTTCATTTTTAACTTGCTCTATTTGCTGTTCAATTTCTTTTAAGTTTGGTGGTGTTGTATGACTTTTTAGTCTAACTTTTGAGCTTGCCTCATCAATTAAATCAATTGCCTTATCAGGTAAGAAGCGATCTGAAACGTAGCGATGACTTAATTTTGCAGCTGCTTCTAAAGCTTCATCCGAAATGTTAATACGATGATGTGCTTCATAGCGATCACGTAAACCTTTTAAGATTTCGATTGTATCTTCTACAGTAGGCTCATCGACTTGTACTGGTTGGAAACGACGTTCCAGTGCGGCATCTTTTTCAATATTCTTACGGTATTCGTCTAATGTCGTTGCGCCAATACATTGAAGTTCACCACGCGCTAACGCAGGTTTAAGAATATTTGATGCATCGATAGCACCTTCTGCTCCACCAGCACCAACTAATGTGTGTAATTCATCAATAAATAGAATAACGTTACCCGCTTGATGAATCTCTTCCATAACTTTTTTCAAGCGTTCTTCAAATTCACCACGATATTTTGTACCAGCAACAACAGTCCCCATATCTAGTGACATGACACGTTTTCCTTTAAGTGTTTCAGGAACTTCATTGTTAACAATTGCTTGCGCTAAGCCCTCTGCAATTGCAGTTTTACCTACACCTGGTTCACCAATTAATACTGGATTATTTTTCGTACGACGACTTAATACTTCGATTACTCTTGTGATTTCTTTGTCTCTTCCAATAACTGGATCTAATGTGCCGTCTTTCGCAATAACCGTTAAGTCTCTTGCAAGACTATCAAGTGTAGGCGTGTTATTAGATTTGCTTGCTTGCGCATTCTTGTTACTCATTTCCGGGCTACCTAAAGCTTTCACTACTTGTGCACGTGCTTTAGTTATATTTAGATCTAAGTTAGCAAATACACGTGCCGCCACACCTTCGTTTTCTCTGATTAAGCCCAGTAAAATGTGCTCTGTTCCAACAAAGTTATGGTGTAACTTTCTTGCTTCATCCATAGATAACTCAATGACTTTTTTCGCACGAGGTGTATAATGTAATGCACCCATTTGTTCTTGTCCATGCCCGATTAATTTTTCAACTTCTTCAACTACTTTTTCTTCAGTAATATCAAAAGTTTCTAATACTTTCGCAGCAATTCCTTCTGGTTCTTTCATTAAACCTAATAGTAAATGCTCTGTTCCAATATTTGAATGGTTTAAGCGAATGGCTTCTTCTTGAGCATGTGCTAGTACACGTTGTGCTCTCTCTGTTAATCTTCCAAATAACATTGCGTAACCTCCTAATTTATATGCGTTCTTAATATATCGGCTCTTTTTTCATTAACTGTTCGTTCATCTTCTTCATCCAATAAAAATGGTGATTGTATTGCTACCATTAATTCATTAAATTTAAAATTCTCTAATTCAATGTATTCTAAATCTATACCTAGCTTCACTTCACTCAATCTTAATGAAGCCTCTTCCATAGATATCAGTCTACTATATTTTAAAATTCCTAACGAACGATACACTCTATCTAACGTCTCAGTGTGATTATGACGATTCAATCGTTGTCGAATTTGCATTTCTTCATTAATAATTTGCTGAACCACTTCGGATAAGCTTTCTATGATGTCTTCTTCATTTTTTCCGAGTGTTAATTGATTGGAAATTTGATAAATATGACCATAAACTTGCGAACCTTCTCCATAAATACCTCTAATTGTAAAACCAAAACGATTTATCGTTTGAGCGATACGATTCATCCGTTTCATGATAGCTAAACCTGGTAAATGCAACATGACACTTGCCCGCATACCAGTACCTATATTTGTCGGACAGGTTGTTAAATAGCCTAATGTTTCATCAAAGCTCACGTCTAATTCAGCATCCAGTCGATCATCAATTTCTGACGCTTTCTCATAAAGTGAAGATAATGACAAATCATTACCCATTGCTTGAATTCGAATATGATCTTCTTCATTCACCATAATACTTAATGACTCATCATCATTAAGCAATACAGCTGAAGCTGGTTGTTTAATTAATTCCGGACTAATAAGATGTTTCGCCACAAGTTTATATTTATTTTGCTGATCCATCGCATCTAAGCGTTGTACAGTCAAATCGGGAAGCGCATCTTGAACTTCATTTATAACTCTATAACCCTCTTGTTCAGACGGAAACATGAGTGGATGTACATAATTTTCAAGGTTTCGTGCTAGTCGTATTCTTGAAGACATGATTATTGGGCTATCCTCTTTATTTCGCATCCATTCGCTCATATACCCACTAATGTCATTACTCATCACGTTTCACCTCACTTTGATCTCTCAACGCCTTAATTTCATCTCTCACAACGGCTGCTTCTTCAAAGTTTTGAGTTTCTATTAAGTGATTCAAGTATGCAGTTTGCTCTTCAATTTGTTTTTTTAAGGCTAATTTTCTATGTGAAGATTTGGGTGTTTTTCCAACATGTTCAATTTGACCACCTTGTACTCGTCGTACTATGTCAACGATGTCATCTTTAAATGTCGCATAACAATCAGCACAGCCAAATTTACCAACATGTGCGATATCCTTTAATGTCATTTGGCAAGTAGGACAACGCTTTTCTTCTTTAAATGTAATTTCATCAAAATCAATGCCATGTTTTGCTGCTAAATGTTGCAAAATCTGTTTAACAACAAAAGCACCTTCGATATCATCTTGTGATGCTATTTGTTGGTTTTGTGTCCAAGGGTTCCCCCCTTGTGCACACGTAGCGCAAACCCATTTTTCATTGATGCCATCTTGCCCTTTAACTGTCAATTTCACTTCAGCTTCATTTAAATGACAATTTTCGCATAGCACGGCGAACCACCTCGCTTTAATAATAATTTATAACATGTAATAGACGTTTAATTATGTTTGCACGGATGATATCCCTCGATAATACATCCATCTTTAAAGTCTCTCTATCAATAACGGCATATATCATTTTCGCTTCTCGTTCAGTAATGTATGCTTTATCTAATAATCCATCAACGATATAATATGCTTGTTGCTGGGAAATCGACGGCCCGATTAACTGAAGCAAGTGATTAATGTAGCCTGTTTCATCTCTATTTTCAATTTTGGTGATTCGAATATAACCACCGCCACCTCTTTTACTTTCAATTTCATAACCATGTTCATTAGTAAAACGTGTCTTAATTACATAGTTAAGCTGAGAAGGCACACAGTCAAAACGCTGTGCAATGTTCGCACGTTGAATTTCAACAACGTCTTCATTGGTGTCTTCAAATAATTTTTTAATGTATTGTTCTATGATGTCTGACATATTATGCATGATTATCACCTCTTTTGACCTTCTTTGACTATATTATATGACCAACTTTGACCTTTTTCAACCAATATGTTTTAGAAATTTTAAAATAATTATGTAAGTGCTACCAATTTTATTGTATTATAGATATTAAGAAAAATTAAAAGGGATGAATAACTCATGCATATTATTATTGGTTTAATTGGGATAGCAATCTTTCTTGCATTAGCGTTTCTATTTAGCTCAGATAGAAAAAATATTCGTTGGCAATATATTGGTTTATTACTTGTTATACAACTTGTATTTGCCTTTATATTACTTAAAACGCAATTCGGTATCACAGTCATTGGCGGCATATCATTTGGATTTAACTATTTATTACAACAAGCTGCTCAAGGTGTAAACTTTGTTTTTGGTGGATTTGAATTTGTTGATCCAAAAAATCCACCATTCTTCTTTAACGTATTATTACCAATCGTATTTATTTCAGCGTTAATCGGTATTTTACAATATACACGTATATTACCGTTAATTATTAACTTATTGGGTATCGCGATTTCTAAAATCAACGGTATGGGCCGTTTAGAGTCTTATAATGCTGTAGCCGCAGCAATTTTAGGACAATCCGAAGTATTTATTTCTTTAAAACATGAATTAGCACACATATCAAAACAACGCCTATATACATTAACTGCATCTGCAATGTCTACAGTATCAGCGTCTATTATTGGTGCATATTTTACACTGATTGAACCGCGTTATGTAGTAACAGCAGTCGTGTTAAACCTCTTCGGCGGTTTCATCATCGCATCTATTATCAATCCTTATAGAGTTGATCCTGAAGAAGATAAACGTATTGTGGCAGAAAGCAAAATCGAGAAACAATCATTCTTCGAAATGTTGGGTGAATACATTCTAGATGGATTTAAAGTTGCCGTTATCGTTGGTGCCATGCTAATTGGTTACATCGCAATCATTGCATTACTTAATGGTGTTGTAAGTGCTATCTTCACTTGGGTTTCTGGTGGCAGTATTACTTGGGATTTCCAAACGCTCATTGGTTTCGTATTTGCACCATTTGCTTTCTTAATTGGTGTTCCTTGGAACGATGCTGTTCAGGCAGGTTCTATTATGGCCACAAAATTATTATCCAATGAGTTCGTTGCAATGCAAAGCTTGAACCAAGCGAAAGATATAGGTGAACATACAAAAGGTGTCATCTCAGTCTTCGTTGTATCATTTGCAAACTTTAGCTCAATTGGTATTATTGCTGGTGCAATCAAATCGCTAAACAGTGAAAAAGGTGATGTTGTTGCACGATTCGGATTGAAATTATTATTCGGTGCAACATTAGTTTCATTTATTTCAGCAGCAATCGCAGGATTTTTCATTTAAACATATATACAAAAAAGCAGTAGGGGCATTCGCCCTGCTGCTTTTTAATGCTTAATTTAATTATTTTTTAAACATGCTGGTTTGACGATTTTTTCAATGAAATATTGTGTCACTCTGTAATCGTCTGTAAGTTCAGGGTGGAATGAAACGCCTAAATAACGCCCCTCTTGAACAGCTACAATCTTTTCACCAACCTTACTCAGTACTGACGCTTCTCCATGTGTTGATTCAATATGTGGCGCTCTAATAAAAACGCCTTCAATATCTGGAGCGATACCTTGCACATCTAATTCACTTTCAAAACTATCGACTTGTCTGCCAAATGAATTTCTTTGTACAGTGATATCTAGCTTATTTAAATAACCTTCTTCGCCTACAATTTCTTTTGCTAAGACAATCAAACCTGCACATGTACCAAACATTGGTAACGCAGATTGTTGTAATGCCTCTTTAAAACCATACAAATCCATTAATCTACGCAGTGTCGTAGACTCACCACCAGGTAAAATTAACCCATCAATCGTCGATAATTGCTCAACACGTTTAATCGCTACACCTTCATGGCCACTCAACTCAATATGATGTATATGCTCTCTTACTGCGCCTTGCAACGCTAATACACCAATCTTCATTTTACCAACCACGCTCTTGCATACGTTCTTCTAATGAAAGTTCGTTAATGTCTAAACCTTTCATTGCTGTACCTAATTCTTTCGCTAAACGACCAATAAGTTCATAATCTTGGTAGTGTGTTGTTGCTTGAACAATAGCTTTAGCAAATTTTTCAGGATCTTCAGATTTAAAAATACCTGATCCAACAAAGACACCATCTGCGCCTAATTCCATCATTAACGCTGCATCTTGAGGTGTTGCAACACCACCAGCCGCAAAGTTTACAACAGGTAACTTCCCGTTTTCTTTGATATTTTTCAACACTTCAAAAGGTGCCCCAATATTTTTAGCTTCTGTCATAATTTCATCATCATTCATAACTGTTAAACGACTTACTTCTGAGTTAACTTGACGCATATGTCTCACTGCTTCCACAATGTTACCTGTACCAGGCTCACCTTTTGTACGTAACATCGCTGCACCTTCACCAATACGACGCGCAGCCTCACCTAAATTACGACAACCACATACGAATGGTACAGTAAATGTATCTTTGCGTAAGTGGTATTCTTCATCAGCAGGTGTTAACACTTCTGATTCATCAATATAGTCCACACCCATTGATTCAAGTACACGTGCTTCAGTGATATGTCCGATACGACCTTTAGCCATAACAGGGATTGATACTGCATTCATAACTTCTTCTATGATTTTAGGATTAGCCATACGTGCAACGCCACCTGCCGCTCTAATATCAGAAGGTACACGTTCTAGTGCCATAACAGCTACAGCTCCTGCTTCTTCTGCGATCTTAGCTTGTTCTGCATTGACAACGTCCATGATGACGCCACCTTTTTGCATTTCTGCCATTCCTCTTTTTACTCTTTCTGATCCAGTAACTTTAGACATTTATGTATTTCCCCTTTACTTAGTTGATTAAATTCATTTTAAAAGATAAACTGGTATTTAAAAAGGTGCAATTTAAAAATAATTTAAGGGGTCAGATGACATGCCAAAAAAACACTTATATTTAGATTTATACGAAAATTTAAAGCGTCAAATAATTGAAGGACAATATCAATCTGATGATAAATTCCCATCAAAACGTGCACTAAGTCAACACTTATCCGTAAGTAATACAACAATAGAACATGCTTATCAGTACTTACTAGATGAAGGATATATCTATTCTAAACCACGTTCAGGTTACTTTGTTTCAGATATCGAAACACTACCTATTATTAATAAAAATAATACGCAAACAGGACAAAAGTTCACTACTGAAAACTCATATACTCGTAAAAAAGATTTCAAATATGCCTTTAATGTATCAGAAATTGATACTGAATATTTTCCAATGCAGCAATTTAGAAAATATGCACGTGATGTTTTTGATGACAACCAAATGAATTTACTTCAACATGCTAATCCAGATGGTGATTGGTCCTTAAGACAAGAAATAGCACATTACTTATTCAATAGTAGAGGTGTATCATGTCACCCTGAACAAATTATTATAGGGTCCTCCACCGAACAATTAATCAACCTACTTACTGAAATACTAAACAATGAGCAATTTAATATAGAAAATCCAAGTTATCCACCTATAAAGCAAGTACTTGATAAAAAGCAAATATCATACTTGCAAGTACCCGTTACTAAAACTGGAATAGATCTATCATATGTAAATAAATCACAAAATAACATTACCTATGTCACACCATCACATCAATTCCCTACAGGCTATGTCATGAATTTAAAAAAACGCACCCAACTCATCAATTGGGCACATCAAAATGAAGCAAGATATATTATTGAAGATGATTATGACTCTGAATTTCGTTATTTTGGAAAACCAATACCGGCACTACAAAGTTTAGATACACATGATAAAGTAATTTACATGAGCACATTCTCTAAATCTTTATTTCCCAGTTGTAGAATTGCCTATCTTGTTTTACCTAAAAAATTATTACAGCAATATAAAAACATAGATAATAAAGAGGGGAATACTGTACCAACACATATGCAAAAAATAGTCGCTAATTTCATGAAATCTGGTAGTTTTGAACGTCATTTGAATAAAATGAGAAAAGTATATAAAAATAAACTTACATTAATTACCGAAAAACTAAAAAAATATGAAGACCAATTACAAATTGATGGTGCATTGGCAGGCATGCACTTTACTTTAACTATTATAAATGATTTATCATTGGAAGATTGTTTGAAAAATGCAGAAAATAACAATTTAAAAATCACACCTTTTTCGCTATATGATCATAATGCATCTACTGTTAAATTCATACTTGGATTTGGCGGCATACCTTATGATCAACTTGAAGCACATACTGATGCATTAATAAAAACATTATGCAAATAAACAATTACAACATCAATCATGAAATAAAGTAGATATTTTATTTAAATTAGTGAAAACATAAATGATGTATTGAATATGCTTTATTCGATAAAGTGTTACTTTTCAATTTATTGAATTTAGTAACACTTATGCAAGCGGTGCACCGCTTGCAATATTCGAATTATATAATATTTTCGTCTATCTCTCAGTTCGGCAGCTTCAAACGCTTTCTCATAGCAGCTTAATTTTCAGTTCTTTGAACTGGAAATTAAGCTCTTTTGACAAAAAAAAGAGACCCTGTTGGGTTTCAAATTGCCTGTAAAACGTCACTCTCATTTTAATGAGTTAGTGACGTTTACACATGAGTAAATACTCATGTGTTCCTCTTACCCTACTCTTGCGGAACGTAAGTCTGCTACCTTCGGCGCTAAGGAGTTTTTCCCGCCATGAGACAAGCGTTCGCATCTTTTCTCTCTTTCGGGTTTTCCTTGCTCACTTACCACTTGTAAGCTCGCTTCGTCTATCCCTCAGTTCGGCAGCTTCAAACGCTTTCTCATAACAGGATTATTTTTGAGTTCTTCGAACTAGAAGTTAAGCTCTTTTGACAAAAAAAGAGACCCTGTTGGGTTTCAAATTGCCTGTAAAACGTCACTCTCATTTTAATGAGTTAGTGACGTTTACACATGAGTAAATACTCATGTGTTCCTCTTACCCTACTCTTGCGGAACGTAAGTCTGCTACCTTCGGCGCTAAGGAGCTTTTCCTGCCATGAGACAAGCGTTCGCATCTTTTCTCTCTTTCGGGTTTTCCTTGCTCACTTACCACTTGTAAGCTCGCTTCGTCTATCCCTCAGTTCGGCAGCTTCAAACGCTTTCTCATAACAGGATTATTTT
>NZ_FMPG01000021.1 GCF_900097965.1 Staphylococcus caeli
GAATACTTATAATTTCTAGATTATTTGTCTCTGAACATAAAAAACACATCAAGCAACATTCAAAAGTTGCTTGATGCATCAAATATATTCATTTTTTATAGACCAACCGTTATTGACAAAGAGCCTAACTTCTTTCAAAGTTGGGATACTCTCTATTGCACCATATTTCGTTGTAACCATTGCTGCTACATAGTTACTAAATGCTAGTATCGATTCGCCTTCTTCTTTCAGCAACTGTATTGGATTCATATATTCATTTTTTAACAATTTACTGATTAATGCACCAATAAATGCATCACCAGCTCCTGTTGTATCTACTGGTTTTACTTTATATCCATTGTGGCTATTTACAGTTCCATCTTTCAGATAGATAACCGCACCTGCAGCCCCTTTTGTATAAATAACCGCTTCGACATCGCCTTGGAATAACCATTGAATGGCTTGTGCTTCATCCTCATATCCAGTTATAAACGAGAGTTCCTCATCGGAAATTTTAATAATATTCGCTAAAGGTAAAAATGATTGAATCGTCTTTTTACAATCTTCGGCATCTTCCCATAACGGTAAACGTACATTCGGATCAAATACAATTGTTCCTCCTGCTTGTTTTACTTTTTCTATCAGAGCTTGATGCGCTTGTTTCATAGGGCTTTCAACCAAATCTACCGAACAGAAATGCAATACATCTTTTTCTGTTACTTGGATATTTTCCACATCTGAAGATTGAAAAAGCATATCTGCTGACGGCTTGCGATAAAAAGAAAAATCGCGCTCTCCCTCTTTCGTAAGACTCACAAAAGCTAATGCAGTATTGGCTTCTTGTGTACGTTTAAGGTACTGAGTACCTACACCTATGTCTTCGATTGTCTCAACAATGAGATCGCCAAATGCATCTTGTCCCAATTGTGTTATCATTTCTGCTTGCCCACCAAGTTTCGTTGTTGTACAAGCTACATTACAAGGCGCGCCGCCAACTTGACGTGAAAAGCCTTCGACGTCTTTTAATTTAGGATCTGTTGTGTTTGGAATAAAGTCAATCAATGCTTCTCCGATTGCAAGTAAACGTCTCATTCTGCATCACCTTTCAAATCATATTTTGTAAAACGTAGGTAAACCTGTCCTGATTCAGTTGAAGTTTTGATACCTGTAGCCGATGCGTCTGTAAATATTCTAGAAGTCATCACACGTTCTCCATTGTTACAGAATATCTCAATACTAGATGTATCAATGAACATTTGAAGTTGTGTTAAAGGCGTATCTAAATATGTCGTTCTTGTCGTACCTTCAACGGGAGTAGGTAATTGACTATTTTCACTACGATCGAATGTAACTTTTTGTTCTTTCGTATTATACGTAATTAAAGTAGTTTCAGTTTTACTTGTACGTACTTCAAAATACAGTTCTGTAGCTTCGTTATCTAATATATCTATAATGAGTTCATATTGTTTACCCTCATAAGGATGTAATTGTTTCGTAAATTTATTAGCATACCCTAAAGCAGTCTCTTTATTTGTTCGTAATTGTTCTAATGCTTTAATTGGACGTTGTCTCAAGTTTCCTTCTTCAATTGTCAACACACGCGGAATCGTTAAACAATGTGCCCAGCCGTCAACATCAGAAGGATAATCAACTTCCGGTAATCCCATCCATCCTATGAGAATGCGTTGACCATGCTCATCTAAAAACGTTTGTGGTGCGTAAAAATCAAATCCATAATCTAATTCATGAAAGTCAGCATGATTCATCGTCATTTGATTAATATCATATTGTCCCATGATATAACCGGATTGATAAATATTTTTAAAGCGTTCTTCTTCAGCTTCAATACCTTGCGGGCAGAATAATAATACATCGTAACCATTTAAGTTAAAATAGTCCGGACACTCCCACATAAAGCCAAAATCATCTAAATTTGTTTTGACTTCACCTTGAAATTCCCAATTTACAATATCTGTAGAGCGATATTGTAAGATTCTGCCCTGCTTGTCGATATTTTGGGCTGCGATAAAGGCATAATATACATCATCTTTTACATAAACTTTTGGATCCCTAAAATGTTGTGTGTAGCCAAATGGCGGCGCTCCAATAACTGGTTTGGGGAATTTCGTAATCTCCCCGTCTTTTGAAACTTTAGCTATATGTTGTGTCGATATTCTGTTCCAATCTTCATCTCTATGATTGGCTGTATACATATAATAAAGGTGTCCATGGTATTCAAATGCGCTACCACTGTATACACCATGACTGTCATCTTTAGTGTCTGGCTTAAGCGTTGGTCCAACCGCATCAAAATGTACAAGATCTTTACTTGTATATGTATACCAATATTTTAATCCGTGGACAGGTCCAAGTGGGAACCATTGATGTGAAATATAGTATGTTCCATTAAAATAAATGAGTCCATTCGGATCATTTAACAATCCTGTTGTTGGTTGTATATGGAATGTTTGTCGATATTCAGATTGATTCACTTTTTCGGTTAATGCATCGAGCGTTGATTGGTCTACATCCTCATATTTTTGGTAGCGTGCTTCATTTGTCCACTGTGCCATGTCATGTTTCCTCCTATTAAAAATTCCTTTATATCAGTTTAAAATTATATTTTGGTACCGGTTCCATTATTTACTAATTAATAATATCATGTTTAGTTTATTTTTTAAATGTTTGGTCTATGCCTATAACAATTTCTTTTTCGACAGGTTGATGTTGAATCATTTTATCCAACATATCCATTGCAACTTCACCTGCATGTTCAAAGGCATAAGGAACTGTTTGAATGGGCGGTGATACAATTTCTGTCACGGGATCCCCACCAAAGCCAACAACATGTTTAGAAATCCCATGTTTTGACTGATATTTATGTACTGCTAATGCAATTGCATCTGTCGCACCAACGATTGCATCATAATGCTTATGTGTTTGTAATTCTTTCTCCACATCTATCAATGCTTCACTATAGTGAAAAGAAGTAATCGAAATACTTGGTTGTATACCGTGTTTTTGTAAACCAGCAATCAAACCATTTTTCCTATGTATACCAACCGCACTGTCTGATTCAGTTACACCAAAGAATTTGATATGTTGATAACCTTTTTGCCCTAGCAAATCACCAACTAAATATCCCGCTTGATAATCGTCATAGGTAATACAGTGCAAATCCTTATGCGACTGCCCAACAATGATGACTGGGACACGTACTTTATTGATGACTTCTATATGTTCTGGTGTAATATCGGTTGCCATAAATATAACACCGTCCATTTTGCTTCTATAGAAGGTCTCCAATGCATCAATTTCTAATTCTGTATTCAAGTTTGTGTAATTTAATAATAATCTATAATTTAATTTGTCACATATCGTCTTAATCCCTTTAACCGTCTCGTCTACAGCATGTGAATTCATTCTGGGAATAATCGTACCAATCATATTTGTACGATGTGCACGTAAGCTTTGCGCAAATTGGTTTGGTTGATAATCATACGTTTGAATAATTTCATCTAATTTTTGTTTCGTTTGACTACTAACTGAACCATTATTTAAATATCTGGATACTGTACTTTTAGAGACACCCGCTAATTTCGCGATATCGTCAATATTTTTCATAGTTTCTCACTCTCATTAATTCGCTATTGTAAACAATATTTATTCTATCATAATGCCATCGCTTTAAATACTATTTAAAAAATAAAAACCAACCTACCTATTTAAGTTTATAATCCCTTAAATAAGGTAAGTTGGTTTATTCTCACTTTTATGATTTTTGAATTGTAATTGTCCATGAAGCATCATCTAACTGTTCATAGTTTGTTACTGGATACCCTTGTTCTGCTGCCCAATTCGGTAATGCTTCTGTCGCTTGTGTACAGTCAAAGTCAATTTTCAACTCGTCACCTTGACCAAGTGTATTCATTTTCTTTTGTGCTTCTATTAATGGAAATGGACAAACCATACCCACTGTACCTAGTTCATGTACCATATTTACGTCCTCCTTCTCATTTATGTTGTTTGTGCTGTTGTATTTGTTTCAGAAACTTGTTTTTGCGCTTTTTTCATCGGTCTAATAAATACAAAATAACTCATTGTCCATGCACCAAGAATCATAGATGCAAGTGCAATCCAACCTTTCCATGACATCGTTGCAGTTTCTACTAATCCATTACCTATCGAACATCCACCTGCAACTGACGCGCCAAATCCCATAAATACACCACCAATAATGCTATTACGTATCGTTTTCTTATCTGGCAAACGCCATTTAAACTCTCTCGCACCCTTAGCAGCAATGTATGAACCTAAGAATATACCAAGTACAAGGAATACGCCCCAATCGAGGAGCTTCACATCACCAGTTAAGAAAAATTGAACTAAGTTCGCTGACGGTGTCGTGATACCTAAACCGTACATTCTTCCAGTTGTTTCACTGATAGGCCATGCAAGTAGTGCAATCAAACCAACTGCAATAGCAGCAACAAAAGGATGGTATTTTTTCTCAAATAAATAATGACGTACACCGGTGAATTTTTGTTTTAATTTAGGAACTGCAAATTTAGGTTTAGGCTTGCGTAGCGTTTTCACTACAAAAAACACTGTTATAACCGTAAGTAATGCAACCCATATCCAAGTCGGTATACCTGTTGTTTGTAACATACTCGTATTGACATTCGTTGGCTTATTCAACCCATTCATCAACGGTAATAATAAACCAAACTTTGTAACTGCTGCAGTAAATGCATATGCGATTAGCGCCATCCAACTACCTATTAATCCTTCTCCTGCTCTATACCAAGTTCCAGTAGCGCATCCACCTGCCAAGATAATACCTAATCCAAAAATAAATGACCCAATAACTGTCCCAATAATAGGATAAGTCGATGTTGGAATTTGTACGAGCCCTGTTGATGTTAAAATCAATAAGCCAATACTCTGAACGGTAATAGCTATAAGTAATGCATAGAACATTTTATTGCTCTTTTGAATATACATATCTCTAAATCCACCAGCTAAGCAAAATCGAGTTCTTTGCATCACGAAGCCTAATAAGGCACCAACAATCAGTCCACTAATGATTAACCATGTCATCTTACGCCCTCTTTTCCGATAAAATCAATAAGATTAATAATATTAGATTCTATAAAAAATTTCAACCTTCTGATTCATAAATTATTTTACAAACAAAAAACTAGCGTCTTATAAGTACACTTGGCAAAAACCAAAATGTTGCACTTATAAAATGCTAGTTTGAGATGATATTATTTATTACTATAATTTTTCATAAAGAATAATAAAGACTGTAATTCTATACCTAAATCAATATGATGTACTTGAACGTCTGAAGGCGTTAATACCCTGCTAGGCGTAAAGTTTAAAATACCTTTAACACCTGCTTCGACCAACGTGTCAGCAACTTTTTGAGCCGCTTCTTCAGGTGTTGTTAGTATGACAACATCTATTTGTTCTTGCGCTAGTATTTCCTTAATCTTATCAAACGGACTAATTGTCACTTTACCTATTTGTGTCCCAATAATTTCTTCTCTGATATCAAATGCTTCTGTAATCGTCATCTCATCATGAATCGAGAAGTTATATGTGAGTAATGCTTTCCCTAAGTTCCCTACACCTACAATTGCAATTTTAATTTCATCGTTTTCGCTTATTTCATTTTTAAAGAAATGCAATAAACTATCTATATTATAGCCGTATCCTTTTTTTCCCAATTCTCCAAAATAAGAAAAATCTCTGCGTATCGTTGCAGAATCAATATTTAAACCTTCGCTGATTGCTTTGGAATTAACTCTGTCTATACCTTTCGATTTCAATGTATTGACGAATCTATAATATAACGGTAAACGTTTCAATGTGGCACGAGGAATCTTTTCGCTTTGATTAGCCAAGATCATGTCCCCCTATTTCAATGTTTGTCACTCAATAATCTTATAATCACTAAAATATTATACATGAATGCATCATAAAAATAAACACTGATAGTTTTAACCATGCTATGAATACTGTAGAATAGGAATGAATAGAGAGGTGCAAATAGAATGATATTACTACAACTTAATGATTTAACTAAATCTTTCGATGGTGAAGACATTTTTAGCAATGTCGATTTTGAAGTAAAATCAGGAGAACGTATAGGTATCGTTGGTCGCAATGGTGCTGGGAAATCTACACTCATGAAAATTATAGCTGGCGTCGAAGATTATGACGAGGGACATGTATCGAAAAGTAAAAATTTAAAACTTGGTTATTTAACACAACAAATGACTTTAGATACGGATCAAACGGTATTTGATGAAATGTCACAACCTTTTGAAGCAATCAAAAAATTAGAGCTTGAAATGAATAAGGAAACAGATTGGCTAGCACAACATGCGGATGCATATGATACTGAAGATTATATAGCTCATTTAAATCGTTATGAGTCGCTGTCCAACCAATTTGAGCAACAAGATGGTTATCAATATGAAAGTAAGATAAAGACCGTGTTACATGGATTGAATTTTAGTGAAGCGGACTTTGATCGACCTATTAATGATTTTAGTGGTGGTCAGAAAACAAGATTATCTCTGGCTCAAATGCTATTGAGCGAACCAGACTTATTGTTACTTGATGAACCTACAAACCATTTAGATATGGAAACGACACAATGGTTAGAAAACTATTTGAATTTCTTTAATGGTGCCATTGTTATTATCAGTCATGATAGATACTTTTTAGATAAAATTGTTACGCAGATTTATGATGTGGCTCTTGGAGATGTTCAACATTATGTTGGAAATTATGCGCAATTCATAGAACAACGTGATAAATACTATGAAAAACGCATGCAAGAATACGAAAGACAACAAGCTGAAATCAAACGACTTGAAACGTTTGTTGAGAAAAATATCGCACGTGCTTCAACGACAGGTATGGCAAAAAGTCGTCGTAAAACATTGGAAAAAATTGAACGCATAAATAAACCTATGATTGATGCTAAAAGTGCAAACATTCAATTTGATTTTGATAGAAATACAGGTAACGATGTGTTTCATATTAAAGATTTAGCAATTGGCTATGCTTCACCTATTTCCCAAGGTATTCAAATGGAAGTTACAAAAGGAGATCACATTGCTATTATCGGTCCAAATGGCATTGGCAAATCGACTCTAATTAAAACCATAGCAGGTATTCAAAATCAACTCGGTGGCGAAATAACAACTGGTGCAAATTTAAAAATTGGTTACTATGATCAAAAACAAGCTGAATTTAAATCCAATAAAACGATTTTAGATTATTTATGGGATCAATACCCTACAATGAATGAAAAAGATATCCGAGCTGTATTAGGCCGTTTCTTATTTGTTCAAGATGATGTCAAAAAAATCATCAATGATTTATCTGGTGGCGAAAAAGCACGATTACAATTGGCTTTACTCATGTTAGAACGTAATAACGTACTCATATTAGATGAGCCTACAAACCACTTGGATATTGACTCAAAAGAAATGTTAGAACAAGCGCTCGCTAACTTTGATGGTACGATTATCTTTGTTTCCCATGATCGTTATTTTATCAATCAACTTGCAAATAAAGTATATGATTTAAATCACGACGGTGGCACGATGTATTTAGGAAATTATCAATATTATGTAGAAAAAATTGAAGAAAAAGCAGCATTACAAGCTAAAAAAGACTTAGAAAATCCTATAATGTCAGAACCAAATGAGCAAAGCTTAAATTCTTATGTTGATCAAAAGGCACAAAAAAGAGAACAACGACAAATCGAACGTAAAATCGAACAATGTGAAACCCAAATTGATCAGTATGAAGAGGAAATTAACGAGATTGACGAACAATTGACCCAACCGGAAGTTTATTCTAATCCAGAAAAAGCCAATGAACTAGCACTTGCAAAAACAGAAGCCGAACAAAAGTTAGAACAAGTCATGTCAGAATGGGCAGAATTACAAGAAAAGTTAATTTAAGTACCAAACAGATAAAGTAGAAATTTCTACTTTATCTGTTTTTTTAATAATAATTATCTTCAAAACTATTCACATTAAAACACCTATCACTATAGCTATCCACAGAGTTATCCTAGTTATACACAGGTAATATGTAACTTTTATTCGTATATAAAATTCAGAAATCGGCTTATATCCACATCATTTACACTATGTTATCCACAACTTGTGCACCATTTGTTGATAAGTACGCACGTTCCCTATTGACATTCTACCGTAATACTAATATTTCATTTCAACATGATTTGTTATTCCATATTCACAATGTCATAATATAATTAACTAACTAAAATACATAGTAATAGAAAGGAAACGTTTCACTATGCCTCCAATATTATGGTTCTTTATTGCTTTTATCATAGCAGCTACAGCGCTGACTATAGTGACGCCCATCGTTGCAAATAAAAAGTTAGCTCGCGATATTTCAACATTATGGGCATCACAACGCACACTTGAAAGATTTATCAGGCCTAACCATACATATAGTTATCAATTTGACACATACCAACACCAACATGAAGAACATCAACAGTTAGATGATAAGACCTGGTCCGATTTAAATTTAGATAGTGTATTTCATAATATGAATTTTAATTTTACTGCTATTGGAGAAATGAGACTTTATGCAACCTTGCGTAATATGTTCAAAGTGCAAGATGAATCACTCATGACTCATTTTAGAACAAATCAAACATTTAGAACTGAAATTTCGTTACACTTAGCTCAAATTGGCAAGGCGATTTATCCTATATTTCCAGATCAAATTGCACCAATTAAGCGAAATCCATTTTTCATGATATGTACATATTTACCACTGATTTTCGCAGTAAGTGCATTTTTCGTACCTGGTATCGGCATCACACTAACGATTATTTTTGCAATTTTCAATATGGTATTAAGTGGTATACTTAAACGAAGCTATGAACAGGATTTGAATTCTATGTTCTACACTTCTACCGTAATTAAGAAAGCTTATGAGCTTCATTCAAATCCATTAACACCTAATTTGGATGTGAATTTCAAACATTTTACAACTGCGCGTCGGTTTAGCGGATTACTTGGTCGTGTAAATTCAACTGATGAAACTTCAATTTTTTCCATGCTATTCAAATTAATTTTCATGTTAGATTATCATTTATTTCATTTGATTCAACACAGTTTCAAGAAATATGAAGATGAAGTGATGGCATGCTATGACTATATTGCTCACCTCGATAATCATTATGCCGTAGCTTTATGGAGAGAAACACTGGATAGCTATACACTTCCAGAAAAGACAGCTGATGATTGCATTGATTTCGAAGATTTAACACACCCATTAATTACTGAAGCGATTCCTAATAGTTTAACAATCGACAACCATATCTTATTAACCGGTTCGAATGCTTCAGGTAAATCAACATTTATGAAAGCTGTTGCGCTTAATATTGTCTTATCTGAGACGATACATACTGCTTCTGCTTCTAAGTTTGTTTATAAACCTGGCTTAGTTTACACATCTATGGTTAATCAAGATGATATATTATCTGGAGATAGTTACTTTATGTCAGAGGTAAAATCGATTAAACGATTGTTTGATATTAGATCCAATAATAAAATTTATGTCTTTATCGATGAAATATTCAAGGGTACCAATACGACAGAACGTATCGCTGCTTCAGAATCAGTATTAAATTATTTAAACCAATTACAAACTTATACAGTTATAGCGGCAACACACGACATTGAACTATCCATTTTATTAGAACGGAATTACATTAATTACCATTTCAATGAATCTATTTCTCACAATGAAATTTCATTTGATTTTAAAATTAAACCTGGCAAAGCAGATACAAGAAATGCCATTGAATTATTACGTATTATGGATTTTCCAGATCAAATTTATAATCGTGCTAAAAAATTAGCAAATCACGACAATTAAACATATTAAAAAGGGGCAGTTACCAATACAATGAAGTATCATGGTTACTGTCCCGTTTTTGATTTAACTCGTGAAGCAAAATATCAATATTTAAATTTAAATGCTCTTTCAAACACTTAAATCACTTTTTATTCAGCATTTACCATCCAAGTAACACCAAATGGGTCGTTAAACATACCATAGAATTCAGACCATTCTGTCGCACCTAATGGCATTGTCACTTCACAACCACCTTCAACTGCCTTGTCAAAAAATGCTTTTGCAGCGGCTTTATCCGCTTCATTTGAATTATCAAATGTAAATGTCACTACTGCCCCACTGTTATCAATTTTTTTATTCTTCCACGTATCACTACAATAGAAACTTTCTCCTAAAATTTTAAACGAAGCATTCATCGTGAAATCAGGATCTACTTGAAACTCTTCTGGCATATCTTTAAACATTTCATCTCCGCCTGTAATACGTTTGATATCAGTTGCACCTAAATGTTTTTCATAGAAATTCAATGCTGCTTTGCTATTTTGAAAATTAAAATATTGTACTGCTTTCATTACATATTGCCTCCTCAGATTAACTTTTCAATTAAATTGCATCTATAAATTTTGGTATTATCAAAACTCTAAAATTAATATACCCATTTTTTGCTAAAAACAACCGCAAAAAACCGAGACTTATGATTAGTCTCAGTTTATTAATCCATCTATTCAACTATACTCATTTTTTAGTTAGTAATTGTACATTGCTCAATATCTATACTGTTATAACCATTTAAAGTCATATCTGCACTTACACCAGCATGATATAGATAATGACCTGCAGCACCAATCATAGCCGCATTATCTGTACATAATTTCGGACTTGGAATTGCCAAGTTAATATGATTCACGTCACATGCTTCTGCTAATTTTGCTCTCAAACCTTTATTACTCGCTACGCCACCTGCTACTACCAATTGCTTTACATTATAGTTTGAACAAGCCGATATCGTCTTACCTACTAATACTTCTACGACACTATTTTGAAAACTTGCAGCTACATCCGCTTCATTTATTGCTTCGCCTTTTTGACGTAAATTATGCAGTTTATTAATAACTGCACTTTTTAGACCACTAAAGCTGAAGTCATAGCTATCTTTATCGAGCCATACTCTTGGAAATTGATAGCTATCTTTACCCTCAGCTGCTAATTTATCAACTTTTGGTCCACCTGGATAACCTAAACCAATAGTTCTCGCAACTTTATCATATGCCTCACCTACAGCATCATCACGTGTTTCACCAATAACCTCAAAGTTTAAATGATCTTTCATATAAATTAATTCTGTATGTCCACCTGAGACGATTAATGCCATCAGTGGGAATTGAAGCGGATTTTCTAAGTGGTTAGCGTAAATGTGACCTGCAATATGATGCACAGGAATTAATGGTTTGTCATGTGCAAAGGCCAAAGCTTTTGCAGCATTTATACCGACTAACAATGCACCAATTAAACCAGGTCCTTGGGTAACAGCCACAGCATCTATCTCTTTCATTGTTACATGCGCTGCTTCTAACGCCTTATCTATGGTAGTAGTAATACCTTCAACATGATGTCTACTGGCAACTTCAGGGACCACACCGCCAAATCTTTTATGACTTTCAATTTGACTAAGTACCTCATTACTTAAAATTTGAGTACCATTTTTGATGACACTCACACTTGTTTCGTCACAACTAGACTCTACTGCTAATATTAATGTTGTTTCATTCATTTAAATTCACCCACATCACTAATGCATCCTCACCTTCACCGTAATAATTTTTACGCTTTCCACCATATTGAAAACCTAAATTTGTATAAACACGTTGTGCGATTTTATTATCTACACGTACTTCTAAACTCATCATGTCACACTTTGTTTGAACATAATTCATAACATACTTGAGTAATAGTTGTCCCAAGCCATGGCCTCTAAATGCTTCATCAATTGCTACTGTCGTAATTTGTGCTTGATCAATCACAATCCATAATCCGATATACCCAATTATTTTTTCATTGAATTCAATAATAAAATAATGTGCAAATTCATTTTGTTCCACTTCATGATAAAACGCATCAATTGACCAACTGCTATCATTAAAACTATTACGCTCGATATCGAATACTTGTGGCACATCTTGTAATCCCATCAAACGAATATTTAGTTCTTGTTCTGTTGGTTTAACCAATTTCGTTCTGCCTCTGATAATTTAATATAATTTGGTTTGAATTGATGAATGTCTTCAGGTTTATCGATTAATGATTGCATATCTTTTGCTTGTGGCAAATTTGGTACGCATTTGCTATCTAATAAATCTGCTAATTTTTCAGTATCTGTGCCAACAAATTGGTATGGTTCATTTTGATCATGAAGTAAAGTTAATAATTCATTAATAGGTAAGTACTGGTCTTCTTTTAATTGTATGAGTTTGCCATCAATATTTTTATAAATACCAGTATAAACCGCTTCACGCCTTGCATCGAAGATTGGTACGATTAAGCAACCTTCTTCTTTGATTGACGCAGCTAACGTTTTTAATGAAGATACACCATATAATTTTGTATTAAGTGCATATGCTAGTGTCTTCGCAACAGTCACTCCAATTCTAAGACCAGTATATGAACCAGGGCCCTGTGCTACAACAATTGCATCAATGTCTTCTTTAGCAATATCACTTTCGTTTATAATTTTTGATATTGCAGGCATCAATTGAACTGAATGATTTGTTTTCTCATTGGAATTTATTTCAGCAATTAAGACGTCATCCTTCATTAGCGCAACTGACATGGGTTGATTAGATGTATCCATCAACAGATAATTCACGTTCGACGGCCTCCTTTATGTTTATATAATGCTCACTATTCGCATTGATTTCTATCGTTCTTTCTGATGCCTCATTTGCTTTTATATCGAGCGTTAAATGCTCCGCCGGTAAATACTCAGAAATGAATTGACTCCATTCAATTAAAATGACCGCATGATCTTCAAAATATTCGTCGAAACCCAAATCTTCTTCGGAATGTTCTAATCTATAACAATCCATATGATGCAATTTCAAATTCGTACCTTGATACGACTTTATAATATTAAATGTGGGTGAATTAATGTTACGTTTAACACCTAATGCTTTTCCGACAAATTGACTTAACGTCGTCTTTCCAGCACCGAGGTCACCATTAAGTAAAATGAGATCTCCGGACGATAAATGTTGTGCTAATAATTCACCAAATCTCTTCATTCCTTCTAAATCCCTGATTTTTATCATTGCCCTCTCCTTTTTAATGACGCTCCCAAATTTATTTGGTTAGCGACATTTATGCATGAGCTTTAGCTCAAGTATTCCTTAACTAATTTATTGTGAATAGTTGCTTTTATGCATGAACTTTATTAGCGTATCTAACGTAGTGTAGATACGCTTATGCATTTGCTCTAGCAAATGTATTCCTTTATAACCTAACGTAGCGTAGATTCGCTTATGCATTTGTCTAGCAAATGTATTCCTTTATAACCTAACGTAGCGTAGATTCGCTTATGCATTTGTCTAGCAAATGTGTTCCTTTATATCTAACGTAGCGTAGATTCGCTTATGCATTTGCTCTAGCAAATGTATTCCTATTTATAATTGTCTTCTTAAAATTAACTATTATAGTTTAACAAATTTTAACGCATATTACTTCAAACAGAAACAACTTCTTCTAATTTCTAATTATCTGAATTGATAGAAAATTTAAAATAATTATTGACACAGCAGCAACGTTGTAGTAAATTTAATTTATCGAATTTTTAGATATTTCAAACAAATCAAAAAAATAAACCATTCTAACGAGAGGAGTATAATAAAATGACCAATCTAACAACACAACCACAACCAACAACTTCAAATATTTTAGTCATTTTATTATGCTCATAGGACTGGAACTTTAGTAAAGTATCTACTAAAAGTTTAAGTCCTTATTCTAGTTGAATGGGACTTAAAAGCGTCCCAATAATTTATTGGGACGCTTTTTTATTTTCAATTTTATGGGGGAATTAATATGAGAAGCGACATGATCAAAAAAGGAGATCAACAAGCACCAGCAAGAAGTCTTTTACACGCTACGGGCGCATTACAAAAACCAACAGATATGAACAAACCCTTCGTGGCAATTTGTAATTCATATATAGATATTGTTCCAGGACATGTACACCTTAGAGAACTCGCAGATATTGCCAAAGAAGCAATTAGAGAAGCAGGAGCCATCCCCTTTGAGTTCGACACAATAGGCGTAGATGATGGAATAGCAATGGGACATATTGGAATGAGATATTCACTACCATCACGTGAAATCATTGCAGATGCAGCTGAAACAGTTATTAATGCACATTGGTTTGATGGTGTGTTCTACATTCCGAATTGCGATAAAATCACGCCTGGTATGTTACTGGCAGCGGTTAGAACTAACGTACCTGCAATCTTCTGTTCAGGTGGTCCAATGAAAGCTGGATTATCTTCTGAAGGTAAAGCACTCACATTATCATCAATGTTTGAAGCGGTTGGCGCATTTAAAGATGGTTCAATTTCAAAAGAACAATTTTTAGATATGGAACAAAATGCCTGTCCAACTTGTGGATCTTGTTCAGGTATGTTCACAGCAAATTCAATGAACTGTTTAATGGAAGTATTAGGTCTAGCATTACCATACAATGGGACAGCTTTAGCAGTAAGTGATCAACGCAGAGAAATGATTCGTGAAGCAGCATTCAAACTGGTAGATAATATTAAAAATGATTTAAAACCTAAAGATATCGTCACTCAAGAAGCAATTGATGATGCATTTGCACTAGACATGGCTATGGGTGGTTCAACAAATACCGTACTCCATACGCTTGCAATTGCTAATGAAGCCGGAGTTGACTATGACTTAACTAGAATTAACGAAATCGCTAAAAAAACACCCTATCTTTCAAAAATTGCACCAAGTTCATCCTATTCAATGCATGATGTCCATGAAGCTGGCGGTGTTCCTGCAATCATCAATGAATTATTTAAAAAAGAAGGCACACTACATCCCGATAGAATCACAGCAACAGGCAAAACATTACGTGAGAATAATGAAGGCAAAGAAATTTTAAATAGTGATGTGATAAGACATCTCGATAATCCATATGATAAACAAGGCGGCCTTTCCATCTTATACGGTAATTTAGCTCCAAAAGGTGCAGTCATTAAAGTTGGTGGAGTTGATCCTTCAATTAAAGTGTTTAAAGGTAAAGCCATTTGTTTTGATTCACATGATGAAGCCGTTGAAGCCATTGATAATCACGATGTACGTGAAGGTCATGTCGTTGTAATCAGATACGAAGGTCCTAAAGGAGGTCCAGGAATGCCTGAAATGTTAGCCCCTACATCTTCTATCGTCGGACGAGGATTAGGTAAAGATGTTGCCCTAATTACGGATGGTCGCTTCTCAGGTGCAACACGAGGCATTGCTGTAGGACATATTTCTCCAGAAGCTGCAGCAGGTGGTCCAATCGGTCTCATCAACGACGGAGATGAGATCACAATTGATTTAACAAATCGTACATTAAATGTCGACGTATCTGCTGAAACGTTAGATGCTAGAAAACAAAACCTAAAACCATTTAAAGCAAAAGTAAAAACAGGCTATCTTGCACGTTACACTGCATTAGTAACAAGTGCTAACACGGGTGGTATTATGCAAGTACCTGAAAATCTCATTTAAGGAGTGAGGATTATGACTAAACAAACAGACATGCTTGAGCAAAAATTGTCAGAAGATTTCGATACTTTAGAAGCCGCAGAATCACTTGAACCTGAAGTTGAATTGGATCAAGAAACATTAAATGAAATGCGTTCTGGTTCAGAACTTTTAGTTGAATCACTAGCCAATGAAAACGTAGATTTTATTTTTGGTTATCCAGGAGGCGCAGTCCTTCCCCTTTATGACACATTTTATGATGGTAAGATCAAACATATCTTAGCTCGACATGAACAAGGTGCGACACATGCTGCTGAAGGATATGCACGTGTTTCTGGTAATACAGGTGTAGTTGTTGTAACAAGTGGTCCAGGCGCTACGAATGCGATTACTGGTATTGCTGATGCATATAGTGACTCACTTCCTTTAGTTGTTATCACAGGTCAGGTTGCTACACCAGGGATAGGTAAAGATGCATTCCAAGAAGCTGATTTATTATCAATGACGACACCAATTACAAAGCATAATTATCAAGTGAAAAATGTAAATGATATTCCTAAAATAATCCATGAAGCTTTTTATATCGCTAATAGTGGTAGAAAAGGTCCTGTGGTAATCGACTTCCCAAAAGATATGGGTATTGTATCTACTAATGCTCAAATCACAAATGAAATAGAATTACCAGGTTATACAGTACCAAAGCAACCAGTAAAAGAAGACATACAAAAGCTACGTGATTATTTAAAAAGTGCTAAAAAGCCCGTTGTTCTTTCTGGTGCAGGTATCAACCACGCGAAAGCAAATGCCGTATTTACTAAATTTGTAGATCGTCATCAATTACCGGTAGTCAGCACTTTACTCGGCCTCGGTGCAATTCCATATGAGCATCCCCTATTCCTAGGTATGGGTGGTATGCATGGTTCATATGCTAGTAACATGGCACTAACTGAATGTGATTTACTCATCAACTTTGGAAGCCGTTTTGATGACCGTTTAGCTAGTAATCCAGACGAATTTGCCCCAAACGCTAAGATTGTTCACGTAGACATCGATCCATCAGAAATTAATAAAATAATCAAAGTTGATTTGGGCATTGTTGCAGATTGTAAAGCTACATTAGAAGCACTATTAGATTTTGATAGCTCTTCAATTAAACATGAAGCATGGCTAGAAACTTGTAATGAAAACAAAGTAAATCAACCCTTTGCTTATCAAGAAGATGAGCAAGGTGATTTCTCCAAACCACAACGTACAATTGAGTATATCGGTGAAATTACAAAAGGAGATGCCATTGTAACAACTGATGTTGGTCAACACCAAATGTGGGTTGCACAGTATTACCCATTTAAAAATCATGGTCAACTTGTAACGAGCGGTGGTTTAGGTACGATGGGCTTTGGTATTCCTGCAGCAATTGGAGCAAAACTAGCTGAACCAGAGAAGACAGTCGTTGCTTTTGTAGGCGATGGTGGTTTTCAAATGACCAATCAGGAAATGGCAATTTTAGAAGAATATAACCTTGATATCAAAATTGTCATAGTTAATAACGGTACGCTCGGTATGGTTAAACAATGGCAAGATAAATTCTTCAATCAACGTTTTTCTCATTCAGTATTTAATGGGCAACCAGATTTCTTAAAACTCTCTGAAGCCTATAATGTAAAAGGATATCTCGTGGACAATCCAACGCAATTAGAACAACAAATTGATGCAGCATTTCAACATGATGGCCCAGCTTTAATCGATGTTCATATTTCACCAGTTGAACCAGTAATACCAATGGTTCCGAGTGGAAAAGCCAATCACGAGATGGAGGGGTTATTATGAGAAGGACTTTTAGAACAAAAGTAAGAGATAAAGCCGGTACATTAAATCGATTAACAAGTAGTTTTGTTCGTAGGCAATTTAATATCGTTACACTCTCTGCGACACCTACATTAGAGGAGGGTATATCTGATATAACGTTTGTAGCAGAAGTACCAGATACAGATGTATTACGTAATTTACTACAACAACTTGAAAAACAAATTAACATCATAGACGTTGAAGATATTACCGAAACCAATACTTATAACAGAGAATTAGTACTCATTAAATTACGAACGCCTAATAACGAACAAGATTTACAGAATGTGATTAAATCCTATGATGCGCTAGTCTCTATTTTAAAAAAAGATGAACAGTATACATTCTTACAAGCTTCAGGTCCGCAATATACGATGGACAACTTACTAGATGATCTATCATCATTTCAAATCGAGCAAGTTTCTAGAACAGGTTCAGCAGCATTAGTTTAAATAAAAAATTAATTAACTTTACTAAAAAATGGAGGATTTTATTATGACAACAGTTTATTATGATCAATCAGTTACAAAAGATGCATTACAAGGTAAAAAAGTAGCAATCTTAGGTTATGGTTCTCAAGGCCATGCGCATGCACAGAACCTTAAAGATAACGGTTATGATGTCATTATCGGACTTAGACCTGGTCGTTCTTTTGATAAAGCAAAAGACGATGGCTTCGAAGTATATCCAGTTAATGAAGCAGCGCAACAAGCTGATGTCATCATGGTATTATTACCAGATGAAATTCAAGGTCAAGTATATAAAGAAGAAATCGAACCTAATTTAGAAGCAAATAATGCATTAGTATTCGCACATGGCTTTAATATCCACTTTGGTGTTATTCAACCACCAGAAAACGTTGATGTGTTCCTAGTTGCACCTAAGGGGCCAGGTCACTTAGTTCGTCGTACATTTGCTGAAGGTAGCGCAGTTCCTGCCCTATTCGCAGTTGAACAAGATGCTAGTGGTGAAGCAACTGACTTAGCTTTAAGTTATGCCAAAGGTATCGGTGCAACACGTGCTGGTGTATTAGAAACATCATTTAAAGAAGAAACGGAAACTGATTTATTTGGTGAACAAGCCGTGCTTTGTGGTGGTACTACAAAATTAATCCAATCAGGTTTTGAAACTTTAGTAGAAGCTGGTTATCAACCAGAAATCGCATATTTCGAAGTACTACATGAAATGAAACTAATCGTTGATCTTATGTATGAAGGCGGAATGGAAAATATGCGTTATTCAATTTCAAACACAGCAGAATTTGGTGATTATGTATCTGGTCCACGTGTCATCACACCAGATGTTAAAGAGAATATGAAAGCCGTTTTAACAGATATTCAAAATGGTAACTTTAGTAATCGCTTTATTAAAGATAATGAAAATAATTTCGAAGAATTCCACAAATTACGTGAAACACAACATGGACATCAGATCGAAGCGGTTGGTAGAGACCTACGTGATATGATGCCATTCATTAAATCTAAAAGCATTGAAAAATAATTAGACAAATGATGTATTTAACCGAAACAATTAAGCATTGTGTGAGCTAAAACTCCAATTTTGAGGTCCAATAACACTACAACTTAATTATAAAATGATCGCAATACTTCGGTTATTTACATCAGTCTAAAATTTTATTAACTAGGAGATGTTGAAAATGAATAGCCATATTCAAATTTTTGATACAACGCTTAGAGACGGCGAACAAACACCAGGTGTCAATTTTTCATTCGATGAGAGACTGAAAATTGCAAAACAATTAGAAAAATGGGGCGTAGACATAATTGAAGCTGGGTTCCCTGCTTCAAGCACAGGTAGTTTCAAATCTGTTGAAGCAATTTCACAAGCACTAACTACTACGGCAGTATGTGGATTAGCGCGCTGTGTAAAAAAGGATATTGATGCTGTTTATGAAGCTACAAAATCAGCTGCAAAACCAAGAATTCATGTTTTTATAGCAACGAGTCCGATACATCGAGATTCCAAGTTGTTGATGTCTAAAGAACAAGTCATCGCATCTATAAAAGAACATGTTTCATATGCTAAAAATTATTTTGACGTTGTTCAATTTTCACCTGAAGATGCAACAAGAACTGAGCTCCCATTTTTAATCGAATGTGTACAAACAGCTGTTGATGCCGGTGCAAGTGTCATTAATATCCCTGATACTGTAGGTTTCAGTTATCCAAAAGAATATGGTGAAATTTTCAAAACACTACAAGATTCTATAAAAACTGATCATGACGTCATCTATAGTGCACATTGCCATGATGACTTAGGTCTAGCCGTTGCAAATAGTATGGCAGCCATTGAAAATGGTGCCAAACGAATAGAAGGCACATTGAATGGTATTGGAGAACGTGCAGGTAATACTGCGCTTGAAGAAGTGGCACTTGGCCTTTACGTTCGACAAGATCATTATGGTAACCAAACCAAGATTAATTTGGCAGAAACGAAACAAACATCTGATTTAATCGCACGCTTTGCTGGATTACGCGTTCCAAGAAATAAAGCGATTGTCGGACAAAATGCATTTAGTCACGAATCAGGTATTCACCAAGATGGTGTTCTTAAAAATCCAGAAACATATGAAATCATGACACCGCAACTTGTTGGTGTGAAGACCACTGAATTACCACTTGGTAAACTTTCTGGAAAACATGCATTTTCTGAAAAACTGATTGCTTTAGGATACGATGTTAATCCAGAAGAACAAAAAGCACTATTTAAACAATTTAAAATAATTGCTGATAAGAAAAAAGCGGTAACTGATCGTGATATTCATGCATTAATTCAAGGTACAGAACATGAGCAAAATGCAATTTACAAAGTAGAAACACTCCAACTACAATTTGTATCGAATGGATTACAAAGTGCCGTCGTCGTCATTAAAGATCAAGATGGTAACACATCACAAGACTCTAGTATCGGTACTGGATCAATCGTTGCGATATATAATGCTATAGATCGTATTTTCAATCGTGAAACAGAACTCATAGACTATCGTATCGATTCTGTCACTGAAGGTACGGATGCACAAGCTGAAGTTCATGTACAAATAAAAATTAATGATCAAATTGTCACTGGCGTTGGCATTGATCACGATATCTTGCTAGCTTCATGTAAATCTTACGTAGAAGCTCATGCTAAATATGTTGCGCATTCAACTACGGAAGAGGGTATGCATTCATGAGCCACAAAATAGTCGCCCTTCCTGGCGATGGTATAGGACCTGAAATTATGACAGGTGCATTAGAAATACTTGAACAACTCAGTAATGACTTTAACTTTGAATACGAATTAGAAATACATGATTTTGGTGGTATTGCAATAGACCATCACGGTACCCCACTTCCAGACACAACATTAAATGCTTGTAAAAATGCAGATGCAATACTGTTAGGTGCTGTGGGTGGTCCTAAATGGACAGGTCCCAACAATAGACCTGAACAAGGTTTACTTGGTATTCGAAAAGCACTAGGACTATTTGCTAATATTCGCCCTACTATCGTGACGAATGGAACGAGTCATTTATCACCTATTAAAGAGTCTCGTGTAGCTGGCACTGATTTTATTATCGTTAGAGAACTGACTGGTGGCATTTACTTTGGTGAACCAAAATCTCTAAGCACGGAAAATGCATTAGACTCACTAACGTATACACGAGCTGAAATTGAACGAATTGCTAGAGTAGGCTTTGAATTGGCACAAAAACGTCGTAAAAAATTAACTTCGGTAGATAAAGAAAATGTACTTTCATCTAGTAAATTATGGAGGAACGTCATCAATTCCATCTCTGTAGAATATCCAGAAGTGGAAGTTAATCACTTATTAGTCGATGCTTGTGCAATGCATTTAATCACAAATCCTTCTCAATTTGATGTTATCGTAACTGAAAATTTATTTGGTGATATCTTAAGTGATGAAGCATCCGTTATTCCAGGTTCACTTGGCCTTTCACCATCTGCAAGTTTCAGTGAACAAGGTCCAAGATTGTATGAACCAATACATGGATCAGCCCCAGATATAGCTAATCAAGATATTGCTAATCCATTTGGCATGTTGTTGTCAGTTGCGATGTGTTTAAGAGAAAGCTTAGAAGTACATGCAGCTGCAGATAAACTTGAAACTGTTATATATCAACTCATTAAAGAAGGAAAAACGACCCGTGACCTTAATGGGCAATACCATACATCAGAAATTATACAATTTATAAAAAATAATCTTTAAAAAGGAGGAGATGTCATATGGGTAAAACACTATTTGATAAAGTTTGGAACAAACATGTCTTAACTGGTAAAGAAGGTGACCCACAATTATTATATATAGATTTACATCTTATACATGAAGTCACATCTCCTCAAGCTTTTGAAGGATTAAGGCTACAAAATAGAAAGTTACGCAGACCGGATTTAACATTTGCTACGCTTGATCATAATGTACCGACTGTAGATATTTTTTATATCAAAGATGAAATTGCTAATAAACAAATCACTACACTACAAGACAATGCTAAAGCTTTTGGAGTCCACATATTTGATATGGGGTCTGATGAACAAGGTATTGTCCATATGGTTGGACCAGAAACTGGATTGACGCAACCTGGTAAAACAATTGTTTGTGGAGATTCACATACTGCTACTCATGGTGCATTTGGTGCAATCGCATTTGGTATCGGTACAAGTGAAGTTGAGCATGTCTTTGCAACCCAAACGCTTTGGCAAACTAAACCAAAGAATTTAAAAATTGAAGTTACTGGCGAATTGCCTACAGGCGTATATGCCAAAGACATTATCTTATATCTTATCAATCAATACGGTGTAAATTTTGGAACTGGATATGCCCTAGAATTTTCAGGCGAAACAATTCGTAAACTTTCGATGGAAGCAAGAATGACAATTTGCAATATGGCTATTGAGGCAGGTGCAAAATATGGCATGATGGCACCTGATGAAACGACTTTTGAATATGTTAAAGGCCGTCCATATGCCATGCAATTTGACCAAGCAGTCGAAACTTGGCGTGAACTTTACACAGATGATGATGCTGAATTTGACCGTACGATTAAATTAGATGTCACGGATTTAGAACCACAAGTAACTTGGGGAACTAATCCTGAAATGGGTGTAAGTTTCAGCACACCCTTCCCTGAAATAAAAAATGTAAATGATGAACGTGCTTATAACTATATGGGCCTTGAACCTGGTCAAAAAGCTGAAGACATTGACTTAGGATATGTATTCCTAGGATCATGTACAAATGCTCGCCTTTCTGACTTGGTCGAAGCTAGTGAAATTGTAAAGGGCAACAAAGTACATCCAAACATCACAGCTATCGTTGTGCCAGGATCTCGTACTGTTAAGATGGAAGCTGAAAAGTTAGGTCTCGATAAAGTATTTAAAGAAGCTGGCTTTGACTGGCGTGAACCTGGTTGTTCTATGTGCTTAGGTATGAACCCTGACCAAGTACCAAGTGGCGTACATTGCGCTTCTACCAGCAACCGTAACTTTGAAGGCAGGCAAGGTAAAGGCGCTAGAACACATCTAGTATCCCCTGCAATGGCAGCTGCTGCAGCAATCAATGGTAGATTCATTGATGTTAGAAAGGTGGTTGTATAGTATGGAAATCAAACCAATTACGACATATACAGGTAAAGTTGTGCCACTATTCAATGACAATATTGATACCGATCAAATTATTCCAAAGGTCCATTTAAAGCGTATTTCAAAATCTGGTTTTGGTCCATTTGCCTTTGATGAATGGCGCTATCTAGATGATGGTTCCGACAATCCCGACTTTAACCTTAATAAACCAGAATATCAAGACGCTACGATTCTTATTACTGGGGAAAATTTTGGCTGTGGTTCTAGCCGTGAACATGCCGCGTGGGCTATTAAAGATTATGGTTTTGATATTATTATTGCAGGTAGTTTTAGTGATATTTTCTATATGAATTGTACTAAAAATGCCATGCTTCCAATAGTATTGGATAAGCAAACACGTGATTATCTTGCACAAGTTGGTGAAATAACTGTGGATTTACCAAATCAGAAGGTTTCAGCTAATAGCAAAGTGTTTAATTTTAATATAGATGAGACATGGAAAAAGAAACTTGTAAATGGCCTTGATGATATTGATTTAACGTTGCAATATGAAGACGCTATTCAATCATACGAGTCATCATCATTATACTAATACTACAAAATACAAAGGTGTGAAATTTATGACTGTTAAAACTACTGTTTCTTCAAAAGATATCGATGAAGCTTTCTTACAAATAAAAGATATTGTTAAAGAAACGCCATTACAAAAAGATCACTATTTATCACAAAAATATGATTGTAATGTATATTTAAAGCGTGAAGATTTACAATGGGTAAGATCATTTAAACTTAGAGGGGCCTATAATGCTATCGTTGCACTTGATGAAAAAGATCAGCAAAATGGTATTACATGTGCTAGTGCTGGTAATCATGCACAAGGCGTCGCATATACTGCTAGTAAATTAAACTTGAATGCAGTTATATTTATGCCAGTAACTACCCCACTTCAAAAAATCAATCAAGTTAAGTTCTTCGGTGGTTCCAATGCAGAAGTTATTTTAACTGGAGACACTTTTGATGAATGTCTCAAAGAAGCATTGATTTATACAGAAGATAATAAAATGAACTTTATTGATCCATTTAACAATATTTATACTATTGCTGGTCAAGGAACCTTGGCTAAAGAAATCATTGAACAATCTAACGAAGATAATGTACATTTCGATTACTTATTTGCGGCTATTGGTGGTGGCGGATTAATATCTGGTGTAGGCACCTATTTTAAAACGCATTCGCCACAAACTTCAATTGTGGGAGTAGAACCAGCAGGTGCAAGTAGTATGTATACTTCAGTAGTTTTAGAGAATAAAATTGTAACATTATCTGATATTGATAAATTCGTTGATGGTGCCTCCGTTGCACGCGTTGGACAAATAACTTTCGATATCTCTAAGAATGTCGTTGATGAGTATGTTCAGGTCCATGAAGGTGCTGTTTGTTCAACTATTTTAGATATGTATTCTAAACAAGCTATCATTGCTGAACCAGCTGGTGCATTAAGTGTAGCTGCACTGGATCAATATAAAGAGAAAATAAAAGGAAAATCTGTTGTCTGTGTTGTCAGTGGCGGTAATAATGATATAAATCGTATGAAAGAAATCGAAGAACGTTCATTATTATTTGAAGAAATGAAACACTACTTCATTCTGAATTTCCCTCAACGCCCTGGTGCATTAAGAGAATTTGTAAATGATGTACTTGGACCAAAAGATGATATTACAAAATTCGAATATCTAAAAAAATCATCCCAAAATACAGGAACAGTTATCATAGGCATTCAGTTAAATAATCATAATGATTTAGCAAATTTAAAATCAAATGTCGATGCGTTTGATAAATCAAATATTTATATTAATGAAAATAAAATGCTTTATTCATTGCTTATTTAATAAAAAGAGACCAGAATAGGTCTCTTTTTATATTGAGCTCAGTAATACTAATGCATAAGCATTTGCTCATGCAATCCTTTTTAATTTGCTCGCAGCTTTTCTCTCTTTCGGGTTTTCCTTGCTCACTTACCACTTGTAAGCTCGCTTCGTCTATACCTCAGTTCGGCAGCTTCAAACACTTTCTCATAACAGGATTATTTTTCAGTTCTTCGAACTAGAAGTTAAGCTCTTTTGACAAAAAAAGAGACCCTATTGGGTCTCAAATTGCCTGTAAAACGTCACTCTCATTTTAATGAGTTAGTGACGTTTACACATGAGTAAATACTCATGTGTTCCTCTTACCCTACTCTTGCGGAACGTAAGTCTGCTACCTTCGGCGCTAAGGAGCTTTTCCTGCCATGAGACAAGCGTTCGCATCTTTTCTCTCTTTCGGGTTTTCCTTGCTCACTTACCACTTGTAAGCTCGCTTCGTCTATACCTCAGTTCGGCAGCTTCAAACGCTTTCTCATAACAGGATTATTTTTGAGTTCTTCGAACTAGAAGTTAAGCTCTTTTGACAAAAAAAGAGACCCTATTGGGTCTCAAATTGCCTGGCAACGTCCTACTCTTGCGGAACGTAAGTCCGACTACCATCGGCGCTAAGGAGCTTAACTTCTGTGTTCGGCATGGGAACAGGTGTGACCTCCTTGCCATTGTCACCAGACAATGAAATGTATAAAGT
>NZ_FMPG01000004.1 GCF_900097965.1 Staphylococcus caeli
CTTATAATTTCTAGATTATTTGTCTCTGAACATAAAAAACACATCAAGCAACATTCAAAAGTTGCTTGATGCATCAAATATATTCATTTTTTATAGACCAACCGTTATTGACAAAGAGCCATAATAAAAAGAATGCTGCAGAAATCTTTAGTATGTTTTTAATGTTAATATTAAATATGTTTATTGCAACAATAGCACTAATATTGGTTATCTTTCTATTTAAAGAATGTATTAGCATGATTAATGGAATATTTATAAGTAATAGTAATATTCAATATGATTATATGATTGAAAAACTTTTAATCTCATTCTTGTATATTGAGTTTATACTATTAATTGTTCAGTATTTTAAGAAAAATTATCACTTTTCAATGCAATATTTTATTTATGCCGCAATAACAGCAATTGTTAGATATATTATTGCAGATCATTATAGTGCGCCTACAACGATAGGTTTAGCTGTTGCTATTATAGTACTGGTATTTTCTCTTTATTTTTTAAAAAGGTTCTCATTAGATTAAATTATTTCTAACATTTAAGCATTTTTATTTTGAGAATAACAAAATGCAATGAATTAATATTTTCTATTTTTTGAGGGGAGTCATAAAACGTGGCAGAGCAAAGATTTGATGAGATAGAATTAATACGCGTTAAAAAGGATGAATTCGAAGCTTTCAAAAAACAATCTTCATTATCATTTTTGAAGGGTCTCCAAGCAACTTTCCCAGAACAAGAATATCCAGAAAATTTTGCACCGATCCCATCAGAACAAGATTATAATGAATCTTTTTATTCAGATAATCCTCATATTTATTATTTTTATTTAAATGGTAGGAATATTGGTGGTGCTATCTTTGAAATTGATAAAGAAAATAAAAGAAGTCATGTCGATACATTATATATTAATGATAATGCACATGGCCAAGGGATTGGGACTAAAGTTTGGAAAGCGATTGAAAATCATTTTCCAAAAACTAAAGTTTGGGAGTTACATACACCTTATTTTGAAAAGCGTAATATCCATTTCTACATAAATAAATGCAATTTTCATATCACAGGATTTTATAAAGAGATGTTTGATGTGAATGGCTTGCAAAAAGAATTTGAGTTCTTTAAATTTGAAAAAATTATGAGCTAAGTTATTTTAAATTGTAGAACATTATCTTTGCGTAAAAAGGGATTTTTTAGTAACACTACTATTATATTATTTAACTATAACAGCCTAAACAAAGGGAGTAATCGAATGAAATCAAGTTAACCGTTATGATTTCGTGCGTTCACTCTCTTTTTATATTCCAAATTATAAAAGAGAGTGTTTAAAATAAAACAGCCAACAGTTTGAGAATTTATAAAATAATATTTACTAAGACTGAACTGACTATGTGTTTGTTTATAGTTGTTTTTAACTTAAGAGCAATTTTGTGAAAGTGGCTTAAATAAGTCAATTTATTTGGTACTTTTGCATGCTATTCATGTGTGTTATTTCCAGCGATCTAACTTGGCCATGAATTTTTTAGTATACATTTTGTTTAAAAAGAATTTTTGTATTTTATTCATGTCTGATTCTTGAAATCTTTTTAGATTATACTCGTACATATCGTCAAATCCAAGGTTCAAAGTAAATGAACCATTTTGATAACAATGGTGACAATATTTTTCTGAGGCTGAACCATCACTTTCTGTTCCTGCAGGCGTTTTTTTATCTATAGGCATCCCACAACTTTGGCACTGCGTTACCTTAGCCATATGAACAACTCCATTTTTATAATATTTTTCTTATCATAACATATTTATTTGTATGTAATAGTTATTAAATATGACTTTTTTATTGAGCGGCAATGTATCATAACCCAAGAACAATGCGTTTATAAAGTTATTAAAGTGGGAAATAATATGAAAGTGAATTTATTAATAAAGCTTATTAAAGGAGTCATGAATTTATGGTTATTGGTATAATCATACTTTTGTTTGCTTCATTTTTCTTTTCGGGAAGTGAAACTGCATTAACTGCTGCAAACAGGATGAAAATACAAACAGATGCTCAAGAGGGAAATAAAAAAGCGGGGAAATTATCAAAATTATTAACAAAACCAAGTGAATTTATCACTGCAATACTGATAGGAAATAATATTGCTAATATTATTTTACCTACATTAGTTACAATCTTAGCAGTAGATATAGGTTTAAATGTTGGGATTGCAACAGCAGTAACAACAGTAGTAATCATTGTTATATCAGAAGTGATTCCTAAGTCAATTGCAGCTACATACCCAGATAGAATTTCACGCTTAGTGTATACACCTATATCGTTTTTCGTCTTAATATTTAAACCCATTACAATAATTCTAAATGGTATTACTGATACAATTAACCAATTTTTATCTAAGGGACAGGAAGAGCAACAACGATATTCCAAGGAAGAGATTAGACAGATGGTAACCATTGCTGGTAGTGAAGGCGCATTTAATGAAATGGAGCGCAATCGTATTCAAGGTGTTATGGATTTTGAAAGGTTGAAGATTACAGATATTGATACCACACCACGTATCAATGTGACGGCATTTCCTTCAGACATTTCTTATGAAGAAGCGTACGAGACGGTCGTTTCTAATCCGTATACGAGATATCCGGTTTATGGTGATGATATTGATGATATCATTGGTGTCTTCCATTCCAAATATTTACTTGCATGGAGTCGTGAGCCAAGTAACGATATTTTAAAATATACTTCTGCGCCATTATTTGTAAATGAGCATAATCGTGCAGAATGGGTATTAAGAAAGATGACAGTATCACGTAAACATTTGGCGATTGTCCTAGATGAATTTGGTGGTACTGATGCGATTGTTTCGCACGAAGACTTAATTGAAGAAATGCTAGGTATGGAAATTGAAGATGAGATGGATGAAGAGGAAAATGAAAAGTTAGCAGCACAACCAAAAGTTAACCAAAGAACAACGCGCTAACAATATGTTAAAAGCAATAATGAGAAAGGGGTCAATGCAATGAAATTAACTTCTAGATTAACAAAAATGTTGAACATACAGTGCCCAATTATTCAAGCAGGAATGGCTGGTTCAACTACACCAGAACTCGTTGCAGCAGTTAGTAACGCAGGTGGATTAGGTTCTATAGGTGCAGGTTATTTTAGTGCTGATAGGTTGGAACAAGAAATTGCAGCAGTTCAAGCATTGACGGATGCGCCTTATGCGGTCAATGTCTTTGTCCCAAGTGAAAAAACATATATACCTGAAAAAGTAGAACATATGAATGCATGGTTAAAACCGTATCGTCGCGCATTTCATTTAGAGGAACCGGTGGTCAATCTAGGTGAACAACAACAATTTGAAGATGCTATTCGCATAATAATTGAAAAAGATGTACCTATTGTTTCATTTACATTTGGTGTTCCTGATGCAAAGGTTGTTGAACGATTAAAAGCGCATCAAATTATGTTAATTGGTACGGCGACTAGCGTAGAAGAAGCTATTGCAAACGAACGAGCAGGTATGGATGTTGTCATTGCACAAGGTAGTGAAGCTGGTGGACATCGTGGTGCGTTTATTGAAACGGCAAATCAATATACGCCACTCATTGGTACGATGTCTTTAGTGCCGCAAATTGTTGATGCTGTGAGCATTCCAGTGGTAGCAGCAGGTGGTATCATGGACAGCAGAGGTCTAGTTGCGAGCATGGCGCTAGGTGCTGAAGCGATTCAGATGGGTACAGCCTTCTTAACAACAGCAGAAAGTGGTGCGAGTCAGTTATATAAAGATGTTATTATCCAAAGTAAAGAGACAGATAGTGTTGTTACAAATGTTTTTACTGGTAAACCTGCGAGAGGTATTAATAATACGTTTATTGAAACATTAAACCAATACGATGGTGAAATTCCAGACTATCCAATTCAAAATCAATTGACGACAACGCTAAGAAAAGCTGCAGCACAAGCCGGAGATTCTCAATGGACACATCTTTGGAGTGGTCAAAGTCCAAGGCTGGCACAACATGTAACAGCACAAAAACTAATAGAAGGTATCATTCAACAAGCAAGAACACTCATAGAAGCATAACAAACATAATTATGAATTCGACAAGTAAGGTCAGGATGAGAGGTAAAGCATATCTCATTGTCGCCTTACTTTTTTATTTGTTTATCGAAATATAATATGGAAAAGTGGTAATAATTTCAGTTATAAAATAGTGAATTTAATCAAGTGAATCTCACAATTCATCTGTGGTATGATTAAATCGGTGATACTATGATTAATATTGGATTAACAGGTTGGGGTGATCATGATTCGTTATATCAAGACCTACAACGAAAGTCAGATAAACTTGTCACTTATGCAAGTCACTTTCCCATCGTAGAGCTTGATGCTTCTTATTATGCAATTCAGCCTGAAAGAAACATAAAAAAATGGTTAAGAGAAACACCAGAACGATTTCAATTTATCGTCAAGATACATCAAGCACTTACACTACATGCTAATTATAAAGATTTTGCAGATACAAGACAGGTATTATTTGACCAATTTAAAGCAATGATACAACCTTTAAAGGCGGAAGGAAAACTCGCGATGGTTTTAGTGCAGTTTCCCCCGTGGTTTGATTGTAATACACAAAATGTAAAATACATTCTATATGTACGGGAACAATTAAAAGATTATCCGGTGTGTATTGAATTTAGAAATCAATCGTGGTTTCAAACTGAGCGCAAAGAAGATACGCTAGCCTTTTTAACACAACAACAACTTATTCATGCAGTATGTGATGAGCCCCAAGCAGGTCAAGGATCGATACCACTGATTAACCGCATTACACATGAAACGGCGTTTGTGCGTTATCATGGTAGGAATATCCATGGTTGGACGAAAAAAGATATGACAGACGAGGCATGGCGAGATGTCAGATATTTATATGACTATAGCGAACATGAATTAAAAGACTTATCACAGAAAGTAACATTACTAGATCAAAAAGCTAAAAACATATATGTCGTATTTAACAATAACTCTGGTGGTCATGCAGCGCAAAATGCGAAGACATATCAGCGATTGTTGGATATTGATTATGAAGGATTGGCGCCACAGCAATTGAAATTATTTTAGGAGCGATAAACATGTTAACAATTATATTACTGGTTTTAATTGGTGGTCTGTCGGCGATTATAGGCTCATTAGTTGGTATAGGTGGCGGCATTATTATCGTTCCAATATTGGTATTTCTTGGTGTAGAAAATGATTTACTACATGGCATTACACCACAAATTGCAATTGGTACGTCGTCGGTTATTTTAATCGTAACAGGTTTATCATCAACGATGGGCTATTTAAAAACAAAGCAAGTTGATGTCAAAAATGGCTCTATCTTTTTATTTGGATTGTTGCCAGGTTCCTTAATAGGTTCCATATTGAGTCGCTATTTAACGTTAGAATCCTTTAATTTATATTTTGGTATATTCTTAATTATTGTTGCGATAATACTTATGATTCGTAATAAGATTAAACCGTTGAAAATATTTGAAAAGCCAAAATATGAAAGAACATATGTAGATGGTCATGGGAAAACGCATCATTATCATGTACCACCAGTCGTCGCATTCATTGCAACATTGTTCATTGGCGTATTAACCGGCTTATTTGGTATCGGTGGTGGTGCGTTAATGACGCCATTAATGCTGATAGTATTTAGATTTCCACCACATGTTGCAGTTGGTACGAGTATGATGATGATTTTCTTTTCAAGTTTGATGAGTTCTGCAGGGCATATTGTACAAGGACATGTGGCTTGGTTATATGCCATCATTTTAATAATTGCAAGCTATATTGGAGCCAAAATAGGCGTAAAGGTCAATCAATCAGTCAAATCAGATACTGTCGTAACGCTACTTAGAACAGTCATGTTAGCTATGGGTGTATATTTAATTATTAAATCATTTTTATAACATAAAGGGTGGGGAAACATAAATGAAATTAACAATCTATCATACAAATGATATACACAGTCATCTCCATGAATATGCACGTATCACAAAGTATCTTGCACAAGAGAGGCCAAAGTTACAGCATCCCTCCCTCTATTTAGATATCGGTGACCATGTAGACCTATCGGCACCAGTGACAGAAGCGACAATGGGCCTGAAGAATGTTGAGTTACTGAATGAAAGTCACTGTGACATAGCAACAATAGGCAATAATGAGGGTATGACAATTTCACATGACGCATTAAATACGTTGTATGATCAAGCGACGTTTGATGTGACATGTGCCAATGTATTTGATGAACAAGGTCGATTGCCAAGAAATATTGTGCCTTCCGTCATTAAAGTTATTGAAGACACACGCATATTATTTGTAGCGGCTACTGCACCGTTTACACCTTTTTATAGAGCTTTGGATTGGGTTGTAACAGATCCCCTAGAAGCAATAAAAGATGAAATATATACCCATTCAGGTGAATATGATGTATTGGTTGTGATGAGCCATGTAGGTGTATTCTTTGATGAAAAGCTGTGCCAAGAAATCCCTGAAATTGATTTAATACTTGGAAGCCACACACACCATTATTTTGAAAATGGAGAAGTGCAAAATGGCGTATTAATGGCAGCAGCTGGCAAATATGGCAACTATCTAGGTGAAGTGACACTAGACATTGAAAATCATAAAGTTATCGGTAAATCAGCAACAATATATCCAGTTGACACATTGCCAGAAGTCGAGACCAACTATGAAGCGGAAGGTAAGACATTATTGAGCGATGCAGTTATCGATCATCCTGTTCGTTTACCGAGAAGGACAAATATGATTTCAGAAACGGCGTATATGTTGGCGGAAAGTGTATTTGAATTTACGAACGCAGATTGTTCGATTATTAATGCAGGATTAATTGTCAAAGGCATCGACGCAGACTGTGTTACAGAATATGATATACATCAAATGCTACCGCATCCGATTAATATGGTGCGTATACGCTTGAGTGGACAAGCATTGAAACAAGTCATTATCAAAAGTCAAAAGCAAGAATATATTCACGAACATGCACAGGGCTTAGGCTTTAGAGGTGACATTTTTGGAGGTTATATTCTCTATAATCTTGGTTTCATTGAATCAGAATCCCGTTATTTTATTAATGGTGAAGAGATTGAAAATGATCAAACTTATATACTGGGTACAGTTGATATGTACACGTTCGGCCGATATTTCCCAACGTTAAAAGAACATGCTATCGACTATCTTATGCCTGAATTTTTAAGAGATATTTTTAAGGAAAAACTACTAGAATATTAAAATATAGTATTAATACGTTTAAATTTAGGTGAAATTTCGTTATAATGGATAGAGATTTCAAATCAGGAGGATTGTGCGGTTATGGCTACTAAAAATGAAGAAATTTTACGTAAACCAGATTGGTTGAAAATAAAGCTGAACACTAACGAAAACTACACTGGTCTTAAGAAAATGATGCGCGAAAAGAACTTACACACAGTTTGCGAAGAAGCAAAGTGTCCAAATATACATGAATGTTGGGGAGAGCGTCGTACGGCGACGTTTATGATTCTAGGTGCGGTATGTACACGTGCTTGTAGATTCTGTGCTGTTAAAACAGGCTTACCTAACGAATTAGATTTAGATGAACCAGAACGCGTGGCGGAATCTGTAGAATTAATGAACCTTAAACACGTTGTAATTACAGCTGTTGCTCGTGATGATTTAAGAGATGCAGGATCAAATGTTTATGCTGAAACAGTGCGAAAAGTACGTGAGCGTAATCCATTTACATCTATTGAAATTTTACCTTCCGATATGGGTGGAGACTATGATGCATTAGAAACGTTAATGGCTTCTAAACCAGATATTTTAAACCATAACATCGAAACAGTCCGCCGTTTGACACCGAGAGTTCGTGCTAGAGCGACTTATGATCGTACATTAGAATTCTTAAGACGTTCAAAAGAATTGCAACCTGATATCCCTACAAAATCAAGTTTAATGGTTGGTTTAGGTGAAACACATGAAGAAATTTATGAGACTATGGATGATCTTCGTGCCAATGATGTTGACATATTAACAATTGGTCAATATTTACAACCATCACGTAAACACTTAAAAGTTGAAAAATACTATACACCATTAGAATTTGGTAAATTAAGAAAAGTAGCAATGGATAAAGGATTTAAGCATTGCCAAGCAGGACCACTTGTAAGAAGTTCTTACCATGCAGATGAACAAGTTAATGAAGCAGCGAAAGAAAGACATCGTATTGGTGAAGAAAAACTTGGAACTGAAATTGGTACCGATTTAAATAAATAGAGTAAATGTAGAAGACTTAGTTCAGTTATAGCGATTGCGATTGTGATGCAACGTAGCATATGACTTTTGGACTAAGTCTTTATTACAATTAGATAGAAATAAGTGTTAAAAGTCATTAGCGTTACGATTTCGTAAATGAATATTAGAGTCAAAAATGAATTATGAAATAGTAGTTTAATGACAACATGAGATTAGGTGGAAAAATGATAAAAGTAAACGAACATTATTTTGAAATAATAGAAGAACACAGAGAATGTTTTGATGAAGAAATATTTGCCAATCGCTATTCAGACATCTTGGATAAATATGATTTTATCGTTGGAGACTTTGGATATGATCAGTTGAGATTAAAAGGTTTTTATAAAGATAGTAATAAAAAGGCGGAATTAAGCAAACGATTCTCAACGATTCAAGATTACTTATTAGAATACTGTAATTTTGGTTGTCCATATTTTATTCTAAGACGATTAAGCGACAATGAAATTAAGTCGCAGGTGGATATACAAGTCGACGAAGACATTGAAGTTAATTTTGAAGAAAATAAATTACAGGATGTTAAAATTCAGCCTAGCATACAACAAACTGAAAAGTAATAGGTTAGTCCAATTACGGGCATAACACACTTTAAACAAAATAAACCAAAAGCAAGGTAGGATATAATCAATTCGTTATATCGAACTTGCTTTTGGTTTTTTATATGATCAATTATTGAATGACTTCATTAAGATATTCCCAAATTTCGTTGCCTTCCTCTTCATTAACACCAAGAATATGTGCAACGTATCCTTCTTCTTCCAAATCATCGGGACCAATAATACCAAATTTGTTAGTTTGCATATTTAGAACAATAGTTTTCCCAAAATGACGATCTGTTTGAACAAGCATTAAATCATAACGGCTATGTTCACCTACAAACCCCACAAATTGTACTTGTGCAGATTCATCGTCGTCATATAGATACATATCAATCATTTTCAAAACACTCCTGACTTGTGAGATTGTAATAAAGATGTTTAATTAAGCTATATTGAAGTAGCCTAAAAAGTCTTAATTTATAGTATAACCATAAATGAATTTGACTGCAAAGGTATGGTATGATGAAAATGATAGGAGTGACGCAAATGTATTTTGTTAACAAAACACAATTGAATACAAAATTAAATTATTTACAACAATTAATCCATGAATATCCTCAAGCAAAAAATAATCATTATGCATTCGAACGTATTGCACATATGTTGATAGAATCTTCGGTAGATATTGGTAACATGATTATCGATGCGTTCATTTTGAGAGATCCAGGCAATTATAAAGATGTAATTGATATCATGGCTTTAGAAAAAGTGATCTCCAAAGAGACGCAAGATCACATTAATCAAACGGTTGATGTAAGAAAGCAGTTTGTTCATTATTATGATGAATTGGATACTCAAGCATTGCATCCTGTGTTTGATGAGGCATTACCTTATTATCAATCATATATTGAGGAAGTTATACAATTTTTGGAAAATGAAAATGTTCCAATTACAGCTTTTGGTAAAAAAGGAGAATAAGTAACTATGAAAAATTATAAAGCTTATCTGATAGATTTAGATGGCACTATGTATAAAGGCACTGAAGAAATTGATGGTGCCGCACAATTTATCGAATATTTAAATCAGCATCAAATCCCTCATTTATATGTAACAAATAATTCTACTAAAGAACCTGAAGAAGTCGTAGTGAAGTTAAAGGAAATGGGTATTTCTGCACAGCCTAATGAAGTGGTGACATCAGCTATGGCAACAGCCGAATTTATTTCAGAAGCATCGCCGGGTGCAAGTGTATATATGCTTGGTGGTAGTGGCTTGAAAAATGCACTGACTTCACATGGTTTAGAACTAAAAAACGATGAATTCGTTGACTATGTTGTTATTGGATTGGATGAAGCGGTTACCTATGAAAAATTAGCCATCGCTACGTTAGGTGTAAGACAAGGTGCGAAGTTTATTTCAACGAACCAAGATGTGTCGATACCTAAAGAACGTGGGTTTTTACCAGGAAATGGGGCGATTACGAGTGTGGTTACAGTCTCTACAGGTGTACAACCTGTGTTTATTGGGAAACCCGAGCCCATCATCATGAATAAAGCGTTAGATATTTTGGGACTAGACCGTACAGAAGTAGCGATGGTAGGCGATTTATATGATACGGATATCATGTCAGGAATCAATGTTGATGTTGATACAATACATGTTCAAACGGGTGTAACGACGAAAGAAGAGATAGAACAGAAGTCAGTCCCACCTACGCATACATTTAAGGACTTAAACGAAGTAATTAAAGAACTCGAAAAATAGGAGTGATTGTATGGAAAAGGTTGTCATTACTAGAAAAATACCACAGCAATTTGTAGCGCAATTAGAATCAGTGGCGCAAGTTGAAATGTGGGATGAATCACTTGTGCCTATGCCTAGGGATCAATTTTTAGAGGCAATCCAAGATGCAACTGCTTGCTTTATAACGTTAAGTGAAACAATAGATGAAGAAGTCATAACTGCAGCACCACATCTTAAAATAATCGCAAATATGGCGGTAGGTTATGACAATATAGATATAAACCTAGTGAACCAGAATGGTATCATTGCTACAAATACACCAGGTGTATTAACAGAAACTACGGCAGAACTCGGCTTTACACTCATGTTGACAGTTGCACGCCGTATAGTAGAAGCAGAAAAATATGTACAAAACGGCGAATGGCAAAGTTGGGGTCCGTATTTATTTGCTGGTAAGGATTTGAACAACGCCAATGTCGGCATTTATGGTATGGGTGAAATCGGCAAAGCATTTGCCCGCCGTCTAAAAGGATTTAATACGAATATTATGTATCATAATCGCACAAGACATAAAGATGACGAAGAAGCACTCGGTGCACTTTATGTTCCGTTTGATACATTATTACAGCAAAGTGATTTTGTTATCTGTACAGCACCTCTAACTGATGATACAAAGGACAAGTTTAATGCACAAGCATTTGAAAAAATGAAAAAAGATGCAATCTTTATTAATATAGGGCGAGGTGCAGTCGTTGACGAACAAGCACTTGTTCATGCTTTACAAAATGAGCAAATTGCAGCATGTGGGTTAGATGTCTTACGTGAAGAACCGATTGATATGTCACATCCATTGTTGGCGTTGCCAAATGCGGTCATCGTTCCACATATTGGAAGTGCTTCGGTAATGACTAGAAACCGTATGATTCAACTTTGTGTTGATAATATTTCACGTGTGTTCAATCAAGAGCAACCAAAAACGCCAATTATGTCTAATTAATGAATTACAATCATTCAACTTTACAAAAACTTTACAAAAAATTTATAAGAGCATATGATAGATTTCTAGATTAAAATCGAAAAGCAACAGTCGAAAGCATATTTCACTGTTGTTTTTTATGTTTTAAAAGTGTGTGTGTTTAACACTAAATGAGGATGAACCACTGATAAAGCGTGTATCAGGTGTTAGTCCTATATTGTAAAAAATTGGGTTTTGAAATCTTTAATTTTTAAAACTAACTAACATTTTTGTTATATATAAAATACTTTATTCGATTGTCACATCAAGCTAAAAAATGTATAATAAGTTGGTAAATTGTTAAATTAGTGTAAATAGCACTGCAACCAAAAATATAATTATGCATTAATAATATAATAGTATAATAAATAAATTAAATGTAGAGGTGGAAGATGCGTAAAGCAATGGAACAAAAAACAACACACCAAAAAATCAAACCATGGTTATTAACTTTATTGTATCTTGCAATTTTTATAGCACTGTATTTAATATACGGTTCTGGAGACACACATAATAACTTTATTTATAATGAATTTTGATTGAGGAGAAAATTATGACAGATATTTTATATTCATTAAATGAACATGAACGCAACTGCCCTGAACAAATTGCGATTAAACATAATGAAGACACCATCACATATCGACAATTAAATCAATATGCAAATACACTTGCAGAGGTAATTAAAGATGCACAAAGCCCACTTATTGTGTACGGACATATGTCGCCATTTATGATAGTAGGCATGATTGCAAGTATTAAAGCTGGTTGTGGTTATGTTCCTATAGATACTTCAATTCCAGAGGAACGCATTCATTCAATTATAGGTAAAATACAACCGAGTTTTATATTGAATACAACTGAAGCGCAAATGGAATTTAATAATTGTGAAGTGTTGGATACGTCAGTATTTAATCGAGATTCGCTAATTACTGAATTCGAGTCACAAATGAAGGGTGACGATATTGCATATACGATTTTCACTTCTGGTTCAACAGGAGAACCTAAGGGTGTACAAATTCGTTATGAAAGCTTGAATGAGTTTACAGAATGGATGGTATCATTGAATCAACTTGGAGATCACCAACAATGGTTAAACCAAGCACCATTCTCATTCGATTTATCTGTAATGTCAATATACCCATGTTTAGCAACAGCAGGGACGTTACATTTAGTAGATAAGACGATGATTAATAAACCAAAACTATTAAATCAAATGCTAGAAGAAGCTAAAATTAATGTCTGGGTATCAACACCTTCATTTATGGAAATGTGTTTAATGTTACCTAACTTAGCAGAAGCAAGCTATGGCAATTTAAAAGAATTTTTCTTCTGTGGTGAAATATTAGCACATAGAACGGCTAAGATGCTACTTCAACGTTTTCCGTCGGCTTACATTTATAACACATACGGCCCAACTGAAGCTACAGTCGCAGTGACAAGCATTCAAATAACAGAAGATGTGTTGGCACAGTATAATCCATTACCTATTGGGTTACCAAGACCTGGAACGACATTGTCATTAGCTGATAAAGACGAGTTAGTTATTGCTGGAAAATGTGTAAGCGAAGGTTATGTTAAAGACGAAGTAAGGTCTCAAGCTGTGTTTAAAACTGACAAGCAGCAAAAGCATTATTATACAGGTGATAAAGCGGTATTTGAAAATGATCAATGGTTTATTACGGGGAGAATCGATTTTCAAGTTAAATTAAATGGTTATCGCATGGAATTAGAAGAAATTGAATTCCAAATGCGCCAAGTAGATATCGTTAAAGAAGCAATTGTTGTGCCAGTCTATAAAGACAACAAAGTAACACAGTTGCAAGGTGTGGTTGTTTTAAATAATCCTTTAGATATTGATGATGAGCAGTCAGTTATACATGATATTAAGCAAGCATTGAAACAAGTAATGCCTGAATATATGATACCTAGAAAAATTATTTTTAAATCACAATTTCCTTTAACAGCTAATGGTAAATTAGACCGCAAACAGATTGCTGAGGACGTATTAGCATGATTCCATATGGTACATTTACGTTTTTCCTCATAGCATTCATCGTCTTAATCCCAGTAATTATACTTGGGTTAGCAGGCAAGCGCAGTCGTATTTACAATGGTATCAGTACAGCAATTATGATTGTACTGATATTTTCTTCAGATAAACATGATTTGTTTGGTCAACCCTACTTGAGCGTACAATTCATAAACTTTGTGCTGTATCTGTTATGGCAAGTCGCAATTATTATGTTTTATTGGAAATCACGTGCGAAGAATAATTCATTTAGTAAGTTTGCAACCGTGATTGTCTTGTCAATCTTACCATTAGTTGTAGTTAAAGTGATGCAAAGTTCCTGGTTTGGAGCTGCACAATTAAAGCTTCATGAAAATAAAGTTATTGAATTTATAGGGTTTTTAGGTATTTCATATGTTACATTCAAGAGTGTGCAACTCTTGATGGAAATTAGAGATGGTTCAATTAAAGAAGTTAAAGTAGGAAAAGTATTCCAATTTATTTCATTCTTTCCTACTATTTCATCTGGACCAATTGATCGTTATAAACGATTTGTTAAAGATGAAAGTAAAATACCGACAAGCGACAATTATCAAGTTTTATTACACAAAGCAATACATTATATTATGTTAGGTTTCTTGTATAAATATATTATTGCGTATTTGATTCAAGTATATGCAATCAATCCATTATTGTTAGATTTCACAGGTTTTACAACTAAATGGTTGTACATGTATGCATATAGCTTATATTTATTCTTTGATTTTGCAGGTTATTCATTATTTGCAATGGCATTTAGTTATTTATATGGAATTCAAACACCACAGAACTTTAAACAACCCTTTAAAGCTAAAAATATTAAAGATTTCTGGAATAGATGGCACATGTCGCTATCATTCTGGTTTAGAGATTGTATCTACATGAGATCACTATTCTTCATGTCAAAAAAACGTCTGTTAAAAAATCAATTTACAATGTCTAACATTGCCTTTTCATTAAACTTTTTAATTATGGGTATTTGGCACGGCATTGAGATTTATTATATTTTGTATGGTTTATATCATGCAGTCTTATTTATCGGTTATGGCTATTATGAAAAATGGCGTAAAAGCCATCCACCTAAATGGGCGAATCAATTTACAACTGCATTAAGTATTATCGTTACATTCCATTTTGTGACGTTCGGTTTTCTTATATTTTCAGGAAAACTGTTTTAAAAATGAGGAGGAATTTTTATGGAATTTAGAGATGAAGTATTAGATTTATTAGCTGAAGTTGCTGAAAATAATGTCGTTAAAGAGAACCCGGATGTAGAGCTTTTCGAAGAAGGTATTATTGATTCATTCCAAACGGTAGGTCTTTTACTAGAAATTCAAAATAAACTAGATATCGAAGTTTCAATTATGGATTTTGACAGAGATGAATGGGCGACACCTAATAAGATCGTTGCGGTATTAGAAGAATTACGATGAAATTGAAACCGTTTATACCCATAATTGTAAGTCTGTTATTATTTGGTGTTTTTCTAGTAATCCCGGCAAGTTGGTTTACAGGTCTAGTTAATTCTAAGACTGTAGCTACGCAACGCATTGCATTGACAGACCAAGTACTAAAAGGGACTTTGATACAAGATAAAATGTATCAGTCTAATGCCTATTATCCAATATATGGGTCTAGTGAACTTGAAAAAGATGACCCATTTAACCCAGCCTTATTACTAGATGGTCGTAAAGGTGTTAGTAAACAACCATTTTTAATAGGTACGGGCGGTTCAACGGATTTAGTTAATGCCGTGGAACTTGGTTCGCAATATGGAAATTTAAAAGGCAAGAAGATGGCCTTTATCGTTTCACCACAGTGGTTTACAAAACATGGATTGACACACGATAATTTTAAAGCACGCATTTCAAAGGCACAATTGAATCAACTTTTTAATCAAAAACAATTAAGCCCAGAGTTGAAACAACGTTACGCAAAACGATTATTACAGTTTAAAGACGTTGAAAACAGACCTTATTTGGAAAAAGTTGCAGCAGGTCACATACAAAAAGATCAGCAGTATCTTTCTCATTTCCAGGATAGTCAATTGAAGAAAATTGAAGCGATTAAATCAGTATATCCGTTAAGAACTTCACCTGTATCGCATATCGATCCAGTGACACAAAAAAATGATTCATGGCAAAACATGATGTCACAAGCTGAATCATATGGTGAAGCACATACTAAGACAAACCAATTTGGTATTCGAGATGAATATTGGAATTTAATCAAGCAGAAGAAACGTAAAATTAATCGAAACTATGAATTTAGACAAAATTCACCTGAATTTGATGACTTGAAATTACTTGTAGACACGTTACGTGAAGGCGGCGCAGATGTGGAATATATTATCTTACCTTCTAATGGAAAATGGTATGACCACATTGGTATTCATAAAGAGAGACGTCAAAAAATTTACAATAAAATTGATAAAACAATTGTAGATAATGGTGGGCACACATACAATATGACAGATAAAGATTATGAACCATATGTTGTAAGTGATGCTGTGCATATTGGTTGGAAAGGCTGGGTGTATATCACCGAGCGTATCGACAAACATATGAACGAAAAAAAATAACTACAAAAAAATTCCTTTCTTTCATAACACATGCAATGTGTTGAGAAGAAAGGAATTTTTTAATTTATATATTTAACCATTGGCTTAGAATACTTGTTCTACTTCAATAACGCCGGGTACTTCTTCATGCAATGCACGTTCGATACCTGCTTTTAAAGTGATTGTAGAGCTTGGGCATGTTCCACATGCACCATGTAATTGTAATTTAACAATGCCATCTTCTACATCTACAAGCGAACAGTCACCACCGTCGCGTAATAAGAAAGGACGTAATTTTTCAATAACTTCCGCTACTTGATCAAACATTGTTACGTTTTCAGTTGGCATGAAAATGCCTCCTTTCAAGTAAATTATTTCATTTTCTACTTATCTTTTTATTATAATAGAAATGTAGCGAAAAATCTATAAATCAAGACAGAAGGGGACAAGATATATATGGAGAAAGTCAGTGTCGTTGTTTATGGGGCAGATGTTGTTTGTGCAAGTTGTGTGAATGCACCGACATCACGCAATACTTATGATTGGTTACAGCCTTTATTAAAAAGAAAATATCCAGAAAAGCAATTCGAGTTCACGTATATTGATATTGAAAAAGACATGGAGAACTTATCAGATCATGATCAACAATATATTGAACGTATTCAAGAAGATGAATTATTTTATCCATTAATCACGATGAACGACGAATATGTTTCAGATGGATATATACAATTAAAAGATATAACGAAATTTATGGATACACATTAAATCAAAAATGAGATTGATACCACAAGCGTATCAATCTCCTTTAATATTTATTACGATTATTTCATTTGAAGTTGAAGCAAGTTAACCATTATGATATTTATACATCCAAAGGACACCCGATTTTAGAATCGAAGCTAAACGACCCGTAACGGTGCGATCCATAATGTATGCAAATCCTTTTTTGTCACCTAAAGAACCAAGGAACCCTTGGATTTTAATTTCTGGCATTTTTTCAGGTAGTGGTTTATTTTGCCATTGTAACTTCATGACATCTGCAATTTGATCGCCTTGTGCTTCTGCTAATTGAGCACTTGGTGCATGTGGAAGCTCAGCACAATCACCTACCACATAAACATTTTTATACGTAGGAACTTGGTGGTATTGATTTAGAATCACACGACCACCTTTGCTGATATCGATAGGAAGGTTTCTAACTATTTCGACTGGTTGAATACCAGCTGTCCAGACTATCAAATCAAGTTCTTCTGGTACATCGTTGTTATAAATGCGACCAGGTTCAACACGGTTAATATCAGAATTTGGTACAACAGTTACATCATGTTTTTTAAACCATTTCTCGATATATTGACTTAGTTTTTCTGGGAAGCGACATAAGATTCTTTCGCCTCTATCATAAAGGTAAATTTGTAAGTCACTTCTACTTTCGCGTAGTTCACTTGCTAATTCGATGCCACTTAATCCTGCACCTACAATACCAACTTTAGCGCCGTTAGGTAACTCGCTAATATGGTGGAAAGTCTCGCGTGATTTGGAAAGTGTTTGAATACTATGTGTGTATTCTTCTGCACCAGGTACGTTATGATATTTGTCTTCACAACCAAGTCCAATGACGAGTTCGTCATAATCCACTTTTGAATTACCAACAGAGATGATTTGGTCATCTAAATTAATATCAGTAATCTCACCAAATACATTGTTGATTCGATCTGAATCAGGGAACCCCATTCGAACATCCTTATCAGATTTTGTCCCCGCCGCCAATTCATAAAATTCTGGCTTTAACCCGTGATAAGGCATTCGGTCAATCAATGTAATTGAATAATTTTCAGGTAATGCAGATGGTAAAATATGTGACATAATACGCATATTTCCATATCCGCCGCCTAATAATACTAAGTTTTTCATTATATAATACCCCTCTAGTAAAAATTGTTTGATGTTTTTAAATTACAATTATATATTCGAATTAATCGTAATTATTATAAACCCGTCAATGTAAGATATTTCCTGTAAAAGGATAATTTTATCTTTTGCCCCACATCGATATGACAATTTTTTATAATCAGTTGCTTATCTATATTATATGCCTTTTTGTTTACTACTACAAATAAAGTTGACGTATTCTAATTTGAAAATACAAATACTTAATATAAGTAAATATTATTATTAGGGATAATTTAAAATAACGCTCTGCTGGATATCAACGCTATGCTTGTCGCAATAATGAAACAATTTTGGGATGCTAAAAAGATTATAATATAAGCTGGTATGTAGATATACGTGTGTTATGTTTGTTATAATCATTAGACTAATAATTTTTGAGAGGGTGTATTATGAATCCAATAGTTGAGTTCTGCGTTTCGAATTTAGCGAGAGGTGGAGACTATGTCTATAATCAACTTGAAAATGACCCTGGTATTGATGTGCTAGAATATGGTTGTTTACAAAATTGTGGCATATGTTCCAGCGGGTTGTATGCGTTGGTGAATGGTGATATCGTTGAAGGTGAATCGCCCGATGACTTATTACAAAAAATATACGCACATATAGAAGAAACATGGATTTTTTAGGAGGTAATGAGAATGGCAGTTATTGATATGACAGAGTCAGCAGCTTATGAAGTTAAAGATATGTTACAACAAAATGGAATGCCTGATGGATATTTAAAAGTTAAAGTAAATGGTGGCGGTTGTACGGGGTTAACTTATGGAATGTCAGCCGAAGAAACACCAGGTGAAAATGATGAAATTATTGAATTTTATGGTTTGAAAGTGTTAGTAGATAAATATGATAAACCTGTATTAAATGGGACAACAATTGATTTCAAACAATCCTTAATGGGTGGGGGTTTCCAAATCGATAATCCAAATGCGATAGCTTCATGTGGATGCGGAAGTTCGTTTAGAACTGCAAAAGAAGCCGGTACACCAGAAGATTGTTAAATTAGATTAATTTACTTTGAAGACTATAATGTACACAAATATAAGTGTAAATTGTAGTCTTTTAAAGGTTTATGTGAAATAATAAACAATATACTTGTTAGCGCTTGAAAAACAACAGTAAAAACTATAAAATTAGTACTGGATGAAAAATGTCTTTTTTGTGAATTACTAAAGCGTAAATTGGGTAAAGAAAAAGACTATCGCAACAAAAAAATTATGAAAGCTTAGGTGAATGAAATGGCTCAAGATCGTAAAAAAGTATTAGTTTTAGGCGCTGGTTACGCTGGATTACAAACTATTACAAAATTACAAAAGCAAATTTCAGCAGATGAAGCTGAGATTACGTTAATTAATAAAAATGATTACCACTATGAAGCAACTTGGTTACATGAAGCTTCAGCAGGTACGATTAGCTATGAAGATTTACTATATCCAGTAGAAAGTGTTGTTAATAAAGATAAAGTTAACTTTGTAAAAGCAGAAGTTACTAAAATCGATCGCAACGCGAAAAAAGTTGAAACAGATGCTGGTATTTTTGACTTTGATATCTTAGTTGTTTCATTAGGTTTTGAAAGTGAAACATTTGGTATTAAAGGTATGAAAGAACATGCTTTCCAAATTGAAAACGTATTAACTGCTCGTAAATTATCTCGTCATATTGAAGATAAATTTGCTAATTACGCTTCATCTAAACAAAAAGATGACAAAGATTTAGCAATTATCGTTGGTGGCGCTGGATTTACAGGTGTTGAATTCTTAGGTGAATTAACTGATCGTATTCCAGAATTATGTAATAAATATGGTGTAGAACAAAGCAAAGTGAAAATCACTTGTGTAGAAGCAGCACCAAAAATGTTACCAATGTTCTCAGACGAGTTAGTAAATCATGCTGTGAGTTATTTAGAAGATAAAGGTGTAGAGTTCAAAATTGGTACACCAATCGTTGCAGCAAACGAAAAAGGTTTTGTAGTAAAAGTTAATGACGAAGAACAACAATTAGAAGCTAATACAGTTGTATGGGCTGCTGGTGTTCGTGGTAGTCAATTAATGGAATCATCATTTGAAGGCGTTAAACGTGGACGTATTGTTACTAAACAAGATTTAACTATCGAAGGATACGACGATATTTTTGTAATAGGTGACTGTTCTGCATTTATTCCAGCTGGAGAAGAACGTCCATTACCAACGACTGCACAAATTGCTATGCAACAAGGTGAGCATACAGCTAAAAACATCAAAAATATTTTAGAAGGTCAACCAACTTCAGAATTTGAATATGTTGACCGTGGTACTGTATGTTCATTAGGTGCACACGATGGTGTTGGTGTCGTTTATGGTAAAGACATTCAAGGTAAAAAAGCTGCATTCATGAAAAAAGTTATCGATACACGTGCTGTATTCAAACTTGGCGGTATCGGCTTAGCATTTAAAAAAGGTAAATTCTAAAAAGTTATAAATTAACTATATCGTAATGCAATTACAATATAGGCAATCTATAGAGGCTAGGACAATCACATTGTCCTAGCCTCTATATTTATAGAAATAAATATAGGTGTTGGATGTTCAATGGTATAATTAAAACATATTAATTTAACATCCATAAATGAATAGAGGAAGTGAAAAAAATGATGAAAACAAATATTAAACATACAAATGAATTAGCACATGACGTCGTAATCATTGGTATTCCAGAACACTTAAACCAACTCGGTGAGGTATCATTGGATAATGAAATAATTAATGAGAAATTAAAAACGCTTAAACAACTTCAAATCATTAATAGTAACGTTGGTACGATTAGCAGCACAATGTTCAATGGTGAACATAAATTATTTAAATTAATTACAGTTGGGTTAGGAAATATCAAATTAGCAACATATGATAATATGCTTAAAGTCTTTGGTCAACTTTTCCAATATTTAAAAAATGAACGTGTGAGTCAAGCATCTATGCTTTTCGACACTTTTCAAACACCGGAGATTTCAAAGCAAACAGTAGCTGAAATATTGGGACAACAAAGTGAACAGTCCGTGTATCAATTTGATAGTTATAAAACAGACAAGTTAGCCCCTTATCAAATCAATTTAGACATTCATCTAATAGAAGCACAGGAGATTCAAGTTTCAATAGAACAAGGGCAGGCAATTGGTAGTGCTATCAATTTAGCTAGAGATTATAGCAATATGCCACCAAACATTTTAACGCCACAATATTATGCAGAATTGATTCAAAATCATTTCAATGGTACTCAAGTTGAGGTAGACATCAAAGACAGTGATACGCTTCAAGAAGAAGGATTTGGTTTAATACATGCAGTCGGAAAAGGATCTTCAAATGGACCTAGAGTCATTACGTTAACTTATAATGGCGCTGACGCTGAAGCGGCACCAATTGCACTCGTAGGTAAAGGTATAACGTATGATTCAGGCGGTTATTCCATCAAACCTAAAGTAGGCATGCAAACAATGAAATATGATATGTGTGGTTCTGCAAATGTTATAGCAATGATCGAAGCAGCACATAGATTAGAACTTAAAATTAATATAGTAGGTGTGATTGCCGCAGCAGAAAATATGGTCAACGAAGCTGCAATGAAACCAGATGATGTCTTTACGGCATTAAGCGGTGAATCAGTTGAAGTGTTAAATACAGATGCTGAAGGGCGTTTGGTACTTGGAGATGCAGTGTTTTACGCAAATCAATTTCAACCGAAAGTCATATTGGACTTTGCAACTTTAACTGGTGCAGCAGTCGCGGCATTAGGAGAAGATAAAGCAGCAGTATTTAATCATCAAGCGCAACAATATTTAAGTGCTATTCTAAAAATAGCTAATGCGCAGAATGAATTTGTCTTTGAATTACCTATGACATCTACAGAAAGAGCACTCATTCGTAAGAGTGATGTTGCTGATCTTGTCAACCATACAAATGGACATGGTAAAGCTTTGTTTGCTGCAACTTTTATTAATCACTTTGCTGGTGAAACGCCGCATTTACACTTTGATATAGCTGGTCCAGCAACGACAAATAAAACTTCCTATAAAGGACCAAAAGGACCAACTGGTTATTTAATTCCAACAATTGTGCAATGGTTACGTACTCAAAAATAGCAGACCAATATACGCAGCGAACTGATTTAAAGGAGTTTGACTTTAACTATATGACTTATTTCAAATTAGGTAGTAGATGACTGAATTGAAAATGTAAAGTCTTGCTGATTAATTCATTAAGTTGGTGAGACTTATGCATTAGCTTCAACTTAGGTAAACTTTTCAACCTTATTGAATTTTTTCGGGGTGGGACTATGAAATCTTTATTAGAAAATTTGATTTCTGTCTCACTCATTTTGTTAGATGTTAAAAAAAATAACTGACAATAAAATAATTATTGAAAACGGGCAAGTAATCATAGAAATTAGATTGACAAGTACTTCAGTTATTGATAACATAAATCCCAAGATACTTTAGTTCGATAACGTGATAAAGGGGTTATGTTGAGTGATAAATGCAGTTGTAATAGCAGTTGTGCTGATGATTGTACTATGTTTATGTAGATTAAACGTAGTTATTAGTTTATTTATTAGTGCGCTCGTAGGTGGATTGATTGCGGGTATGAGTGTCTCAGAAATTGTATCCGTATTTGGTAAAAATATTGTAGATGGTGCAGAGGTTGCCTTAAGTTATGCATTACTTGGTGGCTTCGCTGCATTAATTTCTTATAGTGGTATTACAGACTACTTAGTAAATAAAATTATTGATGGCATTCATGCTGAAAATAGTAAAATGTCACGCGTAAAAGTGAAAATTATTATTATTGTTGCATTACTTGCAATGAGTATTATGAGTCAAAACTTAATACCTGTACATATTGCATTTATCCCAATTGTCATCCCACCACTCATTAGTTTGTTTAACGAACTTAATGTTGATAGAAGACAAATTGCGATTATCATTGGCTTTGGTTTATGTTGGCCATATGTTTTATTACCGTTCGGCTTTGGACAAATTTTCCATCAAATTATCCAAAATGGTTTTACGAAGGCACATCACCCAATAGAAATGGATATGATATGGAAAGCGATGTTAATTCCATCATTAGGTTATGTGTTTGGTTTGATTCTAGGTATATTTTACTATAGAAAACCAAGAACATATTCTCAACATGAGACCATTGAAGATAATACGCAAATTGAAATTAAACCGTATGTGTTGATCGTGACGATTATATCTATTGTTGCTACATTTTTAGTACAATTACTTACGGATTCTATGATATTTGGTGCATTAGCAGGTGTACTGGTATTCTTTATTTCTCGTGCGTATAAATGGACAGAATTGGATAAACAATTTGTTGAAGGTATTAAAATCATGTCATTTATTGGGGTAGTTATTCTATCAGCAAATGGTTTTGCAGGTGTTATGAATGAGACAGGTGACATTGGTAAATTAGTGAATAGCTTAAGTGATGTTGTCGGTGATAATAAATTGTTAAGTATTATTGTCATGTATATTATTGGCTTAGTTGTTACTTTAGGTATAGGATCTTCATTTGCAACGATTCCTATTATTGCAACGTTATTCGTGCCATTAGGTGAGTCGCTTGGACTAAGCACTATGGCACTAATTGCATTAATTGGTACGGCAAGTGCCTTAGGTGATTCTGGTTCACCAGCAAGTGATTCAACACTAGGACCAACTGCAGGATTGGATATAGATGGTCAACATGATCATATTAGAGACACATGTATTCCAAATTTTATTTTTTATAATATTCCATTAATTATTTTTGGTACGATTGCAGCAATGATATTATAATAATAGAAAGCAGATGAGGTGTTAAATAATGGGGAACATGCTAGATGCATTACAAATGAAAGTTGAGCAGCAAGAACGCGGTTTGATGGTCATGTCGATGCCAGTTACTGATGATGTGAAACAACCATTTGGCTATTTGCATGGTGGTGCGAGCTTAGCACTTGGAGAGACTGCTTGTTCAATGGGTGCGGCTTATCTTATTGATACTGAAAAGTTTGTGCCTCTAGGTTTAGAAATGAATGGAAATCATATTGGTTCAACTACACATGGAACGATATATGCGACAGCAACAATCATTCATGAAGGGAAAACAACCCAAGTTTGGAATATTGACATTAAAGATGATACAGATCGATTAATTTGTGTCATGCGTGGAACAGTTGCAATTAAACCACGTAAAAATTAAGCAAGGTCTAAAAACGCTAGGTGAAGCATATGCCACCTAGCGTTTTTTATATTTGTATATAAAGCAAAGTCAATTCATTATTATTAAATGGCTTTCGATGGCATGACTTTACCATGTAGTGCATCAGCAATACGTAATGCAGCTTCACGGCCACCCATAATATTTCTTGCAAATGGTCCTAATTCTAAATCAGCTAACCCTCCAGTTACATATAAATTCGGTAACCATTCTAATGTTGTAGATATTGAAGGCAAACCACATGTAGAAACAGGTGCCTGATAATGATTCACTAATTGCTTGATAATGGGTTGTTGCATGATATTATCTTCAAAGCCAGTTGCGAGTAGAATATGGTCATAACGTATGCAAGATTGCTCGGTTACAATATGGTGGTGTTTTACATCAACCATCTTATTGATGTGAATTTTTAAACGCGCTTGTTTGATATGCTTTTTCAGTCTAAGTTCAAGTTCTTTTGGCATAGATCCTTTATGGCGTTCTTCTTTTAATATGTCATACCGTTTCTGAGATGACTGTATAGCATTAAAATGTTTCATATTTTTAGGACCTAACCAACCTGTATCCGCATCAAAATCGTGAACCTCAATGGGTTTATTTGTCCATAAATGTACCTGTGCATTCGATTGTTTATTTAATAATTTTAATGCTAAATGTGCTGCTGAAATGCCACTGCCTACAACATGCGAAGCATTTGTGTGCTGCATCTCATTGAAAATATGTGATACATTAGGTTGATTATTAAACATTGGAGGGATATACGGTTGATGGTTACAGCCAAATGCAATTATGACGTTACTTGATTCGATCCAGTGAACATCATCATATTGTACATACCACTTAGAGTTTACATGTTTAATTTGAGTTGCCTTACCTTGAATATGGCTTGAATTCAAATCATATTGGTGGATTAACTCATGTGTATGCGCCATAAACATATCGCGATTAGGTCGCTTATATGGACCATAAGATGCGTGTAAATACTGTTGTTTTTTTGCATATTGGTTTAAATGAAAAGGATTCGGATGTACATGATGTACACATGGTGATCTTAAATAGGGCATCTCTATTCTATGGGTATAATCATTAAATTGAGCACATAAATTTGGATGAGGATCTATAATCGATAATTGTGAGTTGTCTAAACCTAAAGATTTTAATTTAATAGCAATCGTTACTGCGTGAATTCCACCACCAATAATAGTCCATGTTTGCATAAAAGCACACTCCTTAAAACGTAATTGTTACGATTTAATATATCATGAAATAGTGTACTTGGCAATTGACGCACTTGAATTTAAATCAGTCAATATTGATAGGGTATTTAAAGAAGTTAATGAATAGGCGAAAGAACATAGAAGTGATTTTGATTAAAAAAATGACTAAACCCATTAATTAGGATTTAGTCATTTTAAATATTTATAACTTAGTATTTTTCATATCATCTTTGATTTCATCATGTTTTGTTCTCTTTGAAGCAGGTGTATTTAAATTGTAAGCTGATTTGATGATAAGGTGACTAGCTAAAGGACCAGTAATTAGGATAAATAATATTCCAATGATGAGCTGCATATTTACATAGCCTTCACGTCCGATAAAATAAAGGAAAACGCCACTGATTAATAGCATAGAGCCTAAGGTTGCAGCTTTACCAGCAGCATGTGAACGTGCATAAACATCATCTAAACGCAACAAGCCAATGGCTGCAAGTGCACTGATCAATGAACCGAGTATCACCAAGATAAGTGCGATACTAATGATGATCGTCGTTATCATGTTCAATCACCTTACCTTTGTCCATATATTTTGCAAATACCGCAGTTCCTAAGAATGCTAATATTCCAATTAAGAGTATTGCTACCATCATATACTTCGTTCCCAAGAATATACTAAATAGAGCAACGATGGCCATTAATTGTATTCCCATGGCATCAAGTGCGACTACCCTGTCAGCAAGAGAAGGGCCAATAATTACACGAACTAACATGCCTAGCATTGATAACGCAACGATGACTAATGCAATGATTAAAATAATATTATAGTTCATTAATGTTCTCCTACCTCTCTAACCACTTTTTCAAGGGAAGATTTGATGCTCTCAACTTCTTCTTCTTTTGTACTAAAATCGATGCTATGAATATAAATCTTTGTACGATCATCACTCACGCCTAAAACGATTGTACCAGGTGTCAAAGTGATGAGGTTTGATAATAAAGCAATCTGCCAATCTTTTTTTAAATCTGTATGGTACGTAAAGAATGCTGGCTCATTATTAATTGTTGGTTTAATAACGATACGAATTACATCGATATTGGCTTTGACTAATTCTATTAAAAAAACAAGGAATAGTTTGATGATCTTATAGACTGTTATGACATAAAATCTGCCAGGTAAAACGCCACGCATAACATAAACTAAAAGAAGGGCGAATAAATATCCTAGTATAAAGTTATTAAAGGTATAGCTGCCTGTAACAAATAACCAAAATACAGCTAAAGCTAGATTGACTAATATTTGAACGGCCATATTATTTCCCTCCCAATACACTGTCAGTATAGACACTAGGATTATAGAATGTCTCAGCAGCATCTTTAATAATTGGTTGTAACCAATCAGCAGAAAGTCCAAAAGCAACAGAAATTCCGACAGCAATTATTGCAACAGACAAGATACCTTTATATGGTAATTTTGGATTGACTTGGTAACCTTCTGATTTTCCGAAAAATCCTTTTAAGAAGATACGAATAACAGAATAGAGTACGACTAGACTAGATAGTAATACAACAATACCACTTAAATAGAAACCTTTTTCAAAAGTAGCTTGAACGATATAGTATTTACCATAAAAGCCACTGAGTGGAGGTATACCAGCCAAACTAAGTGCAGCGATAAAGAAAGTCCATCCTAAGACAGGATAATCTTTAATCAGACCACCATATTGTCGTAAATCGTGAGTTTTCGTAATTTTATACATGACACCAATAAGGAAAAATAATGCTGCCTTAATTAACATGTCATGAAGCGTATAATAGATTGCACCCATCATACCTGTTTGATTCATCATTGCAACACCGACAAGTATGACACCAACGGCAATCATAATGTTGTAAAGAATAATTTTTTTCGTATCATAATAACTTACTGCACCTACACAACCGAATATGATTGTAAGTAAGGCTAAAAACAGTATCGTATAGAATGAAAAGTTAGATGTATCTCTAAAGAACAGGCTAGCAGTTCTAGCGATAGCATAGACACCTACTTTTGTTAATAAAGCACCGAAAAAGGCAATAATGGCAATTGGTGGTGCATAATACGCGCCTGGTAACCAAATATACATCGGGAAGGCGCCTGCTTTAGTAGCAAATACAAAAATAAACATTACGAATATAATTGTGACAATTCCACTATCTTGTGCCGGTAATTGGCTCAACTTTTCACTGATGTCAGCCAAATTCAATGAGCCAACAACGGAATAAAGCATTGCAACCGCAATTACGAAGAATGCGGAGGATGTTACATTGACGAGTACATATTTAATTGTTTCGCTTAATTGTACTTTGGTACCACCAATGACCAATAGAATATATGAAGCCATTAAGAATACTTCAAAGAATACAAATAAGTTAAATATATCGCCAGTAATAAAAGAACCTATAACACCAGTAAGCATAAACATTACAGCAAAGTAGTAATAATATGTCTCACGCTCGATACCTACAGATTGATATGAATACATGATGATTAACATTGTAACAATCAAGCTTGTGATAATTAATAATGCACTAAATATATCAAGTACAAAAACGATACCATAAGGGGCTTGCCAAGAACCCAATTCTAACGTAATTGGGCCATCTTTCAGCACATTATTTAAGTTTATAAATGCGAATACTAATGTAAGTGCCGTACCGGATAAGCTCACATAACGTTTGATGATAGGGCGCTTACCGATGAAAATAAGTGCAATGATAGTTAACAAAGGTATTACGAGAAGCGATATGATAAGATTACTCTCGATCATTTTCTAGCACTCCCTTCATACTTTCTACGTTGTCTGTTCCTAATTCTTTATAACTTCTAAAAGCGAGCACTAAGAAAAATGCTGTAACTGAAAATGAAATTACAATCGCAGTAAGAATTAATGCTTGTGGAATAGGATCGACATAAGATGTTATCCCTTTTTCATAGATAGGGACATCACCTTTCTTTAAACCGCCCATAGTGATTAAAAATAAATTAGCGGTATGTGTTTGTAAAGTAGTACCGATAATGATGCGTATCAAACTTTTAGAAAGAATGAGATAGACGCTCATTGTCGTGAGAATACCACATACGAAAATCATTAAAATTTCCATTACTCATTCTCTCCAATCGATAAGATTATAGTCATTACAGTGCCTACAACTGCACACATAACGCCAAGGTCAAAGAAAGTTGCTGTATGCATTTCCATTGGCGATAATACACCTAAGGGAATTTCAAATGGTGTATGTGTAAAGAAATTTTTACTATAGAACCAACTTGCTAATGGTGTAAGCAAACAAAAAAGTAAGCCAATACCAATTAATATTTTAAAATCCCAAGGAAAAATCTTACGCATTGTTTTTATATCAAAAGCAACCGTAATGATGACCAGTGCACTTGCAAGTAGTAAACCACCAACGAAACCGCCACCTGGTGTATAGTGACCAGCTAGAAATAGCGATAAGCCAAACATGACAATGAGAAAGAAGATAACAACTGCTGAATATTGAAAGATAAGATTATTTTTCTGTCTGTTCAACGTTTTTACCTCCTTTATCCTGCTTAGTCGTATTCGTGCGTAATTTAATCATCGTATAAACACCGAGTCCTGCGATACCGAGTACTGCTGATTCAAATAATGTATCCGTACCACGGAAGTCAACGAGTATAACATTTACCATATTCGTACCATGTGCGAGATCGTAAACATGTTCTTTGTAAAATGCCGCAATCGAAGCGTAGTGTCTATTACCATAGGCAATTAAGCCTAATATCGTAACGATGATCCCTGTGCTCACAGCGATGATTACATTAACTACCTTAAATTCTCGTGTTTCTTTATGTCTATTTAAATTAGGTAAGTGATAGAAACATAATAAAAATAACGCAGTTGAAATTGACTCAACGACAAATTGTGTTAATGCTAAGTCGGGTGCACCGAAAAATATGAAGAAAATAGCAACAGCATAACCAACTGCGCTCGCCATAATAATGCTGAACAATCTAGATTTTGCAAAGATAATCATCGAAGCAGCTGTAATGATAAGTACAACGATAATTAACTCGAACGGACGAATGGCACTAACGTCTTTGAGATCAATACTAAAAGGTGTAACTATGAGTGTTACTATTGAAATTACAACAAGCGATGCAAAAATAATAACGAGGTTATTACGTGTAAACCCAGTCACATATGCATCTGTAAACTTGCCAGAATAGCCTGGTGTAACTGCACCGAATTTATCGTACCAATAGTTTATCGTCAGTTTTGTAGGATGTTGCTGTAACAGCTTCACCCAATATGCAAACGTCACGATAAGCACAATACCGACAATGTAAATGCCAAGCGTCGATAAAAATGCTGGCGTAAAGCCATGGAACATATGAATTTCCGCAGTTGTACCTGACGAGTGACTAATCGCATCTACAGCAGGTTCAATAAGTGATCCTGTTAATAATGATGGGAAGAATCCGAAAACAATCACTAGAATAGCAAGGATTGCAGGTGATACAAGCATCAATAATGATGCTTCGTGTGCCTTTTTAGGCAAAGCATCTACTTTGTGACTACCTAAGAATATTTGACCAATGAATCTAACGGAGTAAACAAAAGTAAATATACTACCCACAATTGCAATAATTGGAATTAACAATCCAAGTGTATCCAAGCTAAAAATATTAGCCTGTGTAACATCAATCATGCTTTCTAAGAATTTCTCTTTAGATAAAAAGCCATTAAAAGGAGGTACGCCTGCCATACTTAACGAAGTAATGATCGTAATTGTAAATGAAATAGGCATAATAGTTAGCAAACCACCTAATTTTTTCACATCACGTGTACCAGTGGTATGATCAATCGCACCTGTAATCATAAACAGTGCACCTTTAAATGTTGCATGATTAATCAAATGAAATACTGCAGCTGTAAAGGCCGCGATATAAATTTGACTTTCTGAGCCTTCAAAGTGATAGCTTACAGCACCTATGCCTAACATTGACATAATCATTCCTAATTGCGATACAGTAGAAAAGGCCAAGATGCCTTTTAAATCTTGTTGTTTTGTCGCATTCAATGATGCCCAGAATAATGTGATTAATCCGACTGCCGTTACGGTCCATATCCATCCTTGAGATACAGCGTAAATCGGCGTCATGCGTGCGACTAAATATAGTCCAGCTTTTACCATTGTAGCCGAGTGTAGATAAGCACTGACTGGTGTCGGTGCTTCCATAGCATCAGGTAACCAGACATAGAATGGGAACTGAGCTGACTTTGTCATAGCACCAATTAAGACAAAAACCATTGATAGAATGAAAAATGGGCTTGTCTGAATGTCTGAAACATTCTGGATTAATGTTTGAATGCTCGTAGAACCCCCTGCGATGGAGAGCAAGATGAGACCACCTAAAAGTGACAAGCCACCGAACACGGTAACAAGCATCGACTTTTGTGCGCCATAGATAGACGCCTGTTTGGATCTCCAAAATGAAATGAGAAGGAAACTAGAAAAAGAAGTTAACTCCCAGAATAAGTATAAGATGATGATATTATCTGATAATACAACACCTAACATTGCGCCCATAAAGAGCAATAGATAAACATAGAAATTGCCTAATTGTTCTTGTCGACTTAAATAACTTATAGAATAAAGTACAACTAAACTCCCAATACCAGTTATGAGTAAACTGAATAATAGTCCTAAACCATCAACGTATAAATTAAAATTCATACCGAAGTGAGGCATCCAGTTTGCCTTTTGCATAACTGTATTCCCAGACATGGTTGTCGAAATATAAGATAAGAAATATATAAATAAGACGACGGGGATAGGTAACACAAACCATCCTAGATGTATTCGTTTATAGAACCGATATACAAATGGAATAATGAGTGCAAATATTAACGGTAGTAATACCGCTATATGTAACACGCTCATTATCTTATCCTCCTTTAAAAATGTAGTATAAAATCATTATACATGAATTGAACGGTTCTGAAAAACGTCGTAAGCCCTTGAAGTACTTGCGATACATATGTTATTAAATATGAAGAAACACGGTATTTTTATTCAAAATTTTGTTTATATTGAATGCCGTAATCTTGTTTTAAACGTTGTAAATTTTCAAGAGACATAGACGCATGCAATGAATCTTGTGATTTTAATTTTGCCTCTAAATTTGAAATTGCTTGCTGTAATGAATCACAATAAGACATCGGTTCAACATCGAATTGTTTCAATTGTGATTTTTGAGCGTATCTTTTTTCAAATTGACTGAGCGCTTTACGTTCATGGAAAAATACATTTTCTGTTTCTTTAGGGTTGTGTAAATCACCTTGTTTTGGGTGTTTAATCACTTGTTCCACTTGAACAAGTACTTGATCACCATTTTCTTCTTTAATAGTGACACCGTAACTGCCAGTTTTATGTGCAAAACGATATAACATCATTCATACATCCCTTCTTTTTATGTTAGAATACATATATCATATTAACATGAAATGGAGAATGAACATGACGAACTATCCTCAGTTAAACAAAGAAATTAATGGTAATGAGATTAAACTTGTAATGCACACAAACAAAGGTGATATGACTTTTAAACTTATGCCGGATATTGCACCGAAAACTGTTGAAAATTTTGTGACACATGCAAAAAATGGTTATTACAATGGCGTAACATTCCATCGTGTCATCAATGACTTTATGGTACAAGGTGGAGACCCAACGGCAACAGGCATGGGTGGCGAAAGCATATACGGAGAGCCTTTTGAAGATGAATTTTCAAGAGAAGCTTTTAATATTTATGGTGCGCTATCAATGGCAAATGCAGGTCCACATACTAATGGATCACAATTCTTCATCGTGCAAATGAATGAAGTTCCTGAATCGATGTTAAGTCAATTGGCAGATGGTGGTTGGCCAGAACCGATAGTAGAAGCATATAGCAACACAGGTGGGACACCATGGTTAGATCAAAAACATACAGTATTTGGTCAGTTAATCGAAGGAAAAGATACGCTTGAAGATATTGCGAATACTAAAGTGGGTCCACAAGATAAACCATTACATGATATTACAATTGATTCAATTGATTTTGTAGAGTAAAAAATACGAGAAGCATTGCATCCATAACCAATCCGTTTTGAATGTGATGTTTAATTACAAAAGTCTAACGCGTCATTGCTGCATGGTAATGTGCCTGTTAGACTTTTGGTTTGTCGTCGTGTTTATTTTAATTTCATCGGCTTGATTATGATTGCCCGCTGCTACATTGAATATTAGTATGATTATATTTTGTCATTGGAATTATCTATATCTTGTTTGTAAATGGAAAGCGAATGGAATCATGAGCATCAATAATGCGCGGAATCATTTCGAAATGGACAAAATATTGAATTTTTCTACTATAATATTAGTGTGATGCTACAATGTATGCTATTATAATAGTGTTAAGTAATACGAAATAAGGGGTTATCACGTTGAATAATCACTATAAGGTAGGTCAACATATCAAAGTTCGTGTGACTGGTATTCAACCGTATGGCGCTTTTGTAGAAACCCCTGACAATGCTGAAGGTTTGATTCATATTTCTGAAATTATGGATGATTATGTCCATAATTTGAAAAAGTTTTTATCAGAAGGGCAAATTGTAAGAGCGAAAGTGATTTCAATTGATGATGAAGGAAAACTAAATCTTTCTTTAAAAGATAATGACTATTTTAAAAATTATGAACGTAAGAAAGAAAAACAATCAGTATTAGATGAAATTAAGGAAACCGAAAGATACGGGTTTCAAACAATTAAAGAACGCTTGCCGGTTTGGATTAAACAGTCTAAAAACGCGATTAAAGATGAATAAAGCATCTTTAAAGTACTGACATTTCAATTTTGAAGTGTCAGTTTTTTTATGGGGAAAAGTATTTTATGACAACTTTGTGATGGTAAGTTTTAAATTCATCAATAGGGATATAATTAAAAATATATGCATGAGCATATTTATTTGAAAGTAAGTTCGACCTAGATACAATGAATGAGTAAATGATATTGATTAAATTTTCAAGGTTAATTGTAGGAGGAAACGTAATGATGAATAAAAAATTTCAACCGCTTTTTGAAAAAGTTAAACTACCGAATAAAGTTGTTTTAGATAATCGTTTTGTATTGGCACCATTGACACATGTGTCATCTCATGATGACGGTTCGATTTCAAATGAGGAAGTTGTTTATATGGAGCAACGTTCAAAAGATGTAGGCTTAGCAATTTCAGCTGCAAGTAATGTAACTGATTTGGGAAAAGCATTTCCAGGTCAACCATCTGTTGCACATGATTCTAATTTAGAAGGCTTGAAACGTTTAGCACAAGCTATGAAGAAAAATGGTGCTAAGGCTATTGTTCAAATTCACCATGGTGGTGTACAAGCTTTGCCAAATTTAACGCCGGACGGTGATGTTGCTGGACCAAGTCCAATATCTATGAAAAGTTTTGGTGAACAAGAGGAGCATCATGCACGTGAAATGACAGAAGTTGAAATTCAAGAAACAATTAAGGCATTTGGTGAAGCGACACGCAGAGTTATTGAAGCTGGTTTTGACGGTGTGGAAATACATGGGGCAAATCATTACTTGATTCATCAATTTGTATCACCATATTATAATCGTCGTGATGATGCGTGGGGCAAAGACCGATTGAAATTTGTATCTGAAGTTGTTGATGAAGTTACAGCAACAGTAAAAGAATATGGTAGTAAAGACTTTATTGTTGGCTATAGATTTTCACCAGAAGAGGCAGAAACGCCAGGTATAAGCATGGAAATTACACAATCATTAGTTAAACATTTAATCGAAAAACCATTAGACTACTTACATGTATCATTAATGGACATACATTCGAAAACGCGTGAAGGTCAATATAAAGGACAGGAACGTGTGAAATTGTTGCTAGAATGGATTGAAGGGCGTATGCCACTGATTGGTATTGGTTCAATATTTACGGCAGAGCAAGCAATTGAAGCGGTAGAATCTACTCATGTTGATCTTATTGCCTTAGGTAGAGAAATATTATTAGATCATAATTTTATTAGTAAAATTAAAGATGGTAAAGAAGATGAAATAATTTCTGAATTTGATCCAGAAAGAAAAGACAGACATCATTTACCACCAAACTTATGGAAACAATTTAATAAAGGTTTTTATCCGTTACCAAGAACTGACAAAAAGTAAGTAATTGAAACGCATATATTCACATGGTTTTGATTGTGTGTTTTTATGCGTTTTTTTAGTATTATCGCGTATGAATATACGGTTATATGCAAAGTTAATTAAAACTAATTTTACTTTTGAAAATGAAAGAAAATAAGCTTGTAATCAAACCCTGGAGTGTGTCATTATGTATGTAAGGGCTTACATAAAAATAGCCGCAATTAATACTATTAATTAAGATACTTATTTTTTAGTAGTTTAACGTCATTTTAAACTTATCTGTGCAGCTATTTTAGAAAATAGTTTCAGTTCAACTATAAATACGTTATGCTATGGGTAAGTATTGCTTAAGAGTCATTTTGCTCTTAAATAATTACAAAGGGGAGATATCATGTCAAGATCAGAAGAAATCATTGAATTAACAAATCATTACGGAGCACAAAACTATGTACCACTTCCAATTGTCATTTCAGAAGCTGAAGGTGTTTGGGTTAAAGATCCGGAAGGCAACAAATACATGGATATGTTATCAGCATATTCTGCAGTAAACCAAGGGCATAGACATCCGAAAATAATTCAAGCTTTGAAAGATCAAGCCGATAAAGTGACTTTAGTTTCTCGAGCTTTTCACAGTGACAACTTAGGTGAATGGTATGAAAAAATCTGCAAACTTTCTGGAAAATCAAAAGCATTACCAATGAACACAGGTGCAGAAGCAGTAGAAACTGCATTAAAAGCTGCGCGTCGTTGGGCATATGATGTTAAAAACATAGCTCCAGATCAAGCAGAAATTATTGCTTTCAATGGTAACTTCCATGGTCGTACAATGGCACCTGTATCGTTATCATCTGAACCAGAATATCAACGTGGATATGGTCCATTATTAGATGGATTCCGTAAAGTAGATTTTGGTGATATTGACGCTGTTAAAGAAGCAATTAACGAAAATACTGCTGCAATTTTAATCGAACCAATCCAAGGTGAAGCTGGTATTAATGTGCCACCAGAAGGCTACTTAAAAGAAATTAGAGCACTTTGTGATGAGCATAATGTATTATTTATTGCTGACGAAATTCAAGCAGGATTAGGACGTTCAGGTAAGTTATTTGCAACGGATTGGGATGACGTTCAACCAGATGTATATATTTTAGGGAAAGCATTAGGCGGTGGTGTACTACCAATTTCTGTAGTACTTGCAGATGAAGAAGTCCTAGGTGTATTTACACCAGGTTCTCATGGTTCTACATTTGGGGGGAACCCATTAGCATGTGCTGTATCAAATGCAGCATTAGATGTTATTGTGGATGAAGATTTACCAGGTCGTTCATTAGAATTGGGGAATTATTTTAAAGAAGAATTACAAAAGATTGACCATCCTTCAATTAAAGAAGTAAGAGGTCGTGGATTGTTTATCGGTATTGAATTAAATGAGAATGCAAGACCTTATTGTGAAGCTTTAAAAGAGCAAGGTTTATTATGTAAAGAAACACATGATACTGTTATCCGATTTGCGCCACCGCTTATTATTTCTAAAGAAGAATTAGACTTTGCATTAGATAAAGTAAGAAGTGTTTTTAAATAAATTCACACTTCTGTAACATATGTTTTGAAAACTCTTTAAAAAGGTGAATCTTATGTTACAATTAGCATGAAAGCGAAATCATTAGTAACGAAAAAGAGGCGAAATGAATCATGACTGAGAATAATAATTTAGTTACTTCTACGCAACAAATTATTAAAGAAGCATTGCATAAACTGGGGTTTGACGATGGGATGTACGATTTAGTAAAGGAGCCATTGCGTTTCCTACAAGTAAGAATACCAGTACGTATGGATGATGGTACTGTTCAAACATTTACAGGTTATCGTGCACAGCATAACGATGCAGTTGGACCAACAAAAGGTGGCGTACGTTTCCATCCAGATGTTGACGAAGAAGAAGTAAAAGCATTATCAATGTGGATGACATTGAAGTGCGGTATCGTTGATTTACCATATGGTGGTGGTAAAGGTGGTATCGTTTGTGATCCTCGTCAAATGAGTATTCATGAAGTAGAACGTTTATCTCGTGGATATGTGCGCTCAATTTCTCAATTCGTAGGACCTACAAAAGATATTCCGGCACCAGACGTGTTTACTAACTCTCAAATCATGGCATGGATGATGGATGAGTATAGTTCTTTAGATAAATTTAATTCTCCTGGATTTATCACTGGTAAACCAATCGTACTCGGTGGTTCACAAGGACGCGATCGTGCTACAGCATTAGGTGTGGTAATTGCGATTGAACAAGCAGCACAAAGAAGAGGTTTAAATCTTAAAGGTTCACGTATTGTGATTCAAGGATTTGGTAATGCTGGTAGTTTCTTAGCAAAATTCTTGTATGACATGGGTGCAACAATTGTTGGTATTTCAGATGCTTATGGTGCTTTACACGATCCAGAAGGTTTAGACATTGACTATCTATTAGATAGAAGAGATAGTTTCGGTACTGTAACGAATTTATTTGATGAAACAATTTCAAATAAAGAATTGTTTGAAATCGACTGTGATATTTTAGTACCTGCAGCAATTGCAAATCAAATTACTGAAGATAATGCACATGATATTAAAGCAGGTATCGTTGTTGAGGCAGCAAATGGTCCAACGACACCAGCTGCAACACGTATTTTAACTGAACGTGATATTTTACTTGTACCAGACGTACTAGCAAGTGCTGGTGGTGTAACAGTGTCATACTTCGAATGGGTACAAAATAATCAAGGTTATTATTGGACAGAAGAAGAAGTTAACACGAAAATGCGTGAAAAATTAACGACTGCATTTGATACTATTTATGAATTAGCTCAAAACAGAAAAATTGATATGCGTTTAGCGGCATATATTGTTGGTATTAAACGTACTGCAGAAGCAGCGCGTTACCGTGGTTGGGCATAATTTAAAATAAACGAATTCAGCAATTTAAAAAGACCTTCATTCTTATGAAAATAGGAATGAAGGTCTTTTTGTATAATTTGTGGACGTTTATAATAGCCTCTCTAAATTAACATGCGCTTTTATTTATGCTTATGTTGTTGCTCATTTTCACTAATAATTTGTTTGTATACATCAGGATAATTTGTAAACACACCATCAACACCATATTCATTTAATCGTTTCATATCTGTTGGCTCATTGACAGTAAATGGATGCACGAGTAAATCAGCTTTTTTTAGATTTTTAACATTTTGTTTAGTCAAATCTGTATATTCAGGGCCGACACCTATAGCATATTGTCTGATTTGATTAAAGTTCAGTTGTGTCATACTTGTTAATTCACCTTTATCCAATAGGCGAATGAGTGGCACTGCTGGATTTAGTTTTTGCATTTTGAGTAAACTTTCCTCTGAAAATGATTGAACGAGTACATGTCCATTTTTTAACGAATTATTATTTAATAATTGGTGTTTATCCAAAGTATTTAATAATTTTTCTTCCATGCCTGGATAAACATCTGGTGATTTCGTTTCGATATAATAATTAGCATCTGTACCATAACGATTTAGAATTTCATCTAATGTTGGTACTTTAGCGCCTTTATAATTTGAATTGGCATATTGTGGGTTTTGCGAATTGAATTTACTGCCAGCATCAAGTTTTTTCAATTCTTTAAGTGTGTATTGATCGACTCTTCCTGTACCATTCGTTGTTCTATCAACAGTTTCATCATGCATAGCAACGAGATGTCCATCTTTAGTCATTTGTAAATCGATTTCGATATAAGATGCGCCGATAGCATTATGGCTTTTATCATATGAGAAAAATGTATGTTCAGGTGCGTAACCGCTCGCACCTCTATGCGCAATCGTTGCAAATTTTTCACCAGTTAAATTATGTATTTTTTTTTGGTTTCCATGAGCTTGACTAGAGTTACCATTTTGTTGGTTTGAAGTATTAACATTGTGTTGGGCATTGTTGTTACCATGACCACTCGCCTCAATTGCAGTAGTAGTACAAAGACCAGTTAATGTAATCGTTGCTAATGTTGTGGCGATGACTTTATTTGCATGATTCATAATGATGTCACTCCTTAATCTGAAATATAACTTTACCTTACATAAAAAGGGATATGTTGAAAATAGAATTTACATTATTATAATTCAAACTAAATAAAATTAATTTTCGAATTACATTTTTTTCGCCTCATTAACAAAACATCTGTTAAAAAATTGGAGCTATTTGAACTAAAACAAAATAAAGACACTGAATAAGGTAAGTTTAGATATACCTATCCAGTGCCGAATTGCATTGTGTTATGCTAAATTTTCTTTGATTATTGCTAATTGTTGTCTGACTGCTACTTGTCCCGTAGAACCATAACTGACGCGACGATTAATACAATTTTGTGGTGTTAAATAGTCATAGATGTCTGATTCTATGAATTGAGATGCTTTTTGGTATTGTGATAATGGTACATCTAATAAATATACATTGTGTTGTATTGCCCAAAGCACAAGTTTACCAACAATCTCATGTGCAGATCTGAATGGCACTCCTTTGTTGACCAAATAATCCGCGAGTTCAGTAGCATTGGAAAAGTCATTATGGACTGTTTGTTCCAAATGGTCTACATTAATCGTCATCGTATCTATCATGCCTTCAAAGATACGGAGTGATCCTTTTAAAGTGTGAATTGCATCAAATAAGCCTTCTTTGTCCTCTTGCATGTCTTTATTGTAAGCCAAAGGTAACCCCTTTAATGTCATGAGCATACTCATTAAATGACCAGATGTACGGCCAACTTTACCTCTAATCAATTCTGCCATATCAGGATTCTTTTTCTGTGGCATAATAGATGACCCCGTAGAAAATGTATCCGATAGTGTAATAAAATTTGCTTCAGTAGATGACCAAAATATAATTTCTTCTGCAAATCTTGATAAGTGAACCATCGTCAAAGAGATATTGTGTAACGTTTCTACGATATAATCTCTATCACTTACAGCATCTATACTGTTTTTATAAATTGCGCTAAAGTCTAATAACTTTTGTGTTTCATGACGGTCAATAGGATATGTTGTACCACTCAAGGCAGCAGCGCCAAGTGGAGATATATCTATACGTTTTAAACTATCCTGAAAACGTGATTTGTCACGTTCGAGCATCCAATAGTAAGTGAGTATATGATGCGCAAATGAAATAGGTTGTGCTCTTTGCAAATGCGTATAACCAGGCATAATTGTATCAATATGTGCTTCCGCAATATTAACAATTGCTTTTTGAAATGAAGTGATTAATGCAATTAAAGTATTCACTTCTGATTTTGTATATAAATGCATGTCTGTCGCAACTTGATCATTTCTGCTTCGTCCTGTGTGTAGTCTTCCTCCAGCATCCCCAATACGTTTGATAAGTTCGTGTTCGATATTTAAATGTATATCTTCAAGTGATTCGTCTAAAGCTAGATTGCCATGTTGATAATCAACTAGTATTGCGTTTAAACCATCAATAATCTGTTTACAATCTTCTTCTGAAATGATGTCTTGATTTGCTAGCATAGTAGCGTGTGCGATACTACCTTGTACATCATATTCAATCAGTGTTTTATCGAAGTTTATTGATGCATTAAATGCATCGACCCATGCTTCTGGTTGTGCACTAAATCTGCCACCCCATGCTTTACTACTCATGATTATAACCACCGTGCAACATCGCATTTACCTTAGTCGGTAAACCAAAGATATCTATGAATCCAACGGCTGATGCTTGATTAAATGCATCTTCTTTTGTATATGTTGCTAATTGCTCATTATAAAGTGTATAAGGGGACTGTCTACCGTTGACTGTAGCGTTACCTTTGTAAAGTTTGAGTCGTACGTCACCAGAAACGTGTTCCTGTGTACTATCCACGAATAATTTTAAGCTGTCTGTTAATGGAGAGAACCAAAGCCCGTTATAAATTTGTTCGGAAAATTGTTTCTCGATTACAGGTTTAAAATGTGCCACATCTTTCGTTAATGTAATCGTTTCAAGTGCTTTATGTGCCTTAATAATAACTTCAGCAGCAGGGGTTTCATATACTTCTCTAGATTTAATGCCAACCAATCTGTTTTCTACATGATCAATTCTACCAATACCATGTTTACCTGCTTGCTTATTCAGCATTAATATTAATTCACTTAACTGATATGATGTACCATTTAAAGCAGTTGGTATACCTTTTTCAAACGAAAGTACAATTTCTTCGGCTTCATCTGGTGCGTCTTCCAATTCACGTGTTAAATCAAAGGCATCTTTAGGGGGGGCAGCATAAGGATCCTCGAGTATGCCGCATTCATTGCTTCTTCCCCATAAATTTTGGTCAATTGAATAAGGAGAATCATGTTGAATTGGTACAGGAATATTATGTTTTATTGCATAATCTATTTCTTCTTCACGACTCCAAGCCCATTCTCTTACAGGTGCAAATACTTTTAAATCTGGATCGAGTGCTTTAATGGCTACTTCAAAACGTACTTGGTCATTACCTTTACCAGTACAACCATGTGCAATACCTATTGCATTTGTTTTTGCTGCGATTTCTACTAATTTTTTAGAAATCAATGGTCTTGATAATGCAGAAACTAAGGGATACATACCTTCATACATCAAATTACCTTTAATCGCATACGCCACGAAATCTTGGCTGAATTCTTCTGTTGCATCGATGATATGGCATTCAATTGCGCCCATATCTAATGCTTTTTGATGTACTAATTCCAAATCTTTGCCTTCACCGACATCTAAACAACAAGCGACGATATCGTAGCCTTTATCAATTAACCATTTAACTGCAACACTTGTGTCTAAACCGCCAGAATATGCTAATACAATTTTATCTTTCATAGTTCCACCTCAATTGATAGTTTTTAAAATTTGTTTTATGGATTTGTTAAAAATGATTATAGCAGATTAAAAATGAAAATAAAACCATTTTAATACATAAATATGCAAAAATGTGTGTAACGTGAATGTGTAATGTTGATATTTTTTGTTCTGTAACAAAGGTGTTTATGTAATATTGGGATGATTTGATTTTGTATAAAAAGTTGAATATAAAAAGTGTGGGATGTGGTGAGTACGATAAGTAGATATGATTATTTTTAATAATAACTAGGCTAGTTGTTTGAATACTCAAAATAAACTTAGTAAAATAATATTAAATAAAAAAATGGAGGCAATTCAAAATGACTCATATTCAATTAGATTATGGCAAAACTTTAGAATTTTTCGGCGAACATGAATTACAACAACAAAAAGATATCGTTAAATCAATTCATAAAACGATTCATGAAGGCACAGGTGCCGGCAGTGACTTCTTAGGTTGGATTGATCTTCCTGTTGATTATGATAAAGAAGAGTTTTCACGTATATTAGAAGCTTCGAAACGTGTTAAAGAAAATTCAGATGTATTCGTAGTAATCGGTATTGGCGGTTCATATTTAGGTGCACGTGCAGCAATAGAAATGTTAACGTCATCATTTAGAAATAGCGATGAATACCCTGAAATTGTCTTTGTAGGTAATCACTTATCATCAAGCTATACACAAGAATTAGTACAGTACTTAGATGGCAAAGATTTCTCAGTCAATGTTATTTCAAAATCTGGTACTACTACAGAACCTGCAGTTGCGTTCAGATTATTTAAGCAACTTTTAGAAAATAAATATGGTAAAGAAGAAGCAAAAGCGCGTATTTTCGCAACAACTGATAAAGAAAAAGGTGCCTTGAAACAATTAGCAACAAATGAGGGCTATGAAACATTTGTAGTACCAGATGATATCGGTGGCCGTTATTCTGTATTAACAGCTGTTGGTTTATTACCAATTGCGGTAGCAGGCATTGACATTCAAGCAATGATGTCAGGTGCAGCGAAAGCACGTGAAGAATTGTCATCAGAGAACTTAGAAGATAACATTGCTTATCAATATGCAACAATCCGTAATGTGTTATATGCAAAAGGCTATGACACTGAAATGTTGATTAACTATGAACCTTCGATGCAATATTTCAATGAATGGTGGAAACAATTATTCGGTGAATCTGAAGGTAAAGATTATAAAGGTATTTATCCTTCTAGTGCTAATTACACTACTGACTTACATTCACTTGGACAATATGTGCAAGAAGGTCGTCGTTTCTTATTCGAAACAGTAATTAAAGTCAATAATCCAAAACATGACATTACGATTGAAGAAGACAGCGATAACTTAGACGGTTTAAACTACCTTGCTGGTAAAACAATCGATGAAGTTAACACGAAAGCATTCGAAGGTACATTATTAGCACATACTGATGGTGGCGTTCCTAATATCGTTCTAAACATCCCACGTCTTGATGAAGAAACATTCGGTTATGTCGTTTATTTCTTTGAATTAGCGTGTGCAATGAGCGGATATCAATTAGGTGTGAATCCATTCAACCAACCAGGTGTAGAAGCATATAAACAAAATATGTTTGCATTATTAGGTAAAGCTGGTTTTGAAGATAAAAAAGAAGCACTAGAAAAACGTTTATAATCCAAATGAATATATCATTTTAATATAAGAATAATATGACCCGGGACATGTGGATGTCTCGGGTTATATGTATTATATTGCTGAATCGAATCTGCACATAGTAATTAATTATGTTATAGGTAGTGCTATATAGATTGAGAAAGTTCATTCTTAAGACTGATTTATATTGTGCTGAATAGTTTATAGTTTTAAAATAGCAACTTTACACTTATAATTAAGTTGAATAGACAGTGTGAGGATTGGTACGATGACAGAAACACAAGTGCAGCAATGGGTCGAAATGTTTGGCAGTTTAGGTTACATAGTTGCTTTTTTATTACCTTTTATTGAAGCTTTTCTTCCAGTTTTACCAATCATTGTATTTGTTATTGTGAATGTCAATGCGTATGGTTGGTTCATTGGTACATTGTTAGCGTGGCTAGGCACGGTCGCAGGAAGTTTTATTGTATTTTTATGTTTTAGAAGATTTACGCATACAAAATATATGAAAAAGATACAGCGTCGAAAAGCAGTTCAACGGTTAATTCATTTTATAGATCGTAAGGGTGTTATTCCTATATTTATATTGATGTGTTTTCCGTTTACACCGAGCGCGTTGGTAAATATCGTTGCAAGTTTGTCGCATATTAAAGCGCGAGCATATTTAATTGTCTTACTTGTGTCCAAATTTATAATGATTGGACTTGTTGGTTGGTTAGGCAAAGATATTACGTCGCTATTTTCTAGTCCGTTGCGATTGGCGACTGTTGCCAGTGTGATTATTGTCGTTTGGATTATTGGTAGAAAACTCGAGCAACATTTTATGCATGCGTCAAAGGAGTGACAACTTGCGAAAAATATTAAAACATTTGATTTCGATAATACTAGCGATTATTATTGTACTGTTGATTCAGGCTTTTATAATAACTGGGTCAGTCGTTAAAGATCACAATATGAGTCCTAATTTAAAGCAAGGTGATCGTATTATTATCAATAAAATTAAAACAACATTTGATTTGTTAGATAATAATGATATGATTATGTATCGTAACGGAAATAAAATTTATTTTAGTAGAATTATTGGCAAACCTGGTCAATCAATAGCATTTAAAAATGGTGTGTTATATAGAGATGACAAACAGGTGAAAGAAACATATGCTAATAAAGGTGTCGATGATTTATCACTGAGAGATATCAAACACTCTGAAGGTGATATTATTCCACCTAATGCTTATTTTGTATTGAATGATCAACGTAGTCACAAGCAAGATTCAAGGACATTTGGTTTTGTACAAAAAGCAGATATTATTGGAGATGTCAGTTTGAGATATTATCCGTTTAAAGCATTTACAGTGAATTTTAATTAAATAGATGAGGTGTAAAAATTGAGAAAAGAAATAGTCGAATGGATTATATCCATTGCTGTTGCAGTCGCTTTGGTCGCGCTGATTGTCAACTTTGTAGCAAAACCGTATACAGTTAAAGGTGATTCCATGGATCCTACATTAAAAGATGGCGAACGCGTAATCGTAAATTTATTTAGCCAAAAATTTAAAGGACTGGAAAAAGGTAACGTAATCGTCTTCCATGCTACAAAAGAGAATGATTATGTAAAACGTATCATCGGTACAGAAGGCGATAATATTGAATATAAAGATGACCAATTATATGTTAACGGTAAAAAAGTTAAAGAACCATATTTAGATTATAATGAAAAACATAAGCAAGTTAATTACATTACAGGAAGTTTTGAAACGAAAGATCATAATCAAGTTGATGGGAAAAATAAAATTCCAAAAGGTAAATTACTTGTATTAGGTGATAACCGTGAAGTCAGCAAAGATAGTCGTTCATTTGGTTTGATTGACGAAGATCAAGTTGTTGGTAAAGTATCATTTAGTTTCTGGCCACTTAATGAAATGAAATTTGGCTTTAATCCAGATACAAATTATGAAAAATAAAATATAATCTATGCGAGACGAAATGCTTATTGAAAAAAGTGTTTCGTCTTTTTTGGTTGCATAAAGAGGCATGAAGAAGTACTTCATGAAATGACATAACATGACATGTTATGTGTTAAAATGTGAGTCAAAGGAGTTGGCGTATATTATGGAATTAAATGCTTATATTGGCAGAGCAGGAACTGGTAAATCTACAACCATTATTGAAGAAATTAAACAGAAGATGCGTGACAATCCCTTAGGTGATCCGATTATTTTAATTGCGCCTACACAGAATACGTTTCAATTAGAGCAAGCATTTGTAAATGATGCAACTTTAAATGGTAGTTTGAGAACTGAGGTGTTACACTTTGAACGCTTAAGTCACCGTATTTTCCAAGAAGTTGGCGGTTTAATGGAGCAATCATTGTCTAAATCAGGTACAGAGATGATGATATATGACATCATACAACAGCACCAATCAGAGCTGAAACTTTATCGTTCTCAAGTGAAGTATTATGGCTTTAGTGAAAAACTGTATGAACAAATACAAGATTTTAAAAAATATGCAGTCTCACCTGAACAATTAGAAACATATATTGCAGAAAATGAATTACAAACTAGAACGAAACACAAATTACAAGATATCGCACTCGTTTATAAACATTTAGAAGATCGTATTAAAGGGGAGTATGTTTCTACAGAGGATAGTTTGCAACGCTTCATATCAATGATGAATCAATCTGAATGGCTCAAACGTGCTGAAATTTACATTGATGGCTTCCATAACTTTTCAACATTGGAATATCAAATCATTCAACATCTCGTTCAATATGCTAAGAAAGTTACAGTCGTGTTAACTACTGATGGCGATAAAGATTTATTCAGCTTATTTAGAAAACCATCTGAATCATTGTCGCATATTGAAAGCATTGCGCATGAATTGAAATTAGAATTAAATATTCAACGTTTTGATAAAGTACAAAGATTTGAAAATGCAGACTTAAAACATTTAGAAAAGCATTTTAATGCATTGCAATTCGAACCTGTTGCGGCACATGGTGATATCAAAGTACTTGAAGCATCTGGAATGCGAGAAGAAATCAATGAAGTTGCGCGTCGTATTTTGCGAGAAAATCGTGAGTTAGGACGACGTTTTCAGGATATTGCAATTTTATATCGCGATGAGTCCTATGCTTATTTAATGGAATCGATATTACCGCAATATGACATTCCATATCATATTGATGTGAAGGCTTCGATGACACATCATCCAGTTATGGAAACTATTCGTTCACTCATTGAAGTGATTCAAACGGGCTGGAACTTTGACCCGTTAATGCGTTTATTTAAAACGAACGTGTTATCTAAAAAATTTAAAGATAGTAATTATCTCATAGATATTTTAGAAAACTTTGTGTTAGAACGTGGCATTTATGGAAAACGTTGGTTAGACCATCAATATTTTGAAATAGAGCAATTTAGAAAAATGGGACTCAAGCGTCAGCCACTCACGGATGAGGAACGAGAAACATTTGAACGTGTTATTCAATTGAAAACAGATGTCATAGATAAAATTATGTTGTTTGAATCCCGAATGAATGATGCTACAACGGCCATCGAATTTGCGACTGCATTTTATGAAGCAATGGAATCTTTTGATTTACCAAGCCAATTAATGACTGAACGCGACACCTTAGATGTGAATGGTCAGCACAAAGAAGCAGAAGAAATTGATCAAATATGGAATGGTTTTATTCAGACATTGGACGATGTAGTTACTGTATTTGGAGAACAAGCTATGTCTAAGGGACGTTTTTTAGAATTATTTGATATTGGGCTTGAGCAATTAGAATTTGTCATGATACCACAAACATTAGACCAAGTGAGTATAGGAACAATGGACTTGGCGAAGGTAGATAACAAACAACATGTTTATTTAGTAGGCATGAATGACGGTGTATTACCACAAACTGTGACGGCATCTAGTTTGATTACTGATGAAGAGAAAAAATACTTTGAAACACATGCATCAATAGAATTAAGCCCGACTGCAGATATTTTACAAATGGATGAAGCGTTTGTATGTTATATCGCGATGACGCGTAGTAGAGCCAATATCACGTTTTCTTATGCATTAATGGGAACGAGTGGAGATGTGAAGGAACCAAGTCCATTCTTAGAGCAAATTCAAGCACTATTTACGAATTTAGAAGTTCAAAATATACAACATCTACATCAAGCGGAGCCCTTACAATTAATGGAACATCCACATCAAACGAAAATAGCATTGTTTGAATCATTAAAGGCGTGGCTTGATGATGAAATCGTGGCTGATACATGGCTAGACACCTACCAGGTGATGCGTGATGATACGCGCTTAAATGAAGGTCTCAACTATTTATTGTCAGCACTCACATATGATAACCAGACTGTCCAATTAAGTGAGTCATTGGCGCAAGATTTGTATGGTAAGACGATTAATGCAAGTGTCTCGAGATTTGAAGGTTATCAGGCTTGTCCTTTTAAACATTTTGCATCGCATGGTTTAAGGCTAAATGAACGTACCAAATACAAATTGGAAAACTTTGATTTAGGAGATATTTTCCATCGCGTATTAAAATTGATTTCTGAGAAAGTTAATGGTGATTTTAAAAATTTAAATCCAAAACAAATACGAAAATTAACCGCAGAAGCTTTAAGTGAGATATTACCAGAAGTTCAGTTCAATTTATTAGATTCAACGGCATATTATCGCTATTTATCACAACGGATAGGTGCAATCGTAGAAACGACATTAACCGCACTGAAATATCAAGGCACGCATTCTAAGTTTACACCACAACGTTTTGAGGCTGCTTTCAGAAGAAAGCCGCGTGATCATAACGAGTTGCTTGCAGCACCATTACAAACGACACAAGGTGTACCTATTAATATTCGTGGACAAATCGATCGTATTGACACATATCAGCATGGTGATGAAAGTTTTGTAAATATCATTGACTATAAATCGTCTAGACATAGTGGAACGTTAGATTTAACCAAAGTGTATTATGGTATGCAGATGCAAATGATGACTTATATGGATATTGTACTTCAAAATAAAGCGCGCTTAGGCTTAACGGATATGACGAAGCCAGGTGGCCTGCTGTATTTTCATGTACATGAACCACGAATAAAATTGGCGTGGAACCAATTGACCGAAGAAAATAGAGATTCAGAGTTTATACAGTCATTTAAACTGAGTGGTTTATTGAACAGTGATGCCACGGTATTAGATGCATTTGATACAAGATTGGAACCAAGTTATAATTCTGACATTGTGCCATTAGGACTAAAAAAAGATGGTGAAATTAAAAGTAATAGTAAAGTCGCAGATGAGGCAACTATTCATAAACTTATACAACATAATAAACAAAATTTTATTGAAACAGCTTCTAATATTATGGATGGTCATACAGAAGTTGCACCTATGAAATATAATCAGACGCTACCTTGTGATTTTTGTAATTATAAATCAGTCTGTCATGTGGATGGAATGGTAGATAGCAAAAGATATCGTACAGTGGATGAATCGATTGATCCACTTACAGCAATTCAAGATGTTACGTTAGAAAGTGAGGATGAGTCATAATGAGTGAAATCCCAGTTAAACCACTTGATACACGCTGGACGGATAATCAATGGAGAAGTATTTACGCAAAAGGACAGGACGTACTTGTTGCTGCAGCGGCAGGTTCAGGTAAAACAGCAGTATTGGTGGAGCGTATCATTCAACGTATTATTAAAGATGAAATAGATGTAGATAAATTATTAGTGGTTACATTTACGAATGCAAGTGCACGAGAAATGAAACATCGTGTTGATCAACGTATTCAAGAAGCCTCTATTGACCATCCTGATAATGCTCATTTGAAGAACCAACGTGTGAAAATACATCAAGCGCAAATTTCGACGCTACATAGTTTTTGCTTGAAGTTAATACAACAGCATTACGATGTGTTGGATATTGACCCTAATTTTAAAACGAGTAGTGAAGCGGAGAATATCTTATTGCTAGAACAAACAATTGATGAGGTATTAGAGCAACATTATGATATATTGGATCCTCATTTTGTAGATTTAACGGAACAACTTTCATCAGATCGAAATGATGACTTGTTAAGAAGTACAATTAAACAAATGTATTTTTTCAGTGTCGCTAATCCTGATCCTTTACATTGGTTGCAACATTTAGCGAAACCCTATGAGGATGAAACACAACAAGCATCGCTTTTACAACTATTGAATGATTTAGCCATGATATTTATGAATTCAGCACTTGAGGCCTTAAATAAAAGTTATGATTTATTCATGATGCTAGAAGAAGTGGATAAGCAAGTAGCAGTATTAGATAAAGAGCGCCGGTTTATCGCACAAGCACTTGAAGATGGCGTACTCAATACGCAAATTATTGCTGATCATCAATTTGAAGCACGTTTTCCAGCTAAAAATAAAAAAATCAAAGAAGCTAATGAAATGATGCTGGATGCATATGATGATGGGAAAAAATATTATGATCAATATAAGGCACTGGTTGAAAAGGTGCAAGAAGATTACTTCTCCCGTAGTGCAGAAGATTTAAAACTAGATATGCAACGACTTGCACCTAGAGTCGCATATCTTGCACGAATAACGTCAGATGTGATTGAGCAGTTTAATCAGAAAAAACGTAGTCGTAATATCTTAGATTTCTCAGATTACGAACACTTTGCATTACGTGTGTTAATGGATGCGGAGGGACAACCTTCGGAAATTGCAGACATGTATCGCAATCAGTTTGAAGAAATATTGGTGGATGAATATCAAGATACGAACCGTGTTCAAGAAAAAATCATCTCATGTATCAAGAGAGGCAATGAGTCTGACGGTAATTTATTTATGGTTGGTGACGTGAAACAATCAATTTATAAATTTAGACAGGCGGATCCAAGCTTATTTATTGGAAAATACCAGCGTTTTACGTTAGATGGCTCAGAAAATGGCATGCGTATTGATTTGTCTCAGAATTTTAGATCTAGAGAAGAAGTCTTAACGACCACCAATTATCTATTCAAACATATGATGGATGAGGCAGTAGGTGAGATTGTCTATGATGATGCGGCACAGTTATACTATGGTGCGCCTTTTGATGATCGACCACACGACGTACAAATGAATATGCTCATTGAAGATGCAGGTTCCGACTTAAATGGTTCCGAACAAGAAGCGGAATATATTGTTCAACAAGTAGAGAAAATTATGAGTGAACATGAAATTTATGATGTGAAAACTGAGCAATATCGTAAACCGAATTATAAGGATATTGTGATTTTAGAGCGGTCTTATGGACAAGCTAGAAAAATTCAACAGGCGTTTAAGGATCACAATATTCCATTTCATGTTAACAGTAAGGAAGGGTATTTCGAACAAACAGAAGTACAATTGATTTTGTCGTTTTTAAGAACAGTAGATAATCCATTACAAGATATTTATTTAGTTGGCTTAATGCGGTCAGTGATATATCAATTTACGGAAGATGAATTATCTAAAATCCGTGTTTGTAGCCCTAATGACGATTATTTTTACCAATCTGTAAAACATTATATGGTAGATGACACAGCGGAGCAGGCTTTGGTTGAAAAGCTAGCAGCCTTTCTAAAAGATATCGCACACTACCAAGCTTATAGTCAGAATCATCCCGTATATCAATTGATTGATAAATTCTATAATGATCACTATGTGATTCAGTATTTTAGTGGCATTATCGGTGGCAAAGGACGTCGTGCCAATTTATACGGTTTGTTTAATAAAGCTGTAGAATTTGAAAATTCTAGTTTCCGTGGTTTGTATCAGTTTATTCGATTTATAGATGAATTGATAGAGCGCGGTAAAGATTTTGGAGAAGAAAATATTGTCGGGCCGAATGACGATGTTGTGAGAATGATGACCATTCATAGTAGTAAGGGATTAGAGTTCCCATTTGTTATTTATTCGGGGTTATCACGCAAATTTAGACGTGATGACTTACGTCAACCTGTGATTTTAAATCAAAGCTATGGTCTAGGGATGACTTATTATGATATTGAACGTCAACTATCTTATCCCTCATTATCATCAGTAACCTATAAGGCAATCGCAGAAAAAGAAATGATTTCTGAAGAAATGAGATTGATATATGTTGCATTAACCCGTGCGAAAGAGCAGTTATTCTTGATTGGTCGTGTAAAAGATGAAAAAGAAATTACACAACTAGAACAAGTTTCTGTATCGGACACACATCTGCCAGTGAGCTATCGACTTACAGCACAACGCCCAATAGACATGATTTATCCTATTTTAGCCAAATATCAATCATCATCATTACCGAATACATTGCGGTTTGAGTCATCAATTGACGACATTCCTCGAGCAATGAAGCCTTATGTTCAATTGAATACAGAATTTTATGAAGATATCGCTTCAGAAATTGTCGTTTCGTCAGATGAACAACGTTCTATTGAAGACATTCAGACGATTCATACCGGAAATGATGTTTTGAAAGCACAAATCCATGAACAATTAAGCTATGAATATCCATTTCAGGATGCGATTGAAAAGCCTTCGAAACAATCAGTGTCGGAATTAAAACGTCAACTTGAAACGGAACAATCGGATACTAATTATGATAGAGTGAGGCAGTATCGTATAGGCACGACTTCGTATGAACGACCAGCATTTTTAAGTCATAGTAAAAAAAGAAAAGCCAATGAAGTCGGAACACTCATGCATACAGTAATGCAACATTTACCTTTTAAAATAGAAGGGCTGTCACAAAAGGATATTGTAGCACATGTAGATCAACTCATAGAAAAACATATTATTCCTGAAGATGCGAAGACAGACATTCAATTTGAAGATATTTATCAATTTATTGACAGCGATTTGTATCAAATGATTGCAAATAGTGACGCAACTTATCGTGAATTACCGTTTGTTGTAAATCAAGCGAAAGTTGATCGCAAAGAAGAAGACTTAGATGATACATCTATTATCCAAGGGATGATTGACTTAATTTTTGTGAAAGATGGACAGTACTATTTTGTGGACTACAAGACAGATGCATTCAACAGAAGACGTAGCATGAGTGATGATGAGATCGGTGCACAACTAAGGTCTCGCTATAAAGTTCAAATGGAGTATTATCGTAATACCTTGGAGACGATATTAAAAACAGATGTTAAAGGTTATTTATATTTCTTCAAATTTGGACAACTGTCTATCGAAGGCTAATGACAAGTGGTCTCATTAATTAGACGATACTTTTAGTTGGATTTTTAAAACTGTTGTTCAGTATGAAATGGCCAGAATTTTTTGTATATACTAGTTATTTATTTGTTATTTAGTAGTAAATATAGTTATAATATGAAATAAGATATAGATGAGGAGCTGATATTGAATGAAATTTCTATCATTCAGACATGAAGGACAGACATCTTATGGTGTGAAAGTTAAACGTGAAGAAGCTGCATGGGACTTGAAAAAAGTATTTGCAGATTTTGCTGAAGGTGCATTCCACCCTAAAACGTTATTAAATGGACTTCAAGAAAATCAAACAGTTGATTTTCAGGAACAAGTTCGTAAAGCAGTTGTAGCTGCGGAAGATAGCGGTAGAGGCGATGAATATAAAGTTCAATTTAGCGATATTGAATTTTTACCACCTGTAACACCGACGAATAACGTGATAGCTTTTGGTCGCAATTATCAAGCACATGCCAATGAGTTAAATCACGAAGTACAACGCTTATACGTATTTACAAAAGCGGCTTCGTCATTAACGGGTGATAATAGTACAATTCCTAATCATACAGATATTACAGATCAATTAGACTATGAAGGTGAGCTGGGTATTGTAATCGGAAAATCCGGTGAGAAGATACCTAAAGCACTTGCCCTAGATTATGTATATGGCTATACAATTATTAATGATATTACGGATCGCAAAGCGCAAAACGCACAAGATCAAGCCTTCCTTTCTAAGAGCTTAACAGGCGGTTGCCCAGTTGGTCCTTATATCGTAACGAAAGATGAGTTGCCAACACCTGAAGATGTGAATATTGTTACGAAAGTAAACAATGAAATTCGTCAAGACGGGAATACAAGTCAAATGATTTTAAAAATTGATGAATTAATTGAAGAAATTTCAAAATTCGTAGCGTTACACCCAGGAGATATCATTGCGACAGGTACCCCTGCAGGTGTAGGTGCCGGCATGAACCCACCAAAATTCTTACAACCTGGTGATGAAGTTAAAGTTACAATCGATAATATTGGTACATTAACAAACTTTATTGCTGAATAATTAATATTAAGAAACGTCCGAGTCACTAAAATATGTCTCGGGCGTTTTATTTCGTCAAAAGTAGGAAAATATGTATATAATTTTAAATGTTATAATAATTTGACAGTTATTCTTTTTGAAATGTATGAAGATTTTAAGTATGATTAGGGGAGGCTGAGATAAAATAGTTGTCTCAGATTCTTTATTATTTAGGTAGCAGGTGACTGAATTGAACATGTGCTTATACTAAGCTTTTCAATTTTAGTTATCCATACCGGGGTGTGACTACAAAATCATTTTTAGAAAAATTGATGATTGTGCCATTCCCAATAATTTCTGTTTTATATAGTAGAAAAAATAGTGTGGGGGGTTATATACGATGTTACATATGCATATTGCAAGTTGGGTATTATTGATTATCCTTTTCTTTGCAGCTTATTTTAATTTTTCTGAAAAACAAGGTGCTTCACCTTATTTTAAACCGATTCAAATGTTATTAAGATTATTTATGCTTTTAGTCTTAATTTCTGGTTTTTGGGTTTGGATTCAAGCCTTTTCATCAGGTGATGCTGGTGGACATATGTTATTGACGTTAAAAATGATTTGCGGCGTTGCTGTGATTGCGTTGATGGAAGTGTCCATTACAAAACGTAAAAAAGGGCAACCAAGTCATGGCTTAATGTGGACGACAATAGCTGTTATTATTTTGACAATGATTATAGGCACTATCTTGCCGATGGGGCCTATAACACAAATGTTTGGTTTATAAAAGAACATAATACAGGCATAAAAAGGGCAGAAACATGAGTTTTTTCATGTTTCTGCCTTTTATTTTTTCAGATAACTAATTTGAATGATTGTGTATATTTATTTATTACGTGCCTTGTAACCAATCATATTAATGATATCTTTCGGACTGCTATAAGGTGGCGCATAGGCAACTTCAAATTCAACAAGCTCATCTATAGTTAGTTTATTCATCATTGCCATTGAGAGTACATCAATACGTTTGTCTACACCTTTTTTACCTACTGCAGCAGCACGGATGATACGTCTGTTTGACTTATCAAAATACACGCGGAGATGTAGCTTAGTATTTCCTGGGTAATAACCTGCATGTGTACTTTGTATAGATTCTACCATTTCATAATCAAAATTTGACAGTTCTTGAGGTGAAATGCCGACACTGGCGAACGTATAGTCAAAGAATTTTACGATATTAGCACCTAAGAAACCCTTGAAATGAATGTCTTTATTTCCAGCTAATTGCTCAGCGATAATACTTGCACCACGGTGTGCACCCCATGCTAAGGGTACATGCGCAGGTAAATCTACGTGACGATAGTGCGAAGTAATGATGTCACCCAGTGCGTAAATATTTGAGATATTAGTTTGGAATTGTGCATTTACCGGCACGTATCCTTTATCATCTAAATGAATATTTGATGATTTAATAAATTCGGAGTTTGGTTTAACACCGACACCTTCAATGATTAAGTCATATCTTTCTACTTTACCAGATTCAAAATGAACTTCATTACCATTCACTTTAGTAACCTGTTCATTGAAACGATAGGAAATATTGCGTTGATCCATTTCATCTATAATAGCTTGATTCATATCTTGATCCATCAATTTATTAATATGTTCTGAGCGATGAATAAGTGTTGGAGCAATACCTCTCTCATATAAATTATCAAGAATTTCGAGACCAATATAACCTGTGCCTATGACAAGTGCTGTTTTAACCTGATTTTTTTCAATAAAAGTCTCAATCGCATCGGTATCTTCCATGTTTCTTAAAGTGAAAGCAATAGAGTTATCTAGGTTTAATGTGTTTGCGCGACAACCTGGACTTAATATCAACGTATCATAAGTTTCTTCAAACGTTGTATCATGCACACGATCATATACTTTCACTGTATTTGTCATATCGTCGATAGAGATGACTTCGTGATAGGGTTTAACATTAATCTGTTTTGCATCGTAGAAAGATTCAGGGGTAGCTTCTATTACTTTGTCACGAGCATCTACAACATTACCTAAGTAGTATGGTAATGCGCAATTTGCAAAACTCATATCACGGTCTTTTTCGAAAACGACAATTTCACTTTCTTGATCTAGTCTTCTAATTTGGCTGGCAACTGTTGCACCACCTGCAACTGCACCAACAACTACGATTTTATTCATAAGATACCTCCTAGTATAGTATTAAATGCTAGAATGCGTTGAAGTCTCATATGGCATATTTAATTGGAAATAGTCGTTCAAATAACGTCCAATACCATCTTCATTGTTAGAGTACGTGATACGATTAGCGACATGTTTTAGTTCATCTAAGCCATTGGCCATTGCGATGCCATGCTTCGCATATTTAATCATTTCTAAATCATTATCCTCATCACCAAATGCAATAATATGATTTCTATCGATATTCAAATGTGATTTCACATAATCTATACCACGTGCTTTGCTAATACCTTGTTTTACAATTTCAATGACTGGAAATGGTGAGCCCCATCTACGGTGTTCTATATTTTCTGCATAAAATCGAGTCAGCATTTGTTTGATTCGAGGAATCATGATATCTTCGGCCTCGACTAAGATAGATGTTGGTGATTCTGTCAGTGAACTTAACAAGTCACCGGTTTCGACTTTCGGATTACCCATTGAAAAGCCGTCGAATAATTTTTGGTCAAAATTATTAATAAAGACATAATCCTTTACTTCAGCTATGATATTAGATACACCGTAATCATTGAGCGATTGAATAATGTTTCTAGATAAATCTAAATCTAAAACTTCATGTTTTGATTCGAAATGTTCATCTTTAGGATGATGTACAAAGGCCCCGTTAAAGTTAACGACTGGTGTATCCATATTTAATTCATGATAATATATTTGACTGGCTCTATAAGGTCTACCAGTAGCAATCATAAGTTTATGACCTTGCTGTTGTAATTGTGTTAATACTTGTTTTGTATATGGTGTTATGACTTTATCATCGTTTAATAGCGTGCCGTCTAAATCTAGACAAATTAAATAGGGTTCCATTTAAATCTCCTTAATGTTTGATAATCGGTGTATGAATATCATAGCATTTTATTGGCGTTTTGTAAGATATTTGATATATTGTTAGTATCATTAAATTCGAAGAGGTGAGTTGAATGGATGAAGGATTAAAAGATAGTATATTAAATGCATTAGAAATGGTTATTGATCCTGAGTTAGGCATAGATATTGTCAACTTAGGTTTAGTATATAATGTAGATGTTAATGATGAAGGTCTATGTACGGTGGAAATGACTTTAACATCAATGGGTTGTCCTATGGGACCTCAAATCGTTAACCAAGTTAAAATGGTACTTGCGGAAATTCCAGAGATATCGGATACAGAAGTGAATATCGTTTGGAGCCCACCATGGAGTAAAGATATGATGTCTCGTTATGCGAAAATTGCGCTAGGCATCGGTTAATTCAATACTCATAAAAATAATAAAACTAGTCTAATTTCTTCATTAAAGATATTAGATTAGTTTTTTTTTGAATAAAATGAAGTTTTTAAAACAGGATATTAATATAATAAAAATATTTATGGTGCAAATCATTAAAATAATTGCAGTTTTGTTACAAAAGCATTACAATAGCTTGGTACATAAAATAATAGCGCGAGCAATTTAATTGGGGATGAAAGTATGATGAGCAATGAAAAGTAAATTAAATAGGACAAATCAGTTAAAGCATCAAACACGTTACATGCCTGGTTTAGATGGACTGAGAGCCATTGCCGTCATTGGTATCATTATTTACCATTTAAACAAACAGTGGTTATCTGGAGGTTTTCTTGGTGTGGATACTTTCTTTGTGATTTCTGGTTATTTAATCACAAGTTTATTACTGTACGAATTTGAATCCAATGGTGCCATCGATTTGAAAGCATTTTGGTTACGTCGATTTAAACGCTTGATACCAGCAGTGTTTGTATTAGTATTTACTGTAACATTGACAACGCTCATTTTTAAACCTGAACAGATAATAAGTATTAAGCAAGATGCATTTGCAGCGATTTTCTATGTATCCAATTGGTGGTACATCGCTACTGATGTCAATTATTTTGAACAATTTGCATTCATGCCACTAAAACATCTATGGTCTTTAGCAATAGAAGAACAATTTTACATATGTTTTCCAATAGTCATTGTCGTGTTATTATTAACGGTAAAAAAATATCGCAATATATCGCTGATTTTTTGGATTGTATCGCTGATTTCATTAGCATTTATGATTTATATAGCACAGCCACATATGCATCATTCTCGTGTGTATTTTGGAACGGATACGAGACTTCAAACAATGTTACTAGGTGTCATACTAGCATTTATTTGGCCTCCGTTTAAATTGAAAGAAAATCCAAACAAAGCGTTAAGAACGATTATAGATAGCATGGGTGGATTTGGAATGATAATATTATTATTGTTATTCATTAAAGTAGATGACAATAGTGATTGGATATACAATGGCGGGTTTTACCTTATTTCTGGTATAACATTATTTGTTATCATGAGTGCAGTACATCCGTCAGGTTATTTCGCTAAAATGCTAGGTAATGCACTATTTATATATATAGGTAAACGCTCATATAGTTTATATTTGTGGCATTTTCCAGTTATAAGCTTCATCCATTCTTACTTTGTGGATGGGCAAATGCCGATATATGTATATGCCATTGACATTATTTTCACAGTTGTATTTTCGGAAATATCATATAGATATATAGAAACACCATTTAGAAAACAAGGATTGAAAGCATTTAGTTTAAATCGTTTCAAAAAAGCACCTTTCATAAGAACTGTTACTTTAATGTTGATTACTGTTCCTACATTATTTATATTTGCTGGGGCTTTTGATAAATTTGGCACAAATCAGCCGAATCAGCAATCATCTTATAACACTAATGAAATCGACAAGTATCTTGTACGTCCTATTCCTGTGGATGATGTTAATTTCTTAGGTAAATCTGATTTTAAAAAAGATAAGAAAAATGAGGTTTATACGGACCTTAAACCTTTACTTATTGGGGACTCTGTCATGGTGGATATTGGTGAAACCTTTAAAGAGCAAGTACCTAATGCAAATATTGATGGTAAAGTTGGACGCAATTTATATGAAGCTGCACCACTTGTTGATCAAAAATATAAGCAATACAACAATAAATCTAGTCAAGTTATTCTAGAGTTAGGTACAAACGGTGATTTCTCAGAAGCGCAATTAGAGGAATTAATTAGTAAATTTGGAAAAGCTAATATTTATCTTGTAAATACACGTGTACCAAGAAGTTATGAAAGTCATGTGAATCAACTTATGGCAGATGCAGCTAAAAAACATGAGAATGTTACATTAGTAGATTGGTATAAACGTTCAGAAGGTCACAGCGAATATTTCGCACCAGATGGGATACACTTAGAACCATCGGGTGTACGTGCATTGAGTGATGAAATTATAAAACATATTGCTCCTAAAAAAGAGCATTCATAGATGATTCATGAAGTTGAGAAGCTGGGACAAGCGTAGATGTCTCAGCTTCTTGTTTGATTTTAGGTATCCTTAGCTGGTAGGTGAAATGACAAAAACTATTTAGATAAGTTAGGTTTCTATTCTACGCTTATTTGTTTTAACTGTTTAACATTTTAAAAATAAGGGCAAAACATGATTATATAAGTCTTTTGACATTATAAAATTAATTGAAAAAGTATAATCATATGAGTTGAAAAGTCGAGAAGAAAGTACTATAATTTAATTAAGGTCAAAGAAAGTCAAAGTCAAACTTACTTTATTTTGATCAAAGACTAAATGGTGAGGTGAATCATTTTGGATATTAATCAAATGACCTATGCAGTTCAAAGCGCATTGCAAAAAGCGGTAGAACTTGCTAAAACATATGAAAATCAAAATATTGAAATTGAAGCAATACTAAAAGCATCATTAGAAGAAAGTGAAAGCCTATTCAATAGTGTATTAGAAAGAGCAAATATTGATACAACTTCACTCAATCAATCATATGAAACAAAATTGCAAAGTTATCCAACTGTTCAAGGCGATAACGTTCAATATGGACAATATATAAGTCAAAAAGCAAATGAATTATTCAACAAAGCAGAGCAGTATATGAAAACGTATGAAGATGAATATGTTTCGATGGAACATATCATTTTGGCTGCAATGGATGTAGACGAGATTACACAACAGTATGTCGATAATAAGAAGGAAATTATCGTAGAAATTATTAAAAAAATTAGAGGGGGAAATCATGTGACGACACAAAATCCAGAAGCAAATTATGAAGCTTTAGAAAAATATGGTAGAGATTTAGTAGAAGAAGTCCGTCAAGGAAACATGGATCCTGTGATCGGAAGAGACGAAGAGATTCGAAATACAGTGAGAATTTTGAGTAGAAAAACCAAAAACAACCCAGTTTTAATTGGGGAGCCTGGTGTAGGTAAAACAGCCATCGTAGAAGGACTTGCGCAACGAATTGTCCGTAAAGATGTACCAGAATCATTATTAGATAAAACTATTTTTGAATTAGACTTAAGTGCACTTGTAGCAGGTGCGAAATATCGTGGTGAATTTGAAGAACGATTAAAAGCGGTACTTAAAGAAGTGAAAGATTCAGATGGTAGAATTATTTTATTTATAGATGAAATTCACATGCTAGTAGGTGCTGGTAAAACAGAAGGTGCAATGGATGCAGGCAATATGTTGAAACCGATGCTTGCTCGTGGTGAATTACACTGTATTGGTGCGACAACATTAAATGAATACAGAGAATATATTGAAAAAGACTCTGCATTAGAACGTCGTTTCCAAAAAGTAAATGTATCTGAACCTGATGTTGAAGATACCATTTCAATTTTACGTGGTCTAAAAGAACGCTATGAAGTATATCATGGCGTACGCATACAAGATAAAGCACTCGTTGCTGCTGCCGAATTATCTGATCGCTATATCACTGATAGATTTTTACCTGATAAAGCAATTGACCTAGTTGACCAAGCTTGCGCAACGATCCGAACAGAAATGGGATCCAATCCAACTGAATTAGATCAAGTGAATCGCCGTGTTATGCAGTTGGAAATTGAAGAAAGTGCATTAAAGAATGAATCTGATAATGCAAGTAAACAACGCTTACAAGAGTTACAACAAGAATTATCGAATGAGAAAGAAAAACAAAGCGCAATTCAATCACGTGTAGAAGCAGAAAAAGAAAAAATTGCGAAACTACAAGAGAAACGTACAGAGTTAGATGAAAGTAGAAAAGCGCTTGAAGATGCAGAAAATAATTATAACTTGGAAAGAGCAGCAGAATTACAACATGGTAAAATTCCAGAATTAGAAAAAGAACTGCGGGATCTTGAAGATGCTTTCCAAAACGAACAAAATGGAGATAATGACCGTATTATCCGTGAAATTGTTTCTGATGAGGAAATTGGTGACATCGTAAGTTCATGGACAGGTATCCCAGTTTCTAAACTCGTCGAGACAGAAAGAGAAAAATTATTAAACCTATCTGATATATTACACGAACGTGTAGTTGGACAAGATAAAGCCGTTGATTTAGTGTCAGATGCTGTTGTAAGAGCACGTGCAGGTATCAAAGATCCAAATAGACCAATCGGTAGCTTTTTATTCTTAGGTCCAACAGGTGTAGGTAAAACAGAATTAGCCAAATCATTAGCCTCTACACTTTTCGATTCAGAAAAACACATGATTCGTATAGATATGAGTGAATACATGGAAAAACATTCCGTCTCACGTTTAATCGGTGCACCTCCAGGCTATGTCGGCCATGATGAAGGTGGTCAATTAACGGAAGCAGTTCGCAGAAATCCTTATTCTGTCATTCTGTTAGATGAAATTGAAAAAGCACATTCAGACGTATTCAATGTGTTACTTCAAATCTTAGAGGAAGGACGTTTAACAGATTCAAAAGGTAGAGAAGTAGACTTTAAAAATACTATCATCATTATGACAAGTAATATCGGTTCACAAATATTACTAGAAAACGTGAAAGATGCGGGCGTCATTACCGAAGAAACTGAAAAAGCAGTTATGACAAGCTTGAATCAATACTTCAAACCAGAAATTATCAATCGTATGGATGATATTGTGCTCTTCAAACCATTAACAATCAATGACATGAGTCATATCGTTGATAAAATTTTAACAGAATTAAATATTAGATTGATGGGTCAACGTATTTCTATCAATGTTTCTGATCAAGCTAAAAATTGGTTAGGCGAAGAAGCATATGAACCACAATTTGGTGCTAGACCATTGAAACGTTTTGTTCAAAGACAGATTGAGACACCACTTGCACGTAAAATGATTAAAGAAAATTTACCAGAAGGTACGACTATTGATATTGATTTATCCGAGGATGGTTTGACGTTTGAGACGCACGAGCCTGAAACAATATAATAAATGATATTAATGTCAGTAGTTATATATAGTAATAAATTTAACAATGCCCAACAAAGTAGAACTTTGTTGGGTGTTTTTATGTACTCATATCATACAGTGCTACCCTAGGAATGTAGCATTTAGGTCGTGCATCTCGCGGAGATGAAGTCAGTGACTAACATTACCATTTATAATTAAAATATATAAGCTAAAATAGTTTGATATAAGCAAATTTTGTGAATAATAAATAACAGTTTATAGAAAAAGTTGTATAACTGCTTTCTTATTATGCCACAAAAAAACTGCTAACCAAGGCTTTGAAGTCTTGATTAGCAGTCAATTTGTATTAGAAATGATTCATATTAATGTTGTTCTTTCGTGTCACTGTTTTTAGGCTTGATAATCGCATCTAGCAATAAAACAGCGATTGTTATGATTACAGCGACTACAATAGGTGTTACGAAATTAAGTGCACCGCCACCATCTAGGCTATTTAGCACGAAATTAATCATTTGTAATAAGACAATAGACCAAAATAAAACTGCGAGGTATTTCATTATGTAATGCCTCCAATATCAAAATATATACATTCATTATAAATAATAAATTGTCATTTGTATAGTACAGAAGTGAGAGTTACCCTTATACTTTGTGATTATATGCTATTTAATTTATAATAACTTGTGATAAATCATCTATAAAAATAGGTGTAGTTCTTGTATTTGAAATGTGTATTATGTTAAATTAATACCTGGTATTAAAATTAAAATTAAGAAGGTGTACAACCATGGACGTGGGTATTAAAGGTTTTGGTGCATATGCACCTGAAAGAGTTGTAGAAAATACCTATTTTGAATCATTTTTAGAAACATCAGATGAATGGATTTCTCAAATGACTGGTATTAAAGAACGTAGATGGGCAAGAGAAGATGAAGAAACATCTGATATGGCATATCAAGCAAGTTTGAAAGCAATTGAAGATGCAGGCATTGAAGCTTCAGAAATCGATATGATTATTGTTGCAACATCAACTGGAGATTATCCTTTCCCATCAGTTGCAAATATATTACAAGATAGATTAGGCATAGGCAAAGTTGCTTCCGTCGATCAATTAGCAGCATGTAGTGGTTTTATGTATTCAATGATTAACGCAAAACAATTTGTGCAATCAGGTGACTATAAAAATGTTTTAGTGGTCGGTGTAGATAAATTATCTAAAATCACAGATTTCACAGATCGTTCCACAGCGATTTTATTCGGTGATGGTGCAGGTGCTGTTGTGATTAGTGAAGTATCTGAAGGTCGCGGTATCTTAAGTTATGAATTAGGATCTGATGGCTCAGGTGCAAAACATTTATACTTAAATCCAGAAAATGGAAAAATATTTATGAATGGTCGAGAAGTCTTTAAATTTGCGGTAAGAATTATGGGTGAAGCATCTAATAATGCAGTAGCTAAAGCAAATTTAACGGCTGATGATGTAGATATGTTTGTACCGCATCAAGCAAATATTAGAATAATGGAATCTGCAAGAGAACGCTTAGGTATTCCAAAAGAAAAAATGAGTGTTTCAGTTGACCGTTTTGGTAATACATCTGCAGCTTCTATTCCGTTAAGTATTGCTCAAGAATTAGAAAATGGTAGGATTAAAGATGATGATGTCTTAGTATTAGTTGGCTTCGGTGGCGGTTTAACTTGGGGCGCTATCACACTAAGATGGGGAAAATAGGAGGATAAATTTATGAGTAAAGAACAACGTGTTGTTATTACAGGGATTGGTGCATTATCACCTATAGGCAATGATGCAAAATCCACATGGGATAACGCTTTAAAAGGTGTAAGCGGAATTGATGCTATTACACGTATAGATACAACAGATTATAATGTACATTTAGCTGGAGAATTAAAAGATTTCGATATAGAAAATCATATACCTAAAAAAGAAGCGCGCCGTATGGATCGCTTTACTCAATATGCTGTAGTTGCTGCTAGAGAAGCAGTAAATGATGCTAAACTTGAAATTAACGATAAGACAGCAGATCGTGTTGGCGTATGGATTGGTTCAGGTATTGGTGGCATGGAAACATTTGAAATTTCTCATAGCCAATTATTAAACCGTGGTCCTAGACGTGTGAGTCCTTTCTTTGTACCTATGTTGATTCCTGATATGGCAACAGGTCAAGTTTCAATTGATTTAGGTGCAAAAGGACCAAACGGGTCAACAGTCACTGCATGTGCAACGGGTACGAATTCTATTGGTGAAGCATTTAAAATCATTCAACGCGGTGATGCAGATGCGATGATTACAGGTGGTTCTGAAGCACCAATCACGCATATGGCATTAGCAGGTTTCAGTGCGAGTCGTGCATTATCAACAAATGAAGATAAAGAAACAGCATGTCGCCCATTCCAAGAAGGCCGTGATGGTTTTGTTATGGGTGAGGGTGCAGGTATAGTCGTATTAGAATCATTAGAATCTGCCAAGGCACGTGGTGCGCAAATTTATGCAGAAGTAGTAGGTTATGGCTCAACAGGAGACGCTTATCATATCACTGCGCCAGCTCCAGAAGGTGAAGGCGGTTCACGTGCTATGCAAGCCGCTTTAGATGATGCTGGAATCGAAGCGAAAGATGTGCAATATTTAAATGCGCATGGTACAAGTACTCCAGTCGGTGATTTAACTGAAATTCAAGCTATTAAAAATACATTCGGCGATGCTGCAGCAACATTAAAAGTAAGCTCGACAAAATCAATGACAGGACACTTACTTGGAGCAACTGGTGGCTTAGAGGCAATCTTCTCTGCACTTTCTATTAGAGATAGCCGTATTGCACCAACGATTCATGCGAATACACCAGATCCAGAGTGTGATTTGGACATTGTACCAAACCAAGCAGAAGATTTAGATATCACGTATGCAATGAGCAACAGTTTAGGTTTCGGTGGACACAATGCAGTATTAGTATTGAAAAAGTTTGCTGACTAAGGATTTAAATCAATTTAATATGTAAATAATGTAGGGAACGGAACGATGAAATCAAAGATTAAATTTTTGGTTTTAGTTGCGTTCCTTTTTTTGCAATTATTAAGTAACATTTGAGTTGCTAAATAAATAAAAGCTGTTAAGAGTTTAAAATTAATTTTTTGTAAAATGTCTATTTTAGAAACACAAATAGTGTATAATGTAAATTATTGGAATTAAGATAGGGGTGATTAAGATGAAACGATTTTTTACATTATCAACAACATTGCAAACTAGAATCATTGCTGAATTCATCTTAATTATTGCGAGTCAAGCGATTTTACCGTTTATGGCATTATACTTAACAAGTAAAGTCAATGCGATATTTGCAGGTACTTTTCTCATAGCTAATATAATTGTAGGTTTTGTAGTGTCTTTCATAGGTGGATACATTGGTGATAATTATAATAGGAAGAAAGTCGTTAATTATGTTCATGGATTATATGCAATATGTTTAATTATTCTTAGTATTACTGTGACAATGGATGGTTTAGGTTTAGTCATTTTTTGTATAACCGTATTCATATTTGAATTATTATTTGCTGCAAGTGAACCGATATTTGAAGCTGCGATTATGGATGCGATATACGAAGATGTTCGGGAATATGTGTATCAATTAAATTATTGGATATTTAATATTGCTACTGCAATAGGCATGTTATTAGGTGCATTATTGTATATCGGACATAAGCATTTGTTGTTTATATTATTTTTCCTTGCAATGCTGTTAAGTTGGTATTTATTTGAAAAGTACTACGATGTAGAGCAAGTTATAAATAAAAAGGAAGATCTTACTTCAAAACTCAAACATTTTATAGAGAGTTATCACACCGTTATTAAAGATAAGCATTATATGTTACTGAATATAGGCTTTATGATGGTTATTATGGCTGAATTAAGTTTGAATTCGTACGTCGTAGTAAGATTGAAAGAAGCATTTGAACCCATTTATATCCTTGGTTTTTATGTTGATGGTGTGAGAATGTTTTCAATTATCATGATTGTGAATACATTAGTCGTAGCAACGCTCACGTTTACTGTAAATAGAATTGTAGATGCAACCTCAAAGCGAATTGCTTTTATCATAGGAATTATTCTCTATACACTCGGATATAGTATATTAATGTCTGCAACATCATTTTGGATTTTATGTTTGTTCTCAATGGTAGCTACAATAGGTGAGTTGATTTATTCTCCAATTCAAAATGCACAGCGTTTTCTAATGATTCCAGACGATAAGCGGAGTACGTACAACACATTTGGAATGATTTCATTTTACGGTGGGAATATTTTAGCGCGATTTGGGCTGATTATAGGAGCATTTATTTTACCGTGGATGATGTCTGTATACGTTGCAGTGATTGTTTTATTAGGCTTTGCTTTATTGTATTACGCACTTTTCCGAAATCCAAATATTGAAGTGAACTCAAAAAAGAGCCTGGGACATAAATAGATGTCTCAGGTTATTTTTCCAATTGGGCAGTAGATGACTGAATTGAAAATGCGCTTATATCAAGCTTTTTTCAATCCTAGTCATCCTTGCCGGGGTGGGACAACGAAACTTTTTTAGAAAAGTAAGTTTCTGTCCCACTCCCTTTTTATATTAGAAATGATATAACGATGGATAATAATACATAAAAAATATTAGTATAAAATGCAGTGACAACCCAAGTTGAAACAAAATAGTGTGTTTTCTTCACTTGTGTCGGCTTAAAAAATTCATCATTTTCTAAAGCATCTTTATGCTTTTTATTTGTAAGTTGATATTTTAATCTTCTAAATCCATAACTTGTTGGATCTAATACACCCTCTTGAACAATAAGAATAATAAAGCTCAAAATAGTTAATGTAATAGCTATGTAAAAAATAATATTAATATACTGAACAAGTGTGTGTGTTGTGAAGAGCCAAAATATTAAAGTGAGTAATGGTGTGAATACAAACCAAAGCAACACGTGAATTGTTTTTTTCAAATAAATGGCCTCCTTTAATTAATATATTTATTGTAACTTAAAATAACTAATAAATGAATAAAAATAGTTATAAAATCTTTTGTACCAACGCTTTTAAAGAGATGGAAATATTTAAAAAATTTTTTCCTTTAATAAAGTAAAGCAAAACAATATTGATTAAAATAAGAAGTAAACGTATAATGTTATTAAATATTTCTGAATATTTAGAAGGGAATGTTTATTCTGAAAATAAAGGGGGATGAAATATGCTTAAGTACGTATTGAAACGTTTAGGGTATATGTTTTTATCACTATTCATTATTATTTCAATCACATTTTTCTTAATGAAGTTAATGCCTGGTTCGCCATTTAATGATGAAAAATTAAATGAAGAACAAAAGCAAATTTTAAATGAGAAATATGGGTTGAATGATCCTGTACCTGTACAGTATGCAAGTTATTTAAAGAATGTTGTTACGGGGGATTTTGGTAACTCATTCCAATATGATAACCAACCTGTATGGGATTTAATTAAGCCAAGGCTGATTCCATCACTAGAAATGGGTTTAACAGCAATGGTGATTGGTGTCATTATAGGACTCATATTAGGAGTCATTGCAGCAGTGCGGCAAAACACCTGGGTTGATTACAGTGCGACAGTAATATCAGTTATAGCTGTTTCAGTACCATCATTTGTATTAGCGGTATTGTTACAATATGTATTTTCAGTTAGATTACAATGGTTTCCAGTTGCTGGATGGGAAGGGATATCAACAGCAGTGTTGCCATCTTTAGCATTGTCTGCAGCAGTATTGGCTACTGTAGCAAGATACATAAGAGCAGAAATGATAGAAGTATTAAGTTCAGATTATATTCTGTTAGCACGTGCAAAAGGGAATTCAACGATGCGCGTACTCTTTGGTCATGCACTTAGAAATGCTTTGATTCCTGTTATAACAATTATTGTACCGATGTTAGCAAGTATTTTAACAGGGACATTAACCATTGAAAATATATTTGGTGTGCCAGGATTAGGGGACCAGTTCGTACGTTCTATCACTACAAATGATTTCCCAGTTATCATGGCAACAACTATTTTATTCAGTACACTATTTATCGTTTCTATATTCCTTGTAGATATTCTATATGGTTTGATTGATCCACGTATTCGTGTACAAGGAGGTAAAAAATAATGGCTGATAAAAAAGATGTAAAATTCAATGATGACCATTCAAATGCAGTAATGACACATACCTCAGAAGCAATACCAGCGTCTGATTTTATTCGCAGTAAGAATGATTTAGAAAAAGAACCTGAGATGCAAAGAGAAAGTAAGAATTTCTGGCAAGATGCATGGGCACAGTTGAAACGTAACAAGCTTGCAGTTGTTGGGATGATAGGGCTTATTATTATTATATTGTTAGCTTTAATAGGACCTTTATTAAGTTCACATGACTATGCGGAACAAGATGTAGAAAGACGTAATTTACCAGCGAAGATACCTGTGTTAGATCAGGTACCATTCCTACCGTTCGATGGTGAAGGGGCGCAAGGTGTTGATGCCTATAAAGAGGCAGGCGTGAAAGAGAATTTTTGGTTTGGTACCGATCAATTAGGTAGAGATTTGTGGTCAAGAACATGGCAAGGCGCGCAAGTATCGCTCTTTATCGGTGTGGTTGCGGCTTTATTAGATATTTTCATAGGGGTCGTTTATGGTGCCATCTCCGGCTTCTTTGGTGGACGGATTGATAATGTGATGCAACGTATTATTGAAATCGTCGCGTCTATTCCTACTTTGATTGTCGTAATCTTATTCGTTTTAATCTTCGAACCATCTATTTGGACGATTATATTAGCTATGACAATTACTGGTTGGATTGGTATGAGTCGTGTTGTTCGTGGTGAATTTTTAAAATTAAAAAACCAAGAATTTGTATTAGCTTCAAAAACATTAGGTGCATCAAAATCTAAACTAATCTTTAAACATATTTTACCTAATACATTAGGTGTTATCGTAGTAACTTCAATGTTTACAGTACCAAATGCGATATTCTTCGAGGCTTTCTTAAGCTTTATTGGAATAGGTGTACCAGCACCTAGAACGTCATTAGGTTCTTTAGTAAACGAAGGTAGAGCGATGTTATTAATACATCCACATGAACTATTTATACCTGCATTAGTATTAAGTTTATTAATCTTATTCTTCTATCTATTTAGTGATGGATTACGCGATGCATTCGATCCGAAAATGCGTAGATAATTAAAGGGGGCAACATTATGTCAGAAAGAGTATTAGAAGTAAGTAATTTGCATGTTTCCTTTGACATTGACGCAGGGGAAGTGCAGGCGGTTAGAGGTGTAGACTTTTTTATTAATAAAGGGGAAACACTTGCGATTGTTGGGGAATCTGGTTCAGGTAAATCAGTAACGACGAAAGCAATCACCAAGTTATTCCAAGGTGATGCAGGGCGAATTAAAAAAGGTAAAATTAACTTCTTAGGTGATGATTTAGCTCAAAAATCAGAACAAGAATTGATTAAATTACGTGGTAGAGACATTTCAATGATTTTCCAAGATCCAATGACATCTTTAAATCCTACGATGAAAATTGGAAAACAAGTTATGGAACCACTAATGAAACATAAGAATTACAATAAAGCTGATGCTAAAAAAAGAGCGTTAGAGATACTTAATTTAGTTGGTTTACCAAATGCTGAAAAAAGATTCAATGCATATCCACACCAATTCTCAGGTGGACAGCGCCAAAGAATTGTTATTGCAACAGCATTAGCATGTGAACCAAAAGTGTTGATTGCAGATGAACCGACGACAGCATTAGATGTAACGATGCAAGCTCAAATCTTAGAATTAATGAAAGAATTACAAGCAAAGATTAGTACTTCTATCATTTTTATTACACATGATTTAGGTGTGGTAGCCAATATTGCTGATAGAGTTGCAGTTATGTATGGTGGTCAAATGGTAGAAACTGGAGATGTAGATGAAATATTCTATGATCCCAAACATCCATATACATGGGGATTATTATCTTCGATGCCAGACTTAACAACAGGAACAGATACGGAATTATTAGCTATTCCAGGAACACCGCCAGATTTATTACATCCGCCAAAAGGTGACTCTTTTGCTGAACGAAGTCAGTATGCTTTAGATATTGACTTTAAAACGCCGCCACCATGGTATCAAGTTTCACCAACACATTTTGTAAAATCATGGTTACTAGATGAACGTGCACCGCATGTTGAGCCACCAGAGATGGTTAAAAAACGTTTGCGTAACATGCCGAATAATTACGCTAAGCCACAACAAGTAGAAAGGGTGTCGTTCGATGGAGAATCATAAAGAGCTATTATTACAGGTGAAGAACCTTAAGCAATATTTTAATGAAGGTAAACGAAATGAAGTAAGAGCGATTGAAAATATTTCGTTCGACGTCTTTAAAGGTGAAACATTTGGACTTGTTGGAGAATCAGGATGTGGTAAATCAACAACAGGCAAAGCAATTATCAAATTAAATGATATTACAGATGGTGAAATCTTATATGAAGGTATAGATATTCAAAAAATTAAAAACCGTAAAGACTCACTTAAATTTAATAAGAAAATTCAAATGATCTTTCAAGACCCGTATGCATCTTTGAATCCTAGATTGAAGGTAATGGATATTGTTGCAGAAGGTATTGATATTCATAAACTGTCCTCTGGCGTTAAAGACCGTAAGAAGCGTGTCTATGATTTATTAGAGACTGTTGGTTTAAGTAAGGAACATGCCAATCGTTATCCGCACGAATTCTCGGGCGGTCAACGTCAACGTATTGGTATTGCACGAGCATTAGCAGTTGAACCAGAATTTATTATAGCGGATGAACCTATTTCAGCCCTAGATGTTTCCATTCAAGCACAGGTCGTTAATTTATTATTAAAATTACAAAAAGAGCGCGGCATTACATTTTTATTCATCGCCCATGATCTTTCTATGGTTAAATACATTTCGGATCGAATTGCAGTGATGCATTTTGGAAAAATTGTTGAAATCGGTAGTTCTGATGAGATATATAATCATCCAATGCATCCGTATACTAAATCTTTACTTTCTGCGGTGCCTCAACCAGACCCAGAAAGTGAAAGAGTAAGAAAGAGAACGATTTTTGAAGAAGATGAAGCGAATAATGATCAGCGTACGTTACATGAAATTCGACCGAATCATTATGTCTTTACTACAGATGAAGAGGCAGAAACTTTAAAAGCGCAAATACAAGAAACAACAGTATAAAAGGGGAAAGGGGGATTACAATGAACAAATTCAAATTATTTATGATATTAATCGCATTATCTGTAGTATTGGCAGGGTGTGGAAATGCTGAAGGCGTTTATTCTGATAAAGGGCAAGTTTTTAGAAAAGTGTTACCACAAGATATTTCAACACTAGATTCTGCATTGGCAACAGATACTGTGTCATTTGATTTGTATAATCAAATCTATGAAGGTTTATATACATTGGATAAAAATGATAAGGCACAACCAGGTGTAGCCAAAGAAATGCCAAAAGAAAGTAATGGCGGTAAAACGTTAACGATAAAATTGCGTAAAGATGCAAAATGGTCAAATGGTGATCCGGTAACTGCACATGATTTTGAATATGCATGGAAACGTGTGGTTAATCCAGATACAGCATCTGAATACGCTTATATCATGTATGACCTGAAAAATGCAGAAGCCATTAATATGGGTAAAAAGAAAGTGGATGAATTGGGCGTAAAAGCAATTGATGACCATACTTTAAAAGTTGAATTGACAAAACCAATTCCATATATTAATGAAATGTTCGCATTCGGTTCATTTATGCCACAGAACGAAAAGGTAGTTAAAAAAGCAGGCGAACAATATGGTACAACTGCTGATAAAACAGTGTTTAATGGACCATTTAAATTAGAAAAATGGCAAGTTGAAGATAAACTGCAATTAGTTAAAAACAAAGATTATTGGGATAAAAAACATGTACATTTAGATCGAGTGAATTACAAAGTTTTAAAAGACCAACAAGCTGGAGCATCACTTTACTATACTGGTTCAGTAGATGATACTACAATCACAGCTGACCAAGTTGATAAGTATAAAGATAATCCGGGATTGAAGAAACGCTTATTGGCTAGTACATTTTATATTAAATTGAATAGAAACAATGTTCCAGAGTTTAAAAATAAAGACTTAAGACTAGCAATTTCACAAGCCATTGATAAAGAGGGCTATGTAAATGCAGTTAAAAATAATGGGTCGGAAGCCACAGATGGCTTTACAGCAAAATTAACAGCCAAGACACCGGATGGTAAAGATTTTGCAGATACAATCGATTCACCGTTAAGCTATAATCCAAAGGCTGCGAAGAAACATTTAGAAAAAGCTAAAAAAGATTTAGGCAAAAAGAACATAACGTTTACTATGAATACCGAAGATACACCAGACGCGAAAATTTCAGCAGAGTATATTAAATCTCAAGTTGAAAGTAACTTGCCAGGTGTAACTTTGAAAATTAAACAATTACCATTTAAACAAAGAATTAATCAAGAACATGCTGAAACATTTGAAGCGTCATTATCTGGTTGGGGTCCTGACTATCCTGATCCTTTAACATTCTTGAGTATTATGACTACAGGTAATACTTCTAATAACACAGGATGGGGCAATAAAGAATACGATAAATTAGTTAAAGACGCTAATGGAAAATTATTGAAAAAACCTGAAGAGCGTAATGCAACAATGAAAAAAGCTGAAGAACTCATGTTAAAAGAAGCACCTGTTGCGCCAATTTACCAAAAAGGTGAAGCACATTTAACAAATCCGCAAGTTAAAGGTTTGGTTTATCACCAAATTGGTGGAGATACGTCACTTAAACATGTAGAAATTGATAAGGATATTGATCCTAAAACTGGTGAAAAGAAAAAGTAATGAATTAAATGCATATGTTTTAAGACATCAAAAAAGCACATCCATAAGGGTGTGCTTTTTGATATGAGGTTGATTTACTATATTATCTTTTACGGCCAAGGCCCATTGCTTTTTCCATTTTTTTCAATGTTTTATAAGAGACTTGTTGTGCTTTATCTCTGCCGTTATCTAAAATAGTATCCAGTTCTTCTGAATTAAAATAGTATTCATATTTTTCTTGGAATTCTGTTAAGAAATTTTTTACAATTTCTGCTAAATCCGCTTTGAAAACACCATAATTTGACTCTTTGTACTTTTCTTCTAGTGAGTCAATAGACTCATCAGTTAAACTAGAATATATAGAAAGTAAATTTGAAATTCCTGGTTTTTGTTCACGATCAAATTTAATAATACCATCAGAATCTGTTACAGCACTTTTAATTTTCTTAGCTGCAACGCTTGGTTGATCTAATAATGATATGAAGTTTTTTTGGTTATCATCACTCTTACTCATTTTTCGAGTTGGGTCTTGAAGACTCATAACACGTCCGCCAACTTTTGGCATACGAATTTCTGGCTTAACTAAAATATCGTTAAAACGTGAATTGAAGCGGTCGACTAAGTTACGTGTTAACTCTAAATGTTGTTTTTGATCATCGCCTACAGGTACAATATTCGTATTATAAATAACGATATCTGCTGCCATTAATGGTGGATATGTTAATAATCCGGCTGGTACACCTTCAGTTTGTTTCGTGGCTTTGTCTTTAAATTGAGTCATGCGTTCTAGTTCGCCAATAGATGTAATTGTTGTTAACATCCAGCTTGCTTGCACATGGGCCGGTACCTCCGACTGGATAAAGAGTGTAGATTTTTCTGGATCGATACCTGAAGCAAGATATATTGCGGCAAGTTGTCTCGTTTGTTTGCGAAGCTTTAGTCTATCTTGTGGTACTGTAATTGCATGTTGATCAACGATACAGAAGAAACAATTGTAATCATCTTGAACTTCACCAAATTGTTTCAAAGCACCAATATAGTTTCCAATCGTTGGAATACCACTAGGCTGGATACCTGAGAATAATGTTTCCATTTTTAAATGCCTACTTTCTAAAATTTAATTTAATACACAATAACTTTATTATAACAGTATTTCAATCATTTGTAAGTTATGTTAAACTATAGTCATATCAATATTTCTGTTGAATTTATTGAGAAATTCTTATATTTTAAATTTTTTGAAAAAAATTAGAGAATTCTCATTTAATTTTAATGTTGGAAAGTTATACTTTCATTGTAAGGTTAAGGAAGACGAATTCACAGAATATTTCTTAATCATATAAATATTGAAATCAAATGAATTTACATTCATGAAAAATAGGAGAGTGAGATGTATGGTAACATTATTTACTTCACCAAGTTGCACATCTTGCCGTAAAGCGAAAGCATGGTTACAAGAACATGACATTCCGTATACGGAGCGTAACATTTTTTCAGAACACTTAACAATTGACGAAATCAAACAAATTTTAAAAATGACTGAAGATGGCACAGACGAAATTATATCTACACGTTCTAAAACATATCAAAAATTAAATGTAGATATTGATGCGTTACCACTTCAAGATTTATATTCAATTATTCAAGATAATCCTGGTTTATTACGTCGTCCAATCATCTTAGACGAAAAACGTCTACAAGTTGGTTATAACGAAGATGAAATCAGACGTTTCTTACCAAGAAAAGTGCGTACGTTCCAATTACAAGAAGCGCAACGTATGGTTGACTAATTACAAATTATACATGAAAAAACAAGCCATAAAGTAATGCCTGAGACAATTGCTTTATGGTTTTGCTATTTTAAACATAACAAATCAATGGTGACATACGTCAAATTATAACGTTTGTATTGATATTTAATTTTTATGAATTGCATAATGTATGGAATTATTGTGACAGCACTCTAAAGTTAGTGCTGTTTTTTTGGTTATTAACATGGTATATGTTAAGATAGTATACCAAATAGGTTTTAGTGAAAATTAATCAAACAAAACAATTGTAATTCTTACTTGGTTTTAATACAATATGATTACTATTCATCGACTGTAAGGAGTGAGATGATATGAGAATAGAGCGCGTTGACGATACTACTGTTAAATTATTTATAACATATAGTGATATTGAGGCAAGAGGCTTTAAACGAGAAGATTTGTGGACAAACCGCAAACGTGGAGAAGAGTTCTTCTGGAATATGATGGAAGAAATCAATGAAGAAGAAGACTTTGTTGTAGAAGGTCCTTTATGGATACAAGTTCACGCTTTTGAAAAAGGTGTTGAAGTTACGATATCTAAGTCTAAAAATGAAGATTTAATGAATATGTCTGATGATGATAATGAACAATTGGATTACCAAGTTAATGAGTTATTGTCACAAACATTTGATCAAGACGATAGTTTAGAAGATTTATTTGAACAACGTCAACAACAAAAAGAAGTTAAACAAAGCCATGAGCAAAATGAACATAAACAACAAAACAGACGTACTGTTATTGTGAAATTCGATGATTTAGAAGAAGTCATTGATTTTGCACATCATAATAATCCAGTAACAGATGCGTTTGAAGATTTATTATATAGTCTTAATCGCCAATACTATTACGCAGTACATTTTGATGAAACAGTGAATCAAGAAACAATCAATGATAGTTATAGTCAATTACTTGAATTCGCATATCCTACTGACAAATCAGAAGTGTATTTAAATGACTATGCTAAAATTATTATGAGTCATAATGTTGCGTCTCAAGTACGTCGTTATTTTTCAAATACGATTGATTAATATAAATAATTATATGGACACCATCAAAGGTCAATTACTTTTGATGGTGTTTTTTTGATGATTTTAAATATTTAATTAACAAAATATAGAAGTAATGAGTCACTTTCATACGTGTAATAGTATGAGGTGAGTGATTGATGCTATTTGCGATAAATGAAAATAATCAAATTATTAGTGCTCAGTACGCACAAAGAAAAGATATTTATGTTTGTCCCATCTGTAAGAGCCAAGTTATTTTGAAAAATGGGATGGTTACAATACCGCACTTTGCACATATAAAAAAGCGAAGTTTAGCATGTAATAATGGAGAAACATTGGAACATCAAAAGGTTAAATATATGATTGCAAGTCGTTTTAAAGAAACTGGACATTATATTCAAATTGAGCCATACATAGAAAAGTGCCGTCAAATTCCCGATTTGATCATCAATCAAAATTTTGCAATAGAAATTCAATTTTCTAATATAACGATACAAAGTATAAAAAAGCGTAGCAAGGGACTCATTAAATGTGGGTTACAAGTCATATGGGTTATAAAAGGGATACAATATCATGTTAAAACAAAAATTTTAAAGTTAAGTAAATATGAACGCACTTATATTGATCATTCAAGCCGTCAATTATTTGTATGGGAAAGCACATCAAAGCAATTATTCAAATATCGTATCATTCAATTTTTGGGAGGGAGTAATTATATAGCGATACGAGAAATAGTGGACTTTCAACATATTGAGCATGTATATAATAATTCGGTGAATATAGACATAAAAAACCTTAAATTAACATCACATGCGGTACAAAAGTATTTAAAAGGATGTAGAAATCGGCATTCTGTTCTTGAACCCAGTCTTAGCGTAATATACAATTTTCAACTTTCTGAATCATGGGTATGCAACCATTTAGGTATTATTTATCCAGAACAATTGTATATACAGTCACATCCTGTATATTGGCAATTACAAGTATTAAGAATGATAAAAATACAGGAAACTGACATAGAGCAACTGTCAAAAGTGTTTAAATTTAATCAATTCTATCATTATGATGTTGATACCATAGATATCACTAGAACACTATTTGAAAAATTCAAAAATTCATACAGGTTAATGGGGTGTAATGACGTGCAAAATTAACACTGACATGAGAAAATTATAATATTGAAACTATAGGAGGTTTACAGAATATGACACAACAATTAACAAGAGAAGAACAAGAACGTAAATATCCTGAATATACATGGGATTTAACTACTATATTTGAATCAGACGAAGCCTTCGAATCAGCTTTTAAAGAAGTTGAGCAAAGTCTTGGTCAAGAACAACAATTTCAAGGTCATTTGGCAGATAGTGCTGAAACACTATATAAAGCATTATCATTAGAAGATGAACTAGGTTCACAACTTGAAAAGGTCTATGTATATGCACATCTTAAACAAGACCAAGATACTGCCAATGATAAATATACTGGCTATGAATCGCGCGCGCATCAACTGATTATTAAATTCAGTTCAGGTTGGAGTTTCTTAGTGCCAGAGATTTTACAAATTGATGAATCAACAATTCAATCATTTATCGAATCAAATGATGATTTAAAACGCTATGCCTTTGATTTGAAATTGATTAATGAAAAGCGTCCACATGTTTTAAGTGCCGATAAAGAAAAGTTACTCACAGAAGCACAAGATGCCTTATCTACACCTGATAATGTATACGGTATGTTCAGTAATGCTGATTTAGAATTTGAAGATGCTATCGATAAAGATGGTGAACGTCATTCACTAACGCAAGGTACATTCATTAAATGTTTAGAATCGGATGACCGTATTCTACGTAAATCTGCATTTGAAAATTTATATAAAGCTTATGGTGCATATAATAATACGTTAAGTGCTACATTAGCTGGTGAAGTTAAGAAAAATGTATTCAATGCAAAATCACATAATTATGATTCGGCAAGAGCTGCTGCTTTAAGCAGAAATCATATTCCTGAAAAAGTATATGATAACTTAGTGAAAACAGTACATGAATACTTACCATTGTTACATCGTTATACAGAGTTACGTAAAGAATTACTAGGGTTAGATGATATGAAAATGTATGATCTTTATACACCACTAGTAAAAGATGTGAAATTTGAAATGCCTTATGAAGAAGCGAAAGATTGGATGATAAAGGCATTACAACCAATGGGTGAAGAATACATGGAAGTTGTGCATGAAGGCTTGAATAATCGCTGGGTTGACGTTTATGAGAATAAAGGAAAACGCTCAGGTGGTTATTCTTCAGGTGCACATTTAACGAATCCATTTATATTATTAAATTGGTCAAACACAGTATCTGATCTATATACATTGGTTCATGAGTTTGGTCACTCTGCACACAGTTATTTCAGTCGTAAAAATCAACCATCTAATTCAAGTGATTATACGATTTTTGTTGCAGAAGTTGCATCAACTTGTAATGAAGCATTGTTAAGTGATTACATGGATAAGCATTTAGATGATGAAAGAAGATTATTGTTACTAAATCAAGAATTAGAGCGGTTCCGTGCAACATTATTCAGACAAACGATGTTTGCAGAATTCGAACATAAAATTCATCAAATAGAAGAAGCTGGAGAACCTCTAACTGCAAACCGCATGAATGAAGAATATGCCGCATTGAATAGATTATACTTTGGCGATTCAGTAGAAACAGATGAAGATATTAGTAAAGAATGGTCTAGAATTCCACATTTCTATATGAATTATTATGTGTATCAATATGCAACCGGATACAGTGCAGCTCAAAGTTTAAGTCATCAAATTTTAACAGAAGGACAGCCAGCAGTAGAAAGATATATTAATGAATTTCTGAAAAAAGGTAGTTCAAATTATCCAATTGAAATACTAAAAAATGCAGGGGTAGATATGACGACGCCTGAACCAATTGAACAAGCTTGCCAAGTATTTGAACAAAAATTAGACGCTTTTGAAAAACTAATGAAAGCTTAGTATATATGTATTCGTTTACAATATGACAAGTTTGTGACAAACTGAACTTATTTAATTTAAATGGTTGAAAGGTACATTTAAGCGTGTTATATTGTATACATGAAATTAATCACATAACAAACATACCCCTTTGTTTGAAGTGAAAAATTTCTCCCATCCCCTTTGTTTAGCGCCGTGTAATCAGACACGGCGTTTTTTTATGCCCTTTTTTAAATGACAGCTAAAAAATACGAAAAAAATGAATAACTATTCAGTTGACTTTACTTTAATTAAAGTATACGCTTTTCTTGTATCTAATATAAGTACAAGGGAGAAGGGTGAATATGAAATTAGCAGTAATAGCGGCAAATGGAAAAGCAGGCCAACTCATTACTAAAGAGGCGATAAACAGAGGGTTAGATGTGACAGCTATAGTGAGAAGCACGAATAAAACAGAGGCCAAACAAGTTATTTAAAAGGATTTATTTGATTTAACAAAAGATGATTTATCAGAATTTGACGTAGTGATAGATGCGTTTGGGCAATCAGAGCCAACCAAATTAGAAGAGCATAGCAAATCATTAAAACACCTTAGTGATTTATTAAGTGGAAGTGAACAACGTTTATTGATTATAGGTGGTGCTGGTAGTTTATTTGTAGATTCATCGCATACAATGAGATTAGTAGATTCACCTGATTTTCCAGAACAATTTAAAGCTACAGCATTAGCACAAACCAAAACTTTAGAAGAAATAAAGCAACGTGATAATGTACAATGGACATTTATGAGTCCTGCACCAGATTTTCAATTTGATGGTGATAGAACAGGAACTTATAAAATAAGTAAAGATGAAGTGATAGGTACTAATGTAAGTTATGCAGACTTTGCTATAGCAATGGTTGATGAGGTTATTAATCCTAAATATATTCAACAACGTTTTGCAGTATTTGCATAATAGAATTTCAAAACCCATAAAAAACAAAAGGGCAGCACGCTATTCTTTATATAGCATGCTGCCTTTTGAAGAAAATGGCTATTGTTTCGAGATAAATTAATTCTTGGCTCTCCAAAACTTACCATCGGGTGAATTTAGTTTTTCAATCTTTTGACGTAGTGCAAGTTTTTTAAGTTCTTTATTCATTAATTTTTCTGGCCATTCATAGATTGTGAGTAATTCCTCTTTTGTCACTAGCTGTTGTTGTTGAATATATGCTTCAAGTTTTGGCGGTAATTCTTTTTCAATCGGTGTGCCGATAAGTTCATTAATAATATACGTGTAAATATGATAAGGATATAAACCTTCTACTTTTAAGCCTTCTTCATGTACATCTTCATTAAAAAATACGAGAGAGGGTGCTTCTTCGATTTCCATTTCTCGAGCAATATGCAAATCCACTTGTAAGCTTTCTTTTAAACAACTACTATGCAAATCCTCTTTGAATACTTCATAATCTAGGCCTGCGTTACTAATACAATGATTTACCATAGATTCAGTAATAATATCACGCTTTGGAATAATCTCGTTTTGAACAAGATGGATAAAACGTTCGGCACGAATACGTCCTTGAAGTTCTGCTGCTTTATAAGCAAGGGCGATATTGTCTAAGTCTGAAGTACTTTGTGCTTGGCATTTCGTTAAGACACGTAGTGACGGATTCAGTATATGTCTAATACTAATATATTGTTTATATTCAATGCGCAATTTAGAAAGTATCGCCGATAGCTTAAAGCATTCCTTACTGAAAGGATCGAAAAATGAATATATTTCAATCTTGCTCACAGGTGAAAGATTTGCATCTTCACGACTATTAGGTTGTATTATTCTTAATTCTTCAGTCATGTCTATTCCACCTACAATTAATTTTCGGAATTAACCATATGATTTGCTGTCAAACGTAATCTTTCATATAAGTAATCGCCAACACCAGCAGGAAGCTGCGCATGCATTATTGCATGTTGCATATTCTCAAGCCACGCATCGCGTTCATGAATTGTTATTTTAAAGTCCATATGACGTCGCTTAAGCATCGGGTGGCCATGTTCTTGTGTATAAAGGTTCGGTCCACCTAAAAATTGTGTTAAAAATTGTTTCTGCTTTCTGCTTGTTTCTTCAAAATCACCAGGAAATAAATGATTGATTCTCTCATCGCGCTCGACCAAATAATAAAAATGGTCAATCATGTTATATAGCGCGTGCTGTCCTATGATTTCATAAGGTGTTTGTGTCATATTATCACCATATTCTGTTAATATATTACTAATATAACATGAATTTTTACATTTGGAAGTAATTCGACTTTTTGTGATTGTGCCTAATTAATTGCTAGTTAATTTTGATTTACGTGTAAAAAATCTTTGTACTTTATTGTCTGGAATTTCATGTGTCATATTGAACTTTTTCAAAATATTATTGAATTGAATTAGGCCGTCGTCGTAGTCTTCTACCTCAAATTCTAGCTCGAAGTCTTCAGTATCAAGATAGTGGCTATGATCCAACACGAGTAAATTGCCATTAACCACTTTTTCCATACGCTGTGTCTTTAAAGCGCCAAGTACTACGAGTTGTGAAATGTCAACCTTCATCAGTGTTAACTGCTCTATGATTTCATTTGGCAACATGTCTCGTGTAATTCGCTTATCGAGTTCTGGCACAATATTTGTTTTAAAATTATATTCCATTAATCCCACTTCTGCAGGGATTTTTAATGTCATTTCATATTCGTTTTCTTTAACTCGGATTCTTAAAGCGGATTGATGAGCCTTTAAATCGAATTGAGGCGTATCTATATAATAATTTGTCTGACTAAATGGATTCATTTCTTGAAAATACATTTTATAAATAGCTTGGTATTGTGATTGTGTAAGTAATTGCTTAAATTCAATTTCGTTGTTCGTTGCCATAGAAGCACCCCTTTAATTTAATATCAGCATTTATTCTAAAGTACTTTGTACATATTTTAAATTGAACTGCATTTGAAAGTTAAATATCTTGTTTATATATACAATGAAACATGTTACAACATTAGCTTGTCACGTGTTATGTACTATGAAATTATGTTAAAATAATGAGGAATAAGGAGGAACAAGCATGCGTATTTATGTGAATGAAATTAAAGTTACAGAAGATAGTATAAATTGTTATACAGAGCAATCTACAGAAGGATTACAAGAAGCAGGGCAAATGCTTGTTGATAGTGATAATTATAGTTTTGCGTATATATTAGACGATGGTCAATCGTATTCCTATTTAATATTTGTTCAGGAAACATGGTCTATGTTACATGAAAACAAAGGCAAGAAAATTATTATTAATGATGATTTAGAATTAGAACAATTCGAAAATGAATTTAATTATATATTAGATAACATACAAGGTAATACAAATTATGGTAAGGAGTTTGTGTCCGTTGTAGAAAATACTTTCGAATTAGATTGAAGCGGAGTGAGGCACAATGAATCAATGGGATCAGTTTTTATCGCCATATAAGCAAGCAGTAGACGAATTGAAAATAAAATTAAAAGGGCTTAGAAAACAATATGAAGTAGAGGACAATGCGTCACCTATAGAATTTGTAACTGGCCGTGTTAAACCGATGACAAGTATCATAGATAAGGCGAATAAACGTCAAATATCATTTGATAGATTACATGAAGAAATGTACGATATTGCAGGGTTACGATTAATGTGTCAATTTGTCGATGATATTGATATAGTGGTTAATTTATTGAGACAACGTAAGGACTTTAGAGTTGTGGAAGAACGTGATTACATTAGTAACACGAAACAGAGTGGTTATCGTTCATTTCATGTTATTATCGAATATCCCATAGAAACGTTAAGTGGAGAGAAAAAGATTTTAGCAGAAATACAAATTAGAACATTAGCTATGAATTTTTGGGCAACTATTGAACACACATTGAGATATAAATATGATGGAGACTATCCACCTGAGATTCAGCATCGCCTAGAACGTGCAGCAGAAGCAGCCTACTTGTTAGATGAGGAAATGTCAGAAATAAAAGAAGAAATTCAAGAAGCACAGAAATATTATTCTAAGAAACGTGCGAAAAAGCATAATAATGACTAGGGGATGTTACAATGCGCTATACGATTTTATCTAAAGGTGATTCAAAATCTAATGCTTTAAAACATAAAATGATTAACCATATGAAAGACTTTCAGATGGTAGAAGACCCAGATAATCCAGAAATCGTCATATCAGTGGGTGGAGACGGTACGTTATTACAAGCGTTTCACCAATATAGTCATATGCTTTCACGTTGTGCATTTGTAGGGATTCATACAGGACATCTTGGATTTTATGCAGATTGGTTACCTCACGAAGTAGAAAAACTAATTATTGAGATTAACAATTCAGAATTTCAAGTTATTGAATATCCGTTACTAGAGATCATCGTGCGCTATAATGACAATGGTTATGAAACACGACACTTAGCATTAAATGAAGCAACTATGAAAACAGAAAACGGATCAACATTAGTGGTAGATGTGAATATTAGAGGCAATCAATTTGAACGTTTCAGAGGAGATGGCTTATGTATGTCTACGCCATCTGGATCAACCGCTTATAATAAAGCATTGGGCGGTGCATTGATTCATCCATCGTTAGAAGCGATGCAAATTGCTGAAATTGCTTCTATCAACAATAGAGTTTTTAGAACAGTGGGATCACCTTTAGTATTGCCAAAACATCATACATGTTTAATTACTCCGGTGAATCACGATACAATTTTAACAACGATTGATCATGTTAGTATTAAACATAAGAATGTCAATGCGATACAATATAGAGTGGCAAATGAGAAAATTAGATTCGCCAGATTTAGACCATTCCCATTCTGGAAACGTGTACATGATTCATTTATTTCTAGTGGAGATACGGAATAATGAAATTTACTTTCAATATAACAACTGCTGAGATGTTGCGAACATTTTTACAAAGACAGCGATTTTCAAAGCGGACGATTAGCGCCATTAAACATAATGGCGCTTTAATAGTTAATGGAGAGTCAGTTACGGTACGTGCGCAATTAAAACACGGTGATGTGTTAGAGGTATTGTTGGCAGATGAAACACCAAGTACAAACTTATTGCCATACAAACAACCATTGACCATACTGTATGAAGACCCATATTTAATTGCAGTATCCAAATCAGCAAATCAAAATTGTGCTCCTTCACGAGATCATCTTCACTACAGTGTTGCAGAACAAGTATTAGGTTATTTTCAAGCCCATGAAACTACGTCTGTACCACATATCATTACACGTTTAGATCGAAATACATCAGGCATTGTCATCATTGCGAAACATGGCTTTATTCACCATTTAATGTCGCAAACACAAATCGACAAGCAGTATTTATGTGTTTGTCGGGGTGAAGTAGCACGCAGTGATTTGATAGATGCACCGATTGCCAGACACCCGGACAGTATTATACAAAGATGTGTCGATGAAAATGGCAAAAAAGCACAAACACGCTTCGAACGATTGGATGTAACTCAAATTAATAGACACACATATAGTTTATGTGCGGTAACTTTACTCACTGGCCGTACGCATCAGATACGCGTGCATTTTCAACATATTGGTCATCCACTCGTCGGCGATGATTTATATGGAGGTGCACATGATGAATATGCCCATCAATTACTGCGCTGTAGGCAAGTCACATTCAATCACCCTATTAATAATCAAAAAATTATAATTAACGATAAATATGACGCGATAGAATCGATATTCAATATGCTATAATTTAACATATATGGAGGTGGGGCTAATGGCTAATGAAAAAGATTCAATCATGTTAGAAGATGAACAAGTTTATGATCAAGCATTGCTTGATAAATTATTATCAAGTAATGAAATTGATCAATTTAGAGAAGAATTCTTGTCCATGCATACATATGAACAAAGCGAATACTTTGAAGATAGTGATGAAGAAATTCGTCAACGTATGTTTGAAGTACTTTCACCAGAAGAAGTAGCGGATTTTTTCGAACAATTGGAAATTGATGAAGAAGATTACGAAGCACTCTTCGATACAATGAACGCAAGTTACGCGAGTAAAGTATTAGAAGAAATGTCTTATGATAATGCTGTTGATATTATGAACCAGTTATCAAAACAGAAAATCGTTAGTCTCCTCACATTAATGAATAAAGAAGATGCTAGAGAGATTAAAGCACTGTTACATTATGAAGAAGATACTGCCGGTGGTATCATGACTACCGAATATATTTCATTAAATGCGACGATGCCAGTCAAAGAAGCATTGATTCATGTCAAAGAACAAGCGCCAGATGCTGAAACAATATATGTGATTTTTGCAGTAAATGAAAATAAACAATTAGCGGGTGTGCTATCGTTAAGAGATTTAATTACAGCAGAAAATGATGCATATATAGAGGATATTATGAGCGAACGTGTCATCAGTGCAAATGCTGCTGATGACCAAGAAGATGTCGCACAAAAAATGAGAGACTATGACTTTATTGCCATGCCGGTTGTAGATTATCAAGATCATTTACTAGGAATTATCACAATCGATGATATCTTAGATGTTATGGATGAAGAAGCGAGCGAAGACTACTCGCGTTTAGCCGGTGTCTCTGATGTTGATGCAACGAATGATTCAGTATTTACAACTGCTAAAAAAAGGTTGCCTTGGCTTATCATATTAACATTTTTAGGCATGATCACAGCAACAATTCTTGGGTCATTTGAAGATACATTAGCTAAAGTTGCATTATTAGCTGCTTTTATACCTATAATTAGCGGAATGTCAGGAAATTCTGGTACACAATCGCTAGCCGTGTCAGTACGTAATATTTCAACTGGTGAAATTTATGAGCAGAGTAAGTTTAAGGTTGCGCTTAGAGAAGCAGGCAGTGGTTTCTTAAGTGGTTTAGTATGTGCTGCTGTGTTGTTTATAATCATTATGATTCTATATAGACAGCCTATTTTAGCAATAATTGTTGGCAGTAGTTTAACCATAGCGATGACAGTAGGTACTTTAGTTGGTTCAATGATTCCGTTAGTGATGAACAAACTTAACATTGACCCTGCTGTTGCAAGTGGACCATTTATTACAACGATTAATGATATTGTAAGTATGTTGATTTATTTTGGATTAGCAACATCATTTATGTCTTACCTAACTTAAGGGGGTTATATGGAATTTATATCGCTTGTTGTCGTTGTATTGGCAGCATTTCTTACACCAATTTTAGTCAATCGTTTAAAAATTAGTTTCTTACCTATTGTCGTTGCAGAAATATTAATGGGGATTGTCATTGGGCATTCATTTTTAAATCTTGTAGAACGAGATGCAATGCTTAACATATTATCTACCTTAGGTTTCATCTTCTTAATGTTTTTAAGTGGCTTAGAAATTGATTTTAAAGCATTTAAAAAAGATAAAAGTTCAACGCAAACCGAACAGAGAATTAAGAAAAAAGAACCAGGACATTTACAAATGGCGCTTGTTGTATTCATGTTTATCATGATTATTTCGATTGTTTTTGCATATATGTTTAAATGGTTCGGTCTTATTGACGACGTATTATTAATGGTTATTATCATTTCAACAATTTCACTAGGTGTAGTCGTACCTACATTAAAAGAAATGAATATTATGCGTACCACGATTGGCCAATTTATACTATTAGTTGCCGTACTTGCAGATTTAGTGACGATGATATTATTGACGGCATACGGTACGCTCAATGCATCTGGTAGTACATCGATGTGGCTTATTGGTAGTTTAGTCGTATTCACCATTGTCTTTTATTTCCTCGGAGGCATGTTTAAAAAGGCACAATTTCTTCAAAAACTAATGGATGGTACAACTCAAATTGGTATTCGTGCAGTTTTTGCTTTAATCATTTTATTAGTAGCTTTAGCTGAAGGGGTAGGTGCTGAGAATATTTTAGGTGCCTTCTTGGCAGGTGTAGTTGTTTCATTACTAGGTCCTGATGAAGATATGGTCGAAAAATTAGATTCATTTGGTTATGGATTTTTCATTCCAATCTTCTTCATAATGGTAGGAGTAGATTTAAATATACCTGAATTGATTAAAGAACCGTCGTTGTTATTAATTATTCCATTTTTAATGATTGCATTCTTAATATCTAAATTATTACCAATGTTTTACATACGCAGATGGTTCGATATGAAGACCACAATTTCTTCTGCCTTTTTACTGACGTCAACACTTTCCTTAGTTATAGCTTCAGCAAAAATCGCAGAACAACTTGGTACTATATCGGCTGAAATTTCAGGTATACTTATTTTAAGTGCGGTAATTACATGTGTCTTCGTACCAATTGTGTTCAAGAAAATGTTCCCAATGCCTGATGAAGCTACAAGACAAATAGAAGTAAGTTTAATAGGAAAAAATCAATTAACAATTCCAATTGCGCAAAATTTATCTTCACAATTGTATCAAGTGTCACTTTATTATCGAAATGATTTAAGCGATAAACGAAAACTATCTGACGCCATATCAATGATTGAGATTGGTGATTATGAAGAACAATTATTAGAGCGTTTAGGTTTGTTTGAGCGAAATATCGTTGTATGTTCGACCAATGATGATGACATTAATCGCAAAGTTGCGCTAATGGCGAAAAAACATGGTGTGAAACGTGTTATTTGTCGTTTGGAATCTAGCTCGACAGATGTGAGTTTACAAGAAGAAGGTATAGAAGTATTCAGTAGTTATATGAGTAATAAAATATTACTGAAAGGGTTAATTGAGACGCCAAACATGCTTAATATTTTAAGTAATGTCGAAACTTCATTATATGAAATTGCTATGTTAAACCATCAATATGATCAAATACAATTACGAAATTTCCCATTCGGTGGGGATATCATCTTTGTACGTATTATTAGAAATAATGAATCGATTGTGCCACATGGTGATACGCAATTACGTTATAAAGATCGCGTGATTGTTACTGGTTCTAAAGAATATGTGGATGAATTGAAACGCGAATTAGAATTCTATTATTAAGTTCAATTCTCATTTTGGAACAGTAAGTCTTATTGTGATATTAAAATATATAATAGAGCGGCTGAGCTTCTAAGATGAGGCGGCCGCTCTTTGTTATGATAGAAATTCGATGCATATCATAATACGTGATCATAGTATGAATGTAAAAATTCAAGATGAAAACGTATTAAATCGTTAAGGTTAGTAAAATAAATTGTTTATTCAATCAAACCAATGTTAAAATAAGAAATATTGAGATTGGCATCGAGCAAGAACTAACATTTTGTTGCTTTATAACAACTCGAACCAGTTAAATGTAAAAAAGGAAATTTAAATAAAGGAGTTATTTTCATGTTAAATTTAGAGAATAAAACATTTGTCATTATGGGTATTGCAAACAAACGTAGTATCGGGTTTGGCGTAGCTAAAGTATTAGACCAACTTGGTGCAAAGTTAGTGTTTACATATCGTAAAGAACGCAGTAAAAATGAATTGGAAAAATTAGTAGAACAATTAAATCAAGCAGAACATCATATGTATCAAATAGATGTTCAAAGTGATGATGACGTCATTAATGGCTTTGCTAAAATTGGTGAAGAAGTAGGAAATATTGATGGAGTTTATCATTCAATCGCATTTGCGAATATGGAAGATTTACGTGGGCGTTTCAGTGATACATCACGCGATGGTTTCTTGTTGGCGCAAGATATTAGTTCGTATTCATTAACACTTGTAGCACGAGAAGCTAAAAAATTAATGCCTGAAGGTGGAAGTATCGTAGCTACAACTTATTTAGGTGGCGAATTTGCTGTTCAAAACTATAACGTAATGGGTGTAGCTAAAGCTAGTTTAGAAGCAAATGTACGTTATTTAGCTCTAGATTTAGGAGAAGATAATATCCGTGTTAATGCTATTTCAGCAGGACCAATTCGTACGTTAAGTGCTAAAGGTGTCGGTGGTTTCAACTCTATACTGAAAGAAATTTCTGAACGTGCACCATTAAAACGTAATGTAGACCAAGAAGAAGTTGGTAAGACAGCTGCTTACTTGTTAAGTGACTTCTCAAGTGGTGTAACTGGCGAAAATATTCACGTTGATAGCGGTTATCATATCGTTAAATAAGCTAATAATATATATATAAAAGCGTTCGCTTCTGAATTTCGAAGCGAACGCTTTTTCGTGTTATTCTTTAATGTCACTATTTGCTCTAGCTATAATTTGTTCTCTATAGCGGAACACGTTACGAACGATTGTTTTAATAACTGCATAAAGTGGAACTGCGACAAGAATAAGCACAAAACCACCTAAATTACCTGCAGCAAGTATAACAACGATGATTGTTAAAGGATGAATATTGAGTGATTTACCCATAACATTAGGCGTAATAACGTTACCTTCTAATTGTTGTGCAACTAGAGTGATAATACATACCCAAATGAACGTCGTTGGACTTTGGATAATACCAATAATTGCAGCTGGTGCGAAAGCCATCCATGGTCCTAAGAAAGGTATCATGTTAGCCACACATGCAAACATGACAAGTAATAACGTATAGTTTAAACCTATGATTGTATACCCAATATATAAAATGATTCCCAAGATAACACTGACTGTAACTTGGCCTTGGATATAAGATTTTAACGTATGGTTTAAGTCATTTAAAAGTTTAACTATAAATACTTTTCTGTCACCCTTAAATAACTTAGCGATAAAAGGAATGAAGCGTTCATGGTCTTTCAGCATGTAAATTAAGAAGAAAGGCACCATGATGAGTAAGAATAATGTTGAAATAAATGAAGTAATATAGCTTAGTGAATTAGATAATATATCTGCTGTACTATTACTAAATGACTGCACCATTTTATTGATACGATCTGTTACATCATTTGGTAATCTTTCCATTTGATCTAAAGCAAAATTAATAATATGTTGTATTTCGTGTTGCAATGTTGGGATTTGATGTATCAAGTTTTCAATTTGCGCAGCAATTAATGGTCCAATATAACCAATAACTATACCGATAATCACAATTAAACCTATGAAGATGATTGTGATACTTCCCCAACGTGGGACTTTATTCTTTTCTAATATTTTTTGAAATGGTAAACAAATATAGAATAAGAAGCCACTAAGTAATAAAGGTAATAATACCGATTGAACAATGATAATAAACGGTATGAAGACGCTATGGACTTCCATAACTAATTTGATTAATACAAACAGGATGATTAACGCAATGCCTGTTCTAAACCAAACCTTGTTTAACATAGGACGGTTCCTCCTAAATTTAATTTATAAGTACTACTTAGTATATCTTAAATAAAGTCAGAACAAAAGATGAAAATAGAGTGATTGTCTATTTATATTTCGAGAAAACGCCACCATTATATATAATCGTGTGAAACTAGTTTGTTTTATAGAGATAGTTATCCAAAATATTTTATATTAATTAACAGTTATAATATATAAATTGTGAAAACAATAACTTATGAAATACGTTGCACGGAATATTCTATATGTGTATAATAATTGAAAATATATCATTTTACATAATGATACAACAAGGGGGATACATTATGTTAGAAAGTGTTTTGACTTGGTTTTATGATATTGTTTGGAGCAAGCCGTTAGTTTATGGGTTGCTAATTACAGGGATTCTTTTTTCTTTAATGATGCGTTTTTTCCAGGTGAGGCATTTTAAAGAAATGATAAGGTTGATGTTTCAAGGGGAGAAGTCACCGACGGGTATTTCAAGTTTCCAGGCGATTGCATTATCATTAGCAGGGCGTGTAGGAACTGGTAATATCGTAGGGGTTTCAACAGCAATCTTTATTGGAGGACCAGGTGCTGTTTTTTGGATGTGGGCAACAGCATTTTTAGGTGCGAGTAGCGCATTTATAGAATCGACATTAGGTCAGATATACAAGCGTGAGGAAAAAGGGCAATACCGTGGCGGACCAGCTTTCTATATTGAATATGGGATTAAAGGGAAATTAGGAAAGATTTATGGCTTGATTTTTGCAGTAGTGACAGTGATTTCTGTCGGATTATTATTGCCAGGTGTTCAATCCAATGCAATTGCTAGTTCAATGAAAAATGCGTTCCATTTAGAACCGTGGATTATTGCAATATTTTTAGCAGCCTTATTAGGTTTAATTATTTTTGGTGGTATTAAATGGATTGCTAATGCAGCAACTGCGATTGTACCTTTTATGGCTATTGCATATATTTTAATGGCAGTGATTATTATAATTATGAATATTGGACAAGTACCAGGTTTAATTGCGCTTATTTTCAAATCTGCGTTTGGTATGCAAGCGGCTTTTGGTGGTATATTAGGTGCAATGATAGAAATTGGTGTAAAACGAGGACTTTACTCTAATGAGGCTGGCCAAGGGACTGGACCACATGCAGCTTCTGCAGCAGAAGTTTCACATCCTGCCAAACAAGGATTAGTTCAAGCATTTTCAGTTTATGTGGATACTTTATTTGTTTGTACAGCGACAGCATTAATTATTTTGCTTTCTGGTACATATAACGTCACAGATGGTGGTACTACTTCTGGTGGTAAACCAAGTATGATTAAGGATAATGGGATTTTTGTGGAAATGTCTAATGGGGATAGAGATTATTCAGGAACGGCGATGTATGCACAAGCAGGTATCGATAAAGCGTTTCAAGGAAGCGGCTATCATTTTGACCCAGCATTTTCAGGCATAGGATCTTACTTCATTGCTTTTGCGTTATTCTTCTTTGCTTTCACAACTATATTGGCGTATTACTATATTGCAGAGACTAATATTACTTACTTGACGCGTAAAGGATCAGGACGAATGACATTCTTTTGGATCAATGTGACCCGTATTGTACTGATTATTGCTACTGTCTACGGTGCAATCAAGACTGCGGATATTGCGTGGAAGATGGGTGATTTAGGCGTAGGAATGATGGCATGGTTGAATATTATTGCTATTTGGATATTACACAAACCTGCATTACATGCATTGAAAGACTATGAAATGCAGAAAAAACAACTTGGATCCGGTAGAAATGCTATTTATAAACCTGATGCTAAAAAATTACCAAATGCAATATTTTGGTTAAAAGATTATCCAAAACGATTAGAAAAATCAAAATTAGATGAATAATATTGTAAAGATTAACATCGCTTTATTTTAAAATCATGCGTCTCTTGGTACAATGTCATTAAGACTACTAGGGGGCGTATGATTTATGTATGAATTTCAACCAGGACGTATCAATAAGATTAATTTTCCAAGTGAAATCTTAGAAAGAGATGTCACGTTATCGATTTATATACCGAAAGATTTTACAGAATTATTTAAATATAAAGTTGTCTTTTGTTTTGATGGAGCAGATTTTTTCAGTTTCGGTAGAATTCATAGAACCTACGAATCATTACGCGAAACCAATGAAGTTGAACGTGCAATATTTGTAGGCTTTCATTATGAAGATGTTGAGAAAAGACGTGCAGAATTTCATCCACAAGGTGAACGCACACCATTAACTGTTAAAGCAATGGCCAATGAGATACTACCATTTATAGATCAAACGTTTCCAACTTTTAAAGTAGGGAATGCGCGAATACTACTGGGAGACAGTTTGGCAGGAAGTGTCGCTTTAATGACTGCATTATCTTATCCGCGTATTTTCAGTCAAGTAGGGTTATTAAGTCCTCAACATGATGAAAATATTAAAGTACTAATAGAACGTTGCCAATATACAGAGCAATTATCAATTTGGCATGCCGTCGGTTTGGGCGAAGCAGATTTCAAATTACCAACATCTGGTAAACGTGCAGATTTTCTAACGCCGAATCGTGAATTAAATCAAATCATTGAACAACACGGCTTTACATATCAATATGTTGAATTTGATGGAGGTCATCAGTGGAAGTCATGGAAGCCATTACTTAGTGATTTGTTAAAACATTTTTTATCAGATAATATTTCTTTTTAATATTCTGAACTAAATTTACTTTAGAGTAACGAATTTTTCAGAAATTTGATATAATGAAATTATGTAAAACAAAGGAGGAATTTAAATGATTTTAGGATTAGCATTAATTCCGTCAAAAGCATTTCAAGATGAAGTGAATGCATATCGTAAGCGTTATGATGCTCATTATGCGTCAATTATGCCGCATATTACGATTAAGGGGCAGTTTAAAATAAACGATGGTGATTTAGAGTCAGTTAAAGAGACAATTAAATCAAAAATCGAAGGCATTCCGACGATTGATGTACATGCGACAAAAGCTTCAAATTTTGCGCCAATCACTAATGTTATTTATTTTAAAGTTGAAAAAACAGAAGCTTTAGAAAAATTATTTAATCAATTCAATAAAGGTGATTTCTATGGTGTCGCAGATCATACATTCGTGCCACACTTTACAATTGCCCAAGGCTTAACAAGTCAAGAGTTCGAAGATATTTATGGACAATTGAAATTAGCCGGAATTGACTACAAAGAAACAATAGAACAACTGTCACTTGTATATTATGATGAGCAAGAAGAAAAATGGAAAGTATCAGACAACTTTAACTTAGCGTAAAACTTAACCATTTTTTAAAATCATAGTTTATGATACAACGAGGCATTAAATAAGCACCATAATGATATTAGATTAGTTTCTAATGCCATTATGGTGCTTTTTGCTATATTTAAATAATCATTATGTTTTATTTTGAATGTACTGAACGTTTAGATTTAATAAAGTAAATACCATAAAAAACAGCTAAGAATAAAAATACTAATGCTGAGAAATAAAATGTATTATTTACTGATCTTGTGAATTCTGTAATGAGACCTCCAACAAGTGGACCAATCATCGAACCGAACCCTTGAACGCTATTAAAGACGCCCCAAGTTTCTTCTTGCTCCTCGGAGTGAATATGACTCGCCATAAAGGTATTCCATGCAGGAAGCAAGATGCCATACATCAAGCCAATAAATACAGCTAATATCCACACAAGCGTAATATTGGTAATCAATGATAATGCGAAAATCATCACTGTATATAGGAAGAATCCTGCGAGAATAATACCATACATAAATTGTTTACCATGATTATCTATAATTTTTGATAAAAAGAGCATTGAAATTGCACAACCAATACCTCCGAATACGAGTGCAAATGTATATTCCAAGGTAGAAACGCCAACAACTTTTGTAGCATAAGTAGGTAAGATAGGCACTAACGCAGTAATTGATGCACCTTGCAATAAGATACCAGGGAAAAGTATGAGATGTCGTTTAGTAACATTTACGATTTGACCCAATTGTTGTTTCACTGGGCGTGTATTATAGTTGGTGAGTTGTATTTTTACGAAATAGTATAGAATCCAAGCTATCAATACAACTAGTGACATTAAAAAGGCGAATTGTGTTGGATGGAATTTGAATATCACATTCATTGCTACCATACCAACGAGTAGACCTAATAACCAAGAAAAATATACATAGCCCATTTCTTTACCACGATTTTTTTCATCGACACTTGCCAACATAATGACCCAAATTGGACTTACCGCAATACCGAGCAGTATTGCACTAGTAATCAAAACAAATGGCGAAGTAGGGAACCAAATCACAAAGAACAGGCTGACGAAGGCGAGTAGGAAACCTAACGTTAGTACGACTTTTGTCCCTAAACGTTTAAGCAGGAACCCTATGACGAAATTTGTGGTTGCGTCTGCTATAAAATGTATAGAAATAGCGATAGATGTAATACCTACCGCGATAGAAGTTGCTGTTGGAAGCAATGCTAAATAACTTAGTATGTACATACCGCGTGCGAATTCCATTAAGAATAAGATAATTAGCATGATTATGAAATTTTTATTTGATTTATGATTATTTAACGAAGAGCTTTGCATATAAAGGAACCTTTCCATAAACTTCTTCATAATGTGATGAATGATTAAGTAAATTTAATAAATCTTTACATAGTTTATATGTCGAATATGGAATACGTGATGCGTCCATTGCTTGAGACATTGTTGCTAGTTTTTCTGGTTCATTTGTTAATGAAGCAACATGTTGAACAGCAGCTTCAGGTGTTTTAGCAATTCTGCCATAACCTTTTTCTTCAAAATAGACCGCATTTTCAAGTTCTTGACCTGGAGCTGGGTCTAAGAATATCATCGGGATTTGGCGTGTTAATGCTTCCGATATTGTGATACCACCCGGCTTCGTAATCATTAAGTGACTTGAGGCCATCCATTCATTCATATGTTTCGTATAGCCAAGAATAAGAACGTTATCATAGTGCTTAAATTGTGCAGATAGCGAACGTTTAAGTTCTTTACTTTTACCGCAAATCATTACTACTTGTGCATGTGGACTGCGATTTAATATATCTTGTATCATTGGTCCGAAACCTTTAGATACACCGAAAGCACCAGCAGACATTAAGATTGTCGGTTTGTTTGGATCAAGATTGTTTTGTCTTAACCAAGCATGTTGATCTACATTTCTTTCGAATTTATCAGAAATTGGAATACCCGTAACTTTAAGTTTATTTTTAGGAATACCGATGCTTGCAAGCTCTTCTTTTAACTCTTCTGTTGCCAGATAATATTTTTGAGAGTGAGGTGTAATCCAGTTTTTCTGCAAACGATAATCTGTCATAACTGTCGCAATCGGAATATTCATATCGAATTGTTCAGTTAACACAGACATGACCGGTGTTGGGAATGTAAGCAATATTAAGTCGGGCTTTTCTTTTAAAAGCAAATTAATTAATTTGTTTAAGCCATAATATTTATAAAAACATTTATCTAATTTGTCTGGTTGACTATAGTAAAAAGATTTATACATATTTCTAAAATATTTAAAGCTGTTGATATACCATTTTTTACAAATAGAAGTTAGGATTGGGTGTGCTTCTAAAAATAAATCATGTTCGATAACTGTTAAATTGTCTAGATTCATTTCTTTAAATTGGTTCACTACACTTTGAGTAACTTGTAAATGTCCATTACCAAAAGATCCAGTAATTATCAGTATTTTTTTATTTTGAGTAACCATTAAAAGCCACCCTCCAATAGATTATATTTAGCTCAAGCTAAGTTTAACGCATTTTTTTAATGCGTGAAAGAAAAAACACACAATTAATAATGATTATATCATTTTACAAACAGTTGTGAAATGATACATACTGTATTGGAAATTAATTTGTAATAAAAATATGCTGTTGTTACCTATACAATACCATTATTAATATAGAAGTATACTGCCAATATACGATTTTAAGAAAAAAATAGAAAATATTAACATTGAGACAACAATATATTAACAATAAATAACTAATCATAGATTTTGAAGCTATTGACATTATATATAATAGGAAGTAATTAATATAAACATGAGAAGAGATTCTATAAAAACAATTGAAAATGTGTATAATAGAAGTATTGGAAATAAAGGAGCGATAGATGTTGGAAGCAAACGTGTTGTTTGAAAAAATAAGAGTAAAACAAGTTATAGGTACGTTAGATAGAAATGTAACAGATATAACTACGGACTCTCGTACGGCACAACAAGGTAGTATTTTTGTTGCCTCGAAAGGATATACGGTTGATAGTCATAGATTTTGTCAAAATGTTGTTGAACAAGGTTGCCAAATCATTATCGTCAATCACAAGCAAGAATTAGAAGGTGATGTTACACAAGTTGTAGTACCTGATACGTTACGTGTAGCTAGTTTATTAGCAAATACATTATTTAACTATCCTAGCAAACATCTCGTGACTTATGGGGTGACAGGAACGAATGGTAAGACATCCATTGCTACGATGATTCATCACATATATAGAAAATTAGGTAAAGGCAGTGCATACTTAGGTACAAATGGTTTTCAAATTAATGAAAAGAAATCAAAAGGTGCAAATACAACACCTGAAACGGTATCTCTCACAAAGAAAATAAATGAAGCTGTTGAACAAGAAGCTGAAGCAATGACACTTGAAGTTTCTAGTCATGGTTTATCACTAGGAAGATTACGTGGTGTGGATTTTGATGTCGCTATTTTTTCAAATTTAACACAGGATCATTTAGATTTTCATGGAACGATGGAAGCCTATGGTCATGCTAAATCGCTATTGTTTAGTCAATTAGGAGAAGATTTATCACAAGAGAAGTATGTTGTTTTGAATAACGATGATACATTTTCAGAATACTTAGCTTCTGTAACACCATATGAAGTATTTACATACGGTGTTACCAATGATGCACAATTTACAGCAAGTCAGATAAATGAATCCCTACAAGGTGTTGCGTTTAATTTTAATACACCAGAGGGAACGTTTTATGTGAAATCGCCCTATGTCGGTTTGTTCAATGTATCGAACATAATGGCAGCAATAATTGCTGTATGGAGTAAAGGTGTTTCATTGACAGATATCGTGCGTGCAGTTGAGCACTTAGAACCAGTTGAAGGACGTTTAGAAGTGCTAGATCCTTCGCTACCGATAGATTTAATTATCGACTATGCGCACACAGCAGATGGCATGGATAAATTAATTGACGCGGTTCAGCCATTTGCTAAACAAAAATTGATATTCTTATGCGGTATGGCTGGAGAAAGAGATTTAACTAAAACACCAGAAATGGGTAGAGTTGCTTGTCGCGCGGACTATGTCATTTTCACCCCTGATAATCCAGCTAATGATGATCCTAAAAAGTTAACACAAGAATTAGCTAAAGGTGCGACACATGATAATTATATTGAATTTGATGATCGTGCTGAAGGGATACGCCATGCAATAGCAATTGCTGAGCCAGGTGATACGGTCGTGTTAGCATCTAAAGGTCGTGAACCTTACCAAATTATGCCCGGGCATATTAAAGTGCCGCACCGTGATGATTTTATCGGACTAGAAGCAGCATACGAAAAATTCGGTGGTGGTCCAAGTGAAGATTAGAACATTAAATTATCAAGGAATTAAAGGTAAAGTGTATATCTATGAACAGAGAGATGACCAATTATTGCTCATCGCCATTCCTGATATGAATTGGTCTGTTGAAATTTCTGAAATGTCAAACCAAGAAGATATACATGAATCACTTGTGATACACTTATTTACATTACTTGATGAGTCGACGGCAGAGCAAATAGCTGAAGATATCGTTAAATGGATATTTGAGAAATAAAGGAGCATATATATGAGTATAAAGGAAGAAGTAGAATCAAGAAAAACCTTTGCGATTATATCTCACCCAGATGCTGGTAAAACAACATTAACTGAAAAATTATTATTATTCGGTGGTGCGATAAGAGAAGCAGGTACAGTTAAAGGTAAAAAGAGTGGTAAATTCGCAACGAGTGACTGGATGAAAGTCGAACAAGAGCGTGGTATCTCTGTTACAAGTTCAGTTATGCAATTTGACTATGACCATTATAAAATTAATATTTTAGATACTCCAGGGCATGAAGACTTTTCGGAAGATACATACAGAACATTGATGGCTGTTGATAGTGCGGTCATGGTAATCGACTGTGCAAAAGGTATCGAGCCACAAACCTTAAAACTATTTAAAGTTTGTAAGATGAGAGGTATTCCAATTTTTACGTTTATCAATAAATTAGATAGAGTCGGTAAAGAGCCATTTGAATTACTAGACGAAATTGAATCTACATTGGAAATTGAAACGTATCCAATGAATTGGCCAGTCGGTATGGGACAAAATTTCTTCGGTATTATTGATAGAGATTCACATACAATTGAGCCATTTAGAGATGAAGAAAATGTCTTGCACTTAAAAGATGATTATGAATTAGAAGAAGATCATCCTATGAAAAATGATAGTGCCTTCGCACAAGCTATTGAAGAATTAATGTTAGTAGAAGAAGCGGGTGAAACATTTGATAATGAAGCATTATTAAGTGGTGATTTAACACCTGTATTCTTTGGTTCTGCTTTAGCAAACTTTGGTGTTCAAAATTTCTTGAACGCATACGTTGACCATGCACCAATGCCAAATGCACGTCAAACCAATGAGGATGTTGAAGTAAGTCCATTTGACGTTGATTTTTCTGGATTTATTTTTAAAATTCAAGCAAACATGGATCCAAAACATAGAGATAGAATTGCATTCATGCGTGTTGTAAGTGGTGCCTTCGAACGTGGTATGGACGTAACGTTACAACGTACAAAGAAAAAACAAAAAATCACGCGATCCACATCATTCATGGCAGATGATAAAGAAACAGTCAATCATGCTGTAGCGGGTGATATTATCGGTCTTTATGATACAGGTAACTACCAAATTGGTGACACACTTGTAGGTGGCAACCAGAAATTTAGTTTCCAGGAATTGCCTCAATTTACGCCAGAACTATTTATGAAAGTTTCTGCTAAAAATGTAATGAAGCAAAAACATTTCCATAAAGGTATCGAGCAACTTGTACAAGAAGGGGCAATTCAGTATTATAAAGCATTGCATACGAATCAAATTATTATCGGTGCAGTTGGTCAGTTACAGTTCGAAGTCTTTGAGCATCGTTTGAAAAATGAATACAATGTTGATGTTATCATGGAACCAGTTGGTCAAAAAATTGCACGCTGGATAGAAAATGAAGAAGATATCAAAGATAAAATGAGTTCATCACGTTCTATTTTAGTGAAAGATATCTATGACAATTACGTATTTTTATTCGAAAATGAATTTGCTACAAGATGGTTTGAAGAAAAATTCCCAGAAATCAAATTATATGGATTGTTATAAAATTTAAATTTGTGTATAATATTTGTATTAATAGAATACCTATGACTTTGTAGTCAGAGGGGAGTAACTCAACTATAAATAAGTGATATATGATTCACGCATTCAAGGGTTAATTTATTTAACTTATGTGCTGGATGTATCCTTTCAACATAGTCATTTTATCGTCATTACGAAGTTTAGGCTTCCGGTAAAATGGGCATAATAACAATGTCGAGTGAGACCTTTGCTAATAGTGAATAAGAGTATAGACTAAGTTTTAAATGTTAACATTAACGTTTACTTACATAGTGCTATATGCCGTATTTACTAACTTAGCTTAGGTCTCTATTTTTTATGCTTAATTAAAAAGGAGTTGTCCAGTATGGATCCGAGTTTGATCTTACCTTATTTATGGGTACTAGTTGTACTTGTATTTTTAGAAGGTTTGTTGGCTGCAGATAACGCAGTAGTTATGGCTGTAATGGTAAAACATTTACCGCCAGAGCAACGTAAGAAAGCACTGTTTTATGGTTTACTAGGTGCATTTGTATTTCGTTTTATTTCCCTATTCCTAATTAGTATCATTGCACACTTCTGGTGGATACAAGCATTAGGTGCAATATACTTATTGTATATGTCTATACGGAATTTAATATCATTCTTTAAAGAAAAAGACCATCAAGACCAAGATGGCACGGATGATCATCATTTTGATGAAGAAGGCACAGAAATTCATGCAAGTCCCAAAACATTCTGGGCTACTGTATTAAAAGTTGAATTTGCAGACATTGCATTTGCTATAGATTCAATGCTTGCTGCACTTGCTATTGCAGTAACATTACCAGCAGTCGGAATACATTTTGGTGGCATGGACTTAGGACAATTTGCAGTCATGTTCTTAGGTGGTATGTTTGGTGTAATTATCATGCGTTTTGCCGCAACGTGGTTTGTAAACTTACTAAACAAATATCCAGGACTCGAAGGCGCAGCCTTTGCTATCGTTGGTTGGGTCGGTATAAAATTAGTCGTGATGGTATTAGCACATCCAGATATTTTAATTTTACCGGAACACTTCCCGCATAGTGTGTTATGGCAATCTATCTTCTGGACTGTCATGATAGTATTAGTTGTTATCGGTTGGTTAACGTCCGTTCGTAATAATAAAAAAGAAGAGAAGAAATAAGCTTAACACGCCCCTGATTCGTATAAAAGTGCGAAACAGGGGTATTTTAATGTGAAAATAACGTTTCAAATCAAATTTATGTTTTAATCAGTTAGAAAATTAAAACTTTTGAAGGCAAACATTGAGGTGTATAATTAGTAGGGGAATTTTCAAAGAAAAGCATAAACAAAACTATGAAAATGGCAGAAAAATTGATTGTATTATGTCATAATAGACGTTATAGTAACATGCAATTTAGGGGGCGTTTTGATGTCTAATAATAAAAAACATGTGATTCCGAGAGCCCAATATGGACGTAAACGACGAGAATTCTTTCATAATGAGGAACGGGAACAACGTATAGAAATGGAAAGAAATGCACGTAAACATCGTGCTGAGAAAGACGAAATCTTGGCTAAGAATAATGAAGCGCGTGTCAAAGATAATTTGAGAAAAGCGCGAATTGAAAAACTTACACAAGAAGAAATTCAACAACAACGTACATTAGCAGCACAACGAAGTGATCAGAAAAAGCATGAAAAAACTGTGAATCCACAAAATGATAGCACAGTAGAAGCAAATGCTCAGACTTCAAGTGAAGAACCAGTGAATGATGGTAAAGTACAACATGTAGAGACAACAAATCATACTCAAAATAAATTAGCATTAAATACAACACAAAGTGAATCTAATCAAAATTCAGATAAGTGTAAATCAGATAAGCTAGATTCAATGAAAACAGATGATGATCACTTTTATTCGGAAGAAGCACAACAGTCCAGAGTGAATCAATACATTGAAGATGAAAATACTGATAAGGCGCATACGCAAAATCACAAGTACAAACAATCTAAAGCACACGCATCAATGAAAAGTGGAAATGGAAGAAGTAGTGATTCATTTGTAGATAAAGTGAAATCATTCTTTGAAGAACATTGGGCGAAAGTGTTAATTGTATTAGCTGTTATTTTATTAATCGTACTTATCAATGCGATATTCAATAATGTTGATAGAAATGGTACTAATAAAGATAGTATTTTCCAAAGTAATAATAACGAAGAAAAAACTTATACAACAACAATGAAAAGTGCTAACAGCGCAATTCATTCTGTAGTTACTGTTGAAAATGATACAGGGAAACATACTTCATCAGCTGAGAAAGAAACACAAGAGGCCGGAAAAGAAAATGAGTTAGGTTCAGGCGTCGTCTACAAAAAAGTGGACGACTCTATTTTTATTATTACAAATGCACACGTTGTTGGTGATAAAAAAGAACAGAAAATTACATATGGTAATAATGATTCTACAATTGGTACTGTTATTGGAGCAGACAAATATTCAGATATTGCTGTAGTTAAAGCCAAGGTTAAATCTGGAAGTGATGTTAAACCTATTAAAATGGGCGATTCTAGTACATTAATCCTTGGAGAACCTATTATTGTTGTGGGTAATCCGCTTGGTGTAGATTTTAAAGGTAGCGTATCGGAAGGTATTGTATCTGGATTAAATAGACATGTTCCTGTAGATATAGATAAGGATAAGCAATATGATGTACTTATGAATGCATTTCAAATGGATGCGCCTGTGAATCCTGGAAATTCGGGTGGCGGAGTCATAGATCAACATGGTAAATTGATTGGTATAGCTTCATTAAAAATTGATATGGAAAATGTAGAAGGTATTGCATTTGCGATTCCGATTAATGATGCAACATCTATTGCAAAACAATTAGAAGCAAATGGCGAAGTGACTTATCCAAATACAGGTGTTAAAATTGCCAATATTAAAGATTTAGATGATTCAGCACGTCAATCGATTCACTTACCAGATGATGTAAACCATGGCGTAGTGATTGGTGAAGTGAAAGAAAATGGACTCGGAGAAAAGTCCGGGTTGCAAAAAAATGATGTCATAGTAGAATTAGATGGTAAAGAAGTAGAAGATAATCTTAGATACAGACAAATTATTTTTAGTCATAAAGATGATTTAGATACTTTACCGGCTAAAATATACAGAGATGGTAAAGTAAAAAATATCAAGCTAAAATTGAAGTAGTGTTGAGGTGAATACGCGTTGTCCATTTTCAATCAATTATTAAAAAAATCCAGTCCTCAACAAGGTATAGTCATGTATTATATTGTAGCAATTATCGTTGCATTTTTGCTATTGAATTTGCCATTTGTTCATAAACCGGGGATTAACGTCGACCCAGTAGATTCACTGTTTGTTGCAGTCTCTGGTGTGAGTGTAACAGGATTATCACCCGTCAATATAGTGGATACTTATACGACATTTGGCCAAATTATCATTATGATCATTCTAAATATCGGTGGAATCGGCGTCATGGCTATTGGTACGATGTTATGGGTGGTATTGGGTAAGCATATTGGTATGCGTGAAAGACAATTAATCATGCTAGATAACAATAAAGATACTATGAGTGGTACGGTTAAATTAATTTTAGATATTGTACGTACTATTTTAATTATCGAAGCAGTCGGTGCTGCATTATTAGCATTTTATTTTTATAGGGATAATCCAGACTTACAGTATGCTATCATGCAAGGATTATTTGTAGCTGTGTCGGCTACAACAAATGGTGGCTTAGACATAACTGGTCAGTCGTTAATACCTTATGCCAATGATTACTTTGTACAAACGATAGTTATGTTTTTAATTATTTTAGGTTCTATTGGATTCCCGGTATTAATTGAAGTTAAAGCATATATTAAAAATAGGATTCCTAACTTTAGATTTTCTTTATTTGCTAAAATCACTACCATGACATACTTAGTGCTGTTTGTATCTGGTGTGCTTATTATTTTATTATTTGAATATAATCATGCTTTTCAAAATATGTCTTGGCATAAGTCATTATTTTACGCATTATTCCAATCAGCAACTACAAGAAGTGCTGGTTTACAAACGATTGATGTCAGTCATTTCAATGAAGGCACCAATGTCATTATGAGTATCTTAATGTTTATCGGATCATCACCAAGTTCTGTAGGTGGTGGTATAAGAACGACCACTTTCGCAATACTCATTTTGTTCTTACTCAATTTTAATAATAATAGTGAGAAAGTGTCTATCAAAGCATTCAATCGTGAAATTCATACAACGGATGTGCAGCGCTCATTTGCAGTATTTACAATGGCAAGTATATTAACGTTTGCGAGTACCATTTTTATTTTAATCGTAGAAAATGGTAAAATTTCTTTTTTACAAGCGTTTTTTGAAGTCATGTCTGCTTTCGGAACGTGTGGACTTTCATTAGGCGTGACTGATAACTTCAATGACATGTCTAAAGTTACATTAATGATACTCATGTTTATTGGACGTGTAGGATTAATTAGTTTCATTATTATGATTGGTGGAAGACGTGAACCAGATAAATACCATTACCCTAAAGAACGTGTTCAAATAGGTTAACGATGATATACAATACAGCCCTCTTCATTGACGCTATGAGTTATGAAGAGGGTTTTTCGTATGAGTCACAGCTCATTCATTTTAAAATAGTAATCGCATGTCACATTGTGATTAGGCACTGTATATCAATGAAAGTGATTTTTGTGTCGAAGTATTAATTAATCATGTTAAAATATGGTTGATGAGGAGAGTGGCCTATGAATAAAAGTGAAAAAGTTGCAATTGATGTCATTACGACTTCAGATATGCATAGTTATTTTCTAAATGGAGAGAGTGGTTCTAATATATATAGAGCAGGTACTTATGTTAAATCTATTCGTGAAAAAAATAAGCATGTCATATTATTAGATAGTGGTGGTAGTTTGGCTGGCTCATTAGCTGCATTCTATTATGCAGTCGTAGCACCATATAAACGTCACCCGATGATAAAGTTGATGAACGCGATGCAGTATGATGCAAGTGGTATCAGTCCAAATGAATTTAAGTTTGGATTGTCATTCTTTTCAAGGGCTGTGTCATTATCTAGATTTCCTTGGTTATCTGCCAATATAGAATATAAACAAACGAGGGAACCATATTTTTCAACGCCATATACTATAAAGGAAATTGATGGAGTTAAAGTTGCAATTGTTGGTTTGACTTCTGATGGATTAATGGAACGTGAGCATTTTGAAATGGAAAATGATGTACGTATTGAAAAGACGCTCTTATCATCAAAAAGATGGATACGGTTCATACATGAAACTGAGATGCCAGAATTTCTTATCGTTATATACCACGGTGGATTAAACCAACTTAATAAGTCAGCTACTGAACGTGAGCAAAACGTAAATGAAGCCGAAAAATTAATGCAAACATTGGGTGTCATAGATTTACTAATCACAGGGCACCAACACCAAACATTTATTGGTCAAAATGATAAAACATTGTATGTGCAAGCAGGTCAAAATGCTGAACAATTAATTCATGTAAAGTTGAATTTTAAAAAGCGAACAAATTCATACGAATTAGAAAATGTAGATTCACAAATTGTAGATTTAAACGAATATGACGAGGATCCAGATTTACTGGATTTAACATATTATGATCGTAAAACAGTAAATCATTGGAGTGAAGAATGCTTAACCACGCTGGAAACAGAGGCAAGTGTCTCAGGATTAGCTGATGTGATTACGCAACCTCATGCATTTACTCAATTACTGCATGATAGTATACGACAAGCATATGATAATGATATTTCTTGTGTACATTTACCTACGAGTGGGGAAAAAGGTCTGTCTGGAAACATTACTAATGAACGACTATATAATGCATACCCACACCCGGATATCCCTGTTGATTTAACATTAAAAGGCCAACAAATTAAAGACATACTAGAATATTGTTATGGACATATTGAATTTAGTCAGGGGGAACTTAGTTTAACAATTGTAGATGAAACACTGTGTACATTTTGGCAAGGTGTGGACTATACGATTGATATGAATGCACAGCCTTTCAAACGTGTTCATTTGCATAATATTGATTTAGAGCACACATATCGTGTTTGCATGACAGATTATTGTTATCGAAATTATAAACAGTATTTGGAAAGTGCTGTGATTCATGAGTCTGGAGAAATTACGATGGTAGAGCTTATTTCAAGAAAATTAACAGATTCAAATTACAAGATTCAACAGCATCAATCATTTAACGTCTTAACCTAAAAAAGCTGGAGGATTTCATAGTTATTGAAATCTTCCAGCTTTTGTTAAGTTATTGTATGATTTTATAGCTAAACATTAAATATTAATAGAATAACAACTGCAACTATTTGTGCGACAGCAGTAGTAGCAATCCTACGTGTATAGAAATAGCTCATTGAAAGTACAATTTGTACAATAAATATAAAGAACATAATCCACATATTATCTAAATAGAAAAACAATGAGGCAGAACATAATGCGGTAACGATAATGCTCAACCAACTTGGAATGTTCAATTTAAGTAATTCTTTTTGTAAAACAGTTCTCATATAAAGTTCATGACACGGTATAACAAAGACTAATGTGACTAACATTTGCCATTTATAGTAGACACCTGTACGTGTTAATTCTTTAATTAATTCAGAATATTTTATATCAGAAACAATTGCTGCAAAAATAAGTTGAATTACGATGAGTATCAAACCTGTTATAATTCCAACGCCTAGTGATGTGAGCAATCGCTTAGATTCAATATCTCTTTGATAAAAGATATAGCTAACACCAGCGATAAGCATGATACCTGTATAGAGATACCAATACTCTTGTTTTTCGCCCCACATGACGAAAAGTATTAAATGAAATACAATGAAACTTGCAACAAACCATATTAAAGCTTTTGAAATTCTATTCATTATAATTATCCTTCTTGTTCAACGATTGTGTATCGTTTATGATTAATGACAGTTTTCTCTGGCAAGTCTAGTTCTTCGAAGTTCTCCATAATTGTTAAGTCTACAATTACTGAGTTGTCATTAATTTTTTCTACTCGACCTTTTAAGCCGTCATAAAATTCTACGATATTTCCAACTTCTGCAACAGTCATTTTTAGCCCTCCCTAGAAATGCTAACTAGATAGTATTATACAAAAAATCAGCAAACAAATAAACAAATAAACATTAAATAGTGTGATATAAAGCAATTTTAAGAATTTAGTAAAATTTCAGTGTGAATGATTGGCAATTTTTCACAAAATATTGCATAAATAAAGTAAGGGTATATAGGAGTGTGATATAAAGCAAATTCTCGAATAGAGATTTCGTAATCACACCACGGCAAGGTTGACTAGGATTGAAAAGTGCATGATATAAGCGAATTTTCAATTCAGTTATTTACTGCCTAAATAAAATGTATCTGAGGCATCTATTTTTGTCTCGGTCTCATATAAGGTAAAGGAGTGCAGTTGATGAAATTTATTAGTAATAATGATATTACCGATCCAACATTGAATTTGGCAATGGAAGAATATGTATTGAAGCATATGCCAGCAGATGATAGTTATTTCTTATTCTATGTAAATAGGCCGTCAATAATCATTGGGAAAAATCAAAACACAATTGAAGAAGTAAATCAGCCGTATATTGATGCACACGGTATAGATGTTGTCAGACGTATATCCGGTGGGGGTGCCGTATATCATGATAAAGGTAATTTAAACTTTAGTTTTATTACAGACGATGATGGCAATAGTTTCCATAATTTTAAAAAGTTCACAGAGCCTATTGTTGAAGCATTAAACAAACTAGGTGTAGATGCAGAGCTAAGTGGAAGAAACGATATTCAAGTAGGGAAAGCTAAAATATCTGGTAATGCCATGGTAAAAGTAAAAGCGCGTATGTTTAGTCATGGTACATTGATGCTAAATAGTGAATTGAACGAAGTACAGAATGCATTAAAGGTAAATCCGGCAAAAATTAAATCCAAAGGTATTAAATCTGTAAGAAGTAGAGTTGCGAATATCTCAGAATTTTTAGAAGAACCAATTGATATTAATCAGTTTAAGAAAATTATTTTAAAAACAATTTTTGGTGAAGCTACGCAGGTAGAAGAATATAAATTGACGGATGAAGATTGGGAAAATATTGAAAAATTGAGTAATGAAAAATATCGAACTTGGGAATGGAATTATGGTAGAAATCCAAAGTATAATTTTGAACGAGAAGAAAAATTTGAAAAAGGGTTTGTACAAATTAAGTTAGACGTGAAAAAAGGACGCATAGAACATGCTAAAATATTTGGTGACTTTTTTGGTGAGGGTGATATTACCGAATTAGAAAACGCATTAGAAGGTACGATGCATGAATTTGAAAGTATTGAAGAAGCACTTTCAAACTATGATATTTATCATTATTTTGGAGATATTGATCGATATGAATTAATTAGATTAATGTCATAAAATAGCAAAGTAAAAGGTCTATTCTCTATTTAAATAAAAGTAGGGAATAGACCTTAATTTGTGTATAAAAATGTTAATTTAGCCAACGAGAAATGCCTCCAATTGCTTATATTCTTCAGTAAAACGTTTGAAATCATTCTCGTTTTTATTTTTTAGTGCATTATCAATCAGTTGTTCTAATTGTTGCTTGCGAACATTGCGAAGTGATTCATCAATGATTAATTCGATACCTAAATCATTAATGGCGGAAACAAAAGATTCTAGCGTATTGTATTTAACATGTGTGTTATGTTTCATTATCTACACGACCTCTCTGTTTATATTTAAGTAATAGTATACAAGGTTTTAATTTTGAAATCAATGAATATTCTGACTTTTCTGAAGAAATAAGTGTAAAATGCACCTTTTCCAAAAATTAATAATTGTAAAAGATTCTGCTCTGAAAATTAATTGTAGAAAACTTATAAAAATAATTATTATATAAGTTGATTTTAAGATGTTATTGGTATATTATTTGTTTATCGCTACAAATAACAAGGAGGTAACAACATGATTCAACCCTATATTATTAAAAAAGGTGATATGGCCATACAACCATGTAATTTGGCCACAGGTAAAAATGAAGGGAGTTATTTGCTGAGATATAAAGAAGAAAGTAAGATATTGAAAGAACGAGTACCAAAAATTATTGACAGGTCTTGTCGATTTTATGGTAGTAGTTATGCTTTTAAGAAAGAAGATACGATGCGCATTACTGGCATTAGTAGTAAACCCCCAATTTTATTCACTCCGCTTTTTCCTACGTACTTTTTCCCAACGCATTCTGACAGAAAAGAAGAAAATACTTGGATCAATATTCATTATGTTCACAATATTAAAGCTGTAAAAGAGAAGAAATGTAAAGTAACTTTTGTAGATAATCAAACGATGATTGCTAATATTTCAGCGCATAGTATGCAACATCAATATCTAAATGGCATTTTATATTATTACATGATGGATAGGGCAGCAAGGGTTGCGACATTTGATCCGGATTCTCCAATTGATTACACAAAACCTCAATTAAACATTTATGAAGCACTAGCTAAGTATTCTTTATTCGAAAATAAATAGCCTAATCCTTATCGATTTTATATGTAAAAATGGCATATGTGGAATATTATATTAATTTAGTGTAAATATTCCGCATATTTTTTTAGTGTTTCCACTTGAAAAATTTAACATTGTTGATATAATAGTATTTGTGCTTGATAAGAGAGAACACATTAATCCACAGTAGCTCAGTGGTAGAGCTATCGGCTGTTAACCGATCGGTCGTAGGTTCGAGTCCTACCTGTGGAGCCATTGGAAACGTACTCAAGTTGGCTGAAGAGGCGCCCCTGCTAAGGGTGTAGGTCGCGAAAGCGGCGCGAGGGTTCGAATCCCTCCGTTTCCGTAAAAACAGAAAAACCAATCCAAGTGAATACTTTGGATGTCGAAAGAACGTTGTTAAATCAACGTTCTTTTTATTTTGTCAAAAATACATAAAAGCAAGTTCTAAAAATTTTGGCCGAGAAGCGGACAAGTTGACCATATATATTTAAAAGTTGTCCGTTTTATTGTCCATTAGAAATTAAGGCTGTACACTTTTAATGGTTGGTGAGTAAAATCATCAATCGCTTTTTTATGTTTGGATACAAAAAAGCACAAATATCTCTATAATTATAAGTGACCAAACCATAATTAAAGGAGAGATATCTGTGCCGTATATTTATAATAAAACAAATTACCTTGGTTTAAAAGTAGATAATATTTATTTTTCAAATGAATTACCTTAAGAAATATACTACAAGTGCATTAAAACACTATTTTATAAAGCTGTTTTAACCTATGATGCTATTGCTTGTAAATGTTGTGGTATTAAAAATGAAAATAATACTGTTATTAAAAATGGCAAGCGACGCACATTAATTTATATGGGTGAAATCATTTATAAACCTGCTTACTTAGAACTAAATAAACAGCGATTTTACTGTAAGGCTTGTGGTGAAACTTTCACTGCTAAGTCATCTTTCGTTCAACCAAAATCTTCGATTTCAAATTCAGTAAAGCTAGCCATTGCTGAAAAGGCTGCTGAAGCACGCTCTGAGAAAGCAATCGCGCATGATTTGTTTATTTCACCTTCAACTGTTCATCGTCAAATGAAAATTATTGCCCAACAAGTTAAATCAAAATTATCAGATATACTGCCAAATCATTTGTCTTTTGATGAGTTTAAATCAACTAAAGATGTTGAAGGCGCAATGAGTTTTATATATTGTGACGGAACTACACACGAAATATTAGATATTTTACCTGATCGACGAAAAGGTGAACTTGAAAAATATTTTAGTCGATTCCCTCTTAAAACACGGGCACGTGTTAAAACCATATCCATTGATATGTATAAACCTTATATAGAATTAATCAAAAAATTATTCCCAAATGCTAAAATCATTATTGATCGCTTTCATATTGTACAAGCAATTAATAGAGAAATTAATCGTTGTCGTGTGTCAGTTATGAATAGTAAACGAAAGACAAACAGCCCATCTACAATAGAGTGCCGTTTATAGGCATTTTTTGAAATATTAAGTGTGATTCACTTAATATTTCAATCCGTCATACATAAACAAAAATTGGACTGTTGAGATTATTTTTTCACCAGTCTAATTTATTATAGATTCTTAAATATATCAGATAAATGTTACAACGTATTTGATATATTTTAAAAATGATGAAGTTACAAAATTAACAGAACATTTTAATTGTTTGTTTTAAATCAATAGATAGGAAAGATTATTCAGAAAATCCTATAGCAATTGATTTTATGATAAAAATTTAAATGTACTGATAGATATTGAAAGTCAAGATAAAATTAATTAATAAAGAAAGCATAGCTGATATCTACCAATCAAAATGCTATATCAGCTTTTTGTATATATGTAGTAATTACTTTTATTAATTAAAGCGAAATCTACCAACTGTTTATTTAAAATATTGAAATTATATCTTTATACGACCTTATTTCAACCTTATATTTATTGTGGAGTTAAAAAATGTTATAATTTACAATAATTAACATATTATTTGAGTTTCGTATTAAAGATTTAACCTTTTGATTTAAATGGCGCTCTATATATATAACATTAAAGGAATGAAAAGTTGTGAATAAAAAATTAGAAATTACATATGCTAGGGCTATATTTTGTATAACAATTGTAGCACTGCACTCTTTTCCAGGATTAATAACTGATCCTAACACGTCAGATTTTAGCCAAAGTTTAAATAGTTTTATTAGAATTTTTCTATTGTTTGCAACACTTTCATTTATAATTCTGTCTGAAATTCTTTTGTCTATGAGATACTCAGAGGGTCTTCCTAAGGGATTTTTTCTTAAAAGGATAAAATTTATTTTACTTCCATATTTATTTATTGGAATATTTTATTCATTGAATATTTATTTTGATACAAGTGAAACTAGAAGTTTTTTAGATATATTTGCTACATATATTTTATATGGTAGTTGGTATGGTTGGTTTGTTATAGTGATTTTCCAGTTTTACATATTACATGCTTTTTTTCATAACTTTTTAAATAAAATGAATCCTATAATTATATTGTTAATAACTTTTATTATTAGTTCCAGTCATTCATTTACTGCCTATATTAATCAAGACTATTTACAATGGTGGGCAGATTTTTATCCAGTTTATTCTAGAACTGCTATTCCATATTGGATTTTTTATTTCACTTTTGGTTATTACTTTGGAAAAAATTATGATTATGTAATGAAAATGGTTGAAAAATATATATGGGTAGTAGTTTCATTATGGTTATGTTCTATAATCCCAATTTTTATGTTTTATCATTATAAAGATGTAGTTTATGCACAATCAAACAGATTTGATATTATTCTTTATACTATTCTCACCTTTTTAATAGTTTTATATGTAATGAAAGTATTAAGTAAATATAAATTCTCAATATTACTATTAATTAGTGAAATATCATTTTTTATATATTTATCACATCCACTAATTAACGAATACATTTCTAGGGGATTAGCATCATTTGTTGATATTCCGTTATTATTCATAGTTATACTCACAGTTTTCACTTTAGGAATTAGTATTGGAATAGCAATATTGTTGTCTCAGTTCCCCTTTTCTAAATATTTGATTGGTAGAAATTCATTTAAAAAAATGCTTGAAGTAAATTATGTTAATGAAAAAGACCAATAAATTTTTATCTATATGAATTTATTGGCAAAAAATATATAAACTTAAACATAAGTTCAAAATAACAATGGGGTGTTTGATTATGAGAAAAATTATTTTTTTAACTAGTAGAATAGATGAAGACCACGGTGGCTTAACGGCATCATTACTAAATAAATCTAGAATTTTACATGACGAAAAAGGAATAAAATCAAATATTTTAACTTTTCACGCGGATTCAAATTTTATAGATATAAGAAATATTATATTAAATCGTTATAATTTAAATGATAAGGTTGATATTTTAAACATAAATGAGTATTTTAGAAGCCGTGATATTAAAAACGAATTCCAGAAATATAAAATAGATACAGAAAAAATGATGAAAATAGAGATAAACGAAAATAAAGTGGAATATTATGATGAGGGATTAAAAAAATTAGAGGTAATATACAAGCAAAATAAAATCAGAGAAGTAAAATATTTCGCTCCTAATAATATTTGCATTGAAAAAGATGTTGTAGACAAAAATGGTTTTTTATATTGGAAGAGTTTTTATTATAATAATAGTATAGCAAGACAAGTTTTCTATAGAAAAGACAATAGCGTATACCTTACTAGAGAATATGATGCAATTAATAAATCAAATAAAATGAAAAGTATAATTTTATTTGAAGAAGAAACAATCAGATTTAATTCATTCGAAAGCTATAAAGAATTTTTTATAAAAAAACAAATAAGTGATTCGCCTACGTATTTAGTTGGTGAAGCACGAGCTTTAGATTCTACAATATTAAATATGAAGGACGATAGGATAAGAAAGATATTTATGACACATAGTATTCATATTAGACCGAATACTAATATAATTCGAGTAGGCAATAGAGCTGTTTTGAATAATTTAAATAATATTGATGCCCTTGTCTTATTAACGGAGAAGCAAAAAGAAGATATAATTGAACAATTTGGAAATCGTGATAATTATTATGTAATACCACATTCAATAAATGTTATTGATAAATTACCATTTAAAGAGAGAAATAAGGTTGTAATTATATCTCGTTTGCATAAAGAAAAAAGAATAGATCATAGCATAAAAGCTTTTAAAGCTGTAGTAAATAAAATTCCAAATGCAAAATTATATATATATGGTGACGGCGAGGAAAAAAATAATTTACAAAAGTTAATAAATGAATTTAATTTAAAAAATAATGTAAAGCTTATGGGTTACACTGATAAAGCGAATGAAATATTTAAAACAGCGGATTGCTCATTACTTACATCACAATATGAAGGTTTTGCGCTTTCAATACAAGAAAGTATTTCTTCAGGAACACCAGTAATTGCTTACGACATTAAATATGGTCCTTCAGATATGATAGAAAATGAAATTAATGGCTATTTGGTACAAAATGAGAATATCAATTCTCTTTCAAAGAGTATAATTGAGTATTTAGAGAAAACTGAGAAAGAAAAGATAGAATTTTCTAATTCAGCAATCAATAAAGCCAAATATTTTTCACATAGTCGTTTTGCAAATGCTTGGGTTGAACTATTTAATGATGTGAAAAGTAATGAAAGTTTTAAAGAGCCAGTAATAAAACTAATGAATATTGAAAATTCCAAAATAAATAAGAATAAGTTCGAAATCTTTTTACAAGTGGATTTAGATAAAAAAATAAAAGTAAATCCAAATATAAAAGCAAAATTTTACTTGAGATCTTCTTTGGAAGATGGGAAAGATACAGAGATAGAAAATGAAAGGGTAAGTGTAATAAAAGAAAATAATAATAGTTTTTCAATTAAAATTGTCTTTGATGCAAAAAAATATAAAAAAAATGAAATCTATGATTTAAGTTTAGAAATCCAATATCTATCAAAATTTTATGAAATTAGAGTTGGAAATAATAGAGGCAACATTGAAATAGAAAAATTACTTAATAAAAAAGTAACGCCATACTTTACAAACCCATATGGCAATCTAAGTTTTAAAATCTAAGTTTATTTTTGATAATAAATTGTATTAAATATTAAAATAAGGAGGATAATTACTGGTAATCAGTTATTATCTTCCTTATTTATGTAACAAAGCAGTATAAATTAAAAAAATGAACAGACTATATTTCGAAAATTTTTTAATCAATTGATTTAATAGTAAGCAGAGATATTCCCATTGTTAATGAATAATTTTTTCACCTTCATTGGTTCAGTAATTTTGTTTTCAATTTTTGCTACATTGAACCCATTAATATTAAGAATGGGCTTTGTTTTATTAATTATAATTTCACCATAAATTTTTTCATAATCTTTATAAATTGTTTTGATTAACTCTTTGTTGTGTTTTAAATCTTTTTTATTTAAATATATAAGCTTTAAATCATCATAATAATTTTCATCATACATAAAAAATCCCCATTTCGACAAAATATATTTACTTACATTTTATCAAATTTCTTGAATAATGCACACTACATAATGAAAAAATATAACTTTTAATTAATTATTTTCATAATCAAAGATTTTGTTTTGAGTCTGAAAATAATCAACTATAAATAAAAATGTTGTGGAACAATTATAGTTGTATAAAAATACACCCCTAAAAGTTTGATTTTTAGTCCAACTTTTGGGGTGCACATCACTTTGGCAAGGACGAGATGATTGTTTTCGAATAATTATTTAAACCAGCCACCGTCTTTTTAACGGGCTCGCTTGGGTGATACACTTATTGTGTGTCGCCTTTTTCATATATAAATTAACACAATATAAAAAAATTATCAAATGTTTAAGTCGGTATAGTCATGTTGTCTTTTTATTATGCAGAGGAAAATTAAAGTAGCAAAAGAACCTAGTATAGTTTGGGTGTCGGATTGTATTTTTACATCTAATAAAACCAATTTTTGTTAGACGTTCAATAGGATTAGATAAAGCATAAATAGATAAAGAATCGTGGATTTATTCTGAAAAATTTGTGAAATTTGATTGTGAGCCATTGTCAAAAATAAGAATAAAAATATATTTATTGATAGCGCCTTGAAGGCATAAAAATCAATATTGCAGGTTACTTATTTCTTTGCCTTATTTTTTGTTGTAAAGTTAAATTGTAGTATTTGAATATGCTATGGTGTACGAGTTTCAACGATAATAAAAAATTAGAATAAATATATAAATTTATTTTATGATAAAAAGATTAGGGGTGGCTGAATGGAACGAACTCATGAAAAAGTAAAAAAGATATTAGAGAAATATAATGTTAACGCTAAACATTTGGTATTAAACCAAACATGTCATTCTGTGAAAGAAGCAGCTGAAGTAACAAATGCACAGGTAACAGATTTTGTAAAAAATATTTGCATGATGGATTCAAACGATAATTTAATAGTTGCAATTGTGAAAGGAGAGCACAGGGATAGTACTTCACGTGTAGGTAAAGGCTTAGATATTAATAGACCAAGATTGGCTGATGAAGAAGAGGTGTTTGAGCAAACTGGATTCCCTCCTGGTGGGGTTCCTTCTTTTGGTTTCAAAGGGAAATTTTTGATTGATCTTAAAGTGATGGAAATGGATTTTATTTATACAGTTGGAGGTTCTGAGAAATCTTTAGTAAAAATAAATACTCAAGACCTAGTTAAGTTAAATCAAGGGGAGATAATAAGAGTGAGGAAGTAAGGTTTTGACCTTTAGAAATGAGTAACTTTTAGCGAGTTTCTTCTAGTATTGATACTTAATTTTATACTGCCATATTATTGAAATGAGAAATTGTCTCCGTTTCCGTAATTTAATTAATTACCATTAGGTTAGCGTAAGTAAGGCGTTAATTTAGCGGTTTTTTATTTTATAAAGGGTAACGGCGGTATTTAAATACTAATTTTCTACTATGTTATTGCTAGATAGACTAAATCTTTAATGTTTCAAATGTGGAAAATGCACGAATACACTTAAATGACAGTATTAAAATAAGGACTACACCAGAACGTGATCTGGAGTAGCCCTTTTTAAGTCTGTTGTCCACTTACTTAGGCACTGCAGCGATGATTGCTTTAATGATAGTGATAATTGTATTCACAATATCTGTAATCATAATAGTCACCCCTTTGGTTTTCTTAATGTTATTATACTGCAAAATAATTATTTTATTTGATTTTTTCCTAATTGATTATTATTCAAATGTAATTGTCATATAATTGGATGTTATAAGACACTAAGGCATTCCAAAGTGTTGATTGGTAGATAGACTTAAATAGAATTACGATTTTAGCTGTGTAATACAGTATTTTATTATCTAGCGGTTTAGACTGTAATACGAAATAATACGATATTAAAACTATAGTTTATTTTTTTTGTATTTTTTAAAATAGATGGTATCGTTGTTATTGAATAAAGTTTAATTTAATAATTAAAGAATACATTGAAAATAGGAGTGAATCATATGGTCAAACCTTTATACGAAACAACTGTCATTAGTAATGGTGGAAGAGATGGTAAAGTTTTCAGTGAAGATAATACTTTTTATCAAGACTTAGCTGTACCCAAAGAAATGGGAGGTAACGGCGTAACAGAGTCAAATCCTGAGCAATTATTTGCAGCGGGTTATAGCTCATGTTTTAATAATGCACTTATGCATATTTTAAAACAAAGCGGTAAAGGTGAAATTGAACCTGAAGTGAAAGTGACAGCGTATTTACTGCCGGATAAAAGCGATGGTGGTGTAAAATTATCAGCAAGTTTAGCTGTAACTTTAACAGATTTGAGTAAAGAAGAAGCTTAAGCATTGGCAGAATAAGCGCACAATTATTGCCCATATTCAAAGGATTTAAAACAAAAAATTGATATAGAAATTGAAGTTAATGTAGATTAATATAGAGCCATAATAAAAGCTGATAATTACCTCTAAAACAGGTGACTATCAGCTTTATTTATATATTATTGTGATTTTTTACTAATTAAATTTCTAATCGCCTTAACGATATAACCAACTGCTAATGCTCTAAATACACGCTTAATTATATTTTTCACTTTAATCCTCCTATATTATCAGTTAAATACTGAAATTTGTATTATAGGTTATTTACCCAATTTTGATAAAAGTTAAGTGTTAAATCGGAAAATAATGAAAAATGAAGCGTCGTTTATTTTGTGAAGCTTATTAAACCGTCCTCATCTGCTGGTTTGAAGAAAATTGTGATAATACCACTAATAATAGCAAGAATATAAGGTATACCAGTCCAAAAGAAAATGAGATGAATCACTCCTTGTAGAAGCTGGTTAGAATAAAACTTGTGTATACCACACCAACCTAAAATAAATGCGAGCACAACATAGATTACTTTGTTTACTTTCATACATTCATGTCCTTTCTTAATAGATCTTAATACATTAATTATCGCTTAAATTATAAAATACAACAATCGAAAACTACAAAAAACAAATGACTTCTTTTCATAGAATAGTCATTACTTCGAAATTTTAATTTAATCATTTATAATAAAGTTAAAGAATTAATTGAAAAGGGAGACTAACATGATTAGAAAAGCGAAACCTGCTGATATTCCTAAAATTGCAGAATTATGCTATATCATTTGGAAAGAATTAGATATAGATGTGGTAAGAGATATTGAACAATCGAGACTATTAAAAATAATAGAACAAAGTATGATTGATGTACCTTATAGAGGGCACTACAGTAACACGTGGGTATATGAATTAGAAGGGGAAGTAGCTGGATGTCTGATTGCATACCCAGGTGATAAAGAAGTTGCATTAGAACAGGCTTGGCTCGATATGGATTTAGATGATGATATACGTGCATATGGTTCGCCGATGCCGATGAAAGAAGCAAATGATGATGAATGGTATATCGAAACAGTGGCAACATTTCCTGAATTTCGTGGGCGTGGCATTGCAACGAAACTTGTTCAGTATGTATTAGATTCAAATAAAGATGAGAAGTGGAGCTTAAATTGCGATATTAATAATGATGGCGCACTTCGTGTTTATAAAAAGTTAGGCTTCAGTGTTGCTAGTGAGTTTGATCTTTACGGACATAATCATTATCACATGATTCATAATAAATAAAGAAGGCGTGGAACAGAAATACAATTTTCTAATAAAGATTTCGTAGTCCCACTCACTGACAAGGATGACTAGAGTTGAAAAGTTTACCTAAGTTGAAGCTCATGCATAAACTTCAATAATATAATAAATTAAGCTATGAGACTTTATTTTTTCAATTTAGTTAGTTATTACCTAATTAAAAAAGGATCTGAAACATTTTTATATGTCCCAGACCCTTAAGTTGATTATTGGTTTTGCATTTTAAATGCCGCCTAGTAAGGCACTGATATAAATACCTAATGCGTATAGAAAACCGAAAAACGTATTTGTTTTTCCAGTTGCTGCCATTGCAGGCATCATTGTTTGTGGTGTGTCATTTTTCTTAAATCTTCGAACAGCTTTGATAGGCATTGGGAAAGATAATAATGCTAATAAGAAAAAGAGTGATCCACCTGGAATAAAGAACGTAATAAATATAACTAACACATAGGCTACGATATACATGAGTGCTAAGAAACGTATTGAATTATTTTTACCTAATAAGATAGGAAGCGTCATGCGACCACTTTCCTTATCTTTTACATGGTCACGAATGTTATTCGCCATATTTATCATACCGATAGTGATTACGATTGGAATACTAATCCAAACAATAAGTACTTGTAAGTTGCCTGTTTGTATAAAGAAGGCAATTAAAATAATAATCATGCCCATAAATACACCTGAAAATAATTCTCCAAAAGGTGTCCATGAAATTGGGAATGGGCCACCAGTATAAAGATAGCCTACAGCCATACAAACCAAGCCAACAGGTAAAAGCCAAAATGAACTTTGTATTGCGATAAATAAACCTAGCAAACCAGCTATAATGTAAAAGGCGATTGCGATATTCATAACTAATTTTGGACTCATACCATTACGAACGATTGCGCCTCCGATACCTACAGAAGTGTGATCATCTAACCCTTTTTTGAAATCGTAATATTCATTAAACATGTTTGTAGCAGCTTGGATTAACAAGCAAGCAAGTAGCATTGCTAAGAATAAACTTAATTTTAAATGATCTTCACTTCCAAGCAGGAAAATTTTAGCAGAAGCAGTACCTACAAGTACAGGTACGACAGCAGCAGTCAATGTATGTGGTCTCATCAGGTGCCAGTATTTTCTGACAGTTGAATATTGTTGATATTGAGATGCCATAATAATTTACCTCGTATTCTTTTAATTTATAATATTTTTTATCAAATTTATTTTAATAGAAGAAGTTGTACAGGTCAAATAACGTAAAAATTGTATTAATGAAATAAGCTCGAAACCATACACACATTGTGAAAAGTGGTACAATATTATAATGAGTGCAAACTGATAAATGAAAGAAGTGAAATAGATGACTATAGACGTCAGAGAACGTGAAATTGTCGAAGCGGTATATGAAAATAATCATACTTGGGTTTCTGTTGAAGCAAAAATAGATGATGCGTTAGACCCTGCATTATTATTCCATTTAACAGAAGATTTTGCAGGAGACCGTTTTTATTATAAGAAAAATGACAACGAAACATCATTCTTTGGCTATCATGCTATTACGAGATTCAAAAATGATTTTGAAAGTAAACAGTCCATTTTTCGTGAATGGGAAAAATATCAAAGTGATATAACGTTAATTCATCCAAGTTCGGATAAACATCACTTGAAAATTTGTGGTGGCTTCCAATTCTCAACACATAAGTCCGGTGATGAGTGGCGTGAATTTGGTATTAATCATTTTATATTACCAGAAGTATTAGTGACGATGGAAAAGAATACAACTTATATTACGTATACGGTAAAAGCCAAAGAATTTAAAATAGATAATTTTAAAACAATCATAGATAATTTAACGCAAACAAATATATTACCAGATATAGAAATGGGAAATATTAAACGCATTGACGATATATACAAAGATGAGTGGCGTGATTTAGTTCAAGAAACGATTGATAAGTTAGATGAACATAAAAAAATTGTCCTCGCTCGTAAACGTTTGGTGATGTTTGATAAAGATATTAATCTGCCTTATATTTTGAAAAAGGCATTGCAAGGTGAGCATAATAGTTATTTATTTGTATTAGAATCACAAGATAGTGTCTTCTTTTCACAAACGCCAGAACAATTGATGGAAGTCAATAATGGTGTACTGTCAACGAAAGCTGTTGCGGGTACAATTAAACGTACACATCAAGATGGGATTGACAATGCAAATATTAAAGCTTTTTTAAATGATGATAAAAATTTAAATGAGCATCGCTTTGTTGTAGAAAGCATATTGAACGATATCGAAATCTATGTTGACGATATAACGTATAATGAAACGCCACAAATCTTAACTAATGACCATTTATATCATTTGATTACTAAAATCAATGCTGATTTGAAAAAAGATTCGTATATTGGTTTGCTTGATAATTTACATCCTACACCTGCTTTGGGTGGTTATCCTAAAGATGAGGCTATTAGTTATATTGAAGAGAAAGAATTTGGTACACGTGGACTTTATGGTGCGCCTGTGGGTTATATTGATATGTATGATAATTGTGAATTTATTGTGGCGATAAGATCGATGTTGATAAAACACAATCAAGCAACATTATTTGCTGGATGTGGAATCGTTAGCGATTCTGATGCAGATAGTGAAGTTGAAGAAACTGCAGTAAAATTTAACCCTATGATGAAAGCTTTAGGAGTCGAGGAATATGAATAATCATACAGATGCTTTAACGAAACAAGTCTTTATATTTGTTTCGGAATTATATGCCTATGGGATTAGAGAAGTCGTTATTAGTCCAGGATCACGGTCTACACCAATGGCCATAGCAATAGAAGCGCATCCTAAAATGAAATCTTGGATTCATCCAGATGAGCGAAGTGCAGCATTTTTTGCGATGGGCTTAATGAAAGGTAGCGAGAGACCTGTTGCTATCCTTTGTACATCAGGGAGTGCAGCGGCAAACTATACACCGGCAGTATCGGAAAGCAGCTTAAGCCACTTACCATTAGTTATAATGACTAGTGATCGCCCACATGAATTAAGAGGGATTGGTGCGCCACAAGCTATAAATCAAGCTAATATGTTTAATAACTATGTGAAGTATCAATTTGATTTTCCAATTGCCGATGAAAATGATACGCAAGACTTTATGGAGAGTACAGTTAAATTCCAATTACAGAAAGCAAGTCAATTTTTATATGGACCTCATCGGGGACCAATTCATTTCAACTTGCCGTTTAGAGAGCCATTAACACCAAATATTGAAAAAGTAGAATGGTTAACATCAGATAGAAAAGTATTGCCACATTACCAAAAAACAACAAGTCTTAATGAAATGAGTACCGTTGTCAAAAAACGTAAAGGCTTGATTATTGTAGGGGATATGCAACATCAAGACGTTGATCAAATTCTGACATGTGCTACGATACATGATTTGCCTATTCTGGCAGATCCACTTAGTCAATTACGACGAGAACATCATCCAAATGTGATTACAACTTATGATTTGCTATTTAGAGCAGGTTTAGATTTAGAAATAGATTTTGTTATTCGGGTCGGTAAACCGGTAATTTCTAAAAAATTAAATCAATGGTTAAAATCAACGCATGCCATTCAAATCCTAGTGCAAAATAGTGATCAACCCGATGCTTTTCCTGTGTGGCCGCATGTGTCATTTGAAATGTCAGCTAATGATTTCTTTAGACAATTGTCAGAAACACCAACTGTTGAACGTAAACAATGGTTAGAAAAATGGCAAACATTAGAAAAACAGGCGGTTGTAGAAATCAAAGATTATTTGAGAACTGCAACTGATGAGTCTGCATATGTTGCCAATGTATTGGACAAATTAACGTCCAAAGATACTTTGTTTGTTAGTAATAGTATGCCAATCAGAGATGTTGATAATTTGTTTATCGATTGCGATGCGGAGATTTATGCTAATCGTGGTGCTAACGGGATTGATGGCGTGGTTTCAACTGCATTAGGCATGGCAGTACACAAACGTGTAACATTATTAATTGGTGATTTAGCATTTTATCATGATATGAATGGTTTATTGATGTCTAAATTGAACGATATTCATCTCAATATTGTTTTACTCAATAATGATGGTGGTGGTATTTTCTCTTATTTACCACAAAAAGAAGCGGCTGATGCATACTTCGAAAGACTATTTGGTACACCTACGGGCTTGAATTTTGAACATACGGCATTACTATATGATTTTGCTTTTGAAAGATATGATACAATAGAGGCATTCAAATACGCTGATTTATCAAAGTTTGGGGCACATATTTATGAAATTTTAACGCATCGAGAAGAGAATAAACAACAACATCTAATACTCTATAAAAAGTTGAGTGATATTATCAATGTTACACTATAAATTTCATCAATCAAATGAACATAATCAGCAACTTCTAATTATGCTACATGGTTTTATCAGTGACCAACATAGCTTTGATCAACATGTTCAACAATTTACAAGCGATATGAACGTGTTGACAGTTGATTTACCAGGTCACGGTAAAGATCAGTCGAATGTTGAACAATTGTGGGATTTTGATTTTATTTGCAAACAATTAGGTTTTACATTAGAAAACTTTTCAGATTATCAACTTTTTTTACATGGTTACTCGATGGGTGGCAGAATTGCATTGTACTATGCGATGCATGGTCAAGTTAACTTAGCAGGTCTCATTCTTGAAAGTACCTCTCCAGGCATAGAAGAAGAGGAAGATAGAAATGAAAGACAACTTGTGGATCATGCCAGAGCCAAAGTGTTGGATATTGCAGGTTTAGAAATCTTTGTGAATGATTGGGAAAAATTACCGCTTTTTTATACTCAATACGATTTAGATAAGGTAAGTAAAAAAGAAATTCGAGAAATGCGATTACGTCAAAATCCAACGCGTTTAGCCAAAGCATTACGTGAATATGGTACAGGACAAATGCCTAACCTATGGCCATTTTTATCACAAATTCAAATACCTACTTGTATTATTGTAGGTCAATTAGATGGTAAATTTTGTAAAATAGCACAACGTATGATTGAAGCAATACCACACGTAGTTTTACATCAGGTTGAAAATAGTGGCCATACGGTTCATGTGGAAGAAATGACAGAATTTGATAGAATAGTATTAGGTTTTATTCATAAGGAGGAGCAAAATGACTAGACAATGGGAAACAATTAGAGAATATAAAGAAATTAAATATGAATTTTATGATGGAATAGCTAAAATAACAATTAATCGTCCAGAGGTGCGTAATGCATTTACACCAAACACCGTGCAAGAAATGATTGATGCATTTTCAAGAGCACGTGATGATCAGCGTATTTCAGTAATTATTTTAACAGGAGAAGGCGATAAAGCGTTCTGTTCTGGTGGAGACCAAAAAGTACGTGGTCATGGTGGCTATGTCGGTGACGACCAAATACCACGTCTAAATGTGTTAGATTTACAAAGACTAATTCGTGTAATACCAAAACCAGTAGTGGCTATGGTCAGAGGATATGCTGTCGGAGGTGGCAATGTATTAAACGTGGTATGTGACTTAACAATTGCTGCAGATAATGCAATCTTCGGACAAACTGGACCTAAAGTTGGTTCATTTGATGCTGGTTACGGTTCTGGCTATTTAGCTCGAATCGTTGGTCATAAGAAAGCACGTGAAATTTGGTACTTATGCCGTCAATATAATGCACAAGAAGCTTTAGACATGGGCTTAGTTAATACAGTTGTACCATTAGATCAAGTTGAAGATGAAACGGTACAATGGTGTCAAGAAATGAAACAACATTCACCAACTGCATTAAGATTCTTGAAAGCTGCGATGAATGCAGACACAGACGGTTTGGCAGGCTTGCAACAAATGGCAGGAGATGCTACTTTACTTTACTATACAACAGATGAAGCAAAAGAAGGCAGAGATGCGTTTAAAGAAAAACGTGATCCAGACTTTGATCAATTTCCAAAATTCCCATAAATCAACGATAATATACAATTGTATTTCACTACATTGAACAAAGAGTTAAATTAAACGTACAACGTTTGATTTGGCTCTTTTTATTATATGTTTAAATATATTGGTTTAGTAAGAAATATTGAATGCAATTATAAAAATTGATTTTAGTAGAGATTGATGTATTTAAATTAAAAAAATAAAAATAAAAATATTTTACATTAATTTCTATTGTTCAAACATTATTCAATTAATGGTAAAATACATTTTTTTATGAACGTTTTATTACATTTATTTATTTAATTTGACTATAATTAAAATATATACTAATATAATATGTAAGGACTAGGGGTGAGAATTATGACTTCAAACGATTTAAATCAAATGAGAAAAGAAATGTGTTACCTTTTTTATATAACTAGTAAAGAAGTGGTTAATATATTTAATAAGCATTTAAAAGAATTAGATATTAGTTTTCCAAACTACATTGTATTGCTATATATAGAAAATGAACGTCCAATTTTTATTAAAACACTATGTGACGAATTGTATTTGGATTCTGGCACGATTAGCCCAATCATTAAGCGTCTCGAGAAAAAAGAACTAATAGAGCGTATTAGAACGGCTGATGACGAACGTAGGGTTAAAGTAAGATTAACTGATAAAGGATTAGAATTAAAGAAAAAATTCGCACGTGTTTCCGAAGAGGTAATTCAGCAATTTAATATGAAAACCGAAGATTCAATAGAATATTTACAAATTTTAAGAACATTTGCTGAAAAAAATATTTATTCAAAGAATGATGAAGTGAAATCGTAGTATCAAAGATAATGTATTAAAAAATGAGTGAAAATCAAAACCACCCGTTCACACGGGTGGTTTTGATTTATAATAATTTGAAAGGTACTGTTCAAGTCTTCGCATTGCTTCTTTTAGGGCATCAAGCTCATAAGCATATGATATGCGGACATGTCCTTTACCGAAATCTGTAAAAGCAGATCCTGGCACAATAGCTACATGTGCATTTTCCAAGACATCTATACAAAATTGAAAATCATCGTCGGTAAAATGTTTAATACTTGGGAAAATATAAAATGCACCTTCTGGTTTAGCATCTAAATCAAAGCCAAGTGCTTCCAATCGTTCGATCAAGAAGTCACGTCGTTCAATATAGGCTTCATTCATATGTTGTGGTGCCTCGAGACCTTCGTTTAAAGCTGCAATACATGCAATTTGTGCAGGGACATTAGCGCAAATGCAATTGTAAGCGTGCATGAAGGTTAATTTTTCTATAAGATATTCTGGACCAATAAGAAAACCAATTCGAATACCTGTAGCTGAATGTGACTTGCTGAGTCCACCGATGAGCAATAGCTGATCACGAATAGCACTAAATTCTGCGAATGATGTATGAGACCCTGTAAACGTATTTTCTGCATAAATTTCATCGCTAATAATGAATAAAGAGTGATCCTTTAATTTATTTGCCAGTGCTTGTACTTCATCATAAGATAATATCACGCCTGTTGGATTAGTTGGATAGTTAAGTAAAATTGCCTTCGTATGTGAGGTAATGTGCGCCTCAATAGCCTCAGGCGTTACTTTATAATCAGACTTAGATGTATCTATATAAACGGGGGTTCCACCGAGTGTCTTAATTAATGGAATATACCCGGAATATACAGGGCCAGGTATTAATATTTCATCACCTGGATCAATGATACTTCTTAACGCTGTGTCTAAGGCTTCACTTGCGCCATTGGTTATAATAATTTCTTCCGAACTATATTTAAAATTGTAACGTTGTTCAAAATATTGACTTACTGCATTTCTAGTTTCAACTAAGCCCTTATTATGAGAGTAACTTGTTTGATCTTCGCGAATTGCATTTATGTAAGCCTCTTTAACGACTTGAGGCATGGGAAAATCAGGCTGTCCTATTGTTAAATTGATACAGTCTTGAATACCACTAATACGACTAGAAAATTGTCGTATACTTGGTGCACTTAAATGTTTAGAATTATTGTTTAATGAAAGTTTCATAGTTTATAGTTCACCTCAAAATAATATACCGAATCGTATTGATAATATGTATGATTTAATAAAAACACTGCTATTTTGAATAAATTCAGTGTATGTTGGTTTCATAGATTCATCATAACATATTTGAATGTAATACAATTCGGTTAGTAGTTCGTCTATTCTTTAAATTTAGAAGGAGACTGTAAGTTAATAATTGGATTTGTCCATTTTGATATAAAACGTGTAGATAATACATATACGATAAGCAGGGCAAATAATAGTAAATACAAGTATGTGAAGACTGATATAGTATCTTTGAATGGATAAATACCAAACCCACGTATAATGCCTATAACGAGGCCGTGAAGTAAATACACATGCATTGTTTTACGCCCTATATATGTAAAGTAATAGGATTTTTCAGATATTAAATTTAAGAATGAAAATAGAGTGAGTAAGATTATAAAATACAACAATAGTCTTTTTAATGGACTGTATAAATCTTGTTTACCCTCTAATGACATATATGGTGAATTCCCCAATAGCCAATCCGCATTAATCGGATGGAACGAATAAATGATATAAAAAGATACTAGTATTATGATAGCAACTGGGACAAATTTTTTGTTTTTCAAAATTTGAATATGCTTACTTGTAAATAAATATCCTAAGTAAAATATAGGAAAGAACATAATCGTTCTTGAAAAACTTAAGTAATTATCAATATTATTAGAATAGCCAGCAAGGAGAGAGACAATAATTGCAATTGGTAAAACAAAATAAGGTTTATAATCTTTCACAATGACTAAAATCACATGGAATAAAAATAAAGTAAGTAAAAACCATAATGCAAAAACTGGGTCGAATGGATCGATTTTCACACTATCTTCTTTGCCAGTAAAATAATAATATAAAGAGAAAAATCCAAAGAAAATCACATATGGAATTAATAATTTTTTAGAGACTTTTTCTAAATATCCGGCTTGGCCTGCTTTTTTGGCAAAATAACCTGAAATAAATAAAAATCCTGGCATATGGAAACTATATATTGTTAAATACAAAGCTGATAAATGCTGACTCGCTTCAGTATAGGGCTGTAATAAATGACCAAATACAACGAGAAAGATTAACATAGCTCTTGCATTATCAAAAAAGTAATCTCGCTCTTTTAATTGTGACATAGGGGAGCTCCTTTAATAAATTACGATAAACTTTAAATACACTACGTCTAATTTATTATAAATCGCATGAGAAATGCAACAATCTAGTACAATTTGTAGTTTAATATTGTATATTTTCATGAATACTATTATAATATTAGAAAATAAAATAGTGTATATAAATTATTGTGAAACTAATTTTAATGTAGTGGAGATGAAACAGCATGTATAAACAACTAGAGCAATTAATTACACTGACAAGTAATGACCTAAATTTAGTAAGTAGAAGATTTGGACAACGTACGGATTTAACTTCAGACCAACTTGAAATGTTGAGAATTTTATACAATTACAAGGTATTATCTCAATATGATTTGACTATGAAAATAAATAAAGAACAATCAATTGTTTCTCGATGGATTAAAAAGTTAAGTCAAATGGGTTATATTACTAGCAAACAATCAACTAAAGATATGAGATGTAAGGATTTGATGGTGACTGATAAAGCCAAAGCGTTAGTTGAACAAATCAATGAGATGAGAGTAGCCTTAATTGAAGCGCGTTGTCAACATCTTACTGCCAATGATATCGAAAGTTTGAATCATTTATTACATAAATTGAATGCGCATCATGCATATATTTAGTAGCACACAAAAAGCGTACATGGCTACAATCACATTTTGAGAGTGATTGTACCATGTACGCTTTTTTAGTATTTCTAATTACTATAAATATATTTTTTAAGAATTAAAGCAATACTATTTATAAGTATCAACGTCGAAGTATTTACCAATTTTGTTCATTGAATCATAGAAACCTTTAATGCGTGTTGCATTATGTGATGCCCAAGCCACATCTGTAGCATATTGGTGAACACCAGGATTTTCAGGGTTCCAACGCATTTTATAAAGTGTGTTTTGACCTTGGTGTATATATGATCCAGCGATAAATTTAGCGCCACCGACAATTGCTTTTTTAACAGTATTCCAACCATTATTTTTAGCAGTTGTAAAACCTTGTCTTACTGCATCGTTATCGACTGCACCAATACCGAACATATTATAGTATTTATTTTTACCATTTGTTACAACTTTGCCGTTTACAACATCGCCACCATTTGCAAGTTTTGAAGTACCATTGCCAGTTTCAAGTAGGGCATGTGAAATTAAGTAAACTTCATTGATGTTATAAGCTTTAGCTGCTTCACTAAATGCTTCACCTTGTCCTTCTAATATACCTTTACCAATAAGTAATTTATTTAAATCAGCAGTAGCGATATTCTGTGATTTGTCTAAACGTAAGAATTGGTATTTTTGAGTTGGGTCTTTCTCTAATTTGCTAGTATCCATAGCATTTTTAATTTCTGCTGAAGTAGCATTTTCCCATTTACCCGGTGTATGTTGAATTTGTGGTTTAAATGATAAACCTTTTTGAATCGCTACAGCTTGGTTTAAAGTAAGTCCAGTTTTATAATGTTTAACTAACTCTTTGCGTAAGTCGTTTTCTTTTACCCAAACAACTTTACCATTCGTTAATTTACCATGGTACCAAGTAACACCATTAATGACTTGTTTTTCATATACAGTGAAAATACCTTCATAAAAATCTTTTAAAGAACCTGATGCTTTACCAGATGTAGGATCAAGATAATAACTGCCATCTTTATTATAAATAATGTAGTCATATTTAATAGGTGACACGGCTGATTTAGTAATAGGTGTCTTCGTAGTACTACTTTGAGTTGCTTTTTGAACTTTGTTTAAATCTTTTGCCGCAATCCAACCAGTTTTATTATTTACGATACCGTAAAGATATTCATCTTTATCAACAAAGACTGATTTGGATGCATTAAATTGGCTGTTTTTAAGATTTTTAAGTGAATCTAATTGTTGAGATTTAGTACCCCAAGGCACTGCATATAAACCATTGTTCGTAGCTTTAACAGTATATTGACCTTTTTTAGCAGCTGTTTTACTTAAGCTACGTGTATTAATATCTTTAGTATTAACCCAGCCAATTGGCGTATTTTGTTTCGCATTTTGTATTAATACATAAGTATTATTACCTTGTGTACGTTGTTTCGTAACTGTATAAGTTTTACCAGCTAATTTAGAAGCATCTTTACCTTTTTCATCATAAACAGTTGATTTAACGCCTGAATTTTTCGTATTAAGTTGACCAATTTTACTTACAGTTTGAGTTTGGTTTGTAGTTGCTTTTTTAGCAGCTTCTTTAACTGTAATGTCACCAGTTAACATCCAACCCAAATTGACATTCGTTTTGTTATCTGTAATTAAGTAAAATGATTTACTACCTAATGTCGCTTTCTTACTCAGTTTGTATGTTTTGCCATTAACGTATGCTTTTTGAACGCCTGCTTTATCATATACAGATGTATATACACCATGATTTGATTTAGCAACTGTACCTTGTTGATTTGTAAGGTTTGAAACTACTAATTTAGATGTTGATGTTGATGGTTTGCTAGGTGTTGTACTTGTAGTTGAAAGCTTACTTAAGCTTACCCAACCGGAAATGTTGTTAACAGTACCATATAGATAATTTGCTTTACCAATTTGTTGCTGTTTAGTAGCTTTAAATGTTTGGTCAGATTTTCCTGTAACTGTACCAGCTTTTTGTGAACTAGTTCCCCAAGGTACTGTATAAATAACTTCACCAGGCTTAATCTTATATGATTTATTAATTGATGTTGCAGCTTTAGCAGCATTATAACTTACATCATTTTGATGAACCCAACCAAGTAAAGTACCTTTATTAAAGTCAGAGACTAAATAGAAGTTTTCTTTACCAATAGTTGCAGATTTAGTGACTTTCAACGTTTGATTTACGCGGTTTGTCTTTTTACCATTTTGATCGTAAACGGTAGTGTATAAGCCGTCGTTTTTGCTGTTAATGCGTCCAACACCGTTATTTGCAGTAACTTTAACTGTGCCAGTCTTAGGTGGGGTAGTTGTACCCGTACTTCCTAAACCTGTACTACCAGATGAAGTAGTTCCCCATGCAGCTGCTTTCCCAACTTTGATTAAATATTTTTCATAAATTAAATCATAAAGCTCATCATAGCTATAATTATGTGTTGCTAAGTAACCATGAGGGTCACTGTGATCAGAACCACCTAAGAAGTTACTTACTGCTCTGTGAGTCCAAACTGTACCATTACCATCATATTCTGCACTATCAGGTGCTAAAGCATAATATTGTAGGTTTGTTGCAGCATAATCAGCGTAGTTATTAATTGAGCGCGCAAATGAATCATAGTCATGTGTATGAACTAATTCTACATGAATGAAACGGTCGTTAGCTTGAGGACCAGCTCCCCAAGCAAGGTAATCTGTGTTCGCAGTTTCAATAATACGATTACCATCAACATATGCATGAACGAAAGCACTATTATAATTATTCTTCATATAGTTTACTTCACCATCAATTGTTGAATTGTCATTTGCTGTTTCGTGTAAAACTATACCTTCTGGTTTACCGTAACGGTAGCTATATTTTGGTAAATAACTTGCGATATCTTGTTCATAGTTAGGTACTTTGTAGTTTTTCTTACGAATATAGTCGTTAATAGAAGATTTCACTTTTGGTGAATATTTCGGTAATACGACTTTTGCTGTTGCAGCTCTTTCTGATACAGCACGAGTTGCCGTTGTTGTATTTGCTGTTGCAGATCTAAGTTCAGGTGTAGCTTCTGCACTAAATGTTGAAAATTGCGTTTTTGAAGCACTCTCTGTTGTTTGTGCTTTTTTAGCAACTAACGTAGAAGGTGTTACTTCTTTATCAGAAGTTGTTTCTTTTTTAGCTTTAGAAGCAACTGTATCTTGAGCCTTCACGTCAGAAGCGTCATTAGAAGTTTTATCTTCAGATTTAGCTGTATCTTGCTTTTGCTCAGCATTAGCAGCTGTTTTTCCAGAAGCTGAATCAGATTTTTCAACATCAGAAGCAACCGCATCTTGAGCTTTCACGTCAGAAGCGTTGTTAGAAGTTTTATCTTCAGATTTAGCTGTATCTTGTTTTTGTTCAGCGTTAGTAGCTGTTTTTTCAGAAATTGAATCAGATTTTTCAACGTCAGAAGCAACTGTATCTTGAGCCTTCACGTCAGAAGCGTCATTAGAAGTTTTATCTTCAGATTTAGCTGTATCTTGCTTTTGCTTAGCATTAATAGCTGTTTTTTCAGAAATTGAATCAGATTTTTCAACGTCAGAAGCAACTGCATCTTGAACCTTCACGTCAGAAGCATTGTTAGAATTTTTATCTTCAGACTGAGCAACATCTTGTGAATTGTCAGAAGCAGTAGCTGCTTGTTCAGAAGATGAATCAGATTTTTCAACATCAGAAGCAACTGCATCTTGAACCTTCACGTCAGAAGTGTCGTTAGAATTTTTATCTTCAGATTGAGCAACATCTTGTGAATTGTCAGAAACAGTAGTTGCTTGTTCAGAAGTTGCATCAGATTTTTCAACGTCAGAAGCAAATGTATCTTGAGCCTTCACGTCAGTTGAATTATTAGAACCACTATCGTCAACGTCATTTGCTACAGCTTCAGAAGTAGTGTCTTCATTAAATGTATTTTGTGCTTGTTTAGCACTGTCTGTTGTTTCTTGATTTTCTACTGTGCTATTTTCTTCAGTTGTTGGTGTAGTTTCTTCCTGAACGTGTTCTTCTTGATTATATGTATCTTGGTTTGTTGATTGTTCAGAAGTTTGTTCAGAAGTTTGTTCATTTAAACCATCCAAGTGAGCATCATAATTTGTATTATCGTCACTAGATACTTCTTTAACTTGTGTAGGGTCTTGGTATGTTTGTGTTCCTGAAATATTTGTAGTTGGATTACTTATTTCAGATTTAATCTCTTCACTTTGATTAAGTGCTTTCTCATCATTTAAAACATTCTTGTTTGACGTTTGGTCTTGAGTATTACTTGCTGCTTGAGCATGATGAGTAGTCAAAGCTGTACCTGCTAACGTAAGTGCTACAATTGAAGGTACCTTATAAGTGTTCTTTTTCTTAGCCATTAAACTGCCCCTTTACCTTTATATATTTAAATACATTATAATACGACTAAAGAATGAGTTAACTACTTTTTACTGATTTGTAATCTAATATTAATCTAAAATTCGTGTTAAATTTGACAAAAAATCCATTTTAAAGCGTTGTGACGCTTATTTAAAAAAATGATTAAATTTAATATATTTCGAAATGTTACAGAAAATAAATGAAGAATGACTGTAATAATTTAGATATTTGTTTTAAATGTTTTTTATCATCACAATATGCTCAATATTTTCTTCCATAAACACATCGCCTTCAGTAGTATAACCAAGACTTGCATAGAAAGCTTGTGCTTGACATTGTGCATTAAGTTTTAAATTTGTGTGTCCATGTGATTTTGCGACTTCTTCCAAATAATTCATGAGTAACTTGCCATACCCTAATTTTCTATGTGAAGCGATTATTGCAATACGTTCAATTTTAATGCCTTTATCAAGAGGGCGAAATCTCCCCGTTGCAAAAGGTGTATTGCTTTGATCATAGCCAATTACATGAGTAGCTATAGATTCAAATTGGTCTATTTCATTTTCTAAAGGCACTCCTTGTTCCTGAACAAATACGCTTTTACGAATTTGATATGCATCTTCTAGCATCGTCGGAGTAGTCACAATTTTAAACATAAAATTCCTCATTTCTGTTAATAGATATTAAAAATACCCTATCACAAATTATAGAGATAGGGCAGTCAATTATTTAAAATTATTGTGCTTCTTTTCTAACTATAGCCGTATATTGCCAAAAAATCCGCATTTGTGCAATATTCCAATTGTTCATACCCATTGTGTAACCAGAAGGCTTAAACAGATTGACATCTGTAACTTCTAAAGCTGCAGCAATGAGGTATTGAATTGGTACACTGATTTGTTTCATGGTGTCAGTGATACCGTTTTGATCATACACCCAAGTAAATGGCAATTCGGATTCAAAAACATCGACTTTTTCAAATATTTCTGGAAGTGCAACAATATAACATGCACCATCGACAACAGGGTTTATATCACTGTCTTTATAATAAATTCGTAATGCCTCATAGTTTTCACGATGTTCATGATTAACATAGAAAAATTCATTTCTGAATAGAGCCATATCTTTACTGTGTATTAATTGTTGTTCTAAAACATTAAACATGCTATTTACGTGAGCAAGTTTTTCGTATGTTTTACGTGACATATCATGCAGTCCTTTCAAATTTAATATAAATTAGTAGGTGCTTCTTGAGTGTTTTGTTGCTGAGTAGCATCATATTGATCATTTGGATAAGCATTTGAATTTTGTTGTTGATTATCATCATAATTTGCTGAGTCATTAGTTTGGTTGTCATTGTTATTATCTTCAGATGACGGTGTTTTATCAGATTTATTAGATGAGCTATCTTTTTGTTGTTTTCTCAGTAGACTGCTATCTAATTCAGTTTGTGGTACGAGTGTACCATAAAAATCAATCACACGTTGATTTAGGAAATCATCTTTATTTTTTATTTTAGGTAAATCTAAATCGCTTCTCAATAAATTTGAGGTTGCTTTAATATTTTTAATATCTGGATTGTAATAGTAGATACCATTTAAATAATCATCATCACCCTCAAGTTGTGATGTTTTAATTTCAATACCATTCTTTAAATACGAAGTAGCGAGTGATTTAACTTCTTTATAGCTTAAATTATGTTTAGCATTTTTACCAACAATTTCTATAACATCATCTAACTTACTAAATGAATCAGCGCTTTGTGCTTTAGTGAACAATTTCTTAATCAAATCCATTTGTCTTTGACCACGTTTTAAATCAGAATCGTGATGGCGGGTTCGTGCAACTGCTAATGCTTCGTCTCCGTTTAGTTTTTGATATCCTTTTTTAACTTTTATTTTACCAGTGTCATTAGTGTTCGGCTCACTAATATCATATGGAACATCATATTCAATACCACCAAGTTCATTGACGGCATCAACAAATGCTTCCATATTTATACGTACATAGTAATCTACTGGAACATTTAAAGTAGCTTCTACAGAATCCATGGAAGCAGTAGGCCCACCAAATGCATGAGCATGTGTGATTTTATCATAGTAACCAACTTTAGGTACGTAACTGATTGTATCACGAGGAATACTTAGCATTCTAATTTGTGATTTATCAGCGTTAAAAGTAGAAAGAATCATTGCATCTGATCTAGAGTGTTCAGCAGTTTGTCCGTTTTTTTCACGTCCACTATTGTCGTCAATTCCCAAAAACAATATAGAAATAGGATCTTTAGAAGGATCTACTTTTGATTCACGAATGTTAGATTTTCTTGATGAATCATTATTATTAAATGAATGTTCAAAAGCACCTTGAGACGATTTTAGTAAGATAACAGCAAAAATGACTGGAACAACGACTAGAACTAAAGAAAGCAATATTAAAAAATATTTTAAAAATTTATTCATAAGTGAAGCTCCCAATATATCAAATTTTGTACATGTGCCTATATTTTTAGTTATTTTTAACTTTGTAAATTTTTTGTAAAGGAGAAAATGTACTATAACTAATTATTTTATTACTATCAGTAAAAAATATCAACTGTGAATAAATAATTTTAAAACACAAACTTAAAAAACATATTTTAGTTAATATGTTATTTAATGTCTGTACCATTACTTAATAAATGTAGTGACTCTTCTAATTACTATATTGACTTAAGAATTGTTAAAGAAAAACTATCCTATGTATTACAATAATGTCATTTGGTAACAAATGATTTATCGATGGACATAGGATATAATAAGCAATGTAAATATCATGTTGCAGAGCGTTAATGTTATCCAATGTGTGAATTAAAATTGATTTTGGTGAAAGATGTTAAATAATAGGTAGCTATTGAAAGCTATAGATGCTATTCATCTTAGTTTTAATGATAGAAGGAGGATTTATTAGGTATGAAAACAGCATGGTTAGATAAGATAGATGAAAGTTTAGTGAAATCGTTTTATGAGCAACAAACAGAAGTAGAACAGAATGAAGGGTTTAAAAGTGATTTATCTTTTGGTACTGCAGGTATCAGAAGTACATTTGGATTAGGTCCAGGGAGATTGAATGCTTTTACAGTACGTAAAGTTGCGCTCGGATTAGCACAGCATTTGAATAATAAATATAATGAAGCCAAAGTTGTCATACATTTTGATACTAGATTTTTATCAAAAGCATTTTCTAAGGAAATGGCTAGTGTATTGGCAAATAATGGTGTAACAGCAATTCTGTCAAATGATTATAAATCAACACCGGAATTATCTTTTGCTGTCAGACATTTAAATGCACAAGCAGGAGTCATGATTACTGCAAGTCATAATCCGAAAAATTATAATGGTATCAAAATTTATAATCAAGAGGGTGGACAACTATTACCAGAGGCTTCTGATACATTAAGCAATTATATAAATACGATTGAGTCTCCTGTGAATATTGAAAATGGAGATTTTGAAACATTGGTAAAAGAGCAAAAAATACAATATATCTCAGACGAAGTTACTGAAAGTTATAAAAATGAAATTAAATCACTTGTAGGTTCTATTGAGGAGAAAGATGCTAAAGTTGTACTTACAAGCTTACATGGCACAAGTTTACCCTTGTTGTCACAAATACTTACAGAAATGCATTACCATAATTTCGTGATTGAAGAAGAACAATCTACTCCAGATGGAAACTTTCCAACTGTGGCAGTTGCTAATCCAGAAGATGAAGCAGTATTCCACCTTGGTAAAAAATTAGCAGATGAAACAGATGCGCAATTAATCATTGCTACTGATCCAGACGCTGATAGACTAGGATTTGTTGAACGTTATGACAATCAAACATTCAGATATTTTAATGGAAATGAAATTGGTCTATTATTAATGAAATTAAGATTTCAAGAATTAGCTGAAGATACGAAACATAAATATATCGTCAAATCTATAGTTACTAGTGAATTAGCAGAAAGATTAGCAGAATCTTTAAATGTAGAAGTAAATAATGTTCTAACTGGATTTAAATATATTTCCGATTTATTAGAGCAAAAACAACACCAGTCACAAGAACAGCTTTTACTAGCATTTGAGGAGAGTCATGGTTATTTAGCCAAACCTATCTCTAGAGATAAAGATGCGATTCAGATGGTACCGTTATTAATAAAATATAAAAATTTGTTAAATAAAAATGGTTTAACATTTAAAGATACGATCGAAGATATATATGAAAATATTGGTAATTTCAAAGACAAAACACTTGCACCTACATTCGAAGGGGCACAAGGCATACAGAAAATAGCAAAAATTATGTCACAATTTAGAAATCAAGAAATATTTTCTATTTGTGGTATGGATGTTTTAAGCATAGAAGACTACGAAACAGGTGAAGTCAGAAATATCAAAGATGGTACAACTAGTTCGTTGATATTACCAAAAGCAAATTTAATTAGATTTATCTTTGAAGAAGGCTTTATTGCGTTACGACCATCAGGAACGGAACCTAAAATCAAGTTATATTTTTCACTAAATGTAGAAAACATTGAAGCTATAACAACACAATTTGAAAAAAATTATATCCAGAATATAAATTAAATTATCTAGAGGCACCAAGATGACAAAACATACACATAAAAAAATATTAATTATTTTAAGTATTTGCTTTATTTTGCTCACACTTGTGATTATTTACAAACATTATCGACCATTTGAGCAAGATATAGCTACTTCACAAAATCATGAAACAAAACATAAAAATGACAATCATAGTAAACATTTGAAAACAATTGTTGATCAAAGTGACCCTAAAATGGAAGAGATTAACAATTATTTAAAGCAAGTTGAATTTAATGGTACCGCTGCTGTATATGTAAATGGAAAACTAAAATTGAATAAAGGCTATGGAATTCAAAATTTTGAAGAGAATAAAGAAAATCGTGCGGATACTTTATATTTAATTGGCTCTGCACAAAAATTTATGACTGGATTAATGTTAAAGCAATTAGTTAATGAGAACAAAATCAACATGGATGACCCAGTTGATAAGTATCTACCGTGGTTTAAAACGAAAAAACCAATTACACTAAATCAACTAATGTTGCATAAAAGTGGTCTATACAAATATAAGGCTTCACCCAGTTATAAGAATTTGACTGAAGCGGTACATGCAATACAACATAAAGGTATTGAAAATAAGTTTTATAATAAGAATAGATATAACGATGCGAACTATTTAGTATTATCATCTGTAATTGAAGCTGTAACACACCAATCATATGTTGAAAACTTTAAGAAGAGAATTGCACAACCACAACATCTCGACTTCACTGCATTTTTTGATAATGAAAATTTACAAAGCTACATGGCAAATGGATATAAAAAAGATAATGTGTTGGGTAACCCAGTTAAACAAATACCAAATGTTTTAGAACAGTATTATGGTGCAGGAAACCTTTATATGTCTCCAAGTGATATGGGGAAACTGATATTGAGTTTACAGCAGAATAAAATATTTAGTTCTCAAATCACTAATCCGCTGATACATGAAAGTTTAACTTCACAATACCCGCAACCATATCGATATGGATTCTATTCATTTGGAGATAAGAATAGAATAAATGGTGGTTTTTTTGGACAAGTATTCACATCATATTTTAAAGAAAATAAAACATATATATTATCAAATACTAAAGCAGGGCGGTTTATATAATAATGTAGGTCAAAAATATTAATATGTAACAATAAAAAACACGACTACTCCTATAATTATAAAAATACTTATGATGAACAGGATATAGTCGTGTTTTTTTATGAAAATAGATATTGGGCATGCATGCTTTAATCACAATACTGTAATGCATTTATAAACATTGTCTTGAATTCATTAGGATCTACTGACATGACAACAGTACAATTAGGATAACGCGTGTTAAAGTCTGTGACTGTAGCGCCTTTTGTTAACGTACCAGTTGTTTCAATCTGTACATCTGCTTCTTGTACATTGAATTTTTCTGGATGTAGTAAGTAAATGATTGTATAAGCATCATAAACGTTAATCCCTTTTTCAAAGTCATCACCCTTATAATGTTTGAAAATTTGATGTAACATGTCACCAGTTTTGTTTAAGGACTGTAGCGCATCAATTGAGTCATGACTAAGAGTGGAGCTTCTTGCAACATCTAGTCCAACCATAGTAATAGGTAAACCTGAATTGAAAACAATTTGAGCTGCTTCGGGATCACAATAGATATTGAATTCTGCTAAAGGCGTCACGTTACCACGACTAGCAGAACCACCCATTAATACAATTTCTTTTATATAGTCTTTAACTTCAGGATAAGTGGATAGTAATAGGGCGATATTAGTTAGAGGACCTATAGGGACAAGTGTAATAGGTTCATCACTAGTTTCTAATGCTTTACGCATAGCTTCAACTGCATGTGTAGACGCTAAGTCGCTTGTTTTCACATCTGGAAATGGATAACCATCCATACCTGATTCACCGTGTACAGCACTAGCATCTCGAATAGCATCAACAAGAGGCTGAGCAGCTCCTCTATGGACAGGTACATCACTATTGAAAAAACGCTTGAGTTTTAATGCATTTGCAGTTGTTTTCTCAATACCAACATTGCCATTTACAGTAGTAATCATACGTAAATCAAAATTAGGATGATAGAGCGCAATACTTATGGCAGCTGCATCATCTATACCAGGATCCGTATCTATAATAATAGGTTGTTTCATAAACTAAATAACCTCCTAGGAACTGATTTATTTATATTTATAGTGTAACTTTTTTTGTGGAAAAAATGTTGTATAAACAATAGGGGATATATTTTGAAAAAAAAAGACCTCTCCGAAGAGAAGTCTTTTTATAAGTTATAAGTGATGAGAATGTCCACCTTGCATTACCCAATAAGTACCGATAACAGTAATTAAAGTAATGATAATCGCAAATATAACTTTAAACCCTTGTACATTTCCGTCTTTACCTTCAGTTAAATGCATGAACATTAATAATTGAACTGCCGCTTGAATAAAAGCAAAACCGAAGATGATGGTAATCTTAGCATTAAGTGCCATTGATGTGTATAAGGTTACGAATACTGCTAATATTGTCAGAACGATTGAGGCAATAAAACCTACAGTATGTTTTACAATTGTATTCATCCGCTAAACACCATCCCTATCATATATACGGCAGTGAAGATGAAGATCCATACAACATCTAAAAAGTGCCAGTATAAACTTACTATAAATAATTTAGGAGCGTTATCTTTATTTAATCCACGCATTGCAATTTGAATTAATAAACAGATAATCCAAACAATACCAAGTGACACGTGGGCACCATGTGTTCCTAAAAGAATGAAGAAACTAGACCAATAAGAACCGATAGTAAGATTAACACCTTCGTGTACATAGTGTGTAAACTCATAAATTTCAAAGCCTACGAACACCATACCAAGTAATACAGTGATAATCATCCAAATCATCATTAATTTTTCTTTTTCTTTTCTCATGTAGTAAATTGCAATCCCACATGTGTAAGAACTAATTAATAATGCAAATGTCATAATTAAAATAAGTGGTAATTCAAATAATTCAGTAGTCATTTTACCAGCATAATCGCCACCGTGTTGTAGCGTTAATAGGGTAGCAAATAACGTACCAAATAATGAGAATTCTGCTGTAAGGAATATCCAAAAGCCAAGCTTATTTAACTCACCTTCATGCGAACGTTGATCAATTGTGTTTGCATCATGACTCATGACTTACAGCCTCCCTTTCTTTTATACGTGCATCACGTAAACGTTTTTCAGTTTCAGCAACTTCAGACGCTGGTATATGATAACCGTGGTCAACTTGGAAACTGCGATAAATCATTGTGATAAAGATACCAACTAAACATAATACAGCAGGTATAATTGATTCGAAGATGATGAAGAATCCACCGATAGTGAATAGAATTCCCATCCAGAATCCGACTGGTGTATTGTTTGGCATATGAATATCACTATAATTATGATTATCTAAATAGTGACGACCATGTTCTTTCATGTTGACGAATGTATCATAGTCGTTCCAGTCTGGTGTAATTGCAAAGTTGTACTTAGGTGGCATTGCTGAAGCAGTTGCCCATTCTAAAGTACGTCCTAAGCCATCCCAGTTGTCTCCAGTAGCTTCGCGTGGTGCTTTGAAGAAACTGTAAACGATACTAGCCACTAAGAACATGAAACCTAATGCCATCATTAAAGCACCGATAGTAGAGATTACATTTAGTAACCACCAACCATCTTCTGGCATATAAGTGTATAAACGACGAGGCATACCATCTAAACCAAGTACGAATTGTGGTAAGAAACAAACGTTAAATCCGATCATGAAGAACCAGAAACACCATTTGTTTAATGTCTCATTTAATTTGAAGCCAGTCATCTTAGGCCACCAGTAAATTAAACCTCCAAGACAGGCAAACACAACACCAGTTACTAATGTGTAGTGGAAATGTGCCACTAAGAAGTAAGTGTTATGGTACTGATAATCTGCTGCTGCCATTGCAAGCATTACACCAGTAACCCCACCTAATAAGAAGTTAGGAATAAAGGCTAATGAAAATAGCATTGGCGATTCAAAAGAAATTCTACCTTGGTATAAAGTGAATAACCAGTTGAATAATTTAACACCGGTTGGAATACCAATCAGCATTGTTGTAATTGAGAAGAATGAGTTAATTAATGCACCATTACCCATTGTGAAGAAATGGTGAACCCAAACTAAGAAACTTAAGAATGCGATACCTGCAGTTGCCCAGACCATACTTTGATGACCGAATAGGCGTTTACGTGCAAATGTCGGAATAATTTCAGAATAAATACCAAATGCTGGCAAGATAACGATATACACTTCAGGGTGCCCCCATACCCAGAAGAAGTTAGCCCAAAGCATTGGCATACCACCATTTGCAACTGTGAAGAATGCAGTGTCAAAGATTCTGTCAGTTGTAAATAGTGCTAATGCAACTGTTAGTACTGGGAAAGCCAAGATAACGATTAACGTAGTAATAAATGTCGTAACCGTAAACATTGGCATTTCCATAAATTTCATTGTAGGTGTTTTACATCTAAGTATAGTTACAAAGAAGTTAATACCAGTCATTAATGTACCAATACCGGAAATCTGTATGGCAATTAAGTAGTAGTTTACACCTGGTCCTGGACTGAATTCACCTGCAAGTGGCGCATAGTTTGTCCAACCAGCAGCTGGTGAACCTCCGACGATAAATGACAGGTTGAATAAAATCATACCTGCAAAGAATAACCAGAAACTCACGTTATTTAATACAGGGAATGCAACGTCACGCGCACCAATTTGTAATGGTACAACGATGTTCCACAGACCAAATATAAATGGCATTGCCATAAAGATGATCATGATAACACCATGCGTACTAAATACTTCATTGTAGTGATTTGATTCTAAGAATGTATTATCTGGAATCGTCAATTGTGTACGAATCATTAATGCATCTATACCACCACGAACGAACATTAATACAGCACAGATAAGGTACATTGCACCGATTTTTTTATGGTCAATAGATGTGAACCATTCTCTGTATAGATATTTCCACAATTTAAAGTAGCTAATTACTGCAATTACACCGATAACTAAGAATGGGGCACCAATTTGTGCCATTGTAATCATCCAGTTACCTTGTACGAGTAATTGATCCCATGGAAAATTCATTAATGTCCACCTCCATTTTCATGGTCTTTTTTCTCGATTTTAGATGCTTTTTCGTCTTTCGCACCTTCAGAGATTTTTTCCATTTCATCCATATTATGTGATTCATCTTTCTTGAATTCATTATCATATGGCTTGTCATTACCTAGTATCATGGCTTTCATACCATGACGTTTATAGTTAGCATTTGTGATTTGTGGCTTACGAGCAGGTTTATCCGGTTTATCTAACACGTCTTTAGTAAGTTCTTCTTTCGAGTTAAAGTTTGGATCTTTTTGCACGTAATTGAAGCGATCATAAGCATAGAAGATATACTCAGGATCTGCTGCAGGATCAACAAATGCTAAATGCGTACCACTGAAAGTTAAGTTTTTATTTTCAGTAGTTGGTAAAAGTTGCTTGTCAAAAGTATCTTGATCTAATACTTTTTTACTTTTCGCATCTTTCACCCAATCTTCAAATTTACTTTGGCTTACAGAATTTACATCAAATGTTTGACGATAGAAGCCTTCACCATTGAAGTTAGAGTTACGTCCTCTAAATGTTCCTTCTTCATTAGCTGTTAATGTCCAGTCCATTGTCATACCTGTCATCGCATATTTCTGACCACCTAATTGTGGAATCCAGAAACTTGTCATCATATCCATAGATTGGAGTTTGAAGACGACTGGGCGATCTTTCGGAATAGTTAAATGATTAACTGTTTCGATTTTTTCTTCAGGATAACTAAAGAACCACTTATAACCAGCGCTTGTAGCATAAACTACAAGTGGATCGTCTTCTTTCTGTGGTTTTTCCTCATAATGGTAAAGTGAATTAACCGTTGGAATGGCTAATGCAATTACGATTATTACAGGAATAATAAACCAAATTGTTTCCATTAAAGAATTGTGATGCATCTTACCTGATTCTTCAGTATTTTTTATTCTATATTTAAATAGGAAAACAGAGAATAAGATAAGCACAACGGCAATAATAACAAGCATGAAGATGATTGAATAAATAATCAAAAACTTCGAATCACTTGCCATCGGCCCTTTTGGGTTTAAAACTTCTACATTAGAACAACCACTAAGCAAAATTAGTGAGCCAAAGAGTAGAAGCAAAGACTTAAATTTTGACACTTTTTTGACCTCCTAATACTACAAATGTAGGGCTTATCATTAATTTTAAGATATTACGCAATATTTACAAGTGTTTGTGCGAAAAAAATTATTACAAAAATAAAAGAAACCCAACAAACTCAAGGTCTGGTGGGCATTCAAAGATTTGTTAAAATTATGTGTACATTTTGTGAAAAGTGTCATATTTAAGGCAAAAGCGTAAATTTGACTATTTTAATAGCTAGAATGCTTATCAATTAAAGTCATTTTCAACATATGTATTAATTGATGGTGTTACTTTACTTCTATATAGCGAATCGATTTATTGGACGCACCATCTGAATCTTCAACAGTATACTCAATTTTATATTTTCCTGCTGTTTGAGTATCGATTTTGCCATCAACAGTGATTTTATGTGTTAAATCACCATCTTCTTTATCATATGCGCGCACGCCATTTAAAAGATTATAATCATTGCCTTTTTTAATCACAGTATCATTAATACCTTTTAGTTCTGGAATTGAATTATCAGTTGCTTCTGCACTTAGGTTAGGTGAAACGAGCGTTGCAGAAACACCAATTGCTGATAATGATTGGATTAATTTGTTCATTAATGTAACCTCCGCATAGAGACTTAAATTTATTTAATTTTACTATACTTTATTCTAGTCAAGATTTCATCATACTATAGTCTTAATATAACGTATTACTTTAAACTTAATTGTAAATTTCAGTTAAAATTTAGTAAAATGAACATTTTGTGAAATGTATCACAAAACACTTTTGCAATACATTAAATTGTAATAAACTGAAATCAGAGAAAGCATTTGATTTATAAATGGGAGTGTATACTATGTTGAATGAACAAGAAAAGGCAATTATTAAAGAAACTGTACCTGTACTACAGGAAAGAGGTATAGAAATTACATCATTTTTCTATAATAGAATGTTTACACAGCATCCAGAATTAAGAAATATGTTTAATCAAACGAATCAGAAAAAAGGATTACAATCAACGGCTCTTGCACAAAGTGTACTGGCAGCAGCAATGAATATTGAAGATTTGACTAAAATATTACCGGTAGTTAAAGAAATAGCGTATAAACACTGTGCATTACAAGTACCAGCATCTGGATATGATATTGTTGGTGAGAATTTATTAGCGGCAATCCAAAGTGTTTTAGGATTAGAAGAAGACGATGTCATTGTACAAACATGGGGAAAAGCATACGGCGAAATTGCATCAGTATTTATTAATATTGAAAAAGAGATTTACAGTGAAATGGCATGGGATGGTTTTAAATCATTTGAAATTATCAATATAGAGAACATTGCCGATGATATCAAAGCATATACAGTTAAATCGGATGTATGTGATTTAAGCAAATTTAAATCAGGACAATATATAACTGTAGATATAGAGAGTGAACGACTACCTTATCGCGCGAAAAGACACTATTCTATTGTAGAAGGTGACAAAGATACGCTCACATTTGCTGTTAAAAGAGATGTTACAACAACTCATGAAGGTGAAGTTTCAACAATTATGCACGATGAACTTCAAATAGGGGATCACATTGATTTGTCTGCACCTGTAGGAGAATTTACAGTTACTAATGTGTCATCACCACAATTATTTATTGGATCGGGTATTGGTGTGACGCCACTTATACCAATGTTTAATGAGGTTGCAATGGCAGGTTCAGAAGCGCATTTCATTCAAAATATCAATGATAACTCAGGAATACCTTTTAAAGAGAAATTAGCTACAATAGACAATGCGCATTCAAATGTTAAATATGTTCTTCATAATAAAGATACAGAAGGGTATATTACAAGTGACTATCTAAAACAATATATTACTCCTGATACTGAAGTATATGTATGTGGTGGCGTTAATTTCTTGAAATCTATTATGACTTTATTTAAAGAAATGGAAATCGATGCTAGTCAAATTCATTTTGAATCATTTATTCCTAAGTTAAGTGTTGGTGTTTAAATGAGACTATAAAAGTAAACAGGCTGGGACATAAATCCCAATCTCAAAAAAGAGGGCTAATCCTTATATGGATTGGTCCTCTTTATATTTAAAATCTTACGATTTTGTCCGTGCATGCTTGCTTGGGGTATGGCTCGAGCCAGTAGTCTCTTACTCATACTATTCCCCTAGGCGCCAGCACGTTACAAAATCGGTATAATATATATTTTGCTATTCAAAAAAATAAGGCCCTTTCGTATAATTTAATAAACACTACTAAACTAAATTAACGAGATGCCTTATGTATAAAAATTATAACATGACTCAACTTACACTACCAATGGAAACTTCAATTCTTATTCCCGCAAATGACATGTCACAATATGTAAATGAAATCGGTGAAACAATCCCTGAAAGTGAATTCGATGAATTCAAACATCATCGAGGTGCTACGTCATATCATCCTAAAATGATGTTAAAAGTTATTCTATATGCCTATACGCAATCCGTATTTTCTGGGCGTAAAATAGAAAAAATGCTCAATGATAGTATTAGAATGATGTGGTTATCACAAAATCAAACACCGTCATATAAAACACAAAAAGAGATACTCCAAGATAGAAATAGTTATTCTAAGACAGACTATGATGCGACTTTCATGAGAATGAAAGATGATCATATGAAAAATTGACAGCTTAAACCAGGGTATAACTTACAAATAGCGACAAATTCTCAATTTGTTTTACCATATAATGTGTATCAAAATCCAACAGATACAATAACAATAATCCCTTTTTTAACTATGATTAAAGAAACCTACGGTCGTTTACCTGAATATATTGTAGCTGACGCTGGTTATGGTAGTGAATCCAATTATATGGCTATTATAGATGATTTTAACAGAACACCACTTATTACCTATGGCATGTTTATTAAAGATAAGACTAAAAAATTTAAAAGTGACATTTTTAATACTCAGAATTGGAAATGCGATGAAACCAACGATGAATTTATTTGTCCAAATCATAAACGATTGGGTTTTAATAGATATGCTTACCGACATGACAAATATGGATTCAAACAAGATTTTAAATTATATGAATGTTATGATTGTTCAGGTTGTCCACTGAAAAATCAATATATAAAGTCAAATTCAAAATCAAATAAGAAAATAATGAAGAATTATAACTGGGAATACTTTAAATATCAAATTAATCAAATGCTTTCTGAACCAAAAACGAAAAGAATCTACAATCAAAGAAAAATTGATGTAGAGCCAGTTTTCGGATTTATGAAGGCTATTTTGGGTTTCACTCGAATGTCAGTTCGAGGGATAGACAAAGTCAAAAGAGAATTAGGATTTCTCCTAATGGCATTGAATGTAAGGAAAATAGTAGCTCAACGAGCTACACTATTTGATAAAAATAAAGAAAACGATAACTTCTATATTATTTCAATAGAAATTATCGTTTTCTGTTTAGTCAGAGACATTTATGTCCCAGCCTGTTTTATATTAAAAGCTATAAGTTATATGACGAACAATAACTACAATTCAGTGTGTACTATTCGATACCTCTACGCATTTTTTCAGCTAATAATGTATTGTTTAATACCATTGTGATTGTCATTGGGCCAACGCCGCCAGGAACAGGTGTTATGGCACCAGCTATTTCTTTAACTTCATCATATGCAATATCACCTTTTAACTTGCCGTTCTCATCTGGTGTATTACCAACATCTATAACCACTGCGCCTTCTTTAACATCGTCTTTTGTGACAAGTCCAGGACGACCAACAGCACTTACAATGACGTCAGCATTTTTCAAATGACTGTGCATGTCTTTCGTTTTTGAGTGAAGAATTGTTACAGATGCATTTTTTTGAAGTAATAATTTTGAAACAGGCTGTCCTACAATGTGACTACGTCCGATTACAACTGCATCTTTACCTTCTAAATCTATATCAGCATGATTAAGAATTTCCATAATGCCAAGTGGTGTACATGGTACAAAAGTTTGCTTATCGATATAAAGTTTACCGATGTTTTCAGGGTGGAATCCATCGACATCCTTTTCTGGGTTGATGGATTCTAATACTTTCTGTTCGCTCACTTGTTTAGGTAATGGTACTTGAACTAAGATACCACTCACACTATCATCTTCGTTTAAGCGTTGAAGTTCATTGAGTACTTCTTCTTCAGAAGTTGACTCGTCTAAGTGTACTATTTCTGAAATCATTCCAATTTTTTCAGCAGCTTTCTTTTTAGAATTCACATAGCTCTGGCTGGCACCATCATTACCTACTAATATAACTGATAATTTAGGCGTATACCCCTTAGATTGTAAAGCTTCGACCTGATCCTTAAGACCTTGTCTGTAGTCCTTAGCAATTTGTTTTCCATCTAAAATCTTTGCAACCATGAAAAATCCTCCTTAAATGTTTGTACTTTACTTAACATTAGCACAAATAATAGGGTGATTAACAATCAAAAGACGTAGATTATAACGGTAAATTATAATAAAGTTCGATTTTTGATTGAAAAAGACCTGTTTAGTTGTTATGCTATACCTGTAATATACATTGAAAAGTAGTAACATTTCAAATTTTTGAAAGGGTGTTCATTTTGAAAGTAGTAGTCATCATGGGTAGTTCCTCTGATTGGGAAACAATGAAGGAAAGTTGTGTTATGTTAGAACAATTTGAAATTCCATATGATAAAAAAGTAGTTTCTGCACATCGTACGCCTCAATTAATGTTTGAATTTTCAAAGCAAGCTATCACAGATGGTTATGACGTTATTATTGCAGGTGCAGGTGGTGCAGCACATTTACCTGGTATGGTAGCATCGATGACCACATTACCTGTTATAGGTGTACCTATTGAATCCAAAAGTTTAAAAGGACTAGATTCACTTTTATCTATTGTTCAAATGCCTGGAGGTATACCAGTTGCTACAACTGCAATTGGCAAAGCTGGTGCTAAAAATGCAGGGGTGTTAGCTGCTAGAATATTAGGTATCAGCCATTCATCAGTAAGAAAAAATTTGGAGAATTATGAAAAATCATTAGTGGAGAAAGTGAGTGAAATGCAACATGAGCTTCAATAAGTTAAAATTCGGCTCGACAATTGGCATTATTGGTGGCGGTCAACTAGGTAAAATGATGGCGCAATCAGCACAAAGCATGGGCTATAAAGTAATTGTACTAGATCCTGATGAAGCATGCCCTTGTCAATATGTTGCACATGAGTTTATTCATGCAAATTATGATGATCAAGCAGCTTTAAATCAACTTGCTTCACTATCAGATGTAATCACATATGAATTTGAAAATATTTCTGCGAGTCAATTAGAATACCTTGTCTCGCATTATAATGTCCCTCAAGGTTATCAAGCTATTCAAATACTCCAAGATCGCTTATCTGAAAAGCAAATCTTAAAAGAATCCAACTGTAACATTGCACCATTCGTACAGCTCACAAATACCGAAGACTTAAATGATGCGATATCATCAATCGGTTATCCATTTATCGTTAAAACAAGATTTGGTGGATACGACGGTAAAGGACAAGTGCTTGTTGAAAAAGCCGCAGATTTAAAAGATGCGAAAGCACTCATCGAAGTTGAAGAATGCGTAGCAGAACAATATCTCAAACTAAATAAAGAAGTTTCCTTAACGGTGACCATTGGTGCAAATAACCAAATAACTTACTTTCCATTACAAGAAAATGAACATAGACAACAGGTGCTATTTAAGACTGTAGTACCAGCACGTACTGACGAAAGTATTGAGCATTCTGCTCGGAATGAAGTTCAAAAGTTAATAAATAATGTCCATTTTGTAGGTACATTTACGGTGGAATTCTTTATAGATAAGTCAAATGCTTTATACGTTAATGAGATTGCACCAAGACCACATAATTCCGGACATTATTCTATAGAAGCATGTGATTATTCACAATTTGATACTCACATTTTAGCGATAACGGGACAACAATTACCACAAGAAATTGAACTTTTAAAACCGGCAATTATGATGAATTTATTAGGCAAAGACCTTGATTTATTGGAAAATCAATTTTCAGAAAATCCAGAATGGCATGTTCACATTTATGGTAAAGAAATGCGCAAAGCAAATCGTAAAATGGGGCACTTAACAGTTCTCACTGAAGATATTAATCAAACGGAACAAGCATTACTAAAGGCATTCGAAGGGAGAGCAATCTAATGACATTGTTGTATGAAGGAAAAGCGAAACGAATTTTTTCAACAGAAGTTGAAGATGTACTTCGAGTTGAATATAAGGACGAAGTGACTGCAGGCAATGGTGCTAAGAAAGACTATATAGAAGGCAAAGGTCGCTTAAATAACCAAATCACTTCACATATATTCAATTATTTAAAAGAAAATGGTGTGAAAAGTCATTTTATCGAGCAAATTTCTGAAACTGAGCAATTGGTTGAATCGGTAAAAATCATTCCATTAGAGGTAGTCGTTAGAAATATTGCTGCGGGTTCGATTACAAAACGACTAGGCTTCGATAAAGGACACGTATTTGATGAGCCACTCGTTGAATTTTTCTATAAAAATGATGATTTAAATGATCCGTTGATTACAGATGATCATATTAAATTATTGCATTTAGCAAGTGAAACGGAGATACAAGAACTTAAAGCGTCGGCGTTGGCAGTGAATCAACAATTATTAAATCTTATGACAGACATGGAACTAAGGTTAGTAGATTTCAAGATTGAATTTGGCCTTACGAAAGATGGACAAATCTTATTAGCAGATGAAATTTCACCTGACACATGTCGGATTTGGGACGCGCATAGTGATACGAATTTTGACAAAGACGTATATAGAGAAGACACAGGATCAATTATTGAAGTATATCAAACATTTTTAAATAAATTGGAGGCACATAAATAATGAAAACAATTGAATTGCACATCACATTACAACCACAGGTATTAGATACACAAGGTCAAGCATTAAATCGCGCCGTACACGATTTGGGCTATACGCAAGTGAATGATATTAGAGTAGGTAAATTATTATATATGACCGTAGAAGAAGCAACAGATGAAGCAGTTCATAATGTTATTACAACATTGAGTGAAAAACTATTTGCAAATACTGTAATTGAAACTTATAGCTATAAAGTCTTGGAAGAAGGAGAGAAAGCAGAATGAAATTTGCAGTGCTAAAATTTCCAGGATCAAATTGTGACAGAGATATGTATAATGCAGCGGTAAAATCAGGTGTGGAAGCAGAATATGTTGATTATAGGAATACAACATTAGATGGGTATGATGGCGTGTTGATTCCTGGTGGCTTCTCATTTGGCGATTATTTACGTTCTGGTGCGATGGCCAGTGTTGCACCTATAACTCATGCCGTGAAACAGTTCGCAGAAGAAGGTAAACCAGTCCTTGGTGTATGTAATGGGTTCCAAATATTAACGGAAATCGGCTTGTTGCCGGGTGCATTACTACATAATGATTCACATTTATTTGTAAGTCGAAATGAATCATTACAGGTAGTTAATAATCAAACAGCTTTTACAAATTTATATTCTGAAAATGAGCGTGTAGTGTTTCCTGTGGCACATGGTGAAGGTCATTATTACTGTACACCAGAAATGTATCAAACTTTGGAACAAAACAACCAAATTATTTTAAAGTATGTTGATAATCCTAATGGTTCGTTTAACGACATTGCTGGAATCGTCAATGAACAAGGTAATGTATGTGGTATGATGCCACACCCTGAACGTGCAATTGAAACAATACTCGGTACGGATAGCGGCGTAAAATTATTTCAAGCAATGGTAAATAGTTGGAGGGAACAAAATGTCTAAATTTATTGAGCCAAGTAATGAAGATATTAAAATCGAAAAACTCTATAAAGATATGGGATTAAGCGATAAAGAATATGAAAAGGTATGTGAAATTTTGGGTAGAGAACCTAATTTCACTGAAATTGGTATTTTTTCAGTAATGTGGAGTGAGCATTGTTCTTATAAACACTCTAAACCATTTTTAACGCAATTCCCTACCTCTGGAGAACATGTATTAATGGGGCCAGGTGAAGGCGCTGGCGTAGTTGATATTGGTGATAATCAAGCAGTGGTATTCAAAGTTGAATCTCATAATCACCCTTCAGCTGTAGAACCTTATCAAGGTGCCGCAACAGGTGTTGGCGGTATTATAAGAGATATTGTTTCAATAGGGGCACGCCCAATTAATTTATTAAATAGCTTACGCTTCGGTGAACTAACTGAAAAACAAAATCGTCGTCTACTACGCGGTGTTGTTGCAGGTATTGGCGGTTATGGTAACTGTATAGGTATTCCTACAACAGCTGGTGAAATAGAATTTGATGATAGATATGATGGTAATCCGCTTGTGAATGCAATGTGCGTTGGTATTATTGACCATGACATGGTTCAAAAAGGTACTGCAAAAGGTGTAGGTAATTCTGTAATTTACGTTGGCTTGAAAACTGGTCGTGACGGGATTCATGGTGCCACATTTGCTTCTGAAGAATTAAGTGAAGATAGTGAAAGTAAACGTCCATCTGTACAAATTGGTGATCCATTTGTTGGTAAAAAATTGATGGAGGCTACTCTTGAAGCAATCACTTTTGATGAACTTGTAGGTATACAAGACATGGGTGCTGCGGGATTAACATCTTCATCATCAGAAATGGCGGCTAAAGGTGGAAGTGGTCTACATTTACGTTTAGAACAGGTTCCGACGAGAGAAGAAGGCATCTCGCCATATGAAATGATGTTGTCTGAAACACAAGAACGTATGTTACTCGTTGTTGAAAAAGGTACAGAACAAAAATTCTTAGATTTATTTGATAAACATGAATTAGACAGTGCGATTATCGGTGAGGTTACAGATACGGATCGCTTTGTATTAACTTATGAAGACGAAGTCTTTGCTGACATTCCCGTACAACCATTATCTGACGAAGCGCCAGTCTATGTGCTAGAAGGTGAGTCACCAAAATATAACGAAACCAAAAATGATTACAGTGATATTGATGTAGAATCAGTATTTGATCAATTATTACAACATCCTACCATTGCATCTAAACGCTATTTATATGAGCAATATGATCAACAAGTAGGTGCAAATACTATTGTGAAACCAGGCTTGCAAGCATCTGTAGTACGTGTAGAAGGTACAAATAAAGCAATTGCTTCAACAATTGATGGTGAAGCGCGCTATGTATTTAACAATCCTTACGAAGGTGGAAAAATGGTAGTTGCAGAAGCATATAGAAACCTGATTGCAATAGGAGCAACCCCATTAGCGATGACAGACTGCTTAAATTATGGTTCACCAGAGAAAAAAGAAATTTATCAACAATTAGCAGACTCAACGAAAGGTATGGCAGAAGCTTGTGAAGTATTGAATACGCCAGTCGTATCAGGCAATGTTTCGCTGTACAATGAAATAAGAGAGACATCGATATTCCCTACCCCAGTTGTTGGAATGGTGGGCTTAATTGAAGATATTTCATATTTGAATGATTTCCATTTAACTAGTGGTGATAAATTATACCTTGTTGGTGCAACAAAAGATGATTTTGGTGGCAGTCAAATTGAAAAATTACTTTATAGCCAAGTTAATCATGAATTTGAAGCGATTGACTTGTCAGATGAAGTAAGCAAGGGTGAAGCAATTAAACAAGCTATTCGTAGTGGCGTAGCATCACATGTACAAACTGTTGGTAAAGGTGGTTTATTATTGGCTTTAGCACGAATTAGTGCACATTACCAACTTGGATTGCATGCAGAAATTGATGTGACAAATGCTCAATTATTTAGCGAAACTCAAGGACGTTATATCGTCTCAGTCAAAGCCGGACAAGCTTTACACATAGATGATGCAGTCGAAATCGGTGAGATGACAAACGATGGTCAATTTAAAGTGTTTAACCAAGATACGACAATTGCACGAAATGTTAAGACATTAACTGATTTATGGGAAGGAGCAATACCTAAATGTATGACAGCAACGGATTAAATGAAGAATGTGGTGTATTTGGTATTTGGAATCATCCAGAATCAGCACAATTAACATATATGGGATTGCACAGTCTGCAACATCGAGGTCAAGAAGGTGCGGGAATTGTATGTTCGAATGGTGACGCGCTAATTGGTGAGCGTGGATTAGGTTTATTAACAGAAGCTATTTCAGATATTCAAATGGAAACATTCAAATCATATCAACATGCAATCGGTCACGTACGTTATGCCACTTCAGGTAATAAAGGTATTGAGAACATTCAGCCGTTTCTTTATCACTTCTACGATATGAGTGTAGCAATTTGTCATAACGGCAATCTAATTAACGCACAAAGTTTAAGAAAATCATTAGAGCAACAAGGCTCTATTTTCCATTCTTCTTCAGATACAGAAGTCATCATGCATCTTATTCGCAGGAGTAAAGCACCAACATTCGAAGATGCTTTTCAAGAAAGTTTAAGAAAAATCAAAGGTGGATTTACATTTGCAGTATTAACAAAAGATGCACTCTATGGAGCAGTAGACCCAAATGCTATCCGACCATTAGTTGTTGGTAAAATGAAAAATGGTTCCTATATTATTGCAAGTGAAACATGTGCAATCGATGTACTGGGTGCAGAATTTGTACGTGATATACATGCTGGAGAATATGTCGTTATTAATGATGAAGGTATCAGAGTAGAATCTTATACACGACAAACGACGACAGCCATTTCAGCTATGGAATATATTTACTTTGCGAGACCAGATTCTACAATAGCTGGAAAAAATGTACATGCTGTAAGAAAACAATCAGGAAAACTATTAGCAAAAGAAAGTCCTACGGAAAATGCTGACATGGTCATCGGTGTACCTAACTCATCATTATCAGCAGCAACTGGTTATGCGGAAGAAAGTGGGTTGCCTTATGAAATGGGACTTGTTAAAAACCAATATGTCGCAAGAACATTTATTCAACCTACTCAAGAATTAAGAGAACAAGGTGTTCGTGTGAAATTATCAGCAGTGAAAGATATTGTTTATGGAAAAAACATTGTTCTCGTGGATGATTCTATCGTCAGAGGGACAACAAGTAAACGTATTGTTCAAATGTTAAAAGACTCTGGCGCGAATGAAGTACACGTGCGTATTGCGTCACCAGAATTTATGTTTCCAAGTTTTTACGGTATAGACGTTTCAACTACAGCAGAACTGATATCATCCAGTAAATCACCAGAAGAAATTAGTGATTATATTGGTGCAGATTCATTGTCATATTTAACAGTAGACGGACTAATTGAAGCTATTGGACTTGATATGGATGCACCATATAGTGGACTATGTGTAGAAAGTTTTACTGGTGATTATCCTGCAGGTTTATTTGATTATGAAGCAGATTATGTAGCACATCTAAGTGAACGTCAAAAAGCATATCTTAAGCAACACAAACAATACTTTGATAGAGAGGGTAATTTAAATGTCTAAAGCATACCAACAAGCAGGGGTAGATATTAATGCGGGCTATGAAGCCGTTGAACGTATGTCCAGCCATGTTCAAAGAACAATGCGCAAAGAAGTTTTAGGTGGATTAGGTGGATTTGGCGCTACATTCGATTTATCACAGCTCAATATGAAAGCTCCATTACTTGTTTCTGGAACAGATGGCGTAGGCACAAAATTAAAATTAGCGATTGATCATCAAAAACATGACACGATTGGTGTAGATGCAGTAGCAATGTGTGTAAATGATATTTTAACTACGGGTGCAGAACCGCTTTACTTTTTAGATTATATTGCAACTAACAAGGTTGTACCAGAAGTCATCGAACAAATCGTTAAAGGGGTAAGTGATGGCTGTGAAGCGACAAATACTGCATTAATCGGTGGAGAGACTGCAGAAATGGGTGAAATGTATCATGAAGGTGAATATGATCTAGCTGGGTTTGCAGTTGGTGCCGTGGAAAAAAGTGAATATATAGATGGTTCAACGGTTAAACCGGGACAAGTTATTATCGGACTTGAATCTAGTGGTATCCATTCAAATGGGTATAGCCTAGTGAGGAAATTAATTGAGCAATCAGGTATTGATTTAGACGATAAATTTAATCAAGAACAAAGCTATCTTGAAGCATTTTTAGAACCTACGCGTCTATATGTAAAACCTGTCTTAGCCGTAAAATCAGCACTAAAGATACATGCAATGACTCATATAACTGGTGGCGGTTTTTATGAAAATATTCCAAGAGCTTTGCCAGAAGGTGTGACTGCTAAAATTGATGTGACTCAATTCCCAACGCCAGCAATATTTGATTGGTTACAAACTCAAGGTAATATTACAACGAATGAAATGTACAATGTCTTTAACATGGGTATTGGCTTCACATTAGTTGTTGATCGTGACCAAGTTGAAACAGCAATAAACGTGCTTAAATCTCACGAGGTTAATGCATATGAAATTGGTGAAATAGTTGAAGGCGAAACGCCAATTGAATTGTTGGGGGTATAACAATGACTAAAGTAGCAATTTTTGCATCTGGTTCAGGAAGTAATTTTGACAGTATTATGTCGAAAATCGAACAAGGATTATTACCTCAAATTGAAGTAACTGCTTTATACACGGATCAAGTGAATGCCTATTGTATTGAACGTGCTAGAAAATACAACTTAGATGTACATATTAATGAATTGAAGAATTTTGATTCAAAGGCAGATTATGAACGCAAAATTATAGAATGGTTAACTGCTGAAAAGGTAGAGTGGATTATTTTAGCAGGATATATGAAACTCATTGGTGAAAATATCCTTAATGCATATCAAAGACGTATATTAAATATTCACCCTTCATTATTACCAAAGTACAAAGGGAAAGATGCCATTGGTCAAGCATTAGCCAGTGGTGATACTCAAACAGGCACAACTGTACACTATGTAGATAGTGGGATGGATACGGGAGAAATTATTGAACAAAGAACTTGTGATATATATCCGGACGACAGCAAAGCATTGCTTGAAGCACGTATCAAAGCAATCGAACATGAATTTTACCCAGAAGTTATTTCAAAAATCATTCAATAAGAGGTGCTAATAGATAATGAAGAAAGCAATATTAAGTGTATCTAATAAAACAGGAATTGTTGCATTTGCGCAATCATTAATTGAACTGGATTATGAGTTATATTCAACTGGAGGAACAATGCGTGAATTAACGAACGCAGGTGTTCCAGTTAAATCAATATCAGAATTGACACAGTTTGAAGAAATAATGGATGGTAGAGTCAAAACATTACATCCATCTGTGCATGGTGGTATCTTAGCAGATAGAGATAAACCAGAACATTTAGCACAATTAAAAGCGCAACATATTGATTTAATTGATATGGTCATAGTCAATTTATATCCATTTAAAGAAACGGTAGCTAAACCGGATGTAACGGAAATAGATGCTATTGAAAATATCGATATTGGTGGACCAACGATGCTTCGCGCAGCAGCTAAAAATTTCAAACATGTTATTACAGTCGTACATCCAGCTGATTATAATGAAGTTATTCGCAGATTAAAGCAAGGCGTATTGGATGAATCATACCGTAAATCATTGATGGTCAAAGTATTCGAGCATACCAATCAATATGATGCAGCTATTGTTGATTTCTTTAAAGGCAATAAAGAAAGCTTACGCTACGGTGAAAACCCACAACAAGCAGCGTATTTTATTCGAACATCTGATGCGAAGCATACACTTGCAGGTGCAAAACAATTACATGGTAAACAATTAAGCTACAATAATATTAAAGACGCAGATGCAGCTTTGTCATTAGTTAAACAATTTGAAGAACCAGCGGCAGTTGCTGTCAAACATATGAATCCTTGCGGTGTAGGTATTGGCGAAACTATTGAAATAGCATATAAACATGCTTTTGAAGCGGATAGTCAGTCAATTTTTGGTGGTATCGTAGCATTAAATAGAACAGTGGATCAATCGTTGGCTGAAACGCTACACAGTATTTTTCTTGAGGTAGTCATTGCACCGAAATTTACGGATGAAGCTTTGGAAGTGCTAAGTCAAAAGAAAAACATTCGACTTTTAGAAATTGATATGACAATTGATAATAGCGAACAAGAATTTGTATCAGTATCAGGTGGTTACCTAGTACAAGATAAGGACAATGTGAAATTATCACGTGAAGATATGACGGTTGTAACCGAAGTTGAACCAACTGATGAACAATGGGAAGCAATGTTACTTGGTTGGAAAGTCGTTGCTTCAGTGAAAAGTAATGCAGTCATTTTAAGTAATGAGAAGCAAACAGTTGGTATCGGTGCTGGTCAAATGAATCGTGTGGGTTCGGCACAAATAGCAATAGATAGAGCGATTGAAATTACTGACAATGTAGCTATGATTTCTGACGGCTTCTTCCCAATGGATGATACTGTTGAATTAGCTGCAAAATCTGGTATTAAAGCTATTATTCAACCAGGTGGTTCAATCAAAGACCAAGATTCAATTGATATGGCCAATAAGCATGGTATTGCAATGGTAACTACAGGTGTAAGGCATTTTAAACATTAATAAATCTTGGAGGTAGTACATTTATGAAAGTACTTGTTATAGGCGCTGGTGGTAGAGAACACGCGTTGGCACATAAGCTGGTACAATCACCATTAGTTAATGAAATACATGTAATTCCTGGAAATGATGCAATGGAAAGTATAGCTACAATTCATACTGATATAGCTGAAGCTGATCATGAATCAATCGTAGATTTTGCACAAAAACATCAAATTGCATGGGTAGTTATTGGACCAGAGCAACCACTTACGGAAGGTTTGGCTGACAAATTACAGGCAGCACAAATCAAAGTATTTGGCCCTAACCAAGCAGCAGCCCAAATTGAAGGTTCAAAGCGCTTCGCAAAAGAATTAATGGCAAAATATGATATTCCAACTGCTACATATCGAGAATTCAATCGGAAACAACAGGCGATTGAATATGTACAATCATGCGAATATCCAGTCGTATTAAAGAAAGATGGTTTAGCTGCAGGCAAAGGTGTTATCATTGCCAATAACTTGAATGAAGCATATGAAGCCATCGATACACTATTTACAAATGATGGAGAAACAGTGATTTTCGAACAATTTTTAGAGGGTGAAGAATTTTCACTTATGACATTTGTAAATGGTGAGTATGCCGTGCCATTTGATTGTATTGCACAAGATCATAAGCGCGCTTTTGATAATGACAAAGGTCCAAATACTGGCGGCATGGGGGCGTACTGTCCAGTACCACATATTAAAGATGAAATACTAGAACGTACCAATAAAGAAATTGCACAGCCAATAGCTCAAGCGTTGACGAAAGAAGGTTATACATTTTTCGGAGTGCTCTATATTGGGGCAATCATTACTAAAGAAGGACCAAAAGTGATTGAGTTTAATGCACGATTTGGCGATCCAGAAGCGCAAGTATTATTAACTCGAATGGAAAGCGATTTGATGCAGCATATACTTGATTTAGAGTCGAAACAACCGATACATTTTGAATGGAAAGAAGATGCGGTTGTGGGTGTAATGTTAGCTTCTAAAGGTTATCCAAGTACCTACGAAAAAGGTGGCAACGTCTCAGGATTCGAGTTGAATGGTGATTATTTTGTAAGTGGATTGAAAAAAATAAATCAACATTATGTTACTTCAGGTGGACGTGTGATACTAGCTATAGGTAAAGGTAATGATATACGTAGTGCTAAGGTAAAAGCATATGAAGCAGTTGAACGTATCGAAAGTGACGCTTTGTTTTACCGTAATGATATCAGCGATAAAGCAATTCATAACAATTTATAAAACAATTACAAATACTAAAATAAGAAAAGCGCGCAAACAAAGTGGTTTAAGTTTTGTTTGCGCGCTTTTTGGATTGGTTAAAATGATTTTTTGAATTTCTAATATATACGGTTTATACGAACGTCTTCGATGCCGGTAATTGGTAAGTGTTGTGATAAGAAATAAGCACTTATTAAAATAATTACAACTAGGGCAACGAATAGAATGTCTTTGTACGAGAAAGGTGCATGATAATAATAAGTTCTAGGGCCATCTTTAAACCCTTTTTTCTCCATTGCAACTGAAAGTTGATGTGCTTTTCTGATATTTTGACTTAGCAATGGGATGATTAAATGTTTAATTCTATTAAAGCCACGATAATTCTGTGCGCTAATTAATTGATAACGGATTTTTAATGATTTTCTTAATTGAAGTAAAGAAATGAACATTAAAGGCACCATACGAATGGCAGCCATAAACGCATACGCTACTTTGGGCTTCACCTTAAGATGTTGCATTAAGCTGTAAAATACTAATACGATTTGAGATGTAAATGCAATCAGGATACCAAAAAAGGATACTGTTGTTGTACGCATTGCCAAATGTAGCCCTCGGTATAGACTTTCCATAGTAATATGGATAAATCCCAATTGAAACAAGGTATGTGTGCCATCGCCATAAAAAATCATAAATAGGGCTGATATTAGACTGAAAATAACTGTGAAGATAATAAAAGCGCCTGTGATTTTAAACTGTAAGCCATTAAAGATCAATAAGCATATAAGTATGAGCAAAGTAATATATAGCATATAGTCAAATTGATGCACAAAGATTACAAAGAAAAACAGTACAATCGCAAGCGCGAGTTTGGTAATTATATTTACATCATCAACAAAGGTGTGATGCTTTTTCCAAATATCAAACATTCGAATCACCTACCAATGCTTCTAAGTGGTGATCAACTAAACGTAATTTACGCGTAGGGTAACGTGAGATGATTTCTGGATCATGTGTCACCATAATAATCGTTTGCCCATTTTGTACACGCTGTTGGAATAATTTAATAAGGTTAAAAGTATTATGACTATCGAGTCCAAAAGTAGGCTCATCCAACAAGATAAAATTTGCCGTTGAGCTTAATGCAATTGCCACACTCAAACGTCTTTTTTGTCCTACTGATAATTCATAAGGATGTTGTGATTGTACAGATTCTAAATTTAAAGTTTTAAGCATATTTTGAGTTTGCGCTTCAGCTTCTTGAGATGAACGCAATTGGTATTTGTATTGTATATGAATTTCTTCATATACTGAGTGAGTAATGAATTGTAATTCTGGATTTTGATAGACCAAATACATGTATTTAGCAGCATGCTTAATCTTTGTAAGTGTTTGTCCAGCTATAAACATTTGACCATCATATTTAATGAGCTGCATCATTGATTCAAGTAATGATGTCTTCCCAGAGCCATTTGGACCTGTTATTGTTATCCATTCACCTTGGCCAATTTTTAGACTAGGAATATCAGCAAGTGCTTGCTTACCACGTTTAATTAAAAGATTTCGTCCATTAAAAGCATCACTTTCATCAACGTCTGTCGCAGTGTAGCTCATTGGTGTAGGTGCTGATTGCCAAGCATTAGGATGCCATACACCATATTCAGTCAGTAAATGTTCATATTCATTTAAAATAGTAGTCGGTGCAGCATCAGCAATAATGGCACCATCATAATTCATTAGTATGACACGATCAACATGTTCCCAAATATGCTCAACTTTATGTTCTACAATAAGGACAGTTTGATCTTGCCATAGGGCTTTGATTTTGTACCATAAATCGGCGGTAGATTCAACATCAAGCATAGCGGTTGGTTCATCTAGAAACAGCGTGTTTGCCTGTTGCAAAATCGTTTCAGCGATGGCTAATTTTTGTTTCATACCACCACTGAGTTGATTGATGTATTGATGCTCATCCACATCTAAATCAACGGCTGCAAGTGCTTCAACGATTCGGGTATGCATTGCTTCTTTTGGAACTTGTAGGTTTTCTAATACAAAAGCAAGTTCTTCATAAACTTTAGGCATACAAAATTGACTATCGGGATCTTGGAAAATGACGCCACATGAAGTATCAATTTCCAACTGATCATACTTGATTGGAAGGTCAATGAGGTTTGGAACAATACCACTAAGCACATTTAATAATGTACTTTTTCCAGATCCTGAAGGTCCTAATAGTAAAACTTTTTCTTTATCTTCTATTTGAAGAGAAAGGTCATTAAATATTTTTTTCTGACCATTAGGATATTTTAAGCGTAAATTTTTTGTAGCTATCAAAGTGATTGCTCCTTATAAATTGTCATAATCATTTTGTGTTGCTGGGCGGAACAATTTAGTTACACCAGTTTGATCAAGCGCCTTAACAATATAATAAGAGAGCAATCCAGCGACGATAATGCCACTAATTAATCTGAAACCAATGTATAATGCTAAGTTCCAACCAGCGATTTCTCCTAAATAGCCATACGCAAAATCTAGTGGCAATGTAGCCACAGCTGCTAAAAATCCAGCCATCATTGCGAGCATGGCAGAACGAGATTTATATCTAAAGATTGCGAATATAATTTCACAAGCTAGACCTTGTAATAGTGCATAGACCATTGTTGCAATATCGAATCTTCCCATGACAATTGTTTCACCAGCCCCTGCAGCAAATTCTGCTAAAATAGCAATACCTGCTTTAGGTATGATTAGGTATGCAACTACTGCAGCCATAAACCATGCGCCATACGTTAGTTCCTCAAAATGCAACCCAGTCACTTGTACGGCTTTATACACGAAATTCCAAATATTATAAATGACTGCGAATACCACGGCAATAAGTACCGTTACTAAAATCTCAGAAAGCTTTAAACCTTTTGACATAATTTTCCCTCCTAAAAATAAAAAACGCACAACCTTCTAGTTAAGGTGCGCGTAAATAGGCATACGGATACCTATGACATAGGTATCGCAGTACACTTTCCTACGCTAGTTTCATCTAGATCAGGTTCAAAGGGTTTGAGGGTATACCTCATCTCAGTTTCAAAACACCCCTAGTGCGAATGATTTATTTAAATTTAACTATAATGTATGATTTTTAAATGATAATGTCAAGGACCTCTATAGAAATTCTCACTAAATATAACTATATATTGCGAAAAGTTTTAAGTACATAAAAAGTTGATGGCTAGAGCCATCAACTTTAATTATTCTTAATAAAAAAGCATGGAATTAATCTAAAGTATCTTGAATATTTTTCTTCGTTTCTTCAGTGCTTTCTTCTGCAGATTCTTTTTGATCTTTTAATTTATCTTCAGCTTCTTTTGCTTTTTCAGCTGCTTGTTTGTTTAATTCTTCTTTATTCATAATAAAGCGCTCCTTTATCAATAAATTGATTTGTAATTTAAACATACCACGTTTTTCAAAAAATCAAACATTGTAATTCAATATAATGAGTTAGTACCCAATCAGCAATCCTGGTTGGGACCGCAATTATTTTTTAGAGATTCGGAAAAGATTATCGATTGATAAATGCAAAAAAGTGTTTGAGTATGACTTGTAAGTGGAAAGTTGACTATACAACATTTTGTATCATACTATGGACTTATTTCTTAGATAAATAAAGACAAGAACTAAATGTTAATATATAATAACTTTTGAGGTGAATGGTATGTCTTTTATAAAGAAACACGCTGAAATATTATATAGTTATATTATAGGCATCGTTTCGCTTTTTACAGGTCTCATTATATTGATTAATTTACCTTTAATAAACAAATTAAACGGTAAAGGTAAAATTGAATTACATATTCATAATGTATGGGATTTTATTAATGCATTCTTTAGCGAAATTATAAGAGTAATGAGTAATTACATAGGAAACTTTCCAATAATCAGTGCTATTATTATCATTTTATTTGGTATTGGTGTAATTATGCTCGGACTCACATTGTTTAGAACAACAAGATATGACTATGATATTTCAGTATTCTTTCTAGTTATAGGTATTCTGTTCTTTATCATCACACTGATATTAATGACTCAAGTATATAGCTTTTTTGCTATTATTTTCGTAATACCATTTGCAATTCATATTGGTTATATCGTTTATAAAGACGAGTTAAATACAGATCATAGAAAAAATCATTATTTATGGATTATTTTCAGTTATGGCATTAGCTATCTAATAACGCAAATCGTGTTGTTTGGTAGAATTGACAGTGACGAAATTATTCCAATCGACATTCTAAGTGTAAACACATTCTTCATTATTATGTGGTTGCTAGGTCAAATGTCAATTTGGAATTTCTTATTCTTAAGAAGAGCACTGCCTTTAACGAAGCAAGAGTTGGGTGAGGAAGAACCAGAATTATCAAGAACAAGTAAAGGAACAGTAACGAATCAAACAAAAGAAAGATGGAAACATCTGCAAGACAAAACGACTGAATTTACAAGAAAAACACGAAGAAGTGTAGATCTCCAAAAAATGAGAGATAAAAAAGATAAGTTCATAGCAAAATGGAAAGAAATTATTGATATTCAAGAAGATGACGTTCCAAATTGGATGAAAAAGCCAAAATGGATTAAGCCGGCGTATGTAGAGTTATTCTGCGGAGCAGTGTTATTATTCTTTACGTTAATAGAATTTAATAATAGAAATGCGTTATTTGTTTCAGGTAATTGGGAAATATCACAAACGCAATATGTAATTGAATGGGTTACATTATTCTTCTTGATGATTATTATCATTATTTATATTTTAACGACGTTAACGAATTTCTTGAAAGATAGATTTTATTATTTACAATTGTTTATGGTAAGTTTATTATTTTTCAAGTTGATTACAGAATTTATGAATATCATGGTTCATGGCTTATTGTTATCTATTTTTATCACGCCAATATTATTAATTATGATAGTTGCCGTAATAGTTGCATTTGTTATGAAGTTGCGTGAACCATCTAAATACTAGATTTAAGAAAACCTATTTTCCTGAAAAATGGAAGATAGGTTTTTAAGTTGTAGTTAATTGTAGTTATTTCAACAAATTTAATGTTTCATTGTAGTTGAGATGATAAAATGAATAAGAAAATAATAATAATAAATTTTAAAAATAGAAAGGCTGACATAATTTTATGAAAATCGCCACTTTAAATAAAGGTAAAGAAACAAAGTATTTAAATGAATATCCATTAATCGACGAAGAAGATTTATATTCACACGATCATTTGAAAGAGGGAGATTTATTCAATTTAGTAAATGATAGTGAACAGTACATTGCGACAGCATATGTAGGAAAACAACATAAAGGTGTAGGTTGGGTATTAAGTTACGATAAAGATGAAGTGATAAACACTCAATTTTTTGAAAAGTTATTTGAAAAAGCTAAGGAAGAACGTCAATATTTTTATAATATAGATGGTACAAATGCATTTAGAGTATTTAATGGTGAAGGTGACGGGGTAGGCGGACTTACAATTGATAACTATGATGGTCATTTCTTGATTCAATGGTATTCTAAGGGGATTTATAAATTCCGCTACAATGTCTTATCTGCGTTAAAGCAAGTATTTAATTACACATCAGTTTTTGAAAAAATGCGTTTTAAAGATGCTGAAATCAAAGGTGGCTTTGTCGATGGCGAAGCACCAGAATTTCCAATTGTCATTGAAGAAAACTTTACTTTCTATAATGTAGATTTAAATGATGGTCCAATGACGGGTATCTTCTTAGACCAAAAGGAGGTACGTAAAAAATTAAAAGAGCGTTATGCAGAAAATAAAGAAATATTAAATGTCTTTAGTTATACGGGTGCATTTTCAGTGGTTGCAGCTGAACCAGCAACGATGACAACGAGTGTTGACTTAGCAAATCGTTCTCGAGCACTTACAGAAGAGAATTTTGGTTTGAATGGTATTGATCCTAAATCACAATATATTTATGTTATGGACACATTTGATTACTTTAATTATGCGCGTCGCCATGACTTATTTTATGACACTATTGTTATTGATCCGCCAAGTTTTGCTAGAAATAAGAAAAAAACATTTACGGTTCAAAAAGATTACGACAAATTAATCAAAGGTGCCTTAGAGATATTAGGGCCAAACGGTACACTCCTTTTATGTACGAATAATAGTTCATTTTCTTTAAAAGCGTTTAAAAACGTAATCAATAATACACTTCAAGAAGCAAATGTTGAGTATGAAATACAAGATGTTATGGGATTACCTAAAGATTTTAAAACACATGCACATTACAAGCCATCTAAATATTTAAAAGCAATTTTTGTAAATATACAGTAAAATTTTGAAAAAAGGGTATTTAACTTAATATGTATTTAATATTTAAGGAGTGAAATTATGGGTTTTAAAAATAAATTAACAAATAATGTTACACAAAAAGTTGGTAATAAAGTATTAAACATCGAAGATATTAAGCAAAAAAGTAACCTTCCAACTTCAAATATTGAAATTGAAGAACGCCGTAAACGTGCAGAAGCACTTGTAAGAAAAAAATCAGTATTATCATCAAGTATAAGTATAGTGCCTATTCCAGGTTTAGACTTTGGTGTTGATATCAAACTTATGCGCGATATCATAGAGGATGTCAATAAGATCTATGGTTTAGACCATAAGCAAGTAAATAAAATGGGCGACGATGTTAAAGAACGTGTTTTCGCAGCTGCAGCGATTCAAGGTAGTCAGTTCATCGGTAAAAAAATATCTAACGCGATTTTAAAAGTTGTTGTTCGAGATGTTGCTAAACGTGTTGCAGCTAAGCAGACGAAATGGTTTCCAATTGTTGGACAAGCGATATCAGCTTCAATTAGTTATTACTTTATGAAAAAAATTGGTGATGACCACATTCAAAAATGTGAAAAAGTAGTTAAATCATTAGTCTAAAACTATAGCGTTTTCACAAAATAGTTAAATTTCGCTGAATATTGTCATATCATGGGTGCAACGAATTGAATTTAAATAAATAATTTGGTAATGTTATTATATAAAACTATGCTAGGTTTTATAATAAACTAACGATTCTAACTATACGAAGGAGAAATCTATTATGGAACAAAAATCATATGTAATTATCGACGAAACAGGTATTCACGCTCGTCCAGCAACAATGCTTGTTCAAACTGCCTCAAAATTTGATTCAGATATTCAATTAGAATATAACGGTAAAAAAGTTAACTTGAAATCAATCATGGGTGTTATGAGTTTAGGTGTAGGTAAAGATGCAGAAATCACTATCTATGCAGATGGTAGCGATGAAGCGGATGCAATTCAAGCAATCACTGATATTTTATCAAAAGAAGGTTTAACTAAATAATTATGTCAAACTATATTAACGGAATAGCTGCATCTGATGGTGTAGCTATTGCAAAAGCATATTTATTAGTCGAACCAGATCTATCATTTGATAGTGAGAAAATCACAGACGTTGATGCTGAAATTGCTAAGTTCAATCACGCTATCGAAACATCTAAAGTTGAATTAACTAAAATTAGAAACAATGCTGAAAAGAACTTAGGTGCTGACAAAGCAGCTATTTTTGATGCGCATTTACTTGTTTTAGATGACCCTGAATTAATTCAACCGATTGAAGAAAAAATTAAAAATGAACAAGTTAACGCACCAACTGCATTATCTGATGTTACTGGACAATTCATTACTATTTTCGAATCAATGGATAATGAATATATGAAAGAACGTGCTGCTGATATTCGCGACGTTTCGAAACGTGTGTTAGCACACATTTTAGGTGTTGATTTACCAAATCCTAGTATGATCGATGAAAGCGTTGTTATAATCGGAAACGATTTAACACCTTCAGACACTGCTCAGTTGAATAAAGAATTTGTACAAGGATTTGTAACTAACATTGGTGGTAGAACATCACATTCAGCAATCATGAGTCGTTCATTAGAAATTGCTGCAGTAGTTGGTACGAAATCAATTACACAAGAAGTTAAACAAGGTGATATGATTATTGTTGATGGATTAACTGGAGAAGTAATCATTGACCCTACAGAAGATGAAGTTATCGCTTACCAAAATAAGCGCGAGCGCTTCTTTGAAGATAAACAAGAGCTACAAAAATTACGCGATGAAGAAACAACAACAGTAGACGGTAGACATGCTGAGCTTGCTGCAAACATTGGTACACCTAATGACTTAAAAGGTGTTATTGAAAATGGTGCGGAAGGTATCGGATTATACCGTACAGAGTTTTTATATATGGGTAGAGATGAAATGCCTACTGAAGATGAGCAATTCGAAGCCTACAAAAAAGTATTAGAAACGATGGAAGACAAACGCGTTGTCGTACGTACTTTAGATATCGGTGGGGATAAAGAATTACCTTATCTCAACTTACCTGAAGAAATGAACCCTTTCTTAGGTTATCGTGCGATTCGTTTATGCTTAGATCAACCTGATATTTTCAGACCACAATTACGTGCATTACTACGTGCATCAGCTTATGGTAAATTAAATATCATGTTCCCAATGGTTGCAACCATTCAAGAGTTTAGAGATGCTAAAGCATTACTACTTGAAGAAAAAGAAAACTTGAAAAATGATGGAGTTGAGGTTTCAGATGATATCGAGTTAGGTATCATGGTAGAAATTCCTTCTACTGCTGCTTTAGCAGATGTATTTGCTAAAGAAGTTGACTTTTTCAGTATTGGAACGAACGATTTGATTCAATACACAATGGCTGCTGACCGTATGTCTGAACGTGTTTCATACTTGTATCAACCATACAATCCTTCAATTTTACGATTAGTAAAACAAGTTATTGAAGCTTCACACAAAGAAGGTAAATGGACTGGTATGTGTGGCGAAATGGCTGGAGATGAAATTGCTATTCCATTATTATTAGGTTTAGGTCTAGATGAATTCTCTATGAGTGCGACTTCAGTGCTAAAAGCACGTCGCCAAATTAAGGACCTTAGTCAGAATGAAATGGAAGAGTTAGCACAAAGAGCAATCGATTGTGCAACATCTGAGGAAGTACAAGAATTAGTAAATCAATATGCTAAGTAATTTGTTGGCATCGTAATAGAACAATAAGAGAGCTACACACAAATTTGATTACTTTGTGTGTAGCTCATTTTTGTTTGTCTTGTTTAATTGATTAGAAAGATTTGATATTTGAATGGTCTACTTTTGTAATGTGGCGTTAAATAAGTTACGTTAAAGGTAGATTATCGATTTTATGGTTAATATCGAAATTACAAGCTATCTTTCTTCAAAAAGGGTTATTTAATGTTTAAGGTATCATTGAGCTTATCCATATCAATTTGATACATAGGTTCATCATTTAATAATATAAATGGTGTTGCAAAGGCATCGTAGTCAATCATTTCATTTCTATATTGCGTATGGCTAATGTTTTTTTCAGTAAATGCAATGCCTTTATCTTTTAGATAATTTTTTATAAACGTGCAAGGAGGGCAATCATTTTGAGTATAAATAATAATTTGATTCATATTTAGGAGTCCTTTCTGTATTCAATATACTTAAATATAAGAGACATTTGCATATTTTTCAAGTGTGTAAATTGCATGAAATTGGTCATTAATTTGTCACTTTATTTTAAGCGAAATTAATTTCAAATTTATGTAAAGCAGTTTATAATAAATGGACGTTGTGATTTTTGTCACAAATAAATAAAAAAGGTGATATTATGGATTCGGTTGAATTAGCTCGTTTTTTAACTGCGATGACACTCGCAGTACATATAATTTTTGCAACAATCGGTGTGGGCATGCCGGTCATGTTTGCTATTGCTGAATTTATAGGGATTAAAAAGAATAATCCAATCTATACAACATTAGCGAAAAGATGGTCTAAAGGATATACAATTACGGTTGCAGTTGGTGTTGTAACAGGTACGATTATAGGTCTACAACTTTCATTACTATGGCCGACATTTATGCAAATGGGTGGACATGTAATAGCATTACCATTATTTATGGAAACTTTTGCATTCTTTTTCGAAGCAATATTCTTGAGTATTTATTTATATACTTGGGATAGATTTAAAGGTAAATGGACACATTTCTTAATTAGTATACCTGTAATAATTGGTGGTTCGTTTTCTGCATTTTTCATTACAGCAGTTAACTCATTTATGAATACACCTGCAGGGTTTGAAATGAAACATGGCAAAATGGTTAACGTAGAACCTTTAGCGGCAATGTTCAACGATTCGTTCTTAATACGTTCATTTCATGTAGTTGCAACAGCATTTATGACAATGGCCTTTGTATTAGCAGCGATTGCGGCATTTAAGCTATTAAAAAATAAATTTAAAAAAGACACTGAGTATCATATGAAAGCATTAAAACTAACAATGATCTTAGGTGTTATATTTACATTAGGTTCTATGCTTGCCGGGGATTTATCAGCAAAATTTTTACATCAAGAACAACCAGAAAAATTGGCAGCATACGAATGGCATTTTGAAAGTGAATCAAACGCAGATTTAGTATTATTTGGGTCGCTTGATGAAAAAACACAAGAAGTATCCGGAGCAATTAAAATTCCAGGATTACTTAGTTTCTTAGCTGATAATAGTACTAAGACTGAGGTAAAAGGTTTAAATGAATTCCCTAAAGAATTACATCCACCAATGATCGTACATTATTATTTTGATCTTATGGTATCGATGGGTGTGTTCTGTTTAGTTATTTCTGGTCTATTTATATTAACACTTATTTTCAAAAAATTACGCAAGCTCACATTTTCAAAACCAATGCTCTATGGTGCATTATTAACAGGACCTGCAGCTATGCTAGCAATTGAATTTGGTTGGTTCCTCACTGAACAAGGCCGTCAACCATGGATGGTACGTGGATACCTGAAAGTTGCGGATGCAGCTACACAGGCTGGCGGTTTAACATTAGTAACAATATTGTTTGGTTTATTATACTTTGTACTGTTATTTACTTCTGCATACGTGCTGATACGTATGTTTAAAGAAAAACCAGCATATAAAGATGTAGAGTCAATTGCCAAAGAAAGAGGTGATACTTAATGTTATTTGCTTATATTGGCATTTCAGTACTTTGGATTTTCTTATTTTGTTATATCATTATTGCATCAATTGACTTTGGTGCAGGCTTCTTTACATTACATGCTAAAATAACGAAACAAGATAAAAAAATTAATCACCTTATAGCACGTTATTTAAATCCAGTATGGGAAGTTACTAATGTATTCTTTGTGTTTTTCTTTGTAGGAATGGTAGGTTTTTTTCCAGATACAGCAATGTATTTTGGTACAGTATTACTCTTACCAGCTTCAATCGCATTGATATTATTGACAATTAGAGGGGCATTTTATGCATTTGAAAACTATGGTCCAGATACGAAATTACCTTGGTTAGCAATGTATGGGATTGCCGGATTATTAATTCCAGCTTCTCTTGCAACTACGTTAACAATTTCAGAAGGTGGTTATATTACCGGTACTGAAAATAATTTAGATTTAAATTGGACAGAATTATTATTGAGTCCATATTCATGGTCAGTTGTTTTCTTAGCAATTATTTCAGTATTGTATATATCTTCAGGCTTCTTAACGTATTATGCTTCAAAAGCAAAAGATAAGCCTGCGTATAACTTATTGAGATATTGGTTCTTAATTTGGGGACCGCCAATGATAGCTATTTCATTATTTGTATTTTTATCATTACGTTTACAGAATGAAGCGCATTTCATAAATGCAGTTTCAAATTATTGGTGGATGTTCTTATTAAGCTTTGTATGTTTTGTAGGTGCAATGGTCTTAACGCTTATGAAAAAAGGGCATGGTTATGCTTTTATTCTAGTCATATTGCAAATGGGCTTTGCCTTTTTCGGATACGGTGCAAGTAAATTACCGTATTTACTGTATCCATTTATTCGAATTGATGAGCATGTTGTAAATAGTAGTATGGCAATTGCGTTAATAATTGTCTTTATTTTAGGTTTACTTTTACTCATTCCATCGTTAATATTATTATTGAGATTATTCGTTTTCGATAAAAAATATGTTGAAGGCAAAAAATAATACAAATTTTCAAATGTGGTTATGGTTATATATTGATGCTGTAAGGTATTGATATGGTAGCCATGCCACGATTTTTAAATTGGAGGACACACATGGATAAAGAATATGTGGTAATTGGTTTAGGTCGATTTGGCGGTAGTATTGTCAGAGAATTAAACGCATTAGATATGGATGTTATGGCGATTGATATGAATGAGGCGCGTGTTAATGAATATAGTGACATTGCGACACATGCCGTCGTTGCTGATACGACTGATGAGGCAGTGATGAAAAGTTTAGGTATTAGAAATTTTGATCATGTCATCGTTGCTATTGGAGAAAATATCCAGTCTAGTACATTGACAACATTAATTTTAAAAGAATTAGGTGTAAAAAAAGTAACAGCTAAAGCGCAAAATGATTATCATGCAAAAATTTTGAATAAAATTGGTGCAGATACTGTCGTACATCCAGAAAGAGATATGGGTAGAAGGATAGCTCATAATGTTGCTAGTGCGAGTGTCTTAGACTATTTAGAACTTGCTGATGAACACTCTATTGTTGAAATTAAAGCAAGTGAGAAGATGGCAGGACAAACTATTATTCAATTAGATATTCGTGCGCAATTCGGAATAAGTATTATCGCTATTAAGCGCGGTAGAGAGATACTTGTGTCTCCAGATCCTAATATCAGCATTGAAATAGGCGATATATTGATTATGATTGGTCATGACAATGACTTGAATCGCTTTGAGAAAAAGGTAGTGCGTTAATAGGCATTACTTATTGAAGTGAAATAAATTGCCAAAGAACACGGTTAGAAAGCAAATTTTCTAATAAAAATTTCGTAAACAGACCCAACATGGATGACTTGGGTTGATAAAACTTCAAATGAAGATACGCAAAAATAAAAAGCTATGAAGTAACATTCTATTTAAACATAGAATGTAAGCGTCATAGCTTTTTTGTATATATTAAGATTCAGATTGATCTGTACTTTTTTGATTCGTTTGTTGATTTTGCGAATCGTTTGCAGATTTTTAATTTGATTGCTGTTTGTTTGATGGTTTTGAGTGATTTTTACCAGGCTTACTATTTGGCTTTTTCGTAGGTGATGGATTACTATCTTCATTAACTTTCATAATGACAGGAAGAATCATCGGTTTACGGGCTGTTTTTTCATATAAATATGGTTGTAATGTTTCAATAATTGATGATTTTATTTGATGCCATTGGATATCTTGATTTTGATTTAATTTACCAATGACGTCTGTTTTAATTCTGCGTTGTGCATCATAAATTAATTGACCTGATTCACGCATATAAACAAAGCCTCTAGAAATAATATCAGGGCCCGATAATAATTTGTTCGTCTTGAAGTCGATACTTACAACAACGATAACTAAGCCTTCTTCAGAAAGTAATTTTCTATCGCGAATAACGACATTACCAATATCACCGATACCGCTACCATCAACTAGGACATTACCAGATGGAATTCTGCCTGCTTTACGGGCGGAATCATGTGTTAGAGCTAATACATCACCAATATCAAAGATGAAGACATTATCAGGATCAACCCCACATTCAACACCGGATTGACCGTGTGCTTTTAACATACGGTACTCACCATGAATAGGTAAGAAGAATTTTGGACGTAAGAGACGTAACATTAATTGTTGATCGCCTTTAGAACCATGTCCTGACGTATGGATATTTGACACTTTATTATGAATAACTTCAGCACCCGCACGATAAAGTGCATTGATTGTGCGGTTAATACTTTTCGTGTTACCCGGAATTGGTGATGAACTAAATACTACTGTGTCTTCAGGTATTATCTTGATTTGTTTGTGAGTACCATTTGCAATTCTTGAAAGAGCTGCCATTGGTTCACCTTGAGAACCCGTACAGAGAATTAATAATTCATGTTTAGGTACTGTATTAATCTTGTTAGGTTCTACAAAAGTTTCCGGTGGTGCTTTGATATAACCTAATTCCATGCCAATTTTAATATTGTTTTCCATCGAACGTCCGAAAGTAACAATTTTACGATTGTGCTTAATTGCAGCTTCTACTGCTTGTTGTACACGGTAAATATTTGATGCAAATGTTGCGAAAATGATACGTCCGCTACAATTACGGAATATTTTTTCAACATTTTGACCCACTTCACGTTCACTTAAAGTGAAATCAGGTACAAGTGAGTTCGTAGAGTCAGAAAGCAAACATAATACGCCTTCTTCACCTAACTTAGCCATTTTCGCCATATTTGCAGGTTCACCGACAGGGGTAAAATCGAATTTGAAGTCCCCAGTATGAACAATATTACCTTCTGGTGTATTTACAATTACGCCATACGCTTCCGGAATACTATGTGTTGTTAAATAGAAAGAAACTTCAAAGTGTTTTGATTTAATTACGCTACTCTCATCAATTTCTATCATTTCAGTCGTTCTCAATAAGTGATGTTCTTCTAATTTATTTCTAATTAATCCCAAAGCTAATGGTCCGCCATAAATAGGTACATTAATTTGTTTTAATAGGTAGGGCACACCACCTATATGGTCTTCGTGTCCATGTGTGATAAATAATCCGACGATTTTATCTTGATTTTGTACGAGATAAGTAATATCAGGAATAACATAATCAATACCTAATAAGTTATCGTCTGGAAATTTAATACCGGCGTCGATAATTACAATTTCATCTTGATACTCAACAGCATATGTGTTTTTACCTATTTCGCCTAGGCCACCAAGAGCATAAACTGCAACTTCGTTTTTATGAATTTGTTTCATTATTCAGCCTGCTCCACGTTAAAGTGATCAGATTGTTTTTCATATTCTAAATGTGCGCCCTCTAATTTAGTAATAAATTCAATGTTGAAATTACGATCTTTTAAATATCTTCTTACTTGTTCTTCTGTTTGAGCTTCAACATAAATTGTTTGTGTATTTTCACGTACAATTACTTCTTCTTTATTATGTTGATAAAATACTTTAAATACTGCCATTTATTTATTTCCTCCTAAAAATCATGTGTTGATTTTTTTTATTTATTTTTATTGTTTGTCCCTAGATTTTAAATTGACGGTAAGTTGAAAAGTAAATAATTCAAACATTAGTATTTCGAAATACCATGTGAAGTCAATATATAAAATAGAACATACTAGCTTGCCCAGTATGTTTCTAGAGAATTTTCGTGCTTAGTTCGTTCGATTAGAAAAACACAAATAACATCATTTGCATGTTTTCAGTTATTTCTTATTTTACATGATGTACTAGAATAAATAAAGCAGTTTTATCTTGTCTATGCGATTAACCTGCATAACGACTTATTCTTTAAAATGAAAATTATGGATTAACTACTTGAAACAAAGAAAATCAATAAAAAGAGAAGATATAACTTGAGTAGCTTGCTAAATTTATTTAAGATGAAGAGACAAACAGTTTAATAGAATTTGTAATAGTTTGGAAAGTATCGTTGAGGGTGATAATTATGGACCGAGTCAAAAAAATTATTGAAGATGTAAGGCAAGAGAAGAAACGTACGGATAAAATCTTTCAAGATATTACATTTGAAGTACGTGCTGAGCAAGTATTAATGTTTTTTAATTATAACGAAATTATCGATAACGTGAATGGTGATCAAAATTATGTTAAACATAATCATGACCCTGAATTTATCGATATACAGCAACTGAACCAACTTAAGTCTGAGCTAAAAGAACTCGATGTACCATTTCACGAACGTAGAGATGACTTCATGTAAAAAATACCGTTAGCAAAAGAGTATATTGCTAACGGTATTTTCATATTACTGATTAAACTTCCACTGCGTCGGCATGAGGCTGGAGTGGGTTGTCACTATCTATATGATCATAAAACATAATACCATTAATATGATCAATTTCATGTTGTACAACAATCGCAGGATAGCCTGACAAGCGTAATTTCACTTCTTTGCCATCAACATCAGTAGCTTTTACAGTAATTCTGTTTTTACGATGCACTAAGCCAGGGATGTTCTCATCAACACTTAAGCATCCTTCACCAGTTGGTAAATAAGCTTCTTGAATACTATGACTCATAATTTTAGGATTAACTAACATGAGATCATACGATTTGCCATTACCATCATCTGGTAAATAAACAGCAATCATTTTTTTTGAAACATTGATTTGTGGTGCTGCAAGTCCTACACCGGAACGTAAACCATATTTGTTAGCAGTTTCTTCGTCTTGACTATTAATCAAGAATTCGCGCATTGCTAATAATGTCATACGATCTTCTTCTGAAAGTGGCAAAGTTACGTCTTGTGCTTTTTCACGAAGTGTAGGATGACCATCTCTTATAATATCTTTCATTGTTAACATTTGTTCATACACCTTCCTTATTATAAAATATACCAAAGTTAGATAGGAAAAATACAGTAATAGATTTGATTTATTATAAAATATTATATAACATAACACACACATTTAAAGGAGGATTTCTAAAAAATGAAATTAAAATATGGCATTGGTGCAGTCATCGCTTCTACTTTACTGGTTGCAGGTTGTACAACAGATAAAGGTGAAATCAAAGATTATAACGCACAAGTACAAAAAGCATTTGATGAAGAAAAAACAGTATCTTCTGTTGGAAAAAAATTAAATAAACTTGAACAAGATAAGCAAAAATTAGTTAAGAAAATAAATGGTAAAAATCAACAAAAGGTTAAAGAAACATCGGGAAAAGTTGTTGATAATGTTGAAGAGAGAGAAAAAGAATTTAAAAAAGAAGAAAAAGCAATAGATGAATCTGAAAAGCAGTTCAAAAAAGCAGGGAAACATCTAGATAACATTAACAACAAGCAGAAGAAAAAAGAAGTCAAAGATTTGGATGACGCTTTAAAAGCGAAATATAAAGCACATGATGAATACGCTAAAGCATACAAAAATATTATGAGTAAAGAAAAAGCAATGTTTGAATATACAGCTGGTGATCAAGTTGAACAGGCACAAATTGATAAAAAATCAGAAGCTGTTTCAAAAGCGTATAAAGATATGAATAAAGCATTCAAAAAATATTCCAAAGCTATGAATAAAGTTAATAAAGAAAAAGAAGAAGTAGATAGCATATCTTAATTAGATAAGCGTGCTGTTTGAATTTTGCAAAATTTAAATATAATATGTTAGTTGAGTACGCTTTCATTTTTAGGGAAAAGAAAAATTAGAGCTAGTACATTTTGAGTAGTACAGTATTCGGAAAAACAGTAGTACAGTCTCGAAACTGTACTGGTTTTATGTATTACAGAACTTTTTTAAATTGTTTAACAGTGTAACAGTTTTGTGGTACAATGTGAAAGGATAAAATGAATTTCTATTATACGGGAAAGGTTTGGTGAATTGAATGGCTCAGAAATTGAAAGCCCAATTCGATGCAGAGAAAGTATTGAAAGATACTGAATCGCAATTTGAAATGATTCAAATTTTGAATGAAGATGGCAATGTTGTTAATGAAGATTTATTACCAGATTTGTCAGATGAGCAGTTAGTTGAATTAATGGAGAGAATGGTTTGGACACGTATTCTTGACCAACGTTCTATTTCATTAAATAGACAAGGAAGATTAGGTTTCTACGCGCCAACTGCTGGACAAGAAGCTTCACAATTGGCATCACAATATGCTTTAGAACAAGAAGACTTTATTTTACCGGGTTATCGTGATGTACCACAATTAATCTGGCAAGGTTTACCGTTGACTGAAGCTTTCTTATTCTCAAGAGGACACTTCAAAGGTAACAGAATGCCTGAAGGCGTAAACGCATTAAGCCCACAAATTATTATTGGTGCACAGTATGTTCAAACAGCTGGTGTTGCACTTGGTATTAAAAAACGTGGTAAGCAAGCTGTAGCAATCACATACACTGGTGATGGTGGTTCGTCACAAGGTGATTTCTATGAAGGTATCAACTTTGCTTCAGCTTACAAAGCGCCGGCAATTTTCGTAATTCAAAACAACAACTATGCAATTTCTACACCACGTAGTAAACAAACTGCTGCAACAACTTTAGCGCAAAAAGCTATCGCTTGTGGTATCCCAGGTCTACAAGTAGACGGTATGGATGCATTAGCAGTATATCAAGCTACTAAAGAAGCGCGTGATCGTGCTGTAAATGGTGAAGGCCCAACATTAATTGAAACTATTACTTACCGTTATGGTCCACATACAATGGCTGGTGACGATCCAACGAAATACAGAACTTCTGATGAAGATTCTGAGTGGGAGAAAAAGGATCCATTAGTTCGTTATAGAAAATTCCTTGAAGCAAAAGGTTTATGGACTGAAGAAAAAGAAAATGAAGTTATTGAGCGTGCAAAAGCTGATATTAAAGCTGCTATCAAAGAAGCAGACAATACAGAAAAACAAACTGTTATTGATTTAATGGATAATATGTACGAAGATATGCCTCAAAACTTAGCAGAACAATATGAAATCTATAAAGAGAAGGAGTCGAAGTAACCGATGGCACAAATGACAATGGTACAAGCGATTAACAACGCGCTTAAAACCGAATTACAAAACGACGAAAATGTTTTACTTTTCGGTGAAGACGTCGGTGTTAACGGTGGTGTTTTCCGTGTAACTGAAGGTTTACAAAAAGAATTCGGAGAAGATCGTGTATTTGATACACCATTAGCTGAATCTGGTATTGGTGGTTTAGCATTAGGTTTAACTACACAAGGATACCGTCCAGTAATGGAAATACAATTCTTAGGATTCGTATTTGAAGTATTCGACTCTGTAGCAGGACAAATCGCACGTACACGTTTCCGTTCAGGTAACTCTAAACAAGCACCTGTTACAATCCGTGCTCCATTTGGTGGTGGCGTTCATACACCAGAATTACACGCCGACAACTTAGAAGGTATTTTAGCTCAATCACCAGGTTTACATGTTGTAATTCCATCTAATCCATATGACGCTAAAGGTTTATTAATTTCTGCAATCAGAAGTAATGACCCAGTCGTATATTTAGAACATATGAAATTATATCGTTCATTCCGTGATGAAGTACCTGAAGAAGAGTACACAATTGAAATTGGTAAAGCGAATGTAAAACAAGAAGGTAACGACATTACACTTATTGCTTACGGTGCAATGGTTCAAGAATCAATGAAAGCAGCAGAAGAATTAGAAAAAGAAGGTTATTCAGTTGAAGTTATTGACTTACGTACTGTTCAACCAATCGATATCGAAACACTTGTTGCTTCAGTAGAAAAAACAGGCCGTGCTGTTGTTGTTCAAGAAGCACAACGTCAAGCTGGTGTAGGTGCTGCAGTTGCATCTGAATTAGCAGAGCGTGCAATTCTTTCATTAGAAGCACCAATCGCACGTGTTGCAGCAGCTGATACGGTTTATCCGTTTACACAAGCTGAAAACATTTGGTTACCAAACAAAAACGATATTATTGAAAAAGCAAAAGCAACTTTAGAATTTTAATATTTCCTTAAATGAGGTAGCATAAAACGATTCTTCGTTGATAGCTACTTCATTCAAGTTTATATATATAATATGAAGACTCGAGTAGACTTGCTCTGTCGTATTTCTAATTTTGACTTAATATGAATTTTTAGGAGGATAATAACGTGGCATTTGAATTTAAATTACCCGATATTGGTGAAGGTATCCACGAAGGTGAAATTGTAAAGTGGTTTGTTAAAGCTGGAGATACAATTGAAGAAGATGATGTATTAGCAGAAGTACAAAATGATAAATCTGTTGTTGAAATTCCATCACCTGTTTCTGGTACAGTTGAAGAAGTATTAGTAGAAGAAGGTACTGTCGCAGTTGTTGGTGACACTATCGTTAAAATTGATGCACCAGATGCAGAAGATATGCAATTCAAAGGTAGTGAAAGTGATGACTCTGCAAGTGAGTCAACAGAAGCGCCTGCAGAAGAAAGTGCTAAAGAAGAAGCAGCCCCAGCACAATCATCAAATGAAGAAGTTGATGAAAGTAAACGTGTTAAAGCTATGCCTTCAGTGCGTAAATATGCACGTGAAAAAGGTGTTAACATTAAAGCTGTTTCAGGTTCAGGTAAAAATGGACGTACAACAAAAGAAGATGTTGATGCATACTTAAATGGTGGACAAGCAACACCTTCAAACGAAAGTGCAGCAGTAGCTAGCGAAGAAACTTCAGCACCTGCACAACCAGCAGCTGTTTCTACAGAAGGCGAATTCCCAGAAACAACTGAAAAAATTCCTGCAATGCGTAAAGCAATTGCTAAAGCAATGGTTAACTCAAAACACACTGCACCTCACGTAACATTAATGGATGAAATTGATGTTCAAGAATTATGGGATCACCGTAAAAAATTCAAAGAAGTTGCAGCTGAGCAAGGTACTAAACTTACGTTTTTACCTTACGTTGTTAAAGCACTTGTTTCTGCACTTAAGAAATACCCAGCGCTTAACACTTCATTTAATGAAGAAGCAGGCGAAATTGTGCATAAACATTACTGGAACATTGGTATCGCAGCAGACACTGACAGAGGTTTATTAGTACCAGTTGTGAAAAATGCTGATCGTAAATCTATGTTTGCAATTTCAGATGAAATTAATGAACTTGCTGTTAAAGCACGTGATGGTAAATTAGCAGCAGATGAAATGAAAGGTGCTACTTGTACAATTAGTAACATCGGTTCAGCTGGTGGACAATGGTTCACACCAGTTATCAACCACCCAGAAGTAGCTATCTTAGGTATAGGCCGTATTGCACAAAAACCTATCGTTAAAGATGGGGAAATCGTAGCTGCGCCAGTCTTATCATTATCATTAAGCTTTGACCACAGACAAATTGATGGTGCTACTGGACAAAATGCTATGAATCATATTAAACGTTTATTAAATAATCCAGAATTATTATTAATGGAGGGGTAAAACATGGTAGTTGGAGATTTCCCAATTGAAACAGATACTATTGTAATCGGAGCAGGACCTGGTGGTTATGTTGCAGCAATTCGTGCAGCACAATTAGGTCAAAAAGTAACAATCGTAGAAAAAGGCGAACTTGGTGGTGTATGTCTGAACGTTGGATGTATTCCTTCAAAAGCGTTATTACACGCTTCGCATCGTTATGATGAAACTAAAAACTCTGAGAATTTAGGTGTAATTGCTGAAAGTGTTTCACTTAAATTTGATAAAGTTCAAGAATTCAAACAATCAGTTGTTAAAAAATTAACTGGCGGTGTTGAAGGACTATTAAAAGGTAACAAAGTTGAAATCGTAAAAGGTGAAGCTTACTTTGTAGATAATAATAGCCTACGTGTTATGGATGAGAAAAGTGCACAAACTTATAACTTCAAACACGCGATTATTGCAACTGGTTCTAGACCAATTGAAATCCCTAACTTCAAGTTTGGTAATCGTGTAATTGATTCAACTGGCGCTTTAAATTTACAAGAAGTTCCTGGTAAATTAGTAGTCGTTGGTGGCGGTTATATCGGTTCTGAATTAGGAACTGCTTTTGCTAACTTCGGTTCAGAAGTTACTATCTTAGAAGGGGCTAAAGATATCTTAGGCGGTTTCGAAAAACAAATGACGCAACCTGTTAAAAAAGGTATGAAAGAAAAAGGCGTTGAAATTGTAACTGAAGCAATGGCAAAATCTGCTGAAGAAACAGACAATGGTGTGAAAGTAACATACGAAGTAAAAGGTGAAGAACAAACAATCGACGCTGACTACGTATTAGTTACTGTAGGACGTCGTCCAAACACTGATGAATTAGGTTTAGAAGAATTAGGACTTAAATTTGCTGATCGTGGATTATTAGAAGTAGATAAACAAAGCCGTACTTCTGCTGATAATATCTATGCAATTGGTGATATCGTTCCTGGTTTACCACTTGCTCATAAAGCAAGCTATGAAGCTAAAGTTGCTGCAGAAGCAATTGCTGGTGAAGCATCTGAAGTTGACTACATTGGTATGCCTGCAGTATGTTTCACAGAACCAGAATTAGCTACAGTAGGTTACACAGAAGCACAAGCTAAAGAAGAAGGTTTAGCAGTAACAGCTTCTAAATTCCCATACGCAGCTAATGGTCGTGCATTATCATTAGATGATACAACTGGTTTTGTTAAATTGTTAACACTTAAAGAAGATAATACTTTAGTAGGTGCACAAGTTGTAGGAACTGGCGCTTCTGATATTATTTCTGAATTAGGTTTAGCAATTGAGTCAGGTATGAATGCTGAAGACTTAGCGTTAACAATTCATGCTCACCCAACATTAGGTGAAATGTCTATGGAAGCAGCTGAAAAAGCATTAGGATTACCTATCCACACAATGTAATAGAAACCTAAACTTATAAAATCTAGGTTACGTTTATGAAGATACGTATAAGCACAATAAAACAGTATATTTCGTCTGAATTTGTGTCCTAGTATAAAGTTTCTTTTGAGAGCGAGAAAATGAAATCAAAATGATGTTTTGATTTCTATCTCGCTCTTTTTTATTTGCTTTTGATAAAAATTACGGTTATTTTCATATAAAATAGAGAAATTAATATTACAATCTAGAAAGGTGGCAGCAATATATGGAGTATCAATATCCAATTGATTTGGACTGGTCTAATGAAGAAATGATGCAAGTAGTCTCATTTTTTAATGTAATTGAAGCATATTATGAATCAAGTACTGAAGGAGAGCAATTGTTAAAGCGCTATAAGCAATTTAAACAAATTGTTCCTGGTAAAGCTGAAGAAAAGCAAATTTTCAATGAATTTGAAAAAAGTAGTGGTTATAGTAGTTACCATGCAGTTAAAGCTGTGCAAAAATCACCAGATCAAAAATATTTTTCTGCAAAAAGCAAATAACTATTGTCTTTATAGCTATATTCTGATATTTTTATTAAGCATTAAACTTAATGTTTGATAATTGTAAACAGGATATAGCTATTTATTTTGAGCGTATTTGAATAATTAGTGATTACCCATATCTGTCAAACTTTGAGTTCAAATTATTTCATAAAAGGTGAATACATGGAGATTGGTAAGAAATTAAAAAATTTAAGGAATATTAAAAATTTAACGCAAGAAGAACTTGCTGAGCGTACAGATTTATCTAAGGGTTATATTTCACAGATTGAAAGTCAACATGCTTCGCCAAGCATGGAAACATTTTTAAATATATTAGAGGTATTGGGTACAACACCTAGTGATTTTTTTAAAGCACCAACTGAAGAAAAAGTATTATATAAGAAAGCTTCTCAAATAGAATATGATGAGTATGATAAAGGCTATGTATTGAATTGGCCAGTAACACAATCAAATGAATTTGAGATGGAGCCACTATTGTTAACATTACGTCCTAATGCTTCTTATAAAAATTTTGAACCTTCTGCATCTGATACGTTCATTTACTGTTTAAAGGGAAGTGTGACATTAGAATTAGGAGAGAATACATATAATGCAGACTCAGGCGATGCGTTGTATTTTAAGGCGGATCAAATACATCGATTAGTGAATCGCACAAATAAAGAAGCACGTGTGATGATTGTTGTGACTGCATCATATTTATAGGAGGATTTATATGAAACCATTATTATCGTTCAAATCTGTGAGTAAGCACTATGACGACCTACAGATATTAGATCAAATAGACATAGACATTGAATCAGGTCACTTTTATACATTACTAGGTCCATCTGGGTGTGGTAAGACGACGATTTTAAAATTAATTGCAGGATTTGAAGCAGTTGATGGTGGAGAAATTATTTATCAAGGAAAGGCAATTAATCACATGCCTGCAAATAAACGCAAGGTTAATACGGTTTTCCAAGATTATGCATTGTTTCCACATCTAAACGTCTATGATAATATAGCATTCGGTTTAAAATTAAAAAAATTGACTAAGAATGAAATCGATAAAAAAGTAAAAGAAGCACTAACACTCGTAAAATTAAATGGATATGAGTCGCGAACGATAGATGGCATGAGTGGTGGACAAAAGCAACGTATTGCAATTGCACGTGCGATAGTTAATGAACCGGAAATTTTATTATTAGACGAATCGTTATCTGCATTGGATTTAAAACTGAGAACAGAAATGCAATATGAATTAAGAGAAATCCAAGCGCGACTAGGTATCACTTTTATTTTTGTTACCCATGATCAAGAAGAAGCACTAGCACTTAGTGACTACATCTTTGTAATGAAAGATGGCAAAATTCAACAGTTTGGCACGCCAACTGATATTTACGATGAACCTGTCAATCGATTCGTTGCTGATTTTATTGGTGAATCGAATATCGTTGAAGGGAAAATGATTGAAGACTACGTTGTTAATATATATGGCCAGAATTTTGAATGCGTAGATATGGGTATTCCGTCACAGAAAAAAGTTGAAATTGTCATTCGACCAGAGGATATTTCATTGGTAGATGCACAGAATGGATTGTTTGAAGTTACAGTAGATTCTATGCTATTTAGAGGTGTACATTATGAAATCAATTGCATTGATCGTAAAGGATATGAATGGATGATTCATTCAACGAAAAAAGCGGAAGTAGGCAGCAAAGTAGGTTTATATTTTGATCCTGAAGCGATTCACATTATGGTGCCGGGAGAGACAGAAGCAGAGTTTGATAAGCGTATTGAAAGTTATGAGGAGCAAGAAAATGCGAAAAATTAATAACTTTTTATTTATACCTTATGTATTATGGATGATTTTATTTATTATTGTCCCTGTACTGTTACTAGTCTATTTTTCTTTATTCGATATAAATGGACATTTTAGTTTTGCAAATTATAAGCAAATACTGTCATGGAAATACTTTTTTATGATTTGGGACTCTGTACTATTTGCTGCAATTATTACAATCATAACGTTGGTAATAAGTTACCCAGCAGCTTATTTCATACGTTCATCTAAGCATCAAGGATTGTGGTTAATGATCCTTATAATCCCGACATGGATTAATTTACTACTGAAGACCTATGCATTTATTGGGTTATTAAGTCATGATGGTATTATCAATCAAATATTGAGTTTGCTACATTTACCAAAAATGGATTTACTTTTTACTGTACCTGCATTTTTACTTGTTGCGAGCTATATTTATATTCCATTTATGATTTTACCTATTTTCAATAGTATGAAAGATATTCCCAATAATATTTTGCAAGCATCTAGTGACTTAGGGGCAAGCCCATTTACAACATTTAGAAAAGTCATTCTACCTCTAACTAAGCAAGGTGTGTTAACAGGCATTCAAGTGACATTTATTCCTGCTTTATCTCTATTTATGGTTACGCGACTTATAGCAGGTAATAAGGTGATTAATATTGGGACAGCTATTGAAGAGCAATTTTTAGTTATCCAAAATTATGGCATGGGTTCAACCATAGCATTATGCTTAATCGTCTTTATGGCGTTTGTCTTAATTATTACTAATACAAAATCTACAAATGGAAGAGGGTGATTGGGATGAAGTGGTACGGTAAATTATATATTGGCATATTAATTGCAGTTCTATACATCCCAATTCTCTTTTTAATGATTTATTCATTTAATTCTGCAGGTAATATGGTTCACTTTGAAGGGTTTACACTTGAGCATTACCAATCATTATTTAATAATGAACGACTGATGTCTGTCATTTTTAATACGATAGCTGTTGCGCTTTTAGCCGCAGCGTTTGCGACAGTGATTGGAACAATGGGTGCTATCGGTTTGTATCATTTAAGAAATAAAAAACTTAAGGTGTCATTACTAACATTAAATAATGTATTGATGGTGTCTTCGGATGTCGTTATCGGTGCATCATTTTTAATTATGTTCACAGCAATTGGACATATTACTGGGTTAGGATTAGGCTTCTTTACAGTTTTGATTTCACATATCGCGTTTTGTATTCCTATTGTTGTCATCATTGTATTACCTAAATTGTATGAAATGAATGATCATACATTGAATGCTGCACGTGATTTAGGTGCAACGGAACTACAAGTTTTAAATAAAGTCATGTTGCCTCATTTAATGCCGGCAGTGATCGGTGGCTTTTTTATGGCCCTTACATATTCACTTGATGACTTTACAGTAAGTTTCTTTGTTACTGGTAATGGATTTAGCGTGTTATCTGTTGAAGTATATGCAATGGCGAGAAAAGGAATAAGTATGGAAATCAATGCTATTTCTACAATATTATTTGTTGTTATTATGCTAGGCATACTCGGATATTACTTGATTCAGTACTTGATAAAACAGAATAAACAAAGTAGACGAGGGGTGCGACAATAATGAAGCGATTTTTACAACTAATAATAATTTCAATTGTTGTTGGTATCATTTGTTTACTAATTAGCCAAAAATTTGTTTCGAAAGATCATTCTGCAAATGGTGAAAAGATATATGTTTATAATTGGGGAGAATATATTGATCCGAGTCTTATCAAAAAATTTCAAAAAGAAACCGGCATTGAGGTAGTTTATGAAACTTTTGATTCAAACGAGGCGATGGAAGCAAAGATTCGTAATGGTGGTACTAACTACGATGTTGCTTTTCCAAGTGAATATACGGTACAAAAATTAAAACGTGAACAGTTGTTATTGCCATTGAATCATGAGAAAATTCCGAATATGAAAAATTTAGATCAAGATTATATGAATATGTCTTATGATCGTGATAACAAGTATTCAATACCCTACTTTTTTGGCACTGTCGGCATTTTATATAATAAAAAGGCATATCCAAACGATAAATTTGATTCTTGGCAACAACTCTTTAGTAAAAAGTATGAAAATGACGTATTACTGGTTGATGGTGCAAGAGAAATTATAGGTTTAGCATTGAATAAATTAGGTTACAGTTTAAATGATGTAAACAAACAACATTTAGATAAAGCAGAAAAAGACTTAAATCAATTAAGCCCAAATGTAAAAGGTGTTGTTGGTGATGAAATCACTATGATGCTAGAACAACATGAGGCAAATATTGCTGTTGTTTGGAGCGGCGTTGCAGCGCCACTCGTACAAGAGAATGATGATTTTGATTATGTTGTACCCAAAGAGGGATCAAATTTATGGTTCGACAATATGGTTATTCCAAAAACTGCGCAAAATAAAGATGGCGCCTATAAATTTATAAATTTCTTATTAGATGAACAAAATAGTAAGCAAAATACTGAATGGGTAGGGTATGCAACACCAAATAAAGCAGCACGTGAGAAACTGCCTGATGAAGTGAAAAATGACAAACGTTTTTACCCATCTCAAAAAGAACAAGAACGATTAGAAGTATATAAAGATTTAGGAAAAGAAACTTTAGGCGAATATAATGAAAGATTTTTAAACTTTAAAATGTCCTTGAAATAAGACAGAGTTAGTAGTTATTTTGACATTTATTCGATATAATAGTTTGACAAGCAATATAAGGAGTTGTAAAGACATGTCAGGAGAGCAATATACTCAAGTTAGGCGTCCAGTGAGTCGACTAGCAGAAAAAGTATTAGGTTGGTTAAGTTGGGTATTTTTATTATTACTAACCGTTATTACGATGTTTATTGCACTAGTATCATTTAGTAGTGAGACATCTATACAAAATTTAGAAACGACTTTGAACGGTAATGACTTCGTTCAACAAATATTAGCAAGCAACAGTTTAAATACGACACAATTCGTGATTTGGTTACAGAATGGGGTATGGGCAGTTATTGTATACTTCATCGTATGCTTACTGTTATCATTCTTAGCATTGATTTCAATGAATATTAGAATTTTATCTGGCTTTTTATTTTTAATTGCGACAGTCGTTACATTGCCGTTGGTATTATTATTTGTTCCATTAATCATTCCAATTCTATTCTTCATCGTAGCAATCATGATGTTTGCACGTAAAGATAAAATTGAAACGGTACCTATGTACTATAACGAGGGGTATCAAGGGCGTTATGCTGATTATGAACAACCATCACAACCATCACCTCAATATTATGAAAGAGAACAATCTTCTGGCACTGAACAACAAGTTTCTCATGATAATCAACTTAGAAGAGGTGGATATACTTCAGAGGTTGCTGAAAAAGTAAATGGAGATAATCATGCTTCGGAGGAAGAACCTCAAGTACTCTCCAGACAAGCAAAATATAATTATAAACAAAAGCAACAAGATGAATCACAAAGTACCAATGATGAGTTTGGTAACGTGAGTAATGTTTATGATGAGCAGGGTTATTCTGAAGCGGATTACAATCAACAACAACAAGATGCTGAAGATAAGAAACGACGTCAACAAGCTGAAGCTGAAGAAGCAGCCAGATTAAAACAAGAAAAAGCTGAAGAAAAAGCACGTATTAAACAAGAGAAAAAAGAACGAAGACAACGTGAAAAAGAAAGACGTAAACAACAACCAAGTGCAGTAAATCAACGTAGACAAAATTTTGAAGAACGAAAAAAAATGACTTCTCATGAAGCACAATCAGAAGAAACCAAAGCACAATCAAAAGAGACTGAACAGCAAAATAGTGATAAATCTTAATATGAAGAAAACCGATTGCTACACCGCATATAGTGAGTAGCAATCGGTTTTTATTTTTATAATTCTTGGAATGTTTGTACGATTAAGTAGATATTTAAAATACTCAAAATTATAATTAGGAACCATGAAATGATGTTGACCCATGTTCTATTTTTAAACTGCCCCATAAGATCTTTATCATTTGTAGATAATTGCAATGGTATCAATGAAAACGGTAAGGCTAAACTTAAAAATACTTGTGAGAAAACTAATAATTGTTCCATTTTTGCTTCATTACCGTTAAAAATTATCAAGCAAATAATAATTGGTAATATTGCAATTAAACGTGTAATTAATCGACGTAACCAGTTGGGTATTTTTAAATTTATAAATCCTTCCATTACGATTTGACCTGCCATAGTACCAGTAATAGTTGAATTCTGACCTGATGCAAGTAATGCAATCGCAAATAATGTACTCATAATCGCACCCATAGAAGCACCGAGCAGTGGTTGTGATTTTAATGCTTGATATAAATCATAGAATCCACCGAGTTGCTCTGTATTTACACCAAAAAAGAGTGCTGCACCTAAAACCAATAATAAACAGTTTACGACAAAAGCGATAGATAATTGAATATTGGAATCCATCGTTGCATATTTGATTGCATGAGCTTTAGATGACGTGCTGTTACGATCGTACATACGTGATTGAACGATAGAAGAATGTAAGTATAAATTATGTGGCATTATCGTTGCACCAATAATGCCTAATGCTATAAATAGTGCACCGTTATCTGTAATTATAGTCTTGCTTGGAACAAATCCATTTAACACATCAGTAACATGAGGCGAAGCAACAAACACTTCGAATATAAAAATTACAAGTACAGTGAAGATCAAAGTACCTACAATAGCTTCAATTTTTCTAAAACCAAAACGCATGATAAATAACAGTAAGAATACGTCAAATACTGTAATAAGCGCACCTATGAGTAATGGAATCCCAAATAATAAATCTAGTGCAATTGCACTACCTATAACTTCAGCAATATCTGTTGCAATAATTGCAAGTTCGGCAATAATCCAAAAAATAAATGCGATTGGTTTACTTAAATAATGCCTTGTGGCTTGTGCTAAATCCATACCTGTTGCTATTCCTAACCTCACTGTCATACTTTGTAATAACATTGCTGACAGACTTGAAAGTAAAATTACGAATAGCAAAATGTATCCAAATTGGGCACCGCCTTGCATTGAAGTGATCCAATTTCCAGGATCCATGTAGCCAACTGCGACTAATAAACCAGGTCCCAGATAGGAAAATAATTTTTGGCTAAATTTACCTTGTGTATTAATTGAAACCGTATTATTGATTTCATCTAAACTTTTATTATGGGTTTGAATTTGTTTAGACAATACCCCCACCTCCATATTGATTTATTAACATTCTATAGATTACCCCAAAACTTTTGTTAGGTCAACCTAAAAATTAATATTGGAACACTAAATATATATCTAAATTAAATTTACATTTTAAAATTATCGTTTCAGAATATTATGGATTGTATTTTTGAGAGTGAATAAATGTGTTTGATTGTTGTTTTAATTTGTATGATTGGATATAAATTGAAAAATGGAACAGCAATCTTTATTGAATAAAGAAATACTGCCCCATAAGTCACGACTATTTATAGAATTTTATTAAGTACTCAAAAGTATCTTCCAAATAATTTAAAAATGCTTTATCGGTTTTAAGTTGATCAGCGCCGGGCGTTAAGGTACGTGCTACAAAAAATTCGCCTTTTTTGACTTCTTTTACGCGTTTAAATGCTTTGGCTAAGTCATCGTCTGTCATGTCATGAATATATGTTTTAACTTGGCTCATGTGGTCTTGACTGATGCTGAAATCATTTGGTAATTGTTTTAATGTTTCAACATTTTCTTCGAATACTTTAACTTGCTGTGCTTTATTTTTATCTTCGTGCATCACACCATACATGACAAATAATTGATCTTCGAATAGTCCGATTTGGAAGTGGGGTTGCATTTTATAGCCACGATTGTTGGTAGCAAATGCCACCCAAGTATCTTTTGGTGGATTAACGCTTCTGCGTGCGTGTTTCGCAACGTGAGGATAGAATACCTCACCAGTAGCAGTTTCTAAGTATTGGGCAAAATAATCGCCTAAAGCATTGAGTTGTGGTCGCACACGTTCATTTAACGCTTCCATTCTGGCATCTAATCCATCAACAGTGAATGCTTTGAAATCTTTAGGTTTGAATGTATATTTTGTCATTGAATCCTCCTATGTCAGTCCTTTTTAAATATTGTAGCATAATCTAATACGTTAAACATTTGCTTTGTTTGGATAATTCAAGGAATGCTGGTAAGTGTTTATTGTCATTTTGTTTGGTGTGAAAATGATAAGTTAATTAAGGTGAGAATTTTAAGTAATTTTAAAAAATGATAAATGTTGTGGTAAATAAATGTTGACGAATATCTTTTTGTGTATCAATTCATGTATAATGAACATTGAATAAGGAGCTGATACAATGACTGTTTACGAATTTGCCAAAGGACTTATATTAGAAGCGGGAATCAATGTAAAAAAAATAATGAAACAAGATATAGAAATTGAAACAAAATCAAATCCTAATGATCTAGTGACAAATGTTGATAAATCTACTGAAAAATATTTATTTGATAACATAAAAAAAACTTATCCAAATCATTTTGTAATTGGTGAGGAGGGGCACGGCCATGATTTAAAAGATGAACATGGTGTAGTATGGGTGATTGATCCGATTGATGGGACATTAAACTTTGTGCATCAACAAGAGAATTTTGCGATTTCTATCGGCATTTATCATAATGGAGAACCATATGCGGGCTTTGTATACGATGTAATGAATGATGTATTGTATCATGCTAAAGTAGGAGAAGGTGCATTTGAAAACGGTACTCGGTTACCAGAAATTAAAGATACACCTTTAAAAACAAGCATTATTGGTATTAATCCAAACTGGTTAACCAAACCTCGTTTAGGCGACATGTTTAAACCAATTGTAGATGAAGCGAGGAGTGCGCGTGCATATGGCTCAGCAGCGTTAGAAATTGTACATGTAGCGACAGGTAAACTGGGTGGATATATTACGCCAAGGTTGCAACCATGGGATTTTGCCGGCGGGTTGATTATTTTGAGTGAAGTTGGTGGAAGAGGTACAAATTTATTAGGTGAGTCGCTTTCTATTTATGAACCTAGTCCTATAGTAATGGCAAATCAGAAATTACATGCTGAACTAATAGAAAATCATTTTGAAAAACATATTGAAACAGTACGGTTATTACAAAATCGGCTGAAAAAATAACTTATTTCTGGCAGAACTACTTATTTTAACTGCAAGAAAAACAGCATCATCATCCTAATTATTAGGACAATGATGCTGTTTGTATTATATATTAAAATTCATTTTATTATAGCCAGTCATTTTCACGATATTTCTTTTTTAACGTGAAACCGCAACCAAATGTTGCAATGAATAATATAAATGTTAAAATCATGAATGGAACATTTGTAGCAGCTAAACTGAAGCTAAATAATAGTAAAAATACTATTGCAACAACAGCGAGTACCCAGAATATTGCTTTTGATTTTTTTTGTTGCATGCCTACCACACCTTTATAGTTTTTTTAACCAATTATATGATATAATAAAAAAGTTGCAAAGAAAAGTGGGAATTTACTCGAGAAAGGAAATTATATAAAATGACTAAATTTAGAGAAGATGTTCGTAATATAGCTATCATCGCTCACGTTGACCATGGTAAAACAACACTTGTAGATGAGCTATTGAAACAATCAGGAATTTTCCGTGAGAATGAGCATGTAGATGAAAGAGCTATGGATTCAAATGATATTGAAAGAGAACGTGGTATCACAATCCTTGCGAAAAATACTGCAGTTAATTACAAAGATAATCGTATTAATATATTAGATACACCAGGACACGCCGACTTCGGTGGAGAAGTTGAACGTATCATGAAAATGGTTGATGGTGTTGTATTAGTTGTAGATGCTTATGAAGGTACAATGCCTCAAACACGTTTTGTATTGAAAAAAGCATTGGAACAAAACTTAAAACCAGTTGTTGTAGTAAATAAAATTGACAAACCAGAAGCGAGACCAGAAGGTGTAGTTGACGAAGTATTAGACTTATTCATCGAGTTAGAAGCTAATGATGAACAACTAGATTTCCCAGTTGTATACGCATCTGCAGTTAATGGTACTGCTAGTTTAGACCCAGAAAAACAAGATGAAAATATGCAATCACTATATGAAACAATTATAGATTACGTTCCTGCTCCAGTAGATAATAGAGACGAGCCATTACAATTTCAAACAGCATTATTAGATTATAGTGACTATTTAGGACGTATAGGTGTAGGTCGTGTGTTTAGAGGAACAATGCGTGTAGGCGATAACGTATCACTCATTAAATTAGATGGTACTATTAAAAACTTCCGCGTAACAAAAATCTTTGGTTTCTTTGGTTTAAAACGTGAAGAAGTTAATGAAGCATACGCTGGTGATCTAATTGCTGTATCAGGAATGGAAGACATTAACGTTGGTGAAACAGTAACGCCAACAGATAACCAAGAAGCGTTACCAGTATTAAGAATTGATGAACCAACATTAGAAATGACTTTCAGAGTGAATAATTCACCATTTGCAGGCCGCGAAGGTGATTATGTTACTTCTCGTCAAATTCAAGAACGTCTTGATCAACAATTAGAAACAGATGTGTCATTAAAAGTTACACAAACTGAATCTCCAGATAAATGGATTGTTGCAGGTCGTGGTGAACTACATTTATCAATTCTAATTGAAAACATGAGACGTGAAGGCTTCGAATTACAAGTTTCTAAACCTCAGGTTATTTTAAGAGAAATTGATGGCGTAAAATGTGAACCATTTGAACGTGTACAATGTGAGGTGCCTCAAGAGTATACGGGTGCTGTTATTGAATCACTAGGCCAACGTAAAGGTGAAATGGTTGATATGGTTACTACAGATAATGGTTTAACACGTATTATCTTCATGGTACCAGCACGTGGTTTAATTGGTTACACTACTGAATTTATGTCACAAACACGTGGTTATGGTATTATCAACCATACATTCGAAGAGTTTAGACCTCGTGTTAAAGGACGCATCGGTGGTAGAAGAAATGGTGCATTAGTATCGTTAGACCAAGGTAAAGCAAGTTCATATGCAATCATGGGCTTAGAGGACCGTGGTACAAACTTCATGGAACCAGGTACAGAAGTATATGAAGGTATGGTTGTTGGTGAACATAACCGTGAAAATGACTTAACAGTCAACGTTACAAAAGAGAAAAACCAAACAAACGTACGTTCAGCTAATAAAGACCAAACAGTAACGATGAAACGTCCTAGAGTGATGACGTTAGAAGAAGCTTTACAATTTATCAATGATGATGAGCTTGTAGAAGCAACGCCTGAAAATATCCGTATTAGAAAAACAGTATTAGAGAAAAATGCGCGTGAAAAAGAAGCGAAACGTATTAAACAACTAATGCAAGAAGAAGAATAAATAGTAATTGTATGAATTAAAAGCGCTCATCCACAACAAAATGGATGAGCGCTTTTTTAAGTTTGAAGTACGAGACGATTAAATAAAATTGTGTTTTGGCTTCACATCAACGGTGATTATATGTTGTATCTTGATGACGCTGTTTTGGCGTATCTAGTCTACTCTTACATTCATCACACATGAACGTATGCATAGGATCATTTCTTAATCGTTTTGCTATTACTGTGTTTTCATCTATAAAGACTTCTGTATCACAAATGATACATTGCACTTTTTTCATATTAAATCACCTCGATACCAGTGATATATTCAAATTGATATGAATAACCTTCTTCTGGAATATAAACGAAACTATCAACAGCATAGTCGTCATAAAGTTTTTTACCGTCTCTAGCGAATTGGAAAAAGAGATAAGGCAGCAAATCAATTGGAACTTCAATAGATGCTTTATCATTATATAAGCGAATTGTAGTTGCATCATCCTGTGGTTCTGCATTTTTGAAAAATGGAGATACATTGATCACAAATGATTGTTCTAAAACAGCTCTTTTTTTATATTTAATTTCGGAATTTAATGTAGGGGGATTTGTTTGCCCTTCTAAAATAGCTCTATTCCATTCACGATTATCATCAAAATTGATTGGTTTTGTACCGTCAAAAACACCTTGTTCTAAATCTTCAATTTGAACTTTTCTATCATCAAAAATCCAAGTTGTACTGTCTAACGTTATTGGAAATTTAACTGCGCCTTTAATTTGAATCATATTCCCACTCCTATTGGTTTCTTACTTATATTAATAATTGCTATGAATCATAACCATTTTCAAAAAGTTAAAAATGACTTTTTTGTGAATAAAATACATTTTTATTTATATCATCTAATTTAAAACTATAGATAAATATTGGTATAAAATAATGAAAACCCTTTATTCAATGGCTTGATTAACATATTTTCATTATAAATCGTAGTAATATAAGTTGTCGTTATTATAATTTTATCACAAATAAAGGCTGTACGTATATTCTTGAATTCGCTTGCTTTTTGCGATTTAGTAAGATACACTCTTGATATAAAGTTACAATTGATAGGGGGAGTATGTCTTGGTAAAATCTCAGAATATTAATAATGCGGCATATGACCAGTTGAATAAAGATGCTGATAGGATTCTCCAACTTATTAAAGTTCAAATGGATAATCTTACATTACCTCAATGCCCATTGTATGAAGAAGTTCTTGATACGCAAATGTTTGGATTACAAAAAGAAGTAGACTTTGCAGTTCAACTAGGTTTAGTTGAGAGTGAAGTGGGCAAAGACTTAATGTTACGCTTAGAAAAAGAACTTTCTAAATTACATGAAGCATTTGTAAATGTTTAATTGGTTGCAATTGATTTACTTTACTGTTTAAATGATAAATACCAATATTAACAATAGATACGACTTATATGGTGATTAATCAAACTACATAAGTATTTTAAAAGTGGCTAAGAAGTCAATCGATTATGGATTGAATCTTAGCCGCTTTTGTTGTGTCATCTAGCATCTAAAACATTAGAAATCAAAATAATAAATAATAGTGTTATATTTGCTCGAGAAATTGTTACAATGTTTGATATAATGTTTAAAGCGCAAATCATTTTATAAATCAATGTGTTATTCCGAAATGATAAAAAATTGAGGATCAAAATATTGAACATATTTATAAATAGAATATTAAAAATTAGAATTGGATGATATGTCAAATGAATAACATAAAACAATTTTTTCGATATATTAGTAAGAATGCAAAGTATATCGATTATCCGTTAGTAGTTACATATTTATTATTATGTCTAATTGGATTGGTTATGGTATATAGTGCGAGTATGGTTGCTGCTACAAAGGGTACATTGACAGGTGGCATATCAGTTGCTGGTACATATTTTTATACGAGACAATTAATGTACGTCATAATGAGTCTATGTATCGTCTTTTTTATGGCGTTTTTCATGAATGTGAAATTTTTAGAAACAACACGTTTTCAAAAATGGATGATGATGGGGATTGTCATACTACTAGTAGCGACATTAGCAATTGGTAGTAATATTAATGGATCTAAGAGTTGGATTAATCTCGGATTTATGAATCTGCAAGCATCAGAATTATTGAAAATTGGTATAATCCTATATCTACCATATATGATTGAGAAGAAAAGACCAAAAGTGTTTAAACAACCTAAGTTACTTACTTCACCAATTATATTGGCAGGGTTCTGTATTGGGCTTGTATTATTACAGCGAGATGTAGGACAAACGCTATTAATCATGATTATCTTCTTTTCAATTATTTTCTATGCCGGTATAGGTGTGGAAAAATCAATTAAATTTGGTGCAATCATAGTTGTTGCAGTGATTATTATTGCTTCATTATTCTTGCTTTTAGGGTTGGTACCGGATTATTTAACGGCTAGATTTAGTACGTTGACGAACCCTTTTAGTCAAGAATCTGGCACAGGTTACCATATTTCAAACTCACTAATTGCAATAGGTAATGGTGGATTATTTGGTAGAGGATTAGGTAACAGTATTATGAAATTGGGTTACCTACCTGAACCACATACAGATTTTATTTTTTCAATTATCTGTGAAGAACTTGGTTTACTCGGTGGCCTTGTAGTTATTTGCTTGCTCTTCTTCATCGTCTTTAGAGCATTTGAATTAGCTAATAAAACTAATTCATATTTCTATAAATTAGTTTGTGTTGGTGTAGCAAGTTATATAGGTAGTCAAACATTTGTAAACCTAGGTGGTATTTCAGGTACAATTCCATTAACGGGGGTACCATTACCATTTATTAGTTTTGGTGGTTCTTCGATGATAAGTTTGAGTATTGCATTAGGTTTATTATTAATAACTGGTAAGCAAATTAGAATTGAAGCTTATAGAAAAAAACAAGCGGAAAAACAAAATTCAAAAGTTAGAATTGCGAAAAGATAGTAATCATTCTACGATAAACGAAAAGGCAAACGTTTCAACATTAATGTGTTGAAAACGTTTGCTTATTTTTATATGGTCTCATTTAAATTTTGAAAAAGTTTTAATAAATCACTGTAGTGATAATAAAAAATTATCGATTATAATAACTTTTTATTATGAATGAAACATGATATAATTTCATTCTAACCTGATGATATAAGGCTTTTATTAGGTTTCTATTATAAATTGATTTTATTTGTAAGTTGAATTGCAATTGATTTTAGATGAACATTTAACTTTCATCATAATTATTTATTGCTGTATAGATTGTTCGTATTTTGCTATAATAAAGTTTATATTCAATTTTTTAGAAAATTCAAAAATTTAAGGGGGACCATGATGTGAAACAAATAAACAAGCTTTTGGTAGCCAATCGTGGTGAAATTGCAATTAGAATTTTTAGAGCAGCCACAGAATTAGATGTTAAAACAGTTGCTATATACTCAAACGAAGATAAAGGCTCTTTACATAGATATAAAGCAGATGAATCCTATTTAGTTGGAGAGGATCTTGGTCCAGCAGAATCTTATTTAGATATTGAAAGCATAATTGATGTCGCAAAGCGTGCTGGTGCAGATGCGATACATCCAGGGTATGGGTTTTTAAGTGAAAATGAAACATTTGCTCGAAGATGTCATGAAGAAGGTATAAAATTTATCGGACCGCGTGTAGAACATTTAGATATGTTTGGTGATAAAGTAAAAGCGAGAACAACTGCGATTAATGCTAATTTGACAGTTATCCCTGGTACAGATGGTCCGATTGACAATCAGCAAGATGCTGTTGCATTTGCTAATGAAGCAGGATATCCATTGATGATAAAAGCGACAAGTGGTGGCGGAGGCAAAGGCATGCGTATTGTACGCTCAGAAGAAGAACTTGAAGATGCCTTCCATCGTGCTAAATCAGAAGCAGAGAAATCATTTGGTAACAGTGAAGTTTATATTGAAAAGTACATTGATAATCCAAAGCATATAGAAGTACAAGTAATGGGTGATGAGCATGGTAATATTGTGCATCTATATGAGCGTGATTGTTCTGTACAAAGACGTCACCAAAAAGTCGTAGAAGTTGCACCATCAGTTGCATTATCTGATGACTTAAGAGAACGTATTTGTGATGCTGCGATACAATTGATGGAGAATATTCAATATGTTAATGCCGGTACAGTTGAATTTTTAGTTTCAGGGGAAGAATTTTACTTTATTGAAGTTAACCCTCGTGTACAAGTAGAACATACCATAACGGAAATGGTGACAGGCGTTGACATAGTGAAGACACAAATACTTGTTGCTGATGGTGAACGTTTATTCGATGATGAAATAAGTATGCCTCAACAACAAGATATCCAAACATTAGGATATGCGATTCAATGTAGAATTACGACCGAAGATCCAACGAATGATTTCATGCCTGATACAGGTCGTATTATTGCCTATCGCTCTAGTGGTGGATTTGGTGTCAGATTAGATGCTGGTGATGGATTCCAAGGTGCTGAAATCTCACCATATTACGATTCGTTATTGGTTAAGTTATCTACACATGCATTATCATTTAAACAAGCAAATGAAAAAATGGATCGTTCATTACAAGAAATGAGAATCCGTGGTGTTAAAACCAATATTCCATTTTTAATTAACGTGATGAGACATCCACAATTTAAAACTGGAGATTACACAACTAAATTTATTGAAAAAACACCTGAATTATTTGATATTGCACCAACTCTAGATAGAGGTACAAAAACATTAGAATATATTGGGAACGTGACAATAAATGGTTTTCCTAATGTAGAAAAGCGCCCTAAACCAATTTATGAAACTTCGCCGATACCACAAGTTTCAAACAAAGAAATTGCACAGTTACAAGGTACGAAACAATTATTAGATGCTAAAGGGCCCAAAGCTGTTGCTGAATGGTTAAAACAACAAGATGACGTGTTAATCACTGACACAACATTCAGAGACGCACATCAATCTTTACTTGCTACGCGTGTAAGAACGAAGGATATGATGAATATTGCTTCTAAGACTGCACAAGTGATGAAAGATAGTTTCTCCCTCGAAATGTGGGGTGGCGCAACATTTGATGTTGCATATAACTTCTTGAAAGAAAATCCTTGGCAACGTTTAGAACGTCTAAGAAAAGCAATTCCAAATATCTTATTCCAAATGTTGTTACGTGCGTCAAATGCAGTAGGTTATAAAAATTATCCTGATAATGTAATCCAAAAATTTGTTCAAGAAAGTGCGGATGCTGGAATTGATGTGTTTAGAATCTTTGACTCATTAAATTGGATAGATCAAATGAAAATTGCAAATGAAGCAGTACAAAAAGCTGGTAAAATATCTGAAGGTACAATTTGTTATACTGGTGATATTTTAAATCCAAATCGTTCAGAAATATATACATTAGAATATTATGTGAAAATGGCTAAAACATTAGAACGTGAAGGGTTCCATATCCTAGCTATAAAAGATATGGCTGGTTTATTAAAACCGAAAGCTGCTAATGAATTGATTGGTGAATTGAAATCAGCAGTAGATTTACCTATTCATTTACACACACATGACACGAGTGGTAATGGCTTACTTGTATACAAACAGGCAATAGATGCGGGCGTGGATGTAATAGATACGGCTGTGGCTTCTATGAGTGGGTTAACGAGTCAACCGAGTGGTAATTCACTGTACTATGCTTTAAATGGTTTTGATAGAAATATGCGTGCAGACGTGGATGGTATGGAAGAATTATCTCATTATTGGGGAACAGTGAGACAATATTATAGTGATTTTGAAAGTGATATTAAGTCTCCGAATACAGAGATATATAAACATGAAATGCCAGGTGGACAATATTCTAATTTAAGCCAACAAGCCAAAAGTTTAGGATTGGGTAATAGATTTAATGAAGTGAAAGAAATGTATAAACGCGTGAATTTCCTGTTTGGTGATATTGTAAAAGTAACACCGTCTTCAAAAGTTGTTGGAGATATGGCACTTTATATGGTTCAAAATGACCTAGATGAAGAAACGGTTATGAATGATGGCTATAAATTAGATTTTCCAGAATCTGTTGTGTCGTTCTTTAAAGGTGACATCGGACAACCAGTTAATGGCTTTAATAAAGCATTACAAAAAGTAATTCTTAAAGGACAAAAGGCAATATCAGATCGTCCAGGTGAACATTTAGAACCTGTTGATTTTGAAGCGGTACGACAAGAATTAGAAGATAAACAAAAAAGTGTTGTCACAGAACAGGATATTATTAGTTACGTGCTATATCCTAAAGTTTATGAGCAATTTATTGTCACACAAGAACAATTTGGCAATGTATCATTGCTAGATACACCGACGTTCTTCTTTGGTATGCGTCCAAATGAAACTGTAGAAATTGAAATTGATACAGGAAAACGTCTGATTATCACACTTAAAACGATTACCGAACCGGATGAAAAAGGTGTTCGCACAATTTTCTATGATATGAATGGTCAAGCAAGACGTATTTATATTCAAGATGAAAATGTTAAAGCGAACGAAAGCGTGAAACCAAAAGCAGATAAGTTAAATCCAAATCATATTGGTGCGCAGATGCCAGGCTCCGTAACTGAGGTGAAAATATCAGAAGGTGAGACAGTGGTAAGTGGTCAAGCATTATTGATTACTGAAGCTATGAAGATGGAAACGACGATCCAAGCACCGTTTGATGGTGTGGTTAAGAAAGTAACAGTTCAAAATGGTGAAGCCATTGAAACGGGAGATTTATTGATTGAAATTGAAAAAGAACCCGTAGATTAATGATAATGAAGTGCACCCCAAAAGTTGGACTAAAAATCTAACTTTTAGGGGTGTATTTTTTATGGGTAAACATTATAAATTTGAATTTAAATTAAAGGTAGTCCAAGAATATTTAGAAGGTAGCTTAGGGTACAAACGCTTAACAGAAAAATATAAAATACCAAATAAGTCTATCGTTCAAAGATGGGTCAATCAATATTTAGAGTTTGGACGAGAAGGATTAGATAAAAAATCACAATATCAATCGTATACTAGAGTTTTTAAAGTATCTGTTTTAAAATTTAGGTATGAGAATAGATTATCTTATCGAGAAACAGCGAATCATTTCAACATTTCAAACCCTTCGATGATAGCTAATTGGCAGCGTACATTTGATGAAGAAGGCGTTCTCGGTTTAGATAATAAACAGAGAGGACGTCCTTCTAAAATGAAAAGAAAACAATCAAAACAAAAATCTAATAATCAATCATTAAATGATAGTGAACGCGAGGAGTTAGAAAGACTAAGAACTGAAAATGAAATGTTGAAAGCAGGTATTGCTTATCAAAAAAAGTTACAAGCCTTGACTCAACGCTACGAAACAAAACATCCGAGAAAGTAAAAATTATACAAGAATTACATGAAACATTAAAATTTGAGCTAAATCACCTATTTAAAATATCAGAAATAGCGAAATCTGTTTATTACTATTGGCTCGATCGTTTTAAGCGACCTAATAAAGATGATGAAGTGATAGAAGCTATTAAAACTATATGCGAAAAATGTAAATATACTTATGGTTATCGAAGAGTTACTCAAGCCTTGTTAAATGAAGGGTATAAAGTAAATCATAAAAAAGTAAGGAAATTAATGAAGTCACTAAAACTTACATGTACAAAATTTACACATAGAGGACGTAAATATAAGTCTTTCAAAGGAAAAGTAGGTAAGGTCGCAAATAATTTATTAAAACGTCGTTTTAATACGAATCGTCCTTATCAAAAAGTAGTTACTGATATCACAGAATTTAAGTTGAACAATGGTCAAAAATTATATTTATCCGTATTCATGGATTTATATAGTTCAGAAATACTAAGCTATGGTATTTCAAGCCGTCCCACACTAGATATAGTACTTAATCCATTAAAAGACTTTTTAAATATGCGTCCCAATGTCAATTATCGACTAACTATACATTCAGACCAAGGTTGGCATTATCAAAACAAAAAATACGTTAGTATTTTAAAAGAAAATAATGTTTTTCAAAGTATGTCAAGAAAAGGTAATTGTCTTGATAATTCAGTTATGGAAAACTTTTTTGGACTATTGAAACAAGAAATGTTTTATGGAGAAAGTTTTGATAATATTCAACAACTAGTAGAAGCTATTCAAGAACATATAACTTTTTATAATAATGAAAGAATTAAAACAAAATTAAAAGGCTTGTCTCCTAAGGAATTCAGGAAACAAACCTTTGAAATAATATACTAAACCAAAGTACAACTTTTGGGGTTCAGTACATAAAGTGTAAATAAAAGGGCGCATGCAGTTTAAAAACTGTGTGCGCCCTTTACGTTCAAAATAAAAATGCGTTGACTTTAATCAAGATAAACAAAGCACAATGGCTTTACATCTTAATTGTGACAACACATTTATAAATGAGTAAAATATGAAATTTAATTATCCACCACTTCGTATTGTACGTAACATCAAAATGATAAAGTAGGCGATTAAACCGAAGAGCAGTGTGATAAATAAAGCGTGTAATAACGCTATAAATAAATTTACTTCTGTAATAATAGATAATGCTCCAGTAGTTACTTGCAATATAACTAAAATAAATGCGGCAGTATAGCCATAACGAATGGTACGATTATCTTGATAATTATTAATAGCGTGAATAAATGTGATCATAATCCAAATAAAGGCAATAAATGCCATCCCTCTATGCGTAAAGTTTACCCAGTCTTGTACGTTATGAGGAACAAGGTCATGGAATGGTAATGGCCATTGACCATATGCCAAACTTGCTTCTTTATGTCTAACTAATGCGCCAGTATAAATTGTTAGATAGACTATTATAGCCATTATCCAAGTATAAACTCTTAATGGTTTTCTAATAAATAATTCGTCAGCTTCATATTTACGGTCAACATCAAAAATGATTAAAGTAAGTACAAAAACTGAGGAGAATGAAATTAGAGAAATTCCAAAATGTAATGCTAAAACATATGCATTTTGTTGCCACATAACGGCTGCAGCACCAACTAATGCCTGAATTAATAAGAAACCAACACTAATACAGCACAATGGTTTCACTTCTTTAATATAACCAATGTGTTTCCAAGCAACGATGACTAACCATAGAACTACGATTAATGATAAACCAGAAACTGCTCTATGACTTAGCTCAATAATAGTTTGTATCGGTAGATTCTGAGGTAAGAATGCACCGTGACAAAGTGGCCAATCTGAACCACAACCGTCCTCTGAGCCAGTCTTTGTTACCAAAGCACCGCCCAATTGAACAAATGTCATAATTATCGTCGCTAATACGGATAACCATTTCAGGTTCTTTTTGCTAAACAAGAATTAACCCCCCATTTAAAAATAAAACTATTGAGACATTAAAACAAAATTGTTATATATATAGCAGTTGCCATACTCATCTATCTCACTAATATATTTTCTGATAATAAAGCTTAAATACAATTATAACAAGAAATATACTATTAATTGTGTCACAAAGATGACTTTTTGTGAATGTCGTTAAAGTGTCACAAATAATGCTACAATAATGTAGTCAATGACACAAATTTAATATATCATTGTATTATATGAAAAAAATAGGAGGGAAATTATGAACAAAGAACATACTTTGTCGCATAATTCTAGTCGTGTGACTTTTAAAGAGTTACAGCAGATTATAAAGATGGGATTAGTACAAGGCAATTTAATCCCAGCATTTGCTGGATCATGGTTAGCAATTGTGTTGGCAAATCATTCCTTCCTCTCGTCAATACCACAAATCTTAATGATGTTGGTGGGCTCTACGTTAATTATGGGGGGCGCATGTGCTTTAAATAATTACTATGATCAAGATATTGACAGTATCATGCCAAGTAAACAACAGAGACCAACAGTTAATGACAGAATTTCAAATAGAAATTTATTAATGCTTAGTTTTGGGATGATGCTAATAGGAGAAGCGTTACTTTTCGCATTGAATATACCATCAGGTGTAATTGGTTTATTAGGTATTGTTGGATATGTATCGTTTTATTCTATTTGGTCAAAACGCCATACAGTTTGGAATACTGTTATTGGAAGCTTTCCAGGAGCAGTACCGCCACTTATTGGATGGACAGCAATTGAAGGCAATTTAAGTCTAGTGGCAGTTGCATTGTTCTTAGTAGTATTCTGTTGGCAGCCTGTTCATTTCTATGCGTTAGCAATCAAACGTAAAGATGAATATGCGTTAGCACATATTCCAATGCTACCATCAGTCAAAGGATTCAGTCGTACGAGAGTAAGCATGTTTATTTGGTTAGTATTCTTACTACCGTTACCATTCTTATTAAGTAGTTTAGGTACAACATTTATAGTGTTAGCTACGCTATTAAATTTAGGATGGATTTATTTAGGTTTAACTAGTTTCAAAAAGGATTCAGACCAAACAAAATGGGCAACAAAAATGTTTGTATATTCATTAAACTATTTAGTAGTATTTTTTGTACTCGTTGTTGTCGTTTCGTTAATTCAAATGTTCTAATAATTAAGAATGAGGATGTTATTATATGAATTTACCAATTTTACCTACAATTAGTACGAGCTTTATTGTTATTAGTGCTATTCTAGTTGCAATAGGTTGGCGCCAAATATGGAAAAAGAATATAGAAAGTCATAAAAAAGTAATGTTATGTGCGGCATTTTTTGCTCTTGCGTTCTTTATCATTTATGCTTCAAGAACGATTTTTATTGGTAATACTGCTTTTGGTGGTCCAGACTCAATTAAAATTTATTATACAATTTTCTTAGTATTCCATATTAATTTAGCAACAATCGGTGGCGTTTTAGGCATTTTACAAATAATAACTGCTTTTAAAAACAAATTTAAAGTACACAGATTTGTTGGACCAATTGCTTCAATCATTTGGTTCTTTACCGCAATTACTGGTGTAGCTGTCTATGTGTTATTGTATGTGCTTTATCCCGGTGGAGAGACGACTTCACTTATTAAAGCAACTTTCGGATTATAATACGATACTTTAAATAAATGTGAGTAGTTAGCTTTTATGGCATATATGTAGGGGATAATTCGTGTGTTAACTAGTTTAATAAAATAGTTTACCCCAACATAATAAATTAATAATAAGCAATGTAATTAAAAAGAGGGATGACTGTCATTACGACGGTTATCCCTCTTTTTATAGTTAATCTTGCACTTAGTCACTCATAAAAAAACAATCATTTATTTAGATAGTTTCTTAAATGCTTTGCGGTTACAGATCGTTCTACATCTAAGAGGCCATGTGCTTCGCCTTGATAAAGCAATTGTCCACCTTGTTCTCCAGCATATGGACCGATATCGATAAACCAATCAGCATGAGTCATCATAGTTAAATTGTGTTCTATAATAATGACTGTATTTGAAGCTTTGATTAATTGATCAAAACATTCCAATAGTATTGGGATATCATCTTCATGTAATCCAGTTGTTGGTTCATCGAATATGAATATATGTTGATGTACCGTTTTAGTTAAATATTTACTTAATTTCACACGTTGTATTTCGCCACCAGATAAGGTATCAAGCGACTGTCCTAAAGTCATATAGTTGAGGCCGGTTGATTTTAAAGCTTCTAAAGGCTGTGAAATTTCAGGTTTTTTGTTGAAAAATGAAATCGCTTCGTCGACTGTAAGTGCTAGAATATCTGCAATATTATAATCATTAACTTTTGCATTTAATACTTCAGGTTTATATCGTTTGCCATGACAAACATCACAAATCTGCGTGAAATCAGGCATAAAAGCGAGTTCAGTTTTGATTATACCTTTACCATGACATTCAACACATGCACCTTCAGAATTATAACTGAACATAGATTTTTTAATTCCAGTTTCTTCACTAAAATATGAACGTACATCGTCAAAAATATTAAGATAAGTCAATAAATTAGAACGGTTAGAAGCATGTGCTGGTTTTTGGTCTATAAAAATTGTATCAGGCATTTTTTCCAAACCAGCATGGATTAAGGAACTTTTTCCAGAGCCTGCGACGCCAGTAATAACAGTCATCGCTTCTTTAGGTATTTTTACGGATACATTTTTTAAATTGTTACGTGAGATATTTGAAATAGATAAGAAATCATTATTGCTTAGTTGTGACGGTTTTAATCGATGTTGTCGGCGTAATGCTTGACCAGTATGCGTTTGAGAATGAAGTAAATTGTGATAACTACCTGTAAACGTAATTTCACCACCATTTTTACCTGCTAATGGTCCTAAATCTACAATATGATCAGCAATTTTAATGACATCAGGATCATGTTCAACGACTAATACAGTATTCCCTTTATCTTTGAGAGATTGAATGATTTCATTAATGCGCTGTATGTCTTCAGGATGTAGACCGATACTCGGCTCATCGATGATATATACAAGATCACTTAACGCACTATTTAGATGGCGGATTAGTTTTATACGTTGAGATTCGCCACCAGAAAGTGTTGTGGTTTCTCTAGATAAAGTAAGGTAGTTTAGACCAATATAACTTAATGATTCTAATTGTTGTTGCAGTGGGTCGATGATGACACTCGCTTTGGCAGAATCAATTGTTTTAATAAATTTTAATGCTTCATCAATAGATAAATTTGTAAAATCAGCTATATCGTAATCGTTAATTTTACATTCCAAGACTTTGGGACTCAAACGTTTTCCGTTACAAGTGGGACATTCTTTGGATGTCACAACACGTTCTATATCATTTTTAAATTTTTGCTTTTCGAAATTATCATTTAATAAGAATGAGCGTCTGAATCTATGTATAAGACCTTCGAATTTTGCAGTTCGTGGCCAATTTGATGGTGGATTTTTCAGCTTCGTTGGTTTTGTATATAAAAATATATCTAATTCTTCCTTTGAATAATCTTTTAATTTTTTATCATTATCAAACAAACCTGTATATAAATAGCGTTTGCCTCTCCAACTATCCGGTCTAAACGAAGGGAAGCGAATGGCATCTTCATTTAAAGATTTATCAAAATCTAATAATTCGTTTAAATCGATATCCTCAACGTAACCTAAACCGGAACAAGTTTCGCACATTCCTTTTGGATTGTTGAAAGAAAAAATATCTGAATATCCAACAAAGGGTTCACCTATTCGCGACCATAATAATCTGACTGATGCATAAATATCTGAAATTGTACCTACAGTTGACCGAGAATTACCGCCTAATCGGTTTTGATTGATTATCATTGCAACAGGTAGGTGTTCAATTAAATCTACATTCGGTTTGGAAAATTGACTCAATTGGTGTTGAATATAGGTAGAGTAAGTTTCATTTAAAAGGCGTTCTGATTCAGCGGCTATTGTATTAAAGACTAAAGAAGATTTGCCAGAACCAGAGCGACCTGTGAATACAGTGATTTGATGCTTAGGAATATCTACAGAAATGTTTTTTAAATTGTTTTGTTTTGCGCCATGTATACGTATCATTGACATAAAATTTCACCTCTATTGCATACTATACCCAAAATCATATGGTGTATGACGACAATATGCAATGAATTGAAATATGATTGCACATAGGCAATATATTAAACGAAAAGGAAATTTCAGATAACATGCCTTGCTTGTGATATATTGAAACATGTACAATAAATGAAAGAGAACTATAGGTGGGTGAGCGATGAGGAAGCTAATAATTAAAGTTATTGGTGTGTTATTATTGATTTGTTTTTTAATTTATTTATTTTACTCGCCACGTTTAAAATTTGATGTTTTGGAAAATCCTAACAAAAATACAACTAAAACAACGCAAAACAAAGATTTTAAAACTACTGATAAATCTGTAGAAAACCCTATGCCTAAAGATGGTGTTGGTACATGGATAGGTAAAAATTTTAATAAACTAACCGATACATACGGTCAAGCGGACAGAGTATACGCGTATAAAGGCAATTTTAAAAATTATGTATTTAAAACACGTAATCAATATTATTTAGTTACAACTAAACATAATATCATTAAATCAGTATATGCAACCGGAAAAGACGCAAATGTTAACCCAGTAAAAATTTCAGATAGTGCATCTGAAGTTTATGAAAAATACAGTATAAACCCAGAACCGACAATTAAAGTAAAGGGTAAACAGTATGATTTAGAATTATCAGACTCAGACATTAAGACACAAACACTTATAAAATTCAAAAATATCTATGCACAAATATATATTGATCAACAATCGAATAAAATTGTAGCAGTGAGATATTTAGATAGTGAAGCGTTGGCAGCTTTTAAACCTTATCAAATGCTTAGTGCTGAAAAGGATGAAGAAGTTAAGAGCCAATACAATGATGTACCGTATGAACAAAATGCCAATCAATTGATGACCTTATATGAAATTACTAATGAAATGAGAAAATTAAAAGATGCGAAGCCGTTAAAAATAAACAACGACATTGCACATATTGCAGCATTTAACTTGTATGAAGCAACAGGTACAGATAGTGTAGAATTTACAGAAGATGCATTAACACAACAACTTAATGAACAAAAAATACCATTCGTAGCGACAAGTCAAAATGTTGGTTATGATTTTAATGAAGTACCTACCTTAATTCATAGTTGGTTGAATTCGGATATTCATAGGTCTAGAATGTTAAACTCAAAATATGACGAAATGGGTGGAGAAGTAACGAATGGTTATTATACACTCATATTTGTAGAGAACTAGTAGAAGGGAGGAGCAACATGATTACTGAAGAAACGCTGTCCGTTCTTGATGATATTGAACTGTTAAGCGATAAAATCCTAAATTCACGCTTATATCATGATTACAAGCAAGCTGAACTTGCACTTGAACAAAATGACGAAGCCCACTTGTTATATCAAGCATTTTTAAAAGCTAAAGCACAATATGATGATATTATGCGATTTGGTAAATACCATCCTGATTATCAAAAAGTAATGTTAGATACACGCAAACGCAAACGTGCTTACGAAATGTTACCAGTTGTGATGGATTTTAAACAAAAGGAAGTTGCGCTCCAAGGACTTATTGACCAGGTTATAGTTAAAATTGCATATTCAGTATCTGAAAATGTGAAAATTGAAGCGGGTAATCCATTTTTCCAAAAAGACACAGGTGGTTGTGCTACTGGTGGCTCTTGTAGTTGTTCGTTATAGCACTATATCACTTTGAATCTAGAGTATAATAAATTTAAAAAGCTCCTTTAAAAGTACGCAAACTAACATGCTAACTTTCGAAGGAGCTTTTTAGTTAAACAATATACTAATTTAAAGATGTATAAATGCAATTGGCATTGAATATTTTTAAAATGATGTATTGTGATAAGTGTTTTTGAAACGTTCGGCTAAATCGGGTCTGTCTGTAACAATTGTATGCACCCCGTAGGATGTTAAATCGTGCATTAAATCTAAGTTGTTAACACCGTAATAACCTGGAACGATGTTTCGAGTAATCAACCATTGTATAAATTTGGGTGACGTTAATCGGATACCTTTATATACTACGGGCATTTGAAACGTATGTGCACGTGGCTGGAACGTATTGCCGAGGCCGGTGTGAAATTTCAATACACCTTCAGCGACTTCTTTCTGACTTGCACCAATGGCGACGGTACCATTGCTAATATTGTTAAATCGTTCAATTTGTTGATTGTGGAAACTTGTAACTAATACACGCTTTTGTGCATGGTGTTTGACGATGATTTCGTAGATGATTTCTGGTGCCAATTGTCCTTCGACTGTATCGGGATCATCTTTTAAATCTACATTGATGAGTTGATTTGGGTATTGAGATAATAACTCGTCAAAAGTTAAAATACATGCGTCTGTATGACCTCTGTATGGTGTTGCGCCATTGATGTCTGTAAATCGGTAGCCTGCATCTAATGTTTTAAGTTCGGATAAAGTATGATCAGCCACTTTACCGGATCCATTTGTAGTACGATCGACAGATGCATCATGAAAAACGATGAGCTGATGATCTTTTGATAGTCTAACATCTGTTTCAAAGCCATCTACATTGTGTAAAATTGCATTATCGAATGCTAATTTAGTTTGTTCAGGTCTAACCGCCATACCACCTCTATGAGCGAATATATATGGTGCAGCTTTTGAGAAAAATGGCGGAATAGTTTGATTATGAGGTTGGGTTTTGTATTTTGTAATAAAAAATAAACTTCCCACTAAGCCAACAGTACCTAAAAAGCTGGTTTTCATAATTTTATTAAATTTTGACATGAGCAATCCTCCTCAAATTTGATGTATATATTGTAATATAGCAAAAGTTTAGGTTACTTCAAAATAATTATTATTTATAAAAAGTAAGAGTCATGATATTATAAAGTGGCTAATAAATGGAGTGATTATACAATGAATATTGTTGCAAGAACAAGTTTAATTATATATTTAAAACATATGAAACACGAAAGGCAAGTCCGTAAGTTTGGACATATAGTCAGTGTTAATAGACAAGAACGATATGTTGTCATGTACATCAATGAAGATGAGGCTGACCAAATTGTAGACAAACTAATGAGATTGAAATACGTGAAACAAGTGGAGGGCTCTCCGTATAAATATTTGAAGAAGACCTATGAAAAAGAACAACACGAAATGTTATAGCACGCTTATTTCAAACTTATTTGAAATCGGAACAAGCCACATTAGTACATGTTAGGACTACGGTGGCTTGTTTGATTATTGTAATGGTGGAATCCATCTTTGTAATCTTAGGACACTAATCAAGTAATTGAAGTAGAGTTCATTATCGTGAAAAGTATGAGGTGGCTGTACATCTACTTCTTTTACGTCAACGTGAAATTGTGCTGCTTGATTTTGAATTAGGTCGAATTTTTTATTTGTTGTAGGATAAGGGTATTGAATCGCATTGACCATGATATACATGGCTTGAAAATGTTGTTCGCTTGTTGGTTGCATGATAATTGCAACGGATGAACGTTGATTTTCAAATTTTGGAGAATGAAAAAATACTATATGTTGTATACGCTGGTGATTGTATTCTATGAGTGTATTGAATTCGAATAAGTCGGTGAGTCCTTCACCTAGTTTAATAAATGATTGTTTCATGAATAATTTGCCTCCTTGTCATGCAGTTTGCATTATATATAATTTATTTTGAGAATGGAAGTGTTAATCTGATGAGAGTGATTTCAGGAATACATAAAAGTAAGGCCCTTGAAAGTATGGATGGACGAACAACGAGACCAACCATGGATAAGGTCAAAGAAGGTATCTTTAATAGTTTACATGAAGTTTCAGGTATTGGTTTGGACTTATTTGCAGGAAGCGGAGCATTAGGTATTGAGGCATTATCGCGTGGAATGGATAAGGCGATTTTTGTTGATCAAAATTTTAAGGCAGTGAAAGTCATTAAATCAAATTTGTCCAATCTTGATATAGAAGAACAAGCAGAAGTGTATAAAAATAATGCGAGTCGTGCATTAAAAGCATTGTCAAAAAGAGAAATTCAATTCGACGTTATTTTTTTAGATCCACCATATGAAAAAGGATTAATTGATGAAGCACTCGAAGGAATTGCAAAGTTTAATTTATTAAAAGAAAGTGGTATTATCGTTTGTGAGTTCAAACAACATGAAAAAATTAATACTGAGCCATTCCAAGTGATAAAACGTTATCATTATGGAATAACAGATACTTTGTTATTAGAAAAAGGAGATTAACATGTCTACAACTAAAGCAGTCATTCCAGGGAGTTTCGATCCAATTACATATGGACATATCGACATTATTGATAGAAGTGCGGACCGTTTTGATGAATTACACATTTGCGTGTTGAGAAACAGTAGCAAATCTGGAACATTTTCAATAGAAGAACGCATTGCATTAATTGAAGAATCAGTAAAGCATTTAAATAATGTAACTGTACACCATTTCAATGGACTACTTGTAGATTTCTGCGATGAAATTGGTGCCGAAACAATTATTCGAGGGTTACGTGCCGTCAGCGACTTTGAATATGAGTTAAGACTTACTTCTATGAACAAAAAATTAAACAGTAATGTTGAAACGATGTATATGATGACAAGTACAAATTATTCGTTTATAAGTTCAAGTGTTGTCAAAGAAGTGGCGGCCTACAAAGCGAACGTGTCTGATTTTGTACCAGTGCATGTTGAAAAAGCATTAAATGAAAAATTTAAAAAATGATAAAAGTGTGAGTCAAAGTGCAATTTTAACAACACTTAAGTCGTACAAGTGTGTTATTTTGTAACGAAGACAGGAGAGAACAAAATTTTTGTTCTCTCCTGTCTTCGTTTTATTATTATCAGATTTCAATAAACAAAGTAGGTAACATTGTGGTTAAATTAAATGATGGCAGATAATTTTAATCCATTAGACAAAATTTGAGCCAATCATCACCTTATTTAAGGATGCAGTGATTATTGATTTTGACTTAGTGTGCCTATAATTCTTTAAACACGTATGACGGGAGTATTGAAATCTGTTGCCGTTTGTTTAGAAATAAAATTATAAATTTTAGTTGCGTGAATTTCATCTTTAAATAAGTGAGCATTTTGTTTATTCACTTGAGTGATATATGATCTGTTAGGATAAGTTTTTTTTATTTGCTTTAAGTATTGTTGGCCGTTGCTTGTCATTCCCAAAATACGAACACCTTGGATATCGTTAATGATGTCTTGTTGTTTAAAATTCAATAAGATGTTCATTAATATTCTTTGAATATGTGTATAGGTATAGCGCTTTGTTTTCAATAATGTCATCAATTGACTAAAGTTAGTTGCTTGCTCAATTTTTTGTAGTATACGATGTTCTAAACCTTCGTTCATTGTATAAATGTTAGCTAATGACTTTGCATCATTACTTAAAATTGCATACTTGAGAAAGTTGAATGTATCTTCAAGTGAGATGTGTGGTTGCCCATAATGCTTGAGTATGGATTGTGGTACAACATTTTGCCATGCATTGTTTCCATGTTCTAATGATTTTCTAATTGAAGAACCACTTGCAAATGCGTCATGTGAAATTTCAGCATCGTGATGCTTGCTATTTTTACGTGATATTGTCCAAGGTTGGATGGTCGGTGCATGTTGCTTTATTGCACGTACGTAGGATAACCCTAGTGTATTATTGGGTGATGCTAATAAATCATTATCAGGTATCAGCTCACTTAAAATTCTTGGGTAACTTTTACCTTCTTTACTTTTTTCAAGGAAAGTAGGTGAATTTTCTAAACTTTGAAGCTTATCTGCAAGATTTAAGAATTCATTTATCTCACCCGACTCACTTCCAAAACAAAGATGAGATACACCTAAATAATTCGCGACTTTCACGGCTGTTTCAGCAAAATATGGCCCAGCAGATAGGGATGTTAGGGCTGGTAATTCAACAACAAGGTCTACAGCACTCAAGGCCATGTGCGTACGTGTAAATTTATTATAAATTGCGGGTTGTCCTCTCATTACGAAGTTTCCGCTCATAATTGCGATAGAAACATCAGCATCAGTTATTGACTTTGATTGCTGGGCATGGTATAAGTGACCATTGTGGAAGGGATTATATTCTGTGACTAGTGCAACACTTTTCATTTGCAATTCTTCCTTTCAGAATTCATTATAGATATTGTAACAGATGTAATAGTGTTAAGAAAAAATCTTGACAACTTATGTCTATAAAGTTAAAATAAATTTTGTGCTTGTTAGAGGTGAAGCCATATGAAATGGTCAATAACACAATTAAGAAAATTCCAAGATAAACCATTTGAATTTCATCAAACGGTTAATTTTGATCATTTAGTAAAATCATTAGATTTAATAGATCTATCTGATATTGATGTTGACGGTGAACTCACTGTTAGATCAAATGAAGTCATTGCAGATATGCATTTGACTGGAACTTATACAATGGCGTGTGCACGCACATTGATTCCGGTTGAAGTCCCAATAAATATCAAGTCTCAAGAGATTTTTGATCTAGAGGGATATGAGCAATATAGCAATGAGGTAGAAGACGATGAGCATTATCATGATGCTACAGATGGTATGATAAATCTTAAAGATATTGCTGAAGAACTTGTTATTATTGAAAAGCCAATGCGCGTTTTTTCAAATGAAAGCGATCAGATGTTACGAGAAGGTAATGGTTGGGAAGTTATTGACGAGGAACAAGCGATTGAGCTTGCTAAAGAGAAGGAAACACCTGAATCTAAGCAAATCGATCCAAGGCTTCAAAAACTACAACAATTATATGACGAAGAGCAATAGCGGATTCACATAATCTGTAGTATAATGGATTATTGAATTTGAAAATATCTATTTAGTGTTTGAATATAAGGAGGATTATCATGGCAGTACCAAAAAGAAGAACGTCTAAAACAAGAAAAAATAAACGTCGTACGCATTTTAAAATTTCAGTACCTGGTATGACTGAATGCCCAAACTGTGGAGAATACAAATTATCTCACCGTGTATGTAAGAACTGTGGTTCATACAAAGGCGAAGACGTAGTATCAAAATAATTTATTTAATGAGAGGCTGAGACATATACAATGTTTCAGCCTCTATCTTTTTATAGGTGCCATCTTTACCTTGAGTTTGTTGGTTGAACAACAAAATTTTTAGGAAATAATTAAAATTCTGATACATAGCTAAATTATAAAGTTGATAAAAACTTAGCAAAATGAAATAATAACGAATAATTTATCTAAATAACTAAATCATTAGAATTATGTTCAATAATAATTCACTTGATAATTGGTAAATGATTTTTTATTTTAGAAGTAGCGATTATATACTTCCAACTGATAGGTTGTGTGAAAAATGGAATCAATAAATGCCCAAAAAATTATTGATAAAATAGAACAAGGGGATGCAACATGGATTTATGAGCACTTTAGTGAAGCATTTCAAGAGATAACTTCTTTTGAACAGCTTGAGTACTTGTTAGAGAATTATAATGCTATTCGAGGCGTAAATGATTTGTATCGACATCTTCATATTAACCGCCATGACGAGTACATTTGGTTTGATCGTCAAATGTTTACAGGTGCAAGTATAACTTTAAATAAATATCAAGAGATTGTAGGTATGGCATTATTACCTATTAAATATAGTAAAAATCCCAAAGTTTCAAAACAGTCGTATACGATACCTATTAAAACCAGTTGCCTTGTGTACGGTGGTGGAGATAATGAATTGATTAATTATCATTATCGTTATAAACAACAACGTCATGCGATAGACTTAGTACAAGTCAAAGAGGGATGTACTTACTCAGGAGATCCAAACCATTGTGAAAATTATTATAGTTATAATAAAGAAATTGTGGCACCAGCTAATGGCGTTGTTGAGGAAATTGTTGATGGTATCCCGGACTGTGTGCCAGGTGAACTAGATACCGTTCATCCGGAAGGAAATTATATTATAATTAAACATGGGCGTCATGAATATAGTATGATTGCACATATAAAGCCTGCTTCATTTAAAATAGAGCAGGGAGATACAGTATTTCGTGGCCAACATATTGCAAATGTGGGTAATTCAGGTAATACGCCAGAACCACATATACATTTTCAGGTGATGAATGATAAATATTCACAATCCACACAGACGCTTAAGATTAAGTTTCAAAATAAAATTGCACCAGTTAAAGGTGATATTGTAAATTATACCGGTGATCAAATTTTCATAAAGGAACATGCAATCGCTAGTTTCATAAAAAGTTTGCGTTCAGATTTTACTCACTTATTTAAAGGGTGAGAATAAATAGATAAAGAGGATAAGCTATGGAATCAATAACTTCGGCACAAAACAATAAAATTAAAATTGCTAATAAATTAAAGAAAAAACGTGAAAGAGATAAAACTGGACTTGCATTAATTGAAGGTTATCATCTTATAGAAGAAGCATTTAAAAGTCAGTTAAAAATCAAACAATTATATATTGTGGATGTTGAAAGAATTGACGCGACTTTAATAGATTATGCAGAAGAAGCATTTGAAATTAATTTGAAAGTTGCAGAAGTATTGTCGGGTACAGTTACACCCCAAGGTTTTTTTGCAGTTATAGAAAAGCCAACCTATGAATCAAAGCATGCACAACAAGTATTATTAATTGATCGAATACAAGATCCAGGTAATTTAGGTACGTTAATCCGTACTGCTGATGCAGCTGGTCTAGATTTAATCGTACTTGAAAAAGGGACTGCTGATCCTTACCAAGATAAAGTTATGCGTGCAAGTCAGGGAAGTGTGTTCCATATACCAATTATAACTACAGAATTGAGCGATTTTATTAATACGTTTGAAGGCAATGTATACGGTACAGCATTAGATAACGCTGTTGTATATCATCAAGTGCCGAGTCAAACTTCATTTGCATTATTATTGGGCAACGAAGGTGAGGGCGTTAATTCAGACTTATTAAGTCAAACGACTCAGAATTTGACTATACCGATTTATGGTAAGGCTGAAAGTCTTAATGTAGCAATTGCGGGTAGTATAGTAATCTATCATTTGAAAGGTTGACCCTTTTGTAAAAAATCGTATATAATAAAGTTAATTACATGATAAATATTAACCTATAAAAAGACGTAAACTAAAGCGCTATAGTTGTAAAAGGGAGATTGTCCTTGACTGAAAGATAATCCACTATATTTAGTTTTTTTCACCTTTTTGGTTACTTAAAGCAATTTAAGTCGGAAATCATTACCGTTATCAATGACAACAAGTGTATGCGATAGCATAAATTTGGGTGGTACCACGGAAGGCTTTCGTCCCAGTTTCAAGGGATGAAAGTCTTTTTTGTTTGTTTATTAAGCATTTTAATCATTAGTTTTATAAAATAGAAATGGATATGAGGAGGACTAAGAATGTCACAAACAGAAGCGATGGCAGAGATAAAGCAGCAAGCATTAGTCGATATTAATGAAGCACAAGATGAAAAATCATTACAAGAAGTAAAAGTTAAATACTTAGGTAAAAAAGGTTCTGTAACTGGTTTGATGAAACACATGAAAGATTTACCAAATGAAGAAAAACCAGCCTATGGTCAACAAGTAAACGAAGTGAGACAAACAATCGAAAAAGAAATCGATGCACGTCGTGAATTGTTAGCAAATGTACAATTAGAGCAACAATTGAAAGAAGAACAAATTGATGTTACCTTACCGAGTCGTAAAATAGCTATTGGAGCAAAACATCCATTAACGCGAACAATCGAAGAAATTGAAGATTTATTTTTAGGACTAGGTTACGAGATTGTAGATGGTTTTGAAGTTGAACAAGATTATTATAATTTTGAAGCTTTAAATCTTCCTAAATCGCATCCAGCTCGAGATATGCAAGACAGCTTTTACATTACTGATGAAATTTTAATGCGTACACATACGTCACCTGTTCAAGCAAGAACGATGGAGCAACGTAATGGTGAAGGTCCTGTCAAAATTTTATGTCCAGGTAAAGTGTATCGTCGTGATTCTGATGATGCAACACACAGCCACCAATTTACTCAAATAGAAGGCTTAGTGGTTGATGAAAATATCAAAATGAGTGACCTCAAAGGTACGTTAGAGCTATTAGCAAAACAATTATTTGGTGAAGATAGAGAAATCCGTTTGCGTCCTAGTTATTTTCCATTTACAGAACCATCTGTAGAGGTAGATGTGTCATGCTTTAAATGTAAAGGAGAAGGATGTAATGTTTGTAAACATACAGGATGGATTGAAATTTTAGGTGCTGGAATGGTACATCCTAATGTACTAGAAATGGCAGGTTTCGATTCGAACAAATACACTGGTTTTGCATTTGGTATGGGACCAGATAGAATTGCAATGCTGAAATATGGCATTGAAGATATCCGTCATTTCTATACAAATGATGTGCGTTTCTTAAATCAATTTAAAGCTGTAGAAGATAGAGGTGAAAAATAATGTTTATATCTAAAGAATGGTTAGAATCATATGTAGAAATCAATCAACCAGTAAATGTACTAGCAGAACGTATTACACGTACGGGTATTGAAGTTGATGATATTATTGATTATACGAAGGATATTAAGAACTTAGTTGTAGGTCATGTTGAATCTATAGCTTCACATCCTGATGCAGATAAACTTAATATTTGTAAAGTGAATATTGGTGAATCTGAGCCAGTCCAAATTGTTTGTGGTGCGCCAAATGTTGATGCAGGACAAACCGTTATTGTAGCAACAGTAGGTGGAAGATTACCTGGTGGAGTTAAGATTAAACGTGCTAAGTTACGTGGAGAAGTTTCAGAAGGTATGATTTGTTCACTTCAAGAGATTGGTATTCCAAGTACGTTAGTACCAAAGCAATTTGAAGAGGGTATCTATGTATTCTCAACAGAAGTTACACCTGGTACTGATGCATTACAAGCACTGTATTTAAATGACCAAGTCATGGAATTCGATTTAACACCTAATAGAGCAGATGCTTTAAGTATGATTGGTACTGCCTATGAAACTGCTGCATTATATAATGTACCAATGAATAAGCCAGATACACAAAGTAAGGAATTGGCTAGCAGTGCCAGCGATGAAATTTCTGTAGATATTGAAAATGAAGATAAAGTCCCTTATTATAGCGCACGTGTCGTGAAGGATGTCACGATTGCACCATCTCCTGAATGGATGCAAATGCGTTTGATTAAAGCAGGTATACGACCAATTAATAATGTAGTGGATATTTCAAATTATGTATTAATTGAGTATGGTCAACCGTTACATATGTTTGATCAGGACCAAATCGGTTCGAAACATATTGCAGTTAGACATGCGAAAACTGATGAAATCATGACGACATTGGATGATCAAGAACGTAAATTAGTTGATTCTGATATTGTCATTACCAATGGCACAACACCTATTGCTATTGCAGGCGTCATGGGTGGAGATTTTTCTGAAGTAACAGAAGATACGAAGAATGTTGTCATTGAGGGTGCAATTTTTGATCCTGTATCAATCCGCCATACGTCACGCCGTTTAAACTTGAGAAGTGAAGCTTCTAGTCGATTTGAAAAAGGCATTGCAACTGAATTTGTAGATGAAGCGGTAGATAGAGCATGTTATTTATTACAAATGTATGCAGGTGGTTCCGTAACACAAGGTCGTGTTTCACAAGGGCACTTAGGAGACTTTGTAACACCTATCGATATTTCTGTTGAAAAAGTAAATCAAACAGTAGGGTTTGAACTTTCAGCAGATGATATAGAAGCAATCTTTGTACAACTAGGCTTCGAAACAACGAATCAAGATAATATATTAACGGTAATGGTGCCTTCACGCCGTAAAGATATTACAATTAAAGAAGATTTGATAGAAGAAATTGCACGCATTTATGGTTACGACGAAATTCCATCCACATTACCAGTTTTTGATAATGTGACTCATGGCGCATTGACAGATCGACAATCCAAGTCAAGAATCATTAAGGCGACATTAGAGGGCGCAGGCTTGAACCAAGCTATCAACTATTCACTTGTAGATAAAGCACGTGCGCGTGATTTCGCATTACAAGATCGTTCAACAATTGATTTATTGATGCCAATGAGTGAGGCGCATTCGACGTTGCGTCAAAGTTTAATACCTCATTTAATCGATGCGGTAGCTTATAACGTTGCTCGTAGAAACAATGATGTACGCCTATATGAACTAGGTCGCGTATTCTTTGGTAATGGTCAAGGTGAATTGCCAGATGAAGTAGAATATTTAAGTGGTATTCTAACAGGTGACTATACTGTGAATACATGGCAAGGTAAAAAAGAAGAAATAGATTTCTTTGTTGCCAAAGGTATTGTAGATAGAATTGCTGAAAAATTAGATATTCAGTTTGAATATGAAGCTGGAGAGATTAGTGGTTTACATCCAGGCAGAACGGCACTTGTTAAATTGAATGATGTAGTGGTAGGATTCGTTGGAGAATTACATCCACAACTTGAAAAAGATAATGATTTGAAACGTACTTATGTATTTGAATTAAATTATGATCAATTAATGTCTGTATCTGTTGGATATATTAACTATCAACCAATTCCTCGATTCCCTGGTGTTTCAAGAGATATCGCGTTGGTTGTTAATCGCGATATGCCATCAGCAAAACTAGTAGATGTGATACATCAACATGGTGGTCATATATTACAAGAAGCGGAAGTGTTCGATGTATATGAAGGTGAACACATGGCGGAAGATGAAAAATCAATCGCAATCCGCTTAGCTTACTTGGATACAGAACAAACGTTGACTGACGATAAAGTTAATGCAGTACATGAGGCGATTTTGACTGCATTGCAATCTGAAGGTGCAACGATTCGTTAGATTGTTTGTCTCGTTATTGATAAAGATGAATATGATAAAAAGCCAGTTATTTTGCATCGTAGTGATGTGAAATAGCTGGCTTTACTTGTTACTGATATTTTTTCTTAACTAATTTTTCTGCTTTCGCACGATTTGCAAAATGTTTTTTCGAAATGGAATCAAGAAAATCTATGCCACGACGCTCGATAATTTTAGCTGCTACTAGATCCACTTTATTACTTGCGCCTTTAGGAATTTGCATTTTTGCAGAATGAGATAAATGATCCATATGTTTTACAAAAGCGTATCGAGAAATGATGCTTGCTGCCGCAATAGCGATAGATTTAGATTCACCTTTTGTTTCAAATTTAGTTTTGTTGCTAAAAGGGAGCTCACTTAAAGCGTAACGTTTATAGACCCCAGCTACTGCAAACTGATCAATGACGATATAATCTAATTCAGCAGTATCAATTTTTTGAGTGACATTTTTGATTGCCTCGTTATGTAAGACAGCTTTCATTTTGACTTGTGACCATCCAGCTTTTTGTTTTTCATTATATTTCACATTATCCATAGTTAATAATGAGTGAGGAATAAATGTGACAAGCTGTTCAGCGAGCTCAATAATTTTTGCATCAGTTAATTTTTTGGAATCATCGACACCGAGTGCCTTTAGCACTTGAACATTTTTTTTGGATACATAAGCAGCACATACTGTTAAAGGTCCAAAGTAATCACCACTACCAGCTTCATCACTACCTATACATTGAAATTGATTATAAAAAATCGTCTGAGGTGTTGAAATTGACTTTGATGCTGGCTTAGTTTGAGCCGTTATATTAGGTAATAGTTGAGCAGCGATATTTTCAGCATCTTTGCCTTGGAACATTACTTTATTTGAATTATAGATTGAGATGGATATCCCTTTATATTTTGTTTTAGCTTTCATTCCTTGCGATAAACCAGTCGTACTAAAGGGGATGCTAGACATCAACTGTTGAATTTCTTGATTGGTTAATTTGTGAACCACATTTGCCATGTGAATGACCTCGCTTTATATAGATTACAATTTTTCGACATTCAACATCATATCACATGTGGAAAATAAGGTGCTAGAAGTTAGATGGCTTAGATGAAATATTGCACTGCAAATTTTAGGAATATAAATAAAAATATATGAATTCATAATTATTTCTAACATAACATTCCTGACCACTTACATAATAATATTATGTCGTGTATAATGGTTCGTGATAAATATTCTAAAAACCTAAAATGCATACTTAATTGAAATAATGAGTATATAAGTTCGGAAATATAGATTAAAGGTCAGGAGTTATGAATATGGGTGAATTTAAAAATCGAATAAATGTAACGATTAATGATCAGCATTATACAATTGTTGGAGAGGATAATCCTGAGCACATCCGATATGTAGCACATTTGGTAGATGAGAGACTCAGAATGCTAGCGAGTAAAAGTGCAGGCTTAGATACAACTAGAAAGGCAATTTTGACTGCAGTTAATATTATGCATGAAAAAGTCCAACTAGAAGAAGAAAATGACCGTTTAAAAGCAGAACTACAACAATTGAAACATAGTGAAGATATATGATTCTAGATTTACTTATCGTCATCATGTTTTTGTATATAGGCATGATTGGATTTAGAAGGGGCGCATGGTTGAGTACATTGCATCTATCTGCAACGCTTTTCTCTATATGGGTAGCGTTTAAACTTTATTTGGAAATATCACAACGATTAATGTTGTTTGTACCGTTTCCTAAAACGCATGCATACGATTTGAACTACGCGATTCATTTTGATAATATACAGCAACGCTTTGATCATATTATTGCATTTTTAATCATTGCTATAATTACTAAGCTTATTTGTTACGGTGTTATAGTGATTTTTGATAATATAATAAAAGCTAATGGACCTAAAACGATAAGCCGACTAAGTGGTGTAATTATGAGTGTGGTATCATCAACGATTATTTGTGCTACTTTATTGTATGCTGTTGCATTATATCCTCATGAAATCGTGCAACAGCAATTGGCAGATGGACGCATTGCAGCAAATTTATTGCTACATGTTCCTTATATATCAACATTTATTTTGCAATTATAGTGATTTTATAAAATATTGGAGGTCAGGACATCATTCATTTACTGATATTTTTTAACAGTAATCTGTCTTGACCTCTTTTTATGGAGTGTAAACAATGACTAAAAAAGATATTATCCAATTATTAGAAAAAATAGCGATATACATGGAATTAAAAGGTGAAAATACTTTTAAAGTTTCTGCATATAGAAAGGCAGCACAAAGTCTAGAAACTGATGAACGCCCTATAGAAGACATAGCAGATGTTACAGAGTTAAAAGGTATTGGTAAGGGCGTTGGAGAGGTTATTGATGAATATCGTCAAACAGGACAATCATCAACTTTAGAGTCATTACAACAAGAAGTGCCTGAAGGGTTAATTCCATTACTGAAGATTCAAGGGTTAGGCAGCAAAAAAATCGCAAAATTATATAAAGAACTCAATATAGATAGTAAAGAAGCATTACAAAGCGCTTGTGAGCAAGGCAGAGTAAGTGAATTAAGCGGGTTTGCTAAAAAGACAGAACAGAATATTCTTGAAGCTGTTAAAGCCTTAGGTGCCAAAAAAGAAAAATATCCAATCGACCAAATGCGTGGACTTAGCAAAGATATAGATGCTTATTTAGAAACAATAGGGCACATCGATAAATTTGAAGTTGCAGGTAGTTTTAGAAGATTTAAAGAAATGAGTAAAGATTTGGACTATATTATTAGTACGGATGAACCAGATCATGTGCAACGAGCGCTTTTAGATATGCCTCATAAAGTTAAAGAAGTAGCAGTTGGTCATACGAAGGTCTCACTAGAGCTAGCATATGATGATGAAACGATAGGTGTTGATTTTAGATTAATTGCACCTGCTGCGTTTTATCATACATTGCAGCACTTTACAGGTTCTAAAGATCATAATATTAGAATTCGTCAGCTTGCCAAAGCGAAAGGTGAGAAGGTAAGTGAATATGGCATTGAACAATCAAATGGGGAGTTATTACAATATCAGAGTGAAGCTGAAATTTATGAACATTTTGGTGTGAATTGGATCGCACCACCATTTAGAGAAGATGGCATAGAATTTGATAAAGATTTATCGAATATTATCCAACTAGATGATATTCAAGGTGATATTCATATGCATACAACATACAGTGATGGTGCCTTTAGTATAGAAGAAATGGTAAAGGCAAATATTGCTAAAGGATATCAATTTATGGTTATAACTGATCATTCACAAAGCTTGAAAGTAGCAAATGGTTTATCTGTTGATCAGTTGTTACGTCAAAATGAAGAAATTAAAAAATTAAATGAAAAATATACCGAAATAGATATTTATTCTGGTATTGAAATGGACATATTACCAGACGGTCAGCTAGATTATGATAATAAAATCCTTGCACAATTAGACTATGTGATTGCTGCGATTCACCAAAGTTTTAATCAATCGCAAGAGACGATTATGCAACGATTGGAAAATGCATGTCGTAATCCATATGTGCGTCACATTGCGCATCCAACAGGAAGAATTATTGGTAAACGTCCTGGTTATGAACCTGATATTGAAAAATTATGTCAACTTGCAGAAGAAACGAATACAATTTTAGAAATAAATGCAAATCCTAAACGTTTAGATTTAAATGCTGAAACGGTTAAAAAATATCCGAACGTAAAACTAACAATCAATACAGATGCACATCATGTAGATCATTTAGAATTTATGAAATATGGCGTTGCAACCGCGCAAAAAGGCTTTGTTTCCAAAGATAGAGTCATTAATACTATGTCTCGAGATGAATTCAAAGAACTCATAGAAAATAATATCAAATTGAAGAAATAGAGGGGTTATATGAGACAGAAATCATTAAATGTCTTAGAATTCGATAAAATAAAATCATTAATAGAACAAGAAACGATTAGTGATTTAGGTAAAGAAAAAGTTGTGGAAATGACACCGGCAACAGATTTAAATACTGTTGAATTTCAAATGAATGAAACGGATGAAATTTCACAAATATATAATAAACACCGTATGCCAAGTTTAAGTGGACTTGCCAAAATAGCAACATATGTTCATAGAGCAACGATTGGTGGCGTACTGAGTGTTAATGAATTGAATGTCATTAAACGATTGATTCAAATTCAAAATCAGTATAAAACTTTTTATAGTAATCTTATTAATGAAGAAGAGGCTATTAATTATCCAATTCTAAACGATAGAATGGAACAATTACCAATTTTGACTGAATTGTATCAAAGTATTCATCAAAAATGTGATGCATTTGATTTGTACGACAATGCAAGTTATGAATTACAAGGCATTAGAAGTAAAATTTCTAGCACTAACCAAAGAATCAAACAAAATTTAGACAAAATTGTGAAAAGTCAAGGTAACCAAAAAAAATTATCAGATGCGATTGTTACAGTCCGAAATGAACGTAATGTAATTCCAGTTAAAGCTGAGTATCGTCAAGATTTTAATGGAATTGTTCATGATCAGTCAGCTTCGGGCCAGACATTATATATTGAGCCGTCATCCATAGTCGAAATGAGTAACCAAATTAGTCGTTTACGTAACGATGAAGCAATTGAAAAGGAACGTATTTTATCCGAATTAACTGGTTATGTAGCCGAAGAAGCGGAGTCATGTTTACTTTCAGAAACGATTATGGGACAAATTGATTTTTTAACAGCAAAAGCACGCTATGCAAGAACGATTAAAGGGACGAAACCTGAATTTACAACGGATAGAACGGTGTATTTGCCTAAAGCGTTTCACCCATTATTAGATAAGAATACCGTCGTTGCGAATACAATCGAATTTGCTGATGATATCGAAACAGTTATTATTACTGGACCAAATACAGGTGGTAAAACTGTGACACTTAAAACATTAGGACTAATCATTGTGATGGCACAATCAGGTATTCTAATACCAACACTAGATGGTAGTAAACTAAGCATTTTTGAAAATGTATATTGTGATATTGGAGACGAACAATCCATCGAACAATCACTGTCTACATTTTCATCACATATGAAAAATATAGTTGAAATTTTACATCATACGACTAAAAATAGTTTGATACTCTTTGATGAACTAGGTGCTGGTACTGATCCGAGTGAAGGTGCGGCACTAGCTATGAGTATCTTGGATCATGTTCATGAAATCGGATCATTGGTCATGGCAACAACGCATTATCCAGAGTTAAAAGCATATAGTTATAATCGTGAGGGTGTCATGAATGCCAGTGTTGAATTTGATGTGAATACGCTAAGTCCTACTTATAAATTATTGATGGGTGTACCTGGTCGTTCTAATGCATTTGACATTTCAAAAAAACTTGGTTTGAATTTAAAAGTTATTCAAAAAGCGAAATCAATGATCGGTCAAGATGAACAAGAAATTAATGAAATGATTGCTTCATTAGAGACGAATTCAAAACGAGTTGATGAACAACGAATAGAACTAGATCGTTTATTGAAAGAGGCACAGGAAACACATGATGCATTGGCAAAACAATACGCACAGTATCAACACCATGAGAAGCAATTGCTTGATGAGGCGAAAGAAAAGGCAAATCAACGCGTGAAATCAGCTACTAAAGAAGCTGACGATATTTTAAAAGAGTTACGAGAATTAAGAGACAAAAAAGGTGCAGATGTTAAAGAACATGAATTGATTGATAAGAAAAAACAACTGGACGACCAATATGAAGCGAAGTCACTTAAACAAAATGTTCAAAAGAAAAAATGGGATGAAATCAAAGCTGGCGATGAAGTGAAAGTGCTTACCTATGGTCAAAAAGGTGAGGTTTTAGAGTTAATTGATAACAACGAAGCAGTCGTACAAATGGGTATTATCAAGATGAAATTACCTTTAGAAGATTTAGAGAAAACTAAAAAGACTAAATCTGAACCAACAAAAATGATTAAACGCGAGAATCGTCAGAGCATAAAAATGGAGTTAGATTTACGTGGTTATCGTTATGATGAAGCGATGGTGGCGGTTGATCAATATTTAGACCAAGCCGTGCTCAGTAATTATGAGCAAGTTTATATTATTCACGGCAAGGGCACAGGTGCTTTACAAAAAGGTGTGCAAAATCATTTGAAAAGACATAAAAGTGTGGCATCATATAGAAACGGAATGCCAAGTGAAGGTGGATTTGGTGTTACCGTTGTAGAATTAAAATAAACGTGAGCAAGAGGTATGCAGATTTATATAAAGTCTGTTATAATTTCTTCATCATTTGAAAATTAAGGAGGATTGGCAGTTATGGCAATCGTAAAAGTAACAGATTCAAACTTTGATGAAAATATTCAATCAGGGGTAAATTTAGTAGATTTTTGGGCAACTTGGTGTGGTCCTTGTAAGATGATTGCTCCAGTATTAGAAGAATTAGCTGGCGATTTTGAAGGTAAAGCTAATATTTTAAAACTTGATGTAGATGAAAATCCATCAACAGCTGCTAAATTTGAAGTTATGAGTATCCCAACTTTAATCGTATTTAAAGATGGCGAACCAGTTGACAAAGTTGTAGGTTTCCAACCTAAAGAAAACTTAGCTGAAGTAATCGAAAAGCACTTATAATAAATTTGTAATACCGAGGCTGGGACATCAATGTATGTCTCAGCCTCAAATATTTTTACGAAATGACTAAAAAATGATAATTGATTTTGCCAATTTCTCATAAACATTATAAATTAAAATAAATAGTAGTTAGCACTGCTAAAAAATATAGAATCCAATAGCATTATGAAATGAGATACATAACTTTATGCAAAAGACCAAGGAGGGAGGTAATAGATTATGGAAGATTATCAATTACAAATTAAACAAAAACTTACCGTGGCACCGATGGAGCCTGGTTGTTATTTAATGAAAGATCGTAATGATCAAATCATATACGTTGGAAAAGCAAAAAAACTAAGAAATAGATTGAGATCGTATTTTACTGGAGCGCATGATGCAAAAACGACACGTTTAGTAAGCGAAATTAGAAATTTTGAGTTTATCGTGACATCGAGCGAAACGGAATCACTATTACTTGAATTGAATTTAATTAAACAATATCAACCAAGATATAATATTCTCTTAAAAGATGACAAAAGCTATCCGTTTATCAAAATTACAAAAGAGAAATATCCTAGACTTATTGTGACACGTACAGTAAAAAAAGGTAGTGGCAAATATTTTGGACCATATCCTAATGCTTATTCTGCGCAAGAAACTAAGAAATTATTAGATCGAATTTATCCATTTAGAAAATGTGATAAAATGCCGGACAAACTGTGTCTTTATTATCATATCGGTCAATGCTTAGGTCCCTGTGTCTATCCAGTTGATTTAAATAAGTATGCTGAAATGACAAAAGAAATCACGGACTTCTTAAATGGCGAAGATAAAACAATTTTGCACAATTTAGAGCAGAAGATGCAACAAGCGAGCGAAACCTTAGATTTTGAACGTGCGAAAGAGTATAGAGATTTAATCCAGCACATCCATAACCTTAATAAAAAACAAAAAATTACGTCTTCAGATAATACAATTAGAGACGTATTTGGTTATAGTGTTTCTAAAGGATGGATGTGTATTCAAGTATTCTTCATCAGGCAAGGAAATATGATTAAGCGAGACGCTACAATGATTCCGTTACAACAAACTGAAGAAGAAGAGTTTTATACATTTATCGGTCAGTTTTATGATTTAAATCAACACATTTTACCAAAAGAAGTACATGTGCCTAAGCATTTAGATAAAGCAATTATCCAATCTGTAGTTGATACCAAAATCGTTCAACCACTCAAAGGTAAAAAGAAAGATATGATTGATTTAGCTAACCACAATGCTGAAGTCACACTTGAAAATAAATTTGAATTAATAGCTAAAGACGAATCACGAACTGTCAAAGCAATTGAAGAACTTGGTGCTGTCATGGGCATTCAAACACCCATTCGTATTGAAGCATTTGATAATTCTAATATTCAAGGTGTTAATCCTGTTTCAGCGATGGTTTCATTTATTGATGGTAAACCCAATAAAAAAGGGTACCGTAAATACAAAATTAAGACCGTTGATGGCCCAGATGACTACAAATCTATGAGAGAAGTGGTTCGAAGACGTTATACACGTGTATTAAATGAAGGTAGCCCATTGCCAGATCTAATCATAGTGGATGGTGGTAAAGGTCATATGAGTGGTGTCATTGATGTTCTGGAAAATGAGCTCGGACTGGATATTCCTGTTGCAGGATTAAGAAAAAATGACAAACACCAAACTTCTGAAATTTTATATGGAGAGCAAGCAGAGATAGTGCCGATGAAAAAGAATAGTCAACCTTTCTATTTATTGCAAAGAATTCAAGACGAAGTGCATAGATTTGCAATAATTTTCCATAGACAAACACGCCAGAAAACAGGTCTGCAATCTGTATTGGATACAGTAGATGGTATTGGTGCAAAACGTAAGACCAAATTGCTACGGACTTTTGGTTCGATTAAAAGGATGAAAGAGGCAAGTGTTGATGAATTAAAAGACTCAGGACTACCTCAAAATGTTGCTGAGAATCTCCATCAAGCCTTATACAGTAAAAAGGAATAAAAGTTTGGCGCATGAGAATCATTCTCATGCCCAATTTTTATTTAATTAGTGTTACAATAGCAAATAACAGGAATTCTTTTTTTATGCATATGTGGAAGCGTTTTCTAAATGAGAATATTCTCATTCACTGATTTTTAAACTGAATGCATAGTTACAGCGTGGATGAACTGCGATGTTTAAAAATGATGCAATGCTTTTATGTTGTATTAAACATACACCACAAAAAGACATATTATGAATTAGTGTAGAAAAAGGCAAATCATATGCAGAAGAGATTGGATTCTAAAAAAATTAACTGTTTCACAGGGGGGACTTCCTTTTGGCATATTCGAAAAATCAATTTTATTTAAGACGCTTACATTCTTTGCTAGGCGTAATCCCAATAGGTGGATTCTTATTAGTTCATTTACTTGTTAACCATCAAGCGACGCAAGGTGAGGCCGCGTTTAACAAGGCAGCTGGATTTATGGAATCTATACCTTTTTTAATTGCAGTGGAATTTATCGTGATTTATATTCCGATTTTATACCATGCAGTTTATGGTGTACATATTGCTTTCACAGCAAAAGAGAATGTAGGACACTATTCAGCATTTAGAAACTGGATGTTCTTGTTACAACGTGTTACTGGCGTATTAACGTTTATCTTTGTAGCAGTACATTTATGGCAGACACGTATTCAACGTGCACTAGGACATGAAGTGAATTTTGATATGGTTCATGACATTGTATCAAATCCAGCAAACCTAATTTTTTACATTGTCTGTTTATTAGCTGTAACATTCCACTTTGCGAATGGTCTTTGGTCATTCTTAGTAACATGGGGTGTTTTACAATCTAGAAAATCTCAACAAGTTTTCACATGGGTTTCACTTATTGTATTCTTAGTTGTTTCTTATATCGGTATTAGTGCAATATTAGCGTTTTTATAAAAATTTAAAAATAAGTTTCAGATATATTTGAGGGAGTGACAATATATGGCAGAGAAGAAAATTATTGTTGTCGGTGGAGGACTTGCCGGTCTGATGTCAACAATTAAAGCGGCAGAACAAGGTGCACACGTAGACTTGTTCTCACTTGTTCCTGTTAAAAGATCACACTCTGTTTGTGCACAAGGCGGCATTAACGGAGCAGTAAATACAAAAGGGGAAGGAGACTCACCCGCAGTGCATTTAGATGACACTGTATACGGAGGTGACTTTCTAGCAAATCAACCACCAGTGCAAGCAATGACAGAAGCTGCACCAAAAATCATACATTTACTTGACCGTATGGGCGTTATGTTTAATAGAACTAAAGAAGGTTTATTAGACTTCAGACGTTTCGGTGGAACAATGTATCATAGAACAGCTTATGCAGGTGCAACAACTGGTCAACAATTACTATACGCTTTAGATGAGCAAGTACGTAGCTATGAAGTTGATGGTCTAGTAACGAAATATGAAGGTTGGGAATTCCTAGGTATAGTTAAAGATGATGACAATATGGCTAGAGGTATTGTCGCTCAAAATATGACAACTTCTGAAATTGAATCGTTTGGTTCAGACGCAGTTATCATGGCAACAGGTGGCCCAGGTATTATCTTTGGTAAGACTACCAACTCAATGATCAATACAGGTTCAGCTGCATCAATCGTTTATCAACAAGGTGCAATGTATGCAAATGGTGAATTTATCCAAATCCATCCAACTGCAATTCCTGGTGATGATAAATTAAGATTAATGAGTGAGTCAGCACGTGGTGAAGGTGGTCGTATCTGGACATATAAAGATGGTAAGCCTTGGTATTTTTTAGAAGAAAAATATCCTGACTACGGTAATCTAGTACCTCGTGATATTGCGACACGTGAAATCTTTGACGTCTGTGTGAATCAAAAGTTAGGTATCAATGGTGAAAACATGGTTTACCTTGATTTATCTCATAAAGATCCACATGAATTGGATATTAAATTAGGTGGTATCATCGAAATTTATGAAAAATTCACAGGTGATGATCCACGTAAAGTCCCAATGAAAATCTTCCCAGCAGTCCATTACTCAATGGGTGGTTTATATGTTGATTATGATCAAATGACGAATGTTAAAGGATTATTTGCAGCAGGTGAATGTGATTATTCACAACACGGTGGTAACCGTTTAGGTGCTAACTCATTATTATCAGCAATTTATGGTGGTACTGTAGCTGGACCAAATGCTGTTGACTATGTTGCGAATATCGAAGATTCATATACTGACTTAGACCCAAGTATCTATGAAAAACGTGTACAAGAAGAACAAGAAAAATTTGATCACTTACTTAATATGAAGGGATCAGAAAATGCTTATAAACTCCACAGAGAACTTGGAGAAATTATGACAGCAAACGTTACAGTTGTACGTGAAAACAAATCACTTTTAGAAACTGATAAGAAAATTGTTGAATTAATGGAACGTTATCAAAACATTGATATTGAAGATACTCAAACTTGGAGTAACCAAGCGGTATTCTTTACTCGTCAATTATGGAACATGCTTGTACTGGCACGCGTAATTACAATAGGTGCATATAACCGTAACGAATCTCGTGGTGCACATTACAAACCAGAATTCCCTGAAAGAAATGATGAGGAATGGTTGAAAACTACATTAGCAACATATCAAGGTAAGACGGAAGCACCTAAATTCACGTATGAACCAGTTGATATTAGCTTAATTCCACCACGTAAACGTGATTACTCAACTTCGAAAAAAGGAGGTAAATAATTATGGTAGAAACTAAAGAAGTACATGATACTCCTGCACAAAATGAACAAGGTCAACAACCGAGCCAAAAAACTATTAAACTAATCATTAAACGTCAAGATAATGATAAATCAACACCTTATATGGAAGAGTTTGAAATTCCTTATAGAGAAAATTTAAACGTGATTGCATGTTTAATGGAAATCAGACGTAACCCAGTGAACAGTAAAGGAGAAAAAACAACACCTGTAATCTGGGATATGAACTGTTTAGAAGAAGTGTGTGGTGCTTGTTCTATGGTTATTAATGGCCAAGCAAGACAATCATGTTCTGCAATCGTGGATCAGTTAGAGCAACCTATTAAATTAGAGCCAATGAGTACATTCCCAGTAATTCGTGACTTACAGGTAGATCGTACAAGAATGTTCGATAACTTGAAACGTATGAAAGCATGGGTTCCAATTGATGGTACTTACGATTTAGGACCTGGACCACGTATGCCAGAGAAAAAACGTCAAACAGCATACGAATTATCTAAATGTATGACTTGTGGTGTTTGTTTAGAAGTTTGTCCTAATGTAACTAAGAAAAATGACTTCGTAGGTGCACAAGCAATTTCTCAAGTTAGATTGTTTAACTTACATCCAACAGGTTCTATGACTAAAGATGAACGACTTGAAGCATTGATGGGCGCAGGTGGTTTACAAGCATGTGGTAACTCACAAAACTGTGTTAACGCTTGTCCTAAAGGTATTCCTTTAACAACATCAATTGCTGCACTGAACAGAGAAACTTCATTCCATATGTTTAAATCATTCTTCGGTTCAGATCATCAAGTTCAATAAAAGCGTTTATAGTGAATATTAGAAATGCTAAATTTAAATCTTGCTATAATAGTGAGTAAAAAACAGAGTTCTAGACATGTATTGTCTTGAACTCTGTTTTTTCGTTCAATACGTTATTACAAGGTTGTGCAATGAATTTGAAATCCTTTTTATGCTAAAATAAAGTATATGAAAATAAGTAAGGATGTAATCAAACATGGATAAACCAATTGGTGTAATTGACTCAGGTGTTGGCGGTTTAACTGTTGCCAAAGAAATTATGCGCCAACTCCCTAACGAAACAATATATTATTTAGGCGATATTGAAAGATGCCCATATGGTCCACGTGAAGGATCAGAAGTTAAAGCATTCACAACTGAACTTGCTTTAAAATTGATGGAATTTGACATTAAAATGCTAGTTATTGCTTGTAATACAGCAACGGCAGTCGCTTTAAAGCATTTACAAGATTTACTGCCTATTCCTGTCATTGGTGTGATTGAACCAGGTGCAAGAACGGCAATAATGACTACAAAAAATAACGATGTTTTAATTTTAGGAACAGAAGGTACTATAAAATCAGAAGCATACAGAAAACATATCAAAACGATAAATCCAAATGTGGAAGTAACTGGGATTGCATGTCCGAGTTTTGCTCCAATTGTTGAACAAATGCGATATAAAGATCCCACAATTACGAGTATCATCATACATCAAACTTTAAAACACTGGCGTAATAGTAATGCAGATACTGTGATTTTAGGATGTACCCATTATCCATTACTATACCAACCGATAAATGATTACTTTGGTGGTGAAAAAATCGTGATTTCCTCTGGATTAGAAACAGCACGGGAAGTCAGTGCTTTACTCACATTTAGTCAAGAACATGCCGGGTATAAACGTCAGCCTGAACATCGTTTTTTTGTAACAGGCGAAACGGAATATATAGAACGCATTATTGCAGAATGGCTTAAAATGAAAGTGACAGTTGAAAGAATAAAATTATCAGAATAGGAGACTTAATTCATGGAAGATATAGTCATTGCATCAAATAATAAAGGTAAAATAAATGATTTTAAAGTGATTTTTCCGGATTTTAATGTTATTGGTATTTCAGAAATTATTGAAGATTTTGATGTAGAAGAAACAGGAGATTCTTTTGAAGCAAATGCTAAATTAAAATCAGAAGCTGCAGCAAAAGCATTAAATAAACGAGTAATTGCTGATGATAGTGGTCTTGAAGTTTTTGCGTTAAATGGGGAGCCAGGTATCTATTCTGCACGCTATGCTGGTGAGGATAAAGATGATGATGCTAATATTGAAAAGTTGTTAACAAACTTAGGTTCTGAAACAGATAGAAGTGCACAATTTGTTTGTGTCATTAGCATGAGTGCACCTGGTGAAGAAACAGTACAATTTAAAGGTACTGTGCAAGGTGAAATTACATTAAGTAAAATTGGAGAACACGGTTTTGGTTATGATCCAGTTTTTTATTTAGATGATAAAAATAAAACGATGGCGCAACTTACTGCTGAAGAAAAAAGTGCGGTCAGTCATAGAGGAAAAGCTATTGAAAAATTACAACAATATTTAGAGGGTGAATAAGCGATGTCAAAATGGATAATAGTAAGCGATAATCACACAGAACAAGGCGTGCTATTTGATGTTATAAATCATCATAACGATGCCGATGTGGCTATACATTTAGGTGATTCCGAATTTGCTTATGATGATAGTGAATTGAGTCATTATCATAGAGTTAAAGGGAACACAGATTTTTATCCTGAATTTCCAAATGAAGCAGTGATAGAATCTAATGGTGTAAAAGCATTCTATACACATGGCCATTTATATAATGTGAATCATACGCGCATGCATCTTGCTGAACAAGCAATCGAGTCAAAGTGCCAATTTGCATTTTATGGGCATACGCATGTTGCCAAGCATGAAGAAATTAAAGGTGTGCACGTGATTAATCCAGGGAGTATCTCACAATCTAGAAGTAATATTGAGGAAACATATGCAGCGCTTATTGTAGATGAAGATACCAAAGAAGTGATGTTGAATTTTTATAATCGTGATCATCAAATAATAGATAGTAAAAACTTTGAATTATAGTCTTTATAAATTTTATGCTGTAAAACATGAAAAATTTGGTTAATTAAAATAATAGTTTCATAAGTTATATTGAAGTGAAGGCTAATAATAACTTCTTGAAACTGTATTTAGAGTGACATGTTAAAAACCATCTCGAAAATTCTGTTATTATAGAGATGGTTATTTTTAACGAGTTAATTCTAATTACATACGTGAATATATTTACTGTGTTTTGGTGAAAGATGATAAAAAGTTTATTAAAGTGAAAAATCATATTTATTTTTAGCGCTTGGAGTATTGCTTTATAACACTAAATTAGATATAATAATTCTTGTGTTAAAAAATTATGTCCTGGTAGCTCAGCTGGATAGAGCAATGGCCTTCTAAGCCATCGGTCGGGGGTTCGAATCCCTCCCAGGACGCTATGATATAATTACATATTATATAAAAATTGGACTTCACATCTGTGGGGTTCTTTTTTTATGGAATTTGATTGAAGGGTCACTTTTTGGCTCTTTGTCAATAACGGTTGGTCTATAAAAAATGAATATATTTGATGCATCAAGCAACTTTTGAATGTTGCTTGATGTGTTTTTTATGTTCAGAGACAAATAATCTAGAAATTATAAGTA
>NZ_FMPG01000027.1 GCF_900097965.1 Staphylococcus caeli
TATATATTTTTCTAATTTGATTGGAACTCCCTAAAATTTATATAACTTAAAAAGTTAAATTGTTTATCTCATTTTTTGTACATAACCAGTGGCGAATTTTTCAGACACTGCCCATTTACATGCAAATTAAAATTTTCATGGTAAAACTGGTCAACCATGCCGGTTGAACGCTATAGTTCCTGCAGGGGCAAAAATACATAAAAAAAACGCTAGCTTTTAAGCTAACGTTTCAAATCTTTTAAGTAATAATTTTGTTTTTCAAAATTCCAAATTGCAGTAATTGAATGTGCTTTTTCTTCTTCGTCTGTTGTTTTATCTTCGTCACTTGTATTAATTAAATTGCCATCTTCGGCATCGTCTAAATTTAAAATTTTATGTTTTTGTTTAAGCAATCCACCATAACTCAACATACGTTTTCGGTATAAACCTTTTTCTAAATCATTCACGATTTCCTGATTTCTTTCGTCATCATCAGTTAAAAAATCAGATGATTTAACCGAATATTTCGAGGTTTCTTTGATTGCTGCTTGAATATCTTTATCGCCTTTTTGATTTGGTTTGATCGCTTTAATATTTGCTACTGGCCGATAATTAACTTGTAATGCTTTTTGCCATAAATTAATCCAATCATTTTGAGAAATGTAATTCTCAGAACCTCTAAAATATTTACTTTCAACACACAATAAAACATGCATATGTTGATTATAACTACCGTCATTTTTATTAACTGTAACCTCTGTCGAACGCATAAAACCAATTAAATTTTTACTAACTTTTTTATATTTAAATAATCTTCTAAATGATTCAGTTAAATGTTTAAGACTTTTTTCTAAAGTATCTCCATCTATCGCATTTCGTGTTGATAGTGTAAGAAACAACCAACGTGCTTTCGGCTTTTCTTTAACCACTTCTTCAATCACTCTTTGAGCTTGATAACTATTTTTCATAGCACGCCTCCAATTACAAACTGGACACAATTTTGATTTACAAAACCATGTCTTATGTAACTTCAAATAACCTTCATCAGTAGGCTTGAACTCTAAGACGTTACCACATTGTTTTACGTTAAAAGCCTTTTTAATTTTTAAGATTTCTAGTATATCTGCATAACTTACATTATCGATTTTCTTTTCTCTCCACGGGCGTTGTTTCCCACTTTTCGTTAAGTCTTTTAGTGTTTTATTATCTTGATTTTCATCTATATATTTTGTATGATTGTCTTGCATATAAAAAGACCTCCAGTATTTGATTTTAGCTCGACACTTTAATCTTATTACTGGAGTTTTTTTATGTCAAATTTTATTTTATACACTAAAAATCTTTCAAAACACTGTTACATCAAGCTTGAAACAACATTTTAAAAAAGAACGTTATTTCTATATAGTATCAAGACAAGAAGAAACTCGTTTTCAACTCGTTTTAAAACCACCAACCAAAACCTTAAAACTCATCGTAATTTCACTTAAGTTTTTCTTAATTATTCCTTCTTTTTCTACGTCACTTAAATTCCACGTTAAAGGCGTCATATCAAGTAATTTATTCAATTCTTCTTTATTTAATTTAACCTTATAACTAATGTCTATCATTTCAATTTTATTAAAATTAGCTTCAAATAAATCTATAACCTCAGAATTATCATAATCCTTATTTTTATGATTACTAAAGACTATATTCCTTATTTCTTTTAAATAATCACTATTAGGAATTATTTTTATCAATTTCCCCTCTTTATCTAGAACTCTTTTAAACTCATCATAATTAGAAGGGCTAAGCACATTAATTAAAAAGTCTACATTCCCATTCATAACTGGTATATCAGCTAGATCAGCAACCAACCAATTTATATTTTTATATGATTTTGCTGCTTTTTTTACACCTTCTTTTGCAATGTCTATACCTAAGAATTCATTTTCACCAAGAAATGTTTTACTAATTTCATTTAAAATATAACCCTCACCAGTACCAACATCTATCACATTATTTTTAGTTTTAATCTCATATTTTTTAATAATTTCTATGATTTTTGAAATTAATATCGAATACAAATTGCTACTATCATTCAATTCTCTTCTAGCAATAAACAATTTTTTATCGTATTTACTTTTTTTATGCCCTGAAATTAAATTCGAATAACCCTCTTTTGCAATATCAAAAGTATGGTTATTCTCACATGCTAAAGTTTTATAACCTCTCTTTAATTTTTCATCACATATAGAACACTTAAAAAACATATTCACACCTCCAATCAAATAATTATAAATAACAAAGTTGCTTTATTCCAATTGCTTTATTGACGTTGAGCCTCGGAACCCTTAACAATCCCAAAACTTGTCGAATGGTCGGCTTAATAGCTCACGCTATGCCGACATTCGTCTGCAAGTTTAGTTAAGGGTTCTTCTCAACATCAATAAATTTTCTCGGCATAAATGCGTGTTCTTTTCTTGTCTGCCCAGTAGACAAAGTAGACCCAACTGTTATTGCTTTACAGGTCTATTTTTCGTCGTTATAATCTAGTTAAATCCCGTAAGGGCGCACTTATGCGTTCTAAAAAGAACGCGTAAAAAACCATAATCGACCTTCGTCAATTTTTATCTTAGTTTTAAGGAATCGGCGTTGTAGCGTAGATATAAAAATTAATACTACATAGAAATTTAACTAAGATTTAAGCTACTAGTTTTTTGCTAGTAGCTTTTTTATTTTCTTAATTTTTAAATGCCTTTATTTTGAATTTTAAGGGGGTATTTAGAGCAAACTCTATATTTATATATTTTTCTAATTTGATTGGAACTCCCTAAAATTTATATAACTTAAAAAGTTAAATTGTTTATCTCATTTTTTGTACATAACCAGTGGCGAATTTTTCAGACACTGCCCATTTACATGCAAACTTAAAAGTTAACATGAAAACTGGTCAACCATACCGGTTGAACGCTATAGTTCCCGCAGGGGCAAAAAGACATAAAAAAACGCTAGCTTTTAAGCTAACGTTTCAAATCTTTTAAATAATAATTTTGTTTTTCAAAATTCCAAATTGCAGTAATTGAATGTGCTTTTTCTTCTTCATCTGTTGTTTTATCTTCGTCACTTGTATTAATTAAATTGCCATCTTCGGCATCGTCTAAATTTAAAATTTTATGTTTTTGTTTAAGCAATCCACCATAACTCAACATACGTTTTCGATATAAACCTTTTTCTAAATCATTCACGATTTCCTGATTTCTTTCATCATCGTCAGTTAAAAAATCAGATGACTTAACCGAATATTTTGAGGTTTCTTTAATTGCTGCTTGAATATCTTTATCGCCTTTTTGATTTGGTTTGATCGCTTTGATATTTGCTACTGGTCGATAATTAACTTGTAATGCTTTTTGCCATAAATCGACCCATTCACTTTGCTTTATATACTGACCTTGTTTTTTAAAATAAGAACTTTCAACACACAGTAAAACATGCATATGTTGATTATAACTACCATCATTTTTATTAACTGTTACTTCTGTTGAACGCATAAATCCAATTAAACTTTTGCTAACTTTTTTATATTTAAATAATCTTCTAAATGATTCAGTTAAATGCTTTAAACTTTTTTCTAATGTTTCACCATCTATCGCATTTCTAGTAGATAATGTTAAGAATAACCAACGAGCATTAGGTTTTTCTTTAACCACTTCTTCAATCACTCTTTGAGCTTGATAACTATTTTTCATAGCACGCCTCCAATTACAGACTGGACATAATTTGGATTTACAAAACCAAGTCCTATGTAATTTCAAATAACCTTCATCAGTCGGCTTGAACTCTAAGACGTTTCCACATTGCTTTACGTTATAAGCCTTTTTTATTTTTAATATTTCAAGTATATCTGCATAGCCTACATTATCTATTTTCTTTTCTCTCCATGGGCGTTGTTTCCCACTTTTAGTCATATCTTTTAATGTTTCATTATCTTGATTTTCGGCTATATTTCTTGTAGTATAAAAATGCATATAAAAAGCCCCCAGTTTTGATTTAGATTCGACACCTTAATCATATAACTGGGGTTTTTTCATGTCAAATTTTTCTTTCCACACAAAAAACAACCTAAAACACTGTCATATCAACAATAAACAGCACTTTTATAAAAGAACGTTATTTCTATATAGTATCAAGACAAGAAGAAACTCGTTTTCAACTCGTTTTAAAACCACCAACCAAAACCTTAAAACTCATCGTAATTTCACTTAAGTTTTTCTTAATTATTCCTTCTTTTTCTACGTCACTTAAATTCC
>NZ_FMPG01000006.1 GCF_900097965.1 Staphylococcus caeli
AAGTATACGGCACAGATATCTCTCCTTAATTATGGTTTCGTCGCTTATAATTATAGAGATATTTGTGCTTTTTTTGTATTCAAACATAAAAAAAACGATTGATGATTTTACTCACCAACCGTTAAAAGTGTACAGCCGAACATATTGAATGTTTCGGCCTTTAATATTGGCTCTTTAGAAGCGAAGGTCCACATTGAATTCATTTAATTATTAAATGGATAAATGTTGAAGAGAGTTACGTTTATATATAATTGTCAATTCTTTGTGAAATCAACATTGCTCATTTCGAAACGTTGTTCATCATTAGTAGGAGCTGATCATTTTACTAATTGTCTTAAAATGATCACACATGTTTTAAAAGATTATACTTCTCTAATCAGACCTGTTGAAGTATTGTCTATATATTAGTAGAATAAAAGTATTAATTAGATATGAAGGGTGACGTTTATTATGGATTTAAATTTTGATTTATATATGACAGATGTAGTTAATCAAGCACGAAATGAAATGGAAGAGGCAGGATATGAACAATTAACAACTGCAAATGAAGTGGATAATGTTCTTAAACAAGATGGAACTACACTTGTAATGGTTAATTCAGTTTGTGGCTGCGCTGGTGGAATTGCAAGACCAGCTGCAACACATGCGCTTCACTATGATAAATTACCAACTCGACTTGTAACTGTATTTGCAGGTCAAGACAAAGAAGCTACACAACAGGCAAGAACTTATTTTGAAGGCTATGCACCTTCAAGTCCATCATTTGCTTTAATCAAAGATGGCAAAATTACTGAAATGATTGAAAGACATCAAATTGAAGGTCATGATGTAATGAATGTGATTACACAATTACAAGATCTTTTCGACAAATACTGTGACGAATAATAGAGGACTCAAAAAATGACGCAGTTAAATCCATACAAAATCGGATTTAGAACGATCAAAACCGCAGTTGGAATGGCACTTGCAATTATAATAGCGAAATTAATCGGACTTGATAATTTTGCATCAAGTGCCATTTTAGTAGTGTTATGTATTAAGCATACAAAGGTACATTCATTACAAGCAATTGTATCTCGTTTTGTATCGTGTCTTATGGTACTCATACTCGGTTCTATAGCATTTAGTTTACTTGGACAACATGCAATTGTCTTAGGTCTAATTGTACTATTCTTCATTCCATTAACAGTTGTATTTAAAGTACAAGAGGGTGTTGTGACAAGTTGTGTTATCTTACTACATGTATTTAATGCTAAGACAATAGATATAGATTTATTCTTTAATGAAATACTATTATTAATAGTGGGACTTGGCATTGCATTTTTAATGAATATGATTATGCCTAGTTTAGATAGCAATTTAAAACAATATAAACAACAAATTGAACAACAATTTACATCCATATTTGAAACGTTTAGCAGGATGTGTCAAACACCTAATCCTGAGATTGATATTTCATTTAAAAAGCTAAAACTCACAATAAATAAAGCTAAATCCATAGCTTTTAGGGACGTTAAAAATCACTTTGTTCGAAATGAAAACTCTTATTATCACTATTTTGATATGCGAGAAGAACAATTAGAACTATTGCAACGCATGGCATTAATTATTGAAAATATAGAAACTAAGGACTATTTGTTATCAAAAATATCTGATTTGCTCTCAGAAGTGGCTACGAATGTGAATAGTAATGATTATACGGCATTAAGATTACACGCCTTATACGAAATCAGACTTGAGCTTAATCAACTTGATTTACCGACTTCACATGCCTCTTTTCGCACACGTGCAAGTTTATTACAATTATTAAATGAATTAGAAGCTTATTTAGTTGTAAAATCACAATTTGGTTCATTAAGATTGCACAGCGAATAAGGAACTAAGTTTAACTTCATTCATATAATGTTCTATATAGAACAAAGGTCGTAACCATAAGTAATTATGATTGCGACCTTTGTTAATTTTTAAATAATAATAAAAGCGTTTTTCAAATTTCTAGCACGTCACGCTTAGTTCACTAAAGGTACGATGCTTGTTAAAATCAAAGCAAGTACTACAGCTACTAACATAACCACAATAATTACTCTTAATACTTTATTATTGTTCAAAATAATTCCTCCAAACTCAACATTGTTTCTATATTATCTTTCTCATGAAATTCACTCGTAAAATATATTTATAGCATTATTATAGCATACGAACGTTAAAAACACAGAGTCATATTAGTTTTACTGAGTCACGTATTTCGTTACACTTATCATAACGTTACTATTAAGGATGGAGTTATAATATGATTAATAAACAACGGCTTATAAATACATTTTTGGAATTAGTTCAAATTAATTCAGAAAGTGGCAACGAACAACACATTCAATCACACCTTAAACAACAATTTCAAAATTTAGGAGTAATCGTTGAAGAAGATTTTGCTAGTGAACGAGAGGGCTTAGGTGCAAACAATTTAGTGTGTACGTTACCTGCCTCAGCAAACTTTGAAAATGTCGATAAAATTTATTTTACGAGTCATATGGATACCGTAGTTCCTGGACTTAATATTAAACCACAAGTCAAAGAAGATGGTTATATATACTCTGATGGAACAACAATTTTAGGCGCAGATGATAAAGCAGGTTTAGCAGCTATTTTTGAATTGCTTCACACTTTGAAAACACACAACATACCACACGGACAAATACAATTTGTTATTACGGTGGGTGAGGAAATTGGTCTTGAAGGTGCCAAGGCTTTGAATCCGAATTTATTAGATGCACAATTTGGCTATGCCATTGACGCAAGTGTCGACGTTGGTACCACAGTGACACACGCACCTACACAAATGAAAGTCAATGCTACAATTCATGGTAAAAAAGCACATGCAAGTACACCTAATAAAGGTATTAGCGCAATTAATATCGCTGCAAAAGCTATTAGTGAAATGAAATTAGGACAAATTGATCCATATACAACTGCGAATATTGGGCGTTTTGAAGGTGGCTCTGCAACCAATATCGTGGCAGATGAGGTAACATTATTAGCAGAAGCACGTTCACATTCTGATGAGAGCATTCAAGCTCAAGTCGAACACATGAAATCAGTATTCGAACAGACGGCTGGTAAATACGGTTGTACTGCGTCTGTAACAATTATTAAAAGTTACCCTGGTTTCAAGATTGCTGATGATGCACCTGTTACAAAAATTGCAAAAGCAAGTGCAGTCGCATTAGGATTGAAACCACACACAGTTATGGCTGGTGGAGGCTCTGATGGTAATATAATTAATCAATTAGGTATTCCAACTGTAATTCTAGGCGTCGGATATGAAAATATTCATACTACTGAAGAACGTATGCCAATTGAATCATTAAATAAATTAGCAGAACAACTTGTAAAGATTGTTGAAATAATTACTCAACAATCTGAAAACTGATTAAGTGAATATTATTACGTCTTTATGATACAATATACTAGAAAACTTTATATAAGAGAGGTTAGTTAAATGACACAACAAATAGGTGTAGTAGGTTTAGCCGTAATGGGTAAAAACCTTGCTTGGAATATTGAATCACGTGGATATAGCGTTTCCGTTTTTAACCGTTCATCTGAGAAAACTGACGAAATGGTTGAAGAATCTAAAGGAAAGAATATACATCCGACTTACTCTATAGAGGAATTTGTTAATTCTCTTGAAAAACCCCGTAAAATTCTGTTAATGGTTAAAGCTGGACCTGCAACGGATGCGACAATTGATAGCTTATTACCATTATTAGATAATGATGATATTTTAATTGACGGTGGTAACACAAATTATCAAGATACAATCAGACGTAACAAAGCTCTTGCCGAAAGTGGCGTGAACTTTATCGGTATGGGTGTTTCTGGTGGGGAAGTAGGTGCTTTAACTGGTCCTTCACTTATGCCTGGTGGTCAAAAAGAAGCCTTTGACAAAGTAAGCCATATCTTAGAATCTATTTCTGCTAAAGCTGATGATGGAGCTGCTTGTGTAGCTTACATCGGTCCAAATGGCGCAGGACACTATGTGAAAATGGTTCATAACGGGATTGAATATGCTGATATGCAATTAATTGCTGAAAGTTATGCCATGATGAAAGATTTATTAGGCATGTCTCATGAAGAAATTTCTCAAACATTCAAAGATTGGAATGCAGGAGAATTATCAAGTTACCTTATTGAAATCACTGGTGATATCTTTACTAAATTAGACGAAGATACAGATGATGCATTAGTAGAAAAAATCTTGGACACTGCTGGTCAAAAAGGTACAGGAAAATGGACATCAATTAATGCATTAGAATTAGGTATCCCATTAACAATTATTACAGAATCTGTATTTGCGCGTTTCATTTCTTCTATCAAAGAAGAGCGTGTGAATGCATCTAAACAATTAAATGGTCCTAATGCAAAATTTGAAGGAAACAAAGATGAATTTCTAGAAAAAATCCGCAAAGCACTTTATATGAGTAAAATTTGTTCATATGCACAAGGTTTTGCTCAAATGAGAAAAGCAAGTGAAGATAACGAGTGGAACTTAAAATTAGGTGAACTTGCTATGATTTGGCGTGAAGGCTGTATTATTCGTGCGCAATTCTTACAAAAAATTAAAGAAGCGTATGACAATGATAAAGCACTCCAAAATCTTTTATTAGATCCATACTTCAAAGATATCGTAACGAATTATCAAGATGCGTTGCGTGATGTTGTAGCTACAGGTGTGCAAAACGGTGTACCTACACCAGGATTCTCTGCAAGTATAAACTACTACGATAGCTATCGTTCAGAAAATCTACCTGCCAATTTAATTCAAGCACAACGCGATTACTTTGGTGCACATACTTATGAGCGTAAAGATCGTGATGGTGTGTTCCACACTCAATGGATTGAAGATTAATATTTAATCCGTACTAACTAACTAAATATACAAATTAACAAACAATGAAGATTCCAATATATTTACTTATGTACTTTGGAATCTTTTTGTTACACAATTTGTGCAAACGATTGCATAAATCTTTTGACTTTAAAATTTTAATTCGCTATCATTGATATTAGTTAAAATAAGCGCTTTATTAGCAATTGGGATAAAGGAGTTAACAGATTGACAACAATTAAAGATATTGCAAAATTAGCAAATGTATCACCTTCAACGGTATCGCGTGTAATTAGCGGGAATTCACGTATTAGTCTAAGTACACAAAATAAAATCAAAAAAATCATGACAGAACTAGACTATCAACCAAATAAAGCAGCACGTACTTTGGTTACACAAAAATCAAAAACAATTGGTATCATTCATAAAAACGGAGAATTTACAACGCTTCAAAATCCATTTATTATCGATGTACTTTCAGGTGTTTTTCTTGTTTGTAAAATTAATGGCTATGGTACTATCGCTACTACAGCAACTGATCCAATTGATATCATTTCTGAAGTAAAAGAGATGATTTTCTATCATTCTGTTGATGGTTTTATATTATTATATTCAAAAGAAAATGATGAAATTATTAACATTTTAGAAAAACAATCCATTCCATATGTTGTCATTGGTAAACCTATACATGCTCAAAATACCGTTTCTGTTGATAATGATAATATCACTGCCTCAGCTCAATTGACTCAATATTTAATAGAACTTGGTCATATTGATTTTTTGTTCATTGCAGAATCAGAACGTTTTGAAGTAGTCAAAGATCGTGTAAAAGGGCATGAAGATACCTTGAAAAACGCTCAATTAATACCACATGTTGTCTATTTACAAATGAATCAAGCGGTTATATTTGAATACCTAAAACAATTACACTATGAGCATAGGTTGCCAACTATTATTATAACTTCAGATACTATGATTAATCATATGGTGCTTAGTACATTGTATGAATTATCATTACATATACCTAAAGATATACAAACCGCAACATTTAACGATTCATATATCAATGCATTTGCATCACCACCACAAACAACTGTTGATATACATCCGCAATTACTAGGTGAAACAGCTGGTAAAGCTATAATGCAGTTACTAAATCAAGAACAAATAGAACAAGTTAACCATATTATTCAGACAGATATCATAACACGTACTTCAACACAAAGATTATAGGGAGGCAATACTATGCAAAAACAATGGTGGAAAGAAGCGGTAGCATATCAAGTTTATCCAAGAAGTTTCAATGATTCAAATAACGATGGAATTGGTGATTTACAAGGTGTAATTGAGAAATTAGATTATCTGAAATCACTCGGCATAGACGTAATATGGTTAAGTCCAATGTACAAATCGCCTAATGATGATAATGGCTATGATATTAGTGACTACACTGATATCATGGATGAATTTGGAACGATGGAAGATTTTAATCAATTGTTAGAGGGTGTGCATCAACGTGATATGAAACTTATTCTCGATTTAGTAGTCAATCATACGTCAGACGAGCACCCTTGGTTTATTGAATCTAAATCTAGCAAAGATAATCCAAAGCGCGATTGGTATATTTGGGAACAACCAAAAGCTGACGGATCTGAACCAAACAATTGGGAAAGTATTTTTAATGGTTCTACATGGGAATATGACCCACATACACAGGAATATTATTTCCATTTGTTTAGTAAAAAACAACCAGATTTAAATTGGGATAATGATGAAGTTAGGGCAGCTATTTTCAAAATGATGAATTGGTGGTTTGAAAAAGGTATCGATGGATTCAGAGTAGATGCAATAACGCATATCAAAAAATCATTTGACGCTGGTGATTTACCTGTACCTGAAGGTAAAACTTATGCTCCTGCATTTGACGTAGACATGAACCAACCTGGTATTCAAAATTGGTTACAAGAAATGAAAGATGAGTCGCTAAAACACTATGATATTATGACTGTTGGTGAAGCAAACGGTGTAAATCCCGACAATGCCGAAGACTGGGTGGGGGAAAAGAATGGTAAATTTAATATGATTTTCCAATTTGAACATCTTGGTTTATGGAATACCGGCGATGTAAAATTCGATGTCTTATCTTATAAAAATGTGTTAAATCGCTGGCAGAAAAAATTAGAAAATGTCGGTTGGAATGCTTTATTTATTGAAAATCATGATCAACCTAGACGTGTATCTACGTGGGGCAATGATGAACAATATTGGTACGAATCCGCTACTAGTCACGCAACGGTTTATTTTTTACAACAGGGTACACCGTTTATATACCAAGGCCAAGAAATAGGTATGACGAATTATCCATTTGAAAGTGTTGAAACATTCAATGACGTAGCTGTAGTCAATGAATATAATATTGTGAAATCTCAAAATGGAGACGTATCTGCTTTATTAGAAAAACATAAAATGGAGAACAGAGATAATTCTCGCACACCTATGCAATGGAATAACGAAAAAAATGCTGGTTTCTCGAATCATGAACCATGGTTCCCAGTGAATCCAAATTATAATAAAATTAATGTAGCTGAACAAGAAAACGATCCAAATTCTATTTTAAATTATTATAAAGATTTGATAGCTTTAAAAAAATCAGATGATGTTTTTACCTATGGTACTTTCGATTTAGTAGATGAAGATAATACTCAGATTTTCGCATATACAAGAACTTTAAATAGTCAACAAGTCCTTATCGTGGGTAACTTAACAGATCAAACAGCTAAGTTAAATATCGACATAAGTAATATCCAACCAGAAAATATATTACTTCATAATTATCAACAACAAGATTATGACTTATCCATCTTACGCCCATTTGAAGCATATGTTGTAAAACTGTAATTTCATTTTAAAATAATAAAATAACAAACAAAACACCACTAGTAACTAGTTGAGCAAAAACTCAAATGTAACTAGTGGTGTTTAATTTAATAATCTAAATATTGTTCTTGATCGACAGGCATCCATAATTGTAATTTTGTAAATGGATCATCAAATGAAATATCAAATGGATAAACCTCAACATATAGACTATTGTGTTCATATGGTAATGTCATCTGCAAGCTTGTTTCAATATAATACCAAGCCTCGTTTACCACATAATCCAATTCGCCTTGCAGATTAAATTTCGCATATTGCCTTTCTGGTAAGAAGCGACTTTCTAAATGAGCTGGATAGCGTTCGCTCGGAACTCCAACAAAAATTTCTACACCTTCATCTAATGGACAATTCACCACAAAAAGTTCATGTGGTCTAATATCATTATAGCGCTGCAATTCTTCTATTTTGCCATCTATCATTAAATCTTCAAGAAAATCTGGCACTTTAAATGGGTTTTCTAAATGATCAGCATCGACAAACTTTGCATATCCAACCAATGAGATACCCTGCGTATCTTCTAAGCGATATTGATTAGGTGGCTTGTCAGTTGTCGTTAATTTGATATATAGTCGTGGCTGCATTTTTAAATCATCGCGCTTTGTATTTACTTGGATTGGTGATACACCATGAAAATCACTAAAATCATTCGCAAACGTATTTGCATCATTATAATTATACTTTTTAGCAACATCTACTAAACGGCTCGATCCACTAATAATTTCATTGGCTGCCAATGTCATTTTACGTGATCTCGCATATTCAGTAGGGGATTGACCAACAATCATTTTAAATGATTGATCTAGATGGTACGGTGAAAGGCCAACGTAATCACTTAGTGCTTGCAAATGAAAAGGCTCTAGCAAATGATCTTCAATATATACGATTGCCTGTTGTATTTGCTTGATAACGTCCAAAACTTCCACTCCTAATTTTCAATTCACTAAATACTCATTTTCTTAATTTAAATCCTATCAAATATACAAATACTTTATGCTATATGAAAAATAAAACACTTTCGCATAACAATATATTTAAAAGGTGTTCAATATACCATTCTTTCATTTCGATAATGAATATAAGCAACTTATATTTTAATACGATAACCAATTAAGTATATTCTACATCATTTTGCAAAAGGTTACATCTTTAAAATATTAAATAGGGTAAAATGTAAAGAAGATACGCTATACTTTTAAAATGTGTTCAACAGATAAAATAATAACACAAAAATCAAACAAATAAAAAAGAGAGTGGGTAGCAGAGTAATTTTACTAAAAGAGTTCGTTGTCCTCTCTGACAAGGATCACAATAAAATGATAGAGAGCTTGGGACATAAATAGATGTCTCAGGCTCTCTATCATTTTAGGCAGTAGATGATTGAATTGAAAATATAAAGTCTAACTGCTTTAATTTATTAAGTTAGTGAGACTTATGCATGAGCTTCAGCTCAGGTAAACTTTTCAACTCTAGTCATCCTTACCGGGGTGGGAATACGAAATCTTTATTAGAGAAATGGATTTCTGTCCCACTCCGTCCACTATTATAAATTATCATTCATTTAATGAATATCATCCCACCAATGGAAACCATCACGACTTAATAATAAATCACTTTCAAGTGGCCCATTGGAACCAGATGCATAATTAGGGAACTCAGGTTCACTTTGATTCCATTCTTCTTGAATTGCATCTACAAATTTCCAAGTAGATTTTAATTCTTCCCAATGAGTGAAGTTTGTTGCATCACCATTTAAACAATCAAACAATAAATTTTCATATGCATCAACTGTATTCATCTTATCTTGCGCACTCATAGCATAAGAAAGTTGTACTGGTTCAGTTTCAATGCCTTGAACATTTTTCTTCGCATTTAAATGTAAGGATACCCCTTCATTTGGTTGTATATTAATGACTAACAAGTTTGAGTCTAATTTTTTATCAGTTTTGTAATATAAATTCATAGGTACTTCTTTAAATTCAACAACGACTTGAATTGACTTACTTTTCATTCGTTTACCAGTTCTAATGTAGAAAGGCACACCAGCCCATCTAAAGTTGTCTATTGTCAATTTACCAGCAACGAATGTCGGCGTCGTTGAATCTTCTGCAACACGATCTTCGTCTCGGTACTTTGGAACTTGTTGACCGTTGATGATACCTTCATCATACTGGCCTCGTACAAAGTTCTGACTTACTTCTTCAGGTTCTAATTTACGTAAAGATTTTAATGCTTTAACTTTTTCTGCTCTAATATCTTCACTATTTAGACTGATTGGCGCCTCCATAGCAAGAAGGGCAACCATTTGTAACATATGATTTTGCACCATATCTTTCATAGCACCACTTGATTCATAGTAGCCACCTCTATCTTCAACACCCAAAATTTCTGAAGATGTAACTTGTATATTGGAAATATATTTATTGTTCCATAGTGGTTCAAACATTGCATTAGCAAAGCGTAATACTTCTATATTTTGCACCATATCTTTACCTAGATAATGATCAATACGGTAAATTTCTTCTTCTTTAAATGAACGACGTAATTGCTCATTTAAACTTTCCGCAGATTCTAAATCTGAGCCAAATGGTTTTTCAATGACTAAACGTTTGAAACCAGTAGTATCTGTTAAGCCAGATGATTTTAGATAATCAGAAATTACACCAAAGAATTTTGGTGCCATAGCTAAATAGAATAATCGGTTGCCTTGCAACTTAAATTCATCATCTAACTGATTACTCACCTCTAACAATGATTGATAGCTCGCTTCGTCACTTACATCATGCTTGTGATAGAAGACATGTGTCATAAATTTATCAAGATGCTTTGTATCTTTAACATGTTCTTGAATTGATGATTTCACTTGATTACGAAAATCATCATTTGTTAAATCTCTTCTTCCAATACCAATGATTGCAACTTGTTCATTTAAGTTTTCTTGTTGATATAAATGGAATAGTGATGGAAATAATTTTCTGTGACTTAAATCACCTGTTGCTCCAAAAATTGTTATTAAGCATGGAATGTCTTTGTTTTTAGTATTCAAGATCAAAACCTCAATTCTTTTTATAAATCTCTATATTATTATAGAACAATCATACACTTAGTTCATACAATTTTGCTTGAATGCATCAAATTTTAATATATTTTTTATTCTTTTCTATGATAAAATGTGTACAAGAAGAGGAGGCATATGCATGGAAATCACATTTTTTGGTACGAGTGCTGGTCTGCCAACCAAAGAACGAAATACACAAGCAATAGCATTAAATCTTGAGCCATACTCAAATAGCATTTGGCTCTTTGATGTAGGAGAAGGTACACAACATCAAATACTACATCACTCCATTAAATTGGGCAAAGTAGATCATATCTTTATTACGCATATGCATGGGGATCATATTTTTGGTTTGCCAGGGTTGCTAACAAGTCGTTCATTCCAAGGTGGAGAAGGGAAACCTTTGACTTTAGTTGGCCCCAAAGGTATTAAAGCATTTATAGAAACTGTGTTACGTTTATCTGAATCAAGATTAAACTATCCAATTACATATATTGAAATTGAAGATCACTTATCATATCAAAGTAACGGTTTTAGTTTGGAAGCACATATGTTGAACCATGGTATACCTTCATTTGGTTATAGAATTGAAGCACCATATACTTCTGGTAAAATAGATGTCGCTGCACTAAAACAAATTGGTTTAGAACCTGGACCCAAATATCAAGACGTCAAAAACAATGAAACATTTGAATATAAAGGTATCATTTATAATTCTAATGATTTTAAAGGCGATGCAATCAAAGGACCCGTTGTAGCAATATTTGGTGATACAATGCCTTGTGCAAATGAAGTGATAATCGCCAAAAATGCAGACGTTATGGTACATGAAAGTACGTATATTGAAGGAGATAAGTCGTTGGCTAATAATTATCATCACAGCCATATTGAGGATGTGTTTAAACTTATTGAAGCTGCAAATGTTGAGTATAGTTTAATTACACATATGAGTAATCGCTATACCCTGGAAGAAATAGAATCAATCAGCAATCACCTAAAATCACAGCCTACCACGCCACCATTTAAATTTGTAAAAGATTTTGATACTTGGTCGTTTTAAATTTAAAAAAGCTGAAATCCACTACATTCACAAAGTAGTAGATTTCAGCTTTTTATTTTATCCTTTAGTCATCATCTTGACTAGATAATTCCACACTTCGATCAACGGCTGCTCTCAAACAGTCCTCAAATATGCTTTCTAAATCATGTTTTGACAATGCATTCAACCCTGCTTGCGTAGTGCCACCTTTAGAAGTTATATTCTTTCTCAACTGTTCCATACTTAATTCTGAACGTTCAATCATTTTACTCGTACCAATAATTAAATTACGAATAGATTCTTCGACTTGCGATTTTTCCAGACCTAAACGCGTACCTGCAGTCACATATTGTTCAAATACATGATATAAAAAGGCTGGACCGCTTCCTGTAATCGCAGTTACCTGATGTAAGTTATCTTCTGATACTTCTATTGCAGAACCAAAAGCATTAATCAAATCATCAACTTCGTCTTTAGACTTCGGTCCAAAGTTACTTGAAAAACTAATTCCTGTAACTGAATGACCCACGTGAGCATTTGTATTTGGCATAATACGCGCAATAGGGTTATCCGCTTCTAATTTTTCTCTAATATAGCTAATAGGCAACCCAGCCATAATTGAAATAAATTTATTGCTATCTGATACAAATGGTTTAATTCTCTCTGCTAATGATTCAAAATCATAAGGTTTTGTACCTAAGAACACATAATCTGCATCTTTAAGTAATGCTGCATCATCATAACTATAATTAACGCCTAGCTCATCCGCATATGCTTTGAGCGCTTCTTCATTCGAACGATTTGTTAAATAAATGTCATTCGAATCCATAATATTTGAATTTATAATCCCCGTAAAAATTGCATGTGCCATGTTACCAGCACCATAAAATACTAACTTCATGTGAACATTTCACTTCCTCTTAGTTTTTATGTTTCTTATCTGTTCCTATAGTAACATAGTTTCAGCATATACTTAATAAATCTTCTTTTAATATACGTTCAAAATGACATCCGATGCTTGCATCATTTATACTATGTATAAGCAATTGAAGGGTAGGGATTAGCAATGATAGGAAAACATTACATCCTAACAGGTGCAACCAGTGGATTAGGCAAATCCATACTAACTTTATTATTAGAAAAACAAGCCTACGTAACAGTACTTGTACGACACCCAGAGAAATTAAAATCACTTCATCAATATTTAGATAAAACACGATTAACAATCGTAACCTGTGATTTACAATCACAATCTGAAATATTGAATCTCAAGCATACTTTTCAGGGCCAATCTATTGATGGCATCATTTATAGCGCTGGACTAGGTTACTTTAAAGCCATTGATCAACATACCAATTCTGAAATGCTTGAAACTTATACATTAAATGTTATTAACTTCAATTTATTACTTAATACATTGCAACCTTTTTTAGTAAGCCAATGTAAAATTATAGGAATCGGCAGTCAATCTGCATTTTTAACTCAAGCTTATGCTGCACATTATGGCGCAAGTAAAGCTGCTTTTAATCAAGTGTTAAATGCATTGCGCATTGAACGCCCTCATTATCATGTATTAACTGTAAACACTGGTCCTATAGCAACTCCATTTCACGAAAAAGCAGATCCTTCGTTATCATTCGCCAAAAAATATAAACACTTAATGTTAGACCCAGATTATTTAGCAAAACAAATTATTGATGGCATGATTACAGGTAAAACCGAGATTAATGCTCCTAAGTGGATGCATGTTTTATTGCGCTTTTATCAATTATCACCTAGGCTTATAGAAAAATATTTCACATTTTTATTTAAAAATAAAGCTTAATCCATTTGTAATATTTAACGTATAAAAAATGAGCGTGTTTACTGAAATGACTAAAAAGGTTATATTGACCTTTACTCTAATGTCATACAATAAACACGCTTGTTTTATTTATATATACTTATTTTAAATGCTGCGTATACTGTAAGTCTTTAACACGTTCTTTAGCAGCCTTTAATTTTTCTAAACTAATTGATTTAGATAACTCATAGTTTTTCACATTTTCATCTAATTGTGACACATTACTAGCACCAACAATAATCGCACCTAATGCGTCATGTGATGTTAAATAATTAAATGTTAGTGCAGTCAGATTATTTTCAATTTCTTTAATAGACGCAACGGTTTCTCCAAGCGTTTGGTAATTATAATCAAATATACCTTCTGAAAATTTATCATCTAAAACTTTATTGCTTTCTGACGTCAACAATCCTTTGAATACTGGACCACGTGCCAACATTTTAACTTTTTTTACATGTACATCGTCAAGTAACATTTCCGGTCTATTATCAATAATATTAAATTGAGACATTAATGTTTCAATATCACTATGCTTTAAATAATAATCGATAACATTAGGACGAATAGAAGAAATACCGTAAGCACGTACAATACCTTCTTGTTTCAATTCATCAAATGCACTAATTGTTTCGTCTAACGGATCATCAATTGTACCACCATGTAGTTGATATAAGTCTAAGTGATCCAAACCTAATCGTTGTAACGAACCTTTAACCGCTTCTTTAATATATTTTTTAGAAGGATCCCAAAAAGTAGAACCATCTTCAGCTAAATGATTGCCAACTTTAGTTCCAATGACAATTTCATCTCGGTTTTGATATTTTTTTAATGATGCTCCAACAATGCTCTCGTTTACACCTTTATCATAAATATCTGCTGTATCAAAATAAGTGATACCGTGTTCTATCGCACGCTCAATGATAGGTTGTGCATGTTGTTGGTCTGTACCTAAACTCATACATCCCAAACCTAACTCTGAAAGTTCTATTCCACTTCTTAAAACATTTTTTTGCATGTCTTTTCTCCTTCCGATACACTTAAAATAGTAGGTAACAGATTAAATATGATAGCGCGACTTACAGTTGGTTAACTATCAAACCATCTATTTAACCCCCATATACTAACGTATTCATCTTAACAATAACTGAAATCAAATTAAAGGAACGTGATTATAATGAATTTTTATGAAAAAACAATAAATCAATCATCCATATATAAAGGTACGATTATTGATTTAGAAGTACATGATGTAGAGTTACCCGATGGTAAAACATCTAAACGCGAACTCGTTTATCATAATGGTGCTGTCGCAGTATGTGCATTGACACCTGAACAAAAAGTCATTCTCGTTGAACAATTTCGTAAACCTGCAGAAAAGCCATTACTTGAAATCCCAGCTGGTAAATTAGAAAAAGGTGAAGCACGCGAATTAGCAGCAAAACGAGAATTAGAAGAAGAAACAGGTTATATTGCTGAAGATTTAGAAGTAATTACAGAAATGTATGGTTCTCCTGGATTTTCAAATGAAAAAATCACTATTTATTTAGCAAAAGATTTAAAAGAAGGTCAGATGCAATTGGATGATGATGAATTCCTTGAAGTTTCATATTACTCTCTAAGCGAAATTGAATCTATGATTCGCAATCATGAATTTGAAGATGCAAAAACAATCATTGCATTACAACATTTATTGCTTAATTATAATGATTATAAATAAGAAACGCACGTACTTGCGTATTTTATCAATTATTGGTATTTTATATATAAATCATTATGCACATTAAAATGATTATAATTATTAGTAGGGGAGTGAGGCTTCCGTGGAAGAACGTTTAAATCGCGTGAAGCAACAATTACAACAATCTTCATATAAACTAACACCTCAGCGTGAAGCTACGCTACGTGTATTAATTGAAAATGAGAAAGACCATCTTAGTGCGGAAGATGTCTATTTAAAAGTAAAAGATAGAGCACCTGAAATAGGATTAGCTACGGTATATAGAACGCTGGAATTACTTTCTGAGTTAAAAGTTGTCGATAAAATTAATTTCGGCGATGGTGTTGCGCGCTTTGATTTACGTAAAGAAGGGGCAAAGCATTTCCACCATCATCTTGTATGTATGGAATGCGGCAAAGTTGATGAAATCGAAGAAGATTTACTACCACAAGTTGAAGAACGTGTAGAAAATGATTTCAACTTTAGAATTTTAGATCATCGTTTGACATTTCATGGCGTTTGTTCTGATTGCCAAGCCCAAGGTAAATAAACTGATGCAATGCTCTGAATTGCATCATTAGAGGTGATTATCTTGGAAACAATTATCGAAGAATATTTAAAATTTATCCAATTGGAAAAAGGTTTAAGTAAAAACACAATTGGTGCATACCGTAGAGATTTGAAGAAATATCATGAATATTTAGAATCACAAAAAATTAGTCATATTGATTTTATAGACCGGGCTTCTATTCAATTATGTCTCGGCTATTTACACGATCAAGGCGCATCATCAAAATCTCTTGCACGTTTCATTTCTACTGTTCGTAGTTTCCATCAATTTGCTTTAAGAGAAAAATATGCTGCAAAGGACCCTACAGTGTTAATTGAAACGCCTAAATACGATCGTAAGTTACCTGATGTTTTAGAAGTTGATGAAGTGATTGCATTACTCGAAACACCAGATTTATCGAAAAATAACGGTTACAGAGACCGAACAATGCTTGAGTTACTATACGCTACTGGCATGCGTGTTTCTGAGCTTATACAAATTGAAATGGAAGACGTCAATTTGATTATGGGCTTCGTTAAAGTATTTGGTAAGGGGAATAAAGAACGTATCGTTCCTTTAGGTGATACTGTCATAAATTACTTAAGTACATATGTGGAGACTGTTCGCCCTCAATTATTAAAGCATACTGTTACCAACGCTTTATTTTTAAATATGCATGGTAAACCTTTATCAAGACAAGCTATTTGGAAAATGATTAAACAAAACGGTATCAAAGCGCATATTACTAAGACTTTAACACCACATACATTGAGGCATTCATTTGCCACACATTTACTGGAAAATGGTGCAGATTTACGTGCCGTACAGGAAATGTTAGGGCATTCTGATATATCAACAACACAATTATATACGCATGTATCTAAGTCTCAAATTAGAAAAATGTATAATGAATTTCATCCACGTGCATAAACACAGACTCGTTCATTGATTGAAGAACTTGCCTGTGTTTTTTAGTATATTAAATTAAATAGCTATCTATAAACGACGTTGTTGCTTTTGACGCAGTGCATTTTGCCGTGCTTCGTTAACCTCTGAACGGTCTCTTTCTAAATGATGATTTACAATATAACTTTCTGTCACCATATCTGTGGTCATTACAAAGTGTGGATATGCTCTCATAATACGTTTCACCATGCTATTCGTTAAAGGTAATTCTATAGGGGCAAAGGGCTTTCCATTATCGACATGCGCTATTAATGATTTAAGCATGTACTTATAGGCATCAATATCCATGCCTAAATGTGTGATGTTATCATGTAACTCAATGACTTTCAGTGCTTTGTTAAAAGACTTTATTGCACCGCGATGATTGTCCCTGCGAAAATGATAGCAGCCAGTTGCCATTAGAACCAAACTAACAATTGCATCGTCTTTGCTAAAAGATGCGTTTGATTTCCACGCTTCTTCTAAAATATCATGGCACAAAAAATAATGTTGCTTTGTATGAAATTGATAATAAAAATCTTGTAATGCTTTTTCCATAAAAAATTCTCTCCAAATTTAAATGTTTACGTTAAACATGCTATAATACTTTAGTGAATTACGCACTTAACTTGCGATATGAGGTAGATAAAATGTATGAAGTAAAATTAGATGCTTTTAATGGGCCATTAGATTTATTATTACATCTGATACAAAAAATTGAAATCGATATATATGATATTCCAATGAAAGCACTCACTGAACAATACATGCAATATATACATACAATGAATCAATTGGAGATAAATGTTGCAAGTGAATATTTAGTAATGGCATCAGAGTTGTTGATGATTAAAAGTAAAATGCTACTGCCTCAAGCAGATGAGGAAGATGCAATTGAAGAAGATCCACGTGATGATTTAGTAGGCCGTTTAATTGAATATCAGAATTACAAAGAATATACAGAGTTTTTAAATGAGCGCAAAGCTGAGCGTGCATATTATTACTCGAAACATCCAACAGATTTAACACATTTAGAAACCAATGAAACATGGGATTCGAATAACACAATTGATTTAACAGAACTGATTATTGCTTACCAAAAAGTTAAAAATCGCGTCGAATTTCAAACACCTAAAACTGTTGAAATTCGTAAAGAAACCTTCACGATTCAACAGGCTACAACACAAGTTACAGATCGTTTAAAAAAACATGAATCGTTTAATTTTTTCAGTTTATTTAATTTTACTGAACCAATTGAGATGGTTGTTACGCATTTCCTAGCAATTCTAGAAATGTCAAAATCTGGCATTGTCAATATTGAACAGCCACAAAGTTTCGATGATATCAATATATTAAGAGGGGTAAACTATGGCGTTGCAAGATAAAGGAATCTTAGAAGCACTATTATACACAGCCGGTGATGAGGGTTTAGAAGAAAAACAATTACTAGAAATTTTAGACATCGACCAAGCAACACTTTCTAAACTGGTTGATGATTATGAGTCTGAAGGATTAACAATCCAGCATTATGGGAAAACTTACGTCCTAACTACAAAAAAAGACGCTGCAGATTACATTGAAAAATTAATTGAACAAAAATCAAAAATGAAATTGTCTCAAGCGGCAATGGAATCACTATCAATTATTGCATACAATCAACCATTATCACGTAGCGATATTGAAATGATTAGAGGTATTAATTCTGATGGCGCTGTCAAAACACTTATAGCACGTGGATTAGTAGAAGCAAAAGATGAAGCGGATTCAAGAAGTCATCAATTATATACTACCGAACTCTTTTTAAATGTATTTGGTATAGAACATTTAGATGAATTACCGACAACGGACGAAGAAGAGGAAGAAATAGAAGCATTTTTCAGCAATTTAGTTAATCAAAAAGGAGATAATAATGAATAACGAGACAGAAAGATTACAAAAGCGCATAGCAAATAGTGGTTATACATCACGTCGTAAAGCCGAAACATTGATAACTGAGGGTAAAGTAAAAGTTAATGGCACAGTAGCAACAGAACTAGGTACTAAAGTGAAATCTTCCGATACAATTGAAGTCGAAGGGATTAAGCTTGAACAAGAAGATAAGTTATATATTTTATTTTATAAACCAGCTCAAGTAATCACAAGTGTCTCTGATGACCGGGGGCGCAAAGTTGTCACTGATTATTTCAAACAAATTAAAACAAGAATATATCCTGTTGGACGTTTAGACTATGATACGTCAGGTCTATTGTTATTAACGAATGATGGCGAATTCACCAATCTCATGACGCATCCACGTTATAAAATCAAGAAAAAATACGTCGTGAAATTAAAAGGGTATTTAATGCGCGAAGAAGTCAAAGGATTGGAACATGGTATACAGTTAGAAGATGGCATGACTCAACCAGCAACAGTAAAAGTAAAAAACCAAGACAAAGACAAAAACACAACACTTGTAGAAATCACGATAACTGAAGGACGCAACCGTCAAGTTCGTCGTATGTTTGAACATTTCGGTCATCAAGTTACCAAATTGCAACGCATTGAATTCGGGCCACTTAACTTAAAAGGATTAAATGCCGGTGAGGGTCGTGTACTAACACCACATGAAGTCAAAGTAATTCGCCAATTGGCAGAGCATGGTAACTAGATTTTTTACGACTGATTACACGCATGATAATTTTTTCACAAACTTTCAGCTCGTCATCACTTTTTAAGTTAAACCTGTGCTATAATGTGGATGAGTTAGAAAGCTACTAGTGTGGGAGGTATACACGTATGTCAAACGAAATACTAATTGTAGATGACGAAGATCGTATCAGAAGATTATTAAAACTTTATCTTGAAAGAGAATCTTTTGAAATACACGAAGCGAGTGACGGCAACGAAGCTTATAAGATGGCAATGGAACACGATTATGCCTGCATCTTATTAGATTTAATGTTACCGGAAATGGATGGTATTACTGTCGCTTCTAAATTAAGAGAATATAAAGAAACACCTATTATTATGTTAACAGCTAAAGGTGAAGAGACGAATCGCGTAGAAGGGTTTGAATCTGGTGCAGATGATTACATCGTGAAGCCATTTTCACCTAGAGAAGTGGTTCTACGTATCAAAGCATTATTGAGACGGACACAAGTTTCAACAACGGAACAAAGCGAACCACATGCAAGAGATTTAATTGAATTTGATCACTTAGTTATTGATAATGATGCACATAGAGTGTTGGCAGATGGAAGTCAAGTTAATTTAACTCCAAAAGAATATGAGTTATTAATCTTCTTAGCAAAAACTCCTAACAAGGTCTTTGACCGCGAACATTTATTAAAAGAAGTATGGCATTACGAGTTCTATGGAGACTTGCGTACTGTAGACACTCATGTAAAACGTTTAAGAGAAAAGTTAAATCGCGTATCAGAAGATGCTGCGCATATGATACAAACCGTATGGGGTGTTGGTTATAAATTTGAGGTCAAATCAAATCATGAACCAGCTCAATAGCGTCGTAATTAAACTGTGGTTAACTATAATATTTATAGTAACTACAGTTTTAATTTTATTAAGTGCAGCTCTTATAACGTTTATCCAATCTTATTTTACGCAAGAAACAGAAGAATCATTACTAAAAGATGCCAAACGTATCAGCCAACTTGTTGAAAGCTCTGATAATCGTGCCACTGCCATTGAACACAGTAGACAACTTATAGAAGGTCCAGTTGGCCTTATTATAATGAATCACAAACATATGGATAGTAATGACAATGATCAGACGAAAAAGCAAATGTTCAATGAAATTAAGCATAATAAAGATTATAACCGTGTTTTTGATAAAGGTAAGCAGATATCAGAACATGTCACAGTAAATATTGATGGAACCCAACGTACTTATGTACTAATTGGTTATCCGACAAAAGCCGTTCCTACTAATGATGGGGAAAAGAATAATTATAGCGGTGTATTTATCTATCAAGATTTAAAAACTATTGAAGATACAAATAATGTGATTACAGTTATTATTTTAATCATCGCAATTATTTTCTTAGCAATCACAACAGTATTTGCATTCTTCTTATCTTCTCGAATAACAAAGCCATTACGAAATTTACGTACACAAGCGCTTAAAGTGTCAAAAGGAGATTATGCTCAAGTCGTTCCTGTTAATTCTCGAGATGAAATAGGTGAATTATCACGGGCCTTTAATACAATGAGTTCAGAAATCCAACAACATATTGATGCTTTATCTTCATCCAAAAATATAAGAGATAGCTTAATCAATTCCATGGTTGAAGGTGTTTTAGGATTTAATGACAGGAAAGAAATCATTATTTCAAATAAAGTTGCAAATACTACATTGCAAATGCTAGATGAACAAGATTTAGAAAAACTGGATGCACAAAATGAACTTACTTTTAAAAATAAGAAAACACAATTTGAAGTTTATGAAATAAATATGCGTTACTTTGTTATCATCACAAGCTATATTGATCAAATTCAGCCAGATGGACGAAGTGGCATCGTAGCCATTATACGTGATATGACCAATGAACATAATATGGATCAAATGAAAAAAGACTTTATTGCTAACGTATCCCATGAGTTACGAACACCTATTTCATTACTTCAAGGTTATACTGAATCTATTGTTGACGGTATTGTAACCGAACCTGAAGAAATACATGAATCACTGTCAATCGTCTTAGATGAAACGAAGCGATTAAATCGATTAGTTAATGAATTGCTAAATGTAGCACGTATGGATGCAGAAGGACTAACTGTTGAAAAAGTCGTGCAACCAATAGCGCCGTTATTAGATAAAATGCAGCTTAAATATCAAAAACAAGCTAAAGATTTAGGACTAAATATCCATCTGAATCCTGATACACATCAACAGCTATGGAGTTATGATTCTGATAGAATGGAACAAGTGTTAACCAACTTAATCGATAATGCATCACGTTATACAGAACCGGGTGATGCTATTTCAATTGATTTTGACGAGACATCTTCGGAACAAATACTCTACATCACTGATACTGGTTCTGGTATTGCCCCTGAGCATCTTCAACAAGTCTTTGACCGTTTTTACAAAGTAGATGCGTCACGTAAACGCGGCAAACAGGGTACAGGATTAGGGCTATTCATATGCCGTATGATTATAGATGAACATGGTGGACATATAGAAGTTAAAAGTCAAATCGGTCAAGGTACAACATTTATCATTTCACTTCCTAAGCCCGACTGAAAACACTAATCATATAACTATTTATGGAAGTGGGACAGAAATCAAAATTTCTAATAGAGATTTCGTAGTCCCGCTCCTTTTGCTATTTGTATTAGTAGTTTATTTTCAAAATCTACTGACATAAACTTTATACAAGCAATACTATTGTTTTTAACTGAGCAATAAGCTATGATATATTTATAAAATTTAAGAAATTCATCTTCGGGGTAGGGTGCAATTCCCAACCGGCAGTAAATCAAGCCTGCGACCTGCTTTGTACTTTAGTATGAAGTGGCTGATCTAGTGTGAATCTAGAGCCGACAGTATAGTCTGGATGGGAGAAGATGGAGGGTTATTTGTTGCGCAATTAAATCCTCCTATTCTATGCAAGATGAATGGAAGGAGACAATTTAATATGCAACAACAAACAAAAAGGCTCATTACAATCAGTATGTTAAGTGCGGTGGCATTTATTTTGATGTTTATCAAATTTCCAATACCGTTTTTACCTCCATATTTAACGTTAGATTTTAGTGATGTACCCGCTTTACTAGCGACATTTACACTAGGACCTGTAGCAGGTCTAATTGTAGAATTCATCAAAAACTTGCTTAATTTTCTATTCAACATAGGCGATCCAGTCGGGCCAGTTGCAAATTTCTTAGCAGCTTCAAGCTTTTTACTTACAGCCTATTGGATTATTAAAAATAAACACACATTAAAATCACAAATCATTGGACTTAGTATTGCAACATTAGTAATGACGGTCGTATTAAGTATATTGAATTACTTTGTACTATTACCGTTATATGGAATGATTATGAACTTATCCAATGTGGTTGAAAATGTAAAAATAGTCATTGTATCAGGCGTCATACCTTTTAATATTATTAAAGGTATCGTTATTTCAGTCATATTTATACTTTTATACAATCGTTTAAAAAATGTCTTACCTAAATAAAAACGATTCGGGAACATTATTTATGTTTCCGAATCGTTTTTATTTTATAACTATAATATACCTATTCAAACTTCAATGCGTCTCCGTCAAATGGTTCTTCCTCAATTTTAATTGAGTCAGTAGGACAACCGTCCAAAGCATCTTCCATATCTTCATATAATTCTTCTGGTACTTCAGCAGTACCTTGATTATCGTCAAGAATAACGTATGCAATACCTTCATCATCATAGTCATATATATCAGGGGCAGCGGCACCACAAGCACCACATGCAATGCATGTATCCATATCTACTATTGTATATTTAGCCAATTTCTTCGCCTCCTTTGACAAAAATGCTACAATAATTACACAAATAATATTGTAATCACTGTTTATCGTTTTTTCAAATGTTTTCGATTTAAAGAATGAAGGAGCAACCATGTATAATATAATTCAATTCGCTTACACAAAGGCACATACATATAAAACCGAAAAAAGTATATTTAATATTATCACAGGCAAAAAGTCACATCAAACCTTTTTTGATGCTTGTAGCCAACAACTTATGTCATTGTATCATAGTATCCCTCAATTAAAATATCCGTCATTCGAGCGATATTCTAAAAGTATGAACACTGAAACTGAGGCGAATCAGTCAAATATAATGATTAGCCATCCACGCCATACATATGATAGCCTTGCCAACACGTTCAATGCAATACAATTATTAACTCAAACCTTATCCAACATTCAACATGGCGTACACCAATTCGTACCAGTAACACAATCCAATACAGTTCAGAAATGTGTCAAACAATTATATCAGTACATTTCAACTGAAAACCTACAAGAATCTTTCATCAATGAACTTACGTCGTTGTTTAAATTGCTATCACATCATAACGACAATGTATACTTACATTACTATTTACAAGGATTCGAAGAAAGCATGTATACAAGACAACAAGTAGGCTTAATAGAAGCAATTCCACAAACTGAGTTATTCGAATTAGAACTTCGAGATATGGTATCTATGATGTATGCGATAGAAGACGAGCAACAATTCCCATTGCTAAATAAATTAATTATCTTACCAACATTATTAAATAAGACTGAACAAACATTACTCGGAATCAAACAAGGCATGGATTTCGAACATTTGGCACTACAGCAAAACGTTAAACCCAATACAATAGAAGATCATATTTTAGAGTTATTTATTAAAGGATACTTAACTAATTATGAAGACTATTTATCAAACACAAATTATATAGACTTTCTGAACTATTATATAGATAATCGCAGTGAACGGTTGCGTAATTACAAAGATAAATTTTCTGATTTCAGTTATTTCGAAATTAAATTAATGATTGTCGGTTTAGAAAGAGGTGATTTACATGTTACAAGATAGCTTAAAAGAATGGTTTGGTTTCGACACATTTAAACCAGGTCAAGAAGAAATTATCAACCATGTCTTGAACCACACAAATACTTTAGGCATTTTACCGACAGGAAGTGGTAAAAGCCTTTGCTATCAATTGCCAACTTATATAAATCAACAGCCAACATTAATTATATCACCATTAATTTCACTAATGGATGACCAAGTTATGCAGCTTAAATTACATGGAGAACGTCATGTTTGTTGTATCCATTCTGGAATGGATGAAAATGAGCGCACTCAGAACATTCAACAAATCAACCAAAGCCGTTTTATTTTTTTAAGCCCTGAATTTTTATTACAAAAGCACAATTTTAAATTATTTCAACATTTAAATATTGGTTTAATTGTATTAGACGAAGCACACTGTTTATCTGAATGGGGCTATGATTTCAGACCGCATTATGCACTTGTAGGTAAAATAGTGAATCATTTTAAAAAAGCAACTGTATTGGCATTAACAGCAACTGCACCTTCATATTTAACAGAAGATCTAGAACACATGTTAGATCAATCTTTTCATATTGTGAAAACCACAATGAATCGAAATAATATTGCACTAGCACATAAGAACTTTGCAAATGATGACGAAAAACTTGCGTGGCTATTGCCCAAATTAACACATTCAGGATCAACAATCATATATGTTTCATCTAAGAAAATGTGTCTATATCTGGCACAGCAAATTTATAATTATGGATTCCTTACTGGTATCTATCATGGTGATTTATCTTATCAAGAACGTCATACAGTTCAACATCAATTTATAAACAATGAAATTCCAATCATTGTTGCCACGAGCGCATTTGGCATGGGTATAAATAAAAAAGATATTCGTACTATTATTCATTTTCATTTATCTACAAGTCCTTCTAATTATATGCAAGAAATAGGAAGAGCCGGACGCGATGGTGCACAAAGCCAAGCTATAAGTTTATATCAACCTGATGACAGTTACTTGTTAGAAACACTATTATTCACCGATATTGTAACAACTGAAGATGTTACTGCTTTTGAATTAGGTGAATTTTTACCACCTGACAAAAATGAAATTATAAAAACATTGCATAGTTATTATTCAATCACACAACTGCATCATATATTTAAAACTGCATATAAACGCAAACAACTAGGTTACATTAGAATGTTAGGTTATAAGAATTTAGATCAATGTCGTCGCGCCTATATGATTGAGTTTTTTAATGAAAATTTATTAGAAAAACCTGAGCAATGTTGTGATAATGATTCTGAATTAATTGAAATAAATATATTAAATAGAAAGAAAGTTAAACGAAAAATGAATTTTAATGAAAAAATACAAAATTTATTCAAATAATAGACAATTACTTTACTAAATATTTTCAATCAAGCTATAATACGATGTATACAGTTGATTGAGAGTAATTTCTCTCAAAAAAATATACATATTTACATTCTTTTAGGGTAAAACAGTATATACTTAAATAAAAAAGGAAGGATGATGAATTTGTCTAACAACAATTTTAAAGATGATTTTGAGAAAAATCGTCAATCCATTGATCCAAAAGAACATCAAGACAATACCAAGGATTCAGTTAACGATTCAGTTGACAATGTGAAAGAGGAAGTATCTGATAAAACAGACGAACAATTCCCACCAAGAAATGCACAGCGTAGACAACGTAGAAGAGATACTGCAACAAACCAAAGAGAAGACGAAACATCAAATCAAACGCAACATCAAGAAAGAAACGAGGACGACGCGCTAGATCATGATTCACGTCATAACGACAATTCAGACTTAGACTCACAACAGACGAGTGATTCTAAGGATCCTTCACAAAATAATAATATAAATCATGATGGTTCTAAATCAAACACTAACAAATATGAACAACAAAGCAATGTAGAGCATGAATCTAAACATGACAATGGCAATAAGAAAAAAGGTGCTGCTATTGCAGGTGGTACTGCCGCAGCAGGCGCTGGTGCTTATGCTGCTGGTAAACATAACAGTAAAGACCAAACGCATACAGACTCAGACTTAAAAGATGATAAGCATTCACAACATGAAGAATCAAAACATAATAATGATGATGACAAAAAGCATGGCTCTAAGAAAAAAGGTGCTGCTATTGCTGGAGGTGCTGCCGCAGCTGGTGCAGGTGCATATGCTGCTGGTAAACATAAAGACAACAAACACGATGATCACGCTAACAACAACGACAATATAAAAGATAAACATCAAGACAATAAAGGTAGTAAGAAAAAAGGTGCTGCCGTAGCTGGTGGTGCCGCTGCAGCAGGAACGGGCGCTGCTGCCCACGCTAAATCAAGTGGTAGCAATGTAAATAGTAACGGTAATCACTCAAATAATCATCACAATCATGATGATGAACATAATAATAAGAAAAAAGGTGGCTTATTAGGTAAATTACTACCAATCATCGCTGCTGTGCTTATCTTAGCTGCTATCGGTATCTTCGGTGGTATGGCACTAACTGGCAACAACGACGACAGTAAACAAAATGATGATAAACAAGTAGCTGACAATAAAGACAAAAACTCAGACAAAGATAAAAAAGCAGCGGATGACAAATCTAAAGAAGATAAAGCTAAAGACGAAGATAAAGATAAATCTTCAGATGAGAACAGTAATTCTGACAATGCTAACTCTGAACAATCTAACAGCGATGAGCAAGATCAATCAAGCAGTAATCAAGATCAAAATGCTCAAAACCAACAAAATGCCCAAACACAACAAGGCAACCAAGCCAATAGTCAGAATGGTACTGCCGATCAATCACAAGGTACAACAAATAATAATCAACAAAATGGTCAATCAACAAACAATAATTCAGGTCAACAAACACATGTAGTAAATGGTCAAAATTTATATAGAATTGCGATTCAATACTATGGTGAAGGTACACCTGAAAACGTTGAAAAAATTAGAAAAGCAAATAATATTCAAGGAAACGACATTCATAATGGTCAACGCCTTGTAATTCCACAATAAGCATTAATATTTTAATCAAAACAAACGCTAAAAACGCCTTTGTCCACATCATGGATAGAGGCGTTTTTAATTTATAAAACTAAGGTAGATCTATTCAATTCGATTTAGCATAATTTGTAATAAATATTTCAAATTCTTTCACTTGGTTTTTGAAAAACTATTGGTATAATGTATGAGTGGTAAAAGGAGGACGAAGTAAACATGCAAACAGTTGAAAGTATAATTATCGGTGGCGGTCCTTGTGGATTAAGTGCTGCCATTGAGCAGAAGAAAAAAGGAATAGATACATTAGTTATTGAAAAAGGTAATGTTGTCGATGCCATTTTTAACTATCCTACACATCAAACATTTTTTTCATCTAGTGATAAATTAAGTATTGGGGATATTCCATTTATAGTAGAAGAGAGTAAACCGCACAGAAACCAAGCCTTAGTGTATTATAGAGCAGTCGTAAAACATCATCAATTACGTATAAATGCCTTTGAAGAAGTCCTCACAGTTAAAAAAATTAATAATCGTTTTACGATTACAACAACAAAAGATGTCTATCAATGTCGATTTTTAACAGTGGCAACAGGATATTATGGCCAACATAATAACCTTGAAGTGGAAGGAGCAGAACTACCAAAAGTTATGCATTATTTTAAAGAAGCACACCCGTATTTTGATCAAAATATCACAATTATCGGCGGGAAGAACTCAGCGGTAGATGCTGCTTTAGAATTAGAAAAAGCCGGTGCAAACGTAACTGTAATTTACCGTGGTAGTGATTATCCGAAAGCAATTAAACCATGGATATTACCCAATTTCGAATCTTTAGTTAGACACGAAAAAATAAATATGGCATTTAATGCCAATGTAACAAAAATCACTGAAGACAGTGTATACTATGAACAAAATGGAGAAACCCATGAGATTCCAAATGACTATGTATTTGCAATGATTGGCTATCATCCTGACTATGATTTTTTACAATCAATTGGTATTGAGATAAATCAAAATGAATTTGGTACAGCACCAGTTCACAATAAAGAAACGTACGAAACAAATATAGAAAACTGTTATATCGCCGGTGTCATTGCTGCTGGTAATGATGCAAATACAATATTTATTGAAAATGGTAAATATCATGGCGGAATTATTACGCAAAATATTCTTTCTAAAAAGCAAACACCATTAGAATCTTAATTCCATTGCTATTTTAAACAAACGAACAATGCATTCAAAATTCAAAAGCGGCTGCAACACAAACGTGTCGCAGCCGCTTTTGCATATTTTCAATTAAAATTTTTATAACATTAATAGTTCTACAATTGTGCTTCAAAATAATTTTTTAATCGTTCAGAAGAAAGTTGATTACTCAATCCAACTAATAATTTTAATCTTGCTTTAGGTCCATTCAATCCATTTGAGAATATAACACCTTGTTCTGCTAATGTTACACCGCCACCTTCATACGCATATATTGGTCCAACAATACCATTAAACGATCTTGATACTAATACAATTGGTATCTTTTTATCCAAACATTTTTCTAAACCTTCAAGACAAGTAGGTGGTAGGTTACCCTGACCCAATGCTTCAATAATAATTCCATCTACATTATTTTCACTATGGAAAGCTAATACATCACTATTCATACCCATATATGCTTTGATTAATGGAATGTTTAAATTATGGTCAATTTTATCCAAAATCAAGTGTTCATATGGCTTGTGGTGAAATTGAACGCTATTTTTAGTGACAACACCAAGTGGACCATGGTTTGGGCTTTGGAACGTATTTGTATTTGAAGTATGTGTCTTTGTGACATTACGTGCAGTATGTATCTCATCGTTAAATACGACCATGACACCCATATCTTTTGATTCATCGCTTGTAGCTACTCTAATTGCTGAAATAAAATTATATAAACCATCTGAACCAATTTCATTTGAGGAACGCATCGCGCCAGTTATTGTTACAGGCTTTGATATACTTAAAGTCAAATCTAATAAATACGCAGTTTCCTCTAAAGTGTCTGTACCATGTGTAATGACAAAACCATCATATGTAGTGGCAGCATTTTCTATAATAGCTTTCAATTTTTCCACATATTCTATATTCATATGTGGCGATGGTACATTAAAAGGTGTCATTTCAGTCACGTTTGCATATCGCGCAATTACATCTTGATGGTTAGATATCGGATTATCCTAATTCGTAACCACTTTATTAGATTCATCTTGTGACATACTAATCGTTCCACCGGTATGTATCACGAGAACATTTTTCATGTATGCATTCCTCCTATTTATAATATACATATTTATGATAAAATATTATTCATAAAACAACAAGGAAGGGTTACCAAAATGAAACGAATTAATATCGCACTAGATGGACCTGCTGCAGCAGGTAAAAGTACTATCGCAAAATTAATTGCCGCAAAATTATCTATGATATATGTAGATACTGGCGCAATGTATCGTGCAATTACTTATAAATATTTACAAAAGCAAAAAACAGAAGACTTTAACCAATTAATCGACACATCAGAGCTATCACTCACTTATGACGAAACTAAAGGTCAAAGAGTAATTTTAGATAACCAAGATGTAACGGACTATCTAAGAGAAAACAACGTAACAAGTAATGTTTCTTATGTTGCTTCGAAAGAACCTGTGCGTACCTTTGCTGTAAAAAAACAAAAAGAATTAGCAGCGCAAAAAGGTATTGTTATGGATGGTAGAGATATTGGAACTGTAGTACTACCTGATGCAGATTTAAAAGTATATATGATTGCTTCAGTTGAAGAACGTGCTATTAGAAGGCAAAAAGATAATGAAGAACGTGGTATCGAGTCCAATGTTGAACAACTTAAGCAAGAAATCGCTGATAGGGATCATTACGACATGAATCGTGAAATTTCGCCATTAAAAAAAGCGGATGATGCAGTTACAATTGATACAACTGGTAAAAGTATAGAAGAAGTTACTGAAGAAATATTATCTTTAGTGTCTGATATCTCATAGTTTTGTATAATCGCAACCAATTCCTTTAAACCCGTTTTGTGTAAAATGATTACATGAGCTACTAAATGGGTATATGACATATGGTCGTTTTATAACATAGTAAAATATAGAAGATTGTAAAATTCAGGTTAAAATTTTAAAGTTATTGTTAGTTAAAAATGCCTATTTTACAACTTTTTAACAATTAAAATGTGAACTTCTATATTAAAGTGGAATTTCTTGACAATTCTGTCAGATTATAAGATGTTATTAGTATGTAGTGTAATAAGGAGGCAGACAAGATGACTGAAGAATTCAACGAATCAATGATTAATGATATTAAAGAAGGGGATAAAGTTACTGGTGAAGTTCAAACAATTGAAGATAAACAAGTAATTGTTGCTGTTAATGGTGCAAAATTTAACGGCATTATCCCTATTAGTCAACTTTCTACGCATCATATCGAAAATCCAAGTGATGCTGTCAAAGTTGGTGACGAGATTGGTGCATATGTAACAAAAGTTGAATATGACGAAGAAAATGAGACTGGTGCTTATATTTTATCTAAACGTCAACTTGAAACTGAAAAATCATATGAGTTTTTACAAGAACAATTAGATAATAACCAAACAATCGAAGCCAAAGTGACGGAAGTCGTTAAGGGCGGATTAGTAGTGGACGTTGGTCAAAGAGGTTTTGTACCAGCTTCATTAATTTCTACAGATTTCATTGAAGATTTCTCTGATTTTGAAGGGCAAGTTCTCAAACTAAAAGTTGAAGAATTAGACCCTGCAAACAATCGTGTCATTCTTAGCCGTAAAGCTGTAGAAGCAGTAGAAAATGCTGCAAAAAAAGAGGAATTGTTATCATCACTTAATGAAGGAGATGTAATTGAAGGTAAAATTGCACGTTTGACTAACTTTGGTGCATTTGTTGATATTGGTGGTGTTGACGGACTAGTGCATGTTTCTGAATTGTCTCATGAGCACGTTAAATCACCTGAAGACGTTGTGACAATTGGTGAAAGCGTGAAAGTGAAAATTAAATCTGTCGATAAAGACACTGAACGTATTTCTTTATCAATTAAAGATACATTGCCAAGTCCTTTTGAATCTATCAAAGGTGAATTTAATGAAGGTGATGTCATCGAGGGTACAGTTGTTAGACTTGCAAATTTCGGTGCGTTTGTTGAAATTAAGCCAGGCGTTCAAGGTTTAGTTCACATTTCAGAAATCAGCCATTCACATATTGGTTCACCAAGTGAAGCATTGACACCTGGCGATAAAGTCAGTGTGAAAGTATTAGGTGTTGATGTTGATAACGAACGTATTTCATTATCAATCAAAGCAACGATTCCTAATGAAAATGTTATCGAAAGTGATAGTGAAACAACACAATCATATTTAGATAATAGTGCAGATGATGAAGATAATCCTACTTTAGGCGATGTCTTCGGAGATAAACTTAAAGACTTTAAATTCTAATTTGCAATAGTGTGACTCAAATTTAAATCTTGTCCTAATTTCCAAATAGGGCAGGATTTCTTTTTTTGTGTAGCAATATGTCTACACGCTAAACGTACTCTATAATGATTTAATATTTCTTTTTATTTATCTACACCTTATGATAGAATTATAGAGATTATATAAGAGAGGAAGTTAGTTATGACTAAACCTATAGTAGCGATTGTAGGTAGGCCAAATGTAGGCAAATCCACAATTTTTAATAGAGTCGTAGGTGAACGTGTATCAATTGTCGAAGATACACCAGGTGTGACTCGTGACAGAATTTATTCATCCGGCGAATGGTTAACACATGATTTTAATATTATTGATACAGGTGGCATAGAAGTAGGAGATGCACCATTTCAAACACAAATTAGAGCGCAGGCAGAAGTCGCAATAGACGAAGCTGATGTGATTATTTTCATGGTAAATGTAAGAGAAGGGCTAACACAAAGCGACGAAATGGTTGCCCAAATGTTATACAAATCTAAGAAGCCTGTTGTTTTAGCAGTAAACAAAGTTGATAATCCGGAAATGAGAAATGAAATTTATGATTTTTATGCATTAGGATTTGGAGATCCTTATCCTATTTCTGGCTCACATGGTTTAGGACTTGGTGATTTATTAGATGCAGTTGTAAAACATTTTAAAGCCGAAGAACCAGACCCATACGATGAAGACACTATTCGTTTATCTATTATTGGACGTCCAAATGTTGGGAAATCCAGTTTGGTCAATGCAATCTTGGGAGAAGACCGTGTAATTGTATCTAATGTAGCAGGAACAACACGTGATGCAGTAGATACAGAATATAGTTATGATGATCAAGATTATGTCTTAATAGATACTGCCGGTATGCGTAAAAAGGGGAAAGTCTATGAAAACACTGAAAAATACTCTGTATTACGTGCATTAAAAGCGATAGAAAGATCTAATGTTATTTTAGTTGTCATTGATGCTGAACAAGGTATTATAGAACAAGATAAACGTGTTGCAGGTTATGCACATGAAGAAGGTAAAGCAATCGTTATTGTTGTAAATAAATGGGATACTGTAGATAAAGAAACAAATACAATGAAGAAATTCAAAGATGAAGTACGTAAAGAGTTCCAATTCTTAGATTATGCTGAAATTGCCTTTGTTTCTGCCAAAGAAAAACAACGACTTAGAACACTTTTTCCATATATTAAAGAAGCGAGTGAAAATCATAAAAAACGTGTTCAAAGTTCTACTTTAAACGAAGTTATTACTGATGCAATATCTATGAACCCGACTCCAACTGATAAAGGACGACGTCTTAACGTATTCTATGCAACTCAAGTGGCTATCGAACCACCAACATTTATTGTCTTTGTAAATGATGTTGAATTAATGCATTTTTCTTATAAACGTTATCTCGAAAATCAAATTAGAGCGGCATTTGGCTTTGAAGGTACACCCGTGCATATCATAGCAAGAAAAAGAAATTAATTAACGGAGGGGATACAATGTCTAAAATAACTGTCTTTGGAACAGGTAGTTTCGGTACGGCATTAGCAAATGTATTAGCCGAAAACGGGCATCAAGTTTTAATGTGGGGTAAAAACGAACAAACCATTAATGAAATTAACGAACAGCATATGAATAGTAAATATTTAAAAGACGCTCATTTGCATACTTCAATAGAAGCTACACTCGATTTAGAAAATGCAGCTAGATTCTCAGATATCTATTTAATGGCTCTCCCAACAAAAGCCATGCGCGAAGTATCAACATCTATCGATGCATTACTAACATCTCCGAAAACGTTTATACATGTTGCAAAAGGTATCGAGAACGAGACCTATAAACGTGTATCAGAATTACTAGAGGATTCTATTTCACCTGAACATAATGCAGGTATCGGCGTGTTATCAGGACCAAGTCACGCTGAAGAAGTAGTTATCAAACAACCTACAACAGTAGCAGCTTCATCTATATCAGCAGATGTTCGTAAATTAACTCAGGATTTATTTATGAATGATTATTTGCGCGTCTACACAAATGAAGATTTAGTAGGTGTTGAATTAGGTGGTGCACTCAAAAATATTATTGCTGTAGCGAGTGGTGTGATTTCAGGTATGGGCTTTGGAGATAATGCTAAAGCTGCATTAATGACTAGAGGTTTGGCAGAAATTAGCCGCTTAGGTGAAAAATTAGGTGCAGATCCTATTACATTTTTAGGTTTAGGTGGTATTGGCGATTTAATTGTAACGTGTACGTCTACGCACTCAAGAAATTACACATTAGGATTTAAACTTGGCGAAGGTAAATCGTTAGATACTGCATTGAATGAAATGAATATGGTTGTTGAAGGTGTATATACTACTAAATCTGTTTATCATTTAGCAAAAGAAGTTGATGTGGATATGCCAATTACGTCAGCACTCTATAAAGTTTTATTTGAAAATAGACCTGTTGATGAAAGCGTTAAAGATTTAATGGGACGTGGCAAAAAAGCAGAATAGTAGGAAGTATTACACTTTTCAAAGAAATAATAACAATTTGTAATTAAAATCCTATTATTTCAACGTTTTTTGCACATAAATCATTGCAGTAGCAGTATTCGTTGTGTTAAAGTCATAGCATAATGATATAAAGTATCATTATAAACCCTAGGGGAGGTGAATTCATAATGAACAAAACAGATTTAATCAATGCTGTTGCAGAGCAAGCTGACTTAACTAAAAAAGAAGCTGGTTTAGCTGTAGATGCAGTATTCGAATCAATTCAATCATCACTTTCTAAAGGTGAAAAAGTACAATTAATTGGATTCGGTAACTTCGAAGTACGCGAACGTGCTGCTCGTAAAGGCCGTAACCCTCAAACTGGTAAAGAAATTGATATCCCTGCAAGCAAAGTTCCAGCATTCAAAGCTGGTAAAGCTTTAAAAGATGCAGTAAAATAATTCTTTACTTACAGTAAAGCCCTTTTATAGGGGCTTTTTCTTTTTATAAAAAACTTTACATAAACATATATTTACAATTAGCTGTATGCAAAGCTAGGTTTAATGTATCAAACTTGCGTAATGTGCATTCAAGCTAAAATAACATACAAATATAATGATATTCATATATATACGATACAATCCATTGTTTTTAGTCATTTTACATAAATATTTAGAACATTGATTTTCGTTGATTTTAATTTTCCTCATATAATGTTAATATGTATATGGATAATAACGTGAGGTGTGAACATGGAAACGACATTTAGCATATTAGAAACACAAATAATAGATCGACTCCACGATGTGGATTATTATGAATCAATATATATCAATAAAGCGCTAGCACAAATTCTTGATTCTTATGATATTCCTCAAGAAGCTAAATTAGCTTGCCTCACTATAGATACTGCGATGCGACATTTAGATGAAGTTACAACTTCTCTTTCGTCAAAGAAATCTATTTTAATTGGCGACTTGTTGAGCGCACATTTTTATACAATTTTGGCCAAATTAAATGATCCAGTTTATCAACAATTGATAAGTTCAGCCATTGTGACAATCAATGAAATGAAATCATCTATTCATCAAGGTGTTTTAAGTGATGATAAACTAGACGAATATATATTAAAAATCGAAAATACCTTTCCACTGATTACAATTAATCATTTTGCATCTGTTTCAAATCAAACAGAAATTAATGCTACATTATTGAAAAATATAACTGAGCACCATCCTGCATATTTGAAACACTATTCTAACGAAAAATTGAATTCATTTTCAAACAAAGTTAATACTGAAATACACTTAAAAAGAGGTAATGAACATGGCAGATAATAATGCAAAAAAAGAACAAGTACATAACGTTTTCCAAAATATTTCAGGAAAATATGATAGATTAAATAACATCATTAGTTTTGAGCAACATAAAACTTGGAGAAAACGTGTAATGAAAGAAATGAACGTTAAACCTGGTAGTAAAGCTTTAGATGTATGTTGTGGTACAGCAGATTGGACAATTTCACTTAGCAAAGCTGTTGGATCTACAGGCGAAGTAATAGGTATAGACTTCAGTGAAAATATGTTAGAAGTTGGAAAGCAAAAGACATCAGACATGCATAACATACAACTTGTTCATGGCGATGCAATGAACTTACCTTTTGAAGACAATGAATTTGATTATGTTACGATTGGTTTCGGATTAAGAAATGTACCTGATTACCTTGCAACACTCAAAGAATTAAATAGGGTACTGAAACCAGGAGGCATGGTCGTTTGTCTTGAAACAAGTCAACCAACTACACCTGTTTTCAAACAATGTTATAAACTTTATTTTAAGTTTGTTATGCCAATTTTCGGTAAAATATTTGCTAAATCAAAAGATGAATATGAATGGTTACAACAATCAACATTTGATTTTCCGGACAAAGAAAAATTAAAACGATTATTTACTCAAGCTGGTTTCAGTAATATCAAAGTACGTAGCTTTACAGGTGGCGTTGCAGCAATGCACCTTGGCTATAAATAAAATGAATCAACCAAAGGTGATTAGCGTGGCAAAGTTAAATATGAATAGTGAAATCAAAAAAATTGAAAAACAATTAGAGCAGTCTATAAAAAGTAACGATAGTGTACTTGAAGCTGCTTCATATCATTTATTTTCTTCAGGTGGTAAACGCGTTAGACCAGCCTTTGTAATATTAAGTAGTCAGTTTGGTAAATCTATGAATGACGATGTTTATCGAGTTGCAGTTGCCCTTGAATTAATTCATATGGCGACCTTAGTACATGATGATGTTATTGATAAAAGTGATAAACGCAGAGGTCGTTTAACAATTGCGAAAAAGTGGGATCAGCATACCGCGATACTCACTGGTAATTTTTTATTGGCACGTGGTTTGGAACATATATCAAATATCGAGGCAAACCATGTACATTCTGTCATTTCTAGTGCAATTGTTGAAGTATGTCGCGGCGAACTATATCAATTTCAAGATCAATTTAATTCTGCGCAAACGATCACAAATTATTTGCGCAGAATTAATCGTAAAACAGCCTTACTTATTCAATTATCAACTGAAGTTGGTGCAATTACATCTGGTGCCGATGCTAAAACAGTACATAATTTAAAGATGATAGGACATTACATTGGTATGAGTTTCCAAATTGTTGATGATATTTTAGATTTTACAAGTACTGAAAAGAAACTAGGTAAACCAGTCGGTAGTGACTTAATGAATGGGCACTTAACTTTACCTGTACTTTTAGAAATGCGTCAAAATGAGTCATTTAAAAAGCAAATAGAGCAACTTAATCCAAATAGTAGTAGAGAATCATTTGAATCCTGTATCCGACAAATTCAAAATTCAGAATCAATACAACAATCACAAGAAATAAGTGATAGATACCTTGAAAAAGCATTACGTTTGATTGATAAATTGGAAAATGAGGACTCCAAACCTCTCTTTAAAAAGTTGATAAAAAAAGTTGGGAAAAGAAATGTGTAAGTTGTGTGAAAAACATTGAAAGCGCTTTAATAACCTGTTAATATATTAATGTAATTCAAAACATATTTTTTATTATGAATCTTAATTGATTACTTATCTGCTGATGTAAAGGTAAGTACATCGATACATAACAAACAGGGGGATTTACACAAGATGGAAAGAACATTTCTAATGATTAAACCAGATGCGGTACAAAGAAATTTAATTGGAGAAATTATTTCACGTATCGAAAGAAAAGGTCTTAAATTAGTTGGCGGTAAATTTATGACTGTACCACAATCACTTGCTGAAGCACATTATGCAGAACATACAGATAAACCTTTTTATAAGCATTTAATTAGCTTTATTACTTCGGCACCAGTATTTGCAATGGTAGTTGAAGGTGAAGATGCAGTTCATGTGTCTCGTCATATCATTGGTAAAACAAATCCATCTGAGGCTACGCCAGGTACAATTAGAGGCGATCTCGGTTTAACAGTAGGAAGAAATATTATACACGGTTCTGATTCAGTAGCTTCTGCTGAAAAAGAAATCAATCTTTGGTTCAAACCAGAAGAATTAAGTGATTATAAAGAATCACGCGAAGCTTGGTTATACGAATAATAATATGAAAACTCAAATTAAAAAGCCGATTGAATGATGATCATTCAATCGGCTTTTTAGCTTTATTCCATTTACCTAACAAATAAACAGAAGAATTTTAGCACTAAAACGAATAGTTTAATATAATAAAAAAAGTACAAATGTTACACTGATAAAATAGTAAACTAACATAAAATGATAGATATATAACTCATTTTTAAATTTTCTGTTAATTTGAACAATTGAATATGTTAAGATATAGAACATATATTAATTTAAAGTGCTAAAGAATGGAGCGGATAAAGTATGAGATATTTAACTTCTGGTGAGTCACATGGACCACAACTAACAGTAATAATAGAAGGTGTTCCGGCAAATTTAGAGATTAACGTCGCTGATATCAACGAAGAAATGTTTAAACGTCAAGGTGGTTATGGTCGTGGTAGACGTATGCAAATCGAAAAAGATGCTGTAGAAATCGTTTCGGGAGTTAGAAATGGTTATACTTTAGGTAGCCCAATTACATTGATTGTTACGAATGATGATTTTACTCATTGGAAAAATATTATGGGTGCAGATCCAATCAGTGATGAAGATCAAGAAAATATGAAACGTGTTATAACAAAACCACGTCCTGGTCATGCCGACTTAGTCGGAGGCATGAAATATAATCATAGAGATTTAAGAAATGTTTTAGAGCGTTCATCTGCAAGAGAAACTGCTGCACGTGTAGCAGTTGGTGCTGTTTCAAAAATTTTACTAAAACAATTAGACATTGAATTTTATAGTAGAGTAGTAGAAATTGGTGGTATCAAAGATGATATCGAATATGACCTTGAAACAATTAAATCTAATATAGATAAAAATGATGTGCGTGTTGTTAATGATGAAATCGCACAAGCTATGCGTGATAAGATTGATGAAGCTAAAAAGGCAGGCGATACTATTGGTGGCGTTGTACAAACAATTATAGAAGGCGTACCGGTTGGTATTGGCAGTTATGTTCATTATGATCGTAAACTCGATGGCAGAATTGCACAAGGTGTAGTCAGCATTAATGCCTTTAAAGGTGTGAGCTTTGGTGAAGGTTTCAAGGCAGCAGAAAAACCAGGTAGCGAAATACAAGACGAAATTCTATATGACTCAACTCAAGGATATTATAGAGGTTCAAATCATTTAGGTGGTTTTGAAGGTGGTATGTCGAATGGTATGCCAATTGTAGTTAATGGCGTAATGAAACCAATCCCGACACTTTATAAACCTTTAAACTCAGTCGATATCAACACTAAAGAACCATTCAAAGCGTCTATTGAGCGTTCTGATAGTTGTGCTGTACCTGCTGCAAGTGTTGTAGTTGAAAATGTAGTTGCATTTGAGTTAGCGAAAGCATTACTTGAAGAATTCCAATGTAACCATATCGAACAACTTCAAGCGCAAATTAAAGAACGCCGCTTATTGAACATAGAATACTAAATATAATTTTAAATTTATAAATAGCTAGGTGATTAAATGAAATTAGAAACAACTTATAGGGCGAATAACTATCCCATCATTGTAGAACATCAGGCTCTAGACCATTTACATCAATATATCAATCATTATCAAGATATCGTACTTTTTGTCGATGCTCAGGTGAATCAAATATGGCATGAAACGATTGATTTCATTACTTCTGAACATGATGCTTATAAATTTATCATACCATCAGGTGAAACCACGAAAACATTATCTTTCTATGAAGAAACGATAGAATTGCTACTTAGTAAGCAGCTAACACGTAACACTTGCTTGATATCAATTGGTGGTGGTGCGACTGGTGATTTCACTGGCTTTCTAGCAGCTACATTGTTAAGAGGTGTAGATTTCATTCAAGTTCCTACAACAATACTTGCGCATGATTCCAGTGTTGGTGGCAAAGTAGGTATAAATTCGAAACATGGTAAGAATTTAATTGGTGCATTTCATCGACCAAAAGCTGTGATTTACGATTTGAACTTTTTAAAAACATTACCTTATTCAGAAATATTGAGTGGCTATGCAGAAGTATATAAACATGCGTTGCTAAACGGTCCATCATCCGTTACAAACATTGAAGCACATTATTCAAATGAAAAAACACTCAAGCATTTAACAGATATAGAATATTATTTATATAAAGGCATAGAAACGAAATTAAATATTATTGTTCAAGATGAAAAAGAATCAAATATTCGAAAATTCCTTAATTTAGGACATACTTTTGGTCACGCTGTTGAATATCAATTTAAAATCCCTCACGGTCACGCCGTTATGCTAGGAATTATTTTTCAATTCATCGTATCTAATTTAACGTTGGATACGAATTATGATATCAATCATTATACGTCATATCTAAAAGCATTAAATTACCCCTTTGATGTGGTGCAAAAATTTAATTTTGAATCCTTATACCAATTAATGTTAAAAGACAAAAAGAACGATCAAGACGGCGTGCAAATGGTATTGTTAGAAGAAATAGGTAAAGCAACTGTCCAACATATATCAAAAGCTACATTAGTCCAAGCTTTTGATATATTTATCACATATTTTGAAAAGTAGGTGTCTAATCTCATGGTAAACAGTAAAACAATCGACATACATGGTCCATTAATCGGAGAAATAGAAGTTCCTGGCGACAAATCTATGACACATAGAGCAATCATGCTGAGTTCTTTAGCAACTGGTAAGTCAACAATTTATAAGCCACTATTAGGTGAAGACTGTCTACGCACTGTAGAAATATTCAGATTGTTAGGCGTACAAATTCATGTATATGAAGACAAAATAGAAATTGATTCACCGGGATATAAACACTTCCAAACGCCACACCAAGTACTTTATACAGGTAATTCAGGCACAACTACGCGATTGGTTGCCGGCTTATTATGCGGACTTGGTATAGAAACTGTATTATCTGGAGATAAATCTATAGGTAAAAGACCTATGGACAGAATCATGAAACCTTTAACACAAATGCAAGCAGATATTAGTGGAATCAATAACAATTACACACCATTAATCATTAGACCCGCACAAGTAAAAGGAATAACTTATGAAATGGAAGTCGCAAGCGCACAAGTCAAGAGTGCGATTTTATTTGCTAGCTTATTTGCAAATGAGCCGACTTATATTAAAGAGTTAGATACAACCAGAAATCATACTGAAACGATGTTTAAACATTTTAATATTCCTATAACAACAACCAATCAGTCCATTGAAATGCCTCAACGTGGTATTGAACATATTCAACCAACTGATTTCCATGTACCAGGCGATATCTCTTCAGCTGCATATTTTATAGTTGGAGGCTTGATTACGCCGAACAGCGATATTACAATACACAATGTTGGCATCAACCATACTCGTTCAGGTATTATTGATATCGTAAAACAGATGGAAGGCCACATTACAATTTTTAATGAAACAGATGGTCCTGAACCAACTGCGTCAGTTCGTGTGCAATATTCACCTAATATGAAACCGATTCATATTGGCGGAGATTTGGTACCTAAAGCAATTGATGAGATTCCAATTATTGCACTTTTGTGTACACAAGCCAACGGTACTAGTATTGTTAAAGATGCAGAAGAATTAAAAGTAAAAGAAACAAATCGTATAGATACAACAGCAAACATGTTGAATTTATTAGGATTTACGTTACAACCGACGAATGATGGGTTGATTATACATCCTTCTGCATTAGAACAAACAGCTACTGTAAATAGCTTTACAGATCACCGTATCGGTATGATGCTTGCAATCGCATCATTACTGACTAACGATACATTAACGATTGAACAATTCGACGCAGTCAATGTTTCATTCCCTGGATTTTTATCCAAGTTAAAACAATTAGAAAAAGAGGGATAAAGGTATGGAAGATATCTATAAACTAATAGATGATATCAACTTACAAAAATTAGATAACCTAGACACACGTGTAAATGATGCATTGAGTTCTCCAAAAGATGATGCATTATTTATTTTAGGTGAAACATTATATAACTATGGTTTAATGCCTCAAGGTTTAGAAGTGTTCCGTACGCTTTACCATAAGTATCCAGATGAAAGTGAATTATTAATATATTTCATTGAAGGACTTATGGCTGAAAACCATACCGATGAAGCACTAGAATATTTAAGTGAGGTTGAAATATCAACTGAACGCTTAATGTTAGAAGCGGATTTATATCAACAACTTAATATGCTTGAAGTAGCAATTAGTAAACTCGATGAAGCCATTGATATTGAGCCAAATGATCCAATCATACACTATGCATTAGCAGAGTTATTATACTTCGACGGTCAATATTTACGTGCTACGTCTGAATACGAAACGGTATTAGAAACTGGTGAATATGAAGTCAATGGTGTAAATCTATTTTCACGCTTAGCTGACTGTAGTTTACAAAGTGGAAATTATAGCGATGCAATAAAAATGTTTGATGAAATCAGCGAAGATGAAATGGATTCTGAGGATTATTTCAAAAAAGCTATTGCATATGAGAAAAATGAGTTAACTCAAGAAGCAATAAAATTAGTACAAACTTTATTATCTAAAGATCCAGATTTTCTTCAAGCTTATTTTTATCTACAGCAATTATATGAAAATGAGCACAATCATGCAGACGCCATTGAAATTGGTAAAGAGGGACTTAGACTCACACAATTTTATAAAGAACTTATGGCTTCAACAGGCGCAATTCAAATCGAACATGGTGACGCTAATGAAGGGGTACAATTATTGCTACAAGCGCTCGAAGTAGACAATGCATACCAAGAACCGTTACTCATACTAAGTGATTTTTATAGACAAGAAGAAGACTATGAAGCACTCATTGGATTGTTACAATATGTAGATGAAGAAGATCTAGATCCTGTATTCATGTGGCATCTTGCATTTGCATTAGGTCAACAAGAACGTGATAAAGAAGCTCAGCATTTCTTTGAACTCGCCTATACTACATTACAATCTCAAGCCGCTTTTTTAAGTGATTATTATTTCTATTTAGTCGAAATTGGTGAAATTCAACAAGCTCAATCTATTTTGAACCAATTATTAACTTTAGAACCAACAAATGAAATTTGGCACGATGAGACAGAAAGATTACAATCTTTCTAATGAAGGATGGTGCACGGCATGTCTGAAACGTTAGTTCAGTCAAAAGCTACCTTTATTGAATATTTATTGTTTCGCTATACTTTTAAATCTAGAATTAGTGTGTGGATTTTGAATTTACTAAAGTCCTCGCCAGATTTATTACAACAAGTCCATTTTATCGATGAGCCTATCGCACAACACAACACCCTAGAATTAGCTACGTCAAATACTGAACAACCCGCAATTAAATTGACGTTATCTGATAGCCAACTCGTGAATAGTAACAAAATATTTAATTATATTGCACAACACCACCAAGCAATTGATATAAAAATCTATTTTGATACCACACTTGATAGAGAGCCTAAATTAGATGATTTACTGATACAACAATTACTTCAATCACCTTACTACGCTGTTTATATGCACGATATTTATAGCATGCCATTATCTAAGCAAAGTGAATCATCTATTGTTGCACATTTACGCGATAATATTGATTTGAGTTTGCAAATGCAAGATAGGGCATTATTTTATCAACTCAGTCAAATACTAAATACATTTGAGTTAAGAAATATGAATTCACCATCGAAGGATTGACGATATGAATATAAAAACACTTTGGCATTTAATGATTCACCATAAAGGTATGTTATATTTTTTACTTATTTGTAATTTAATAGGTACTATTTATGGATATCTTTGGTATGGAAGCCAATTAGATGCAACAGATTTACAATTTAAAATTTTTGTACCCGATAGTCCAACTGCTTCATTGTTTTTATGTATTGCACTACTTTCCTATATTATAGGAAAGCAAATACCTATTATAGAAGCGCTCGCTTTTGTTACGCTTATAAAATATGGTGTATGGGCCGTTATTATGAATATCTTGCTCTTTATTGAGTATGACCAGATAACAATTGCGGGATGCATGCTGATTCTCTCACATGGCATTATGGCGATTGAAGCTTTCGTATTCTATCCTAGATTTAAAATATCTATTGTTGGTTTTGTCATTGCGATGATTTGGGTATTCCATAATGATGTGATTGACTATATTTTTATGCAGTATCCATATTATGATTTCATTGCTAGTCATCTTGCAGGTGTGGCATATTTAGCTTTTTGGCTAAGTGTGATTCCGTTAATTCTTTATTTAAGTTTAACTCAATTTAAAAAGGCTAAAATATTTGACCACTAATGATGTACACAGTAAAATGTTTATAAAGGAGTGAGGTTTTTGTCTTTTATTTATATGATTATATACTTTGTTATTTTAATGGTGTTACCGCTTTGGGCACAGCATAAAGTTAAATCAAATTATGAAAAGTATTCACAGGTTAGATCCACAAGTGGTAAGACTGGTCAAGAAGTTGCCTTAGAAATACTCCATGCAAACGGCATTTATGATGTTGATGTAGTAGAAGGACAAGGTTTCTTAACAGACCATTATGACCCTAGAAAGAAAGTGCTCGTATTATCACCAGCTAACTTTAGTAGACCATCAGTTGCAGGAACTGCAATTGCTGCTCACGAAGTAGGTCACGCGATTCAACATGCACAAGGCTATTTCTTCTTGAGATTCAGAACATCATTAGTACCTCTTGCAAACATTGGTAGCTCAATTGGTTACTTAGCAGTATTTGCTGGTATCATATTAACGAGCTTACAAAGTACTTTAGGTTCTACAGCATTATGGATAGGTATTGCATTTATGTCATTCGCAGTACTATTCTCAATTGTTACACTTCCTGTAGAATTTAATGCAAGTAGTAGAGCAATGAAACAGATCCAGAATTTAAATATTGTTAACGAAAAAGAATACAGACACGCTAAAAAAGTCTTAACAGCTGCTGCAATGACATATGTTGCATCAACTGCAGTTGCATTAGCAGAACTTGCAAGATTTATTCTTATCGCAAGATCAAGTGATTAATTATTTGTAAAACCCAAACTTCCTATAGAAGTTTGGGTTTTTCTTTATATTAAGCATATACTTATTCCGATTATTTTAGTGATAATACTTTTTAAAAATTTTAGTTTATTTAGTTATAACTATAAGCCTTAACTGTTGCAGGAATAATGCATGAAACCTAAAATTAGTCTATACTATATTAGAAAACGTTAAGAATGAGAGGCGTATATGATGAAGTCTATGAAAGAGATGCAAATAGAAGTGGATAACTATATTGGTCAGTTTAAAGCAGGTTACTTTTCACCTTTAGCAAACTTGGCACGCTTAACTGAAGAAGTGGGCGAACTTTCAAGAGAGATTAATCATTACCATGGAGAAAAGAAGAAAAAAGCTTCTGAAGCTGAAAATACAATCAAAGCAGAATTAGGTGACAATTTATTTGTATTAATGTGTATAGCGAATTCACTAGATATTGATTTAACTGAAAGTTTTGATGAAACTATGCAAAAATTTAATACAAGGGATAAACATCGATTTGAACGTAAATAGAAGATTTAAGATAGAGAAAGGATGTTCTACCTTATGAAAATAGGCATCACTTGTTATCCATCGATGGGTGGATCAGGTATTATAGCTACTGAGCTAGGGATTAAATTAGCAGAACGTGGACATGATATTCATTTTATCACTTCCAATATCCCTTTTAGAATACGTAAACCATTACCAAATATGACTTTCCATCAAGTCGAAGTAAATCAATATGCAGTATTTCAATACCCACCATATGATATTACTTTAAGTACAAAAATTGCAGAAGTCATCAATGAATATGATTTAGATTTATTACATATGCATTATGCTGTGCCACATGCAGTTTGTGGAATTTTAGCAAAACATATGTCAAAAAAAGATATAAAAATCATGACTACATTACACGGTACTGACATTACTGTACTTGGTTACGATCATTCATTAAAAAATGCCATTAAATTTGGTATTGATGGTAGTGATGTTGTTACAAGCGTGAGTCAGTCACTTGCACAGCAAACATACGATATTATAGAAACTGACAAACCCATAGTTCCAATTTATAATTTTGTAAGAGAAAAAGAATTTCCAACGAAACCAGAAGTGCCTACACAAAGTGATCAACAACTTAAAGATTGTTATGGTATTAAAGCTGATGAAAAGGTACTCATCCACGTTTCTAACTTTAGAACTGTTAAACGTATAGACACTATCATTGATACATTTGCTAAAGTACATCAATCGATTCCTTCTAAGCTAATCCTACTTGGTGATGGACCAGAATTAATGGCAATGAAGGAAAAGGCTCGTCAACTAGATTTAGAAGACCATGTACTATTTTTAGGTAAACAAAATTGGGTTAGTGCGTTTTATCAAATTTCAGATTTAGTATTATTACTAAGTGAAAAAGAAAGTTTTGGATTAACTTTACTTGAAGCAATGAAATCCGGAGTAGTGCCAATCGGATCAACTGCAGGTGGAATCAAAGAAGTTATCAAACATGAAGAAACAGGATATATTGTAGACATAGGTGATAGTCATGCTGCAAGTGACTATGCAATTCTATTATTAACAAATCCAGAACGTTACAAACAAATGCAAGCGCGCATGCTCGAAGACGTAGCTGAACGTTTTGCTTCAGACTTAATCACTGATGAATATGAATACTACTACAAACAAATGTTAGAGGGTAACAATGACTAATTCATTATTTGAAAAGGCAAAGCCTATAATACAAACATTACAGATACATGGCTTTCAAGCATACTTCGTGGGTGGTTCAGTGCGTGACTATTTAATGAATAAGTCTATTCACGACATAGATATTACAACCAGTGCCACACCCGATGAAATAGAATCAATTTTTGAAAAGACGATTCCCATTGGTAGAGAACATGGCACAATCAATGTTGTTTATCAACATGATCAATATGAAGTCACGACCTTTAGAGCTGAAGGTGAGTATGATGATCATAGAAGACCAAATGAAGTTTATTTTGTCAGAGACTTGTATGAAGATGTTAAACGCAGAGATTTTACTATGAACGCCATTGCTATGGACGATAATTATCAAATCCATGATTATTTTGACGGTCAAAATGATATTTCGCATAAAATCATTCGCACAGTCGGGCAACCAGATGAGCGCTTTAACGAGGATGCATTGCGTATCATTAGAGGATTGCGTTTTCAATCACAACTAGGCTTCCAACTAGAGCCACATACATATAAAGCAATGTTAACGCATATAGCCGATATTAAACATTTATCCATAGAACGCGTCGTGGTAGAGTTGGAAAAACTAATAGCTGGAAATTATGTTGATGAGGCCTTCATAACTTTAAAGCAATTGAAAGCATTTGAACATATACCATTTTTCAGAGATTATGATTTGGATTCTTTTTCAATTGATATACCTATGACATTTACATTATTCATAGCAATGTTAAAAGTACAACAACCAGATGTTGATGCAAAAATAACTGCACTAAAAATAAGTAATCGTGATAAAAAAGAAGTGGTAACTCTAGAACAGTTGATAAATGATAGCAAGCAAATCTATACAAAAGCACAATTAAAATTATTTGTTTATGATTACGGTAAAAAAGATATATTAAATATGTTATCTTATACGCAAACATTAGCTGAAAATAATATCGCTCAATTATCGCCACTCATTTTAAACGAAATAGCCATATCAAATATAGCAGATCAATTACCCATTTCAAGTCGTGGTGAAATGGACATTAACGGTAAAGACATATTAGAAATAACAAATAAAAAAAGCGGACCATGGTTGAAAGATACGTTACGTGCTATTGAATGTGCAATTATAGCTGGTGATGTTCAAAACTTAAAACCGGATTTGATAAAGTGGGTGAAGGCGCATGTCCAAATATAGTAAAGCAGTAGTTTATATGTTGTACCAGTATGAACCAGAATATATATCTGGTCAATTTATTGCGGAACAACTTTCTATTTCAAGAACAGCGGTCAAAAAAGTGATTGATCAGCTCAAAACTGAAGGGTGTCAAATCGATTCTATTAACCATAAAGGACATCGCTTAATTCAATTGCCAGATAAATGGTACAGTGGTATTGTATTGCCAACACTCCAATCACAGAAATTGTTTGATCACATCGAAGTATTTGAAAATATTGATTCTACACAATTACATGCCAAACAAAAATTGGTGGGCAACAATGACAGCTTTTTAATACTTAGTGACGAGCAAACTAAAGGAAAAGGTCGATTTAACAGACCTTGGTCATCAATCAAAGGCAAAGGGTTATGGATGTCTCTCGTTTTACGTCCAAATGTGCCATTTGATATGATTACAAAATTCAATTTATTTATGGCATTAGGTATACGTGATGCCATCCAAACCTTTAGTAAAGAAACAGTTTGCGTTAAATGGCCAAATGACATTTATATCAATCAACGTAAAGTCTGTGGTTTTTTAACTGAAATGGTTGCCAATAGCGATGGCATAGAAGCCGTAATCTGTGGTATTGGTATCAATATGAATCAAACAGCTAAAGATTTCAGTGGTGAATTAGCTGAAAAAGCAACAAGTATTCGTATACATAACAATGACAAAGTTGATCGATATGCGTTTTTAAAAACATTGTTACAGCATATTGAATATCGTTATGCACAATTTCTAAACGAACCTTTCTCGGCGATTCGAGAAGAATATATAGCAGCATCAAACATATGGCATAAACAATTAAAATTCACTGAAAATGGAATCCAATTTAAAGGTGAGGCCATGGATATTGACCAAAATGGCTTTTTAATCGTTCGAGATGAGCATAATCAACAGCATCAGTTAATGAGTGCCGATATAGAAATTTAAAAATTTTAAATGAAAGGAGGAATCCAAATGGCTAAACCATGTTACGCAGTGATGGATTTAGAAACCACTGGTAATCAACTAGATTACGATGAAATTATTCAAATAGGTATAACGTTTGTCCGCGAGAACAAAATTATAGGTACGTATCACTCAATGATTAAAACCGACCTAGAAATTCCTCCTTTTATTCAAGCCTTAACATCAATAGAGGAAGATATGCTGCAACAAGCACCATATTTTCATGAAATTGCGGAAGACATATACAAACAAATAGATGGTTGTATTTTTGTTGCACATAACGTTGCCTTTGATTTGAATTTCATAAAAAAATCATTTAAAAATTGCAATATCAAATATCGCCCTAAAAAGGTAATGGATACGCTTGAATTATTTAAAGTAGCATTTCCCACAGATAAAAGTTATCAATTAAGCGAACTCGCAGAAGCACATGATATTGTTTTAAATAATGCACACCGAGCTGATGAAGATGCAGCAACAACTGCACAATTGATGATTATGGCTTTCAAAAAATTTGAAACCTTACCCTTAGATACACTTAAACAACTTTATTACTTAAGTAAAAACCTTAAATATGATTTACATGATATTATTTTTGAAATGGTACGTAATCATGACCAAGCATTGTTAGAAGATTGTTATGACCAATTCGAACAAATCATATATAAAAAACAAACTGATTTTAAAGCACCTACCGTTAATTTTGAAGGCACTTTAAAAGATTTATATACCAAAGTTACTGAATCACTTGATTTAACGTTTCGCCCACAACAACTCTATTTAGCTGAAATCATATTAGAACAACTCATGCATAGTGAGAAGGCAATGATTGAAGCACCGTTAGGCAGTGGAAAATCATTTGCATATTTACTAGCATCGCTCATGTATAATATTGAAACTGGCAAGCATGTGATGATTTCAACAAATACTAAATTATTGCAAAATCAATTACTGGAAAAAGATATTCCAGCACTCAAACAAGCGCTCGATTTTAAAATTAATGCCACTCTAATTAAAAGTAAAAAAGATTACATCTCTTTAGGCTTAATCAGTCAAATTTTAAAAGAGGAATCAAGTAATTATGAAGTGAGCATTTTGAAAATGCAACTACTGATTTGGGTAACAGAAACAGATACAGGTGATATACAGGAGTTAGATTTAAAAGGCGGACAAAAAATGTATTTCGAACAAAAGTTAGAAACTTATGTCCCTGTTCGCAACGATATTAACTATTTCAATTTCATTAAGCGTAATGCACAAAATATCCAAATCGGTATCACAAATCACGCACATCTCATTCGTGCGGCACATGACAATGCAATTTATCAATTATTTGATGATTGTATTATTGACGAAGCACACCGTTTGCCAGACTATGCATTGAATCAAGTAACCAATGAACTTAGTTATTCAGATATTAAATATCAATTGGGGTTAATTGGTAAGACTGAAAATGAAAAACTACTTAAATCCATTGACCATCTCGAACAACAACGTATACTGGAAAAATTAGATATACCACCAATCGACGTCTTTGGTTTAAAAACTACAGTGAACGAATTACATGAATTAAATGAACAATTATTTACTACTATGTTCAATATTATTCAATCGTCTGAGGTTCAAGATGATGAGGTGCACAAACTACATTTCGTTTACCATTTTGACACAACGCCAATTTTAAATGATTTACATGCGATGATTCACAAACTTAATATGACATTAGAATTCTTCAACGGAATGAGTCATAAGTCTATTAAATCTGTGCGCAAACAATTCTTATACATTAATGATCGTTTTAAAGAGATTGAACAAAGCCTAAAAAATAACCATACTAGTTATTTATCTATCAAAAATATTAATCAAAAATCAACGATCAGACTTAATGTCAAAGATTATGATGTTAAAGAAATTTTAACGCAACAAGTATTGGATAAATTTAAATCCTTAACATTTATTTCAGGTACGCTGACGTTTAATCATTCTTTTGAAAATTTCAAACAATGGTTTAACAAAGATATCACTTTTAATACTTATGAAATTGATACTCATGTCATGTCACCAAACCAAACTACAGTGTTTATCCCTAATGATGTGGCATCTTATAATTATAAAAATATAAACGACTATGTAACTTCAATTGTTAATTATGTCATTGAATATGTTTCTATCGTTGAATCTAAGTGTCTTATTTTATTTACAAGCTATAGAATGATGCATATGGTTCAAGAATTAATCAATGAATTACCTGAATTTGAAGATTATGTGATATTAACACAACAACAAAATCAAAATTACAAAATAGTACAGCAATTTAATAGTTTTAATAAAGCTATTTTACTAGGAACAGGCACATTTTTTGAAGGTTTCGATTTTCAATCTAATGGGATTAAATGTGTCATGATTGCTAAACTACCATTTATGAATCAAAATAATACTAAATATTGGCTTATGGAATCAGAATTCAGTTCAACATTTAAAGATTACGTACTACCTGATGCGGTGACACGCTTTAGACAAGGATTAGGTCGATTGATACGTAGTGAGAATGATAAGGGAATAATTGTATCCTTTGATGATCGACTTATCCGAAGTAATTATAAACAATTTTTTGAACAATCATTGGAAAGTTATCGTCAAAATAAAGGAGATATCAAACAATTTTCTTCAATTCTTAAAAAACTTAAAAATGACGAAACTAAGAATAAAGAAACATAGCACATGCAACTAGAAGTTATATATGTATTTTGTTAAAATATATAAGGATAAGCAAAGAAGACATCAATAAAATAGGAGACTGGTTATGAATATAACGATAAAACAAGCAAAACAGTATATTGGCCAAGAAGTAACAATAGGTGCTTGGTTAACAAACAAACGTTCAAGTGGTAAGATTGCTTTCTTGCAATTAAGAGATGGTACTGGCTTTATGCAAGGTGTTGTTGCAAAAGCAGAAGTTGCAGAGGAAACATTCCAAAAAGCAAAAGAAATCACTCAAGAATCATCACTTTACGTTACAGGTATCATTAGTGAAGATAATCGTTCTGATATTGGTTACGAAATGCAAGTTAAATCTATCGATATTATTTCAGAAGCGCATGATTATCCAATTACACCTAAAAATCACGGAACAGAATTCCTAATGGATCACCGTCATTTATGGTTGCGTTCTAAAAAGCAACACGCAGTAATGAAAATAAGAAATGAAATCATTCGTGCGACATATGAATTCTTTAACGATAACGGATTCACAAAAATTGATCCACCAATCCTAACAGCAAGTGCTCCTGAAGGCACAAGCGAATTATTCCATACTAAATACTTTGATCAAGATGCATTTTTATCTCAAAGTGGTCAACTTTATATGGAAGCAGCTGCTATGGCTCATGGTAGAGTATTTTCATTTGGACCTACTTTCCGTGCTGAAAAATCTAAGACACGCCGTCACTTAATCGAATTTTGGATGATTGAACCAGAAATGGCATTTTGTGAGCATGCACAAAGTTTAGAGGTTCAAGAACAATATGTAACTCATGTTGTAAAATCCGTTTTAAACAACTGTAAATTAGAACTAAATGCGCTTGATAGAGATACAACTAAACTTGAAAAGGTATCAACACCATTCCCACGCATTACTTATGATGATGCAGTAGTATTCTTAAAAGAACAAGGCTTTGATGATATTGAATGGGGCGAAGATTTCGGAGCACCACACGAAACAGCAATCGCTAATCATTACGACTTACCAGTATTTATTACTAACTACCCAACGAAGATTAAACCATTCTATATGCAACCAAATCCTGAAAATGAAGACACAGTATTATGTGCAGACTTGATTGCACCTGAAGGTTATGGTGAAATCATCGGTGGTTCTGAACGTATTAATGACCTTGATTTATTAGAACAACGTTTAGGCGAATTTGAACTAGATGCTGAAAGCTATAGTTATTATTTAGACTTACGCCGTTATGGTAGTGTGCCACACAGTGGTTTCGGCTTAGGATTAGAAAGAACTGTAGCATGGCTATCAGGTGTAGAACACGTTCGTGAAACTGCGCCATTCCCACGTCTCTTAAATCGTTTATACCCATAATATTAACAGTACCAATTTCATCAAACGTCCAGTCTAAAATATAGGACTGGACGTTTTTATAACACATTATTTACCATACAGAGAGGGGAGTTTAACATTGAATTTTAAGCAACTAAAAATGCGACCAGTTGTAATACGACAAGAATTATTGAATTATTACAATCAACTCGGTATCAATGAAGCTGAATTAGTCATATTAATTAAACTCATACATGCCTCTGAAATTTCCAATAAGCAGCCAACGATAGAATCATTGCAACAAGGTACGACACTAACTTCGAGGGACGTTACAACAATTATTCAAAGCCTGATTCAACATGACTTACTCGAGCTCAAAGTTAATAAAGACGAAGAAGGCAAGTTTACTGAATATATGAATCTTGATCAATTTTATATTAAATTAAGTGAAATCTTAGAGAATATTGATCTACAACAAGATGAACAACATACAGAATTGGCTTTCAATACTTTATTTCAGAAAATTGAGCAAGCATTTGGTCGGCCACTATCACCCTTTGAAATTGAAACACTTAATCAATGGTTAGATATAGATAAACATGATTTAAGCGTTATTCAAGCAGCATTAGATGAGGCAATGAGCCAAAACAAATTAAGTTTCAAGTATATGGACCGTATTTTATTGAATTGGAAAAAAAATAACGTGAAAACGATTGATGACTCTAAAAAAATTAGTCGCCAATTTAATCAACCAAAAATGAAACATACAATTAAAAAAGTACCAAAATTCGACTGGTTAAATGGGGAGAATCCAGATGATAAGTAATAAGAAAGCATTAGAAATGGTAGATGTCATTGCCAAAATGTTTCCAAATGCAGAATGTGAATTGAAACACGATAATGCATTTGAATTAACCATAGCCGTTCTATTGTCAGCACAAACTACAGATATTTCAGTTAATAAATTAACCCAAAAGTTATTTCAAAAATATAAAACACCTGAAGATTATTTGAATGTTAATCTTTCAGAACTCGAAAATGATATACGTACTATTGGATTATATAGAAATAAGGCTAAAAATATACAAAAGCTATCACAATCTCTTTTAGACAAATTTGATGGACATATACCGCAAACACATGCAGAATTGGAAAGCCTAGCAGGTGTAGGTAGAAAAACAGCTAACGTGGTCATGAGCGTTGCATTTGGTGAACCATCTTTAGCTGTAGATACACATGTCGAACGTATTTCTAAACGACTAGGGATTTGTAGATGGAAAGATAATGTTAGGCAAGTTGAAGATAAGCTATGCCGCGTCGTTCCAAAAGAGCGCTGGAATAAAACACATCATCAACTCATATTTTTCGGCCGTTATCACTGTCTAGCTAGAAATCCAAAATGTGATGTATGCCCTTTATTCGAAGATTGTCGTGAAGGACAGAAACGATATAAAGCAAAGTTAAAAGAGGTTTAAATGAATATGATAGTAAAAGAAGATTTTATAAGAATTGAAGTGCACCTTGATGAATATGCAAAGGCAAAAAAGTTAAATACCAAAGAAGCAAAAAAATTGCTAGATGATTATTTTTCATTAATCGAACAATATTTTAAGCAAATCAATGAAATAGATACGATAGATTTTAATGCGCTTGAAACGTATCCAGTTGTACCTATGAATTTTGAAGAACGATATGAATATATGGTTGCACGTAAATATCATTTCATGGGATTCAGTCAAATGAAAACACTTAAAACTGAACTCATTAAGATGAATGCTGCTTATCAAATTATGCAAAAAAATAAATTTTAATATCCATTTCCTTTTAGAAACTGAGAAAGCAAATCTTGCCTTCTCAGTTTTTTTATATGAAAGGGCGCAAAAAAGGGAGTGGGACAGAAATCCATTACTCTAATAAAGATTTCGTAGTCCCACCCCGGCAAGGATGACTAAGGTTAAAATGTTTACCTGAGCTGAAGCTCATGCATAAGTCTCACTAACTTAATAAATTAAAGCAGTGATTCAATTCAGTCATCTACTGCTTAGCTTAATTTGAAGAGCCTGAGGCATCTATTTGTGTCCCAGGCTCAAAAAAACCGATATCCATTACTGGATACCGGGTAAAATGCAGCATTTAAAACCTTTTAAATATTAACGAGATGAACTTTGTTGGCTACTAGCGCCACTAGAACTATCTCCGCCACCTTGATTTTGTGGACTCTTACTTGTTGTATTGTTATCTGGGTGACCACTCACTGAGAGACTATCTTTAGAGTTTCCAGAAACCGAATCAGGTTTAGAGAAGTCTTGACCATCTCTTGGTGAAATACTACTCATTACATCTTCTAAAAGATATTGTGGATATTCTTGTTCGCTATGTCCGACGAATGAATTAACACCACCTTGTTTAACTTCACTGAAGCCCATCCATACAGACATACTGTATTTCGGTGTAAAGCCATTAATCCACACATCTTTTGCCGCATTATCTGGTAAGCCATATTGTTGGTAAGTTTGTTCACCATAAGTACCTGTACCAGTCTTAGCAGCAAGGTTAACACCTGAAACACCATGTCCATATGCAGAACCATATGCTTCGAATGTACCTTTCAATACTTCAGCTAACATATAAGATGTAGAAGCTTTCATAGCTTTTTTACTTGTGTGATCATACTCTATTGTTTCGCCGTCTTGTTTAACAACTTTCTTAATAGAGTGGGCATTGTTGTATTCACCACCATTAGCAATTGCAGCAAATGCTGAAGCTAATTGGGTAGGTGAGAATTCAGATGCTGAACCACCTAATACTTCAGAAGGTCCAATATCACCGTCATAATCTAATCCAACATTTTCAGCAAAATCTTTCGGTGCATCGTTGCCAGCATATTCTCTTGTAGATTCCCAAGCTTTAAGTGCTGGAATATTGAAACTTTGACGTAAAGCATCATAAAGTTTTACAGTACCATGACTCTTCGTATCATAGTTTCTAAATGTAACACCATCAACTTGATAAGCTGACTCATCTTGAATAGCATGATTAGTTGCCCATGACATATTCTCAATTGCTGGACCATACGCTAAGAAAGGTTTTAATGAAGATCCGGTAGGGTGAACATCTGTAGCTAAGTTTCTATCTACGATGTCTTTATAATTTCTACCACCAGAAATTGCGACTAAGGCGCCACTTTCACTATCTACAATTGAAGATCCAACTTGTTGATCTTCATTCTTATAATAGCTACCATTATTCACACGATCTTGCAATGTTTGTTGAACATCTTTATCCATATTTGTATAAATCTTGATACCGCTATTTAAAACAGATCCTAAATCATCGTTTTTAAACGCTTTGTTGTTCATAAGTTCAGATTTTACAAAGTTTACATATGAATCATATTCTTCACCTGAATTATCTTTACTTACTTCACGCTCTTTAGAAGAACGTTGAACTAAATTATCTTCTAATGAAGTTTTTTGCGCCTCTTCTTTTTGTGCTTTGGAAATTCTATTATGATATTCCATTAAATAAAGCACAGTATCTTTACGAGATTCAGCTTCTTTAGGGTGATCATAGATGTTATACGTATTTGGAACCTGTGGTAAACCAGCAAGGTAAGCAGATTCTGCTAAATTTAAGTCCTTCAAATCTTTATCGAAGTAATATTTAGCTGCGGCTTTTACGCCATATACACCATCAGAATAATAGATTTTGTTTAAGTACATTTCGAATATTTCATCTTTACTGTACTCTTGTTCTAATCTATATGATAGATATGCTTCTTGTGCTTTACGCGCAATTGACTTCTGGTCTGTTAAGAATGAACGTTTAACAACTTGTTGTGTTAATGTAGATGCACCTTGAGATCCAAAGCCACCTGTTACGTTCTTCGCAACTGCACCAAATAGACGTTTATAATCCAACGCACCGTGATCATAGAAGCGATTATCTTCAGTAGCTAATACAGCTTCTCTCATTGTTTTTGGTACGTCTTTTAAATCGACATGTTCACGACGTTGACCATTATCTAGCGTTTTAACCAAATCACCATCTTTATCATAAATCTTAGCTGGGATTGGGTCTTGTAATTTTGATTCCGTAAATGCAGGAGCTTTCCATGCATAATACGCAAATAACAAAATACCTATTAGTGCTAGAACGATAAATGCAATGATGAGAAAACCAAAGATTTTAATTATCGTTCGCTTTATATTCCTATTCTGTTTTTGTTCAGACTTTCCATTATTGCTTTTCGCTTGGGAAGTCTTCTTTTTTTCCGTCATACGCGGTCCTCACTTTCATCTAATATCAACTTATCAACTGTTTTGAGGTAATTCAATCGTGGTTGATACTGATAAGGAATATAGTAACCATTTTTTCTCATTTCTTCAACCGTTATCGACTTTTTAATCTCTTTAATGTGTCTTTCCCAGAATTTTTTAAAATTTGAATAGGGAAGTAAGTACACTTCATCGAGTGTTTTAAAGCGAATCAATAAAAAAACAATGCCGTGTTGTTGATAACATGCTTCCATATGCTTTACTTGATGTTCATGCATATTATTTAATGGAAATGAAGTTTTATTTTTAGTTTCTTTCGCCTCAAAATCTAAATAACGACCGTTATAAATACCATTATAATCAGTTGTCGACGGCGTTCTGAAATAAGCCTCATTTATAACTGCCTTACTTCTCATAGGATAATGAACATTCACAATTTGAACTGGTGTGGGTTTTTTATGTATTACTGCCATACCATGATTCAAATAATACGTATTCGACTGTTCGATATCATTTTCAAGTGACATACCTCTGCCACCATAATCAATTCTATGCGTTTGTCCCTTATGAGTTCGTCCGACCTGAGACTTATTTGTGTTAAATGGTTTTCCATTTGGGTAATTCATTTGTTTTTCACCACTTTAGTTTGGTAATCAAAAACTTGTTTCATTATACATGACTTTTACAAATTTTTCCAAACTACGAAATATAAAACAATGCATTAATGAATACATCACACTCATTTTAACGTGCTTTGCCCAATTAAACAATATTTGAAACAAAATAAAATACATATCTAACATAAATGTTAGACGACACTTTAAAAATGACGGCAATTGCCTTTTATGGTAAATTTGATATGTAGGAGGGAACCCTCATGCAACAACTATTAACTCAGCTTTTAAATGATGTTTCAGAGATGCAACAAAAATTTGAATACGTCAAATCATCCGACACGGACTATGATTTTTATTCAGATGTTGTCCCATTCACACAACAAATCGATCATCAATTATCAAAATTTTGTTCATTAGAAACTCAGATTCTTCAACTGAGTTATATGAATAAGCAAAAATTTGATTTACTAGTTTCAAATATTGAATCTCTATCAGTCGAATGTCATTTTAAAAGAACAAGCAGAAAATTATTTACTGAAAAATTAAAAGCTGTCCAATATGATTTAAGCTATATTCTAAGAAATGAGTCCTTATTATGGTAAAAACTATTTTTGTAACTGGTTACAAGTCGTTTGAATTGAACATTTTCAAAGATGACGCCCCCGAAGTTTCCTATTTAAAAACTTTTATTTCTCATAAATTAGAACAATTGATTGAAGAAGGCTTAGAGTGGGTATTGATACAAGGACAGTTGGGTATAGAACTATGGACAGCTGAAACTGTTTTAGAGTTGAAATCAACTTATCCAGAACTTAAATTAGGTGTAATCACACCTTTTTATGGACATATAGATAGGTGGAATGAACAAAACCAAGCAAAATATCATGCTATTGCTCAACAAGCCGACTATGTAGATAGCGTATTTCACACACCATATGAGGGCCCACATCAATTTAAGCAGACCGATCAATTTATGCTAGATCATACGGATTTAACGCTTTTAATTTATGATGAAGAGCAAGAAGCAAGTCCTAAGTTCTTTAAGCAGATGTTAGTTGATTTTATGGAAAAAACAAATTATACTTGTGATATTGTGACGTTTGATGAATTAACCGAATTTATCAACGACTTACAGTGGTCTCAAGAACAAAGTTTCGAATGAGGTGGAGAAAAAATGTCAGAAGTTTCATTAAAATTATCAGCAAAAGATATTTACGAAAAAGATTTTGAAAAAACAATGACTCGTGGTTACAGAAGGGAAGAAGTTGATGCCTTCTTAGATGATATTATAGCTGATTATCAAAAAATGGCAGATTTAGATAATGAAGTCGTAAAATTATCTGAAGAAAATAATAAGTTAAAGAAAGAACTTGAAGAGTTAAGACTACGTGTTGCTACATCGAGACCACAGGAAAATAAAAACTTCTCTTCAAGTCATAGTTCAACTAATGCGAACAGTGGCAACAACAATAACAATGTCGATATTTTAAAAAGAATATCTAACTTAGAAAAAGCTGTATTCGGAAAATAAAAGTACTTATATGCTACATTTTGAATCACATTAAATGTATGTCTATAATTAGAGCCTGGGACATAAATAGATGTCTCAGGCTCTTATCAAATTAGGCAATAGATGACTGAATTGAAAATATAAAGTCTCACTGCTTTAATTTATTAAGTTAGTGAGACTTATGCCTGAGCTTCAGCTCAGGTAAACATTTCAACACTAGTCATCCTTGCCGGGGTGGGACTACGAAATCTTTATTAGAGAAATGGATTTCTGTCCCACTCTTATTTGTAATATGAAATTTATAAGTCCAAATACATATACAATTATTGTATTCGTTCATACAATAATTGTATATGTATGAGTTATATTTGCAGTTAATCAGACTAATTAATTTTTTGTTTGTTTAGCTGCATGATTAATGATATAATTCTAAAGATGGTGTTTCGGGTAATCGCTATAGTGATATAGAGGAAAGTCCATGCTCACACAATCTGAGATGATTGTAGTGTTCGTGCTTGATGAAACAATAAGTCAAGGCATTAAGTTGACGGCAATGAAATAACCTAAGTCTCTAGATATGGTTAGAATAGTTTGAAAGTGCCACAGTGACGTAGCTTTTATAGAAATATAAAAGGTGGAACGCGGTAAACCCCTCGAGTGAGCAATCCAAATTAGGTAGGAGCACTTATTTAGCGGAATTCAACGTATAAGTAAGACACACTATTATAAAAAGTGTGTAGACAGATGGTTACCACCTGCGTACGAGTGTCTCTAGTACACGTTAGCAGTACAATGGTACAAAACATGGCTTATAGAAATATCATCACTAGACCCAAGCTCTCCCAAATCGGAGAGCTTTTTTCATTGTTGTGAAGATGATATTGGCAGATAATATTCAATGAAACCTAAGTCGATGTCATATCTATTTAAAATAACTTTTGATAAAATAAAAACAAATCTTTAATTAAGAAGGAGCAAAACAATGTATCAATTATTAGCTGTATGTCCAATGGGATTAGAAGCAGTTGTAGCTAAGGAAGTACAAGAACTTGGTTACGAAACAACTGTCGAAAATGGCAAAATCTTTTTTGATGGTGATGAAACTGCGATTGTAAAATGTAATTTGTGGTTACGAACAGCCGATAGAATTAAAATTGTAGTTGGTCAATTCAAAGCAACGACATTTGATGAGCTTTTTGAAAAAACGAAAGCATTACCATGGGAAACACTCATCGAAGAAAATGGTAACTTCCCAGTACAAGGTCGAAGTGTCAAATCCACATTATATAGTGTTCCTGATTGCCAAGCAATCGTAAAAAAGGCAATTGTCGAACGCTTACGTCATGCATACCAATCTCGTGGTTGGTTAAATGAAACAGGCGCAAAATATCCAGTTGAGGTTGCAATCCTAAAAGATCAGGCACTTCTAACTATTGATACTTCAGGATCCGGTCTTAATAAACGTGGCTATAGAATTGCACAAGGTGAAGCACCAATTAAAGAAACGCTTGCAGCGAGTTTAATTCGATTAGCCAATTGGACAGGGGATACACCATTAGTTGATCCATTTTGTGGTTCAGGCACAATTGCAATAGAAGCTTGTTTAATTGCTCAAAATATTGCTCCTGGTTTCAACCGCGATTTCGTTTCTGAACAATGGGATATTATGCCAGACCGTTTATATGATGAAATGAGAGATGAAGCTGACCAAGCTGCAAATTATGATCGTAAACTTGAAATTTATGCGTCTGATATTGATCCTGAAATGATTGAGATTGCTAAAAGGAATGCTGAAGAAGTCGGATTAGCAGATATTATCCACTTTAGCGTCCAGGATGTTAATACGTTGACTATCGAAGAAGCAACACCAGTTGCATTAATCGGTAACCCACCATATGGTGAACGTATTGGGGACAGAGATAAAGTAGAAGAAATGTATCGTTATATAGGACAATTAATGCAACAACATCCACAGTTATCAACATATATTTTAACGAGTAATACAGAGTTTGAATTTTTAGCTAATAAAAAAGCAACTAAACGTAGAAAATTATTTAACGGTTATATTGAATGTACTTACTATCAATACTGGGGCAAAAAAGAGCCACGTAAATAGTACAATCATTTGATTTATTAGGGAAAGTGGTGTTACAAGTGAATAGTGAATTTAAAAAAGGGATTATATTTGCATTTGGAGCATATTTTTTATGGGGTATCTTACCCATATATTGGGATTTAATTAAAAATATTGGTGCTTTTGAAATCTTATCTTTTAGAATTGTCTTATCAATGATTTTTATGTTGCTAATCATTATCTCAAGTAAATATAAATCTTCATTCAAAAGAGATGTCACCCAACTTTTTGCAAATCCAATTCAATTAATTGCAATTATTGCAGCGGGATATGTGATTACTATAAATTGGGGAACCTTTATTTGGGCCGTAACAAATGGTCACGTATTACAGTCTAGTTTAGGTTATTATATTAATCCTTTAGTCAGCATTTTACTTGCGTTCATATTTTTAAAAGAGCGTTTTAATAAACTTGAATGGCTTGCAATTGCTCTAGCTGTAGTTGGCGTGCTTTATATGACTGTGAAAATTGGAGTCTTCCCAGGAATTTCTTTACTACTTGCTGGCTCTTTTGGGATTTATGGTTTAATTAAAAAAGTGGTTCCAATCGATGCAGTTAGTAGCATTACTATTGAATGTATTGTTACTGCACCAGCTGGCTTTATCTATCTTTGGTATATATGGCACAGTGGGGGCATGTCATTTGGAGCAAATCTATCTTCTTTTTGGCTTATTTTCTCTGGTATCGTAACTGCTATTCCATTAATATTATTTTCAGCTGGAGCAAGACGTATTCCATTATCATTGACAGGATTTATACAATATATCGGACCTACACTTATGTTTATTTTAGGAATATTCTTATTTAAAGAGCCTTTTGATATCGACCAATTGATTACATTTATATTTATTTGGATTGGAATTATCATTTATAGTATTTCTCAGTATTATAAAATCAAGAAAGATAAAAACCCTGTAATTAGATAACCACCTTAATTTAACCTCTAATCAAATTTTGGATTAGGGGTTTTTATTTAAGAAAATTTAGATGATTTCAAGATACGTTTAGTACTTTCAAAAATGGATATTTGTATAAATGAGATTATTAAAATTTTTAACTACTAAATAACGTTTTATATAAGTTTGTAGCAATACTATCAAATAGGAGTGCTTAGATCACTAGAGTTTTAATTATCGGGGCAAATGGTGCAATTTCAAAGGCAACAATATACTCATTTTTAGAAAACACATCTTATACATTACGTTTATTTCTAAGAGATGCTAATCGTTTACCGGATTATGCTTCGGATCGAATCAGAGTTCGTGAAGGAGATGCTACAAATCCTGAAGCTGTAGCCCGAGCTATGGAAGATGTAGATATCGTATTCGCAGCATTGTCAGGAGATTTGGCAGAAGCAGCAAGAACTACTGTTGACGCGATGCAAAAAAATAATGTCAAACGCTTAATATTTGTCACATCTCTTGGTATTTACAATGAAGTTCCAGGTTATTTTGGTACGCGGGTACAAGCACAAACAAATGACTATTTATCAACATATCGACAGGCCGCAGAAATAATAGAAAATTCAAACCTAGAATATACAATATTTAGACACGCATGGTTAACTGATACAAATGAAATAGACTACGAAATTACAAAAAAAGATGAATCATTTAAAGGTACTGAAGTATCTCGGAAAAGCGTCGCAGCACTAGCTGTTCAAATTGCCAAAAATCCAACATTACATCTCAAAGATAATATCGGAATCCATAAACCAAATACTGATTTCAAAAAACCAAGATGGTATTAGAACACGTTACAATAAAACAATCTGTGATTAACCTAAATCGTCACATCATTGATTAGTTGTAGAAAACAGATAATAAAAAAACACATCACATAAAATATGTTAGCGATGAAAAGTGAGTACGACAATGGGCTCAGCTTTCATCGCTTTTAATATATTAACGAAGATTCAAAAATAAAGGCTATAATACACATTAAATTCAAATACTTCCTTTAGACATGCAATCATTTGTTATACAATAAGTATTAATTACATAAAAGTAATAAAGGGGATACGAAAGATGTCTAATACGCAACAACTCGATATTTTATATAAATTAAAAAAAGAAGTCGAAAAATCAAATAATAGCAATCTTGTACACATTGTTAATCAAGTAATTAAAAAAGTGTTTTTAGAGCAATATACCGCAACGTTTGTTGGTCATTTTTCTGCAGGGAAATCGACACTCATAAATTTATTACTTGAAGAACAAATATTACCAAGTTCACCAGTTCCTACAACTAGTAATACCGCAATCGTTTCTGTATCTGATCAACCTGGAATCATCGCAAATTTAAATAATCAGCAATACACGATTTTAAATAACTATGATGAAGTCAAACAGATGAATCGAGAAAATTTTGATGTAGAGTCTGTAGAAATCAAATTCCCGTCCGATAAGTTCACCAAAGGATTTACATTACAAGATACGCCAGGTGTGGATTCGAATGTTTCAACACACCAATCAAGCACTGAAACGTTCATGTATACAAGTAACATACTGTTTTATACCGTTGATTATAATCATGTTCAATCTGCTTTGAATTTCCAATTTATGAAACAGCTTAATCGTGCAGGGGTCCCTGTCGTATTTATCATTAATCAAATCGATAAACACAATGAAGATGAAATTACTTTCGACACATTTAAAGCACGTGTTGAAAAATCAATTACAGATTGGGAAATCAGATTGGACCGTACATTTTATGTATCGAAATATGATCATCCATTCAATGAAATTGATGCACTTTCTTCCTATCTAGTTGAAAAAGATCAACAACGCGAAACGATAGAATCTTATGTTGAACGTATCGTTAATTTTATAACAGATGAACAGTTATCTTACATCCAATATGAAATTCAAGATTTATTAGATAAATTAGATATTAATGAAGCTGATTTTGACCAAGCCTATCTTAATTTCAAGCAGCATCAAGAAGTGAGTGAAGAAGCTAAATTATTAAATAACCCAGACCAATTATACGAATTTTTAAAACAAAAGCGTAAAGCAATTATTGAAAATGCGTATATTATGACACATGATACGAGAGAAACAATTCGTATCTATTTAGAGAGTCGTACCAAAGATTTCTCAGTTGGTGGCTTGTTTAATAAGAAGAAGAAAACAGAAGAAACTCAACAACAACGCTTGAATGATGTACTTGAGATACTACAAGAAAAAATAAATCAAGAAATACGTCAACCCTTAAGAGAAGACATGTCATTTTTAACTCGATTCATCAATGATTCTGAAATCAATGATGCAATTCTCAATCAACATTATGTAATACCGCCTGAATTAATAACTGATTTATATCAAATGCAGATTTCTATTAGTAACCAATATGTCTTAACTTTTTGTGATGATTTGATGAAATCTATTAAACAATTTATTGCTAAGGCGTCGGATCCGTTATTTAAAAAAGCCATTCAACATGCACAAGCTAACGATATTGGCACAGAGCAAGAGGATGATTACAATGATTATGAAAAATTTATCGAAATGCGCAGTTTAAGAGAATCTTTAGAAACTCATAATTATAAACACTATTATATCCATATAGATGATTCGCTCGATAAACTGATAGATAGAAAAGAAATTAGCTACACTCCAAAATCTACAACCAATGAAACTCAAAAACACAAAAAAAATGAAGCAAGCTTAAATACTGATTCTCAAGACCGTACACAAAATATTAAAAATGCACTAGATATTATCAAAAACGTCCCATTGTTTGATCAAACAAAACAAGATATTGAAGATACATTAGCAAGATTAGATAAAAAGATAGTTAAAATTGGGGTATTTGGAACATTTAGTGCAGGTAAGAGTAGCTTAATCAATGCACTACTAGGCGACCACTATTTAGTCAGCTCGCCAAATCCAACAACTGCTGCCATGACTGAATTAACATACGGTCAAGATAGCCAAATTACCTTAAAATCTTCTGAACAACTTTTAGAAGAACTTAATAATGTGTTTGAAGTAGAAAATAAATCATTTGATAGTATCGAGGCATTTTTAAATAAAAATACAAATAAACTAAAAGCAAACTTAGAAAAAAATAAATTAGCATTTGTTAATGCTGTCGAGCAACATTATGATATGTATGAAAAGATGTTAGCAGAAGGTCAAACACATACCATTGAACAAGATGAAATTAGAAAGTGGAGTGCTGAAGACGAATATGCAACTTTTGTAAATACAGTACATTTGAAATTGCCTTTAGATTGGTTAAAAGATAAAATTATCGTCGATTCACTTGGATTGCATTCAAATAACCAACGTCATACCAATGAAACCGAAAAAATTCTTACATCGTCTGATTTAATACTTTATGTTAGCTATTTCAACCATTCATTTACTGATAATGACAAACGCTTCATTGAACATATGAAAGAAATGAATCAACTTAATGATAATCAAGCATTTAAAATGGTTGTCAATGCAACAGATTTAGCAGAAACAGAAGAAGATTTAAATGCTGTTATCGATTATGTCGAAGACGCATTAAATCAAGTAAATATGGACTCAGAAATATTTGCTGTATCTAGTAGAGAAGCATTAAAATCAAATGATGACGGTATCACTAAATTACAATCTAGCATACAACGTTTTACACAAATAGAATCTAAAACAATTTTACAGCAACAAATGCTTAACCAACTGACACATATTTCAGAAGCTTATGAACAAATGATTGAAGAATATAAAAACAATAAATCACAAATAGAACAACGCAAACAAAAATTAAAAAAATATGAAAGTAATACCATATTCAGTGGTAACATTCTTCAAATTGCTGAACAACGTGCTTACAATGAAGTTGAAGACCAAGTTTATCACTTGAATGAACGATTAAAACTGCAACTACAAGATGAAGTTAAATCTATTTATAATGGACAGATGACTAAAAACAATAATTTCAATGATGAAAAACGTCAATCAACTAAAGTATACTTAGATCAAATACACCAACGTTTATATTTAGAACAATCATTGCTGGTAGAGCGTGTAAAAAAATATTTCCATCAACAGCTGCATACAGAAATTGCACCACTAAAACAAAAGTTAGAACAATTACATGTATTTATTGAACCAGAATTCAAAAAAAGTCAAATAGAACTCAACGAACCATTTTTAAAAATCGATTTGGAAAAAATGATTCATTCATTACCAAAAACTTTAACTAAAAAGAACATTTTGCAACCAAAAACACAGAGTTCTATACAAGAACAAATTACGTATGAAACCATTACATTATTAGCTTCATGTATAGCTGATTTAAGACAAGCTCTCAATGATATTGTTGCTAAAATGAGCGGTTTAGCAGAAGATAAATTCAATGACTTTGAGCAAGATGTACATCAACAAATTAATGAACTCTTAGCCTTCGACATTGATGACGCATTGATCATGCAATTACAAGAAACGAATGCCCAACTAAAAACTTTATTGTAAAGAAAAAAGAGGTACTACAAATGTCTAATAAAATATTATTAATTGATGGAATGGCACTATTATTTCGCCATTTCTTTGCAACAAGTCTCCATAAACAATTTATGCGTAATTCATCTGGTATACCTACAAATGGCGTTCAAGGATTTGTCCGCCATGTTTTTACAGCAATTAATGAAATTCAACCAACACATGTTGCAGTTTGTTGGGATATGGGTAAATCAACTTTTAGAAATGATATGTTTGATGGATACAAACAAAACAGACCTGCACCACCTGAAGAACTCATTCCACAATTCGATTACGTTAAAGAAATCTCTAATCAATTTGGATTTGTAAATATAGGTGTTCAAAATTATGAAGCAGATGATGTCATTGGTACGCTTGCGCGACAATATTCGGATGAAAATCAAGTTTATGTCGTGACTGGTGACAGAGATATATTACAATGCATTAATAATAATGTTGAAATCTGGTTAACCAAAAAAGGGTTTAATATTTATAACCGTTACACACTTGACCGCTTCCAAAGTGAATATGGACTTACGCCTCTACAACTCATTGATGTTAAAGCATTTATGGGAGATACAGCAGATGGATACCCTGGTGTTAAAGGTATCGGTGAAAAAACAGCAATTAAATTGATTCAAAATTATGGCTCTGTCGAATCAGTCTTAGAGTCGCTGGAACAATTAACACCTGGTCAACGTACTAAGATAGAAGCCAACATAGATAACTTGAAACTTTCTAAAACACTGGCAGAAATACACACAGAAGTTCCATTAAATACTGGTGATCTGCTAACGTCCATGCAATTTGGGACAGAGCTTTCTAAGATATTAACGATATGTCAAGAACACGAGTTATATGTCTCAAGAAAATATTTATCGACACACTTTGGTTAACAGTAGGAGAAATATAGCCACAACCATGCAAACGATTAATACATGACTAACCAAAAAGCACCTGTTCGTATATGTTCGAACAGGTGCTTTTCTATAGTTACAAGTTATTTCTTGTTTAGTTTTATAATATTGTACAGGGCGTTTTTAGCATGATGGTTCGCTTCTTTGTTTTGATTTCTTGGTATCCACCTCACAAAAAGTAAATCAAATTGTTGTTCCAATTCTAAAATTTGTCGATAATACGGTTTAAATTTTTCATTTTTAACATTTCCTCTATTGATACTATCTTCAATTAATTTAGAATCTGTATAAACCAAGGCCGTCGTAATTTGATGCGTCAATGCGCATTCTAAGGCAAATACAAAAGACGCCCATTCAGCACTATGATTGTCCATGATACCCAATTGCTTCGTATGATGTATCTGTTCACTGTCTGTTTTCAGTACTACAGCACAAGCACTTTCACCTGGATTACCAGATGTTGCAGCATCGAAATATATCTTTGCCATAACTTCACCCTCATAAACTAGATTTATATTTATACTAACAAATTAATAGCAATTAAACTATATTTCTATAATCAATGCTAATAAGATGTTCTATTAATATGAAATGTGATAGACTCTAATTATATTCTTACTATTAAAGTCGGAATTAAACATGAAAGAAGGGTAGTATTTATGAAAAATATGTTTATCATACATGGCTATCAAGCCACAACAAAAAGCCATTGGTTTGAATGGTTAGCTTCAGAAATGAATAAATATGATTATTATGTCGACATTGTATATTTGCCAAATTCTAAAAATCCTGACGCCAAACAGTGGTTTAATGCAATACAAGCGCGTCTGCAAAATAATTTAAACGCAGAAACAATAATTGTTGCACATAGCTTAGGTGTCGTATCAGTATTAAGTTATTTAACTCAACTTCATGATTATCCAAAAATTAAAGGTCTTTTTTTAGTTTCTGGTTTTAACGAACCATTAAATAATATACCAGAATTAAATCATTATTTGTCCCAAACACAAATCGATTACAATAGCATTTTTGCACAACATATTATTTCTATCGGAGGGAACCAAGATCCTATTGTCGACATAGAAGCAACAAAGCGTTTATCGAAAGCGTTAGGCATTACAACACAACAGATTGAACATAATGGACATTTCCTAGATCGTGATGGATATACTAAATTCGAGTTTTTAAAAGATCAAATACTCAAAACAATACAAAACAAAAACTCTGAAATCGGTAGATAACCGATTCCAGAGTTTTTTTAATAGCCTTCGTCCAACTTACTAATTTTTCCTTTACGGTACATTGATTTTGCCCAATAACCGAATGGAACATTAAATATCGTTGAAATCATTTTCAATAGATAAGTTGTAATAAAAATTTCAAACACTGCTGCATTAGGCATTGATCCATAAAATGCTATCAACACGAATAAGGCAGTATCAATAATATTACTTATAATTGTACTTCCATACGCTCTTAGTATAAATGTTTTATCAGAACTAAATACCTTTTTAATTAGCGAGAATAGTAGTACATCTAAATGTTGACCAATTATATATGCAATTACCGAACCTAAAGCAATTCTAGGTACTAGGTTAAATATCGAATCTAATGCTTGTTGTGATGTATCTATAGGGGATGGCGTAAAATGCAATGACATCTGCATAACAATTATCATTACTAATGTTGAACTAAATCCAATCCACACAGCACGCTTAGCTATTTTTCTACCATAAATATCATTCAAAATGTCTGTTGCTAAATAAATGGAAGCAAACATCACATTTCCTAAAGTTGCAGAAATCGTAAAAATATCTATCGTTTTGATAACTTGAATATTCGCTATTATAGTTCCTATGGCAATCCAAGCAATCAACCCATGTTTTCCAAAACAACGATACATTGCGACTAAAAGTAAAAAGGTCACTATGAAAGTGACGACACCAAATAATTCATTAAACAATTTAATTCCCTCCTAAATTTTGATTATGCGGGTGTTTAGAAACCGCAAAACAACAACCTAGTAATTTTATCAGATAATTTTAAAATTACAAGTATGTTTAGTGATAAATCAACCAACATTTTGTAATAAACTAAATTGCGAATTTAATGATTAAACAATAGTCCATACAAATGCTATAATTACTTCAAACATCACTTATTTAATCACAGGATGAACTTTAAAATAATGTTTTTTCTTAGAATTATTTAAGCACGTCACTAAAAATGTTTTAATAGGGTTATGAATTGAAATTATAATGTTAGATTTATATCCCGCTACCATTGGCAGTTTATAAAATTAATTGATAGAATCAGGCTATGCACAAAATTTGTCTGTAGCCTGATGTTATTTTTGAGTAATATAGGAGCGTGAATGTTATTCTAACGTATTCGGAAAAACAAGCTATTGCTACAATAGATCATTTAATGAATACCTATTGTAATCAATGTTTACTTAAGCAACACATTAAAAAAACTGAAGGCAAGACACAAGCTCACCATTTTTGTATCAGTGAGTGTTCAATTGGGAAAGAAATTAAACAATTAGGCAATGAATTACAATAAACAGGAGGCTCATTCATGGAAATTAAAGAAGTTACACAAACACCAAATCCAAATACAATGAAAATTGTATTACAGTTGTCAGGTGATGATTTTAAACCTAACACATATTCAAAGGTAAAGGATGATCAGCCAGATTACATTAATGAAATTTTAAAAATAGACGGTATAGCTTCTATTTTTCAGGCTATGAATTTTATATCTGTGGATAAAAAATCCGATGTTGTATGGGATGATTTACTACCTAAAGTAACCGATACCCTAAACGAAATATAATAAGGAGGTTTCTTTATGGAAATTCTACGCGTAGAACCTACACCAAGTCCAAACACAATGAAAATTGTATTGAGTGAAAAAAGACATGATAATAAATCAAATACTTACAATACAATAAAAGATGATCAACCACAGTTCATTAATGACATACTCACTATTGAAGGTGTGAAATCTATATTTTATGTCATGGACTTTCTTGCTATAGATAAAAAAGGGAAATATGATTGGGAAACGCTACTTCCAAAAATTACCGCTTCACTCAATAATGATAATAACGATTTAAACAATCATTTACCAGATGACCACTATGGTGAGGTAAGCGCAGAAGTATTAAAATTCAAAAATATACCTTATCAAGTTAAACTTACAACTAAATCTGAAGAGAAACGTAAGCAACTTCCTGAAATTTACATTGATAGTATGCTTGCTGCACAAAAAGATGACGATAATATCGTATTTCTTAGAAAATGGGAAGATTTAGGTGTTCGTTATGGAGAAATAGATGACGTCATGAGTGAAGTTTTTGAAGAAATATTAGCATTATATCCAGAAAGTGAGTTAAATACACTTGTTGAACATGCCTTAAATACTGATGTTATTATGCAAGAAAAACAGTATCAACATGTATCTCTAGAAACTTATCAAGCAACTGATGACTGGAAAGAACGTTTAAGAATGTTGAAATCATTTCCTAAACCGACATTGGAGGACTTCCCGCTTTTAGGTGATGTGATTAGTGATGAAGAAAAAACACCCTTAAGACGTGAAGCGATTGTGTTACTTGGTATGATTGAAGACGAAGCCGTACTACCATACTTGTTTAAAGGTTTACATGACAAGAGCCCGGCGGTTAGAAGAACAGCAGGCGATTGTTTAAGTGATTTAGGTTTTAAGCAAGCACTTCCAGAAATGGAAAAAGCATTAGATGATCCACATAAAATAGTTAGATGGCGTGCAGCTATGTTCCTATTTGACGAAGGTGGACCTGAACAATTGGAAACACTACGCGCTCACGAACAAGATTCTGCATATGAAGTAAAACTTCAAATTGAAATGGCCATTGCTAGAATTGAAAATGGAGATGAAGCATTAGGTTCTGTTTGGAAACAAATTGCAAATAGAGACAAGTCCTAGAAACAAGTTTTATACACAATACTTAGGATTGACAAAGGAGAGATAATAATGAATGCATACGAAGCATATATGAATGAACTAGCAACACAAATGCGTAGTGAGCTTACTGGCCGCGATTTTAAAAGTCTAGAATCGGCAGAAGCAGTATCAGAATTCATGAATAATGTCGGAGAAGACGAAACCACTTTTGTAGTTATTAATTCTACATGTGGTTGTGCAGCTGGGTTAGCTAGACCAGCTGCAGTTACAGTTGTTGAACAAAATGACAAAAAACCAACAAATAAAGTTACAGTATTTGCTGGTCAGGATAAAGAAGCAACAGAAACAATGCGTGCATACATTCAACAAGCACCATCAAGCCCATCATACGCGCTCTTTAAAGGACAAACGTTAAAACACTTTATTCCTCGCGAGCATATTGAAGGTAGAGATATTCAAGATATATGTATGGATATTAAAGATGCGTTTGATGATCATTGTGAGTAATACTTTTTGATTATAATGACTTTAGTTAATTAATATTAAATTGATGTCTTTGTAGTCTTTGCTTCTATAATTAATATAAATCATCGGATGCCAACTTATGTCATCCCTCTTTATTTATTGAGTATGGATAGTTGGCATTAATTTTTTAAATTATACTTATCGTATATAACGTTTTCACAAAATGATGTATAATTTACTCAACATATACTACTTTTACACAATCAATGGTAAATCCTTTATCTTATTTCTATAATCCAATAAGATTAAATAAAATTAAAATTGGAAGGAGTAGATGGTTATGTTAAATTCTTTTGACCAAGCTTATCACGATTTGTGCGAAGAAATTTTAGAGATTGGTAAGCAAAAAGATGATCGCACAAACACAGGAACAATTTCGAAATTTGGTCACCAACTCAGATTCGATTTAACTAAAGGCTTTCCTTTACTCACAACTAAAAAAGTATCGTTTAAACTAGTAGCTACAGAATTACTATGGTTTATAAAAGGTGATACAAATATTAAATATTTACTGCAATATAATAATAATATTTGGAATGAATGGGCGTTTGAAAATTATATTCAGTCATCTGATTACGATGGTCCAGATATGACTGACTTCGGACATAGAGCTCAAGTAGATGTAGCATTTAACGAAAGCTATAAAGCTGAAATGAAAAAATTTAAAGATCGTATTCTAAATGATGATGATTTTGCTCAAAAATATGGAGATTTAGGTAATGTCTACGGTAAACAATGGCGAGATTGGCAAGATGCTCAAGGTAATCACTTTGATCAATTGAAAACTGTCATTAATCAAATCAAAAACAACCCAAATTCAAGACGTCATATTGTGTCTGCATGGAACCCGACTGAAATTGATACAATGGCGTTGCCACCGTGTCATACAATGTTTCAATTCTATGTACAGGACGGCAAATTAAGCTGCCAATTATATCAACGCAGCGCTGATATCTTTTTAGGTGTGCCATTTAATATTGCAAGTTACAGTTTATTAACTCATTTAATCGCAAAAGAATGCGGCCTTGAAGTAGGTGAATTTGTGCATACATTCGGAGATGCACATATTTATTCAAATCATATGGAAGCGGTCGAAACGCAATTAGCTAGAAATAGTTATAATCCTCCGCAACTAAAAATCAATTCTGACGCATCAATCTTTGATATAGACTTTGAAGATCTTGAAATTGTAAATTATCAATCGCATCCAGCAATTAAAGCACCAATTGCTGTATAATTGAATGACAAACTTGAATAAGTAGTTTTTAAAACATGTCAAAATTATAAATATAACTTATATTTCAATATTTGGAGGAACAATATGACACTTTCAATTCTTGTAGCCCATGATCAGCAACGTGTAATTGGTGTGAACAATCAATTGCCCTGGCATTTACCAAGTGATTTAAAACATGTCAAAGCTTTGACTACTGGACATACACTCGTCATGGGTCGCTCAACATTTGAATCTATCGGGAAACCGCTTCCTAATAGACGAAATGTTGTCTTAACTAGAAATAAATCATTTCAACATGAAGGCGTGGACGTCATTCATTCCATTGAAGACATATATAAATTGCCTGGTCATGTCTTCATATTTGGTGGTCAAACACTTTTTGAGGCAATGATTGATAACGTAGATGATATGTATATCACCGTCATTGAAGATAAATTTAATGGCGACACTTTCTTTCCACCTTATACATTTAAAACGTGGGATATCGCTTCATCCATTGAAGGTAAATTAGATGATAAAAATAAGATACCTCATACTTTTTTACATTTAACGCGTAAGTCAAGTTCATAGGAGGACATATATGATGAAAAAGAAAATTGTAACCGACTCAACATCAGATTTAGCACATAGCTATTTATCGGAAAATAATATCCATGTTATACCTTTGAATTTAACTATTGACGGTGAATCATATGTAGATCAAATAGACATATCATCTGAAGCTTATATTGAAAAAATTCAAGATAATGCCGATGTTAAAACCAGTCAACCATCAATCGGGAAATTTATCGAAGTCTATGATGAACTTGGCGCAGATGGCTCTGAGATTATTAGTATTCATATGACTTCAGGATTAAGTGGTACCTATCAAACAGCTTTACAAGCAAGTGAGATGACTGAGAGTAACGTCACTGTCATTGATTCCAAGTCAATATCTTTTGGTTTAGGCTATCAAGTTCAACATATTGTAGATTGGTGTAATGAAGGTTTATCTACTGAAACAATCGTCTCAAAAGTATCAGAATTACAAAATAACATAAAACTTTATGTAGTTATCGGCCAGTTAAATCAACTCATTAAAGGTGGTCGTATCAGTAAAACTAAAGGCTTGATAGGCAATATGATGAAAATCAAACCCATTGGCACTCTTGAAAATGGAAAAATTGAACTCATACACAATTCACGTACCCAAAATGCAAGCGTACAATTTCTGAAAAAAGAAGTAAGTGCATTTATAGGTGATAAAAAAATAAAGTCTATAGGTATTGCTCATGCAAATATTATCGAGTTTGTGGATAAGGTTAAGAAACATTTTTCTGAAGAATTTAACTTCAGTCAATTTGATACTAACGTGACCACACCGGTAATCACAACACATACAGGCCAGGGCGCCATCGGTTTAGTTGTCTTAAAATCCTAATTTATTACAGTCGATATGCTATTTAATTCATATGCTAATCAGTCTTAATATATATATAATCATTTTCATAGCATTTTTCTTAAAATAATGGTAATTTTATGACAAAATAGATATAGGAGGTATAATATGGCTTATGCGACATTAGCTGGTGGTTGTTTCTGGTGTTTAGTTAAACCATTTACATCTTACCCTGGTATTGAAAATGTTGTCTCTGGTTATAGTGGCGGTCATACTGATAACCCAACATACGAAAGTGTGAGCACAAATCAAACTGGACATGTTGAAGCAGTACAAATCACATATAATTCTGAAATCACTACCTTCGAAAATATTTTAGATATATACTTCAAAACATTTGACCCAACAGATAATACTGGTCAATTTTTTGATCGCGGTGAACATTATGAGCCAGCTATCTTTTATCATGATGAACATCAAAAAAAAGCAGCCGAAGCAAAAATACAGCAATTAAATGAACAAAACGTGTTCGATAAGCCTGTGATTACGCCCATTAAACCGTATAAAAACTTTTATCCAGCAGAAACTTATCATCAAGATTATTATAAGAAAAACCCACTACATTACGAACAATATCAACGTGGGTCTGGACGTAAAGGCTTTATAGAACAACATTGGGGGAAACAGCATGATTAAAAAGAATAAAAATGATTTAAATGAAATGGAATATTTAGTTACACAAGAAAATGGTACAGAACCACCTTTTCAAAATGAATATTGGAATCACTTTGAAAAAGGTGTCTACGTAGATAAAATTTCTGGCAAACCATTATTTACTTCTGAAGAAAAATTTGAATCAGATTGTGGTTGGCCAAGTTTCTCTAAAGCACTAGATGATGATGAAATTATTGAACTCGTTGATAAAACATTTGGGATGGTACGCACAGAAGTACGTTCTGAAGATGCAAATAGTCATTTAGGTCATGTGTTTAATGATGGTCCTAAAGAAACTGGTGGCTTAAGGTATTGTATAAATTCTGCAGCAGTACAATTTATTCCATTTGAAAAGTTAGAAGAGCTTGGTTATGAAGATTTAATACCACATTTTGAAAAATAAGGAGAGAACATATTATGTTTAAAAAATTATTCGGTAAAGGTAAAGAAGTTAACAAAGAAAGTGCAATTTATGCACCAATTACAGGTGAGTATGTAAAAATCGAAGATATACCAGATCCTGTTTTCGCGCAAAAGATGATGGGAGAAGGTTTCGGGATTAATCCTACTGAAGGTGAAGTTGTATCACCAATCGAAGGTAAAGTTGATAATGTATTTCCAACTAAACATGCAATAGGCTTAAAAGCTGAAAATGGTTTAGAAATTTTAGTTCATATCGGCCTTGATACAGTCCAACTTGACGGACAAGGTTTCGAAGTTTTAGTTGAAAGTGGGGATTCAATTAACGTTGGCGATCCATTATTAAAATTTGATTTAGACTATATTAAAACAAACGCAAAATCAGTAATTTCACCAATCATCATTACAAATTCTGATAATACATCAGATATTTCAGTTGAATCTGTAGCTGCAGTTAAAAAAGGTGAAACAAAAATTATTGATGTGACAATGAATTAATGAAAAATCATTCATTTTACCATTTTGCACTTACGGCACGTGGTCGTAAAGATGAAAAAGGTGAGTTAGCAGAAGCTATATTTGATGATTTGTCTTTTCCAAAGCATGAAAAAGACTTTCATGTATTATCAGATTATATTGAAACACAAGGCAACTATACGATTTCCTTATCAGTATTTGATGATTTATATGAAGAATATACTGAATGGCTTAAATTTTAAAATCAAGAATGTCTGAAGACTCTATATAATTAAATGTATGTCTTAGTATTTATTTCTATATTTAATAATGACTTTTATCATATATATTTGACTTAAATGGAGTAATACCAAATCGCTGACATTATGATAGTCATAAATCAGAGTAGGTTAATCATCAGTTGTCTTTATTGGCATGAATTAATGTTTGTCTCATTTATTGAAACTTGTCATTTTAAGACTGTGTCCACTAAAATATTAAGTAGCAATTAAAGGCTGGGATTAAACTAATCGGTTCAATCCCAGCTCATTTTATTTCAAATTAAATTTCAAAGCATTCATTTTTACATAAGTATTGGAAGTGATTACATGTCAGATAGTAAAGACACCAATGAATTAAACAATCAACACGAAGAAGAAAAACAAACCAAATATTTAAATTTTAAAAAATCCAAGTTAATATGGATCTTAATTGCAACTATTCTAATTACAGCCATAGTTACTGTATTTGCGACGATTGGTATTAGTCATTGGAAAAGTGGTTTGACGAATGACCAAAGATCAGAAGTAAAAAAAATAGAAGAAGTCTATCGAACACTGAACAATGAATATTATAAAAATCAAAGCTCTGAAAAATTATCAAATGCTGCTATTGACGGTATGGTAAAAGAATTGGATGATCCGTATTCAGACTATATGACTAAGAATGAAACACAATCCTTTAATGAAGATGTTTCTGGAGATTTTGTTGGGATCGGAGCGGAAATGCAGAAGAAAAATGATAAAATTGAAATTACCAGTCCTATGAAACAATCACCAGCCGAAAAGGCCGGTCTCAAGCCTAAAGATGTCGTAACTAAAGTTGATGGCAAATCTATTAAAGGTCAACCATTAGAAGTCATAGTAAAAAAAGTGCGAGGTAAACAAGGCACCAATGTTACATTAACTATTGAACGCGGTGGGCAATCACATGATATTAAAATTAAGCGAGATAAAATTCATGTTAAAAGTGTAGAATACAAAAAACATGGAAATGTAGGCGTCTTTACAATTAACAAGTTCCAAAGCAGTACATCAGCCGAACTAAAATCTGCAATCATCAAAGCGCACAAAGAAGGCGTACGCAAGATTGTTTTAGACTTACGTAATAACCCAGGCGGATTATTGGATGAAGCAGTTAAAATGGCGAATATCTTCATAGATAAAGGCGAAACAGTTCTCCAATTAGAAAAAGGCAAAGACAAAGAAGCTATCAAGACGTCAAATGATGCATCAAAAGAAGCAAAAGATATGGATGTTTCCATTCTTGTAAATAAAGGATCAGCGAGTGCATCAGAAGTATTTACAGGAGCAATGAAAGACCACAATAAAGCAAAAGTATATGGTTCCAAAACTTTTGGTAAAGGTATTGTACAAACAACACATGAGTTTAAAGATGGTTCCTTATTAAAATTCACTAACATGAAATGGCTTACTCCAAAAGCTCATTATATACACGGTAAAGGGATTAAACCTGACGTGAAAATTGATAGTCCTGCATATGAATCACTTAATGTCATTCCAAACGACAAAACATATCAGTTGGGTGACAATAGTAAACATGTTAAAACTATGAAAGTAGGTTTAACTGCATTAGGTTATAAAGTAGATAATGAGTCTAACGACTTTGATAATTCTTTAGAAAATGTAATTAAATCCTTCCAAAGAGATAATAACTTAAATGTGGATGGTAAATTCACTAAACAAACGAATGAAAAATTCACACAACAACTCGTTGATAAAGCAAATGAAAAAGACACTGTTTTAAATACATTATTGAAGAAATTAAATTAATTTAGAGGGGTAATCCATTTATGATTTAGAACAGCTAATAAGAATGATTTATCTAGTATTTTAAGCATCGTTGAAGAAGCAAAATCTATAATGAAGCAAGATAATAATGATCAGTGGGACGAATATTATCCTTTAGAAGAACATTTTGAGCAAGATATCGAAAAAGAAACACTTTTTGTACTTGAAGAAGATTCTAAAATTTATGCATTTATAGTTATCGACCAACAGCAGTCAGAATGGTATGATGAAATAGAATGGCCAGTTAACAGAAATGGTGCATACGTGATTCATAGACTTGCAGGTTCTTCAGAATACAAAGGGGCGGCGACTCAGTTATTTGATTTTGCTGTTAATATGGCATTGGAGCATCAAATACATGTTTTAATCACTGACACGTTTGCTTTAAATAAACGTGCACAAGGACTGTTTGAAAAATTTGGATTTACTAAAGTAGGCGAAGCAGAAATAGATTATCACCCATATAATAAAGGGGAACCATTTTATGCCTATTATAAAAATTTAGAAGAATAGAGGTTATACTATGACGAAAATCGCATTTACCGGTGGCGGCACCGTTGGACATGTTTCTGTAAATTTAAGTTTAATTCCAACAGCCATAGAAGAGGGGTATGATGCCTTTTATATCGGTTCTAAAAATGGGATTGAACGTGAAATGATTGAATCTCAATTACCGTCAATTAAATACCATGCAATATCAAGTGGCAAACTACGCCGATATATTTCATGGGATAACATTAAAGATATTTTCAAAGTCTTAAAAGGTATTCTGGATGCACGACGTATATTAAAAAAAGAAAAACCAGATATCCTGTTTTCAAAAGGTGGATTTGTATCTGTTCCCGTTGTCATCGCAGCAAGAACATTAAAAATACCTACCATTATTCATGAATCAGATTTAACACCTGGTCTCGCCAATAAAATTTCATTAAAATTCGCCAAGAAAATCTATACTACATTCGAAGATACTTTAAAATATCTGCCGCAAGATAAGGCAGACTTTGTTGGTGCGACAGTGAGAGAAGATTTAAAAACTGGCGATAAACATAGAGGGTACCAATTAACAGCATTTAATCAAAACAAGAAAGTATTGTTAGTCATGGGTGGTAGTTTAGGTAGTAAAAAATTAAACTCAATTATTAGAGAAAATCTTGCTTCATTGCAAAAGAACTACCAAATTATTCATCTAACTGGTAAAGGATTACTAGACGACTCCTACAAAAATCATCCTGACTATGTTCAGTTTGAATTTGTAAAAGATGACCTCACAGATTTACTTGCAATTACAGATACAGTAATTAGTCGTGCAGGGTCTAATGCCATTTATGAATTTTTAGCATTACGACTACCAATGTTGTTAATTCCCTTAGGTTTAGATCAATCACGAGGAGATCAAATCGACAATGCAAAGTATTTTGAATCTAAAGGTTTTGGTAAAACGATACCTGAAGACACCTTGACTGAAAATGCATTGATTACTGAACTGAACGCTATTGAAACAAACCGTGATACAATTATTAAGCAAATGGATGCTTATAAAGAAAGTTATACAAGACAAGATTTATTCCAAAAAATTGTTAAAGATGCTTTAAATTAATTAGGAGGTTCTATGCAATGAGTCATTGGAAAAGAATATCATTACTCATTATTTTTACATTAATATTTGGCATCATTGCATTCTTCCATGAATCACGATTAGGAAAATGGATTGATAATGAAGTCTATGAATTCATATATTCATCAGAGAGCTTTATCACGACAACAATCTTCCTCGGTGTGACTAAAGTTGGTGAAGTTTGGGCAATGGTATGTTTATCACTATTACTTGTAGCTTATTTAATGCTTAAACGCTTAAATATCGAGGCATTATTTTTCGCAATTGCAATGAGCTTATCTAGTACGTTAAATCCGCTTCTAAAAAATATTTTCGATAGAGAACGCCCAACTCTATTGAGACTGATTGATATTTCTGGATTTAGTTTTCCGAGTGGACATGCAATGGGTTCTACCGCCTTTTTTGGTAGTACCATGTATATTGCAAATCGCGTGATGGATGGTAAAGCAAAAGCGTTTATGATAGGCCTTTCTGCATTATTTATTATTATGATTTCATCTTCACGTGTCTATTTAGGCGTTCATTATCCTACTGATATCATTGCAGGTATCATTGGCGGGGCGTTCTGCATTGTGCTTTCAACGCTTATTTTAAGACATAAGTTACTCACATAAATTTTTTAGTATTTAAAAAAGGCAGATCGTTAAGATATATTACTTAACGACCTGCCTTTATTGTGTCAAAATTTATTATAAAAACCGATTTTACTAAGTAAAACCGGTTTCTATATTCACGTTGTCTCGCAACGTTAGTCTTTTACGGGCATATAAAAGGGGATATTTTTGAAAATGATCAATCCAAATAAGAACGTAATATGTGTGGGGGGAATGTCTTATCTTTGGTATTGATAATCATTTTCAATTACATTATACAATACTGAGAATGATTGTCAATTAAAAATCTATAAATTTTTAAATTTGTTCTTTCTAAGTATATGCAACTTACTTCGTAGTCTGATAATTACTTTAATAAAATCTTTCCCATTTATTTTTTATAATGACTTTCTACAAATGTCATTTTCATTTAATATATACATGAGGTGCTGCAATATGACAAAAATTTTAATAGTGGAAGACGAACAAAATCTCGCACGTTTTATAGAGCTTGAACTAGAGCATGAAAATTATGAAGTTGATATCGAATATGATGGCCGTCCAGGCTTGGAACGTGCATTAACAAATGACTATGATCTAATCTTATTAGATTTAATGTTACCTAATATTAATGGTTTAGAAATATGTCGCCAAATTCGTCAAAATCAAACAACTCCAATCATTATTATCACGGCTAAAAGTGATACCTATGATAAAGTTGCTGGCTTAGATTATGGTGCAGATGACTATATCGTAAAACCATTTGATATTGAAGAATTACTTGCAAGAATTCGTGCGATGTTACGTAGACAACCACAAAAGAATATTTTAAATATCAATGGTATTATTATAGATAAAGACGCATTCAAAGTCACAGTCGATGGTCAAAGACTTGACTTAACTAAAACTGAATATGATCTATTATATTTACTTGCAGAAAATAGGAATCACGTATTACAACGAGAACAAATTATCACTGATGTTTGGGGATATGATACGGAAGTAGAAACAAATGTTGTAGATGTTTATATTCGTTATTTAAGAAACAAACTGAAGCCTTTTGGAAAAGATAAAACTATAGAGACCGTTCGTGGTGTCGGATACGTGATAAGACAATGAAGCAACGTAAATTAAAAACAAAATGGATGCTGATTACAACAACAATCACTTTTTTGACCATTTTTATTTTCAGCATTATTATCATTTACTTTTTAAGTACATCACTAAGACATAATGAATTAAATGAAGCTGAACGAAGTTCCGAAGACATCGTAAAGTTATTTGAATCCAAGAACATCAATCGAGTATCTCCACTGGATTTAAATGCATCTTTAGGTAATTTTCAAAAAGTAATGCTGTTTGATGACGATGGACACAAGATTATAGAAACATCGAATGACAACTCAATTACATATTCACCGAACATTGTTCCAAATAATCTTAATCACATTGCAATTAGAAACAATCAGAATACAGAATATCTCATCATTACAGATCAAATCGACTCGCCCAAATTCCATGGCTATAGCGTTATTGTACATTCATTAGATGATTATAATGCTCTAGTAAGTTCTTTATATTTTATAGCATTAATATTTGGTATTATCGCCACATTTATAACGGCAATAATAAGCTATTTCTTCTCATCTCAAATCACTAAGCCTTTAATCTTAATGTCGAATAAAATGCAACAGATTCGTCGTGATGGTTTCCAAGAAAAAGTAGAATTAACAACAAACTACGAAGAAACAGATAATTTAATCGTGACATTTAATGAAATGATGTTCCAACTCGAAGAATCATTTAATCAACAACGGCAATTTGTCGAAGATGCATCACATGAACTTCGCACACCACTTCAAATCATCCAAGGTCATTTAAATTTAATCAATCGTTGGGGCAAGAAAGATGCCGCAATACTAGAAGAGTCACTAGATATCTCATTAGAGGAAATGGCAAGGATTACAAAGTTAGTAGAAGAACTTTTATTACTCACTAAAGATAATAATAATTCCAGAGCTGGCGATATTGAAAACGTAGATATTAATGCAGAGATTACATCGCGCATTAAATCATTAAAACAATTGCATAACGATTATACTTTTGAATTCGATGCCTGTCCGAAACCACTTAACATCAAAATAGATCGTTATCAATTAGAACAAGTGCTCATTATTTTCATAGATAATGCTATGAAATATGATCAAATCAATAAATACATTCATATTCAAACTAATTTGAGAAACAAACAAATATCTATAGAAATCACGGACCATGGTGTCGGCATTCCAAAAGAGGATATTGATTTTATTTTTGATCGCTTTTATAGAGTTGATAAATCACGTTCTCGTAAACTCGGCGGTAATGGCCTTGGATTGTCCATTGCCAAAAAAATCATTGAGTTAAATCATGGTACGATTCACGTAGAAAGTGAAGTAGGTAAATATACGACATTTAAAATTACATTTTAATTATTACGACAAATACTTTATATAGATAAATCTGGGACATAAATAGATGTCTCAGATTTTTTATTTGGCTGTTGATGACTGCATTGAAAATGATATTAAATCATGTTTTTTCAATCCTAAATATCCATACAGAGGGTAGAACTATCAAACTTTTAATGAAGCATTTGATTTCTGTTCTATTTAAATTTAATTATATTCTTGACCTAGATTAAATTTCTCAAAAGTTGGGTAAATAAAGATTGGTTACATAGCATTTGATTCCTGTTTCGCATTTTTAAAATGTGTTACGCTATATTATATAAAACTTAGACATAGAACCAATAAATTTTAAGGTTCTGTTTTTTTATCTAAGTGAGTTATTGGTACTTTAATTTGTATATATTTAATGCTATTATTGATTTGTAAGCGTTTCAACTATTTTGTGGAGGGTGTAATATGAGCAACGAAAGTCAGGTTTCCGAGGCACCTGTAAATTTCGGAGCAAATCTTGGTTACGTTTTAGATTTATATGATATATATCTAGAAAATCCAAGCGCAGTTCCAGAAGATTTACAAGTCCTATTCAGTACTATTAAAAACGGTGAAGCTAACATCGCAACAAATTCTGAAAATCAAAGTAGTGTAACAAAAGGTGATAGCACGATTAAACGTGTAATGCGCCTCATTGATAATATACGTCAATATGGGCATTTATTGGCTGATATTTATCCAGTAAATAGACCTCATAGAGAGCATTTACCAAAGTTAAACATCGAAGACTTTAATTTGGATCAAAAAACACTTGAATCCATTTCTGCCGGTATTGTATCTGAGCATTTCAAAGATATTTATGACAATGCTTATGAGGCAATTTTGCGTATGGAAAAACGTTACAAAGGACCAATTGCCTTTGAATATACGCATATTAATAATAATAGAGAGCGTGTATGGTTAAAACGTAGAATTGAAACGCCATATAAAGCAACTTTAAACGATAATCAAAAAATTGAACTATTTAAAAAATTAGCCCACGTTGAAGGCTTTGAAAAATATTTACACAAAAACTTTGTTGGCGCAAAACGCTTCTCAATTGAAGGTGTAGATACACTTGTACCAATGTTACAACAAACATTGAAGATTGCTAGTGAAGAAGGCATTCAAAATATTCAAATTGGTATGGCACACCGTGGTAGACTCAATGTCTTAACACACGTATTAGAAAAGCCATATGAAATGATGATTTCAGAATTCATGCATACAGATCCAATGAAATTCTTACCATCTGATGGTAGCTTACAACTTACTTCAGGTTGGACAGGCGATGTGAAGTATCACTTAGGTGGCGTTAAAACTACGCAATCATATGGTATCGAACAACGTATTTCATTAGCGAATAATCCAAGTCACTTGGAAATTGTAGCACCTGTTGTGTTAGGTAAAACGCGCGCTAATCAGGATACAACAGATAAAGCTGGTGAAGTAACAACTGAATTCCAAAAATCTATGCCTATATTAATTCATGGTGACGCAGCATATCCTGGACAAGGGATTAATTTTGAAGCAATGAACTTAGGCAGTTTAGAAGGTTATTCTACAGGCGGTTCTCTGCATATCATTACGAACAACCGTATTGGGTTTACAACCGAACCTGAAGATGGCCGTTCTACGACTTATTCTTCTGATGTTGCTAAAGGTTATGACGTACCAATCATGCATGTGAATGCTGATAACGTTGAGGCAACTATCGAAGCAATTGAAATTGCTATGGATTTCAGAAAAGAATTTAACAAAGATGTCGTAATTGATTTAGTCGGTTACCGTCGTTATGGACATAATGAAATGGATGAACCATCAATTACAAACCCACTACAATATCATGAAATTCGTAAACATGAATCTGTGGAATTATTATATGGCAAGCAACTTGTCGAAGAAAATATTATCACAGAAGATCAAATGAACGATATTATTGATGGTGTTCAAAAAACGTTACGTGCAGCCCACGATAAAATTGATAAAAACGATAAAATGGACAATCCAGATATGCAAAAACCTGATAGTCTTGCTGAACCAATTCAAGGTACAGATACAGAAATCAGTTTTGAACAATTAAAAGAAATTAATGATGCTATGCTCACATACCCATCAGATTTCAACGTATTGAAAAAACTTAATAAAGTATTGGAAAAACGTAAAGAACCATTTGAGAGTGAAGAAGGATTAGTTGACTGGGCTCAAGCAGAACAGTTAGCCTTTGCTACAATCACACAAAATGGCACGCCAATTCGTTTAACAGGTCAAGACAGTGAACGTGGTACATTCAGTCATCGTCACGCTGTTTTACACGACCCAGATACTGGCGAAAAGTTTGTTCCACTACACAATGTGCCTGATCAAAAAGCTACTTTTGAAGTGCGTAATTCACCATTATCAGAAGCAGCTGTAGTTGGTTTTGAGTATGGCTATAATGTTCAAAATAAATCATGTATGACAATTTGGGAAGCGCAATATGGCGACTTTTCAAACATGGCACAAATGATTTTTGATAACTTCTTATTTAGTGCACGCGCTAAATGGGGAGAACGTTCTGGATTAACATTGTTCTTGCCACATTCTTTCGAAGGCCAAGGACCAGAGCATTCTTCAGCACGTTTAGAAAGATTCTTACAACTTGCTGGCGAAAATAACTCAACAATCGTTAACTTATCTAGTTCAAGTAACTACTTCCACTTATTACGTGCACAAGCAGCGAACTTAGGTACAGAATCTATGAGACCACTTGTAGTTATGTCACCGAAAAGTTTATTGCGTAATAAGACGGTTGCAGATCCTATTAGTAAATTTACAACTGGTAAATTCGAACCAATTTTACCAGAAGCTCATGATAAAGATGCTGTTAAAAAAGTTATTTTAGCATCAGGAAAAATGTTTATCGATTTAAAAGAATATTTGGCAAAAAATCCAGATGATTCTATCTTAATTGTAGCAGTTGAAAGACTTTATCCTTTCCCTGCAGAAGAAGTCGAAGCATTATTGAATGAACTACCTAACTTACAAAATGTAGCTTGGGTACAAGAAGAACCTAAAAATCAAGGTTCATGGTCATTCGTTTATCCATATCTAAAAGAATTGACAACAGACAAATATGATTTAAGCTACCATGGTCGTATCCAACGTTCAGCACCTGCTGAAGGCGATGGAGAAATTCACAAGCTTGTTCAAAATATGATAATAGAGCAAAGTACAAACATTAACTAGGGGGAAGTAAAGCATGCCAGAGGTAAAAGTTCCAGAGTTAGCAGAATCCATTACAGAAGGTACCATTGCAGAATGGTTAAAACAAGTCGGTGATAGTGTAGACAAAGGTGAAGCTATCGTTGAATTAGAAACAGATAAAGTCAATGTTGAAGTTGTATCAGAAGAAGCAGGTGTACTTCAAGAATTACTAGCAAATGAAGGCGATACTGTTGAAGTAGGACAAGCTATTGCAGTCGTAGGTGAAGGCAGTGGCAACGCTACTTCTGAAGCTCCAGCCAAAGAAGACTCATCTAAAGGTGATGCAAAATCTTCAGAGCCAAACGAAGCACAAGCTAAATCTTCAGAATCAAATAATAATCAATCTGAAGATAAATCACAAGACAATGGTCAACGCGTTAATGCAACACCATCTGCACGTAAATATGCACGTGAAAAAGGCATTGATTTATCTGAAGTAGCTGCAGCTTCAAATGATGTTGTAAGAAAAGAACATGTTGATCAAAGTCAAAAACAAACAAATACACAACAATCTCAACCAGCTGCTAAAGAAGAGAGTAAACCAGCTGCATCTCAAAAACCAACAAAACCAGTAATTAGAGAAAAAATGTCTCGTCGTAAGAAAACTGCTGCTAAAAAATTATTAGAAGTCTCTAATAATACAGCAATGTTAACTACTTTTAACGAAGTCGATATGACTAACGTTATGGACTTACGTAAACGTAAGAAAGAACAATTCATCAAAGATCATGACGGTACTAAACTTGGTTTCATGTCATTCTTCACTAAAGCTGCAGTTGCTGCATTGAAAAAATACCCAGAAGTAAATGCGGAAATTGATGGCGATGATATGATAACTAAACAATACTATGATATTGGTGTTGCTGTTTCTACAGATGACGGCTTACTTGTACCATTCGTTAGAGACTGTGATAAGAAAAACTTCGCAGAAATTGAAGACGAAATTGGTAATTTAGCTAAAAAAGCACGTGATAAAAAACTTGGTTTAGATGATATGGTCAATGGTTCATTTACGATTACCAATGGTGGTATCTTCGGTTCAATGATGTCTACACCAATTATCAATGGTAGCCAGGCAGCTATACTAGGTATGCATTCAATTATTACGCGTCCAATTGCGATTGATGCAGATACAATTGAAAACCGTCCAATGATGTACATTGCATTAAGCTATGATCACAGAATCATTGATGGCAAAGAAGCAGTTGGATTCTTGAAAACAATTAAAGATTTAATTGAAAATCCAGAAGATTTACTATTAGAATCTTAATTCACACACAAAATAGTTTACTAACCCTAATACAACGGCGTTTAACGTCGTTGTATTTTTATATTTATCTATATATTCCCAATCAAAAAATTTATATTTTGATTCAACGCAGTACATAAAATTGTAAATCAGTTATGAAACAAAAATAAACACTCAGGGAATAATAGAAATGATTACAATAAAAATTGATATACTTACAAGCAAAGGAATTTATCTAAAAAATTTTTACAGTTAAAGACGCTTCAGGTAACTATGTAATAAAAGGATATGGCTGGGATAATCAGTATTTTATGACTTTTAAAAATGCTTTGATATTCACTATTTTTATGTCTTTAACGATGTGTATAGCATTTTACATTGTTCCAATTCCCGAAAATATGATTGGCAAAATTGTATTTTCAGCTATATGGGTTATTATTAGTTTATTATTATCATATTTTATATTAGGAAAAGAGAGTATGAAAAGAAAGTGATACAATAGTTTTGAAGGTTTTAGCCACGTTATTAATTAAAATAACGTGGTATTTTTCTTATAAACAAAAATATTTGAGTACAGAATTGGCTATATCAAAAAGCAGATTTGCGTTATGACTAAATTAACGTATTTGTTCACCTCCAATTTTCCACTTCATAATACTATAAAAAGCCAACACCGGATTCGTAACGTCCAGTGTTAGCTTTTATTTAAAAATTTAAATTCTAATACACTAATAATGAATAATCATATTTAACCGTACAGTTGTATCATGATTATTTGAATATTTGTGGAATGTATTTGCATTAAATTTAATAGATTCATCTTTGTTGATATAAATTGCTTCATTTTCCAATATAAGCGTTAGTGTACCATCATATACCGTTATATATTCATAAGTACCGGCGCCATGAGGTTCGCCTTTCATACTGCCACCAGGTTCAATGACTACCATATAACTTTCAAATTTCTTTTCAATATCAAATTTAAAGAATGGATAAATACGGTACTTATTGTTATCTGACATCAGGGGTTGTACGTCGTTCAATGTTTGTTTTTTTACAATATTATCATTTTCTTGAGTAAGTTCAGTAAAAGATACCTTTAAGCCATTGGCAATTTTCCAAAGTGTAGTTATAGAAGGTATCGATTCTTTACGTTCAATTTGACCCAACATTGTTTTACTAACTTCTGTTAGGTAAGACAAATGTTCAAGTGAGTAACCATTTTGTTTCCGGTATAATTTTAAGTTTTCAGCAATTATGTCATTGATTTCTTTCAATTGAAGTCACCTCTATTTACAATATAACGTACAAAGGATATACTTTAAAGTACAAACGTTAAAACGTATTTTTATACTTTATACCGTTTTAAGCGATAGGGGGGTAACCATGACAATAATTAGTATGTTGATTTATGCTGTTGTAGCAAGCTTTACTCCAGGTCCTAATAATATTATGGCTTTATTCTTTTCACAAAATTTAGGTTTTAAAAAAGCGTTTCGCTTTTCAATTGGTGTGGGTGTTGGTTTCTTAATTCTTTTATGTTTATCACAAATATTTAACACAACACTACATAGTGCGTTTCCTAAAATAGAAATATTCATGAAAATTTTTGCATTTATCTATTTAATGTATCTAGCCTATAAAATATTCATGAGTTCTATCAATGGGACTAAAAAAGGATTCGATGCTAAATTTAGTAGCGTACGCTTTGCGACGATATTACAATTCATAAATCCAAAAGGTGTGATTTATGCTTTAACAGTAATTTCTACTTTTGTAACGCCCGTTTACACAAATTGGATTACACAATTACTATTAGTCGTAATTTTAGCTTTTATTGGTTTTTTAGGCACTTTAAGTTGGGCAGCTCTAGGCTCATTATTTAAAGTTTGGATCGCTAAGCACGAGCTTTTATTTAATATTGTCATGGCATGTTTATTAGTTTATGTCGCATTCAGCATTATATTCCATTAACTATAAATTATATAATCTATCTAATAGCGGGGCACAATTCACTTTTGTACTTCGCTATTTGTCTGTGAATCATTGATTGATAATATAATTATTTATAAATTGCAATTAGCAAACTAACATTATTCACTATAAATCTTGCGATAACCGAACCATATCTCTTAATTGTATCCAGGTAGTGACGGTATCCATGGCGTTAACTTTGTAAATGCAATGTATTTATCAAGTTGGTTAGGTAAAGCTGTTTCCTTACCTGTAGATCCAACAGAATTTAAAAATTCATTACAAGCACAAATTAATGCAGAGCAGTAGTGAGTCAATATAATTACTGGAGGTAATCGAATGCTTAACATTGGTATAGTGGGATTAGGAGATATATCACAAGTGCACATTCATGCCATTAAATACAATTCAAACGCACAATTAGTTGCTGTATGTGATGTGGATCCAACGTATAGCGATAAAATTCCAAATGTACACTTCTATTCGAATCTTGAAGAAATGTTACGTTCAGAAAAGTTGGATTGTGTACATGTATGTTTACCACATTATCTACATGTATGGGCAACGAAGACTTGCGTTGAACATGGTGTGCATGTACTACAAGAAAAACCATTAGCAAATAATGCTAAAGAGGGGATGGAGCTCATTAAATTACAACATAAATATCCCAATATAAAAATTGGCATCTGTTTTCAAAATCGTTATAATGACACCTTCCAAACGCTCAAGCGAATTGTTAAAAGCAAATCGTACGGAAATATCATCGGTATCAAAGGCTTAGTGACTTGGTATAGACCTGAATCTTATTACACAAAAAAACTTGGCGCGGAAAAATAGCTACTGCTGGTGGTGGCGTGTTGATTAATCAATCGATACACACACTAGATTTAATGCAACTCTTATGCGGTAAAATTAATACCATAAAAGGGACCGTTTCCCAATTATTAGATTATGATATTGAAGTTGAAGATACAGCATCCGCTCATATTAAATTTGAAAATGATGCAAATGGCATGTTTTTTGCGACTAATGCTAATTTTGGAAATTCTAGTATTGAATTACAAGTTATTTTAGAAAATGGAAAATTCACAATTAAAGATAACATGCTGACACGCACAGATGAGCAAGGTAACAAGGTCAAAATCATTGAAGATGCTAAAATGAAAAACTCAAAATCATACTATGGACCAAGTCATAGTAAGCTGATTGCTCAATTCTATGAGTCATACTGCATGATTACGATAACTTCGTTCATGTTAAAGATGCATTACCATCTATTGCTATGATTGATGCCATACAAAAATCTTCTGAATCCAATAAAACCATCCAATTTAATAGTATCTAAATATTTAATTATGTCGGTATACACAAGAACTGTCGTTTAAGTTATCTCAATAAACGACAGTTTTTTCTATTTATATTAAACGCAACATAATTTATATTCTTTGTAATTTTATCTAGATTTCAATACACTTAACTTAATAATATAACAATGAGGTGACACGATGACACAACATTCTAAAGTGATTTTAGATTTAGCCGTCACGTTAGATGGTTTTATAGAAGGTATTAACGGCGAAATTGACTGGTGCATCATGGATCCAGAAATGGACTTTGATGCTTTTTTAAACCAAATTGATGCTATTATTTATGGTCGAAAGAGCTACGATCTATGGGGAGAATATTCACAAGTACTTGGTAACAATGAACACGGTGATGATTCAATGTGGGAGAAGATACATAGTAAAGCAAAATATGTATTTACACGTCAATCAATAAACGATACCAACCACGCACACTTCATCAATACTACTGATTTAATGTCAACTGTTAATAAGATTAAAAGTCAATGTGAACAAGATATTTGGCTTTATGGAGGGGCAGATATAATCACGTCATTTATTGAACACAATTTGATAGATGAGTATAGGTTGTCTGTACACCCTGTGGTCTTAGGCAAAGGAAAACCCTTATTTGAGAATGTGCAAGATCGATTAAACTTAACATTGAAGCAAACAAATATTTATAAAAGCGGCGTTGTGCAACTGATTTATGGTAAAGCACGATTTTAATAATTATAAAGGATGAGGTCATTGAATCTAGCTGTCAAAGCTCAAAATATCTCACTGACTAGAGGTCACCAAACGGTTATTAACAACCTTTCTTTCAAAATACCTAAGCACTCTATTACTAGAGTTATAGGATCTAATGGTATTGGAAAAAGTACTACGCTTAAGTTAATGGCCGAGTTAATTAGCCCTAGTAGTGGTCAATTACATGTCAATGAAAACATAGGTTATGCTCCTGATTTATTGCCTGATAACATAAAAATGACTGTAAGTATGTTTTTGCAAAGTATTCAAGATTTACACAAAACTAGACACAACACATATGATTGGTTTAAATATAGTGAAATGTTTAATATTACTCAATATAAAGATTTAAAACTTCAGAATCTTTCAAAAGGGACTTTACAAAAAGTAAATATTATCCAATCTCTATTAAAGAATGCATCAATATTAATACTTGATGAACCATTCTCTGGTCTAGATAAATCGTCTGAAATTCAATTAATTAAACACTTACAACAACTGTCAACAAATAAAACTATTATTTATACATCCCATGAAGCTGAAGTGATTCCAAACTTTGCTACACATATTTTAAATTTAGAAGATAATACCTACAAGTCAGTACATTCAGTGCCAAGCCTCAGGACTATAACAGTTCCATACATGTCTAACATTAATGAATTAAAAATACTAAACCAAATAAATACTTCAAATATAAATATTTCAAATGATTTATTAACAATTCAAGTTCCAAAATCACAAGCAAACGAAATCCTAAAAGCACTAATCAATCATGAAATTGAAATTTTAGAAGTAAAGGAATAAGCAAATGTTAATTTCATTTTTAAAATATGAAAACACAAAATTTTTTAATTCTTATCAAATGATAGCACCAATATTTTTATATTTATTAAGTATTATTGCAAATTACATATATAAAGATCTGCCAATACTCTCTAGTTATGGGTCAACTGCTATTTTTTTATTGTTAACTATGACTTGGTTAACCATCATGAACTTCAAGCATGATTCAATAAATGAGAGGGATATCTTGTATATACATTTATCATCTAAATTGAAATATTTAACCTTTAAATTAATTAATTTAATATTATTGAGTTTTCCGCTTATTTTAATATCTATAGTTTATCCATTAATAATAAATAGTTTTGATAAGAAAATAACTGTCAATTTCATAGTAATTAGTTTGATAGTTCATGTCCTTTTGAGTATTTTTGGCATACTTTTAGGTGCATTTGTATCCAATACAAATCTTGCAAGTAAACCATATCGATGGCTATTTACAGTGTTCGTTATCATAATTACACTTACTAAAGTCACATTGGTTGATTCCATGTCATTTCTAAAATGGTTTGTTTGGATTATGCCACCAATAAGCGAACTGCTGTCATTGTTAAATAGTGGTACATTACTTTTATATAACGGCAAATTCTTAATGTACTGTATGCTAATTCTAATATACTATTGCTTATTACTAAAACTAACTATCCACCTTTTTCTTAAACAAAAATAGACCACCCTTAACTGATGTCATTAAGGATGGCTTTTATTAAATTAAACAACAGGATTAGAGACCTGTTCGTCTACAACTGTTATGCAATATAGACAAATAATTCTATAAGCGCAATAATTAGAAATACTAAAAAGATTATGCCATATATGTTATTCTTCTTCGCATTTTTTTGCTTAGCTTTATTACTCAAATTACTAAAGAATGTAATACCTGAATATACTGCAATGAGTACCGTTATACCGAATACAAACCATATACCAGACATCTCAAAACCTCCTTCTCATACGCTATCTCTATTTTTTAATTTACTATTAAAAAAATTTAAAACTTGTTATATATCCATATTAATACATTTTTTCAATTCGTCCAATGTATATTCTGTAACAATTTTACAATATATACTCTAGGCGTAAACTTCATGATATAAATCATCTGTAAAATACGTTATAATAAATTGAAAAGTGATCAATAAAGGGGTTAATATAATGAATGGTCTAAGAAGTGTAACGACTGGGACAAACAATTTAGAACAAACTAAAACTTTATTTAAAGATACACTTGGCTTAAGTGTTGAATCTAAAGGAAATGCGCTACGTTTTGGTGATGCCGAACTGAGCTCAGGCACACGCATCCATTTTGTCGAAATACCAAATTATCAAAATGAAGATAATCATATTGACAATATCGGTTTAAGAGTTCCTTCAGATGAAGGGCTTGATGAATATATTTCAATTTTAGATCAAAAGCAAATAGAACATAGTGCGATTACAGATTTAAATGGTCACGCTTATATCGAGTTCAAAGACCATAACGGTCAATCGTTCCACCTATATTCCAATGAACACAATACAGGCGCACCATTAGGCACACCAACTTTTGACAGTACAGTGAATCCATTACATCAAATTCAAGGTTTAGGCCCTGTATTAGTCAAAGTAAATGAATTATTATTAACCCAATCCATTTTAACTAATGTATTTGGACTCACACATTTTGCAGAATATACACCTCATCCTGACTCAGACTATAAAGTACAAGTCTTTCGAATCGGTGATGGTGGTCTAGGTGGCGAGATTCATATCTTTGCTTCAACTGAAGAATTGAAAATGCCTGAGCAAGGTATAGTAGAACAAATCGAGTTTGCTACAGAATCGAAAGCTCAATTTCAAAATGCATTACAACAACTTGAATCGATTGGCATACCTTACCAAACATTAGATCAAGATGGTGAAAAATCACTGAGAATCACTGAAAACAGTGGTATCACGTTCATACTTACACTTGAAATCAAATAACAAAGCGAGGTTTTACAATGCTACACGAAACATGGAAAGAACGTACACCTATAAAAAAAATCGAAGTTATACATACAGATGCGAAGAAATTCACAGTATCTGATATGCTTACTGTCGGTAAACAATATGACGTTATTAACGAGACGGAAGAGTATTATCAAATCATTGACAACTCCGGACTTGTAGGCGGTTATTACAAAGAATATTTCAAAGAAATTTAACCATTATTAACTGTTATGTTTCTGAGATAGAATTTTCAAATAAGGCTTGGGCAAAATATGTTTTCGTATTGATGCCCCAGTCTATTTTTAATATTTAAACATTAGATTAAGATTAATATCTATAAAGGAGAACTATACGCTATGACTGGCAACTACTATATCAATAAAGATGAAACTGTATTTAATGATGCGCAATCATTAATGCATTTAAATAAAAATATTCTACTTAAGGGGCCAACAGGGTCAGGGAAGACGAAACTAGCAGAAACATTAAGTGAAACGATGCAACGCCCAATGCATCAAGTTAACTGTTCGGTAGATTTAGATGCTGAAAGTTTGCTAGGATTTAAAACGATTCAAACTAACGAAAATGGCTCACAAGAAATAGTATTTATCGATGGTCCTGTCATCAAAGCAATGAAAGAGGGGCATATTTTATATATAGATGAAATTAATATGGCGAAGCCTGAAACATTGCCTATTTTAAATGGGGTGCTTGACTATCGTCGTAAACTGACAAATCCATTTACTGGTGAAGTTGTCAATGCTGCGCCAGGTTTCAATGTTATTGCAGCAATCAATGTGGGGTATATAGGTACCTTACCTATGAATGAAGCATTAAAAAATCGCTTCGTCGTTATTCAAGTTGATTATATAGATGGGGATATTCTCAGTGATGTAATAAAACAACAAAGCCAATTAAAAGATGATGACTTAATTAAAAAAATCATCAAATTTAACGAAGATTTACGTACGATGACACAACAAGGACAAATATCTGAAGAAGCGGCAAGTATTCGTGCATTAATCGATTTGAGTGATTTAGCTACAATTATGCCAATTCACCGTGCGATTCAACGTACAATTATTGATAAATTAGAGGATGAACGTGAACAACAAGCCATTTTAAATGCAGTGGAATTAAATTTTTAGTGAGGGATAATCATGAGTGATCGTTTTATCAAATTTAATGATGAACAGCTAGATGCCAAAAAAGTCATGATGTTACAAGATTTAGCGCGTCTTTTGCTAAAAAACCCACAAACACATGTTAAAATTCAAAAATTCCCTTATTATGATCCAATTAATAATACTTTAATCACAAGCTCTTTTTGGTCTCATAGAAGAGAGGATATTGAAATTACTGGGTTGAAAACTGATATCTTGTTAGCTGCATATGGATATCAAATGATGGATGAAACTATTGTCAATACCGTGATTCGCAATCAAACGTTTAAACATACAAAATTTTTCCAACAATTATTTAAATTATTGGAAGATCAACGTGTATTGAATACTATAGCTAAACAACGCCCATCCATGCAGTCCGCAATCCAATTGCGCAATAACATACGGCTTAATTATACGAAAACGCAAATCAAAGTCTATCAAACTAAAACTACATTTACAGATTTACTCTTTTTATACTTGGAAGCGTCATTTATAACAGAAAATTTCTATGACGTACCTCAAATACATCCACAACTTGATGATATTTTAAACAATATGTATTTGTATTTACCAAACTTTTTTTATAATAATTCATCTGAGGATAACATGTATTTAGCTGAACGGATTATGTATCAAATAGATGATATTTTAAAAGAAGATATGCTCAATGAATATTACCATTTACCTAAAAAAGTATATGCGTCCATTGAATCACTAAAATTTGAAGATTTAAAACGAACAGATGCCAGTAACGTTGATGGAAGCTCTGACGAACAAAGTGATGATGATACGGTGACTGAAAAAATGGAATCCAATAACCAAGATAGTGCTTCTGAAGGCGGGGCTTATCTTGAAATGGAACTACATGAAGGTGAAAACAGTGATGTCATGTCAGATAACAACACTGCTAGAGAAGGTGACGCAAGTGATGATATGACAGATATGCAAACAAAAAAAGGTAAAGGATCTACCAATACTATTGATAATGATGAAGGTGGTTCAGTAGGACATAACGAAGTATTTGCACTTAAAGGCATTAATCAAAATGTTGATGTCAAATGGAATATACCTGATATCAAACCAGAATATCTTCAAACATATAGAGATGTTGAATCAGAGGTACAATTTGAAACGAAAGATCTAATCCAAATTATTCAAAAAACAATCGACAGAGAATATCAAGATGAACGTCATAACCTAACAAAAGGTCGATTACAGAAAAATTTATTGAACTGGTTTATAGATGATCAATATAAATTGTTTTATAAAAAACAAGATTTAAGCCAATCTTTTGATGCGACATTCACTTTATTAGTTGATGCTTCTGCAAGTATGCAAGATAAAATGGATGAAACTATGAAAGGGGTCGTCTTATTCCACGAGACTTTAAAATCTTTACAAGTTAAACATGAAATTTTAGCTTTTAACGAAGATGCCTTTGATGCTGATGAATCGAAACAGCCGAACATCATTGATGAAATCATTTCCTATGATCGTTCAATGTTCGATAAAGAAGGTCCACGAATTATGGCTTTAGAGCCACAAGATGATAATAGAGACGGTGTGGCTATTCGTATTGGTAGTGAACGCCTCATGCGTCGTGCGCACAATCAAAGATTTTTAATCGTTTTTTCTGATGGTGAACCTTCGGCATACAACTATAGTCAGGATGGTATTTTAGATACCTATGAAGCGGTTGAAACTGCTAGAAAAATGGGGATTGAAGTATTTAATGTCTTTTTAAGTCAAGAACCGATAACTGAGGATATTGAACAAACCATTCATAATATTTATGGCCAATATGCTTTATTCGTTGAAGGCGTTGAGCATTTACCAGCTCAATTATCTCCATTATTGAAAAAATTATTATTAAAATCATTCTAGAAAAATAATTTCTCAAAAATAGCTATCATATTTTTAAATATTCTGAAATTTATATAGACGCTATCTTATGAAACGTGATAGAATGAATAATATTATTTTATTGGTTAGAAGGAGAACAACATATGAATAAAAACACATGGATTATAGGTTTCACTTTATTTGCAATGTTTTTTGGTGCAGGGAACCTAATATTTCCACCAAATTTAGGTCTAGATAGCGGACAATACTTTTGGCCGTCTATTTTAGCATTTACACTCACAGGTATTGGTTTACCTTTGTTAGGAGTCGTTGTAGGTGCATTAGACAAGCAAGGTTATATTGGCTCATTAAATAAAATTTCACCAAAATTTTCGATAGTATTTTTAATCATCATCTATCTTACAATTGGTCCTTTATTTGCAATTCCACGTACAGCATCTACTTCATTTGAAATGACTGTAACACCAATTGCACATACTAATAGTAATTTAGCTTTATTTATTTTTACAGTAATATATTTCCTTATTGTATTATATTTATGTATTAATCCGAGTAAAATGGTTGACCGTATCGGATCACTATTAACACCATTATTATTAATTACCATCTTAGCTATGATAGTTAAAGGATTTGTTGACTACGGTAATAATGACCACAGTCAAGCAGGTGAAGCATTTACTTCAAATTTAACTGGATTCTCACAAGGATTCACTAATGGTTATCTAACAATGGATGCCATCGCAGCGATTGCTTTTTCAATGATTGTTGTGAATGCAGTCAAATCTACTGGTATCACACATGCTAACAAGATTTTCAAACAAACATTAATGGCCGGTATAATTGCAGCAATCGCGTTAATGTTTATCTATATTTCTTTAGGATTTATCGGAAATCACATGGCTGTATCGCCAGAAAAGATTGCTAGTCTAACTGCAAAAGATCAAAATATTGGTACTTATTTATTAACAACAATGGCAAGCGTTGGCTTTGGTACGTTTGGTAAATACTTGTTAGGTATTATTGTAGCTCTTGCTTGTTTAACAACAGCTTGTGGTTTAGTGGTTGCAGTATCACAATATTTCCACAAAATTTTCCCTAAAATTTCTTACAAAGCCTATGTAATTATCTTTACATTAATTAGTTTTATATTAGCGAACCAAGGATTAAACTCTGTAATTTCAATGTCTGTACCGGTATTAAGTATTGTATATCCAGTCGCGATTACTTCTGTGTTATTAATCTTACTCGCACGATTTGTACCTACAAAACCAATTGCACAACAAATACCAGTTACAATTGTTTCAATCGTATCCGTATTAAGTGTTATTCACACTGAAGGATGGTTGAAATTGAGTTTCATCGATAGCCTACCATTAAAAGCATATTCGCTTGAATGGTTCCCAATTGCAGTTGTAACAACTATTATTGGTTATATTGTAGCTACAATGGTAAAAAATCAAAAACCGATTGTATATGAAAAAGAATAGGTATTTGTATGAGTCTGAGACATAGATAGATGTCTCAGATTTTTTAATTAGCCTGTAAATGACTGAAGTTCAGATGAAACTGTCAAAAAATATTCAACTTTGCTAGGGTGATACTAGAAATCTAATCTTTAAAAAAGTGAGGTTTCTGTCTCACTTCTTTTTTATATGCAAAATTATTCCAATTATAATAGTGTTTTTAAGAAAGTATTTTGAAAACGCAATTGCTTAGTTTTCAAAATTAGGCTATACTCTTTACTTTAAGTGTATTATCAAAATAAATCGACAGCATGGCTAGGCGCATATTCAAGCCATTGCGTTAATCTTCAGCTACTTTCATTTTGAATACACGTACTATAGAGGAGTCGAATAACATTAATTCTAAACATTGGAAAGAAAAATTAGATTGGCCGGTATTCTTAATTAGTGGGGGTATACTCGTACTATTTGTATTGATGTCGTCCATATTTACTAAAGCTACTTCAACTTTCGTTCAAAAAGGGTTTCAATTTTCTATTACTTATTTCGGAGCATTTTGGCAAGTTTTATTATTAGCTACATTTGCTGTTGGTGCTTTTTTAGCATTTTCAAAATATGGTCGTGTTCGACTTGGTAATGCATCAAAGCCTGAAATGGGTTATTTCAGATGGGCGGCAATCGTCATTACATCTGGATTAGGCGCAGGAGCAATATTCTGGGCTGCTGCTGAGCCAATGTATTACTTTATTGATGTTCCACCAACAATGGATCCTGCAATCAAAGATAGTAGTACACGAGCAATTCCTGCAGCTATGGCGCAGAGTTTCACATCATGGGGCTTCACTGCTTGGGCTGTCTATGGCGCTGTTACTGGTATTATTATCATGTATGCACATTATAATAAAAATATGAAAATGCGCCCACGTACACTTTTATATCCAATATTCGGTAGTAAGATTGAGAAGAATAAAATTGGATGGATCATTGATGTATTTTGTATTTTAGGCGCAGTTGCAGGGACAATTGGGACAATAGGCTTTTTTGGATTCCAATTCAGTTACTGGTTACATAGTATATTCGGTATTCCAGATAATCTAGTTACTCAAATTTTATCTGTAGGTGGATTAATGATAATCGTGTCTATTTCTGCAACAACAGGCATCGATAAAGGAATTCAGTTTTTAAGTAAATTAAATGTCTGGCTTGCAATCGCACTTGCAGTATTTATATTATTATTAGGTCCAGGTCGCTTTATTATCGATACTTTCATATCATCTTATGGTGTCTATATCACACACTTTTTAGAAATCAGCACCTTTAGAGGCAATGACAAATGGGCAGGCGCATGGATGCTCTTTTTCTTTGGTTGGTTTATTGGTTATGGTCCATTAATGGGTATGTTAGTGGCTCGTGTATCAAGGGGTCGTACTATTAGAGAGATATTTTTACTAGTATCTATTGTAGCAGCTGTTGTATCACATATTTGGTTTTCTATTTTAGGTGGTAGTGGTTTGTTCTATGAAACTAAAAATAGTGGGGCAATTAGTAATCCTTTAGCAGATAATGGATTGCCAGCCGCTGTAATTTCTATCGCTTCTCATTTACCAATAGGTACAGTACTTGTCATTGTTTTATTATTGTTGACATTAATTTTTGTAATTACCACTGCAGATACAATGTCATTTTCAATTTCAATGTCTGTAACGGGTGAGGGTGATCCGCCGAAAATGATTAGATTATTCTGGGTAGTGATTATGGGTGTTATTTCAATTATATTAATCAATATTGGTGAAGGCAGTATTAATGCTATACAGTCATTTATTATTATTACAGCTGTCCCCATATCAATCATAATGCTTCCAGCAGTTTGGACCGCACCAAAAATTGCACATAAATTAGCAGTTGAACAAAAAATTGTTACTGACACGAAATTGAAAAAAGATAAGTCAAATGTCTTAGAAGAAATTTCATCTAAAACAAATCACTAGTTCTAATAAAAGGGCCCCGTCTACTATTATAAGTAATACGGGGCTTTACTTTATGATTTATTAGATTTCATATCAAGTAGATGATTTTGTAACTCTGATTCTAGTTCATTTAATTCAGATTCAGCTTGTTTACGTTTTGTTCTACCTTGTTCTTGAATTTGTAACGTTTGTTCAATGGTTTCGATAATATCATTTTGTGTTGTTTTAAGTGTTTCTATATCTACTACACCACGCTCATTTTCTGTAGCAGTGGCGATTGCATTTTCTTTTAATAGCTCTGAGTTTTTCAATAATAAATCATTCGTAGTATCTGTAACTGCTTTTTGCGCTGACACTGCATGACGTTGTCGCATTAATGTGACTGCAATAGACATTTGATTTTTCCATAACGGAATACTTGTCAAAATAGAACTTTGTATTTTTTCTGCAAGTGCCTGATTTACATTTTGAATCATGCGTATTTGGGGTGCAGTTTGAATCGCAATTTGTCGTGATAATTGCAAGTCATAGATACGTTTATCTAAACGATCGATGAATTGTTCCATATCAGAAGCTGCTTGCACATCCATTTGATTACCTGTCGTCTTAGCTTGATTGCGCAGTTTAGGTACTTCTTCTTGTTGTAATTGAAGTTGTTTCTTTTTGGCTGCTTCAATATATATTGATAGCTCATCAAAATAATCTTTGTTCATGTCATACAACTCATCTAACATATCGATATCTTTTTTTAAATTGTTTTTATGTTTGTCTAATTCTATTGAAATGCGATCTATTTGTGAACCTACAGACTGCATTTTCGAAAATATTTCATTGACTGAAGCTTTGGTCCGTCTGAAAATACGTTTTAATCTAGATTGATTCTCAGGATTTAATTCATCCGGATTTACAGACTTTAGTTTGCTCATTAATCCATTTAACGAGTCGCCAACAGGGCCCACATCAGTCGTTTTTACTTCATTTAATATTCGATGTGAAAACTGTGACATATTTGATTGTGCTTGTGTTCCGTAATTCAACAAACCATCATGATCCATTGGCTTAATTTGCTCACTGATTTGATCAATTTTACGTTGATCTTCTTGAGAAAACTGTGTAGCATTTTTAACAATTTCAGTTTCATTTGCTGAATGTTCATCAATGTATTTATCCAATGGATGTGAATTAATAGCATCTTGTTCTCTAACCATAAAATTCCGCTCCATTTCATTTTTAAGTCGATATTATTTATTTCGTTTTTGCTCTAATTTGTTCAATTCCATCTCTATATCAAGTCGGCTATAATCCTCTTCATTAATTCTACGCAAATCTGCTTCTAGCGTTCTTTTAACTTCATCTAGTGTAATACGCGTTTGTTCTAATTTTTGTTTTTCTTCTTTAGATTTTTTTGGTGATTTAGATAATCTTGTATATGCTTCAATTAAATTCAATGCATTATCAATATGAGAATAGAAGAAACTTTCCACCTTAAAAAATTGTCCCGGCTGCTGTTTAACTGCAAAATAGATAGCTCGGGATATCCGGTAAATTTCATTGACTTGCCTAAAATCTTTAATAGATCTTACATTGACAAAGGTCTTAAAGATTCTTCTTATTTTATCTTGCGCATTATTTAACTGTCCATTAACAAAATGATAGTCACGCCGAGTTAAACCAATTTCATTCAAATACTTTCTTGATGTCAATCTTTGTGTAGGGAAGTAAAAGATGATAAATGTTGCTACAGATATGAGTAAATCAAAAATGAAATAAATATCTAAAGCAAATATGCTAACAATCCATGCGATGATTGCTACTGGTAATGCAACCATTGTACCCAAAATACGAGAAATATTATATCTCAAATTTCATCTTCCTTTATATCGTTCTAAATTTTTTCAATGATTCATCAGGATCTAACGCTTCTATCACAAAATCTTCAACGTGAGACGCTGGAGAGGCACCTTCAGTAACTGCGTTAATAAATTGTGTTAAGTTCTGTTCATCACCTTGAGCATATATGTCCACGAAGTTATCGACGTTTTGCACAGTACCTACAATATTATATTTACGTGCTATTTTTTCAGTGTAATAACGAAAACCTACACCTTGTACCATTCCAAATACTTGAATATGTTTGCGTTGCATATAATCACCTCTTAACTTATATTATACGAAATTTTGCTTTACAAAACTAATATTTACGTTTATACAACATTAAGCTATCGGTCAAAAGTATGAGTCAGATAACTTGATTTTGACTTCTAACGCGTTAAAATATTACACAAAGGTAAAATTGTATGGATTCAAAATAAGATAATGTTAAACTTAATCTTATAGTATGATATTAACATGAGAAATTTTTATTTATTGTATATGTACCAAATGATATAAATACTTTTGTCCAATTTGTACTAAAAATCTAAATCTTGAGCATTGAATGCGAAAATCATTCATCCTTTATGATTAGATGTGCTGTGAAAGGGTGGAATTACATGTGGACAGTTGCAAAAATTAGAGCAGATTACGAAGGCTGGTGGCTATTTAGTGATTGGCCTGAGCAAATTATAAAACAATATGATTTTGAGACATATGAAGATATGTTAAACACTTATCAAAATTTAATCATGGATAGTAAAAAAAATTTTGATAATTATTTAGTGGGAAAATATAATATTCATGCTTTTTATAATAATTGTGATTTAGGATTTTGTGAGGATTGTGATGAAGATTTACAAATTTTCTATAGTTATATTGTTTTAAATAATAATGAAGTTTTTTATAATTTACCTATAATTGAATAAACAGTTTATTCACATTAGTCTTGCAATTTAAAGAGAAATCCTTTATAATGTTAGTCAAGCAATTGTTTTTATTCCATATTGCAAAGAATATTGTACTAACAGCTTTACACTGTTTCATTGTATTTTTTGTAATATGCGAATAAGCATATTGAATGAATATTAGTCTTGGAGGTTTCACATTTATGAAACAAGGTACAGTAAAATGGTTTAACGCTGAAAAAGGTTTTGGATTTATCGAAGTTGAAGGAGAAAACGACGTGTTCGTACACTTCTCAGCAATTAACCAAGAAGGTTACAAATCATTAGAAGAAGGTCAATCAGTTGAATTTGAAGTAGTTGAAGGCGACCGCGGTCCTCAAGCTGCAAACGTTGTAAAACTATAATATAGATTGCAATATTGACTATCTAAAGAACCTTGTTAAAGGTTCTTTTTTTAATAGGCTTAATATTGGTATAAGTATATGTACTTTCATATGTATCGTAACTGATGAATTGCACATAAAAAATGGTTGTCACCCGAAAAAAGGGGAGACAACCATTTTTTTATTTTGTATCGTTAATAATTAACTGACGTAGAGATTGACGCTTAATAACTTCTCTAGCTTTACCGTCTTTCAGGAAGAATACGGATGGTTTTTGCATCTGATTATAATTTGATGCCATAGAATAATGATACGCACCAGTGGATAATATTGCTAAATAATCTCCACGTTTTACTGTGCTTGGCAATTTAGCATTTTTAATAATAATATCGCCTGATTCACATAATTTACCAGCAATCGTAACCGTTTCATCTTTTGGATCATTTCTATTCACAAGTAAAGCTTCATACTGCGCATCATAAAGTGATGTTCTGATATGATCACTCATTCCGCCATCTATTGAAACATATTTATTTACTTCTGGAATTTCTTTGATGGTACCAACCTCGTATAACGTAATGCCCGCTTCACCTACAATAGAGCGGCCAGGCTCTATACCAATTTCCGGTACAGGATAACCCGTCTCCTGTGCAATATTTTTAATGGCAGATGTGATTTCTGCTATTCCAGATTCGATAGGGAAACTCACATCTCCTTCAACATATTTAATGCTAAATCCTCCACCAAGATTCATTAGTTCTATTTGTATATCATTTGTTTTGAGCCATTTTATCACTATATTAGCAGTCTCGATCATAGCTTCTGTACCTTCAATTTGAGAACCAACGTGGAAATGCACACCTTTAAGCTCTAGATGTTTAGATGCTTGTACTTTTTCAACACCTTGAATAGCCAAACCATATTTAATAGATAAGCCGAATTTACTATCTTCTTGACCAGTTTGAATAAATTCATGCGTATGTGCCTCAACACCTGGATTTAGACGTAACACCACTTTAACTTGATCGCTAGCATAACGATCAATGAGATCAATTTCTTCAAGCGAGTCAACCACGATGTAACCAACTTTATTTTCTAATGCATATCTAATTTCATGCTTGGTCTTATTATTCCCATGAAAATGAATGTGTTGTGCATCAAAGCCAGCTTCTAATGCAGTATATAATTCACCTTCAGAAACAACATCTAGCTCTAAACCTTCCTCTTGAACCAATTTAACCATTTGTAAGCAAGTAAACGCCTTTGATGCATAGGATATATTATAATTTAAGCCACTTTCTTGAAAAGCCTTATGAAAGCGTCTCATTTGGTTTCTAATTTGTACTTCATCATAAACTATTGTAGGGGTACCAAAACTTTGTGCAATTGTTTTAAGACTTGTACCGCCCATAGTTAACTCACCATTACTATTATATTCTACTACCATAATTTATCTGTACTCCTTTATTAATGAGTGGTGATTCATAGCACTTAATTGTTCAGAATTAGCGCCAACGCCTTTAAATGTAAATTCATCAACGCGTATATCCTTATTATATAATATAACTTCATCACGTGCATGGATACCGTCATCTACCTCTACAAACATGTGACTCATCATCAGCGCTCGAATTGGATAACGTTTACCATTAATTAAAGCTTCATGTTTTGCTCTAGATTTTAATATACCATCCCCATATCCAATATCAACAACGGCTAATTTCGTATGGTCTTTAATCACTTCAAACGCAAAGCTATAGCCACAATAATCACCTTTATTTACTTCACGCACTTGAATTACATTACCTTTAACAGTCAAGGATTGTTGTATACTCTCTTCAGTAATCGATTGATAGGGTCTGGAACCATACAAGGCAATACCAACTCGGGCATGTGTATGATGCTTTAAAACACTATTTTCTCGAAAATAGCTTGCACTATTTTGAGCATGAATCATATCAAACGTATATCCATCTGCGATCAATGTATCAACAATCTCAATCCATGCATCACGTTCAATTTGGTAGTCTGGAACATCAAATTCATCAGCATAACCAAAATGCGTCCATAAACCAGTGATATGCATTTTGCGTGATTGTTGATTTTGACGATGATGCTGTAGCACTTCCTTAATTTCATCAATAGATTTCAATCCAGAACGATGCAATAAATTTTCAAATTCTAAATGTATTGCAATATCATAAAGATCATTAAAGTGTTCGTAATAAAACGATAGGGAAGGCAAGGTCATTTGAATACGATATTCGCGTAACAAATCGAAATCATAAACTGCGTTCATTAAGAAGATAGTTGCATTCGGTGCAAGTTTACGAATGCACATAGCTTCTTTTAAGGATGTTGTACTAAAGGTATCAATACCAATTTTAGAAAATTGTTCTATTGCAAATTCTAAACCATAGTGATAAGCATGATTTTTTACAACTGCCATAATATTATTATCTTGTTTTACTCGCTTAGCATTTTCACAAAACATTGCGGTATCTACTGACCAAATGGCTGTCATTATTTTGACACCTCACTATATGTTGTTAATATTTGTTCATAATAGTCTGCAATACGGATTAACATATGTTCATTAAAATTCAAATGTGCCGTATGTAAACCAGTAACATAGCCTTTAGCTTCATCTCGAACACCCACAAATACAAAATAACTTGGTGCTAGTTGGCTATAAAAGCTAAAATCTTCGCCGAATAAGTAGGGTGTTGGTTTATCAATGACTTCAAATTCTGCTTTTTCCAAACCATTTTCAACATGTTTTCGTAATTGTGGATCATTGTAAGTAGGTGGGTATCCTTCTTCAAACTTAACCTCACAGGAAACATTGAAAAGTAATTTAACGCTTTCTGCAATCTTAGCCATTTGTTGCTGCACAATTTGTAAGTCTTTAACATCATATGTTCGAATTGTGCCTTCTAAATAACCATGACTAGGCACAGTATTAATCGCTTCACCCGCTTCAAAGTGTCCCATGTGAACAATATTTCGTTTCAAACCATTTAGATGATATTGTTGGATTTGTCCAACCTGACTTAAAACATGTTGCAACGCTTCACCACACGAATGACCTTGTTCCTTATCAGCAACGTGGCTAGAAAGTCCATTTAAATAAAATCGATACTCCGTCGCACTTGCCGTTATTTCTTCATCTCTAATTACTACGCGTCCTTCATCTTCAAAAGGCATTACATGCACACCAAATACAGCCTCAATAGGATACTTTTCAAATGCACCTGCGCGAATCAAACGATTTGCACCGCCACCTGTTTCTTCAGCTGGTTGAAATATAAACACAATGTTATGTGGTAGGGCGCCTTGTTCTGCTAGTATTTTGCAGCGGTGAACAAATAACATTAATGCAGTTGTATGACCATCATGCCCACAAGCATGCATTACGTTATCTATTTCGCTTCTATAATCTACTTCATTTTCTTCAAAAATAGGTAGGGCATCTATATCTGCACGATATGCAATCGTATGATGACTGTTGCCAGGCAAATAAGCAACTAATCCTGTATCTAATGGACGTTCATATTTAATATTTAATGTATCTAGATACTCGGCAATATAAGCTGTCGTTTCAAATTCATGTAAACTTAATTCTGGGTGTTGATGTAAATAACGTCTATGTCTTGTTACAAATTCTAATTCATTCATCCTAATCAAATCCTTTGAGTAAAATTCATTAAATTCTGTAGTCTAATGACTCCTATGTATGGGTTATTAATTATAAAAATGAGGAGGTAAGATACAAATTTATAATTTTGTATCGTCCATACCTCCTTCACAAATACTATTGTTGAAAATGTCTTAAATAAATATTTAACTATCTTCTTGATAATATATTTTTAATCGTTTAATTTTCTTAATGCTGAAACGATTTCTCGTTTAGAATCTTCAACTTCACTTGTTTGTTTAATCACTTTAGCAGGTGTACCTGCTACAACAGCTCCTGCAGGCACATCTTGTGTTACAATTGCACCTGCTGCAACTATAGCGCCAGCACCAACACGTACACCCTCAAGTATAACCGCGTTTGCGCCAATTAACACATCATCCTCAATAACAACTGGTGATGCACTTGGCGGCTCAATTACTCCCGCTAATACAGATCCAGCACCAACATGTACATTTTTACCAGTCGTTGCACGACCACCAAGCGTCGCATTCATATCAACCATCGTGCCTTCACCTACAACAGCACCAATATTAATAGTTGCGCCCATCATAATAACTGCACCATCTTCAATAATTGCTTGTTCACGTATAAATGCACCTGGTTCAATACGCGCATTCGTATTTGTTAAATCTTTCAGTGGGATTGCTGAATTACGACGATCCATTTCAATTTCAATTTCTTCAATAATTGATTGATGCTCATCGTAAAATGGTTTCCATTCATCTGCTTCACAGAAAATTACTTTTGAATCGGCTGAACCGAATACTTTGAAGTTATCTGGAAAAGTAACGTTATCAAAACGACCATTGATATAGATTTTAAGTGGGGTAGACTTTTTTGCATCACTTATATATTGAATAATTTCTTCTGCGCTTAAATGTTGTACCATAATTAAATTCGCTCCTTATTGTTTATAAATTATCAAAAGTATAATAATCATTTGTTTTATTTATTAGTTTTTCTGCTGCGCCAATTGCTCCATTTGCAAAGATGTCTTTTGATTGTGCTCGATGAGTGATTTCAATAGTTTCATCTGTACCAGCAAATAATACCTCATGCTCACCGACAATAGTGCCTCCACGAATAGCATGAATGCCAATTTCATCTTGAGTACGTTTCTCAGTATGTTCATGTCTGTCATAAACTGGTGTCGTCTTGTCACGTAATGCTTCAATAACATCATATAATTTAACAAGTGTACCACTAGGGGCATCCACTTTTTTATTATGATGCGCTTCCGTTAATTCGATGTCAAAGTCTTGCAATAGCGGTACTGCTGCTTCTAAAATTTTAGTAAGCGCATGAACGCCATAGCTCATATTGGCACTGAAAAATACTGGCATACACTCACTGAGTGTTTTTAATTTGTGAATGATTTCATCTTTTTCACCAGTTGTAGCAATGACAAGCGGTAAGTTAAATTCTTCTTCTAATAGTGGTAATAATAATTCAGGGTTTGAAAAATCGATAGCAACATCTGCATTTTCAGCATCTGCTATACGTTCAAAAGTAGGATAAGGATAACCCTTTGTAGCATCCCTTACAATAATTCCTACAATTTCATGACCTTTGGCTTCGGCTAAACGTGCGACACGTTGATTCATGGCACCATAACCAATTAAGAGTATGTTCATACATTTTCACCTGCTTTAAATGCTTTATATGCTGCTTCTAATGTTTGACGATCATTATCTTCAAGTGGCACAAGCGGTAGACGTACCTCATAATTTCCAAACCCTTCTAGGGCTATCAGTACTTTTACAGGAATAGGGTTAACATCTATGGATAATGCATCTAATAATGTTTGAATTGGTTGGAATTGAGCTTCTATATGTGCACCTTGTTGTTTATCATCGTATAAAGCTTGGAATGCTTTCGGAATCACATTGGCGACAACAGAAATCACACCATGTCCACCTTTATCAAAATATTCCACAACATTATCATCATTACCACTGTATAATGCGAATGAGTCAAGATTCAGTCTTTGTTTCAAATCTTCCATATAATCAAAGTCATTCGTTGCATCTTTTAATGCGACAATATATTCATTTTCACTTAATGTTGCAACAGTCTCTGCATCAATAGTCATATTTGTACGCGAAGGTACGTTATATAAAATCACAGGTAATTTAACTGCATCTGCAATTGTTGTAAAATGGGCGATCAAACCACGTTGGTTCGTCTTATTATAGTAAGGTGTAATTAACATAATAGCATCTGCACCAATTTCTCTCGCACGTACTGACGCCTGTATTGATTTTTGTGTACTATTTGTACCTGTGCCTGCAACCACAGGTACACGTCCATCAACGACATTTACAACAACCTCTAATATATGATCTTTTTCTTCATCTGTTAATGTAGGATTCTCAGCTGTTGTACCATTTACTACGATAGATTTAGCATTATTATCGAGTAAATAGTTTACGTGATTTCTTAATGCATCATAATCAACTTCATTATGTGTGAAGGGTGTCGCTAGGGCGACACCTACACCTTCAAAAATATGTCCCATTTTATTTTGCTCCTTTCAAATCCATAACTTGTTCAAGTATTTGAACTGCATTCAATGCAGCACCTTTCAATAAATTGTCAGAAGTACACCATACATGGAACGTATTGTCTAAACTATCATCACGGCGAATACGTCCAACAAATATCTCGTCTTTTCCTGTTGAATGAATCGCTAGTGGGTATTCATTATTTTGCGGATTGTCTACAAGAACGACACGTGTATCATTTTCAAATAATTGTTGAATTGCTTCCACCGTCGTATCTTTATTCACTGTCACACTCATATGCACACTATGACTATCTTGAACTGGAACACGTACACATGTTGCTGTGACTTTTAAAGCATCATCTTTTAATATTTTTCGTGTTTCATCAATCATTTTTTGCTCTTCTTTTGTATACCCGTCCTCAAGAAATATATCTATATGTGGTAATACATTATTATAAATAGGATGTGGATATGCTTCTGGTGCCTTACCATTTGCACCTTCTGCTAAATCCTGTCTACCTTTAACTCCAGAACCTGATACAGCTTGATATGTTGTATATGCAACACGGTTCAAACCAAAGGCTTCTTGCATTATTTTAAGTGGTACTACAGATTGAATCGTTGAACAGTTGGGATTGGCAATAATTTTTCTATCCAATACAGGATCATTCACTTCAGGAACAATTAAATCTATACCCTCTGTCATTCTCCATTGACTTGAATTATCAATAACAATAGCACCTGCTTGTTCAAAAATAGGGGAGAAATGTTCACTTGTACTACCGCCAGCGCTCATCAATACATAATCAAATGCTTCACTCGCCGCTTCATCTGTGAGGTCTCTTACTGTATACGATTGCCCTTGAAATTCAATTTGTTCACCCGCAGATCTTGCTGATGAAAATAGCACTAACTCATCAAAGGGGATTGCTCTTTTATCAATTGTTTCTAACATTTTTCTTCCAACTAATCCTGTTGCACCTGCAATTGCTAATCTTGTCATATATATACACTCCTCTATTTATTATTCATGGTAGTAAATCGATTTAATATTACTCAAGCTATATTTCCGAAAATTCTGACATCAATATTTAAATATCAAATGCTTGATATAAGGTTTGAACTGCGCGCTCACCATTTTCAGCATCAATAACACACGAAATACTAATTTCTGACGTTGTCGTTTGATAAAATGCAATATTGTTTTCAATTAAAGTAATAAATGCTTTTGAAGCTACGCCTGACATATCTCTCATACCTGAACCAATCAAGGAAATTTTGACATATTCCTCATTTATTTTGAATCCCAATGCGCTAAAGTTTTCTTTTAACGCTTCTAAAATGGACGAAATTTGTATAGCGTCTGTGTCTTTAATTGTAAATGACATCTGTAAACCTTCTAAATTAACAATTTGCGAGATCATATCTACATTTACAGCACCCGCTTCTAATTTGTTGAAAAGCTCTGTTAACAAACGATTATCTGGAAGGGGATAACTAATTGTTACATGCATCATATGTGTATCAAGCGCAACGCCTGTTACAGCTTTCTTTTCTAATATTTCTGTTTGTGACATAATCCATGTTCCTTTCACATTTGATAAAGTTCTGCCTAAATATAGAGGGATATTATAGTTATTTGCCAACTCTACACTTCTGGTTTCAAGTACACCTGCACCAAGCGCACTCATTTCCATCATTTCTTCATATGATACATAATCGAGACGTTTAGCATGTGAATACACGCGTGGATCTGTAGCATAGATGCCATCAACATCTGTATATATTTCACAAGGTATATTATTGCTTGCTGCCAATGCTACTGCGGTCGTATCAGAGCCGCCACGTCCTAAAGTAGTGACCTCAAAAGCATCATTAATGCCTTGGAAACCGGCTATCACGAGTACATCGTTTGTATTAAATGCTTGTTCAAAAGTATCAGGATTAATTTCTGCGATGCGACTTTTCAAATGATGGCCAACTGTTTTGATACCAGCCTGATAACCAGTCATTGCTTTAGCGTTTATTCCGATATCATTTAATACCATTGATAGGTACGATACCGTTTGTTGTTCTCCTGTAGTTAGCAAAAGGGCAAGCTCTTGATCTTTCGGACTTGTCGTTAATGTTGATACATTTGCCATAAGTTCATCTGTCATTTTTCCCATGGCACTGACGACAACGATGAGTTGTTCGCCTTGCATTACTCTCGTACGCAACATTTCGGCGATATTTTTTATCTTTGTAAAATCACTGACAGACGATCCGCCAAATTTCAAAACACTTTTTTCCAATTCCATATCCTCCTCATTAAACAGGGGAGAATCACAGTATTATAAAAAAAGAACAAGTTCGGAATGCGAACCTGTTCTATAAATATATATACAAGTGATGCACTCCATTATTTTAAAATAATGACAGACTATTAGCTCTTAACCATAAAGTCCAACGTGTTATAAGCTGCTATTATAACTGTTTCGGCATCTCACCCTTTCAAAATTAGCTGCTAGCAGTCAGGTTCTCCTAATTTTTACTAATGATTGATGCGCCTCATCAAAACCTTATTTAATTTTTGTTTATGTTTCACATTATACATACGCATACATGGCCTGTAAACCAATTTTGCGAAATTTTTTAAATTTACTGAAAAATACAACAGTTTAAAAATACTTTTGTTAATTATGTTGAAATATTATACTTCGGTATATATAGATATCGCACGATAACTCTCATTTTGTTTTAAAACTCTTCGTATATTGCTGGATCTTGACCTTTTAATCTGCCATCTTTTTGTGTTAACTGATTTATTGCATCCATATCTTGTTCTTCTAATGTAAAATCAAAAATATCTTTATTTTGAATTTGTCTAGCAATAGAAGTAGATTTAGGAATTGGGACTACATCATTTTGTACATGCCATTTTAATATAATTTGTGGAATAGTTTTATTATGTTTTTCCGCAATGACTGCAACATCTTTGTCTTTAATAACTTCTGAAGCACGACCTAAAGGACTCCATGCTTGAGTGATGATACCTTTTTCTTGATGAAATTTGATGATATCTTGTTGGTTAAAGTAGGGGTGTAATTCGATTTGATTTACAGTGGGTAACACTCCTGTTTCTTTCTCTAATGTTTCAATATGTTCAGGTAAGAAGTTACACACGCCAATTGATTTAATCAAACCTGCTTTTTGTGCATCAATCATAGCTCTCCATGCTTCAACATATTTCCCTTGTCGAGGGTTCGGCCAGTGAATTAAATATAAATCAATATATTCAACATTTAAACGATATAGAGATTCTTGAATTGCAACCATAGCTGCATCATAATCGTGATAGCGACCAGGAAGTTTAGATGTCACAATGACTTGATCTCTCGTTACATGACTATTTGCAATTGCTTTTCCAACAGTACCTTCATTTTCGTAATTATACGCCGTATCTAATAGACGATATCCTTGATTCAAAGCATTTGTAATTGCATGTACACCATGGGCACCATTTAACTTATATGTACCAAATCCTATTTGGGGTAGTACTTGGCCATCAATCATATTTAAATTATCCATTCTCATCATTCCTCCTATTTTTACATAGTTTGATTATATAGCTATAAAAATACTTTTCAAAATAAATAACTTATAAAATTAACGCACATATCAAATTGCATAAAAAACTGTGAGACTCTATATAGAATCTCACAGTTCAAAATATTAATTATTTTGTTAAAACGCCTGTCTCTTGTAAATATGCCTCATAAGAAATTTCTTTAGACACAGCACCAGCAGGGTTTAAATCTATAACACGGTTAGCAATAGTATTGATAAACTCGAAGTCATATGACGTAAAGATGATTGAACCTTTAAAGTTTTTCAAGCCATCATTTACTGCAGTAATACTTTCTAAGTCTAAGTGGTTTGTAGGTTCATCAAGTAATAACACATTCGCACTAGAAAGCATCATTTTACTTAACATACAACGTACTTTTTCTCCACCTGATAAGACGCTTGCTTTTTTCTTAACTTCTTCACCACTAAATAACATACGGCCTAAGAAACCACGTAAGAATGTCTCTGTTTGTTCATCTTCAGGTGCATATTGGCGTAACCAATCTACTAAGTTCATATCTACACCTTCGAAAAATTCAGAGTTATCTTTAGGGAAGTAACTACGTGAAGTTGTAACACCCCATCTTACAGAACCTTCATCTGGCTCCATTTCTCCAGCTAAAATTTTAAGTAATGTTGATTTTGCAAATTCACTATCCCCAATTAATACAGCTTTATCATTTGGATCCATAGTAAATGAAATGTTATCTAATACTTTAACACCATCAATTGTTTTAGATACATTTTCTACAAATAATAAATCATTACCAATTTCACGTTCCGGTGTGAATTTAACAAATGGGTAACGACGTGAAGAAGGCTGAATGTCATCAAGCTCAATTTTTTCAAGTTGCTTTTTACGACTTGTTGCTTGTTTGGATTTCGAAGCATTCGCAGAGAATCGTGCGACGAAGTCTTGTAATTCTTTGATCTTTTCTTCTTTTTTCTTATTTTGATCTTGTGCCATTTTCATAGCTAATTGACTAGATTGATACCAAAAATCATAGTTACCAACGTAAACTTTAATTTTACCGTAATCTAAATCTGCAATGTGTGTACACACATTATTTAAAAAGTGTCTATCATGTGATACTACAATAACAGTATTTTCAAAATTAATTAAGAAGTCTTCTAACCAACTAATCGCAGGGATATCTAAACCATTGGTAGGCTCATCTAGTAATAGTACATCTGGTTTACCAAAAAGACTTTGTGCTAATAACACTTTAACTTTCTGATTGTTTTCTAACTCAGACATTGTTTTATCTTGTAACTCTGCTTTAATGCCTAAACCAGAAAGTAGGGTACCAGCGTCAGCTTCAGCATTCCAACCATCCATTTCTGCAAATTCGCCTTCTAATTCTGCGGCTCTAATACCATCTTCATCACTGAAATCTGGTTTCATATATATTTCATCTTTTTCTTTCATAACTGCATATAAACGCTCATGTCCTTTGATAACAACATCTAATACACGTTCATCTTCAAATGCAAAGTGATCCTGTTTTAATACTGCAAGACGTTCATTTTTCCCCATAGAAACATGACCTGTTTGTGCATCTAATTCTCCGGATAAGATTTTTAAGAACGTTGACTTACCAGCACCATTTGCACCAATCAAACCATAGCAATTGCCATCTGTAAATTTAATATTTACATCTTCAAATAGTTTACGATCACCAAATCGTAAACTTACATCAGTAACTTGTAACATGCCTTAACTCCTTTTCGTTAATCTACCGGACAAATTATATCACACTTAGTCGCTACTTTCGACCTTTCATAGTATAGTGATGCTTGTTTTCCTATTGCATGTTATAATTAGTGTGAATAAATTTGAGTACGAAGGAGACAAGTATGGCCCAAGATGAAAAAGATATTGTAGGTTCAATTGAATTTCTTGAAGTTGTAGGATTAGAAGGATCTACATACAAGTTACAAGGACCAAACGGCGAAGAAGTTAAGCTAAACCAATCCGAAATTAGCGAAGAAGATGAATTACAGGTAGGGGAAGAATATAGTTTCTTCATTTACCCAAACCGTTCAGGAGCATTGTTTGCAACGCAAAACATGCCTGATATAACTACAGATAAATACGACTTTGTAAAAGTATTAAAAACTGATCGCGATGGCGCACATGTTGATGTTGGTTTACCGAGAGAAGTACTTATTCCATGGGAAGATTTACCAAAAGTCAAAGAGGTGTGGCCAACACAAGGCGACGAACTTTTTGTAACGTTACGTATTGATAGAGACAACAATATGTTTGCACGTTTAGCGACAGAAACAATTGTCGAACAAATGTATACACCCGTCTTCGATGATGAAATGAAAAATAAAGTGGTCGAAGCTAGACCGTATCGTTTATTAAGAATTGGTAGTTTCTTACTATCTAAAGAAGGGTACAAAATATTCGTACATGAATCTGAACGTAAGGCAGAACCACGTTTAGGTGAAAATGTAAATGTGCGAATTATTGGTCACAATGAAAAGGGAGAATTGAACGGCTCATTCCTTCCATTTGCACATGAACGACTTGATGATGATGGTCAACACATTTTTAACTTATTAGTCGAATATGATGGCGAGTTACCATTTTCAGACAAATCGAGCCCAGATGCTATAAAAGAAGTCTTTAATATGAGTAAAGGTGCATTCAAGAGAGCTATCGGACACTTATATAAAAATAAAATTATCACGATTGAAAGTGGTAAAATTGCTTTAACACAAAAAGGTTGGAATCGAGTAGAAAAATAGTTTCTACTATTGTATAGATGAACATCTTAAAGAGAGTTAACTAAAACTAAAAATCAATAATTATTATCTATAAATAAATACACCTTGTCACTAATACAAAAAGTGACAAGGTGTATTTATTTAGGCTCTTTGTCAATAACGGTTGGTCTATAAAAAATGAATATATTTGATGCATCAAGCAACTTTTGAATGTTGCTTGATGTGTTTTTTATGTTCAGAGACAAATAATCTAGAAATTATAAGTATTCTATTTCTAAAATTAATAAAATTGCGATAGCCGTAGGCATTTCTCTTTATTAATTTGATTTTATTAATGATTCCTTCAATTGGACCGTTAGTTAATTTTGGATGCTGCATAGTGTTTTCTATAAAAGGTAAATAGCCTTTGAAAGTTTTTATAATACGGTTAAGTCCTTCAAAGATTTCTTCATTTTCTGCTTTACTTAAAGCTTCTTCAAAATTCTTTATATCATTCATTCTTAATGCACTTAAAATTTGATGTCCAATTCGATAGGTTGCTTCTAATTTATCGTCTAAAGTAAGTAAATACTGTAATGCACTATAAGTGCTTTGCCAACTCTTAAAGAGCCTGAATGGATGATAATTTATAGAATTCAATTGATAAGGGTTCTTTAAAAATAAACGCCAAT